>NZ_JAOWHL010000040.1:0-638586 GCF_030332645.1 Citrobacter sp. Cpo091
CTGTGAGTTCAACTGATGGACGCAACACACTTATTGAACCGTTCTGCTGGTGATTCATAGTCTAGCGTTTTTCTCGGCCTTTCGTTGAGCTGTCTGGCAACACTGTTAAGTCTTTGCTGGCTGTGAACCGATAAGTCAGTTCCTTTTGGAAAATATTGTCTGAGCAATCTGTTCGTATTTTCATTTGAGCCACGTTGCCAGGGAGATTGAGGATCACAAAAATAAATCTGAATGTCTGTCGCTATAGTAAATCGTGTGTGGCTGGTCATTTCAGCGCCACGATCCCAAGTTAATGTTTTATAAAGCTCAGCAGGTAATTCCCGGGCTTGTCTGATGAGTGCAGATATAACTGTTATGGTCTTGTTGTCTCTGATCTTCGCCAGCATAACAAAACGGGAATGACGTTCTACGAGGGTGATGATATAGGAGTTTTTCGAGCCCTGAATCAAGTCACCTTCCCAGTGACCTGGAATAGCTCTGTCAGCCGCCTCTGGTGGCCTTTCGCTGATAGGTATCGTGTTCGGGATTGACCCTAATCCTTTCCCTTTAAGCGATGACGTTCTGGATCTACGCACGACTCTTCCGCTTCTAAGGCATTGCTGCAGCTCTTTTTTTAATGCTCCCCGGGTTTGTATAAAAAGCGTTTTATAAATCGTTTCGTGTGACACATGCATTTCCTGATTATCCGGATAACAGCGTTTCAGCCAACCGGCGATCTGTTCCGGCGACCAGTCCTGATGCATCTTCTCTGCAATAATTTTACACAATGCGGGGCTTTCAATTAGCTTGCAAGGTTTTGGTCTCAGGGCATTTTCCCACGCAGTAGCATCGGCTTTTGCTGCACGGTATTGTTTTGCACCACCGTGCCTACTGACCTCGCGGCTAATCGTTGAGGGCGCTCTTGATAATTTGGCAGCGATGTCCCTGATGCTGCGTTTTGCTACCAGCCCTCTGGATATCTCTTCTCTTTCGTCTAGCGAAAGCGCTAATCGGTGTCGCTTTCGGACAGGGGGACGGTATCCACCAGTCTGGTGGATAGTGGGCATGATAGAAGAATGATATCTGTCGAACATCCTTGCGATATCATGCAGGGAATCACCTTGCTTATATCTGTCCCAGATAATCGCTTTCTGTTCAGGCGTGTAGTAAATGCGCGTTCTTCGTTTCATGGCAACGTCCCCCTTGATTAAGGATAGCGTTGCATCGACCCATTGAACTCACAACGAGGAGCGGACTTTACACCAAAAACCTTCTATATCCGGTCTTTGACAGCGATAATGTTGAGGCGAAAAATAGCAACGACATCGATATGCTGAATCAACCAGCATTATCCAGATATATCGGCTAAACGTAACGAAGGTGGAATGTGTATCTGGATTGTCAATCCTTACGCTCATGCACTCTTTTTATCTTATAGACGAGCCTTCTGAACGTCAGAACTGAATTAATTTTTTGCAGCCTACTCACCAGGTGGGGCTGACATTCACTTAATTTCATACATCAGGCCGCCTTTATTCACAAACTTGCCTGGATTAATTGCAATGGCCTCTTTATCAGTCGTCATTTCGGCTGTCTGCTCAATGTATTGTTTAAAATGAGGGGTCAGCCGATGGGCCTGATAAGCCTCTTCGCTGGCGTATATTTCATAGAAATACCAACGGTTGGGGTTAGCTTTATCAATAGTGGCGTACATCGCCAGAACCCCCTCCTCCAGCTTAATGGACTGTGTCATTTCGGGTAAAACAACATCGCGAAAAGCCTGCCCAAGCGCTGGTTTCACCTCAACGATGATAAAGTTATTGATCGTGCTATTGTTTTGCACAATTTTTTTATCTGCCAGAAATTGCGGCATCAAATCAAATCTACGCTTTTGACTCGTCTCCAGAATATCCCCCGAATGACGCAAAAAATCTTTATAGCTCGTTGAGTTCAGGTGTTTTTCGTAAGCATCGCTGTCGACATAAATTTCAAACACATAAACCACTGACGGGTTCGTTTTATTATGGGCCGAATACATCGCCAGAGTTCCAGGTTCGCTGGTTACCGAAGCGGTAATATTTTTTTCAGCCAGGTTGTTATATGCGTTATTTTTATCTTGCTTGATGACGAGTTCAAAAATATTGAACACGGGCGAAACAGGCACTTTCTGCTCCTGCGCAACAGCAGAACAGCTCAGAGCCAACAAAAGTGGTAAAGAAATCCCGGCTTTCATAAATGACCTCGCTTTTTCGGCGGGAATAAGTTGTGTGTCACTATTCCTGACAAGGCGCGTAAGCGCACCTTATCACAATCCATTTTCGTCGCACTCAACTCCCAGGTTGATTCTCATGGGTGAGAGTCGTGGCGCTTGTACAGGCAGCGGCGGTACGATGCCATCAACGATATGAGGAACGTACGGTGCTTCCAGCCGTGCCATTTCTTCTGCCGATAATGTCAGGTTAAGTGCTTCCACTGCGGTTAAAAGGTGCTCCGCTTTTGTGGCACCGACGATAGGCGCGGTAATGACAGATTTAGACAGCAGCCATGCCAGCGCAACATGCGCACGAGGGACGCCTCGCCCGTCGGCAATCTGTGCCACAACCTCAACCACCTTCTGGTCCTGTTGTGCGGCGTTTTCATACATTTTCAGCGCAAAGGCATCGTTTTGCGTTCGGGGGGTGGTTTCATTCCAGTCGCGTGTCAGCCTGCCGCGTGCCATCGGGCTCCAGGGAATAACACCCACGCCCTGATCCTCACACAGCGGCAGCATTTCCCGCTCTTCTTCCCGATACAGTAAATTATATTGCGGTTGCATCGAGACAAAGCGAGTCCAGCCGTTACGCTCGGCGGCATGCTGCATCTTAGCAAAACGCCAGGCTTCCATAGAGGATGCACCGATATAGCGAACTTTCCCGGCTTTCACCAAGTCATGAAGTGCTTCCATGGTCTCTTCAACAGGTGTGCCGTGATCAAAACGGTGAATCTGATACAGATCCACATAATCCATACCCAACCGGGTCAGGCTGTCGTCGATGGACTGAAACAGCGATTTTCGCGACAAAAAACCGGTGTTTGGCGAGTTACGCCATGGGAAAAATGCCTTGGTAGCGACGACAACTTCGTCCCGATACGCCATATCGCGCAGCGCCCGACCAACAATTTCTTCAGAACTTCCGCCTGAATAAATATTAGCCGTATCAAAAAAATTGATTCCGGCCTCAAGTGCCTGTCGAATCAACGGTCGTGAAGCATTTTCATCAAGCGACCACGGCTGAGGAAGGCGTTCTGGCTCGCCGTAACTCATGCATCCCAGGCACAGTCGTGAAACTTTCAGACCACTTCGCCCCAGGTTTACATACTGCATAATTATCTCCTAATCACGTTTTCAAATGGAAATTGCCACGTCTTTTATTGCCAGCTACCCACTATTTTCGGGATAAATTCTCGAATCTCATAGTCAGCGAGATTGGGGTAATATGCGTCTTCACTCAGAATAGTTTCCAGCTCTTCCCGGCTTACGGTCTTAGCAATAATGACCCCTGCTCTTTCGCGATCCGAATAAGGCCCGATGAGCACAAACTTGCCTGCCTCAAAATACTGCTGAAACCAGCTGACATGACGCATGAAAAGCGCTTCATACTGATCAGGAGAAATATCTTCATTGACTGCTATATTGATCAGATACAATTTTTTGTCCTCTCTTTCAGACAGCCATTTTTAAAGCAGGCGCAGTTTCTTTAATCGTGGCAATCAATCGCAAGGCATGATCTTTCGCCATCGCTTTCTGTTCCCGAATTTTGGCCTCATCTCGTCCTGCGTAGCTCATCCCAAAGGTATAAATTGGGTCCTGTAAAGCCAGATTGCACAACGAGGCTGTGGTTTCAAACTGTGTCATGTAGTGCTGAATGTCGTGACCGAACAAACCATCCGTGGAATACAGGGCCTCTGGTGCTCCGGCGGTAAAGGAAATAATCAGTTTTTTGCCACCCAGTTTTGCGGTGGAGCCATGGGCAAAACCGTGAACAAACACCTGGTCAATCCATAACTTCATTAACCCCGGTACGGAATACCAGGAAAAAGGAAACTGCCAGACAATCACATCGGCTTTGAGCAAGGCTTCCTGCTCCTGTACCACGTTGATTTGGTAATCGGGATACAGAGCATCAAGAAAGCGTATCTCGGCGTCGGGCAGCGCTTGCGCGACTTCACCCAAAATAGTGGCATTGCCAATGGACTCATTAAGATTCGGATGACCTGAAATAATCAGTACATTTTGCATTTTGGCTTCCTGAACAGTGGTTTGTTTAACGGGGAATGAGTATAAACAACCCTGATTCTGTTTTTTAGAGCAGTAATAGCTCATACACTCTTAGCCAATAGCTAATAATGTACTTAATTTCTTTTTCCGGATGACGCCATGAACAATGTCATTTACAACCAAATCCGTATTTTCCAGAGCATCGCCCGTGAAGGGAGCATTACTGCTGCGGCCAGGAAACTTGAGATAACACCGCCTTCCGTGAGCAAAGCGCTAAAACTGCTTGAGCAACATATTGGCCACCCGCTTTTTGTACGCACCACCCGACGCATTGAGCTAACGGACGCAGGAGAGCAACTGCTGCAACAGACGTCGCGGGCTGTTCAGTCACTGGAAAGTGCGGTGGAAAGCATTAAAGATCTGAATCAGGAGCCCTCCGGGCTGGTCAGAATTACGCTGTCGCGCTTTGCTTACCTGCTTATTATGAAGCCGTGTATGGCGGAGTTTTGCCAGAGCTATCCGGGAGTACAACTTGAGATATCCGTTTATGACGGAACGGTAAACATGATTGATGAACGCTTTGATTTGGGCATTCGTTTTGGCGATATCCTCGAAGAGAGCGTTGTGGCCCGCCAGTTGATGAAACCGTTTCGTGAGGGTTTGTATGCTTCTGCGGCCTATCTCGCACAACACGGTACGCCAGAACTGCCGACGGACTTGCATCAGCATCAACTGATCGGCTATCGCTTTATCACCAATAACCGCATCCTCCCCCTGATTCTGGAAGACAAAGGTGAGCAATTAACTGTTGAGATGCCTGGGCAGATCATCAGCAATGATATTGATGTCATGGCCGATGGAATACGCAGCGGTCTGGGTATTGGCCGATTATTCGAACCGGTGTATGAATTACAGCCCGATAAAGAGCAATTTATCCCATTGATGATGCCTTACTGGAAGACCTATCCAGCGGTTTATCTTTACTACTTAAAAAACACCGGTAAAGCAAAGCGAGTCAAAGCACTGATTGATTTTTTAATCATGAAAACCACAAAATAGCTACCGGCACCTGTTAAACGCCCACATCAGATTGAAGCGCTGAACAGCTCGCAACAGCGTCATCAGGCTGCATAGAGCGAGGATCGGACATTTTGTACAGAAATCATTCTATGCATGTTCAACCGAAACCGCGCAGCCGTCATAAGGCGGCTTTTGACTACCCCGCATCAGAAGCCCTTCAGCAACGTCACACGCCGACATTACTGCGCAACACGCACTTCGCAACAACCTCACAGCGAGGCGCTCAGACACGAATAAATAATAATTAACACCCCGCCGGGCGTGCAATGCTTTCCCCGCCACGCCTGCCCGCTTTAGAGGTGGGTTTTAATGCAGTGGAATTATGCGCTCTAACCAGCCTCAGAGCTGGCAGAGCATAATAGATATGTCATTTCGGATTACATGCAAAGAAAAGCAACTTATTTATGCATCCAGTTTACGAATCAGCTTGCCGTCATTTTTATCGAAAGATACTATCTTATAGTTATGGCCTTTCAATGCATCAACAAGCACACTCTCTTCCTCTGATGTCGCAAAAATTATTTGTCCACCATTTGAAGCCGATCTCGCCGCATCTCTCAATAACTCTGCAAAACTCACCTTATTTGCTTCTTGCTGACGTGGTTCATCAAATATAACCAACCCAGGATGATTTGTAGAATATGCTCTACCAACAGAGAACAAGCTTAACAAATACCCCCAGATAATTCGGATTCCATCACTAGCCGAAGTATCGAAGCCAATGTCATAGCCCTCTCTTGTAGGGAGGTATGTATCTTCTGAGATGCTGATAAGACTTGCAGCAAAGCTGGTGAAATTATAATTATTAAGTCTATTTACCATTCCGGACTTCAGTGAATTCAATTTTTCAACATCTTTAGTTGAGAGTACGCTCTGCGGCAATGCTTTTCTTTTAGAAATAAGCTTGACGTATTTTGCATGCAAAGCATTCAATTCAAGCTTTATTTCAGCTAGTGCCGCATAGGCATTGGTTATATTATCAATTGAATTTTCTAAATTTATTTTTCTTCTCAAAACATCTTCTTGCAAAGCAAGTGATGAGTCATCTCTTTTCTTTAGTCTATTTATATCGACTTTTAGGGCGGCGATTGTATCTTGTGTTTTTATCTGCTCTGATGTTTTAAATTTAAGTTGGTTCTTACTATCTTCCAAAACGAACTCAAAAGCTTTAATCTGTTCTTTAATGAAATTCAAACTACTTTCATAAGTCATGAGATTATCTTGCGGTGAAAGGTCTAACAAGTTATCACTGTAAGGAGCACCGCAAGTCGGGCACTCATTACTGTTCAAATGAGTATTATCAAAAACAGTTGAAGAAGCTATTTTTTTAAGATCTTCGTATTTCCTTTTATCATCCAGGAGATTATTCAGCCTGTCTGTTGTAGAGGTAATTTGATGCGCTATATAGCTCTTGTGATCACTTATTTTTTGTAAATCGAGCTCTAATGAATTAATTTCGTCCAATTTAGAACTAATAATACGGACAACCTCTTTCTGAAGTTTTTCATCATCCACAGGACTAACATACTCACTGTTAAGAGTTTTTAACTGGGCTTCGAGTTTAACTCGATAGTCAATCGCTGCGATAATGGAATCTTTTTCCTTTAAAATCAGATCCATTTTATAAGTATCAAACTTTACTTCGGGTTGTTCAGGAATTCCTGAAACAATAGCAGAAACTTTGGCTGCAACAATCTCAGCATTATGCCTTATAAGCTTCCATTGAAAGCCTATAGTATCTATTTCATTTTTTATAGAGCTTCGCTCTAATATATTATCATTGACATCTAAAGAAAGTAAGAATTCTAAAGCCCTTTTCTTTGATTCCTTTATGCCAAATTGAGTTGGTATTGTAGCAAGGATAGATGACCAACCTTTTTTCTGCTCAACGAACCATGCAGGAAAAAGAACGGACGGATATAAGGGGGTATCTTTACCATTATGATTCGGAACTTGTGGAAGTTTCCAATCAAGGAATTTAGAAAACCAAAAGTAAAAGCCCCTTTCTCTTTTAGTATCTCCTTCAAGATGTAGAAAATATGAGCCAGTACTTTGATCGCCACCAGAACTAACCTCATCAATAGTTATAATATTGTCAGTTTCAAAACCTGCTATATTTCTTTTTAGTTTCGCAACAGTGTTTTTATTATTTTTTATTGTTAATTCAACATATGATTTAATCACACTAACTTCTTTACCATCCTTATTAGTCAGTGCTCTAGTTAAAGATGGTGGGAATGGTATTTTTGCACCACCTAAGCCTAAAGCCTTTTCCATTCCAAGTGCATAAGCAATGGCATTCATGCACGTTGATTTACCATGAGAGTTTTCAACACGTAAAAGAAATAGGCCGGTTGAGAAAGGAATATCAATACCATATAGTCCATCAATAGTATTAACTATTATTTTAAGAGAAATTATTTCAAAAGACATATCATCCCACCTGAAATATTTTGGTTATATTAGTCTCTGTCAAACCTTTTTTATGTTTTCCTAAGACAATACATTCCTTTTGAAAGACGTCTAATGCAAGTAAATTGACCGCACAAATATCCCCTTTTTCTGTCAATTTCATCTTGTCATTTTCGCGAATGAGAAAACCATCGGCCAGTAAAAGCTCAATTGCCCTATCCAAAGTCGGATCCATTCTGACTTCAGGCTTAACACTATCTTTATTCAAAACCCAAAATGCAAAATCAGTAGTGTTTTTTTCTGACTTTAACAACCAATTGACAACATGAAGTTTTTTCAATGTGCATGAACCAGTTCTTGCAGCAATAAGTGAGAATATTATTAAAACAAGGCTAGATCGCCACATAGGTCTCATTTCACATGGGAGATGTTCCGGCCTCCGCGTAAATGTGAAAGGTCGTCCGATGATATCTTCTATTTTAATATTCATTTTTCACCATGTTAAAAATCTAACGGACACCTAATTAACCAATCCGATATTACACCCCAATTTATTTTTTCTAAATCTGATTCTTTGAGTGTAGGTATTTCCTTTTCGATATTTTCTTTAAGAACTTCCATTTGTTTCAGCATCTTCTCGGCAGGTTGCGCACTTGAGGATGTAAGCATAGAAAGTCCAACCAAGTTCGTTTCTCTTTGTTGAATGCATTTATATACAACTTCATAAATATCAACCCAATTCTGTTTTAATTCATCGATAAGGTTTTGATAATCAAGATATTTTTGTATTAGAAAATGCCTATAAGTTTCCTGTACTGATTCCGAAGGGTCAATTTTTGGAAGTTTCAAATTCAATTTATCCAAAAAATCAACATGCTCATTAATAAATGATACAGCATGATCAACAGTAGAGTTACTAAGATCTAGATTTAGCTGATAGTTCGTTCTTCGAAGAACTGCCCTCTCAGTTATATAGTCACTATCTGTTTGCACCAAAATCTGGAAGTCATCTGCAACATACGGTAATTTCAGTTCTCTTACTCGTAAGGATTTCTGAGTGCAATATTGTGTAAGTTTTGCAGATTTACTATACGGCGTAGCCAAAATCCATCTACTAATTTTAGTTTCGCCAAACAATAATTCAAGATCAGCTTTATATTTAGTTGTGAATTTTAAAATGTCAGTATTTATTTTTTTGCGCTGTGCTTTAACTAGTTTTTCAACATCGCTTGATTGCTCGGGCAAGTAGCATTGAAAAACATGGCCTGATAGGGTGTAACATTCAATGCCGAAATCACCATTTTGCGAATCAGGCAAATCGCAGCAATTAGCTGGCTTATAGTGTAAACGGATAATGCTCTTAAAATATTGTTCCCATACTTTCGGGTCGCTGTTCGGGTCAGTAAACATTCCTAGTCCATAGAAATTACTTTTTCAGATTATAAACCCTTGTTCTATAGAGAGTAAACCTGAACGCTCACATTTACAGCATTGAATGCAACTTTGTTAACCATGCAAACAACTGTACATGCACACAGTTGTTATTTCTAGCTATTTCTACGGTATTTTTGATAGACATAATTAACTGTCTGTTTTTCTTGACCTTAACTCAACGCGCTACCCTTCATCATCTTTGACCATTCGAAACAAGCATTAGAACTCATTAAATTTCATACGGGAACTATTTAAAATGGATATATTGTCTATTGCAGATCAAATTCCATTAAAAAATTAGATAGGATGTATTTAGAGCTCGCTTCAGATCGATTTAAACTACACTATCCCTTTGATTTTGTTCACCTCAGATGGTTGAGTCACCAAAACAGATTTCGTCATGTTCAACCTTTTAGCTAAAACCTTTTCATAGCATACGTGCGTAAATCCATCTCTAAGTACCGTCACAACCTCGGGGTCATCCCATCCTGTCCTGCTCCCAGTAAACTAACATGTAAGCAACTTCCGTTTCTGGCACAGAGCAGACTTTTTGATGCTCACCCCAACTACCCATCCTTCATATGTAGAGTTCACCATAGAATGATCAACACATGAGCAAAGTATATAAGCCCGTTTTAATTAATCGGCAACGATGGGTGGTCATTCTAGCGGTCTTGACAGAAAGGAAATTCAGGCTTAGCTTACTTATTAGCCAGTTATTGGCTACGGCGATCCCAGTCAGAGGAGCCATATTTAAGAAGCCTGCTTAGGAAACTAAGCAGGCTTTTTGCTTTTCAGGTCGCTATAAAATCCCTCTCATAAGCCCCCTGCCTGCTCTGCACCGCTGTTACATGCCGCATCACAACGTTGATTAAAGTTATGTAAATGTAAATCGTTTAAACTTTGCAATTATTGTAAGTGCTAGTGATTATCATTTATTGTACGCGAGCCAAAGGAACGAGCCCCCCGCTCGGTTCACTGTACGTTCCAATTACTCTGGGATATAAACGATGAATTCTCTGCCTCGCGCCGGACTGCGCCGTATCACACTTGCCTCTGCCCTGGTCTTCTCTGTTAGCCTACCGGCTTTCGCTCAGGAAACGTTAACGCTCTATACCACCCGTGAACCGGGTCTAATCCAGCCTTTGCTTGATAGCTGGACCAAAACCAGCGGCATCAAAGTCAGTACGGTCTATATCAAGGACGGTATGCTCGAGCGCGTTAAAGCTGAAGGTAAAAATTCACCTGCTGACCTGCTGATGACCGTCGATGCCGGTAACCTCATTGATTTAGTGGAAGCGGGTGTAACTCAGCCAGTAGAGTCAGAAGCACTGAAAACCGCTATTCCGGCTAATCTGCGCGGCGCAGATAATCAGTGGTTTGCGCTGTCGATGCGTGCCCGCGTGCTGTATGCCGAGAAGTCACTGCCAATCGATAACTGGCATTACGAACAACTCGCCAGCCCTGAGTACAAAGGTAAAGTTTGTATTCGTTCCGGACAGCACCCGTATAACACAGCGCTGATCGCCGCAATGATTGCTCATCACGGTGAAGCAAAGACCGAAGAATGGCTGCGCGGTGTGAAAGCTAACCTGGCGCGTAAAGCTACCGGTGGCGACCGCGATGTTGCTCGCGATATTCTCGGCGGAATTTGCGATATTGGTCTCGCCAACTCCTATTACGTCGGCCATATGAAAAACGCCAAAGAAGGCAGCGATGCGCGTCAGTGGGGCGATGCGATTAAAGTCGTTAAACCCACCTTTGAAAATGGCGGTACACACGTCAACATCAGTGGCGCAGCTGTAGCCCGCTATGCACCAAATAAAGCCGATGCCGTTAAGCTGATGGAATATCTGGTTTCCGCACCTGCCCAGCAGCAGTATGCGAAAGCGAACTTCGAATACCCGGTACTGAAAGGCGTGACGCTTGATCCGGTTATCAGTGCAACTATTGGTGAAATCGACGTCGATA
Organism: Citrobacter sp. Cpo091; assembly: GCF_030332645.1. NCBI lineage: Bacteria > Pseudomonadati > Pseudomonadota > Gammaproteobacteria > Enterobacterales > Enterobacteriaceae > Citrobacter > Citrobacter sp. Cpo091. The sequence continues at coordinate 11,135 of NZ_JAOWHL010000040.1, forward strand.
AAACGCCGTTAACCGAAATCGTTAAATATCGTAAACAAGCTAGTCTGCTGGTAGATAAAGTTGGATTCGATCAATAAACCTCTGCAGTTTCCGACGTTACGCGGCCTGGTTTCCGGGCCGCAGTCATTATTAACGCCGCTACATCTTGGCGCGCTGTGCGTAGCGCTTGGCGTTCTGACACCGATCATTGCGCTGATTTGGCAGGCTACCCAGGCCGATTTATCTCACTGGGATAATCTCTTGACGTATGTACTGCCTGCCGCACTAAAAAATACCGTGCTGTTATTAGCCGGTGTCGCGGTGATGGTCGGCGTGATTGGCGTAGGCAGCGCATGGACGGTAACGGCATGGGATTTTCCTGGACGTAAAATTCTTAGCTGGGCGTTACTGTTGCCGCTGGCGATGCCGACCTACATTGTGGCCTTTGCGTGGCTCGATCTGCTGCATCCGATTGGCCCTCTGCAAACCTTTATCCGTTTTTTATTGGGTTTTGACAGCCCAAGACAGTTCCGACTGCCTGATTTACGCTCACTTTCCGGCGCAATCATCCTGCTCGGATTAGTGCTGTACCCATACGTGTATCTGACAACCCGCGCCATGTTTATTAGCCAACCGGCTCATTTACTGGAAGCCGCACGCACGCTGGGATGCAGCGCAACCGGAACCTTCTTTCGTGTTGCTTTGCCCATGGCTCGTCCGGCGTTGGCCGTTGGGATCAGTCTGGCACTGCTGGAAACGCTCAACGATATTGGCGCATCAGAGTTTCTCGGTGTACAGACGTTAACCGTTACCGTGTACACCACATGGATCTCGCGGTCTGATTTATCTGCCGCGGCACAAATTGCCTGCATGATGCTGATGTTTATATTCCTTATTCTGACGCTGGAATTTTATGGTCGCAGAAAACAAGGATTCAGCAGCCGCAGTCTGCGGGAGATTCAACCTACGCGCGTGCAGGGCTGGCGTGGTTGGCTGCTCGGTGGCGTTATTTCACTGCCGGTTGTGCTGGGTTTTCTGGCTCCGGTACTGTTTTTAATTTGGGAAAGCGCCAAACGCATAGGCGATGAGAACCCCCTTTCCTCTTCGTTACTGTCAGCATTGCAAAATACGCTATCGCTGGCAGCGGGAACCACGCTAGTGGTGGTTTGCGTCAGTATGCTGGTGGCCTGGAGCGCGCGTCATAGCGCCGCAGACAACGCCATGCCGGGATTTCGTCGCGGCGTGATGCGTCTGGCCTCTTTAGGCTATGCGGTTCCCGGCACAATTCTGGCGATTGGCTTTTTAACCCCCGCCATGGCTGTCGACCGCTGGCTGGCAGATTTACTGGATGTTCGCGGCCTGCCGCTGATGTCCGCCGGGATCCTGCTGGTAATTTGTTGTGCCATGCGATTCCAGGCGATTGCCATTGGCGCGCTGGATTCTGGTCTGGGCCGCATTCCACCTTCGCTGGAACAGGCGTCTCGTCTGTTGGGTGAGAATGGTGCGGGGACGTTTGCACGAGTCCATTTTCCCCTGCTGCGCCCGGCGTTAGTCAGCAGTGCCCTGCTGGTTTTTGCTGATGCCATGAAAGAGCTGCCAACAACGTTGCTTTTGCGCCCAGTCAATTTTGAAACGCTGGCAACGTTGCTGTATGCGGAAGCCGCCCGTGGAACCTATGAAGAAGGTGCTATCGCCGCGCTAATGATTGTTTTAGCTGGCACGCTACCGGTTATTTTGTTGGTGCGTCACCAAATGACTCGCCGTGGTTAAGAGAGCAACAATGTCAGAAATTGCATTACGACTCCAGGATGTACACGTTGCTTATGGCAACAGCCAGCAATCGGTACTGAGCGGATTTTCAATGTCGGTACGTAAAGGTGAAATTGCCTGTCTGCTGGGCGCTTCAGGCTGCGGAAAAACCACGGTGCTACGCGCAGTAGCCGGATTTGAACGCCTGCAAAACGGAGAGATCTATGTGTCACAGCGACGTGTTGCCGGTCCCGGCGTTCATCTGCCACCGGAAAAACGTCATGTCGGCATGGTCTTCCAGGAATATGCGTTATTCCCCCATCTGACCGCGCAGCAAAATGTGGCCTTTGGATTGCGTCGCATGCCGCGTGAGGAACAACAGGCCAGAGTGACTGAGTTGTTGAAAATGGTGGAGTTACACAGCCATGCCAACCGCTATCCGCATGAGCTTTCCGGCGGGCAACAACAGCGTATCGCCCTTGCGCGCGCGTTGGCGCCACATCCGGAAATCCTGTTGCTCGATGAACCCTTCTCCAGCCTGGATAAGCGCACGCGTGAGCGTCTTGGCAACGAGGTACGGGATATTTTGCGCGCCGCCGGGCAAACGGCGCTGTTGGTTACCCACAGTGAACACGAAGCCCAGCTAATGGCTGACCATATTGGCGTGGTAAAAATGGGGCAGTATCAAATTAAAAAAGCGACCCATCCGACCTGAAGGTAAACAGGATCGCCCTGAAAATTAATAATGCTTCTGTACCAGGCTGATGTTCACCGGCATACCGGAACGTCTTTCCAGTGCCTGGCTCCCGCGGCTCAAATCCACGTCATTCCCGCTGATAAAGGTGCGCAAAGCGGGAGTGACTGGCAAAGGCACCTTTCTGTCAGACTCGTATTCCGAACGGTTTCGTGACAGCGGCTCATGTACTTCCACCCAGCGACTACCGTCCGGCTCTTCGCTGTATTTCACCGGTCGGTCAATTAATTGTACACGCGTCCCTACAGGCACCGTATCAAACAGGTACTTGATGTCGTCATTCCGCAAACGGATGCACCCCTGACTTACCCGCAGACCAATACCGAAATTGGCATTTGTCCCGTGAATGGCATAAAGCCTGCCAATATAAATTGCATACAGGCCCATCGGATTTTCTGGTCCGGCAGGAACAAATGCTGGCAAGCTTTCCCCGCGAGCGGCGTATTCACGTCGGGTATTTGGCGTCGGCGTCCAGCTTGGTGCTTCCTGCTTACGTTCTACCGCTGTCACCCAGTTACGCGGCGTTTCTCTACCCGCCTGACCAATGCCAATGGGTAAAACCTCAACCGTATTGCTGCCAGCAGGATAATAGTAAAGCCGCATCTCGGCGACGTTGATGACAATCCCCTCACGCACGGTATCCGGAAGTATCAGTTGCTGTGGCACAACCAGCGTTGAACCCGATTTAGGCAGAAAAACATCGACGCCCGGATTGGCTTCAAGCATATTGCTCAACCCCTGCCCGTACTGAGCGGCAAATGCCTCCAGCGGCTTGGTGTTTCCTTGTGGAACCGTAATAGTCAAAGTGCTACCCACCAGGCGACTCCCCTCTGGCGGCAGCGGATAACTCACCGCCTGCACTCCCTGACTCGCAAGCAGCATAATGAGTGAACAAAGCAGTTTTACACGACGCATCTTTTTCCTTTCCTTCGTCGCAACAGATATCCGTTAAGTATAGCTTTTATTATCTGTTTTAGTGGGTTACGACATATTTGCGCATAAAAAAACCTCGCCATCAGGCGAGGTTCAGGTTGAACGGTAACTACGCTTCCTTACCATCTGGAAGCACGATGTTACTGGCGGCGAGCTGCCCCATATTTTTGTACATAGCACAGGCAGCTTCAACAATCGGCATTGCCAACGCGGCCCCACTGCCTTCACCTAAACGCATCCCCATATTCAGATAAGGATCCAATTCAAGATGCGCCAGCGCGGTGCGGGCGCCCTTCTCAGCGGAGAAGTGTGACGGAATTAAGTAGGGTTTAATTTGTGGTGCAATCTGGCTGGCCGCCAGAGCAGCAGAATACGAAAGAAAACCGTCCAGCACCACAGGCAGACCACAGGAGGCCGCCCCAAGCATCACCCCCGCCATACCGACAAGATCAAACCCGCCAACCTTAGCCAGCACATCGACACCGTCATGGCGATCAGGTTGATTGACGGCAATTGCCCGGCGCACAACGTCTACCTTATTCCCCACCCGAGAAAGAGGAAGGTTAGCGCCAATACCCACGACTTCCTCAGCATCACTGCCGGTCAGCACGCTGACAATGGCCGCCGCAGGTGTAGTATTTGCCATACCAAGCTCCCCGACGCCAAACAGCGTTACACCGTCTTTTGCCAGCTCATGGGTATAGCGGATGACTTCCAGCAACAGCTCCTCGGCCTGCGAACGGCTCATTGCCGGGCCTTCGGCTATATTGCCGCAACCGCGTGCCACACGCATATTCACCACACCGGGAATAGGTTCAGCATCAATCCCAACATCTATCACATGAACCTTCGCCCCAGCCTGAGCGGCCAGGACGCAGACGCCGGTCGTTCCACGCGTCATATTGGCAGCCTGAATAGCCGTGACAACTTTAGGCGAAACGGCAACCCCTTCATCCCACACGCCGTGATCGGCGCACATCACCAGCATCGCTTTGCCGTTCACATGCGGCACACCCTTCAGGCCAGGCATCCCGGCCAATTGTACGGCGAGAGATTCGAGTCGCCCCAAACTTCCCGGCGGCTTAAGCAAGCCGTCGATATGCTGCTGTGCACGCAACATCGCGGCACTGTCTGGTGATGGGATCGTGCGGAGTAAAGAGGTTAAAGTCTGCATAAGGGTTCCAGTATGTGGGCTGACTCAGAGCAGAGCCAGCAAGAAAATCAACTCGCCAAGTTCAATGGCAGCGCCCAGCGTATCGCCGGTTTGCCCACCCAACGTGCGTTTTAATAACTGCCCAAGAATAAAAATCGCCACTATTGTGACAACCAGCGCAGCCACGCCGCGCATGCCGGGAAGTAGTACGGCGGCAAGGATCGCCGCTAATCCCAACGTAACGCAGGTTTGACGCCCGGTGACTTTGCCAATAAAAACGTTGCCCAGCCCTTCTTCGCGGGCATAGCGATGCCGATACATCAGCAACACCGCCGTTCCTCGCCCGGCGACACATGCAGCTGCCAGCGCGGCCAGCATTGGCGTGCCACGCAAAGCCAGTTCGCTCACCACCAGCACCTTCGCCAGTAAAACGAAAATTAACGCCAGTCCACCGTGGGTGCCCAGACGACTGTCGCGCATGATTTCCAGCATCCGCTCGCGTCGGCGCGCCGAAAAAATGCCGTCACAGGTATCCGCCAGACCATCCAGATGAAATCCCCCGGTCAGCAATGCCAGTGTCAGCACCGCAAAAAGGGCCGCCAACGGAATACCGCACCAGGGCTGGAGCGCCATAAAGACCAGCCCCGTCAGCCCTCCCAACACGACGCCAATCAGGGGAAACATTACAATACCGCGGGAATAGTGCTCGAAATCCAGTCCTTGCGACCAGCGAGCAGGAACGGGCAAGCGACTGATAAAAGAGAGCATTGCCCAGAACAACTTACTCATTTAATTTTGACTCCAATTCCTGATACCACCAGCCAGACCTCATCAGCTGCCGCCGCCAGTCGCTGGTTCACGCGTCCTGCAATATCACGAAAATGCCGCGCCAGACGGTTCTCCGGCACAATCCCCATTCCCACTTCGTTAGTGACCAACACGATCTTTGCCGGGCAGCGCTGACAGGCTGCGATCAGCGAACGGATTTCACCTTCGATAGACTGCTCCATCGCCGCGTAATCCCAGCTGTCCGGATCGCTTTCACCGCCCAGCGCAAACAGCAAGTTGGTCACCATCGTGGTGATGCATTCCAGCAGAATAGCTTCCTGAGGATCGTTCGCTGTCGTGATCAGTTCATCAAGATGTTGCCAACGTTCGGCTGTACGCCAGTGCGCAGGACGTCCATCGCGATGATGCTGAATTCGCGCAGCCATCTCCTCATCAAAAATCTGCGAAGTCGCAATATACAAAACGTTTGGGGAATCAGCGATCAGCGCTTCCGCATGCCGACTCTTGCCGCTTCGCGCGCCGCCAGTAACCAGAATCATCATACTGGCTCCCGGTGTTGCTGCATGATGGTATAAATTTTTTCAATATCGATGTGTTGCCGCATCGCATCCGCCAGCAGATCAAACTGCTGCGATTTATATTGCGCGTAATGGAAGGTGGAATCCAGCGGAGCTAACCCTTTACGTTCTCGCAGGCCATTGACCAAGGCTCGGGTGAAATCATCGCTGTCGAAAAGACCGTGAAGATAGGTGCCGAACGCCAGGCCATCCGAAGTGACCGCACCGTCAACAACGTTGCCACCGTCTTTGTGCAACGTCATCACCGACTGGCATTCATCGGTTAATGCTGTTTCGCCCATATGAATTTCATAACCGCGAACGGATAACCCCGCCGTGCCCGCCAGCCAGTCAGGCAGCGATGAAGACATTTGTCCCTCAACCAGGGTCGTGGTTTTGTGCTGGGCAAAATGGGTGACTGTATTGAGTAAGCCCAGACCCGGCAACGTACCGAGGCCCGACTCTACTTCATCAATGATAGTGTCGCCGAGCATTTGATAGCCGCCGCAAATCCCAACCACCGGTACGTTATTACGATGTAATTGCACGACGCCATGCGCCATCCCGCTTTCACGCAGCCATACCAGATCGCCAAGGGTATTTTTGCTGCCCGGCAAAATCACCAGATCGGCCCCCGCCAGCTCTTCAGGCTGGCGAACATAGCGCACGCGCACGTCCGGCTGCGCAGCAAGCGCATTGAAATCAGTAAAGTTAGAAATGTGCGGTATTTGAACAACGGCGATATCGATGTCGCGTTTGTCAGTGCGCAAATACTTGCCCTTTTGCAGCGCAACGCCATCTTCATCTTCCAGATCAACATCCAGCCATGGCATCACGCCCAGCACAGGAACGCCGGTCAGCGCTTCAATTTGCTCGATACCGGAGTGCAGCAGCGTCACATCACCGCGAAACTTGTTGATGATCACCCCTTTTACCCGTGCGCGTTCGTGATCGTGCAACAGCGCCAGCGTGCCGTAAATGGAGGCGAACACCCCGCCACGATCGATATCCGCCACCAAAACGACAGGGCACTGCGCCATCTCGGCCATACCCATATTGACGATATCGCGATCGCGCAGGTTAATCTCTGCCGGGCTCCCCGCTCCCTCCAGCACCAGCACATCGAACTCCTGCGCCAGGCTGTTATAAACTGACAGGATCTGTTCCCGCAGACGTGGCTTGTACTCGTGGTAACTCACCGCGTCCATATCGGTTGCCACTTTACCCATCAGCACTACCTGCGCTTTTCGATCGCTGGTCGGTTTAAGCAACACCGGGTTCATACGCACATCTGGCGTAATGCCTGCGGCTTCGGCCTGAAAAATTTGCGCGCGGCCCATTTCTTTTCCCTCTGGCGTAATGCCAGAGTTCAGCGCCATGTTCTGCGATTTGAACGGCGCGGTATGCAGTCCATCCTGATAAAAAATACGACACAGCCCGGCGACCAATACGCTTTTACCCACATCAGATGCCGTTCCCTGCAACATTATTGCCTGCGTCATGACGCCTCCTTCAGTGCGTTCTCTCGCATACAGCTAAAAAATTCAGCCTCTGTTTTACACAGCGGGAAGCCCAACTCTGTATGCAGCTTCACCAGCCAGGGCTGAGTTAATCCCGCTTGTTCAATAAGATCCGTACGGGCGAAAACGTCGCCTGGCGTGCCGTGCGTGAGTACTTCGCCCCGGCGTAAAACGTACACCGCATCACTGACTTCATAGATAAGATCGATATCATGGCTGGAAATTACGACGTGATTTCCTTGCGCAACGATGCGTTTGATTATCTCAATCATCTGCGTGCGGCCTGACGGGTCGAGGCCCGCAGTAGGTTCATCCAGCAGCAGATACTGCGCCTGCAACACCAACGCCCCGGCAATCGCTACGCGTTTTTTTTGCCCATGGCTTAAACACTGAATGGGCTGATGGCGAAAATGCTGGGCGTCGACCAGCGTAAGCGCATCTTCCACGCGGCGAGCGATTTCAGCTTCATCCACCCCAAGATTGCGCAGGCTAAAGGCGATATCGCTGTCGATATCCGTATAAAAGATTTGCTGATCGGGGTCCTGAAATACCGTTGCCACCTGTTGACGCAGCGCCAGCAGGCCGCGCTTGCTGTAATCCAGCGGTTTGCCCTGCCACATCACCGCGCCTTGCTGTGGGCGCAATAAGCCACTCAGGTTCATAAACAGCGTGGATTTCCCGCAGCCATTAGCGCCTACCAGTCCGGTGACGGCATGCGTCGAAAAATCCAGCGTTAGCCCTTTGAGGATCGGGTCATCCTGATAGCGAAACCAAAGCGCTGAGGTGGCAAGCATACTTTTCCTTACAGGTGAAAATCACCCTGATACAGTTTGATATCCAGTGTGGTGGTCATTTGCTGGTAGCGGATCAACACGCGGGTAAACAGCAATCCCACCAGCATTGCCAGAGAGCGGTAGCCCAACGGCAAGCTACGATAACCAAAACGCAGCGTTTGTGCGCGATGAATAGCCAGCGCCTCGTCTAACAGGATAAAAATAAACCGCCAGGTCAGCAGGATCTGCTCAGTTAGCAGGCGAGGAACATGCGCGCGTTTGAGTAAGATAATTAATTGCGGAAACGGCAGATTCAGTACCAGCCAGAAAGTTGCCGCCAGCGCGGCAAGGCTGCGCCAGAAGGTTTCATTGGCGGTTACCACACCTGGTGCACTGATCCCCAACCAGTAACTTCCCACAGGTATGCTGGCCAACAGCGTCTGTGGATCGCGGTTGATGCTAAACAAAATGGTCACCACGCCAACCGTGAGAAAACCAAACGGCAATGCCATCCAACGGCACCAGCGCCAGAAGGAAATACGCAGCAGCCAGCAGCTCAGCGTGGCAATAAGTAAAAGCTCAATACCCTGCCCCAATGGGGGCAGAGTAAACGCCAGAATCATCATCACCAGCCAGAGCAGAAATTTCCGCACCGGCGAGACATGAACCCAACGGCTTTGATAGCTAAGCCTGTCAAGCCCGGTCATCACGGCGTTGCCTACCCTTGGTGTAACCCAGGATATAGAAAATCACGGCTGCGCCAAGCGATCCCTGGAGCGTAAACAGCAGACTTTCAATTTCACCGCTTGCGGGTTCATACAACGGCTGGAACCAGGGCTCATAATGCGGGGCAATAGCCTGAATCTGGCTTTCCGCCTCACCATCTGACCCGCCGTACTCCCCACCGTGGTTGATAAAGAACGGCAGTATCACCAGCGCCACTACCATGCCCAATATAATCAGCGTCTTTTTCATCGTTAATGCCCTTGTGCGGTTATCAACTGGCGTTTGGTTAGCTGATCGTAAATCAGCACGGTAAGTAACCCTTCCGCAATCGCAATTGGGATCTGCGTCAGGCAGAAAATCCCCATGAACTTAATGATTGAGCCGGTAGCACCAGCAGAGGGATCCGGGAACGCAACGCCCAGCTGTACCGAGGTCACGAAATAGGTGACGAGATCCGCCAGCATCGCACACAGGAAGACGCAGACATCACGACGCAGCCCTGCGCGGCAGGCCATTTTCCACACCATGTAACCCACTACCGGGCCAATTACCGCCATCGACATGCCGTTCGCGCCGAGCGTTGTCAAACCACCGTGTGCCAGCAGCAGAGCCTGGAACAGCAGGACAATCGCCCCAAGGATGGCTACCACGCCCGGTCCAAACAGGATAACCGCCAGGCCTACACCGGTAGGATGTGAGCAGCTTCCGGTAACGGAAGGAATTTTCAGCGCCGACAGCACAAAAATAAAAGCGCCACACAGGGCCAGCAAAACCTTCTGGTGGTTATCCTCCTGCACAATTTGGCGCAGACGTACCAGTCCGTACCACAGGCAGGGTAAAAACAGCAGCCACCAGGCCAGCGCCCACATCGGCGGCAAGAAACCTTCCATAATGTGCATGGCGAACGCTTGTTCAGGAACAATCATCAGTAATAGCGCCGCAGCCAACCCGCTGAAAGACAGCTGTTTTAGCTGTTGTTCAAGCTTCATTGTGCATACTCCCACTGTTTATTGACCAGAATGGTCGAGAAATAAGGCAGCGGCTGATCGTCGCTCACCTCATCGAGATGACGCCAGCACTGTTCACCTGGCAGCGTGGCTTCAGACATCATTAATGCACAGTCCAACAAACCCTCTTGTTGTAGCAGCGCTTTAATACGCGCAAAACGACCGTACACTTTCATCAACACCAGACTGTCATGCTGTTTTAATGCCTGCTGGATTTCCGCTTCCGGTGCGGTACAGGAGACCACCGCCAGTGACTGCTGCTCCATAGCGAGCGGCGTTTTGGAACGCGCGGCAATCGCGGCGAAAGACGTGACGCCAGGAACGATTTCCAGCCATTCAGGACAACCAATACGCTGAAGTAAAAAGACCCAGGTGCTGAACAGCATCGCATCGCCGAGAGTGATAAACCCCACCTGCTTACCGGCCTCGACTTCCTGAACCAGCGCGGCAGCAACTTCATCCCAGACGGCCTCTTTTTCAGCGCTATCGGCACTCATAGGAAAATGGCAGCAGCGGACTTCGGTCTGTTCACCGATATACTCACGTACAATCGACAATGCCAGACTGTCACCGCCTTTACGCCCGGCAGGCGCATAGAGAATATCCAGCGCGCCCAGCGTGCGTGCGGCACGCACGGTAATCAAGTCGGAAGCACCTGGCCCGGTGCTCAGTGCATACAGTTTTCCGCTCATGCTGCTTCCTCCAGCGCCACATTAAGCGCCTGCTGTAAATGTGCCACGAACATGGCGCGAACCGCCGGGTTCTCACCCAGACCACTAAGCCACGGCGTAGCCGGTATCCCTGCTGCATTGAACAACGTTTTCCAGGAATCATCTTCGTCGGAGGCCATATCGTTGATGGCATGGTCGCCAGCGACTAACATCAGCGGCATCAGATGCACCGCCGTCACCCCTTCCTGAGATAAACTTTCAATCAGCACATCCACTTCCGGATAGCTTTCCACCGCCCCAACCCGCGCGGGAAAGCGCTGCGCCGTCATCATGTGGTCGAGACAGGCATAGGCGGCAAAAGCATGGTGGCTGGCACCGTGTCCCATAAAGACCACTTTTTCACTTTCGCCAAGCGCCGGCATCTGCTGTTGCAGCGCCAGCATCAACTGTGCGTAATCTTCATGGCTGCTCAGCAGCGGTACACCCAGCGTCAGGCGTGAAAACAGCGGACGCATACTTTGCACTTCGCGGACAATTTTTTCGTATTCGTCACCATTAATAATGTGCAGCGACTGAATAGCCACATCCTGATACCCCTGCTCCGCCAGTTTTTGCAGCGCCTGCAGCGGCGTGTCGATTTCAATACCGTCTCGCTGCTTGAGCTTGCGGATTATCATCCCGGAGGTAAACGCCCGGAACAGGTCGCGATCAGGGCAGCTAGCTGCAAGATCGCGCTCACAGGCCACAATATTTTTCTCGCAGGTGTCGTGATAGCTGGTGCCAAAACTGACCACCAGAAGCGCCTTTTTCATCTCAAACTCCTTAAGCAGTGGCCAGCCAGCGCGTTAAACGCGCCCCAAAGGCGGCCTGACTTTCCAGTAACTCTTCTCCCGTCACCAACGGTGCCGGACGTGTAATCACGATGCAGGGGATTCCGGCATCCAGACAGGGTTGAACCTTTTCCTGATAACCACCTTCAGCGCCAGATGCTTTGGTGATCACCACATCAGCCTGGCACTGGCGATAAAACGCGGCGTTGAACTCGGCGCTAAACGGTCCGCACAGTGCGAAGATTTCACCGACGCCAAATCCCAGATCCGCGCATTGCTGAATGACCTCAGGAACAGGCAGAACGCGCGCCAGCAGCGTTTTTTCAGGCAACCCTTCGCGCCAGATAGCCAGATCTTTACTGCCGGTCGTCAGCAGCACACGATCGCCGAAACGTCGCGCCAACTCACAGGCTTGCTGAATGCTTTGTACGGTATACAGGTGCGGGTGAGTTAAACCACTCAACTGCTCAGGACGCTGGTAGCGGCTCAGCAGTACGCCCGCCGCTTCGCAGGCGCTCATGATGTTGCGGCTCACCACCTCGGCGTACGGATGCGAGGCATCGATCACCCAGCGCGTCCGATTTTCCTGTAGCCAGGCAATCATTTGTTCGCGCTCCAGACGCCCGCAGCGCACCTGGCCTTTGATATCTCCCGCCAGTTGTTTCCCTGTTGGGGTTGCAACTGACAGGGTATAGGCCACGTTTGCCGCATCCAGTTGCTGGCACAGCATGCGCGCATCGCTCGTACCGCCCATGACCAGCACATCACCGTAATTCACAGCACATAACCTCGTGGCGTGATCATCAGGCCGTCCTGAACATAGGTTGTTTTGTTACCCACGATCACAAGGCTGGTCATATCAACCGGTTCGAAATCCATTTCACCGAGCGTGGTTAACCATTTTTCCTGCTTTTTACGTCCGGCAGACTTCACAATACCCACCGGCGTTTGTGCGCTTTTGCTGGCGGAAAGCAGCTCAAATGCGCGCGCCAGATGACCTTCGCGCCCCCGACTGCGCGGGTTGTAGAAACAGATAACAAAGTCTGCCTCACCGGCGGCAACGATGCGTTTTTCGATAACCGGCCACGGCGTTAACAGATCGCTTAAGCTGATGTGGCAGAAGTCGTGCATCAGCGGCGCGCCCAGCAAAGAGGCCGCGGCAATACTAGCGGTCATGCCTGGTATTAGCCTGACCTCAACATCCAGCTTTTGCTTGCTGACCAGTTCGAGCACCAGCCCGGCCATACCGTAAATCCCCGCGTCACCGCTACTGATCAGCGCCACGTTGTGACCCGCCTGTGCCAGTTCGATCGCCGCCTGGCAGCGTTCAATCTCTTTGCACATTCCGGTTTTGATCACCTGCTTGTCACCCGTGAACGCTTTTACCAGATGGGTGTAGGTTTTATAGCCAACGATGATTTCCGCTGCCTGCAGTGCTTCAACGGCTTCCATGGTCATCATTGCCTGCGAGCCAGGGCCAATTCCAATTACGCTTAACATCAGTGTGAAACTCCCAAAGTGATAGTGACGCCCTGTTCTCGCAGGGTCTCGCCTAACAGTTTTCCGTGGCTCAACAGCCAGGCTGCAGGACCGGAAACGCTTCCTGTACCCACCGTTTTGCGAACAAACGATGAGGCTGGAAAACGGTGCTCATGCTCACGCAGCGCGTCAGCGGTAAAGGTTTCGAAAGGAACGCGGCAGCACGAAGCCAGTTGGATAAGTCCCTGTTCATCTTTTTTCAGCGTGATGCTGCCAATCGCTTTTAGCGCCAACGGATCGAGCTGTTGGGCTTCGAGCTGCCGGGCAAGCAGCGCGGCCAGCAGAGGGAACGGCGTATCACGGCGACAGCCGATTCCGGCTACAACGCGCTGTGGCACCAACTTCCAGTGCGGAACAGGCAGGTCAGGTAAATTGGTGCGTAAGGTGATGCACACCAACGCATCCAGTTCAGGGAGCTGGTTGAGATCGGTAACCGTGATAAATCCGCGCCGGTCGCAATGGCTGACATCCTGCGTCAGTTCGTCATCCCACCACAAACCAACCCGCTTATTGCTGACCAGCATCTGGTTCACGATCTTCACCGCCGAACGGAAATCACTCATCCGGGCATTCAGTTGAAATGCCAGCGTATCCAGTGCCGCCATATCGTTCACATCCGTCGCGGTAGTGATAACCGGGTCAGCGCCCAACATGCCCGCCAGATAACGCGCCAACGCATTGGCACCGCCCGCGTGGCCGGAGAGCAGGCTGATGACATGCTGGGCACGTTCATCAATGACCACCACCGCCGGATCGCAAAACTTGTCGTTGACCAGCGGGGCCAGTACGCGCACCGCAATACCGGTCGCACCGATAAAAATCAGCGCCGAGTAATTCGTAAACGCTTCGCGGGCGGTATTCGCAAAGCCGTTTTCAAAGGGAATAAACCCCTCCTCCAGCAGCTTTTCACTGGTAAAACAGGTGACCGGCAGCATGGCTGCCAGACGTTTCGCCAGCACAACGCCACCAGGAGTCAGGCAAAAAAGCGCAATTGACTCAGGCTTTACGGTATTCATGGCTAAAGTCCGCCGCATAGAGTTTGGAGTAGTGATACTCCGAGCCCAGGAAATTACCGACCAGAATAAGGGCCGTTTTACGGATGCCCGCATCGCGAACCTTGTCGCCAATATCCGCCAGGGTCCCGCGCACGGTCTGACTTTCCGGCCAGGTCGCTTTATAGATCACCGCCACGGGCGTGGTCGCCGGATAGCCGCCTTCAATCAGACGCTCAGCCACCCGATGAATGCGCTGGACGGAAAGATAAATAGCCATTGATGTCTGGTGGCTGGCAAAAGACTCCAGCTGTTCACGCTCTGGTACCGGGGTGCGGCCTTCCAGGCGCGTAATGATCAGGCTCTGTGAAACTTCGGGCACGGTATACTCAACTCCCAGCTCTGCCGCCGCGCCGAGGAACGCGCTGACGCCGGGCACCACCTGCCAGTCAATCCCGCGTTTGGTCAGCTCCTCACCCTGCTCGCGTACGGAACCGTACAACGAGACATCGCCGGTTTGCAGGCGCACAACGGTCTTGCCCGCTTTCACTCCGGCTTCCATCAGATCAAGGATCTGCTCCAGATGCAGTTCGGCACTGTCGTGACATTCAGCACCGGCAGGGCAATACTCCAGCAATTCAGTGTTAATCAGCGATCCGGCGTAGATAACAACCTGCGCCTGCTGCAGCAACCGGTAACCTTTGAGGGTAATCAGCTCGCGATCGCCAGGACCTGCGCCAACAAACCACACGCTACGGGGATCAAAAATCTCAGACATGGTTTCCTTCCTTCTGACAGGCGATAACAAATACGGGGTTATTCGGTTTAAAATAGTGACCATTGCCAAGCGTGGTAAGCGAGGAAACCTGTAGCTGCAGGCAATCCACTCCCTGTACGCCAAGATGATCCAGATGTGCCAGCGCGGTGTTGAGGTTTTCCTGGAGGATAAACGTCATCACCAAACGCCCTGCGGGATGCAATTGGCGCATCGACCAGTCAATCAGTTCGGTCAGATGGCCGCCGCTGCCGCCCATAAAAATGGCATCGGCTTTTTCCGCGATGGTCATGGGAGCAACGCCGGGAAAAATATCGATATTTGCGCAGGCAAAATGCTGGCGGTTTTCATCCAGCAACCTGAGCGCAGCCGGGTTACGTTCGATGGCCGTTACACGTAATCCGGGATATTGCAACGCCGCCTCTATCGACACGCTGCCGGTTCCGGCACCAATATCAATCAGGTGACTGGCGCGGTGTAATTCAAGTTTTGAGAGGGCAAGTGCGCGTACCGCTTCTTTGGTCATCGGCACTTTCTCTCCACGCAGAAACAGCTCATCTTTCATCAAGGATCACCACTGCATTCATGTCATATTCAGCGTTAACTTCACGCACAGGCAGGAAATGGATCTGTTCGTTTTCCATCGCCAGGTTTTCGCCAATCACCATCCAGCGATGCCCCTTGCCTCGGGCAATGAGCTGCTGCGCGATTTCACGCGGGCCACACAGCGCATCAGTCACCATCGCCACCTTGTTATGTCGCGCCAGCTCATCAAAACAGACGCTGCGGCCATGGCTACTGGTCAGCCACATATCGTTCATATCAATACCGGACTGCGCGCACAGGTACTGCACCGCACTAATGCCGGGAATAATCCGCACATTCTCAATACCAAAATGCGCCACCATGCGCGTCCCGATGCCGTAAAACAGGGGATCGCCAGACGCCAGTACCACAACGTGCTTCTCCTGGTGCGCGCTAATCCAGCTCAGGAGTTCCGGGATATTGGCGCCAAGAGCAAACTGTTCACCGGCAAAATCCGGGAATTGCTGCAAATGCCGCTTTCCACCGACCAGAACATCCGCCGTCGCGACCGCTTCTCGTGCCGCAGGCGTCATCAAATGCAAACCGGCGGGGCCCATCCCTACAACGGTTAACATTGCATCTCCTCAGCAATTTCTGCGACCGGACGATTACTTCCAAGAACCTGATTATCAAAAGAAAACATGATGGCATCGCAGGTCGGTGGATTTTTGGTAAAGCGCAATGTTTGCAGGACACGCATACAAATGCGCTGAGCCAGATGGTCATAAATGTGCTGGAAACCGTACGCCTCGATATGTTCCATCGCCGCTTCGGTGGTATCGCACTCGCTGACCAACGTCAGCAGTTCCAGCGGTGCGCCAAGTAGCGCGAGGTGAGCCACCAGCGTTTCCATGCGGGCATCGGCAATATGGCTATGAGTGTGGAAGATCCCCGCCGCGATTTTGATGAGCTTACCGGGATGCCCCACCAGTACGATTTGTCGGAACCCCAGACGTACGGCTTCTTCAATCATGTAACCGACAAAGTTGCTCATGGTGACCACAACCTGGGTGTCGATACCCATCTGCTCGCGCACAAAACGCTCGCCGTGGTTTCCCGGCACCAGTACAACACGCTCCAGCCCTGCCGCCCGCTTAATTTCCAGCTCAAGCGACAGTGAACGCTTCCAGCTCTCTTCTGACATCGGCGTGACAATACCCGTGGTGCCGATAATCGAAATGCCGCCAAGAATGCCAAGGCGAGAGTTGTAGGTTTTTTGCGCCCGTTCTTCGCCTTCTGGCGCGAAGATTTCAATCTGCGCCCCACGATTTGGGCCAATCGCTTCGCGGACGGCAGATTCAATGGTCTGGCGAGGTGTACGGTTAATCGCCGAACTGCCCACCGGCAGGCCAATCCCTTTGCGGGTTACCGTACCGACCCCTTCACCGCCCTGTAAGGCAATCACGCCACTATCGTCTAACGTCACACGGGCAAAAATCAGCATGCCGTGGGTGGCGTCCACATCATCTCCACCGTCTTTGCGGATGGCCGCTATTGCCTGCTGCCCTTCGATATGCGGTGACTCCACGTTCAGGCACAGCGTCACCCCGGAAGGCGTCACGATGGAAACCTGATGGATGAGGTGTTGGCGCAATACCATCAACGCGGCAACTTTTGCCGCCGCCGTGGCGCACGATCCCGTGGTATACCCTTTACGCAGCGCTTTACCGTTGTGCCACACCGGCGTATCGAAGGCCTCGCTCATCGCGCCCCCTGCATATGATAAAGCATGGCGTTGACGATAGCGGCGGCAACATTGCTTCCCCCTTTGCGGCCTAACGCTGCAATGGCGGGCAAATTGCTTTGGGTCAGGGCAACTTTCGACTCTTCAGCACCAACGAACCCGACCGGTACCCCCACCACACCGCTGACGGCAACATCATGCTCAAGCAGGCGGAACAGCGCAGTCGGCGCGTTGCCAAAGACAAACAGCTTTTCCCCCTCTTCCTTCACCGCAATGTCGACTGCCGCCATGGACCGGGTAATACCCTGCTCTTTTGCCGTACGCACAACCCGCGGGTCGCTGATGTAGCAGCGGCATTCACCGCCGAATTTTGCCAGCAGCGTTTTATTGATCCCGGAAAGCGCCATCGTGGTATCGGTGTAAATCACGCTCGAACGGCTAAGCGCCGCACAAAACTGCTCCAGCACATCACTGGAAAACCACAGAATGTCCAGCCAGTCGAAATCTGCCGTCGTGTGAATAACCCGCTTGATAATGGCTTCATGTAACGGACTGGCAAACTGATAGTCCGGACGGGTTTCACGGATGATCTCGCCAATAATGTCGAAACTTTTGGCTTCAATCGCTTGGGGTTGCTGGATGTATTGCATTATGTTGTCCTCAGGCTACACCGACCCACAGCCACCGCAGCGCAATAAACAGCGCCAGTGCCAGCGTCGATGCCACCCACATCAGTCGAATCGTATGGGAAATGTCGTCTACCGAAATGTCGCGTTGTGCATCACCGATCCACGGTTTCTCAACGCGCTCGCCAAAGTAGTCATTAGGACCACCCAGCCGAATGCCTAATGCCCCAGCTACGGATGCCTCTGACCACGCACAGTTTGGGCTACTGTGGTTGTAGCGATCGCGCCAGCCAATCTGTAAAGCTCGCGAGCCGTCTTTACGGCATAAAAATGCCGCCACACCCAGCAGCAGCCAGCTCAGTCTTGCAGGAATAAAGTTCGCGACATCGTCCAGACGCGCGCTGACCATACCAATAGCGCGGTATTTTTCATGTTTGTAGCCCACCATGGAGTCAAGGGTGTTTACCGCTTTGTAGGCCATCGCCAGGGGCGCACCGCCGAGGAGGAGAAAGAACAACGGTGCGATAATGCCGTCTACGGTGTTTTCAGCCACGGTTTCCACCACCGCGCGATTGATCTGCTGCGGTTGCAGCTGTGAGGTATCACGCCCCACAATCCACGATAGTTTTTCCCGACTCTGAGCAAGGTCACCGGCCCGTAGCGGACGTTCGACATCCTGCGCGGCCTTTGCCAGGCAGCGTCCGGCCAGCACGGTAAAGATCATCCATACCTTTACCACCCACCCCAACCAGGGATGAATAGATTCTGCCAGTGCCAGCACGCCCCAGGACACAGCCCAGGTCAGACCAACCACCACAATCCACATCACCGCGCCGCCGATGCGCAGCGCACGGTCGCTATGGCAATAACGCCGAATAACTCGCTGCACGGCAGAAATCAGATTGCCAATCCAGCGCACCGGATGCGGCCAGTTCTGCGGATCGCCGATGATAAAATCAATCAGCCAGGCAACACACCATGCAAGGATCGTCATAGCGCACACCTCGCGGCTGCCAGCCAATGGTTAAGCATCTGCGGACGTTGAGCAAAATGAACGTGTAGATAGCTGGCGAAGGTGTTTCCGACCTGCCAGCCGCCGGACCAGGCTTGCAGCGTTTTACCATCGCGCACTTTGCGACAGTTCATTACCGCTGGCGTTTCAGGAGTAAAATCGGAGTAGTGGAATTCATGTCCGCGCAGCACTTCGCCTTCTGCAGCTAACAATGTTTGCTGCGCGGCCTGCGCTTCGCAGTAGCCAAATCGGGTCAGACGTTTCCCCATTTTGCTGTGGCCGGGAATGATATCCGCCATCAGCCAGGTATCGCCGTTGCTGTCCTCAAGCGAACTGCCGAGATACATCAGCCCGCCGCACTCTGCATAAATCGCGACGCCACGTTGATGTGCCTCTCGCAGTTGATTCAGCATCGAGACATTGCGAGCCAGCGCCGCAGCGTGTAGCTCTGGATATCCGCCACCTAACCAGATCATCTGACAGTCCGGTAAACAGGTGTCGTGCAACGGGCTAAAACGGACAACTTTAAGCCCCGTACGTTCCAGCAGCGTAATGTTATCCGGGTAGTAGAAGTTGAAGGCTTCGTCATCGGCAATGGCAACCGTTAGCCCTGCTCCGGCGTCTGCGGCAGGAAGCGCGGGCCATTCGCCAGCAGGAAGATTGGTTGACTGGCTTAATGTCAGAAGCGCGTCGATATCAAGGGTTTGCTCCAGCGTCGCGGCAAAAGCCTGCCACGGTTGCTGATTGATAACCGACTCACGTGCGGTTACTAAACCCAGATGACGTTCGGGAAGGGCAACGCCCTCCATACGGGGTACGTAGCCCAAGACGGGTACATCGCAGTAACGTTCGATTGCGACTTTCAGTAACTGGTAATGCGTTTCGCTGTTAACCCGATTAACAATAACCCCGGCGATGTTCAGGGTGGGATCAAAATGCTGAAAACCCATTACCGTTGCGGCGATTGAAGTGGAAACGGCTTTGCCATCAACCAGTAAGATGACCGGACAGCCTAACTGTTTAGCCATCGCGGCGGTGCTGCAGTAGTTTGGGTCGGTACCATAGCCGTCATACAGCCCCATCACACCTTCAATAACGGCGATATCCGCATGTTGCATCTGCTCGTTGAATAGAGCGTGCAGCGTGGGGACGGGAAGCATGAAGCTATCAAGATTGCGGGAAGCGGTACCGCATACCGCTGTATGCCAGCCGGTATCAAGGTAATCAGGACCCACTTTGCAAGGTTGGACGCGCAAACCGCGTTTTTTCAACAAGCTCAACAAGCCCAGCGTCACCGTGGTTTTACCACAGCCGCTTCCGGTACCTGCAAGAACAAATGCGTGAAAATTGGCCGCCATACCCTGATCCTGTTCAGGGTGGTAGGGGTGTAGAGATACCCAGTCTCTCGACTGTATGCATCTGAACCACCCACTTCCCACCGAAGTTGTTGGTAGTCACTGACAGGCAGGTCTTCTGGCTTAGCGTCATCCTCACCCGTCCTTCCCAATCTTGCGATCAGTGGTCCATACGGGGTCGTCAGCATCACAGCAGCGGGGGCTGCGGGGGATTCTCACCCCCTTCCCTACCACAAATGTGGCAAACCTGTCAGTTCAAGAGCCTGGTTAATTAAGCTCTCTGTTATGAGGTAAATTCACGACCTCATGACAATAATTCAATTTAATATCTTTCCGAGTTCATTCAGCCAATTTTCTGGCCTTAACCCACTTATTCATACGTTCACTTTTTGAATGAAAGTATCAGCCAAGAATAAAGAAAGTCATTCACACAGACACTGTATCTCATCACAAAAATAAAAACTGGTGCAGTTTATCCCTCTAATACCATTATTTTGTTGCGCTATGACAATTTATTGACTGCTGTTGTCACATTTCATTTTATAATGACTAACATAGCGCCCGATATCAAAAATCGGCAATAGCAAAATATTGCTATTTAAGCGGATTCACCGCGTGAAATGACATTTATTTGCTGGCGAAATGCCTGCGGCGTAACCTGATAGGTCTGGCGGAAAACTTTGCAAAAATAACTTGTTTGCGAAAAGCCTAAATTACGCGCAATGCTGGCTATGCTCCAGTCACTGTGACAAAGCAGCTCTTTGGCACTGGCCATTCTTTGCTGGTTTACCCATGCGTTAAAACCAATACCCTGATATTTTTTGAACAATTTGCTGAAATAGTACGGGCTAAGGAAAACATGAGAGGCAACATCTTCCAGACGTAGATCGTCTGATAAATGTGCATCAATATAGCGCAGGGCTTTTTTCATTTTACTGTCATGAGGGTTGGTACTACGGTTAGCGCGTACCGGCTCTGACTGCTGCGGGTTATCTTTGATAACAACAAAATTAAGTTGTTTCTTAAGGCAATTTTCGACGATGAGCTTGAGTAAATCCGCTGAAGCAATGACGCGAGAATAGTCCATTTCAGGTACATTACGGAACTCGTTTACCAGCTCTGGATCGGCTTGCCAGCGGTCATCGACGTTCAGAATATCAACGAGGCCTACATCGTTACTTAAGCGTACTTGTCCACAAAGCACGAACCCTACCAGGTGTCCCGCGATGACCAGCGGAATTGAGAAATCGGTAAGCCCGGCATGGCAGCGATAAATGCAGGGTTGATCGGATTTAGAGGCTTCCAACCCTCCACAGCGGTCGCTCATACGACAACGCGTACTATGCTGAGGATGCTGGCGCATCAACTGGCAAAAAGGAGTGAAATTAAAAAGCTCAGAAATTTCATCACCGTGAATATTGACAACCACAACAGCCAGACTGGTGGCCTGTGCAAAATCCTGTGCGATTTTATTAATGAGTTCTGAGTTCAGGGCACTCGCAGAAATCATGATAAAACCTCTCAGTTAATTTATTGTTATAAATAAAACATATTATTCACACATTCATTTTCATCTCGCGATCCAGCGCTCTGATGAAAGTCAGCATTGAACATAACAAAAGTCTCCCATTGTTGGGAGACTTTTTAAGCCGTTCAGGAAACCGGATCACGAAAACAGTTTTTACCTTTCAATAATAAACATCTTTCGTGAAGCTAGCTCTCGTTTTCCTCCAACTTACACGAATTACACGGTAAATTTTTGCCAATAAAATAACGATAAATTGCTGCGCCCGCACAGGCGCCGATGATGGGTGCCACAATCGGCACGATGAAATAAGGGATATCGCGCCCCCCGGTCATCGCAACATCACCCCACCCGGCCATCCAGGCAAACAATTTAGGACCAAAGTCACGTGCCGGGTTCATCGCAAAGCCGGTAAGTGGACCGGTTGATGCGCCGATAACAGCAACCAGAATACCAATCAGCAGTGGTGCTAACGGGCCTTTGGGAACACCGTTACCGTCGTCCGTTAGCGCCATAATCATCCCCATCAGAATGGAGGTAATCACCACTTCGACCAGTGCGGCCTGCCAGACACTCAGTGCGGCGGCAGGATACGTACTAAAAATGCTGGCAAGTTGCAGGCTTTCCAGACTACCGCGTACCATTTGATGGGCTGATTCATACTCAATAAATAAGCTGCCGTACAACAAATAGGCCAGCATAGCGCCACCAAAGGCCCCCGCTATCTGAGCGACAGAATAAGGTAGTACCTTACGACCCGGAAAACAGGCAAACAACCAAAGTGCGATGGTAATAGCGGGGTTGAGATGGGCCCCAGAAATCCCGGCTGTCAGGTAAACTGCAAGCGAGATCCCCAAGCCCCATATGATGCAGATCTCCCACAATCCCAAACTGGCACCCGCGACCTTCAGGGCGCTCAGGCACCCAATACCAAAAAACAAAAATAGTCCGGTACCCAAAAACTCAGCAATACATTGCGCTCTTAGTGAATCGTTCATTGTGACACCTTCTAAGCAGAGTTCGTGTCTTTACCAGCGGACTCCTTGCTGGCAGGAAGATTACTTCAAGGCTTACTATAAAAATCTGTATCGGCAAATTGTTGGCAATCTGCAAGCGACATGCCCTTAAAAATCGTGTTGTGATAGCAAATTCTTGCTATCACCTTTATTAAAGCAGGCGGTAAAACGAGGATTTACCCTATTAAAAGTACATTTTCAAAATAATAAAATATTGCGAACAGCAGAATTCCATTTTCAAACGATCATCACAATTTCATTTTTCTCGCATAGCAAATGATATTTAAACTGTCACTCGGAAAAGTGTAAATATGGAATTAACATAACCAAATAGTCACATTACCTAAACTAAAAATAACCAACAAAAACAAATTGTTATAATGATATATGGCAATTTTATCTCACCATAACCCCACTATTTTTTCACTCTTACTTTCAACTCAGCCATTCTTTTTCCTCGCTTCTTTTTATAGTCATGAAAATCGGGACAACCCAGGCGAGGTCTTTATGCAACAAGAAGCGTTAGGAATGGTAGAAACCAAAGGCTTAACTGCAGCCATAGAGGCCGCAGATGCAATGGTGAAGTCAGCCAATGTAATGCTGGTCGGCTACGAAAAAATTGGTTCGGGGCTGGTAACAGTCATTGTCCGTGGCGATGTCGGCGCAGTCAAAGCAGCAACAGATGCAGGTGCCGCCGCAGCCCGTAATGTGGGAGAAGTGAAAGCCGTACACGTCATCCCACGCCCGCATACCGATGTAGAAAAAATCTTACCGAAGGGAATTAGCTAATGAGCAGCAATGAGCTGGTTGAACAGATCATGGCGCAGGTGATTGCTCGCGTGGCAACGCCGGAACAGCAGGCTATCCCTGAAAATAATCCTCCAACACGAGAAACGGCTATGGCAGAGAAAAGCTGCAGTTTAACGGAGTTTGTCGGTACCGCGATTGGCGACACCGTCGGTCTGGTAATCGCCAACGTAGACAGCGCCCTACTGGACGCGATGAAACTTGAAAAACGGTATCGCTCCATTGGCATCCTTGGCGCCCGTACTGGCGCAGGCCCGCACATCATGGCCGCCGATGAAGCGGTAAAAGCCACCAATACTGAAGTCGTCAGTATTGAGTTACCACGTGATACCAAAGGCGGCGCAGGTCATGGCTCGCTGATTATTCTTGGTGGCAACGATGTTTCCGACGTGAAACGCGGCATTGAAGTCGCACTGAAAGAACTGGATCGCACCTTTGGCGATGTTTATGCCAACGAAGCCGGTCACATCGAAATGCAGTACACCGCACGCGCCAGCTACGCGCTGGAAAAAGCCTTTGGCGCACCGATTGGCCGTGCCTGTGGCGTTATCGTCGGCGCGCCAGCATCCGTTGGTGTCCTGATGGCCGATACGGCCCTGAAATCCGCCAACGTGGAAGTTGTGGCCTACAGCTCCCCTGCCCATGGCACCAGCTTCAGTAACGAAGCCATTCTGGTTATTTCGGGTGACTCTGGCGCTGTTCGTCAGGCCGTTATCTCCGCCCGTGAAATCGGTAAAACCGTACTCGGGACCCTCGGCTCAGAGCCGAAAAACGATCGTCCGTCCTACATCTGATATCAGTGAGGCTGATTCATGAGATCGAAAAGATTTGAAGCACTGGCGAAGCGCCCTGTGAATCAGGATGGTTTCGTTAAGGAGTGGATCGAAGAAGGCTTCATTGCGATGGAAAGCCCGAACGACCCCAAACCGTCGATTAAAATCGTCAACGGTACAGTCACTGAACTGGACGGTAAATCCGCCAGTGAATTTGACTTAATCGACCATTTCATTGCCCGCTATGGCATTAACCTGGCGCGCGCTGAAGAGGTCATGGCGATGGACTCGGTCAAACTGGCCAATATGCTTTGCGACCCTAACGTGAAGCGCAAAGACATTGTGCCGCTGACCACCGCAATGACGCCGGCAAAAATTGTCGAAGTGGTGTCCCATATGAACGTCGTTGAGATGATGATGGCGATGCAGAAAATGCGTGCTCGTCGTACACCATCTCAACAAGCGCACGTCACTAACGTCAAAGATAACCCGGTGCAGATTGCCGCTGATGCCGCTGAAGGCGCATGGCGCGGGTTTGACGAACAGGAAACAACCGTTGCCGTTGCACGTTATGCGCCATTTAACGCCATTGCGCTGTTAGTCGGCTCACAGGTTGGACGCCCGGGCGTATTAACCCAGTGCTCGCTGGAAGAAGCTACCGAACTTAAACTCGGCATGCTAGGCCACACCTGCTACGCGGAAACCATCTCCGTCTATGGTACTGAACCCGTCTTTACCGACGGCGATGACACGCCATGGTCGAAAGGCTTCCTCGCCTCGTCCTACGCATCCCGTGGTCTGAAAATGCGCTTTACCTCCGGCTCTGGCTCAGAAGTTCAGATGGGTTACGCCGAAGGCAAATCAATGCTTTATCTGGAAGCCCGCTGCATTTACATCACCAAAGCTGCGGGCGTACAGGGCCTGCAAAACGGTTCAGTAAGCTGCATCGGTGTCCCTTCCGCCGTGCCGTCAGGCATTCGTGCAGTGTTGGCTGAAAACCTGATTTGTTCCTCTCTGGATCTGGAATGCGCCTCCAGCAACGACCAAACCTTTACCCACTCGGATATGCGTCGTACTGCGCGTCTGCTGATGCAGTTCCTGCCGGGTACTGACTTCATTTCTTCTGGTTATTCCGCGGTGCCGAACTACGACAACATGTTTGCGGGTTCGAACGAGGATGCTGAAGATTTTGACGACTACAACGTTCTTCAGCGCGACCTGAAAGTAGACGGCGGTCTGCGCCCGGTTCGCGAAGAAGACGTTATCGCCATTCGTAACAAAGCGGCACGTGCGCTGCAGGCCGTCTTTGCCGGGATGGGATTACCACCAATCACTGATGAAGAAGTGGAAGCTGCGACCTACGCCCACGGTTCGAAAGATATGCCGGAACGTAACATCGTTGAAGACATCAAGTTTGCACAAGAGATCATCAATAAAAACCGTAACGGTCTGGAAGTGGTGAAAGCCCTTGCTCAGGGCGGATTTACCGATGTCGCTCAGGACATGCTCAACATCCAGAAAGCCAAGTTAACCGGGGATTACCTGCATACCTCCGCCATTATCGTTGGCGACGGACAGGTGCTATCCGCCGTCAATGATGTTAACGACTATGCCGGTCCGGCAACAGGTTATCGCCTGCAGGGCGAACGCTGGGAAGAAATCAAAAACATCCCTGGCGCACTTGATCCCAACGAGCTTGGCTAAGGGGTGAAAAATGGAAATTAATGAAAAACTACTGCGCCAGATAATTGAAGATGTGTTGTCTGAAATGCAGACCAGCGACAAACCCGTCTCTTTCCGCGCATCTACAGCGGCAAGCGCACCTCAGGCTGCGGCGACACAGGGAGACAGCTTTCTGACCGAGATTGGTGAAGCCAAACAAGGCCAGCAACAGGACGAAGTGATTATTGCCGTAGGGCCGGCATTCGGGCTCTCGCAAACCGTCAATATCGTAGGTATCCCGCATAAGAATATCTTGCGCGAAGTGATTGCCGGTATTGAAGAAGAAGGCATTAAAGCGCGCGTTATCCGCTGCTTTAAATCCTCCGATGTGGCGTTTGTCGCCGTTGAGGGGAACCGTCTGAGCGGTTCCGGGATCTCTATCGGCATCCAGTCAAAAGGTACCACGGTTATCCACCAGCAGGGGTTACCGCCGCTTTCAAACCTGGAGCTGTTCCCTCAGGCACCGCTTCTGACGCTGGAAACCTATCGTCAGATCGGTAAAAACGCCGCGCGTTATGCCAAGCGTGAATCTCCGCAACCGGTCCCTACTCTGAATGACCAGATGGCCCGTCCTAAGTACCAGGCGAAATCAGCCATTCTGCACATTAAAGAGACCAAATACGTTGTGACAGGCAAAAACCCGCAGGAACTGCGCGTGGCGCTTTGATAAAGGATACCTCCATGAATACCGACGCAATTGAATCGATGGTTCGGGATGTGTTGAGCCGGATGAACAGCCTGCAAGGCGAGTCTGCGACTCCGCCCGCGGCGAGTTCATCAGCACATACCGCGAAAGTCACGGATTACCCTCTCGCGAATAAACATCCTGAGTGGGTAAAAACTGCGACCAACAAAACGCTGGACGACTTCACGCTTGAAAATGTTCTGAGCAACAAAGTGACCGCGCAGGACATGCGCATCACCCCTGAAACACTGCGCCTGCAGGCGGAAATCGCCAAAGATGCCGGACGTGACAGGCTGGCGATGAACTTCGAGCGCGCAGCCGAGCTAACCGCTGTTCCTGACGATCGCATTCTTGAGATCTACAACGCGCTGCGCCCGTACCGCTCAACAAAAGATGAGCTGATGGCTATCGCCGACGATCTCGAAAATCGTTATCAGGCAAAAATCTGTGCAGCTTTCGTTCGTGAAGCGGCAGCGCTGTACGTTGAGCGTAAAAAACTCAAAGGCGACGACTAACTCAGGGAAAGGATCATGCGATATATAGCTGGCATTGACATAGGCAACTCATCAACGGAAGTCGCTCTGGCTACTCTGGATGAGTCTGGCGTGCTGAGCATCACCGGCAGCGCGCTGGCAGAAACCACCGGAATTAAGGGCACATTACGTAATGTGTTTGGCATTCAGGAGGCCCTTACGCTGGCGGCAAAAAACGCCGGTATCAATGTCAGCGATATTTCGCTCATCCGTATTAACGAAGCCACCCCGGTCATTGGCGATGTGGCGATGGAAACAATAACCGAAACCATCATCACTGAATCCACCATGATCGGCCATAACCCTAAAACACCGGGCGGCGTCGGGTTAGGCGTGGGCGTCACTATTACGCCGGAAGACCTTCTCAGTCGCCCGGCGGATACGCCCTATATTCTGGTGGTGTCATCGGCATTTGATTTCGCCGATGTCGCTACGATGATTAATGCCTCCGTCCGTGCTGGATACCAGTTGACTGGCGTTATTTTGCAGCAGGACGACGGAGTGTTGGTCAGTAATCGTCTGACTCATCCCCTGCCCATCGTCGATGAAGTCCTTCATATCGACCGTATCCCGTTGGGGATGCTGGCTGCCATTGAGGTCGCTGTACCAGGAAAGGTCATTGAAACCCTTTCCAACCCCTACGGCATTGCAACTGTCTTTGGCCTCAATGCCGATGAGACTAAAAACATTGTTCCGATGGCACGGGCGCTGATCGGCAACCGTTCAGCCGTGGTGGTGAAAACGCCGTCAGGTGATGTGAAAGCGCGAGCGATTCCTGCCGGAAATCTGGAGCTACAGTCTCAGGGTCGTACCGTACGGGTCGACGTTGCCGCGGGCGCCGAAGCGATTATGAAAGCGGTTGGTGAATGCCCAAAACTGGATAACGTGACCGGAGAAGCTGGCACCAATATTGGCGGCATGCTGGAGCATGTGCGCCAGACGATGGCTGAATTAACCAACAAACCCAGTCATGAAATTTTTATTCAGGATCTGCTGGCGGTCGATACCTCGGTTCCCGTCAGCGTGACGGGTGGACTTGCCGGTGAGTTCTCGCTGGAGCAGGCTGTCGGCATAGCCTCCATGGTGAAATCAGACCGCCTGCAAATGGCGATGATTGCCCAGGAGATCAAGCAAAAGTTCAACATTGACGTCCAGGTTGGCGGGGCCGAAGCCGAAGCTGCCATTCTGGGAGCCTTAACAACTCCGGGCACAACACGACCACTGGCTATTCTGGATCTCGGCGCGGGTTCAACCGACGCTTCTATCATCAATCCTAAGGGCGAAATTATTGCCACGCACCTGGCAGGCGCAGGCGATATGGTCACGATGATCATTGCCCGTGAACTGGGTCTGGATGACCGTTATCTCGCTGAAGAAATTAAAAAGTATCCGTTGGCGAAAGTTGAGAGCTTGTTCCACCTTCGCCACGAAGACGGCAGCGTTCAGTTCTTCCCTGCGCCTCTCCCACCAACGGTTTTTGCGCGCGTGTGCGTAGTGAAACCCGATGAACTGGTGCCACTGCCTGGTGAACTGGCGCTGGAGAAAGTACGGGCCATTCGTCGCAGCGCCAAGGAGCGCGTTTTCGTTACTAACGCACTCAGAGCGCTACGTCAGGTCAGTCCGACCGGGAACATTCGGGATATTCCCTTTGTGGTGCTGGTTGGCGGCTCATCTCTGGATTTTGAAGTTCCACAGCTGGTCACCGATGCTCTGGCGCATTATCGACTGGTTGCCGGGCGCGGCAACATTCGTGGTACCGAAGGTCCGCGCAATGCGGTTGCGACAGGACTGATTCTCTCCTGGCATAAGGCATTCGCTCATGGAAAGTAATCTCACCACCCCAGCCATCGTTATCTTCACCAGTGCTGACTGTGCTGACGTCTGGAATGACGTACTGCTGGGTATTGAAGAAGAAGGGATCCCCTTTGTGATTCAGGAGAGTAGCTCAACTGACGTTATCCACAACGCATGGTTGGCCGCCTGCCAGTCTCCATTGCTGGTCGGTATTGGCTGTAGCCGCGAAAAACTGGTCGTGCACTACAAAAACTTACCCACATCAGCACCACTTTTTACGCTGACGTATCAACAAAATAGCCACGATCGCCGCAGCATTGGTAACAACGCTGCGCGGCTGGTTAAAGGCATTCCGTTCCGGGAATGCCACTCATAACCCACAGGAGAAAAGCAGTATGAATAACGCACTGGGACTGGTTGAAACAAAAGGGCTTGTCGGCGCTATTGAAGCCGCTGATGCCATGGTGAAATCCGCAAACGTGCAGTTGGTTGGTTACGAAAAAATCGGCTCTGGCCTTATCACCGTTATGGTTCGCGGTGATGTCGGCGCGGTGAAAGCAGCCGTAGATGCAGGAAGCGCAGCCGCAAGCGCCGTTGGTGAGGTGAAATCCTGCCACGTTATCCCGCGTCCGCACAGCGACGTTGAAGCCATTTTACCTAAATCCGCATAAGTCGTTGCAACCAAGGAGCACAGCGTGAAGCAATCACTGGGATTACTTGAAGTTAGTGGTCTGGCATTAGCCATCAGTTGCGCGGACGTCATGGCGAAAGCCGCCTCCATCACGCTGGTGGGCCTCGAAAAAACCAACGGCTCAGGCTGGACGGTGATCAAGATAATAGGGGATGTGGCCTCCGTCCAGGCGGCCATTTCCACCGGTGTCAGTTTCGCTGACCAGCGAGATGGACTGGTGGCTCACAAAGTCATTTCCAGACCCGGGGACGGGATCCTGTCGCATAGCGTTGCCCTGGAGCCTGAGCCAACGCCCGAACCCATACCAGCCGTAGCGCATGAAGAGATATTTGTAGACCATGATGTACCCGAAGCACCGCAAGATGCAGAGTTGATTAGCTGCAATTTGTGTCTTGATCCTGCCTGCCCTCGCCAAAAAGGCGAGTCGCGCACGCTTTGTCTTCACTCTGGCAAACGAGGTGAAGCGTAATGGATAAACAGCAACTGGAGACCACTGTCGCTAAGGTTCTGGATGAAATGCGCGAGCGCCCGATTCCGCTGGGGATCTCTAATCGTCATATTCATCTGTGCGCTGAAGATTACGGTCGCTTGTTTCCCAATCACCCCATTAGTGAGAAAAAAGGGCTGCTGCAGCCAGGACAATATGCAGCAGAGCAGACTGTCACGCTGGTGGGGCCAAAAGGTCAGTTAAAAAATGTGCGTTTACTCGGCCCGCTGCGCAGTACCAGCCAGGTCGAAATTTCTCGTACCGACGCCCGCACGTTGGGAATTGCTGCTCCGCTGCGGATGTCGGGCAATATTCAGGGCACACCCGGTGTTCGTCTCGTCAGCCCATTTGCTGAACTGGACTTAGCATCCGGGGTGATCGTCGCCCAACGGCATATCCATATGTCGCCGCTCGATGCTCTGATTCTGCGGGTTTCCCATGGTGATAAAGTCTCGGTCGCCATTAATGGCGATGAACGTCGACTGATTTTCGATAACGTCGCCGTACGCGTTTCGCCGGATATGCGCCTCGAAATGCATATCGATACAGACGAAGCCAATGCTGCAGGCGCTGATAATCCCCAGGCATTCGCCACACTGGTGACCTCACGATGAACAACGAACTGCTGCAACGCATTATCGAGGAGGTTGTTTCCCGATTAAAAAAACGCGCGGAAAGCACGCTCACTCTTAGCGTCGCGCAGTTACGGGAAATCGATTCACGAACAGTATGCTGCCAGTACTCGTCGCTCCATCTCCAGCAAGTGGATCTGCCATTACTGGAACAAATTGCCGAAGGCTGCCCAGCCAACATGTCGGTGGGAAAGATTCACGACGCGCTGGCATGCGGAGTCCGCGTGAAAATTTCACTACAACACCGATTGTTACCCGCAATCCCCGTGAAAAAACTCGCACGTCTGCCGCTGGAGTTCAATGACGAACGGGGACGAATCATCTTTTTGCATCCTGAGAAGCTTCTCAGCTATGCCGACGTCGCCCAATTAAGGGATGGCGTACTGGTGTTGCGCCGTCGGTGTGTCGTGACGGCTCTGGCTCAGGAAGCAGTCAGTCTGCGAAATGTCCAACTAATTAAGCAGGAGTGAGCTATGCATCTGGCCCGGGTTACAGGCGTTGTGGTTTCCACGCAAAAATCCCCATCACTGGTGGGAAAAAAACTGTTGCTGGTACGTCGGGTAAGTGCTGACGGAGAGCTTCCTGCATCCCCTGTGAGTGGAGATGAAGTCGCTGTTGATTCTGTCGGCGCAGGGACCGGCGAACTGGTATTACTCAGCAGCGGATCCAGCGCCAGACACGTTTTTTCTGGCCCTAATGAGGCCATCGATCTGGCTATCGTCGGCATTGTCGACACGCTTTCTCGTTAGGAGGAATTATGGCGATTTATACCCGCACTGGTGATGCCGGAACAACAGCCCTCTTTACCGGACAGCGCGTGAGCAAAACGCATCCACGCGTGGAAGCCTACGGTACGCTGGACGAACTGAATGCGGCGCTAAGTCTGTGCATTTGTGCAGCGAAAAACCCGCAGCACCGGCAGTTACTTGAGAATATCCAGCTGCAGCTTTTTTGGTTCAGCGCCGAACTGGCAAGCGAAAGCGAAGAACCAACGCCAGAGCAGCGCTACATCAGCTCAGAAGAAATTGCGGCACTGGAAGCGGCCATCGATACCGCAATGGGAAGAGTACCGCCCCTGCGCAGCTTTATTCTACCTGGCCGCAGCGAAGCCGCCAGCCGACTGCACTTTGCCCGTACGCTGGCACGCCGCGCAGAGAGACGACTGGTCGAGCTCTCCACCGAGATATCCGTCAGACACGTGCTGATGCGTTATATCAATCGCCTGTCCGACTGCTTATATGCGCTTGCACGAGCAGAAGATCATGACGCCCATCAAAACGACATCATTCAGAAAGTGGCTGAGCGCTATCTCGCTGCCGTTCAAGCACCAGCCATAAAGGAGCCGACTATGTCTCTGTCTTTTCAGGAGCTCCACCAACTCACTCGCGCTGCGGTGACGAGAGCAGAAGAACTTCAGGTTCCGGTCGTCATAAGCATTGTTGATGCGAACGGGACCCAAATGGTGGCCTGGCGCATGCCTGACGCTTTACTCGTGAGTAGCGAACTGGCACCCAAAAAAGCCTGGACTGCCGTGGCGATGAAAACCGCCACACATGAGCTGACATCGGCAGTGCAACCCGGCGCTGCGCTTTACGGTCTGGAAAGCCATATGCAGGGAAAAGTCGTCACCTTCGGTGGCGGATACGCATTATGGCGTGAGGGTTTACTCCTCGGGGGTCTTGGCATCAGCGGAGGAAGCGTTGAACAGGATATGGACATTGCAGAAACGGCCATTGCGGCGATTAACGTGAGAACACATTAATGAATACTTCAGAACTTGAAACCCTTATTCGTAACATTTTGAGTGAGCAACTCGCCCCGGCAAAAGCAGAAGTTCAGGGTAACTGTATTTTTGCGTCCGTTGGCGAAGCTATCGATGCAGCGCATCAGGCTTTTCTGCGTTACCAGCAATGTCCATTGAAAACCCGCAGCGCCATCATAAACGCCCTACGCGAAGAACTGACGCCTCATCTTGCTTCACTGGCCGCTGAGAGCGCAGCTGAAACAGGAATGGGCAACAAAGAGGATAAGTTCCTTAAAAATAAAGCCGCGTTGGACAACACTCCAGGAATCGAAGATCTCACTACCACGGCGTTAACCGGTGACGGCGGCATGGTGTTATTCGAGTATTCCCCATTTGGCGTGATTGGTTCTGTCGCCCCCAGTACTAACCCGACAGAGACCATTATTAACAACAGCATCAGCATGCTGGCGGCAGGGAATAGCGTTTACTTCAGTCCGCATCCGGGTGCCAAAAAGGTTTCACTCAAGCTGATTGCCATGATTGAAGATATTGCTTTCCGTTGCTGCGGAATTCGTAATCTTGTCGTTACGGTCACAGAACCCACCTTTGAGGCTACCCAGCAGATGATGGCGCACCCTAAAATCGCAGTTCTCGCGATTACCGGTGGCCCAGGCATTGTTGCTATGGGCATGAAAAGCGGGAAAAAAGTCATCGGCGCAGGCGCAGGAAATCCACCCTGCATTGTTGATGAAACGGCCGACCTGGTTAAGGCGGCAGAGGATATCATCAATGGCACATCCTTTGATTACAACCTCCCCTGCATCGCTGAGAAGAGCCTGATTGTTGTTGATGCCGTTGCCGAACGACTGGTTCAACAGATGCAGTCTTTTGGTGCGATGCTTCTCAATAGCGAAGAGGTAGACAAACTGCGCGCTGTCTGTCTACCAGAAGGCATAGCCAATAAAAAACTGGTGGGTAAAAGCCCGGCAACCTTACTGGAAGCAGCAGGAATACCGGTTCCGGCAAAAGTACCTCGATTACTGACAGGCATCGTCAAGGCTGACGACCCGTGGGTTACCAGCGAGCAATTGATGCCAATGCTCCCCGTCGTAACGGTGAGCGATTTTGACAGTGCATTGACGTTGGCCCTGAAAGTTGAAGAGGGATTGCATCACACCGCCATTATGCATTCGCAAAATGTGTCACGTTTGAACCTTGCCGCGCGCACGCTTCAGACCTCCATCTTTGTGAAAAATGGCCCCTCTTACGCCGGGATCGGCGTTGGTGGCGAAGGTTTTACAACCTTCACTATTGCGACGCCAACCGGTGAAGGAACAACATCTGCGCGCACTTTCGCACGCTCTCGTCGTTGCGTGCTGACAAACGGTTTTTCTATTCGCTAATGGGGCCGTTATGAATAGCTTTTCACTGCAAACTCGATTGTACAGCGGCCAGGGAAGTCTGGATGTGCTCAAGCGTTTCACGAATAAGCATATCTGGATTATTTGCGATGGTTTTCTCGCGCGTTCTCCCCTGATTGAAAAGCTGCGCAACGCTCTGCCAGCGGATAACCGCATCAGCATTTTCAGCGATATCACCCCCGATCCCACCATCGGTACGGTAGTACAAGGGATTGCACAAATGCAGTCCCTGCGACCGGACGTCGTGATGGGTTTTGGTGGCGGCTCAGCACTGGACGCCGCAAAAGCCATCGTCTGGTTCAGCCGACAGTTTGGTATTGAAATTGAAACCTGTGTCGCAATTCCCACCACCAGCGGCACAGGCTCCGAGGTAACCAGTGCCTGCGTGATTAGCGATCCGGATAAAGGCATTAAATATCCATTATTCAATAATGCGCTTTACCCGGACATGGCCATCCTTGATCCAACGTTGGTCGTCAGCGTACCACCTGCCATCACCGCGAATACCGGCATGGACGTGTTAACGCATGCACTGGAGGCTTACGTGTCCACGAAGGCCAGCGACTTCACAGACGCACTGGCTGAAAAAGCGGCTCAAATCGTCTTCCAGTACCTGCCTGTCGCCGTCAGCAAAGGCGACTGTCTGGCAACCAGGGGGAAAATGCACAATGCATCAACGCTCGCGGGAATGGCATTTAGTCAGGCTGGACTGGGGATAAATCATGCGATTGCCCATCAGTTGGGTGGTCAGTTTCATCTGCCGCATGGACTTGCCAATGCGCTGCTGCTGACCCATGTCATTTATTTTAATGCCCGCGATCCGCGAGCTGCGAAGCGCTATGCCCGTTTTGCTAAAGCCTGCCATTTATGCCCGGATAATGCGAACGATACGGCTGCGCTGAATGCGCTCATTCATCAAATTGAGCTTCTCAAAAAACAGTGTGCGTTACCTTCTTTCGTTGACGCGCTTAAAGACGGAAAGCAAGTCTGGCCACAACGTATCCCATCGATGGTTCAGGCCGCGCTGGCTGACGTCACGCTGCAAACCAATCCTCGTGTTGCCGATGCCAGTGCCATGCAGGAACTGCTTGAGGAATTATTATGAAGACAGCCATGACGGCAGAGTCCACGCTTTATGATGCACAGACCATTCGCGAACGCGTTCGCGCAGCGGGTGTTGTCGGAGCCGGAGGCGCAGGCTTTCCTACTCACGTAAAATTACAGGCGCAGGTCGATACCTTTCTGGTCAATGCGGCTGAATGTGAGCCAATGCTGAAAGTTGACCAGCAGTTGATGGCCGTCCAGGCTGAGCGACTTATCCGCGGCGTTCAATATGCCATGACGGCGACGGGAGCCAGTGCCGGAATTATTGCGCTCAAGGAGAAATACCAAGGTGCTATCAATGCATTAACCCCCCTTCTACCTGCCGGGATCCGCTTACATATTTTGCCTGATGTCTACCCGGCTGGTGACGAGGTTCTGACCATCTGGATGGCAACAGGTCGGAGAGTTCCGCCTGCCGCGCTGCCGGTCAGCGTCGGTGTGGTGGTCAATAACGTTCAGACCGTGCTCAACATCGCCAGAGCAGTTGAGCAGCAGTACCCCGTTACGCGTCGCACCCTGACCGTTAACGGTGCAGTCGCCAGTCCCATCACACTCACTGTCCCTATCGGAATGTCTTTACGTGACGTTCTGGCGCTGGCCGGTGGCGCAACCGTTGACGATCCCGGCTTTATTAACGGTGGTCCGATGATGGGCGGCCTGATTACTTCACTGGATACCCCCGTAAGCAAGACCACCGGGGGCCTGCTGGTTTTGCCTAAGTCTCATGCGTTGATTCAGCGGCGGATGCAGGATGAACGCACCGTGCTTTCTGTAGCAAAAACCGTTTGCGAGCAGTGCCGTTTGTGTACGGATTTGTGCCCAAGGCATTTGATCGGCCATGAATTATCCCCGCACCTGTTGGTTCGTGCGGTTAATTATCAGCAGGCGGCCACACCACAGCTGCTGCTCACCGCCCTGACCTGTTCAGAATGCAATGTGTGTGAAAGCGTAGCCTGCCCGGTTGGGATTTCACCGATGCGCATCAACCGTATGCTGAAACGCGAGCTGCGGGCGCTCAACCATCGTTATGAAGGGCCGCTAAATCCTGAGGATGAAATGGCGAAATACCGGTTGATCCCGGTTAAACGCCTTATTACCAAACTGGGTCTTAGCGACTGGTATCACGATGCGCCACTGGCTGAGAATGATTATTCCACAGATAAAACGACGCTGTTGTTACGCCAGCATATTGGTGCCAGCGCCATCCCATGTGTAGAACAAGGCGAACGCGTTGTTCGCGGTCAATGCGTTGCCGATGTGCCGTCCGGTGCATTAGGCGCGCCTGTTCACGCCAGCATTGACGGTATTGTCAGCGAAATCACTGAGCAATCTATCACGGTAATTAGAGGTTAATCATGTCTCAGGCTATAGGGATTTTAGAACTCACCAGCATTGCCAAAGGGATGGAAGCTGGTGATGCCATGTTAAAAAGCGCGAATGTGAATTTACTGGTCAGCAAGACCATCTGCCCGGGAAAATTTCTACTCATGCTCGGTGGTGACGTAGGTGCCGTACAACAGGCGATTGCCACTGGAACATCTCTTGCTGGCGATATGCTCGTTGACAGTCTGGTACTCCCCAATATTCATGCCAGCGTACTCCCCGCAATCAGCGGACTAAACAGCGTGGATAAGCGTCAGGCTGTTGGTATTGTCGAAACATGGAGCGTTGCTGCCTGCATCTGCGCCGCCGACCGGGCGGTTAAAGCCTCCAACGTCACGCTGGTACGTGTCCATATGGCATTTGGTATTGGCGGCAAGTGCTACATGGTCGTTGCTGGCGATGTATCCGATGTGAATAACGCAGTGACGGTTGCCAGTGAAAGTGCGGGTGAAAAAGGCCTGCTGGTTTACCGCTCGGTCATACCTCGCCCGCATGAAAGCATGTGGCGACAAATGGTGGAGGGATAATGGAAAGACAACCCACCACGGATCGAATGATTCAGGAATATGTACCAGGCAAACAGGTCACGCTGGCGCATCTTATTGCTAATCCAGGTAAAGATTTGTTCAAGAAGCTGGGATTACCAGATGCGGTTTCCGCAATCGGTATTCTGACCATTACCCCCAGCGAAGCCTCAATCATCGCCTGTGATATCGCCACGAAATCCGGGGCGGTAGAGATTGGTTTTCTCGACCGGTTTACCGGCGCGGTGGTACTGACGGGTGATGTTTCCGCCGTTGAGTACGCGCTGAAACAGGTAACCCGAACGCTCGGCGAAATGATGCGTTTTACCGCGTGTCCCATCACCCGGACGTAATCTTATGAAACGTATCATGCTAATTGGCCCCAGCCAGTGCGGTAAAACGTCGCTCACGCAGTGCATGCGGGGAGAGGCGCTTCACTATCAGAAGACCCAGGCCATAGTCTGGTCTCCTACGACAATAGACACACCGGGTGAATATCTTGAGAACCGCTGCCTGTACAGCGCGCTGCTGGCCAGCGCCTGTGAAGCAGACATTATTGCGCTGGTACTCAATGCTGACGCGCCGTGGTCACCATTTTCTCCCGGTTTTACCGGACCAATGAACCGACCCGTTATTGGCCTCGTTACCAAAGCCGATTTAGCCAATCCGCAGCGTATTTCTCTTGTGGAGAGTTGGTTAGTTCAGGCTGGTGCGCAAAAAGTATTTGTCACCAGCGCGCTGGAGAATACTGGGGTCGATGAGATGTTCATTTTTCTGAATGCAAAGGAACCTTCATGTCTCACAAAATAATGGCCATTAATGCAGGTAGTTCCTCGCTTAAATTTCAACTACTGGCGATGCCGCAGGGTGAAATGATCTGTCAGGGGTTGATTGAACGTATCGGTTTGTCTGATGCGCAGGTCACCCTAAAAACGCCAGCGCAGAAATGGCAGGAGACTTTGCCCGTAGCCGATCACCGTGAAGCCGTAACGTTGCTCCTGGAAAAACTGCTCAACCACCACATTATCAACAGTCTGGAAGAGATCGACGGCGTGGGTCATCGCGTCGCGCACGGCGGAGAATCTTTTAAAGACTCCGCGCTGGTAACTGATGAAACGCTGGCAGAAATCGAGCGACTCGCGGAACTGGCCCCTCTGCATAACCCGGTAAATGCGTTGGGGATCGCGGTATTCCGCCAGCTATTGCCCAAAACACCAGCCGTTGCGGTGTTCGACACCGCCTTTCATCAAACGCTTGATGAGCCTTCTTTCATCTATCCCCTGCCCTGGCGTTACTATGCAGAGTTGGGTATTCGTCGCTATGGTTTTCATGGTACCAGCCACAAATACATTAGCTCACAGCTTGCTGAAAAACTGGGTGTACCACTCAGCGCCCTGCGCGTTGTTTGTTGTCATCTGGGCAACGGCAGCAGCATCTGCGCCATCAAAGGCGGACAATCGGTGAATACGTCAATGGGCTTTACGCCGCAGTCTGGCGTGATGATGGGCACGCGAAGTGGCGATATCGATCCGTCCATTTTACCGTGGATTGCCCTGCGAGAAGGCAAAACACCGCAGCAGCTCAACCAATTGCTCAACAATGAGTCCGGATTGCTCGGTGTTTCTGGCATCTCACCTGACTACCGCGACGTTGAACATGCCGCAGATACGGGCAATCACCAGGCTGCGCTGGCGTTGACGCTTTTTGCTGAGCGCATTCGTGCCACCATTGGTAGCTATATTATGCAGATGGGCGGTCTGGATGCCCTGGTATTTACCGGTGGTATTGGCGAAAACTCCGCACGGGCGCGCGCTGCGATTTGTCGTAACCTGAATTTCCTGGGGCTGGCCGTTGATGAGGAAAAAAATCAGCGTAATGCCACCTTCATTCAGACGGAAAATGCGATGGTCAAAGTAGCTGTGATTAATACCAATGAAGAGCTGATGATTGCGCAAGACGTTATGCGTTTAGCGATATCTGAAACTGTGACATTGGGCATTCCTGCATAATACTGCCGCACCGCAAATTGCGGCAAATCATGGTAATAGCGCGATCGCCATGACACTATGCGCCGAGGATTGCTGATCACATAGGTGAAGACGTGGCTGTTGCGCAATGTCCCGCATCGTGCGGAGAACTTATCCAGGGCTGGATTCTGGGCAGTGAGAAATTGGTCTCCTGCCCGGTTGAATGGTATAGCACCGTTGAGGTCACTTCAGGTTCACCGCTGACAGATGAACGCCCACTTTCGCGGGCGATGGTTGAGAGGTTATTGCTGCACTGGCAATACCCGGCACAAATGAGTCAGGATATTCGAATTGATGTCCAATCAACCATTCCTGTCGCTAAAGGGATGGCCAGCAGCACAGCGGATATCGCCGCCACGGCAATCGCCACGGCGCAGTATCTGGGTCATCAGCTAGACGAATCCACTCTGGCGCAGCTTTGCGTTTCGCTGGAACCTACCGACAGCACCGTTTTCCGCCAGCTTACGCTGTTCGATCACAACGACGCCTCCACGCAAATTGCCTGTGAAGCCCAGCCTCAACTCGATCTGCTGGTTCTCGAAAGTCCGGAAACCTTGCTTACTGCTGATTATCACCGTACTCCACGCCAGTCAGGGTTACTGGCAGGCGCTCCAGCGCTGAAACGCGCATGGGAAAAGGTACAGGAAGCCTGTATCAGTCAAAATCCTTATCGGATGGGTGAAGCCGCCACGCTGAGCGCGATCGCCAGCCAGTTGCTGTTACCTAAACCAAATTTTGATTCACTTTTAGCGCTGGTAGAAGAATGTGATTTATACGGTGTCAACGTTGCGCACAGTGGCAGCGTAGTCGGTCTGATGCTCGACAGAAAGCGTCATGATGTGGACTACATTAAATGGATGCTGACGCAGAAAAAATTGACGGAACACTGGCCGGAACAGCATTTGTTGCGGATGGTAACTGGCGGGGTCGAACTGCAATAAGGGCCGCCGCTAAGCAGCGACCCGGACAAGCATAAAATCGTTACTCGGCTTTCGCTTCGCCGTTTTTCACTTCGCCCATCGCTTTCAGCTTTTTAGAGATGTCGCGGCGCTCTTTAGAGATCTCAGCGTTTTTGATGATGTAATCATCAACACGATCTTCATAATCGCTTTTCATGCTGGCGATAATGCCCTGAATCGCTTCCACGCTCATTCCAGGCTTGATGTAGTCGCTCAGGTTGTCCAGCAGCAGAACACGTTTCTGGTTGTCACGGATCTTTTTCTCAACGTCCTGGATTTCACGTTGCAGTTTGTTTTTACGACGGAACAGACGAACAAATTCCAGCACGTCCTGGAAAGAAGGCTTGGTAGTTTCCATTTTTACACCCCTGATAATGTGAGATTCGGATTCGTTAAAACAACGGCTAAAGTGGGTCAACATTACTTTCATGCCCGCCATACTTCAAGTTGCATCTGCATCGACCATGCATGGTTGAAACCTGAATTATCGAGGGTAAAGCCATTGCAGTTACCAATGGTTTTAGCCTTTTTCAGTATCATACCTCTAATCGTTGCTGAATCGAAGCAGCAGTAGAACCAATCCCCTCATCTGCTCTTTATTTGCGCAGCGCGCGACAGATCAAATGAGAGAGCAACTCCAGCTGTCGCGCCATTTCCATATTTAGCCAAACGTAGCCGTGAATGGGCGTTTCAGCGACATTATCGCCCTTATGCTCAGCAATAAGCTGACGTAACTCCACCACGGTGTCATTGAGTTTTTCCGTATTGGCAAGCACCGGTTGTGGATTACCTTCATACAATGCGTGGGTTATCGTCAGTAGCGCCTGTTGTGTCCTGAGCTGTGTTTCACGCAAAGTATGCGCATTCAACATAACAAAGTGGCTTGTACGGCTGGCCCAGAGCGCATTGATTTGCAGCTCAAGCATGCAGACCAGGTTACGATTAACCGTCTGAATAGCTTCAAAGATTGATTTTTGAATGCGGGTTTCTTTGCTGGCAGGAACGATGAGCCCACGCATTTTGACAACATCGCTTAAAAGCTGTTGTAAATGCTTTTCCAGTCGCGGTTGCTCCAGCAGGTTGGGAGATAGCGCAGCCTGATACACCCGATTGTACCCCGTTACGCAATGCGCCAGCTGAATTCGCCAGTGTATAAATGCCCGCTGCGGCCAGATACCGGTAAACAGCATTGCCAGTAATGAACCCAGAATAACATCGCCACCGCGCCATAACGCTGTGTTCATATCTCCAGCGGGGGCACCCACAACGACCGCAAGTGTTATACCAATCAGCAACGCCTGATACGGCTTTTTACCCAGTGCCAGCCAGCCGCAGAGAAACATCGCCACCGCGCACCATATCAGCATTAGCGGAAGTGAAAAGAGTTCCAGACGAAGAGCCACCAGCCCAAGTACCGAACCCAGAATTGTCCCGCCAATACGCTCAAACGCTCTGGGGACAACGTTCCCCCAAAAGGAAATAGGCCCCATAATTACCACCAACGTAATCAGAGGCCATGTACCTTCAGGAATGTTCAACAGGCGAACCAACAGAAAAGTAAAAAGAAACGCCAGCGCAATGCGAACACCATGCACCACACGATAATGACGATACAAACGAATTTCAAAAGGACTCAGTGACTTATCTGCACGCACTCATGCACTCCGTCAGGGAATTGCAAAGAACAGAATTGTACCTGTTTTTTGAGTGAAAACATCACCCTGATGACCAGGACATTCATCCTGATTTACACCAAAAACAGTTACTTCGACTGTACCGGCACGTACATTTCAATGTCCCAGTAGCCGTCCTCCATGCCATTGTTCATATAAACTTCAAAGCAAGGTTTAGCGGCTATCGCATACGTCGAATCCTGCAGCAGGCGTTCAAAGAACTGATACCACGGCGTCGCGAAGTCATGATTTTCAACGCGCGCAACGGCGATAGCATAGTCGCCCCCCGCCAGTTCGGTCTGGATCACCCCCTCGCTGTTTTCTGGGATCTCAAAACCTTCAGGCACAGACACCACGGTATCACAACGCAGTTTTTCCGCCGGAACAACGTCAGGATTGTCGTAATAAACAGCTATCCATTCCAGCGGTACGATCTGCTTACCGTCGACCCACATCATTAACTGCTCGAAACCCTGCTTTACCGTTTGTTCCCACGGTCCAACCATGTGAAAACCGGCAATTATGCGTTTCTCAACCTGCTTTATCTCGTACTCCATATAACCTCCGTTATTACACTGTGTTTATATACAGTGTAATTTTTAGGTATGACGGCCACAAGGAATCAGTGATTATTATGTGAGCAGATTCGCACTCTTGCCAGTCAGGCACATCAGGAAAAACTACGCCTTGTGGTGGAAGTAATCGCTCAAACGCGAGAAGACGCCGCCTTCGTTGACAGACTCCAGCGTAACCAGAGGCCAGTGCGCCACCAGTTTATCCCGATCGTAGAGTTCAATTTCCCCCACACGTTGATGGGCAGCAATGGGGGCAACCAGTTCTTTCTTATCAAGAACATATTTTGCCTTGATATTAGCGACTTCGGCTTTAGGCAGGGCCATCCAGAAATCCTGCTCTGTGCCAAGGCTAATTTTTTCTTTATCGCCGTACCAGATCCGTTCAATACCAACCTGCTTACCGCTACGTAATACCTGCACGGTATCGAAGTTCTGTTGTCCCCATTGCAGCAGTTTTCGCGCCTGGTCTTCACGCCCTTTCGCACTCTCCGCCCCCATCACAACTGCAATCAGGCGGCGCTGCCCATCAACAGCAGAAGCAATCAGGTTGAATCCAGCGCCGGAGGTATGTCCTGTCTTCAGACCATCGACGTTCATAGTTTTATCCCACAACAAACCGTTACGGTTTTGCTGCGTGATTCCGTTCCAGGTAAGGCTTTTTTCACTGTACATATGGTAGAAATCCGGCTCTCCATGGATGATAGCTCTCGACAGCACGGCCAGATCGTAAGCTGAGCTATGCTGACCTGGCGCATCCAGACCATGTACCGTTTCAAAATGCGTGTCCCGCAGGTTCAGCTTTTGCACATAGTTGTTCATCATCGCGACAAACTGCGGCTGCCCTCCGGCGATGTAATCCGCCAGCGCCACGCAGGCATCATTACCGGAATCAACAATTAGCCCGCGACTCAGGTCGCGCACAGAAACGCGATCACCTTCTTTCAGGAACATTAAGGATGAACCGACGAATACCGGATTATCTTTCGCCCAGGCATCGCGCCCTACGGTGACAATATCTGTCGGACTAATACGCTTGCTGTCGATTGCGCGATCGACAACATAGCCGGTCATCAGCTTGGTCAGGCTGGCAGGGTTGCGCTGCTGATGTTCATTTCCGGCTGTCAGGATTTGGCCCGTGGTGTAATCCATTAATACCCACGCACCGGCATTAATTGCTGGAGGCTGTGGAGCGAAACTGGCGACGTCGGTCGCGTACGCGGGCGAAAAACTCATCGCAAATAGTGAAGCGGCAATAAACAAACGGCGTTTCAACAGCATGTCCTCAGGAAATGGAGAAATAGCCGTTCTTTTTACGGAAGTTCTGGCGAACAAACATGGATAAATTGCAAGAAAATGTGACATAAGGCACATTTTCTTGCTGTGAGGAAAGGATTTCAGATATCAACCGCGTCTGGCGTTACCCTTTGCGCGGTGCTGTCTCTGCGTGATGGCTGCGATGACGATGGTAGCCATCTATCATGCTGCGGAAAATTTGCCCCGGCGTGTCACCCAGCGTGCACAGGTAAATATGTGCACAGATGAACAGTAAGCCGACAATCGCCAACACCATATGCAGCACCAGCATCACAGGCCCTGCCCCTATCACCTGCGGGTAGAGGCATAACAACCCGGTGATGATTAGCAGCGGAACCAGCGCATACATGATGGCCAGATAAGCCAGCTGTTGTAGCGGGTTAAATTTACTCTCTCCCGTTGCGGCAAACGGGTGTGGTTCACCCTTCATGATGCCATACAGATAAAAGCGCGTTTGCAACAAGCAGCGTGATATCAACCCGTTAAACTTCACCCGGTAATGACAACCGTTGCCGCTGGTTGCGTTGATTAGCACAAAACCAACCCAGAAGGCCAACAAGGCGAA
Organism: Citrobacter sp. Cpo091; assembly: GCF_030332645.1. NCBI lineage: Bacteria > Pseudomonadati > Pseudomonadota > Gammaproteobacteria > Enterobacterales > Enterobacteriaceae > Citrobacter > Citrobacter sp. Cpo091. The sequence goes on from NZ_JAOWHL010000040.1 coordinate 55,098, forward strand.
ACCGCACCAGGTATGTACCTGTACCATCAATGCCACCGGTCCGACAGAGAAGTGACCAAACAGGCCACTCAGCAAAAGCAGGATAAAAAGCAGCGCATTACCCCAGTGCCAGCGGCGGACTGCCAGAGAATAAAGGTAATCCCGGTGCTCTTCTCCGGTTGCCGTCTTGGGTGCCAGCATCCGACGTAACAGCGCGTGCATAACCAGGCCCGCAATCATCAGCACAATAACAACGCCTGCATAAATGAGCCACAGCGGCCAGTAGTCCGGCGCATAGTTAAGCTCTGCTCCCCAGATAGAATTCATGCTTTACCCTCCTGATGGATCTCTTTACGCCGATAAACACTCACCGGGCCGCTACGCGTATCCTGCTGGCGATAAACCTCTTTTTGATTTATCCAGTGCTGAATTTCCGGGTCGTCACGACGACCAAATTTCAGCGCATCCGTCGGACAAACGGAAACGCAGGCGGGCGATTGACCGCTCTCGAGTCGGGTATCTGCGCAGAAGTTACATTTGTCGGCAATTCCCGTTTGCGGATTGAGATAACGGACATGGAACGGACAAGCGGCAACGCAGTAGTCACAGCCAATACAGCGAGACTTATCCACTTGCACAATGCCATTTTCGTCGCGAAATGATGCACCGGTCGGACAAACGCTGACACACGGCGCATCTTCACAATGCTGACAGGAAACGCGAACAAACTGGAAGTGGGACAGCACCTCGGGTTCATGTTCGAGTGAACGGATCTGCACCTGTAGACGGCTAAATCCCTCTGGCACATCATTCAGAACTTTGCAGGCAACCGTGCATGCCTGACAGCCGATACAGCGTTTCTCGTCATGCAGCATGACATAAGGGTTTGTAGATTGATTCATGATGTTCTCCTTTCTCATGCCCGACGAAGCGTAACGCCAGCGGTGTGGACCACCGTACCGGAAACCGGACTGGTAACATGCGGAAGCAAATTACCGCAATGGATACCGTGCGTTGTCGCTGCGGTTTTGGCTCCCGCCTTGGCGCCAAATCCCATATAAACAAACAGCGTATCGGGCCGAATTCCGGCGGTGACCAGCGCTTTGCCTTTTTCCTTGCCGGTCGCATTTTCCAGCCAGATGTCATCGCCGCTTTTGATGCCTTTTTCACGTGCCGTTTGCGGGTGGATCCACACCGCGTTATCCCACATCAACTCGCTAAGCAGTGGCACGTATTGCGTCGCACCGTTGGTATGAACCGCCACTTTTCCCTGGATAAAATAGAGTTCACTGTCGCCTTTAAGCGCAAAATTGCGCGCGCGCGGAATACCGTAGCCAGGCAGGAGCGTTTCCAGCTCTTCGGAATAGAGTTCGATTTTTCCTGACGGAGATTTAAAGCGCAGTTGCTCGCCATAGGTACCGTCGCTGTCAACCGCCACCGCGCCCGGATAGCGTTCCACAAACTGACGCACCGCTTCAGGTTCACGCAGCAGCAACGGAACACCCCACTCCCGATACCCTTTCTGACGCAATTCAGCAGATAGCGCATGATCGCCATTAAGCTGGTATAACTGACGCGTTTGCATATCCTGCCATGGGTAGAATTGGCCAAGGCCTAACTGCACGGCCAGCTCTTTCCAGATTTGCCAGCTCGGACGCGCATCACCAATAGGTTCTACTACCTGCTGACGCAGGGCATAGGCTGGATTCAGACCCGACATGTCTGAAACTTCTTCATCGCGCTCAAGGTAAGTACATTCAGGCAAAAGGTAGTCGGCATACGCCGCGCTTTCGCTTAAATAGACATCACAACTGACCACAAGGTCGAGCTGTTCAACGGTTTTGACCAGATCTGGTCGACAGGTTACGGTTTGGAAAGGGTTGTGTCGGGACATAATCCATCCCTTCACCGGATAAGGCGTCTGGTTTAACACAGCATCAATGATGCTTTGCACCACACCACCGCCCGCCGCGATGTACTTAAACTGCGGGGCTACCAGATCGATACGCTGCGCCGTTGGCTTGGGTAATTTGACATCGGGTTTTGCCAGCACCGGAGCGACCTTCTCTCCAGCCAGCTTATTGTAAGTTGCCGCCGCTTTTTTCTGATACAAACCGCCTTCACGCTCAATATTGCCAAGCAGCACATTGAGGGTAAAAATCATGCGCCGCATATCAATTTCTTCTTGCGAAAACGTCGCGCGATGGCCCGGGCTGACGATGGCATGAGGCGCGCAGGCGGCCATTTCGCGGGTGACCCGAACAATGACATCAGCAGGCACATCCGCGAGCTGCTGCGCCCATTCTGGCGTGGTCTCTTGTACCGCTTCTGCCAGCTGCTCAAACCCCGTGGTGTAGCGCGCAACAAAGTCCGCGTCATACAGATTTTCATTGATCATGACGTGACACATGGCCATCAACACCGGTAAATCGCCGCCCGGCTTGAGCGCATGCCATTCATCCGCCTTGCTGGAGAATACGGACAGACGGGGATCGAAGCTGACCATCTTCGCCCCCTTCTCCTGCGCGGTCATCAGCTCATGCGTATCAGCAACCTCGATCCCTTCATAGAGGTTATGGCCAAAAGAGACCATATAACGGGTATTGGCGATATCCATGGCTAAATCGCCACCCATCATAACTTTAGCGGCAATGGCTTTACCGGCAGGACACGTTGATGCGTGAGTAAAGGTATTCGGTGACCCGAAAGCCGTCGCGAGGTGAAATAAATGACCAGACAGCGAGCCAGATTTAGACGAGAAGACGACTCCCTGGGGACCATATTGCGTTTTTATTGCCGTCATTTTTTCGGCGATTTCTTTATACGCCTGTTCCCAGCTAATAACCTGCCAGTCACCGCTCCCGCGAGGTCCTGTACGTTTCATGGGTTTAACAATGCGATGAGGGTCGTTGACCAGGCTAACGCCGCTGCCGCCGCGAGCGCAGACACGTGTCCCCTGTTGTGGCGCATTAGGGTTTCCCTGAATAAAAACCGTTTTATTATTAATCACCTGAGCCTGAATTGGGCAGCGAAAAGAACACATCTCGCACAAACTTGGCGTCAGGGATGTTTTCCCTTTGATGCTCTCTGGAGAATTTCGCGCCAGTGCCCCAGGCGGGAAACTGCCTATCGCACAGGCTGAACAGCCTATACCCACTCCTCGCAAAAAATTACGCCGACTAATGCTCATATAACCTCCTGTTATTAGATATATCCAATAATTATATGGCGTTTGGATTATTTATTTTTTACATCAATCACATTTCATTACAATGCATGACAGCGAATTGACATAAATAAAAACCCATTGTTTATAAAAGATTTTTAAAGTTTCCAGAACACACCTAAGAAGAGGAAAATAACAATAATGGTTATCAGTTAGATTATTTAAAACCCCGCAACTTCAAGATGTTTTATTTCCGTAATTTATTTTAACAGTGCGGAATTTATTAATTAATTCCATTAATGTCCTGTTTATCTCAATTTTATTGCGTACACAATCCAGCTTCGATAATGCCATAGCTGATTATCTCGCTATTTTTTGATATTCTTGAACCAGCGCTAAATTGATCCCGGACATAACTGAACAATGAATGACGGCAAGCAGCAACCTGGTTTTCTCTTCCACGATTACGAGACCTTTGGTACCCATCCAGCGCTGGACAGACCCGCGCAATTTGCGGCTATCCGCACAGATAATGATTTCAACATCATCGGTGAACCAGAAGTCTTTTATTGCAAACCCGCGGACGATTATCTGCCGCAGCCTGAGGCGGTGTTGATTACGGGTATCACACCGCAGGAAGCACGTGAAAAGGGAGAAAATGAAGCCGCTTTTGCTGCACGCATCCACGCCCTGTTCACCGTGCCGAAAACCTGTATCCTGGGCTATAACAACGTGCGCTTCGATGATGAGGTGACGCGCAACATCCTGTATCGCAATTTCTACGATCCCTATGCCTGGAGCTGGCAGAACGATAATTCGCGCTGGGATCTGCTGGATGTGATGCGCGCCTGCTATGCCCTGCGCCCTGAAGGTATTAACTGGCCGGAAAACGACGACGGCTTACCCAGCTTCCGACTGGAGCATTTGACCAAAGCCAACGGTATTGAGCATACCAATGCTCACGATGCTATGGCGGACGTATACGCCACAATCGCAATGGCGCAATTAGTGAAGTCGCGCCAGCCGCGTCTGTTTGATTACCTCTACAGCCATCGTAATAAGCACAAGCTGGCCGCGCTGATTGATGTCCCGCAAATGAAACCGCTGGTCCATGTCTCTGGTATGTTCGGCGCATGGCGCGGAAACACCAGTTGGGTAGCGCCGTTGGCGTGGCATCCGGAGAATCGTAACGCGGTTATTATGGTCGACTTAGCCGGTGATATTTCGCCGCTGCTCGAACTCGACAGTGACGCCCTGCGCGAGCGGCTTTACACGTCTAAAGCGGATCTGGGTGATAACCCGGCCGTACCGGTTAAACTGGTGCACATCAACAAATGCCCGGTACTGGCACAGGCTAATACCCTGCGTCCGGAAGATGCCGACCGTCTTGGCATTAACCGCCAGCACTGTCTGGATAATCTCAAAGTTCTGCGCGAAAATCCGCAGATACGAGACAAAGTGGTCGCGATCTTTGCAGATGCGGAACCCTTTACACCATCAGATAACGTAGATGCCCAACTTTATAACGGCTTTTTCAGCGATGCTGACCGTGCGGCGATGAAAATCGTTCTGGAAACAGAACCACGCAATTTACCGGCGCTGGATATCTCCTTTGTCGATAAGCGCATTGAAAAACTGTTGTTTAATTACCGTGCACGTAACTTCCCGGGAACGCTGGACGAAGCAGAACAGCAACGCTGGCTGGACCATCGCCGCCAGGTATTCACACCGGAGTTTTTGCAAAATTACGCCAATGAATTGCAGCTATTGAGCCAGCAATATGCGGATAACAAAGAAAAGTTGATGCTGCTGAAATCACTCTGGCAGTACGCCGAAGAGATTGTATAAATCCCACGTATAAAAAAACGGAGAACTTGTCTCCGTTTTTTTTCAGCTAAATACCGTTATTACGCGACATCTTCGTCGTACTGCGGCACCGGGTTGCGGAAGCTTTTGGTCACACAAGCCAGGTAAATCAGACCGATACCAGCCCAGATCAGACCCAGAACCATTGAGCTCTCTTCCAGATTCACCCACAGCGCACCAACGGTCAGCGCACCGCACATCGGCAGGAACAGATACTGGAAGTGGTCTTTCAGCGTCTTGTTACGCTTCTCACGGATCCAGAACTGGGAGATCACCGACAGGTTAACGAAGGTAAACGCCACCAGCGCACCAAAGTTAATCAGCGCCGTCGCCATTACCAGGTCGAAGTTGATTGCCAGCAAAGCAATCGCACCAACCAGAATGATGTTCATGGACGGAGTACGCCATTTCGGGTGTACATAACCGAAGAAACTTTTCGGGAACACGCCGTCACGCCCCATCACGTACATCAGACGCGCTACGCCAGCATGCGCCGCCATACCGGACGCCAGTACGGTAATGGTAGAGAAAATCAGCGCGCCAACCTGGAAGAACTTACCGGCGACGTACAGCATGATTTCCGGCTGTGAAGCGTCTGGATCTTTGAAGCGCGAGATATCCGGGAAGTACAGCTGCAACAGATAGGTGGAGACGATAAAGATCAGGCCACCAATCAGCGCAGTCAGGAAAATCGCACGCGGGATCACGCGCTCAGCGTCTTTGGTTTCTTCTGACAGGTTGCTGATACCGTCAAAACCGGTGAACGAGAAGCACAGGATCGTAGCGCCCGTGATCATCGGGATCACGTGTGCATCACCTGACCAGAACGGACGGCTGCTCGCCAATGTACCAGCACCTTCCCCTTCGAACACGCCATAAACGACCATGCCGAGGATCACTGCAATCAGCACCACCTGCAACAACACGATTACGGTGTTGAAATTCGCAACGGATTTAAGGCTGCGCAGGTTGAAGGCGGTCATAAAGGCCACCAGCGCCACCACGAATATCCATGACGGTATCGACGGCACCAGGGCTTCAAAATAAATTTTTGCCAACAGAATGTTGATCATCGGAGCGAACAGGTAGTCCAGCAGTGATGACCAACCCACCATAAAGCCAACGGTCGGGCTAATGGATTTCTGGGCGTAAGTGTAGGCAGAGCCTGCGGACGGATAGCGACGCACCAGTTTACCGTAGCTCAGTGCGGTAAAGAGGATGGCGATCAGTGCAAAGGCGTAAGCTGTCGGGACGTGACCATCGGTCATTCCTGATACGATACCGAATGTATCGAACAGCGTCATCGGCTGCATATAGGCAAGGCCCATCATGACAACCGGAACCAGCGTAAGCGTTTTACGTAATTCCACGCGAGAGGTGTTTGGAGTAGCGTTATGCGACATGGTTATCCCCCATTACGGCGAAAACCGTCGCGTAAGCAAAAAATTGCCCCATTTTTTGTTAATCCTCAGCGACAACAACTGTCGATTTTTAAGTAAGTATCTATCCGGTACGAAGCCCGGCCTCTTTTATGAATGATTGGTTTGATGCAAAAAAATAACCGACGCGTATTAAAACGTCGGTTAATGTCATTTTTTGCAAGCGGCGTATTTTGCCCTAAATTGGGGAGAAATAACAAGAGATTGAAGCGACCACAAAAGAATATTTTTTCTTAACTGATTGATTTGTCAGCAGCCGTTTTAACATACACCCCCGCAATAGCACTATTTGCTAAAATTTCATCCCGCCACCAGGCACTGGCCAACCCGGCGGTCTGTTCATTCCAGCCTATCCACACGGGTTCAAAGACAATTTGCGCGACCACTTTTTTCTCAATCAGTGCGCCGCTCTCCAGAAATCGCTGCGCCAGGTAGCGCGGAATATAGCCACATCCCAGACCGCTGATTTGCAGTTCCAGCTTGGTTTTGAAGTCAAAAACGGTAATGGCTTCTTGATCGTCCAGCACCTGGGAACCTGAGACGTTGGCATGCTGCGCATTGTCGCCCACCACAATGGCGCGAAAACGGCGAATGGTACGACGATTTAACGGTTCCTGTTCCTGCGCCAGCGGGTGATGCGGCGCAACCACAAACACCTGTTCCAAAACCCCGAGCCGTGCAAAGCCAAATTCACTCGCTGCAGGGGGTTCATGCATGGCGCCAACGATAATATCCGCCCGGCCCTGAGTGAGGGCATCCCAGGAGCCGCCCAGCACGCCATTGATAAATTTCAGGCGCGTCACGCTGTGGTGTTGATAGAAAGACTCGATGAGTGGGGCCAGCAGTGAAAAGGGAAACGTATCATCTACGCCAATAACCAGTTCATTCTCCCAGCCTTCGTGAAGTTTAATCGCCTGCTTTTCAAGTTCGCGGACGGTGTGCAGCACCTCCCGCCCCTTTTCCAGCAGCATCTGCCCGGTGCGGGTGAACTTAGCCCGGTGTCCGCTGCGATCGAGTAGCTGAATATTAAGATCGCTTTCCAGCTTATGGACGGTGTAGCTAAGCGCAGACGGCGTCTTAAACAATTTTGCCGACGCCGCCGCGAAACTGCCCTCTTTTTCTAATGCATCGAGGATGATAAGAACGTCCAGCAGTGGTTTCATACTCGCCCCCTGGCGGTATACAGCGGCACTCTGCTGGATTGTCACTCCATCGGCATCACCAGCGGGTCAGGATACTGGTACTCAAACCCAAGCTCATTACAAATACGGTTGCCATCAATGACTTTACCTTTACCGTTATCCGTACCGCCGCGAAATTCCGGCGGCTCCATCCCCAACTGGCGGGCCATCTGCGGATAGAACACGTTACGCGCCGGATGCATAGGCGCACATATATTATAGATGTGTCCCCCTTTAGGCGCTTGCAGCAGTAACGTGATGGCAGAAACCACATCGTCCAGATGCACCAGATTGACGCCATGATGTCCGTCTGGTGCCGTCTTGCCGGCAAAGAAGCGACCAGGATGTCTTCCCGGACCGACCAACCCGGCCAGACGCAAAATATCCACCGACGTGCCTGGCAAATTGTGCAACCAGTCTTCAAGTTCTTTCAGGACACGACCGCTCGCCGTGACCGGATTACGCGGCGTCCCCTCTTTCACTGTGCCTTGAACGTCACCATAGACTGACGTCGAACTGGTAAAAATAATTCGTGGGATCCGATACGCCAGCGCGCTGTCGACCAGTTCCTGCATGGCCTGCAGGTAAAATGCTTCCCCAGGACCGCTACGACGCGCAGGCAGCGTAATAACCAGCGCATCGGCGTCCATCAGTGCATCGAGATCGTCAGCCTCACAGACCAGTTCAGGTTCCAGGCGCAGCGAATAACTCTCGATACCGCTCATGCGGGCCGCTTCCACCCCATCCAATGTGGTTTTGCTGCCGGTAACCTGCCAGCCTCTCGCCGCCAGCGACATGGCTAACGGCATGCCTAACCAACCTAACCCGACAATTGCGACCTTTTTCATGCCTTCTCTCCTGACTTTTGGCCTATAACGCAAGGCTACGCCAGCCCACGGTGGCTGACAATTCATAGTATCAATATGAAATGAATTAATGATCAAAAAAAGCCCTTGCTTTCCGTAGCTAAAGTGGTTTAGGTTAAAAGACATCAAATGAATAAACATTCATCGAGAAAATTTATGACACGCGCTCAATTCAAACACCATCATCACCATCATCCTGACTAGTCTTTCAGGCGATGTGTGCTGGGAGACGTTTAAATCTTCCAGCGGTGTATGAGCGTATGAGAAAGCCCCCGGAAGATTTCTTCCGGGGGCTTTTTTTTGTGCGTGACCCAAACTGATTCAGACAGGATAACGAGGAATAAAGAATGTTAGACAACACCCGTTTACGCATAGCTATGCAGAAATCAGGCCGCTTAAGCGATGATTCACGCGAATTACTGGCCCGTTGCGGCATTAAAATTAATCTTCACACCCAGCGCCTGATTGCGATGGCGGAGAACATGCCGATCGATATTCTGCGCGTGCGTGATGACGATATCCCGGGTCTGGTGATGGACGGTGTCGTTGACCTCGGCATCATCGGGGAAAATGTTCTGGAAGAGGAACTGCTCAACCGCCGGGCACAGGGTGAAGACCCTCGCTATTTTACTCTGCGCCGTCTGGACTTCGGCGGCTGCCGTCTCTCGCTGGCTACCCCGGTTGATGAAGCCTGGGATGGCCCGGCAGCGCTGAACGGTAAACGTATCGCGACCTCTTACCCACACCTGCTCAAACGTTATCTCGATCAGAAAGGAGTTTCGTTTAAATCTTGTCTGTTAAACGGCTCAGTAGAAGTCGCTCCCCGTGCGGGTCTGGCTGATGCGATTTGCGATCTGGTGTCCACCGGCGCAACGCTTGAAGCCAACGGTCTGCGCGAAGTAGAAGTGATCTACCGCTCTAAAGCCTGTCTGATTCAGCGCGACGGCGAAATGGCCGAAGCCAAGCAACAACTGATCGACAAACTGCTAACCCGTATCCAGGGGGTTATTCAGGCCCGTGAATCCAAATACATCATGATGCACGCGCCGAGCGAGCGTCTGGACGAGGTCATCGCCCTGCTGCCCGGCGCTGAGCGCCCTACCATTCTGCCTCTGGCAGGCGACCAGCAGCGTGTTGCCATGCACATGGTCAGCAGCGAAACCCTGTTCTGGGAAACAATGGAAAAACTGAAAGCGCTCGGTGCCAGCTCAATTCTGGTGTTGCCGATTGAGAAGATGATGGAGTGATCTGATGCCTGATGGCGCTTCGCTTATCAGGCCTACAAGAATTGTCACAATCATTGATATTACGGGTCTTGTAGGCCGGATAAGGCAGCGCCGCCATCCGGCAACACCCGATGATGGAGTAACGACCATGAGCTTCAATACCCTGATTGACTGGAATAGCTATAGCCCTGAGCAGCAGCGCGAACTGCTGATGCGCCCGGCGATTTCCGCCTCTGAAAGCATCAGCCGTACGGTGGCCGAGATCCTTGAGAACGTCAAAAATAACGGCGACCGGGCGCTGCGTGAATACAGCGCAAAGTTCGATAAAACCGAGGTTGGCGCGCTGCGCGTGACCGAGGAAGAAATCCAGCAAGCCAGCAGTCGCCTGAGCGACGAACTGAAACAAGCCATGCAGGCGGCGGTGCGTAATATTGATACTTTCCACACCGCGCAGATCCTGCCACCGGTGGATATCGAGACCCAGCCAGGCGTGCGTTGCCAGCAGGTTACCCGCCCTATCGCTTCCGTGGGCCTGTATATTCCTGGAGGTTCGGCACCGCTGTTTTCTACCGTATTAATGCTGGCGACCCCGGCGCGCATCGCCGGCTGCAAAAAAGTGGTACTGTGCTCACCGCCGCCGATTGCCGATGAAATCCTCTACGCCGCGCAGCTGTGTGGCGTAAAAGAGGTGTTTAATGTGGGCGGTGCGCAGGCTATTGCCGCGCTGGCGCTGGGCACCGAATCTATTCCTAAGGTCGATAAAATCTTCGGGCCGGGCAATTCATATGTGACCGAAGCCAAACGCCAGGTCAGCCAGCGTCTTGACGGTGCGGCCATCGACATGCCTGCTGGCCCGTCCGAAGTGCTGGTTATCGCCGACAGCGGTGCGACGCCGGACTTTGTTGCCTCTGACCTGCTTTCTCAGGCCGAACACGGCCCTGATTCGCAGGTTATTCTCCTGACGCCAGACGCTACGCTTGCCGAACGCGTTGCCAAAGCCGTTGAACGCCAGCTCGCTGAGCTTTCCCGCGCTGAGACCGCACGTCAGGCGCTCTCAGCCAGCCGCTTAATCGTGGCGAAAGATCTGGCGCAGTGCGTTGAAATATCTAACGCCTACGGTCCGGAACACCTGATTATTCAGACCCGCAACGCGCGTGAACTGGTTGATGAGATCACCAGCGCCGGTTCGGTGTTCCTCGGCGACTGGTCGCCGGAATCCGCAGGCGACTATGCTTCTGGCACCAACCACGTTCTTCCGACCTACGGCTATACCGCGACCTGCTCAAGCCTTGGGCTGGCTGATTTCCAGAAACGGATGACCGTACAGGAATTAACCCCACAAGGTTTCTCTGCCCTGGCCTCAACCATTGAAACACTGGCCGCTGCTGAACGACTGACTGCCCACAAAAATGCCGTCACCCTGCGCGTTAACGCCCTGAAGGAGCAAGCATGAGCACTGACAACTTTCTCAGCGTCACTGATTTAGCCCGTAAGAATGTTCGCGAATTAACGCCCTATCAGTCTGCCCGTCGTCTCGGCGGTAACGGCGATGTCTGGCTCAACGCGAATGAGTACCCAACCGCCGTTGAGTTCCAGCTCACTCAGCAAACGCTGAACCGCTACCCTGAATGCCAGCCGAAAGCTGTGATTGAGAATTACGCGCAGTATGCTGGCGTCAAACCGGAGCAGGTGCTGGTCAGCCGCGGCGCAGATGAAGGGATCGAACTGCTGGTGCGCGCTTTTTGCGAACCCGGTAAAGATGCCATTCTCTACTGCCCGCCGACTTACGGCATGTACAGCGTCAGCGCCGAAACGATTGGCGTTGAGTGCCGCACCGTTCCAACCCTTGATAGCTGGCAACTTGATTTGCAAGGCATCGCGGACAAGCTTGATGGCGTGAAGGTGGTCTACGTATGCAGCCCTAATAACCCAACCGGTCAACTGATAAACCCGCAGGATCTGCGTTCACTGCTCGAAATGACGCAGGGTAAAGCTATCGTGGTGGCCGATGAAGCGTATATCGAGTTTTGCCCGCAGGCCACGCTGGCAGGCTGGCTGTCTGAATATCCGCACCTGGTGATTTTACGCACGCTGTCCAAAGCGTTTGCTCTCGCCGGTTTACGTTGCGGGTTTACGCTGGCGAATGAAGAGGTTATCAATCTGCTGTTAAAAGTGATTGCCCCTTACCCGCTCTCTACGCCGGTGGCAGATATCGCCGCCCAGGCGCTGACGCCGCAAGGGATTTCCGCCATGCGTAAACGCGTAGAGCAGATCCTCGAAGAGCGTCAGTATCTGGTAGATAACCTGAAAACAATTCGTTGTGTAGAGCAGGTATTCAATTCTGAAACCAACTATGTTCTGGCGCGCTTCACCGCATCAAGCAGCGTATTTAAATCTTTGTGGGATCAGGGCATTATCTTACGAGATCAGAATAAACAACCTTCGTTAAGCGGCTGCCTGCGAATTACTGTCGGAACCCGTGAAGAGAGCCAGCGCGTCATTGACGCCTTACGTGCGGAGCAAGTATGAGCCAGAAGTATCTTTTTATTGACCGTGATGGAACCCTGATTTCCGAACCGCCAAGTGACTTTCAGGTCGATCGCTTTGACAAACTCGCCTTCGAGCCGGAAGTTGTTCCCGTTTTGCTGAAACTGCAAAAAGCAGGTTTTAAGCTGGTTATGATCACTAACCAGGATGGACTCGGAACCCAGAGTTTCCCGCAGGCTGATTTTGACGGTCCGCATAACCTGATGATGCAAATTTTCACCTCTCAGGGCGTGAAGTTTGATGAGGTACTGATTTGCCCGCACCTGCCAGCGGACGATTGCGATTGCCGTAAGCCAAAAGTGAAGCTGGTTGAACAGTATCTGGTTGAACAGGCCATGGATATGGCGAACAGCTACGTCATTGGCGATCGGGCGACCGATATTCAGCTCGCGGAAAACATGGGCATTAGCGGATTGCGTTACCATCGCGATACCCTGAACTGGGCGATGATCGGCGAGCAGTTGACCAAACGTGACCGCTACGCACACGTTGAGCGTAATACTAAAGAAACGCAGATTGACGTCAAAGTCTGGCTGGACCGCGAAGGCCGCAGCAAAATCAATACCGGCGTTGGCTTCTTTGACCACATGCTGGATCAAATCGCCACCCACGGCGGTTTTCGCATGGAGATTGCCGTCAAGGGCGATCTGTATATAGACGATCACCACACCGTTGAAGATACCGGTCTGGCGCTGGGCGAAGCCTTAAAGCTGGCGTTAGGCGATAAACGCGGCATCAACCGTTTTGGTTTTGTGCTGCCGATGGATGAGTGTCTGGCACGTTGCGCGCTGGATATCTCCGGCCGTCCACACCTGGAGTACCGCGCGGAGTTTACCTACCAGCGCGTGGGCGATCTGAGCACGGAGATGATCGAACACTTCTTCCGTTCACTCTCTTACACTATGGGCGTCACCCTGCACCTGAAAACCAAAGGCAAAAATGACCACCACCGTGTGGAGAGCCTGTTTAAAGCCTTTGGCCGTACGCTGCGTCAGGCGATTCGTGTAGAAGGCGACACGCTGCCCTCCTCAAAAGGAGTGCTGTGATGAACGTGGTGATTCTGGACACCGGTTGCGCCAACCTGCACTCGGTAAAATCCGCCGTCGAACGCCATGGATACGACCCGGTTGTCAGCCGTGACCCGGACGTGGTGCTGCGCGCCGATAAACTGTTTCTGCCGGGCGTCGGCACCGCGCAGGCGGCTATGGACCAGTTGCACGAGCGCGAACTGATTGAACTGATTAAAGCCTGCACGCAACCGGTACTGGGGATCTGTTTAGGTATGCAACTGCTGGGCCGCCGCAGCGAAGAGAGTAACGGTGTCTCCCTGCTGGGCATTATTGAGCAGGACGTCCCGAAGATGACCGATTTCGGTCTGCCGCTGCCGCATATGGGCTGGAATCGCGTCTATCCGCAGGCGGGAAATCGTCTGTTCCAGGGCATTGAAGATGGCGCCTATTTCTACTTTGTTCACAGCTACGCTATGCCGGTAAACCCGTGGACCATCGCCCAGTGCAATTACGGCGAACCGTTTACCGCGGCAGTACAAAAGGACAATTTCTTTGGCGTACAGTTTCACCCGGAACGTTCGGGCGCGGCTGGGGCACAGTTGCTGAAAAACTTTCTGGAGATGTAATGATTATTCCGGCATTAGATTTAATCGACGGCACGGTGGTGCGTCTTCATCAGGGCGATTACGCTAAGCAACGTGATTACGGCAACGATCCTCTCCCCCGTTTGCAGGATTATGCCGCCCAGGGTGCTGAAGTGCTGCACCTGGTTGATTTAACCGGCGCGAAAGACCCGGCACAGCGCCAGATCCCGCTGATCAAAACGCTGGTCGCTGGCGTCAATGTTCCGGTACAGGTTGGCGGCGGCGTGCGTACGGAAGCAGACGTGGCGGCGCTTCTTGACGCAGGTGTGGCGCGCGTGGTGGTGGGTTCGACGGCGGTAAAATCCCCCGAGATAGTCAAGAGCTGGTTTGCCCGTTTTGGTGCCGATGCGCTGGTACTGGCGCTGGACGTTCGTATTGACGAGCACGGGAATAAACAGGTTGCGGTCAGTGGCTGGCAGGAAGATTCAGGGGTTTCACTGGAAGAACTGGTTGAGACCTATTTACCCGTCGGCCTGAAGCACGTGCTGTGCACCGATATCTCCCGCGACGGTACGCTGGCAGGCTCAAACGTCGCACTGTATGAAGAAGTGTGCGCCAAATACCCGCAGGTGGCGTTTCAGTCATCTGGCGGCATTGGCGGAATCGAGGACGTAGCGGCCCTGCGCGGGACTGGTGTTCGTGGCGTGATCGTCGGACGAGCCCTGCTGGAAGGTAAGTTCACCGTTGAGGAGGCCATTCAATGCTGGCAAAACGCATAATTCCTTGTCTGGACGTCCGTGATGGGCAGGTGGTAAAAGGCGTCCAGTTCCGCAATCACGAGATTATTGGCGACATTGTCCCGCTGGCAAAACGCTATGCCGATGAAGGCGCAGATGAACTGGTGTTCTACGATATCACCGCTTCCAGCGATGGACGCGTAGTGGATAAAAGCTGGGTATCACGCGTGGCGGAAGTGATCGATATTCCGTTCTGTGTTGCCGGTGGCATTAAATCCATCGACGATGCGGCGCGCATTCTCTCCTTCGGGGCGGACAAAATCTCCATCAACTCCCCGGCGCTGGCCGAACCGGAACTTATCACCCGTCTGGCTGATCGCTTTGGCGTGCAGTGCATCGTGGTGGGCATTGATACCTGGTATGACGCCGAAACCGGCAAATATCATGTAAATCAGTATACCGGAGATGAAAGCCGTACCCGCGTCACGCAGTGGGAAACACTGGACTGGGTGCAGGAGGTCCAAAAACGCGGCGCGGGCGAAATCGTCCTGAACATGATGAACCAGGACGGCGTACGTAACGGTTATGACCTGGAGCAACTGAAAAAAGTGCGTGATGTTTGCCACGTTCCGCTGATTGCCTCCGGCGGTGCGGGCACCATGGAACACTTCCTGGAAGCCTTCCGGGATGCCGACGTTGACGGCGCGCTTGCCGCCTCCGTCTTCCACAAGCAAATTATCAATATTGGCGAATTAAAAGCGTACCTGGCAACACAGGGCGTGGAGATCAGGATATGTTAACGAAGCAACAATGCCGCGAGCTGGACTGGGAAAAAACCGACGGACTGATGCCAGTCATCGTGCAGCATGCGGTTTCCGGTGAAGTATTGATGCTGGGGTATATGAACCCGGAGGCGCTGGATAAAACGCTCGAAAGCGGCAAAGTGACCTTTTTCTCACGGACCAAACAGCGCCTGTGGACCAAAGGAGAGACCTCCGGTCACTTCCTGAATGTGGTGAGCATTGCGCCTGACTGCGACAACGACACCCTGCTGGTGCTGGTTAACCCGATTGGCCCAACCTGCCATAAAGGTACCTCAAGCTGCTTTGGTGACGCAAGCCACCAGTGGCTGTTCCTGTATCAGCTTGAGCAACTGCTGGCCGAACGTAAAACCGCTGACCCGGCCAGCTCCTACACCGCGAAACTGTATGCCAGCGGCACCAAACGCATCGCGCAGAAAGTGGGCGAAGAAGGCGTAGAAACCGCGCTGGCTGCGACGGTGAACGACCGTTTTGAGCTGACAAATGAAGCCTCTGATCTGATGTATCACCTGCTGGTGCTGCTGCAGGACCAGAACCTCGACCTGACGACGGTGATTGAGAATTTACGCAAACGTCATCAGTAAGTTGCAGACGTAAAAAACCGGGCAGAGCCCGGTTTTTTGTTATCAGCTTTAGACTTACTCAGCTTTGGCTTTGTAACCACGCAGAGCATTTCGCCCCAGCACCACACCGGCACCAATCATCCCACCGAGCAGAACCGCCAGCACGAGGGTAATCGCTTTTTTCGGGCTGTCACGACGAATCGGTAACGCTGGTTTCATCACATAGCGGTAGGCGTGTAACTCAGCCCCTTCAAGCTTAAGACTTTCGATATCCAACAGCTTTTGTTTGGTCTGGAAGTAGTTATCAGACAATATCAAAGGGCGTGTAGATTCGTGCTCAATCATGGACTTCAGGGCATCACTACCCAACAGGAACATACTGTCCTGTGTCACATCCTGCGTCTGCTGAATTTGCGGCTTAGTCACCCCGGCCTGCTCTGCATAACGCAGCGCTTCCTGAATTTGCTTAATTCGCAGATCTTTTTGCTCCTGCGCGACCACTTCCTGAGTTTTCAAAGAGTCCTGAATCGTGGTTGTTTGCAACCTGATATTATCAACCAGATCAAGCTCCAGCTCTTTAGCAACCTTTTCATCTGTTTGTTGAATGTATTCAGCCAGTTGACGCTGAGCATCTTCTGGTGAGCCACTCACATAAGAAATCGCCAACGGCAGTGGTTGACCTTTAACAGACTGATCAATCGTCAGTTTTTCTGGTTTTTCCTGATTATCTAGCATTTCAGCCAATGCGGATAAAGAGGTGCTGAATCGCCCGATCACATTTGCCTGAAGTTCAGTGGTCTTAGGCGCACTGGCACCATACAACACATTGAGGGCGTTGTTATATGTGGCGATCTGACCCACATCCGGTTGAGTAATAATGGCTGTTGAGGTCCATTTCTCCTTAGCAACAGCCAAATAGCCCACAGCAAGCACTATGGCAATAACAATTGCGGTAACGATTGTTACTTTCCCACGCCACAACTGTACCAGTAAATCAATCAGATCAATCTGTTCCGGATCGTGACTGCGCCCGGACATGTTGTTATCACTTACAGACATAGAAACCCTAGATAAGGAAAGACTTAAACTGGGATCAGTTTAGCTATAAATTGAGGTAATGCCATAGGATTAATGATAAAAAAATCAAATTGTTTCAGGGATTTTGATTGGTATTTCAATCACTACTGAAAAACGATACGATTAAACAAAAGTGTCAATACTCAAAGACCATCTTCATGCGCAAAAAACCATCAACACACAGGTTTCATGCCCGCTAATCGTTATACTTTACAATTCATTTTATTGAATTCATATCGTGAATACTTACCTTCTGACCAGTAAAAATGGTAGGTGTAAATAATATAACAATTAGCTTTTTTACCATCTAACGGTATCATTCCACTTTTTAGTAGCACCTGTTGGTGCCTGGCTATAATTTAGCCAAAAAGAGGAATAAACATGAAATACCTGGTTACGGGTGCCGCTGGTTTCATCGGCTTCCACGTTAGCAAACGCCTCCTTGAGGCTGGCCATCAAGTAGTCGGTATTGATAACCTGAACGATTACTACGACGTCAGCCTTAAACAAGCTCGTCTGGAATTACTGGCACAGCCTGGTTTCCAGTTTCATAAAATTGATTTAGCCGACCGCGAGGGTATGAGTGAACTTTTCGCATCCGGTCATTTTGAACGTGTGATTCATCTCGCCGCACAGGCTGGCGTACGTTATTCACTCGAAAACCCGCATGCCTACGCAGACTCAAATCTCACGGGCTTTCTGAACATACTGGAAGGGTGTCGCCATAATAAAATTCAGCATTTACTCTATGCCTCATCCAGTTCAGTTTACGGCCTGAATCGCAAAATGCCTTTCTCAACGGATGATTCCGTTGATCACCCCGTATCTCTGTATGCGGCAACCAAAAAAGCCAACGAACTGATGGCTCATACTTATTCCCATCTGTACGGATTGCCCACAACCGGGTTGCGTTTCTTTACCGTGTACGGTCCTTGGGGTCGTCCTGATATGGCGCTGTTCAAGTTCACCAAAGCGATGCTAGAAGGAAAGAGTATTGACGTCTATAACTATGGCAAAATGAAGCGTGACTTTACCTATATTGATGATATCGCAGAAGCAATCATTCGCCTGCAGGATGTCATTCCACACGCAGACACACAATGGACCGTTGAAACAGGCACGCCAGCAGCCAGCATTGCGCCCTATCACGTCTACAATATCGGCAATAGTTCACCGGTTGAGCTAATGGACTATATCCAGGCTCTGGAAGATGCTCTGGGTATTGAAGCGAAGAAAAACATGCTACCACTACAGCCAGGTGATGTGCTGGAAACCAGCGCAGACACTCAAGCGCTGTATGAGGTAATTGGTTTTAAACCTGAAACCACGGTAAATGATGGGGTGAAGAACTTTGTTGACTGGTACCGCGTGTTTTATAAAGTGTAACATAATGAATGCTAAAGCTAAGTATTTACTAAATCCCTAAATACCCCACTGATTGTGCAAAAATCCGTAGCCACTATGGGATAACGGATTTTTGCTCTTCTACATGGTCTGAATTCTATCTTATGATAAGCATCATAAATCTCCTCTGTACTTAGTGGTCTTTTTACATTCAGTACAAATTTAAGCTCTGAACTATGCCTATCATTTCTTTTCAGGAATATAGATCTCTGCTTCTCCAGTAATTACTTTTTTCCTTCCAACTTGACAGATGGTATCAAAAGTAATCTTTCTCTTTTCTATATCAACTGATTTTACAGTCACAGTAGCTAGTACCGTATCGCCAATAAAAACAGGATACTTGAAATTGAGCGTTTGTGAAGCATATACACAACCATAACCTGGTAATCTGGTTCCGAATAATGCAGAAAAGAAACCTGCTGATATTAAACCATGCGCAATACGTTTACCAAACCTGGATTCTGAAGCATAGGTATCGCTGACATGTACAGGATTATGATCCCCAGATACTCCAGCAAACGCTTTGATATCAGCATCAGTTATAGTTTGAGTATAACTTGCGCTCATGCCAACTTGTATTTCCTCGATTGAAACACTATTACTAATCATTGTTCATCCCTTTCCAAGAGGCTTAGCTGGATTGCCAAAAACTGTAACCCCAGGAGGTACACTCTTAGTAACAACGGCCCCCATACCCACAATAGCCCCCTTTCCAATGACAATAGGACGCTTAGGCGTACCTTGTTTTATGACTACTCCAGTCCCTATATAGGCATGATCTTCTATGACAACACTGCCATTACATTTTACTGAAGGTGCAAAAGTAACGTAGTCTCCTATAATGCAATCATGTGCAACATAGGAATAAATATTGGCATGGAAGAATTTACCTATCTTCGCGTTTGATGTCACAGTAACGAATGGACATAATATCGCCCCCTCACCAATTATTGTATTATCAAGAATAACAACATTATCATGAGCAATAGTGAAGGCTTTGGCCCCCTTGGCGATCATTTCCGCAGAAATTCTTTCGCGTATCTGGCTATCGCCGATTGCAATATTGAATAACTTTTCTTCGAAATCTGAATCAAGGAAGTCCTTTAAGGACATTACCTTATAACCATTGACCTTATCAAGCGCATCGTTATCATCAATAAAAACCAGTTCAGAGGTTTCCCCTGAATCATCGATCATTTTTTTTACAAGAGGGATAGCCTCACGGCCAAAACCACCTGCCCCAACAACGCCATATATTTTTTTCATTGTCACCTCAATAAGCCCATGATAACAAGATATTAAAGCCACTAAAAAGTTATAACAAGTAGCAGCAAAAATGAAACCACTTTTAGAAACCCTTTATTCAAAATCTCAGCATTTTCTAGCCCTATTGACAGGGCTTTAAACGTTTGAACACAACTACGGAAGAGAATGACCACAACGTTAACCGTTGAGGTCATTTCTAAAAGTTGGTAAGACCCGCAAAAGACATACCTTGAAATCATCTGGCAGAATTAAAGAAAGTCGGATCAGATTTAGTCATTACCAAACAAATCACGGGTATAGACTTTACTTGCAACGTCCACCAACTCATCGGCCATGCGGTTAGAGATTATCACATCGGCTTCCTGCTTAAACGCCTCCAGGTCACACACCACACGAGAGTGAAAGAATTCATCTTCCGACATTACTGGTTCGTAGATGATGACCGTAACGCCCTTGGCCTTAATGCGCTTCATGATGCCCTGAATCGATGATGCCCGGAAATTATCGGAACCACTTTTCATGATCAAACGGTACACGCCGACCACTTTGGGCTTACGCGCCAGGATGGAATCTGCAATAAAGTCTTTGCGCGTACGGTTCGCATCAACGATCGCGCCAATAATGTTATTCGGCACAGACGCATAGTTCGCCAGCAACTGCTTAGTATCTTTCGGCAAGCAGTAGCCACCATAACCGAATGACGGGTTGTTGTAGTGATTACCGATACGCGGATCCAGGCACACACCTTCAATAATCTGCCGTGAGTTCAAACCAAGGCTTTCTGCATAGCTATCCAGTTCGTTAAAGTAGGCCACACGTAACGCCAGATAGGTGTTAGCGAACAACTTGATGGCTTCAGCCTCAGTCGAGTCGGTAAACAGAGTTGGAATGTCTTTTTTAACCGCACCTTCCTGCAGCAACGCGGCAAAACGCTCGGCGCGTTCAGAACGTTCACCAATAACGATACGGGACGGATGCAGGTTGTCGTACAGTGCACTACCTTCACGCAGGAATTCTGGAGAAAAGAATATATTGTCGATGCCCAACTGTTCTTTAATGGAGTTCGTAAAGCCAACCGGAATCGTTGATTTAATTACCATCACCGCATTTGGGTTGATTTCGACCACATCGAGGATCACTGACTCGACGCTGGAGGTGTTGAAGTAGTTGGTCTTCGGATCGTAATCAGTCGGTGTCGCGATGATAACGTAGTCCGCGTCGCGGTAAGCATCATACTTATCGGTCGTTGCACGGAAATTCAGCTGTTTTGTCGCCAGATATTCTTCGATCTCCTTATCAACGATCGGCGATTTTTTCTGATTCAGCATCTCAACCTTAGTCGGGACGATATCCAGAGCAACCACTTCATGGTGCTGGGCAATCAGAATACCGTTGGATAAGCCGACATAACCGGTACCGGAAATAGTTATTTTCATTTGATAGAAACTTTTTTGAGTTAAACCACGGTGAAAGTCCATCGACCATCACAAGAATTAGTTTTTTAACTCTGACATCTAGTTAATGTCAAGGTTGAGTCCTGTTACCGGGAGGATGTTAAGGCCCAATTAACGGTTCGCAATTTCAGCGATACCACAGAACCTCGGCATCTTGGGCACAAAGAAGGCCGATAATAAACTTCGGGGCTGGAAATTATGGATGATTAAATCAGATTAATCTGCAGGTAGTGATTGTATAACTACGCGCTGTGGTTTTGAACGTTAGAACACCCATTCCTCCCCATAATCAAGTTAAAAAGTAGCATTAATCATCATGAAAATGGTGGAATACAGTCGCTCTGGTATACAGTTCTATTCTATGCTCACGATGATACCTATCCGAAGGCTTTCATACTGACACCACCAAAATGACTATGGCGTCGGTTACAGTTGTAGAACACTTCAATGTAATCGAAGATATCCACTGGCCATGCTACAAATTTTATATAACTTCTTCCTGATGTGTTCTTTTCAGAGAACAACTCAGGTACAGGATTTTCCCTGCAGCGGCCCATGCTCAGTGCCTGATTATTAACGCAATAGAACAGTGGCCATGCTCATTCCCCTGATCTCTGCACACCATGATGTTTTCGCCGCCAGACCGCAATTCAAGTGCATCCAACGACAGCACTCGTAACAGTTTGGATTTCATCGTTCAGCCCACCATTTATGACTATGGCCTGATTCAATCAGTCCTGCCAGATACTGAGTAGAGTAAGAGGCAGGGCGTAGTCGGACTATTTCCCTGCCTCTCCTCCCCGAACCGGACGAGCACCTTTCAGCGCATCCGGCTCTCCATTTAAACACTGGCGAACGCCATTGCCACTTCAGTGTAGCGCGATGTATACGTGTTTCTGGTTTCCATCCTCAGATAGGGATTACCTTCAGGCAGACGCCAGCGGAACAGCTTCTTGCCTTGCCCTACCAGCCGGCACAGGATTTCGCCACTGAGCTTGCCGTGGTTGGTTTTACCAAATAAAACCCACGTTTTACTATGACCCGGTTTCGGTGATTTACACCACCACCTCATCAGGGAAGCTATACCTGTACGGTATTTGCGGGCCAGCCAGTGAGCCAGCTTCCAGAACACGACACGGTCGATATAACTGAAGACTTTGGCCTTAAAATCAACGAACTGATAGAACGCAGCCCAGCCTTTCAGTTTTCGGTTGAGTTGTTCAACCATATCGACTTTGCTTTCACTGTAACTGCCTGATAACAGTGCTGTCAGCGATGCAGCGAAGTTTCTGGCTTTCTCCTGTGGGATCGTCGAGACCACCCGCATATCGCCATAACGACTGCGTTTACGAATGATCCTATGTCCCAGAAAGATAAAGCCGTCATTAACATGGGTGATTTTAGTCTTATCCATGTTCAGCCTGAGTTTCAGACTGCCTTCGAGCACACCCCGACACTCCTCCCTGATGGCCCCTGCCTGTGCTTTGGTGCCTTTGACGATAAGCACGAAGTCATCGGCATACCGACAGTACGCTACAGCTGGTTTCCACTGCCAGTTTTCTCTGTCTGCGGTGCTTCGGCTTCGCTGGATACTGTTATTCCAGTACCAGCGATCCTTTCTGGCTTTCCCGCTCAGGTAGCGTACATGCAGATACTGATCGAACTCATTCAGCATGATATTCGACAGCAGCGGCGATATTACGCCACCTTGCGGCACGCCTTCACTGGCCGCCCGAAAGAGACCGACATCAACATGTCCCGCCTTGATTGTTTTCCACAGCAGAGTCATGAAACGTGCGTCGCTGATCCTGCGACGCACGGCTTTCATCAGCAGCCGGTGATGTACTGTGTCGAAGTAGCTGGACAGGTCACCTTCAATAACCCAGCGCCCCCGTGTTTCCCCACAGTCGGTGAGTTGTAATTTCACCGTACGGATCGCGTGATGGACGCTACGTTCAGGCCGGAAGCCATACGAGAGCGTATGAAAATTACTCTCCCAGATCGGCTCCATCGCCATCAGCATTGCCCGCTGAACAATACGATCCCGCAGCGCGGGGATACCCAGTGGTCGCAGTTTGCCGTTGCTTTTAGGGATGTAAACCCGTCTGGCTGGCAGGGGCTGGTAGTGACCTGAGAGTAATTCATCCCTGAGGATTTGCAACTCAACAGCCAGTTTGGCCTGTAGCATTGTTTTGTTCACGCCATCAACGCCGGGGGTATGCGCCCCCTTTGATGAAAGTGTGATCCGCGCCGCTTCAGCCAGCCATTCTGGTTGTGTTATCAGACGCAGCAGCCGTTCAATCCGTCGGGACGGGTCGGTGGCTGCCCATGTGGCAAGCTTGCGTTGCATTTCGCTGATTATCAAAGGTCTTCACCTCGTTAGGTCAGTTAATTCACGTCGCAAACACATTTAAACTGCTTCCCTTCGCCATGTAATGGGCTTTCCCCATCGCGGACTACTACGGAAGCTCCGCCAGCCAGCCCGTCATCGGAGCCATGCCTCCTTAACATCCGTCGCTGACCTTCCCCGGTTTATCTGCCTGGACTCAGACATACTGAGGAGGCTGCCCGTCGCACTCTTTATCCTTGCTTGCCGCAAGTTGGCAGAAGTCAGCAACGCGAGCGTGATCGACGCTGCTGCCCCGATGTTTCGCATACATGTCAAAACACCTTCGACCGGCAGTGCTTAGGTATCACTGCTAGTTCCTCCTGCACGGCCTGTCAGATCACGTAGGCCATGGTGACGTTTTCAACCCACAGAGGCGGATTAACGGGTTCATGTTCTTCAGCCTTTCAGCACTTAACCTTGAGGATCATCTTGGCTTAGTGATCTCGCCTCAATCCCCGTTGTCAGCGGGTTACATCACCCTGCGGGCATGCCGCAGATCACTGCCGCTAAGGTTCACCACCGTCACACCCGGTGGGATTATTGGGTTTCTCATCGTGAGTTACCGGTTCAATATTCCAGACAGACTCGTGGTTCATTTGAGCATCCATGCCCGCCCTGAACTCCGGGCACACTGTAAGTAATATCGGTTGTCCTCACTTGATGAAGCTTCAGAGCAGTAAATTCATGCTGTAAGCAATTAGACACTATAAGTGATGGTCGAGTCGGAGTCCGCCAGGCACCTTATAACCATGTATATCTGTATCCTATTTTCCTCGTAACTCAAGCATCACGGTTGCTGCAGCACACCTCACAGATTTCAGAAAGAACACCGTAGATCCGGCGGTAACCATGAACTCCACTTCTCAGCGTATAAGTGCCACGGATGAGGTCGAGAAGCCGCTGGTTATCCTTTTCTCCGGCGGATACAGCTACATGGAACCAGACATAAAATCCATCTCAGACAACATTTTCCATAAATTCAGGGGGAGTCTATAGACTCCTCCGGCATTGTTTTATGATTTAGGGATTTAACGCTGATTTTAATCTCTTAGTAATAAACTTAACTGCCAAATTCGCCTGATAGTATTCCGCACCATTTTTACCTAATTCTTTACAATGGGAGGGATTATTCATCATTGTTTGTATACAGTTAACGACCTCATCAATTTGTTTATGGGTAAAACTATATCCAGCACAGGCTACTTTCTCAACAAACGTTCCATAGTCAGTAGATTCCTCAACTAAAGAAATAACGGGAATGGAACACCTAAAATAATCAATAGTTTTTGATGGAAATGTAGGAACATCAACATTATCGACTGTAGCAACTATTCCTAATTGACATGCTGACACCAACGCCAAATATTCATCACGTGGAACATAGTCATATAACAGAACATTTTTAATATTTTCATCAAAGATTCTTTTCTCAACGTCAGACTTTAATGAACCACTTCCCAATATAATAAACTTAACTCTATCAGAGTTTATATTCTTTTTAATATCTAATATACTATCAATACCACGTCCAGCTTCTAATTGTCCACCAAACACACAGACAAAATCATCACCAGCAATATGATATTTTTCTTTAATCAAACTTAGGCATGTGTTTTCCTGAAATATTTCATTTGGCCCCCATATGGGAATTATTTTCTTTTCACCGCAATAGTCAGGGTATTTATTATTGAAATACTCCATATTACGCTGACTCATCAACCCAACAAAATCACTTTTATAGATGTAAAATTTTTCAATCAATGAGAAAGGCTTAAGTAACAGTTTGGGCAGCAACCCTATCTGATAGTGATGATAAGGGAAAAAGTCCCATAATATAAAAACAGATGTGCATTTATATTTTCTTTTAAAAATCCAGTTAAGAAAACCACAAGTCATCGCAGGTGAAAAATGAATAATTAAATCATATCTATCTCTATTTATTTTTTGTGACACATCACGCCACATCCCAACACCAGAAGTAAGCCACTTATGTAATTTACCATATTTATTACTTCTTGGGCGAATAAGAAAAACACTCCCATCAGGCAATTCTATAGACTGTTCCAGATTAATGGAACTCCAGTCATTAAATATAACATCCACTACATCACCTTCGGTTTTGAATTGTTCTATTAACTCATTAGTTAACCATGGTGATTTCCCAGAAACATCCATTTTACTGCACAATATCAGTATATTCAATTTTTCGAACCTTCTCATAATAAAAATATACATACAACAAAGTAATACTTTGAGTTATTACATATCCTATCAATGGAGCTCGCCACCCAACATATGAAATTAAAAGCAAAGTAGCACCTATAAAAACTATAGAATTCAAAAACTCTACCGTAATAGAATATTTAACCTTTCCACAAGAAAGTATGTACATCAGAAGAGAACTATACAGAAGCTTAATGACATCACCAATGATTTGTAATTGTACATAGTTTGCTACTAACTTAAATTCCTTACCGAGCAGCAACCAGACAATAATATCCCTACCAAAATAAACGACAATAAGGCTACTAATTAACATTGGTATATAGAACACCATGAATCCTTTGAAATTTTTAACCTTAATGTCCTTTTTATTTACAGATGAAAGCTTAGGATATAGATAACTTAATAAAAATATAGAAAAAAATTGAATATAAGCATCTGAAATTTTTATGCTTGCGAACCAGTAACCTACAACCCCCCACCCTAATTCAGTACCAATTTCCTTTCTCAGAATAAATTGTGAAACAGGCCACAGCACCGCACCTGAAATAGTAACCATTGCGTAACCGGATAGTTTTTTTACATACCCAGAATCTATTCTTGTTAATGAAAAAATTCCACAATATTGTTTTCTTTTTTTAAAGAAATATATTACCCCATATATCCCCATATATAAATTAACAAACATAGCTGTATAGATCAAACTTTTTTCAGTAAAGAATAAAACCCCAATCAATACAGTAATCAAAAATAAAGCTGAGTTAAAAACTGTCTGCAGACTGCTATTCCACGTATCAACACCACTAATAAAAAACACATTCGAATATAAACCAAAAGCAACAAAAAGCTGCACTATCGCATAATATCGGATTATGTCTGCGTGCAAAACACTTGTGAAAATTAAGAATGAAAATTCATTTGCAAAAAAAAACAAAATAAAAAACAGTAAAATGTTTATAATGGCTATAATTGTAAAATTCTGATTAAAAACCTTAAGCCAACTATTATAATCTCCTTTATTTTCCGACAAATATTTAACCATTCCATTATTTCCTCCTCCCAGAGATAACATGGAAACAATAGCGACAAAGGTTAAAAACTGTCCTAAACTACCAAACTCTTCCGGAGTAATATAACTTGATAAAATCTTAAGATATATAAAACCCACCAACATTTTTATTAAGTTACTGCTACCTAACTTAATAAAATGTAGAGTCATACTGTTTTTTTCCACTTAACATCCTTAATAAAAATAACAATCCAAACTATGAATGCAGTATAGATTTCAGGTGCAATTGCGAGTTGGTTGCTCGCAGTGGAAAAATGACACCATAAAAAAAAATATAAAGACCATCACAGCAGAAAAAAAATCTCTAATACAGCCATCTTCCATGCAATTGCTAAGAACAGAGAAATTAATAATATAAAAGGAACAACAAGATAATAGGAAATATCATTAGCCAACCATGGATAGTTGATACTCCATGTATAACCATCACTCCAACCGACTCCATTTAGTTGTCCCATAAGCGAGCAACTATATAAATCAATATTCAATAGTTTATCAATTGCTGAAACAAGGAATGGAGAATGACCAACAAAGAAGGTAAAACACTGATCCATTTCCAATGTTAAGTAGAGTCCATAATATCCCTGGGGTAGATAAGACGTAACATGCTAACCGAAAAAATATCTCGTCCGACATAAACGAATGAAATATGGAGTTTTGATTGGCGTAAGCAATATTATAAACACAAAAATCAAGATCTCCACTCAACCGCTCATATTTCCTAAAAAAAAACAATGAAGAACAACAAAACAAAATTATAAGAATTAAGAATACCCTTAAAAAATTAATAAGTCGAAAACTCGCCACTTCTAATTTTTTGAGCAATCTATACAAGCGTTATGCTAACAAGAAGAATGACTAACTCACCAATTTCTCTATCAGTACCTCGGAAGATTAAAAATAAGATCATTCCAATTGCAAATATAAATACAAACCCAAAGAATACTTGCTTTCTTGTTAAGTATTTCCAGCGCATAACCATCAAGGGAATGACCGCATAATACAAAGGAGCCATTATTATGGAGAGTATTATGTAAAGATAAAATCTCCGCTTCCTTTTTCTGCCTCGTATGTCAACATTGTCTGATAGGCTAATCGAGGATCAATCGCTAATTCAAAAATATTACCAAGCGAGTTTCCTGTATAGATAAATATCGCCATTAGTGTAATGGTGAAAAGAATCGCTGCTATTGTCGAAAAATGCCTTGCTATTTTAGCCCCGAAACATAATTTTTTGATGATATAAATGCTTTCACATTTAGGCCTAAATAAATTCGTAGGTATGATGCACATATAATACAAGCTATAAATAGACTTAGTATCCACACCCCATTTGTATCTATTGGCCATAGAATAATATCTGACAGGAATAGCAAAAAGGTAAATAGCACATATAGCGGTAACAAACAAATTAGTGAGAGAAATTGAAACCTCAATATTTTTTGGTTTGAGAGTTTAGCTTATGATAGGGATTACCTCCACCTACAGCATATAAAACTGAAGAGAGATTTACTATATCTACGAAGTTATCGAAGTTTACACCAGAAAACACCATCACCCACTGAGAGTTAATATCTCTATAGTAAACTCAATGAAAACTTACATGATATTCCAACTATTAGCTATGCCCCGAAAAAAACATACAACTATAAAGATTATATATCAATAGCGATAAAATCACTTTACTAGCGGAATTGAATATAAGTATTGAAATTCCATATTATGTGTAACTTAGTCTCATTCCAATCATTTTTGTATTTGTCGCATAGCCAATAAACTATTAAGCTTAGCAAGATCTTATAGTGAGTAACTGCAAGAATTAACTCAGATATATAAAATGGAGAAATACAGCATCACTTAATTAAGCCAATAAGTAATTCAACTCTACTTATTGGCTATTAATAAAAACGGTTACTCTTGGAACCACTCAGTGTGGAACACACCTTCTTTATCGGTGCGTTTATACGTATGTGCACCAAAGTAGTCGCGCTGGGCCTGGATCAGGTTAGCCGGCAGTACCGCAGAACGGTAGCTGTCGTAGTAGGCTACCGCTGCAGAGAAGGTCGGTACCGGAATACCGTTCTGCACAGCATAAGCCACTACATCACGCAGCGCTTGCTGATATTCGTCAGCGATATTTTTAAAGTACGGAGCCAACAGCAGGTTCGCGATACCTTTGTTTTCAGCATAAGCGTCAGTGATTTTCTGCAGGAACTGCGCGCGAATAATGCAGCCCGCGCGGAAGATCTTCGCGATTTCACCGTAGTTCAGATCCCAGTTGTATTCGTCGGAGGCTGCGCGCAGTTGAGAAAAGCCCTGCGCGTAGGAGACGATTTTACCCAGATACAGCGCGCGACGAACTTTCTCAACAAACTCAGCTTTATCGCCAGCCAGTTTAGCCTGCGGGCCAGACAGCACTTTAGATGCCGCAACGCGCTGGTCTTTCAGAGAAGAGATGTAACGCGCGAATACGGATTCGGTGATCAGCGACAGCGGTTCGCCCAAATCAAGAGAACTCTGGCTGGTCCATTTACCTGTGCCTTTGTTGGCCGCTTCGTCGAGGATCACATCAACAAGGTATTTACCTTCTTCATCTTTTTTGGTGAAGATGTCTTTAGTGATGTCGATTAGGTAGCTGCTCAGCTCGCCTTCATTCCACTCAGTGAAGGTGGTAGCCAGCTCTTCGTTAGACAGGTTCAGGCCGCCTTTCAACAGGGAATAGGCTTCAGCAATCAGCTGCATATCGCCGTATTCGATACCGTTGTGCACCATCTTCACATAGTGACCGGCGCCATCGGCACCAATATAGGTTACGCACGGCTCGCCATCTTCGGCAATCGCAGCAATTTTGGTCAGAATAGGAGCAACCAGCTCATACGCTTCTTTCTGGCCGCCAGGCATGATAGACGGGCCTTTAAGTGCGCCCTCTTCACCACCGGAAACACCGGTACCAATGAAGTTAAAGCCTTCCTCGGACAGTTCACGGTTACGACGGATAGTGTCCTGGAAGAAGGTGTTACCACCATCAATAATGATGTCGCCTTTGTCCAGATACGGCTTCAGAGAATCAATGGCAGCATCGGTGCCAGCACCCGCTTTCACCATTAACAGGATACGACGAGGGGTTTCAAGAGACTCGACGAACTCTTTCGCCGTGTAGTAAGGAACCAGTTTCTTCCCCGGGTTCTCGGCAACAACTTCTTCAGTTTTTTCGCGGGAACGGTTGAAGATAGAGACGGTATAACCACGGCTTTCGATGTTGAGCGCCAGGTTGCGCCCCATCACTGCCATACCGACGACGCCTATCTGTTGCTTGGACATTACATACTCCTGTCTGGTGTGGTCGCCGCGCTACTTATGCGCGGCTTGAATGTATTCTAGATGTTAACTCAGGATACTTGAAAGTAGATAGCAGTTGATGCGCTAACTCAACATGTCACATTCAAAGCGCATCCAGAGACATTATGCTTTGCATGCCATACCAGATCACAAATGCCATCAGTAGGCTGAAAACCTGTTGGAATTTTCAGTAAAAGATTACGAATGATATCATGCTCAAATTTAGTACATGCCTCATCCATTTGCTTAAGGTAACTTTCAAGTTCTGTCCAACTGAGCATATCTTCATGTGCAGTCATAATTCTCGGATGAGATGTACCAAGAACTTGCTCGCCAATCAGCAATTCTTCGTAGAGCTTTTCTCCTGGGCGCAACCCAGTGACTCTAATTTCTATATCGCCATCCGGATTTGATTCATCTTTAATTTTTAAGCCGCATAGTTTGATCATACGAGTAGCAAGGTCATATATTCGAACAGGATCACCCATGTCGAGCACAAAGACATCTCCACCTTTAGCCATGGCACCGGCCTGGATAACCAACTGAGAAGCCTCTGGTATTGTCATGAAATAGCGGATGATATCTTTATGCGTCAGAGTAACAGGCCCGCCTTGCTCAATTTGCTTTTCAAACAATGGAACAACCGATCCTGATGAGCCTAAAACATTTCCAAATCTAACCATGCTAAAGCAAGTTGTCGATTGTTCCTGTGCTAATGCCTGTAAGACTAGTTCAGCAACACGTTTTGTAGCTCCCATCGTATTAGTCGGTCTTACCGCTTTATCGGTTGAAACCAGGATAAAAGTCTCTACATTGGACGATATTGCTGCTTGAGCACAATATAATGTTCCGAAAATATTATTTCTGACACCTTCCACAACATTATACTCAACCAAAGGAACATGTTTGTATGCTGCTGCATGATAAACAGTATTAACGTTAAAAACTCGCATAATTGTTTCTAAACGATGTAATTTTTGTACTGAGCCCATTAATGGAATTATTACAACGTCATTATTGTTATTATGCGCGAGCGTAGTTAATTCTTTTTCAACCGAATAAAGTGCAAATTCAGACACTTCAAACAAAATCAATATCTTTGGATGTTGGAAGATAATTTGTCGGCAGATCTCAGAGCCAATTGAGCCACCAGCTCCAGTAACCATGACAACTTTATCACGAATATTCTTTGCTAATAATTCTGCGTCAGGAGAAACTGGTTCTCTTCCGAGCAGATCATCAATAGACACTTTTTTGAGTGCCATAATTTGAGCCTTTCCTTCAATAAGATCTACCATACCTGGTATGGATAAAACCTCACATGGAAAATCCTCTAAATATGTAATTACTTCCTTTCTTTTCTCAATTGAAATTGAAGGCATCGCTAGTAGTATTTTTTTAATACCATAGCGATGAACTAATTTTTCAATATTTTTACGAGAATAAACAGTTACACCATGAATAACGACTTTATTCAATAGTGGATTATCATCAATAAATGCAACCGGAAAATATTCATCTACCTGCCTTAGTGCTGTTAAAAGTTGTCTGCCAGAAGCACCTGCCCCATAAATAATGACGGGCGTTCGCCCACGCACAGCATAGGTAAGCAACATTCTAAATAATAGTCTCGACCCGCAAATGAATAATAAAGAAAAAGCAAAATAAATTATTGGTATTGCTCTTGGAAGAAATATATCAAAGAAATAAGATAATGTTATAAGCAGTACGGTTGATATGCTAAGGCCTAGCAGGACGGTAACAAATATCTTCGCTGTCACATATCTTAAGACTGTACGATATAAACCGGTTCTTGCAAAGATACATACAGTAACAACAATAAGACAAGCCAGTAACTTCCAGTGCTCGTAGCTAGTATAAGGTGCAGAAACATCCATCCGGACCCAAAAAGCTCCCCAGAAAGCGATAAGCAATAAAACAAAATCTATTGCCACCATGATTATGCGTTTTATATTACGAGGCAAACTGAGTAGTTGCGTTAACATTCTATACCACATTTTTAAAAGAGGAGGCGGCGTAATCAGCCACCTCATATCAGATTAATCAATACTTATCGTTGCCAATAGATGTTAATTAAGTGCATTTTTCAAAACCTTATATGCAACTTCGCATGTTAGTTCAATTTCCGAACATGTTAGCGTCGGGTGTACCAGAAACATCAAGCTAGTCTCACCTAATTCAAACGCATTAGGTAGAGGAGTTTCAGGACGCCATGGAGTGTTATCGAATGCTTTTTCTAAATAAATCTCAGAACAACTTCCTTGATAACAAGGAACTCCAGCATTATTAATTTCATTAATAATGCGATCCCTAGTCCACCCTTCTTTTAATGCTGATGGCTTAATAAACACATAATGTTTATATTCTGCATGTTCAATATAATCTGGAATATTAACTAACCTAACACCACTCAGGTCTGCTAATGCTGCATCTATAGCTTTCCCATTTTCCTGACGTCGCTTAGTCCAATCAGCCATTCTTCTTAATTGAATTCGCCCAATCACAGCCTGCATTTCAAGCATGCGCCAGTTGGTACCAAAAGATTCATGCAACCACCGGAAGCCTGGCTTATGTTCACGATTATAAACAGCATCATAACTTTTGCCGTGATCCTTATAACTCCACATAGCAGACCACAATGATTTATCATTCGTAGTCACCATTCCACCTTCACCGCCTGTTGTCATGATTTTATCCTGACAAAATGACCATGCAGCGATATGGCCAATACTTCCAACACCTTTTCCTTTGTAACTTGCGCCATGTGCTTGGGCGCAATCTTCGATTACATAAAGATTGTGTTTTTCAGCTAAAGCCATAATAGGATCCATTTCAGCTGGCATCCCGGCTAAATGTACGACAATGACAGCCTTAGTATTAGGTGTTAAAACAGCTGAAATGGTCTCCGCTGTAATACACTGACTGTTGAGGTCTACGTCTGCAAATACAGGATTAGCGCCTGCAGTTACAATGCATGATGCTGATGCTAAAAATGTACGAGATGTGACAATCACATCATCACCAGGACCGATATTTAACGCCTTAAGGGCTACGTCTAGGGCTAATGTCCCATTACTTAATGCAACTGCATATTCTGTCCCTACCCACTCAGCAAATTCCTTTTCAAACAAACGGCATTCATTACCTGTCCAATAATTTACTTTGTTTGATAACAATACTGAGGTCACAGCGTCTGCTTCTTCTTGTGTAAACGAAGGCCATGGAGAAAAATTAGTATTTAACATTGAAACACCTTTGAATATTTAAAATTGAACTCATCTGACACATAGAAATATTTTCGATTAATTTATATATAGATATCCTTTATCATAAAATACTCTATATGCTGTTTCCCAAAGATCTGGGGCTATGAACTCTCTTTACTTTTCATTCTTACATAAGCATATCCACAAATGCCACGAGTAATATTATTTGAATGACATAACATCCATACAACGAAACAAAAGTATCGTCTGCAAAGTCACTAAATATCGAGTTTTGATATTACTTATCCGATGATTTCCCTTTAAACTCTGGCATAGTTGAGTGCCCCTCAGCAGAGATGCCTTCTCTAATTACAACTTTTTTTACAGTAAGAAAGAGAATTTTAATATCCAGCCACATTGATTGATGGTCTACATACCAAACATCAAGCCTAAATTTCTCATCCCAACTAATAGCATTCCTACCATTTACTTGTGCCCAGCCAGTTATGCCGGGTCTTACCTCATGGCGACGATTCTGTTCCTGGTCATAACGTTCAAGATAACTCATTAGAAGAGGTCTCGGGCCAACGAGACTCATATCACCTTTAAGTACATTCCATAATGCAGGTAATTCATCAAGACTTAGCGCCCTTATTTTTTTGCCAAACTCTGTAAGTCTCTCTTCATCTGGCAGTATATTGCCATTGGAATCAGTGGCATCTTTCATACTGCGAAATTTTATCATTTCAAAGGGTAGACCATCTTTTCCGGGCCTAATTTGTTTAAATAATGCAGGTGTACCCAATTTTTGTCTTACGAGAAGGTAGGTAACACCAATAATGGGGGATAAACATATTAGCAGTACTGAAGATACTGATACATCAAAAAAACGTTTAATCATATTATTGAATAACCTTCTTAAATATTGTGACGAATTTTTTCACACCTTCATGAAGACTTAATTTGGAGTAATAATATTGAGCCCCGTTATCACCCATTTCTTTTAACTCATTTGTAGATAATAATGTAAGCTTTTCAATTCCTGAAGAGATTGAATTAGGATCGTCAGAAGAGCAAATAATCCCAGCACTGGCATTTCTGACAAGTTCTGCAGCATCGCCATCAACAGCCATTATAATGGGTTTACCACATGCAAGGTAGGCTTGAGTTCTGGAGGGTATAGTGATAGTAAAAAGATCATCTTTAATAAGATGAACCAATAATGCATCAGCTTGTTGTAGTATATCTCCAATCTCGGTAATTGGCACTCGAGGTAAAAAGATTACATTATCAATATTATTCTCTGTAGCAAATTTCTCTGCATCAGCCTTTGCTAAACCAGCCCCAACAATGACAATATTGGCCTTAACACCTTTGTTTTTTAAAAGTTGCGCAGCAGATATAATAGAAGGTAACCCTTGTGCTAAACCGAGATTACCTGCAAAAACAACATTGAATCTATTTGATGGAAGAATAACATTACTTTTTTTATTACTTTTAAGACTTTCTTCATCACACCAGTTATAGATAACCTCAATTTTATCCTCAGGTACACCGCGAGAGACCAACTTAGCTTTAAAGCCAGGAGAGAGAACAACAATTTTTGCTGCGCGACGGTACACAAAATTGCATAAATAGTTAAGTGTATTTAATATTTTTTTGTTAGTTAACATTCCTGTAGAAGCTAATGTATCAGGCCAGAGGTCTTGAATATCTACAATAAATGGTTTTCTTTTGAAGAAAGATATCAATGATGCTGAAAGTGCTGTGGTTAAGGGTGGATGATAAGCATATATAACATCTACTTTCTGCCTGGACAAAACACCAAAGATCATGCTTGATAAAAAGAATGAACCATAATTGAATATTCTTTTTAACGCAGTAGAACCATGATCTGGATACAGTGGCACCCGATTGATTATTATATCGTCATGACTATCTTTTTGGAAAATCTTAATCTTATATCCATCATAAATCTTGCCGCCTGGGTAATTAGGAAATCCTGTAATAACACTAACTTCTACATCCTGCCTTCTCAGTTCTTTTGCAAAAGCAAGACCTTTAAAGGTAGGTTCAGGATCAAACCATTGTGTCAACAATAAGACTTTCACTTTAATCTATACACCATCAAAAAGTCACTCTGGACTCGCCAGAGTGATGGCCTTATTAGTATTTACGCCAAACAACACGTTTAACATAATCAGTATAGGAGAGGATAATTCTTGCCACTTTATCAGAGACATTTGGCATTGAATAGTCACTCACTTGGCGTAGGAGTCGTTCATTATCACGTGGCTGATTTTTTATCATATCAAGAGCCTGAAGAATACGCTCAGGATCAACACCGGTCATAATTACCGTGCCTTCTTCCATTCCTTCTGGACGCTCGTGCGCCTCACGGATATTGATAGCAGGAAAATTGAGAATCGATGACTCTTCAGTAATTGTACCGCTATCAGAAAGGACTGCTCGTGCTTCCTTCTGTAATTTTACATAATCTTTAAAGCCAAGCGGCTTTAACAATTGTACGTGCGAGTTAAATACAATCCCTTTTGCATCAATTCTTTTCTGAGTTCTCGGGTGTGTAGAAACAATTACGGGTAACTGATAAGTTTCTGCTACTTTGTTTAACGACTCGACAAGATTCATTAAATTCTTATCTGAATCAATGTTTTCTTCGCGGTGAGCACTTACTACAAAATATTCGCCGGATTTGACATTAAGACGCTCAAGAATATTTGATGCTTCAATACCATCGGAATAATGAGTAAGAACTTCAAACATTGGGCTGCCAGTCTTAATGATACGGTCAGCTGGTAATCCCTCCGCAAGAAGATATTCTCGTGCTATATCACTATAGGTAAGATTAATATCAGCTGTATGATCAACAATACGGCGATTTATCTCTTCTGGTACTCGCATATCAAAACAACGATTTCCCGCTTCCATATGGAAGATAGGAATCTTGCGGCGTTTAGCCGGAATAGCAGCTAAGCAGCTATTTGTATCACCAAGGACTAGAAGTGCTTCTGGTTTGATGGATTCCAGCACTTCATCAATTTTGATAATAATTTGCCCAATAGTCTCTGCAGCATTTTTACCTGCTGCATTCAAAAAGTGGTCAGGTTTGCGGACGCCGAGATCGTCGAAAAAAATTTGATTAAGTTCGTAATCGTAGTTTTGACCAGTATGAACAATCGTATGTTCAAAATAATCATCTAGTTTAGCCATAACACGCGACAATCTGATAATTTCAGGTCGTGTACCAACGACAGTCATAACATGCATTTTTTTCATCTTTTACTCATCAGAGATTTTATAGTTAACTGTATCAGGATTCTCAGGATCAAAAATTTCATTTGCCCAGAGCATGACTATCATTTCATCATCACCAATATTCGTGATGTCATGCGACCAGCCAGGAACAGTCTCGACTATTTTCGATTCATCTCCATCAATAAATATTTCGTAATAGTCATTCGAATCAATATGTCTGAATGCAAATTTTGCTTTGCCCTTAATAACCAAGAATTTCTCATTTTTAGTATGATGATAATGCCCACCTCTTGTAATGCCAGGATGTGCAGTAAAAAATGAAAACTGACCAGACTCTTTGGTTTTGAGCATTTCAACAAACGTCCCGCGAGGATCACTATGACGTTTGACTGAATAAGCAAATTCTGAGGGAGAATAATAACTCAGATAAGTTGCATACAGCGCTCTGGTTAAACCGGTACCAACGTGGTCGATTAGCAGGCCATGCTGCTTATTCTTAAATGACCTGATGGTGTCAACAACGTTACCGACACTCGTACTATAAACAGGTGTGACTTCTGCGCTTTTCTCATCAACTTTGCCTTTTAAGCAATCAACGAATGATTTGCAGACATCATCAATATAAACCAGTTTTAGCGGGGCATCCGGATTATTTATAGTCACGTCTAACCCGTTAAGAATATTATAGCAAAAAGTTGCAACTGCTGAGTTATAGTTAGGTCTACACCATTTTCCAAACACATTAGGTAAGCGATAAATATACGTTTTTGCGCCAGTCTCTTTCGCATATTTGCTTACTGAATATTCTGCTGCCGCCTTACTTTTTCCGTAATGGTTGTCGAGTTCAGCTTGAATTGATGAAGTTATGAGTAAAGGAGTTTTATTACCAAAATAAACTAATTTATTTACAATGTAATCAGTTAAGTTAGCATTGCCCTCATAAAACTCTGAATCACTTGTTGGGCGGTTAATCCCAGCAAGATGGAAAACAAATTCCGCAGATTGCAATGCTTCATCAAGCTGCTCAAGTGAGTTGTCTCGATCGATACAAATTACATCGTCATACCCGTTTTCACGTAAATGGACACGCAGATTTTTTCCGATGAACCCATTAGAACCAGTAATGACAATCTTCATATTATTCATCCAGTTGATATTCTTTTTTATCGCAAATAGCTCTAATAAAAGCCAATTTTAGCAATAATTTTTTCATACCTTCTACATCAAGACGTTCTGTATTGTGTGAATTATAATCTTCAATTTGCGAAATTCGCTGATCGCCCTGTTCTACGTATTTCCCATAATTGAGGTCTCGAAGATCAGGTGGAACACGGTAATATTCACCCATATCTTCAGCAGCGACCATTTCTTCACGGCTCAGTAATGCTTCATACAATTTTTCACCGTGGCGGGTACCAATAATATGTACAGGATGTTCTGGAATCTCCATCAGTTCTTTGAGTGCAATAGCCAATGTTTCAATTGTTGCAGCTGGTGCTTTTTGAACAAAAATATCACCATTATTGCCATGTTCAAAGGCGTATAATACGAGATCAACCGCATCATCTAAAGTCATCATGAAACGTGTCATATTTGGGTCAGTAATCGTCAGAGGTTTACCCTCTCTAATCAAGTCCACAAATAATGGAATAACCGAACCGCGCGAAGCCATAACGTTTCCGTATCGAGTACCACAAATTACGGTTTTAGACTTATCAACATTTCGGGATTTAGCTACGATAACTTTCTCCATCATAGCCTTGGAAATACCCATCGCATTGATAGGATAAACTGCCTTATCTGTACTCAGGCAGACAACACGTTTCACACCATTTGCAATTGCAGCCTCGAGTACATTTTCAGTACCTAACACGTTCGTTTTTACTGCTTCCATGGGATGGAATTCACAAGATGGTACTTGCTTCAAGGCCGCTGCATGGTAAAGGAAATCTACACCACGAGTTGCATTTAAGATTGATTGATAGTCACGGACATCGCCAATATAAAACTTCAATTTCGAGTTATTATATTTTTTTCGCATGTCGTCTTGCTTTTTTTCATCACGACTGAAAATACGAATCTCTGCAATATCCGTATCTAAAAATCTTCTTAAAACCGCATTCCCAAAAGAACCTGTACCACCTGTAATTAACAAAACCTTATTTTTAAACATATAAAATTTCTCTCATTAGCTTTTTAGACGCTTAACGTCTTTTCCTACAACGTCTTTGACTGTAGTAAATTAAATATTAATCTTATAAAAATGAAATCTACTGGAAGTGTATGCAGTTTTGCTTTTTCTGATCGTTTATTAATCAACAAAGTTCAGAATTACGTTTAGAAAGATCAGGCATCGATATGCCTTCACGATCAAGCACGCTACCGCCCCTGGCTTTACAGCTACCAGATCACTAGCTAGATTCCAAAGATGATGGTCACTGCCAACTCAGGCAAAGACGCCAAAATCAAGCACTAATTGTCTTACCAAATGCTGACAGAAACAAGGAAAAACCCAACAAAAAACAGATTAAACTTAGTAGGTTAACTTATTATAATTAGTTGCTTTTCATATAAAAAACGACAGTAACACTCCGCTGCATAAAGCATAGACACCGGAATGTTAACTGCCGCTCTTTTTTCGGGCATACATCACAAAGACGTGAACATCTTCTACTCGCTCAACAACTTCTCAATGCCCTTCCGGAACTTCGCCCCTTCTTTAAGGTTACGTAGCCCATACTTAACGAATGCCTGCATGTAGCCCATCTTTTTACCACAGTCATAGCTGTCGCCCGTCATCAGCATGGCATCAACAGACTGTTTTTTAGCCAACTCTGCAATAGCATCAGTCAGCTGAATACGTCCCCAGGCACCTGGAGCAGTTTTTTCCAGCTCTGCCCAGATATCAGCAGAAAGCACGTAGCGTCCTACGGCCATCAGATCGGAATCCAGCGTTTGCGGCTGATCCGGTTTTTCGATGAACTCAACGATACGGCTGACTTTACCTTCGTTGTCCAAAGGCTCTTTGGTTTGAATAACCGAGTACTCAGACAGGTCGCCATCCATGCGTTTAGCCAGCACCTGACTACGTCCGGTTTCATTAAAACGAGCAACCATTGCAGCCAGGTTATAACGCAGCGGATCCGCACTTGCGGTATCCAGAACAACGTCAGGTAATACCACGACAAACGGGTTATCACCAATGATAGGACGAGCACAAAGGATGGAATGACCCAGACCCAGCAACTGAGCCTGACGGACGTTCATGATGGTCACGCCCGGAGGACAGATAGACTGCACTTCGGCTAAGAGCTGGCGCTTAACACGCTGCTCAAGCAGCGATTCTAGTTCGTAAGAGGTGTCGAAGTGGTTCTCAACGGCGTTCTTAGACGCATGAGTCACCAGAACGATTTCTTTGATACCGGCAGCTACAATCTCGTCGACAATGTATTGAATCATCGGCTTGTCTACGATCGGAAGCATCTCTTTAGGGATTGCCTTCGTGGCAGGCAACATGTGCATCCCCAGACCTGCTACCGGAATAACTGCTTTCAAATTAATCATTAAGTCATTCACCTATTCAATTGTTGCTGAATTATAGCTTTTTAGCTTGTTTTAGCCAGTATGAATTACATTACTCCGATGCCGCGTATGTTACGCCGCTTAACTGCGGAATGCAGTAATCTTAATCCCAGGCGGGTACAACTTTTGCCAGGAATGGTCGCAAAGTTACCTCCCCTGCCCCGGCAGTCGAAAATTCACCGCTTCGACATTCACCACCTGATGGTTTACCCGGTCAATGTCAACTGAACTTTGCCCGCTTTCGTTTACCGCATGGATATTCGCCAGTGATAGCAAGGTGCCCTGCTTAGCCATAAACTTGCCGCGCACATCCTGGCGTAGATCGAATTGCATCTTGAGCGCGGGTCCTGTTGCGGATTGCTGCATCACTCTGATGTTACGTAAAAAAAGATGCTGCGGTTGGTTGTGCAACTCAAGCGAGGCTCGCTTCATCTCAACGTTGGTAATGGCCACGAACGACGTTGCATTACCTGATGAGATCTGAATGCCGCGTAATTTATATTCAAGTTTCGTGTTATCCAGATGGATATTATTTAACTTAAAGTTCTGCGGGATGGATAAATATCGTCCTTTAATAACACCGTAGCCAATGAGCATACCTGCGCTATTTTCCATATTGATATTATCAATCACGAAATTATCACAGCCATAAATAGCAACCGTTGCATTATCAATGCCTGCTTTCTTGCTAAAATCTGGGGTAATATTTCGTGCGGTGATATTACGAATGATAAAATGTTTGCCGTTCTCTACATGGACTAACTGTCGACAGTCGGTACCGGTGATATTCGCCACCACAAAATTTTTTACCGCCAGTTCATCGGGATAGGTATTGTCATAGGTACTGCCCGCCAGTCCGATGCCGATGCCCCAGTTCACGTTGCCATTGGTACAGTTAATACGTTCAATGACATGGTCAGAAATGAGGATGTTGCTGTCGTTGATCGCCACATTCCACTCAATGGCATCTCCCTGTAGATCGCTAAAACGGCAGTTTGTAATCTTTACGCCATCCATCCGGTTATGAAAGCCCTGACGCAGGATCCCATAGTTAGCGCGCGTGACGGTAATATCCTGAATAGTCAGATTGCGCATCAGCCTCGGTGTTTTGCCGCCGATATAGACTTGTGTCACTGGGCCAAAACCACTCATGGCAATCCCTTTTATCACACAGTCTGAACCGCGCACATCGAGGGTAACATTCCTCAGGCTCCCCCCCAGCTCACCCACTACCTTACATCCATCCTGCAGAACAAAGCGACCGCGGCCATTGCCGCTGATTCTGCCTTGCAGGTGTAGCGTTTTGCCAGGAGGAATAACAACAGCGGTATTGAGATCCTTACATTCCAGTTCTTTGGGTACGACTACCGTTTGTCCTTCTTTGAACGCCTGCCGGAAAGAAGCGACCCAATCCTTTAGGTTGTAATCCTGAATGTTGACGCAGCCCGATGATTCAAGCGCCCGGACAACGGGAGTATGCAATACGACAAGCGCAGAGCCTGCCGTCAGAAAAGTACGGCGTGAGAGTTTGTTCTCTGACATACAACCTCGATTTACATCGTTTGCAGCAGACTGGCTAACTGTTTATTGATCGCTAACTGATTAAATTCAGTTTCAATTTTTTCGCGCGCGCACTGCACAATCGGTTGTACCTGCTCACTGTCGAGTAGGCTAAATGCCGCTAAATGCTCTGCCAGTGCCTGCGCATCGTTTTCCGGTGCCAGCCAGCCAGACTTGCCCGATTCGACCAGCTCCGGGATCCCACTGTGAACGGTAGAAATCACCGGAATACCCACCGCCATCGCCTCCATCAGCGCCACCGGGATCCCCTCCATATCGCCGTCTCTTCCGGTAATCGACGGCAGCAAAAATACATCCGCCTGCTCAAGCATCTCCTTTACCTGATGGCTGGGCTTAAAGCCGGGCATCTCAATCACGTCATCGAGTTGATATTGCTCGATCAGTGTGCGTAAACGTCGCTCCCAAGGGCCGATACCCAGAATGCGATAACGAAATGAGACGCCCTGCTCTTTTAACTGTCGACAGGCTTCGATGGCGACGTGCAGTCCTTTTTTCTCGGTTAACCGGGCGACAGAGATAATTTCCAGCGGTGCAGCTGGTGCTTTCAGTTGGCGAGGGGTAAAACGCGTCATGTCGATACCCATACGCGAAACCGCGATTTTATGCGGCGGGCATCCCATGTTTTTTAAACGTCCGGACCAGAGATTGCTGATGGGTAACATCAAATCTCCACGTTGAAACAGCTGCTGATACTCAGGGGTATAGCGGGTAAGCACATCCCGATGCGAAACATCGACGCCGTGAAATACCGTAGCGATTTTTCCGCGGATCATCCCAAGCTCACGCAGCTTAGCGGCCGTTACGCCTGCTGGCCCAAAATGAGCAATAAAGACATCCGCTTCAAACGCCCGCGGATTCCCACCGCAAATGGCCGCCAAAATCAGATTGCGCGCCTCGTCGCCATAGCGTGCAACATTCAGCGCTTTCCAGGTCGCTGCGCGGGTGAGACCGTGCAGAGCTGCCGCCGCCCTATATTTCAGCTTCGCCAGTTTGCTTTCCGGTTCATTCAGCAACCAGCGCGTTTTTTCACCCAGCCGGTAGGTATTAAATGAGGCATGCGTATTTTCAAGATCGCCCTTCTGCAAAGCGACAATCTCCACGTCGTAGCCCATATCAATAAATGCGGTTATCTGATTGAGTACAAAGGTCTCAGAAGAGAGCGGAAATTTAAGCAGGAAAAAGCCAATCTTCATTTTTCCCCCTTAATACGCGTTAAAACCGACTGCACCATGCGTACCCCGTGTTCGCGTTCGCGTGTCACAGCGTCCCCAAG
The DNA here is from genome assembly GCF_030332645.1 of Citrobacter sp. Cpo091. NCBI lineage: Bacteria > Pseudomonadati > Pseudomonadota > Gammaproteobacteria > Enterobacterales > Enterobacteriaceae > Citrobacter > Citrobacter sp. Cpo091. The sequence continues at coordinate 98,243 of NZ_JAOWHL010000040.1, forward strand.
CCGTATGTTCAGTTCAGGTAGCTGTCCGAGGGTATCGGCGACCTTTCCTTCCAGACTGCCATCGAGCAGATGGCGAATATCGACAGCCATCTCCGGCAACCCCAGTTGTTGCATGATCCCTGCCGATTTATGCTCGTAGTTAATGGCGATGGCTGGCGTCATAAAATTCATCGAGATGATGGCCGAGTGCAAGCGAGTGCCCACCGTCAGATCGCATGCCCCCAGAATCTTCCCCATCTCCAGATCGTTAAGTTCATCCATCACCACGTGATATCGGGATGAATCGTTAACATACTGACGCAGGTTTAACGCCACCATGCGGTCATCTTTGTTGTAACTATCAATACCAGTGCAGGTTGACAGCGCTATCACCTGGTAACCTTCATCAAGGATGCGGTTCACCACGCCGGCAAAGGCTTGCTCATAGGCCTGCTGCGTTGTCCCCAGACGCTTATCAAAAGGAGCCAGCTCGCGCAATGTAATGGCAACGGTCTTCTGTTTAGCCGCCATGTCTAACCAGTGCTGTACCGCATAACCTGGCTCAAAATCCTCATGATGATTGTCGACAAGCCAGGCCGTATCCACGCCTGTTTCGACTTTATCCGTGGTAATTGCGCTGCGTTTCATCAGATCCAGACTGACGGATTCACGTAAAATCAATGCATTACAGTGGCCAAACACGTAGTTCGCCAGTTGATTAAACTGCTCATCCTGGAATGGCCCCACGCTGTGACCAATCATGTACAGCGGTTTTTTCGCCATAAACGAACACAATGCATGTTCAAACTGCGGCACACCATACAGATCGACAAAGAACGATCCGCCGACCTGGATGATGGCGTCATAGCGCGACAGCAGACGGACAAAATCGGTAAAGCCCTGGGCGATAGCGATATTGCGCAGATTACCGGAGTCGGTAACACGCGAGAGCAGTACCTGGTGCTGATAGCGACGACGCAGCACTTTCTTCACGCGCCCCATAACACCTACTGCATTGTTGTGTTGTCTCATCTGCAAATACAGCGGATCGCCCATCACCGGGCGGTTCAGCAACCATGAGGAGCTCACCGGGTAACGGCTCATAACATCCACTTCAGTCTCAGGACGCAACGCGTTAATGGCATCCAGCAAACCGCGCAGGATCGCGCTATCCCCTCGGTTCCCGCAGGTATGGTTGCCCAAAATTAATAGTTTCATTATGACCTCTTAAAGCGTTGTTCTTATCCTGCACGGAGCAAGGTTTTCATTTTTTCACTGCGACAGAGCTGGCGTTTTATTTCCACCACCAGCGGATGGCGCGACAGCACTATCATTAACGCAAACGCCAGCGCCCCTGCCGCTATCTGGCTCCCCAACAACACGCCCAACGACAGCTGGCTATGCAGCATTACGCCCAGCGCATAGCTCACCACAAGGGTTGGCAAGGAGAGATACAACGGCAGCCAAAGACTGAGCATGTACTGGCGGTAGCTGGGGCCAAGAACAGGTTTAATCATCACGAAATAGCTGAGGACTGTGTTAATCACCTGGACCAGCAAAAAGCCCAGCGTCACGCCAATTGCCCCGGCCAGATGTCCACCGATGAAAATGGCGGGAATAAACAGAAAGGTTTTGAACACATTGAATTTAAAGCTGATATCGACCCGCGCTTTCGCCATCAGCAGTGAACCGATTGGATTCCCCACCGAGCGCAGCAGCCCAACAATACACAGCAGTTGCAGGATGGGGATAATGCCGTTCCACTTTTCACCGAATACCAGCGGCACCACGTTATTCGACACCACCATCAGTCCCAGCAGCGCCGGGAAGTTGATAATCCCGACCACCGACAGCAGCTTGTAAAAATTCACTCGCAGCTTTTCACTGTCGTCCTGGATTTTGGCAAACGCCGGAAACAGCACGCGGGTGATAATCGGGTTCAGTTTGATCGGGGGGACAACCGCCACATTCCAGGCGAGATTGAATCCGCCTGCCACGCCAGCTCCCAACGTGCGGGCTAACACCAGTGTGGAAAAGTTGGTATTGATGTAATTGATGATGCTGTCTGCCGTCAGCCACGCACCAAAACGCAGATTCGACGAAACGGATGCCAGCGAAAAATGCAGCCCCGGACGGTAAATCCGGCGACCAAAATAGCCGAACAGCAGCGTACGTAGCGTACTGTTTACCAGATACCCGAGAATGGCCGTCAGTGCGAGCGGCCAGAAATGGGCGCTGACTACGGTAAAGATAAAACCAGCCAGTACCGAACTGGTTTCAATCATGCCAATTTTGTTGAAGGCCAGCTCTTTTTGCATCAGCGCGCGAAACTGCTGCCCGTGCGGTATCACCACAAACGCCAGCGATAACGTTTTGATGAGCGGTGCCAGTTCTGGGTTATTAAGTACGCTGGCAATCGTCTCGCTCAGCAGAAACATCGCTACGCATACCACGATACCCAACCCCACGTTGAGCCAGTACAGCGTGGTCAGTTCAAGATAGCCAATCTCTTTGCGCTGAATAATTGAGTTGGCGATACCAAAGTCAGACAACGTATCGGCCAGCGCGATGATCACCAGCGCCACGGTTAACAACCCGAACTGGTGATTATCAATAATCCGCGCCAGGACGGTCATCTGGATTAGTCCAAGGCCAATAATGATCACCGTGGCAATCGCCGACCACTTTGCGCCGTTCAGCGTTTTTTCTCGTAAGCTCATGTTAATACGCCGCTTTGTTGACAAAGCCTTTGAATACCGTCAGAAAAACAATTTTGATATCGAACCACACGCTCCACTCGCGAATGTATTCGAGGTCAAACTCCACACGTTTTTCCATTTTTTCCAGCGTATCGGTTTCACCGCGCCAGCCGTTGATTTGCGCCCAACCGGTAATACCCGGTTTCACCTTATGGCGTAACATGTACCCCTCGATCAGCTGGCGGTACTGTTCGTTATGCGCCACCGCATGCGGGCGTGGCCCGACAATAGACATCCCCCCGGTCAGCACGTTAATAAACTGCGGCAGTTCATCGAGTGACGTTCGGCGCAGGAAATTCCCCACAGGAGTAACGCGCGGATCGTTTTGCGTCGCCTGCGTCACCACCGCGTCGTTTTCCATCACTTTCATCGAGCGAAATTTCCAGACTTTGATCGGCTTTCCGTCCATGCCATAACGGGTCTGGCGGAAAATCACCGGTCCTTTGGAGGTCAGTTTTACCAGTAGCGCTATGCCACACAGCACCGGAGAAATAAGCAGCAGGATCAGCGAAGCCAGCACGATATCTTCCGCGCGCTTTAACAGGCGATTAATCCCCGAGAGCGGCGTGTCATACAGCGGCACCACCGGAACACCGTTCATCTCCTCAATCCGTGAATGCAGAATGTTGAAGGTAAAGACATCAGGAATAAGGATCACTGAGCAGGTGGTGTCGGCCAGCGCGCGAACCAGTTTTTTGACGCTGGCGCCATCGCTCATCGACATGGCGATATAAACGTTATGAATACGAGAGGCTTTGGCGTCATCCACCAGTTGTTGCAGATTACCGGCCCAGTCGCGTGAGTTTTTTCCAGGGATAGGATCGTGATAGACACCCGCCACTTCAAATCCCAGCCACGGTTCATGGCGAAAGCTGTCCAATAGCATTTGTCCGGCGGGCAGGTCCCCTGCCACCGCCACCCGGCGCGTGTTATACCCGCGATTACGCAACCATCCCGCGCAGTAGCGAATAAACGAACGGCTCAACACCAGGCCAACACTGGATAGCAGATACCACGCCAGCCAGACGGCGAGACGGTTATCAAAATCGTTATTAAAGGCGATCAGACCTGCGCAAAAAATCAGACTCAGCGTCCAGTTTTGCAGCAACAGCACCAGCTCAGTGGAAATTTTGACACCGCGCCAGGAGCGATAAAAATCCGTTATGCCACCGAGCATCTGAAAAACGACCAGCGTGATCAGCGCCACCAGCAGGTGCATGTACAGGAAAGGCAAACCGCTTAATTCGCAGATTACCCACAACCCGCCAAACATGATGGTGATATCTGAAAAGCGTTGCACCATCGAAATTAACGACGCATTGGTTTTGGCGCGTTCGCGCTTTTTTAGATGTGTCATCGTGGTTCCTGTTAGTCACCCTTTGCCCAGAATCGGGCAAAGGAAGCACCAGCATTACTGATTCAGTAACGCCAGAAGAGTGCGCGTTCGCGCTTCCATCAACGGAATATCTCCGCGCGATTCCACGTTCAGGCGCACCACCGGTTCGGTATTGGAAGAGCGTAAATTGAAGCGCCAGTCGACAAACGACATGCTGATACCGTCCGTTCTGTCCACCGACAGCGCCTCACGAGAAAAATGCTGCTCCACGCGCGCAATCGCTGCCGTCGGCTCTGCCAGCGTACTGTTTATTTCTCCGCTCGCCGGGTAGGCCACCATCCGGTCACGGACCAGTTCGCCCAGCGACTGTCCTTTCAGACACAACAGTTCCGCCACCAGCAGCCACGGGATCATTCCGCTGTCGCAATAGGCAAAATCGCGGAAATAGTGGTGCGCGCTCATTTCGCCACCATAAATGGCATCTTCGTGGCGCATCCGCTCTTTGATAAACGCGTGCCCGGTTTTTGACATCACCGGTTTACCGCCTGCCGCCGTCACCACATCCACGGTGTTCCAGGACAGGCGTGGGTCGTGGATAATTTTCGCCCCCGGATTCTTCTCCAGAAACGCTTCCGCCAGCAGGCCGACAATGTAGTAGCCCTCAATGAACTGACCTTTTTCATCGAACAGGAAGCAGCGGTCAAAATCACCGTCGAAGGCAATCCCCATATCCGCGCCGTGTTCAATCACTGCATGGCGCGTATCGGCCCGGCATTCCGGCAGCAGAGGATTGGGAATACCGTTGGGGAAGTTGCCATCCGGCGTGTTGTGAATTTTGATGAACTCGACCGGCACGCCCAGCGCCTTGAAACGGGCTTCAATGGCGTCAACCACCGGACCTGCCGCGCCGTTGCCGGAATTGAGCACCAGCTTCATCGGTTTCAGGTTGGCGGGATTGATGTAACCCAGCAGGTGGTCAATGTAGGTATCACGGGTAGTAATGCGCTGGTAGCGGCCACGTTTTGTCTCATCAACCGCCGGGAAGTCGTTGGCTTCCGCCAGGCGCTGCACGTCGCGCAGACCGGTATCTCCGCTGATGGGCCGTGCCCCTTCCCGCACCAGCTTCATACCGTTGTAATCCATCGGATTATGGCTGGCGGTGACTTCAATACCGCCGTCAATGCCCAGGTGGAAAGTGGCAAAATAAATCTCTTCAGTGCCCGACATACCAATATCCAGCACATCCACGCCCGCATCCTGCAGTCCTTTCGCCAGCGCCAGCTTCAGCGTCTCACTGGTCAGGCGCACATCGCCGCCGAGGACAATCGTTTTCGGCTTCAGGAACTCGCCGTAAGCGCGGCCAATACGCCACGCAATATCTTCATTCAGCTCTTCGCCCAGCCTGCCGCGAATATCGTAGGCTTTGAAACAGGTTAATTTCGTCATGATTTACCCTTCTTCAGGCAACAGGAGGCCCTGACTCTTAATGAGCCTTTTAATGAGTGTTAAATGCATTTCCCGGCACGCTTCGCTTATCGGCCCTACGGTGTTGTAGGCTGGATAAGCGCAGCGCATCCGGCATCAGGTACGCCCGTATCTGTCCGCAAACCGCACCACATCATCCTCATCGAGGTAAGATCCGGAGCGCACTTCAATCAGATCGAGCGGGATTTTCCCCGGGTTCTCCAGACAATGGGTCGCCCCCAGCGGAATATAGACAGACTCGTTTTCAGCGAGCAGTTTGATGTCGTCATTGATTGTCACCTTCGCGGTACCAGCCACCACAACCCAGTGTTCAGCCCGGTGATGATGCATCTGCACGGACAATCCCTCACCGGGTTTAACGGTAATCCGCTTCACCTGGTAACGGTCTCCGGCATCAATAGAGTCGTACTTGCCCCATGGACGGTAAACTTCACGGTGAATATGGTGCTCATGACGTCCGTCAGCTTTAATTTGCTCCACCACTTTTTTGACGTCCTGCACCGCGTTGCGATCGGCGATCAGCACCGCATCTTTGGTCTGCACCACCACCAGATCCTTCACCCCGACGGTGGTTACCAGGCCAGACTCGGCATACACGTAGCTATTTTCCGTTTTATGGCTAATGACGTCCCCATGATGCACATTACCTTCAGCAGTATGGGCGCTGATTTCCCACAATGATGACCAGGAGCCAACATCGCTCCAGCCTGCGTTCATGGGCATCACCACCGCATCGGCCGTACGCTCCATTACCGCATAGTCCACAGACTCTTCCGGGCAGGCGAGAAACGCCTGTTCATCAACGCGGATAAAATCGAGATCGGGGTCAACCGTACTCATGGCGTTTTCGCAGGCCTCAAGAATGTCGGGGCGATATTTTTTCAGTTCTTCCAGATAGCGCCCGGCCCGGAACAGAAACATGCCGCTGTTCCAGTAGTAGTCGCCGCTCGCCACGTAAGCCTGCGCGGTTTCCAGATTGGGCTTTTCAACAAACTGCGCCACCTCAAAAGCCACGGCGTCGGTATTGGTCGGCGAAACCTCGCCACGACGGATATAGCCATAGCCGGTCTCCGGCTGGTCCGGCACGATACCAAACGTCACCAGCTTACCCGCACTGGCATACGGCATTGCATTGCGAACCGCCTCGCGAAATGCTTCTTCGTCAGCAATCATGTGATCGGCCGCCAATACCAACAGCAGCGGATCTTCCCCCGGGCTTTGACGTTTTGCCGCCAGCGCGGCCAGCGCTATCGCCGGTGCAGTATTGCGCCCGGCGGGTTCGAGAATAATATTCTCAGTCAGCTTATGCAGTTGTCGTAGCTGTTCCGCCACAATGAAACGGTGTTGTTCATTACAGATAACCACCGGGCTTTCACACTCCACGCCGTTCAGACGACAGATCGTTGTCTGCAACATGGTGAGATCGCCTTTCAGGCACAGAAACTGCTTTGGATATAGTACGCGGGACAGAGGCCATAAACGGCTACCCGAGCCACCGGCCATCACCACCGGAAAGAGTTTGTTTTGACTCATCATGTACCCCGAATATCTGCAATAAATTGGCTCAGCACGTTTTCTTTATCCAGCGTGCGTTCGGCATACTCACGTGCCACCGTGTTAATCTTTGGCATGGTTAGCGCCTGTTGAATCCCGCCAACCAGCGCATTCTCTGATTCAGGCTCGACACACACCGCGATGCCTGGGTGAGCATCACACAGCTGACCCAACTCGGTCTCAGGTTCGGCGGTAATCACCGCGTTTCCACCAACGGCGAGGATATTGGTCAGTTTGGAGGGCAATACGGCATCCGCCGCACCGCGCTTTTGTACCACCAGATGGCAGTCCGCCATCTTGAGCAGCGCAGGCAGCGCGTCATAAGATTGCAGCGGAAAGAAGATCACATTGTTCAGGCCGCGTTCGCCAGACATACTCTCCAGCCGCGCTTTACCCCCGCCCTGCCCGACAATCACAAACAGCCAGGGCTGTTCGATCAACAGGGCCGCTGCGTCGATCACACTCTCCAGCCCTTGCTTTTCACCGATATTGCCTGAGTAGAGAATGATTTTTTTATCATCAGGCAAGCCCAGTTGCTGGCGCAACGCCAGAGCATCGGCATCGTTCACGTCACGAAAACGCGCTACTTCTGACCAGTTCGGAAAGAAAATGACCTTCTGTGCATCAACGCCCTTCTCCTGCGCTTTATTCATCATTGAGCGAGAAATGGTCGAAATATGGTCCATATTCAACAGCCCACTGCGCTCAAAGGCGCTGGCCAGTTTTGCCACCGCGCCACGCTTGCCTTTGCCCGCCATGCCAAGCCCCAGCATGGCATCGACTTCGTAATCCTGAATATGCAGCAGCGTGCGCGCCCCGGACAGCTTCGCCAGCAGGCGCATGCCCGGCGCACAAAACAACGTCGGCACTACCCCAATGATGCGATCCGGCTTCCAGCGGCGCTGCGCCAGCAACGGGAAGAAACTGCTCAGGGCGAAACTACCTAAATGCAGCAGGCGCTTGAGCGTAGAAGGCTGCTCAGGCACATACAGCGGGCAACGCCAGACGATGGCATCGCCTTCTTCACGACGGTAGCGCCAGGATGAATAGCGACCGCTGACCTTCCACTGCGGATAATAAGGCGGCGCAGTGATCACTCGTACGTCATGCCCCTGTTGCGCCATCCACTCCACCATTTCACCGGTGTATTTACCGATACCGGTCAACTCCGGCGAATAGTTGATGCCATACACAAGGATCTTCATAGCCCGGGTACTCCGGCCTGACTCTTCTCACAGAAGTAAGCCCGGCTGTTGTCGTGCACGTGGTCACTGGCCAGGATCTCTTCAATTGTCAGCCAGCGGTACGCGTCATGTTGAACGTCAGGCAGTTGCAGGTCGTTTTCCGACACCCGCAGACGAAATCCCAGCACGATGTAATGCGTTGAGAAATCTACCCCGGAAAAGTTGTCGTCATAGAAGTGCTGCCAGACCCCGTAAAACTCTGCAGCGGACAGCGGTAAACGTAACCCCAGCTCAGCGTCAGTCAGCCGCTCAAAGGCCGCGCGCAGCGGTTCATCTTTTTGCACCCGACCGCCGGGCACGAACCAGTACCCCTGCGCCGGACGATTGAGGCGCTTGCCAAGCAGAAATTCGCCCTGGGCGTTTTCCACGATCAAATCGATGGAAATCAGCGGAGTTGAACGTACAACGGTGGCAAAATCCTCATGACGTAAAAACATGCTTACCCCCGGTAACGCTGCTGGTTTTCAAGGAACCACTGATATGTACTGGCAAGCCCCGCTTCCAGAGATATCTCGTGATACCAGCCCAACTGATGCAGACGCGTAACATCGAGCAATTTGCGCGGCGTGCCGTCCGGTTTGCTGGCGTCAAACACCACGCGCCCCTTGTAACCCACGACCTGCGCGATAGTCTGGGCCAGTTCACGGATGGTGCAGTCCACACCGGTGCCCACGTTGATATGCGACAGCATTGGTTGGGTATATTCCTGCAACACTTCCTGAGCTAGATCCATCACGTGGATACTGGCCGCCGCCATATCGTCGACATGCAGAAATTCACGCATTGGCGTCCCGCTTCCCCACACCACCACATCCGGCGTATTTTGCTCGCGAGCCTCATGAAAGCGGCGCAGCAGCGCCGGGATCACATGCGAATTACTCGGATGAAAGTTGTCATGCGGTCCGTACAGATTGGTCGGCATCACCGAGCGATAATCACGGCCATACTGTCGGTTATACGATTCGCACAGCTTGATACCGGCAATTTTGGCAATCGCATACGGCTCATTGGTCGGCTCCAGTTGCCCCTGCAAGAGTTCACTTTCGGCGATCGGCTGGGTAGCTTGCTTGGGATAAATACAGGATGACCCGAGGAACAACAGTTTATTCACGTTATGCAGATGCGCTGCATGAATAATGTTGCTCTCAATCATCATATTTTCATAAATAAAATCAGCAGGATAAGTATTGTTCGCCACAATCCCCCCCACTTTTGCCGCCGCCAGATAAACCTGGTCAATACGTTCAGCGGCAAAGAACGCCTGCACCGCACCGGCGTCCAGCAGATTAAGCTGGTCGCGGGTACGCAGCACCAGTTCTACGTTATCTCGCTGCGCCAGCTGTCTTACGATGGCGGACCCCACCATCCCGCGATGGCCCGCCACAAAAATACGTTGTGTCTTCATCCTCAGTACTCCAGCGCGATGGCGACCTCGTAACCGTGCGACTTGAGCAGGGAATGTTTCTTCGCTGCTTCAAGGTCGTTAGCGACCATTTCTGAGATCATCTGGCGCAGCGTGATTTCCGGTTTCCAGCCGAGTTTTTCATGTGCCCTCGCCGGGTCGCCCAGCAGCGTTTCTACTTCTGCCGGACGGAAATAGCGCGGATCGACGGCGATTATCACATCCCCAGGTTTCACACCCGGCGCATCGTGTCCGGTCACAGAAACCACAATGCCTTTTTCATTCACGCCCTCACCTTCAAAGCGCAATTTAATCCCCAACTGAGCGGCCGCCATTTCCACGAACTGGCGCACGGAATACTGCACGCCGGTGGCAATGACGAAATCTTCCGGCTTATCCTGCTGCAGCATCATCCACTGCATCCTGACGTAATCTTTGGCATGCCCCCAGTCGCGCAGTGAATCCATGTTGCCCAGGTACAGGCAAGACTCCAGCCCCTGAGCGATGTTGGCAATGGCGCGGGTGATTTTACGGGTGACGAAAGTTTCACCACGGCGCGGAGATTCGTGGTTGAACAGAATGCCGTTACAGGCATACATCCCGTAAGACTCGCGGTAGTTGACGGTGATCCAGTAGGCGTACAGCTTGGCAACAGCATACGGTGAACGCGGATAGAACGGCGTGCTCTCTTTCTGCGGGATTTCCTGTACCAGACCGTACAACTCAGAGGTGGACGCCTGATAAAAACGGGTCTTTTTTTCCAGACCAAGGAAGCGGATCGCCTCCAGCAAACGCAAGGTGCCGATCGCATCAACGTCTGCGGTGTATTCCGGTGAATCAAACGACACCGCAACGTGGCTCATGGCGCCCAGGTTATAGACTTCATCCGGTTGGACTTCCTGTAAAATACGGGTCAGGTTGGAGGAGTCGGTCAAATCGCCATAGTGCAGATGAAATTTGGGATTGCCTGAATGCGGATCCTGGTAGATGTGGTCCACACGTTCGGTGTTGAATGATGAAGCGCGACGCTTAATACCGTGTACTTCGTACCCTTTTTCCAGCAGGAGTTCTGCCAGGTAAGAACCATCCTGCCCGGTTACGCCAGTAATGAGAGCGACTTTTGACATGTTATAACCTCTTCAGTGATCCCCTCAGGGAGTAACTTTCTCGACGCGTTCGCGCGTGACTACTGCGGGATTTCCCCGACAAATGACATTTGCTGGCAGCGATTTAAATACGCTGCTTCGTGCTCCAACGACGGTGCCATCGCCAATCGTCACGCCAGGCGCGACAAAGACATCTGTCGCCAGCCAGCATTTAGCGCCAACCACAATCGGCGTGGCGTTAATATCAAAATGTTGACTGGCATAATCATGACTCCCGGTGCATAAATAACTTTTTTGCGAAATAACCGCATGGGCGCCAATCGTAATATCACCTAACGTATATAAAACCGCGTCGTCACCCACCCAGGCATAATCTCCCAGGGTTAATTTCCACGGATAAGTAATTTTTACTGAAGGCCGAATGACTACGTTTTTTCCTATTTTTGCACCAAACATTCGTAATAAAAATGCACGCCAGCGATACATGACCTGTGGTGACCAGCGAAATAATGTTGCTTGCACCGCCCACCATAATTGCACTTTAATAGCACCACCACCGCGAAAACCCCCAGGCACTTTAAATCCGCTTAAGTCCTGCATAATATGCCCTTACGTTTTCCCATATAAGGTTTTTGTTTTACCGGTTGTGCGCAGACGTAAATATTCTGACAAACCTGTCCAAAAACCTGGCATGTGTAATATCTGGCGCTGTACTTTTTTGGCATCCCGACACAATTCCAGATTATTCGTCGTTGACACTCCGCCCATAGAAAACTCCGATACCAACCCGCTAAGCTTTTTAAAAGCGTAACCGGACTTGTATAATTGGGCTGCCAACGCGTAATCAGACGATATTTTATATTGCAAATCATAATGCCAGACATTCAGTCCTGAGAGTGGAAAGAATATCGCCTGATGGCTGGCGGGCAGGCTATGATAAATATACCAACCAGGTTTTGCCCGGCGCTTAATTTTGTTGCCATTGCCGAAATCCAGCAACGCATCGCCAATGACCATGGTTTGGTCGCTCTGCATTTTTAGCTGGCGGATAAAATGTGCCGCATCCGCATGCAAAATATCCCCGGAGTTGAGGAACAGCGCGAACCGCCCGCGCGCCATCGCGATGCCTTTGTTCATCGCATCATAGATGCCGTTATCCGGCTCGCTGACAAACCGTAACCGGTGTTCCCCACTGAGCCCTTCAAGAAACGCCGACGTACCATCCGAGGAGCCGCCATCAACAACAATCCACTCAAAACTGATATCACCCGCTTGCGCCAGAGGTGCCAGCGATGCGTGAGTTTTGACGATCCCTTCCAGATTGCGAAAGGCGACGGTAATGATACTGAGCAGCATGTGAGTTACCTCGCGATATTCAGCGCCTTGCGCAATATAAACGGACACACAATTAAAAATGCGTATTCCGGACTAAATACTGAACCTGTAAAAAACAGGGACAACGGTGTAAAAAGATAAAGCTGCACCCGATAATTCTGATTATCGCCAAACGCATTGATCATCATTTTCATGACCTTCCCCATGTACCATAGGGCTAATATCACCGCGAACCATGAAAAATAAATAATCAGCAGATACAAACCATTGTCTATTGTTTTACCGACATCTGCACCGTTAAAAATTCCGAATGACGCGACGTATTCATAAAGTGAGCCAAATCTCACTACGCCATCAACGTTCAGTAACGAATAACCGACCATCACTAATGGCCCTACGATACGATAATACGATGACGAACCTTCAGTTCCTAAATCACCAAGCCGCGTTGCGATGTACGGAAAAGCAAATATCACCCCAACTAAAAACACGCTTAATGAGATTATCGCCAGGGGTAGCTTCTTTTTTATCGCATCCTTATTCAGGTACTGGAACGCCCACTCCAGGAGATAAAACAAAATAAACGTCATTACCCCTGAAAACGATCCTGATAATATTATCCCTGCCAGAATCATAGCATCGGACTTAGGTGTTTTGATACCAAACTGTTTGATGCTGAGCCAAATTGAGATTAACGCCAGAGCGAAGAATGCCGGTTCGAAATAGAGCGCAGTGGTACGTTTCCCACCAAACTTAATAAAGTTCAGAACATAGCTGTTACTGTAAATAAGATATTTCGAAATAACTTCCATTAAACTGCTGCCGCCGCTGAGAATTATCTGTGCCATTTCAACCGCAGCTAACCCCACCACCAGTCCCACCACCAGCCAGAAAAAACGCAAAATCTTAATGTAGTTATGCGGTGAAATGGTTTTGAAGCGAATACTCCACACCATGCCAATGATCACCACGGTATAAACAAACAGCATCGCTGACGTTACGTACTTACTGGCATCCAGTGATTGACCGAACAGGTAGTTAAACGCCGTCAGCCCGCCCCCTACCCCCAGCGCGATCATTAATTTTTTGATATTGATGCGCTCGACAAACAGCAACAGCAGAACGGGTAAGAAGGTGACGATAGTTATCGGGAAGCTCTCGCCAAGCTGGGCGAGTTTGACGTTAACCAGCAGATAAAGCAGCGGTAGCACCAGATAGCTACAGATTCTGATAGAACGAGACATATTCCTCCAGCATCTGTTGCCCACTGTATGCCACCCGACTGCGTTGACTGAACGCGGTAAGGGACGTGTCAAATACCGCCTGCGCAATGTCTGATTTTTTCAGCTGCACCAGCTGCAATACGTCCGCTTCGCTGAACGTTTTACCGCCTGATTTAGCCAGCACTTCCTGCGCGGCATCGCTGTGCGTGGCAATTACTGGTACGCCGATGGAAAGCGCTTCACACAAAATCAGCGGGTAGTTATCGACACGGGAGCTGAACACCAGTCCATCCATCTGGTTAAGCGCATTCATCAACGTGCGCTTATCGCTCTCAAAACCGTGGTTGATGACGTTATCTCCCGCAAATGGCGAAAATTTGCCGAAGGTATGCAGCTCAATTTTGTCCCCAAGCGCGCTAATCGCTCGCACCAGTTGTTGACTGGTTTTGCCGTCATAGCGCAGGTCATGAGCTACCACGGCAATTTTCGGCCGACCGCTCTCCGCAGGCATCGCGGGTAGTTCGGCAAGAATGGCTTCAGTTGCCACATCAATTCCGTTGTTAATAATGTGACATCGTCCCACGCCATACAGGCTGTTGAATGCGTCGGCCACATGCTGACTGGGTGAGATAAACTGGCAGCCCAGCGCCAGCATGGCGCGAAACATCTGCCGCTTGCCGGGCAACTGCTGATGGGCTTTATCGATTTTTACCGGCGGATAGTTGCTGAGCGTTGGGCATTTCTGGCAGCCCGTTTTCCAGCCTTCGCAGCCATCAGTAAAGGCACAGCGCCCGGTCACGCTCCAGTGATCGTGCAGCGTCCAGACGAAGGTGATATCCGGTTTATGCGCCTTCACTTTTTGGCAAAAGGTCACCACCTCTTCCAGGTTCAACCAGTAGCTGTGCAACACATGAAAATGCAGTACCAGTGGGCCGCTGGTGCGGGTAACTTCACGGTATAACTTGTTGAGATTGCCAAACATGTCGCGGTTCGCGAAACGAAACAGCGCAATGTTCGCCGCCGACGTCAGGCGCGGCGTATATTTGATAACCTGCGGGTAATTCGCATGACTGGCGCTTTTTTTACCGCCTTTGCCATAGCCATAGATAAACCGCGACGACAGCCCTTTTTCCAGCGACCTCAGATGCAAATCTAACGCCACGCCTGCCGCCCCACCTTCTGCGAGTCGCACATTAAACTGTAATATCTTCATTTTATTACCTTCACCCGTGCCTTCTCGCCCACGACCAGCGTATTGTCCGGGACGCTATCCACCACAACGCTCCCGGCGCCAATCGTCACGTTATCGCCAATAGCAACGTCGCCGAGCAGAGTGACATTGGCCCCCAACTCAACGCCGTTACCGATGACCGGACAGGATGGATCGTTGGCACCAAGATTGCCGATAGTAACGCCGTGGCGTAGGGTAAAATCATCCCCCGCCACCACGTGTTTATTGATAACCACCCCATAGCCATGATGGATGGTGAAACGACGACCGATTGATGCAGCAGCCTGAATTTCATAGCCAAACAGGCATTCGGTGATAAGGCGGTACATCACCAGCACCGGGGCAGCCCACAGGTTGTTTATGATGTTTTTTTTACGCCAGACGGAGCAAAAATGGGCAATCCGATAGGCCGCCACCATGCAGCAGGGGCGCAGACTCCAGCCGTTCGCGCGTAAATCTTCCAGCATAATTAGCGTCCTCGCAGTCCGTCGGCCAGACGCTTACTGTTACGAACAGAAAGCAGCGTCAGCAGCGTGCGCCAGTTCATCCGTTTGTTGCGGATCTGATAGAGGGTAAACAACTGATATTTCTTGCTGGCCCGGTCAAATTTGCCTTTGTGCTTGCGGTAAAACTGAAAGTAGCCGGAGAATTTATTCGGCGATGAGGTAATACGCATCTCGCCGTGATTCACATGCAGGATCTGCGTCGCCTCTTTGACCTTCCACGGTTTGCCATACGCCACCACCATGCGCAGGAAGATGTCGTAATCCTGCGCCGCTTTCAGCGTGGTATCGAACAGGCATGCTTTAAACCGCCATGCCCAGGTAAATACCTGATTACCAATGATGTTGCGCTTATAAAACCTGCGGCGTGAATAAACGGACTTCGGATAGAGCGGCAGACTGGTCGGCTGCGAATACACTTCGCCCTCACAGACATAGTCATTGGCATACAGAAACGCCCGTGTGACCAGTTGATGCCGATACTGCAGGAACACGCTCAGGCGGTTCGGCGTCCATTCATCATCATCATCAATCCCCGTAATGTATTGCCCGTTGGCCTGCATAATGGCCTGATTACGCACCGCGCAGGCCCCGGAGTTGGTGGAATTATGCGTATACGACACACGCGGATCGTTGAGTTCCTCAACAAACTGCTGCAACTGCTCATATGATGAAGAGCAATCATCCACAATGATCATCTCCCAGTGAGGGTAGTCCTGGCGCAACACCGATTTAATCGCCCGAATGGCCAGCTGCTGGCGGTTCCAGGTTGGCATATAAATTGAAATTAGCGGGTTTTCTGTCGTCATTTTCGTTTCCGGATAGATACGCTTTTGTTGGCCGGATAAGGCGTTTTCGCCGCATCCGGCAGGGTTGGTGATTTATTTCGCATCCGACGTATATTCGTATTCGTAGTAGCCGTAATCCTGATACCCGCTGGCACGACGGAAGATCGAGTTGAGGATCACCCCTTTCACCTGGATGCCATTTTGCTCGAAGCGACTCAGGCTGGTTTCCACCTCTTTCAGCGTGTTGACCGCATAACGCGCCACCATCAGAGTGGTGCCGACATGACGGCCAACAATCGCCGCGTCGGTCACCGCCAGAATTGGTGGGGTGTCAATCAGCACCAGGTCATAGTGCGAGCTGGCCCAGGCAATCAGTTCGCCGAAACGCTCGCTCATCAACAGCTCGGAAGGATTGGGAGGGACTTGACCGCGAGGGATCAGATCAAAATGCGGAATCGATGTCGGTTTGGCGCTGGATGAGATATCCCCCTTGCCAATCAGGATCTCAGACAGGCCGTTGACGTTATTGGTCCCCAGCAGTTCGTGGGTATAGCCTTTGCGCATATCGCAGTCGATCAACAGCACGCGTTTGTTGGTCTGGCTGATGACTGCCGCCAGGTTGGCGCAGACAAACGTTTTACCAATCGACGGGCTGACGCCGGTCAGCATCAACACGTTGTTACGCGCCTGCATCATGGCAAAGTGCAGGCTGGTACGCAGGCTACGGACCGCTTCTATGGCGAGATCCGTTGGATTCCCCACGGCCAACAGCTGGCTTTGCTTGTAGCGTTTCATACCTTTAATGGTCTGAACGTTATCACGCGCTTTTTGCCATTCAGATAGCGGAATACTGGCATACACGCTGATACCATGCTCTTCCAGCGCCTGCGGGCTTTCAATACCGCGATTAAACAGAGAACGCAGCAGTACGCCCACCACCGAAAGCATCAAACCGAGAATGATACTGCCGAGAATAATCAGCGCCGTTTTCGGCTTCAGCACGCCAGGCTGGGCAATCGCGGGATCGACAATGCGCACATCGCCAACCGTACTGGCCTCGGTAATCTTCAGTTCCTGTTGCTTGTTCAGCAACTGCATATAGACCTGCTGACCGGACTCCACATCACGCGTCAGACGAACAATTTCCTGCTGCGTTTTCGGCATCGCCGTTACGCGCCCGTTCAGCTTACTTTTCTCATCTTCCAGCGCCTGGCGTTTTTCCAGCAGCGTGCGGTACGCCGGATGCGCTTTGGTGAACAGCTTGGAAATCTCCGCTTCTTTGAAGGTCAGTTCATTCAACTGCGCATCGATATTCACCATCGAATCCAGCACCGCTTTGGCTTCCAGCGGCAAATCCACGGAGTCTTTATCCTGACGAAAGGCGTTCAGCTTGTTTTCAGCAACGTCCAGCCGATTACGCACCTCAGGCAGTTGCTTTGCCAGAAACGCCAGACTTTTGGCGGCCTCTTCAGATTTACGTTCCACGTTTTGTTGCAGATAGTTGCGGGTAATACTGTCGAGGATCTGGCGGATTTGCTCGCGGTCTTCGCCGGTAAAGGTCAGGCTCAATACGCCGGTGTCTTTGCCCGTTTCCGTCACCATCAGGTTATTTTGCAGGGTGTTTATCATGCCCAGCGTGGAGAATTTGCTGACGGTAAATTGGCTCTCCGGGCTGGCATGAATCGCCTCAACCAGCATCGTCACGCCATCATGTTCCAACACCTTGCCGACTTGCCCCCGGGCGCTAAAACCCCCGTCACTCACCAGTTGATAGCTTTTGTCATTCAGCACATTGAGCGTGAAGGTCTGTTCATTCATTGCCTTTGGCAACGTGAAGGTGGTCACATTAACCGTTTCGTTCTGGCGGCCCATCAGCCGGTCCCAGCCCGCGCCAAAAATAGGGAATGTATCTTTGGTAACGGCGATATCGAGGTTAAGATCGTCTACCGTTTTCCCTAATACCAGACGCGACTGGATGAGCTGAATTTCCGCTTCCGAGGCCGGAGGTTTGTTCGACAACGCCGAGCCAATATCCTGCACCAGTGAATTTCCGGTATTTTGCTCAATTTGCACCAGCGCGTCCGCACTGTAGATGGGTGTGGCGAACAGTGTGTAGACCGCGGCACACAATGCAAAAGCCGTGGTAATGCCTAATACCCACCAGCGGGCCTCCACCACCGTTGCAACCAGACGACCAATATCGATTTCATCATTGCCCGTTACCGGCGCAGCAGACTGTTTAACTTTTTCTGTCATTGTTTTCCCTGCTCTGCGTTCAGTGCCTGAGCCCATTGGCGGGCAGACCGTTCAAGTAATGCGTACACCGCGTCAAACGCATCACGGCTTTTACGATACGGATCGGGAATTTCGCGCTCGCTGTCCCAGTGCCCAAAAAGCATCACTTTGCCACGCATCTCCGGTACCATTTCACACAGGGCAGAGATATGGCGCTTCTCCATGGTCAGGATCAGGTCATACTCCCGGCACATGCGTCCCGAGATCTGCCGGGCACAATGATTATCCAGTGACAGGTTGTGCGCCTGCGCCACGCTAATAGCACACGGATCCGCGCCTTTCCCCACCAGCGCCCCAAGACCGGCTGAAGAGACCGTTAACGCCGGATGAAATTGCCTTAATAAACGCTCTGCCGTCGGGGAACGACAAATGTTCCCCACACAGACAACTAAGATTTTGTTAAACATGATGATTACCAGTTGTGAAGGTCGCTGGCCGTGTCCGTCATATAGCGAACACCGCTAATAGTCGGCAGCAACTGATTGATCAAACGGTTCCAGCGAGCAACCGGCGCGGTAGTGACGTACACCACATCGTATGGCTGGAGTCGGAATGATGTTGCCATCACCAGCGACGTCGCATCGGACATATCAAGCTGATAGATATTGGCGATCTTGCCGTTGTTCCCGCCCTCGCCTTTCAATGGTCGAATAACGAAAATGCCGCTGGCGTTGGAGGTGGTCAGGTCGATACCTTCGGCATTGCCCAGCGCTTCGGTGAGCGTCATGCCGCTGAAGTCCATTTTGAGGGTGCTCTGTTTTTTCACTTCCCCCATTACGAAGACTTTCAGATCGTCATTACGCGGAACAAACAGAATGTCGCCAGGATAAAGCAGGCGGTTCTGGCTCAGGTCGCCATTTTGCATCAGCGCTTGCAGTGAAATACGTTGCTCCTGCCCTTTATGAGTCAGCACAACGTTGCGCCAGTCTGCTGCCTCGGTGAGACCGCCAGCGGCGTTAATGGCATCGAGAACGGTAAGCGGCACGTTGGTGATGGCCTGCTGGCCGGATTTGTTCACCTGCCCGGAGACATAGGCCTTCTGCGAGCGGAAAGCGGCGATATTAACGTCCACCTGCGGGTCAGCAATGTACTTCGCTAAGCGCCCGGTAATATCACTACGAATCTCTGCCAACGTTTTTCCCACCACGCTGACTTTGCCGATGTAGGGGTAAAACATGGTGCCATCAGGCTGCACCCAGTTGCCGGTATCGCTTGAGCTACGGTACTGCCCGGCTGGCGTGGTGAGTTCAGGATGGTCCCAGACGGTCACATTCAGGACATCCCCCGGGCCTACCCGGTACTGATATCCGGAAATCTCCTGGTCCAGCGACATATTAGGCTGGGCAACATTTGGTCGAGGACGTAATTGTTCGACCAGCCGTGGCGTGAGTGGATAAACATTCACCATGCGATCGATATCAAAATCAGCGTCCTGCTGTTTAATCACATCTTTGCCCATCGTAGACATATTGCTGCCCGGAAGCACGGTACAACCGTTTATCAAGATTACCGATACCAATACTGGCATCAATTTAAGTTTGGATTTCATCATTGATTATTTATCACTTTGGCAGAGTATTTATCACATGCAATCTAAATAGCGACTTCGCCTGTACGTATTTACCTTGCCGTTAATTGAAATGGAATTTAACTGGCATCAGTCCTAAAAAAAATGAATTCATCTGCGGTCTCTTGACAGAATAATTTAGGCTTGTTTCAGGCGACCAGACACGCTACCGCCCCTGGCTTCACTAGCTACCAATGCACTGATTAATTTAAATTTTTATCTTCTCCTTTATTTTCATCACATTTACAGCGTTAACGCATCGGGAATGGCGCCACTGATTGATGAGGAAATATTTATCTTTTGATTATTACCGCAAGAATTGTTGCAGCTATGCGAATATCAGGCAAGATAACAAACCGCCGATACCTGGCTTTTAAGATTAATATTAAGCGTAGGATTTATATATTTTTAGGATTTTATTGATATTGACAATGTTGATATAGAAATATTTCACCTGCGATATTTCCTAAATATATTTAGATTAATAAAATCATTTCCTGTAGTTACATTAAGGCTATTATCCTGCATCAGTTATGATATAACCGACAGAGAAATCCCTTCTCGCCATTGCATTTTTCGCCAGTTTTACCCATGATCGAATTGTGACAATTGTCATACAACTATGGGTATAGCATTTACTATGGAATGGATTGCCGATCCGTCAATCTGGGCCGGACTGGTCACGTTAATCGTGATCGAACTTGTTCTTGGCATTGATAATCTTGTTTTTATTGCCATCCTCGCGGAGAAACTACCTCCTGCCCAGCGGGATAAGGCGCGTATTACAGGGCTACTGCTGGCAATGGTTATGCGCCTGCTGCTGCTGGCATCAATATCCTGGCTGGTAACGCTGACCACGCCGCTGTTCAGCATTCGCGATCTCAGCTTCAGCGCCCGCGATCTGATCATGCTGTTCGGTGGTTTCTTCCTACTGTTTAAAGCCACTATGGAGCTCAACGAACGGCTGGAAGGGAAAGACAGCGATAACCCCACCCAGCGTAAAGGCGCTAAGTTCTGGGGTGTGGTCGCGCAGATCGTGGTGCTGGACGCCATCTTCTCTCTGGATTCCGTCATTACCGCTGTTGGCATGGTCGATCACCTGGCGGTGATGATGGCGGCAGTCATTATTGCCATCAGCCTGATGTTGCTGGCCAGCAAGTCGCTGACGCGCTTTGTTAACAGCCATCCAACTATTGTTATTCTGTGTCTGAGCTTCCTGCTGATGATTGGTTTCAGTCTGGTGGCCGAAGGGTTTGGTTTCCATATCCCGAAAGGTTACCTGTACGCAGCCATCGGCTTCTCGGTCATGATCGAAGCATTGAACCAGTTGGCTATCTTTAACCGTCGTCGCTTCCTCTCAGCCAACCATACTCTGCGCCAGCGCACCGCCGAGGCGGTAATGCGGCTGCTGAGCGGGCAAAAAGAAGATGCCGAACTGGATGCCGAAACCGCGGCGATGCTGGCGGATCATCATGAAGGTCAGATTTTTGCGCCTCAGGAGCGGCGGATGATTGAACGTGTGCTGAACTTCAATCAGCGTACCGTCAGCAGTATCATGACCTCGCGCCACGATATTGAACATATCGACCTCAATGCGCCCGAAGCAGAAATCCGCGCCTTACTGGAAAAAAACCAGCATACGCGTCTGGTGGTCACTGGCGAAGACGAGCAGGAGGAACTGCTGGGCGTGGTGCATGTCATCGATTTGCTGCAACAGTCTCTGCGCGGCGAACCGCTCGACCTGCGTGTATTGATTCGCCAACCGCTGGTGTTCCCGGAGACCTTGCCGCTGCTTCCGGCGCTTGAGCAGTTCCGTAATGCCCGCACGCACTTCGCGTTTGTAGCCGATGAATTTGGTTCCGTCGAAGGGATTGTGACGCTGAGTGATGTGATGGAAACCATCGCCGGCAATCTGCCAAACGAGGTAGAGGAAATCGACGCCCGCCATGATATTCAGAAAAACGCCGATGGTTCGTGGACCGCTAACGGACATATGCCACTGGAAGACCTGGTGCAGTACGTGCCTATCCCGTTAGACGATAAGCGTGAGTATCACACCATTGCCGGGCTGTTAATGGAGTATTTGCAGCGTATCCCAAAAACCGGGGAGGAAGTTCAGGTTGGCGACTACCGACTGAAAACCCTGCAGGTGGAAAATCATCGCGTGCAAAAGGTCCAGCTGATACCGCTACACGGTGAAGAAGAGATGGATTACGAGGTGTAAGTCACGAGCCGGATGGGGCATTAGCCACCATCCGGCAATATGAATCAGAGCTTATCCAGCAACTTTTTAACATCTTTGCCGTTGCGGGAATCTTTATTGCGATCTGCCCAGTCATTCAGACGACGTTTTGCTTCATCCTGCAGATGCTTGCGCAAAAGCTGATCAACTTGCAGACTGTAGTTCAGTGATTGCCACTGGCCATAGACCCTGAGAGGAACCGGGGTGGCCTTCAGGAAACTAATTAACTTACTTTCGCCATCCCAACCGCCCAGCACGCGAATGTTAAACAGCGTGTCGCAATTCTGCTTCACCAGATCTAACGTTCCTTTGCCGGTTAGCGCCAACATCGCGGACTCGCCTGCCATGTTATCCAGCGTCACCTCTCCGTTATCCAGCGTCATATCGGTTACAAAATGATCCAACCGGGTCACGTTATCGAGGTTTTGCTGAGATTTAACATCCCCACCGCTGCGTTCTACAGCCTGTTGAATCATCTGCTGGAAGTTCATCCCTTCCATTCGCGTATCGTTCATTTCGACATGGGCCTGCCCTTGCCAGCTATGGCGAAACGCCTGGGCATCAATATCTGAGCCGGAAAAATCTCCCGCCAGCGACAGCTTGCCGGTGAGTGCGATGGGGTAATCAAAGGCCTTCAGAATCGTGCCAATTTCCACACCTTCCAGGCGCGGATGAAAGACCGCTCGCGGTTCTCCCTTTCTGGCATCCAGCGTGCCGGGCAGTGAGATCAGCCCGCCATCACTTTTTCCCTGCAACTGCGCAATGTTCAGTAAGCCGAACTGGTTGTCTATTTTTGCCGAAACATTCTCAAACGCCATTTTCCGCCACAGCACTTTGTCAGCCTGCAAAGCGATGTCTGCCGAAAAACCCTTGAGTCCTTGATACGAAACGGCATCAACCTGGGAAGCAATGACGGGGCGCGCCAGCGTTGACTGACTCTGACCTTGCTGAACGTCACCTTTTGCTGTCACCGCTGCGTCATGTTGTACGAGCAGGTTATCCAGATTGAGCTGACCAAATTTTAAGTCGACGGCCCATTCCGGTTTTTCCAACAAGGCCACATGCGCTTGCCCAGAGAAAGAAGAGTCATTAGCGGTCAAATTTATCTGGCTAAACGAAAGCTGTTTTTTCTCTTCCAGCCATTGCGCCTGAAGATGTCCCTGACCGTTGATCCCCTGCGGCGGCAGATCGGCCCCCTGTAATTGCCAGCTTAACTGCTCAATATTCGCAGATAAGTTATGCGGATAATCGGAGGCATCGACCGTGCCGTTAAAGGATAACGCGAGATCGCGCTGATCGCGGTTCACACGCCCGGAAAAATCAAACGTGCCGCGGTGCTGGCTATCTTGTTCCATCTCCAGACGAATATCACGAACGGTAACTTGTTCGTCGTCTTCATGCTGGAATACCAGAACACTGTCGGCAACGCGCAGACGGGCGATATCAAACGACCATCCTTTGTCTTCCGCCAGATCGGGCAACATATTGTCTTTTGGGGCAACGGGCGCATCTTTACCACGCACCGCCTCAGTTTGCGGGGTCAGTTGAATCACTGCGCCTTTGAGCATCACCTGCTTCACGCTGAGCTGGTGGCTCAACAGCGGCCATAACGCAACGTCGAGACGCATATTGTCGGCACGAACCAGAGGCTCGCTGGCGCCTTCAGCTGTTAACACCACTCGCCCTGAGAGGATACTCAGTTGCGGCCATACGTGCCAACGCAAGGGGCCATCCAACTGCAGCTGATACCCGCTACGTGCGGCAACCTGCTTGACCATATACGCGCGGAAATCATTCGGATTCACCAACAGTACTAACGCAGAAAAGCCGGCCACCAGCACGACCAGAAGAATCATCAGCGTCGTCAGAAATCGTCTCATGCTATCCCCAATGGACTGATAAACACTCAGTCTTTATCGATCCGGCTGGCAACGGCGCCCTGCTGGTCGCGATACTTCGCATCCTGACGACGGTTGTATGGTCGCGCTGCCGGACCGGAAAGCGGTTCGAAACTTAACGCGCCAATCGGCATGCCCGGACGCAGAGCCAGGGGTAATTTTCCGGAGTTGTAAAACTCCAGTACGATACAGCCAGACCAGCCCGGATCGATACGGTGTGCGGTGACGTGTACCATCAGTCCCAGACGCGCCAGAGATGAACGGCCATCTAACCAACCGACGAGATCGGAAGGCAGCGTCACGGATTCGAACGTTACCGCCAGCGCAAGCTCACCCGGATGCAAGAAGAATGCCTCGCCGTCCTTGAGGACGATTTCATCACTCATTACGCGATCCAGCGCGGCGCTGACTTCATCTTTCGGTCCGCTCAAATCGATATACGCCGCCGTATGACCGCGGAACGTACGGAATTTGTTGCCAAGACGCACATCTACCGTGGCGCCATTGATTCGCTCGACAGGAGGGCGTGGAGTGATCGACAGGCGACCTTCATCCAACCAGGCTTCAATATCTCGGTCACATAAACGCATGGCACTTTCTCCTTTCGTGCTTCAACCCCTTAATGCCAGGTGCGTTAAGGGTGAACCAGGTTATCACTGAACGGTACACAATTCGCTGAACTTATTCAAAGAACTGACTGATTTTAGCCTTCAGAATATCGATGGCGATGCGGTTTTTACCCCCGCGCGGCACAATGATGTCGGCGTATTGCTTTGAAGGCTCAATAAATTGCAGGAACATTGGACGGACGGTTTTCTGGTATTGCGCCATCACCGAATCCATTGAACGACCACGTTCATTCACATCCCGCTTGATACGGCGCATCAGACAAATATCCAGCGGCGTATCAACAAAAATAGAAAAGTTCATCTCATCGCGCAAACGCGCATCCGTCAGCAGCAAAATGCCTTCCAGGATAATGACTTTCTTCGGTTCGATATGAATAGTGTCTTGCGTACGCGTGTGCTCAACATAGCTATAAACCGGCAGCTCAATGGCAGAGCCGCGTTTCAGCGTTTGCAGATGTTGAAACAGCAGGCTGTGATCCATCGCGTTCGGATGGTCGTAGTTGGTTTTTACGCGTTCTTCCATCGACAGATGGCTTTGATCTTTGTAATAGCTGTCTTCGGGAATAACGCCAATATGTTCGTCACCGACTTGTTCACGCAATTCGCGATAAAGAGTACTGGCAATAAGGCTCTTGCCGGAAGCCGATGCGCCGGCAATGCCGATAATGACGCACTGATGGGACTGATCAGTCATAAATTTAGCGACCTGATTAACCTGGATGTAAGGAAGGGCGGCGTCGAAACGCCAAACGCGGCAATTATAGGGATTTCAGCGGCGCGATGCCACCCCAGGCTGCACCAATGCTGTCCCTGTCGCAAATTAAAATGGTCAGATTTAGAACAGCCGCTATATTTATTCACCTGCCTTAGGAATTAATAGCTTGGGAGTGTTAATTTATGAGCAGCTGGCGTATAAATTGTAAATTGTTTGTACTAGCATAATCCCAGATTAAATGTGATGCGTCCGGCATCTCTGCTGGGCGACAACGGCTATTTGGGTAGAGTGGTAATGAGTAAACAATCCCAACATGTTTTAGTTACCTTACCCCATCCTCTACTGCGCCTGGCCAGTTTAGGTCTGGTGGCTTTCATCTTTACGTTGTTTTCGCTGGAACTATCACGTTACGGCGCACAGCTTGCCCCTCTGTGGTTTCCAACCTCTATCATGATGGTGGCTTTTTACCGTCACGCGGGAAAGATGTGGCCTGGGATCGCGCTGGCTTGCTCATTCGGTAGCATCGGCGCCTCTTTACTTTTTTTCCCCGGACAGTCGCTTAATTTCTCCTATACGGTCATTAACATTATTGAGGCTGTTGTTGGCGCAATGTTATTGCGTAAACTGCTGCCCTGGTACAATCCCTTACAAAATTTGAATGACTGGGCGCGCCTGGCATTTGGTAGCGCGGTTGTTCCGCCACTGTTGGGCGGCATTTTGATGTGGTTGTTGCTGCCGAAGGACACGTCGTTAAATACCTTTCTCATTTGGGTACTGTCAGAATCCATTGGCGCACTGGCGTTGGTGCCGTTAGGTTTACTGTTTAAACCACATTACCTGTTGCGCCATCGCGACCCGCGATTATTGCTTGAGACCCTGATTACCCTGCTGGTGACCTTAACGCTCAGTTGGCTGTCCATGATGTACATTCCATGGCCATTTACCTGCGTTATTGTCCTGCTGATGTGGAGCGCTGTCCGTCTGCCGCGTATGGAGGCGTTTTTAATATTCCTCAGCACCGTGATGATGGTTTCGCTGATGCTGGCTGCCGACCCTTCGCTGCTTTACACCCCGAAACCGAACATGATGACGGACATCCCCTGGTTGCCGTTTTTGATGATCCTGTTGCCAGCTAATATGATGACCATGGTGATGTACGCGTTTCGAGCCGAACGCAAGCACATTTCAGAAAGCGAGTCACGCTTTCGCAACGCCATGGAATATTCCGCGATTGGCATGGCGTTAGTCGGTACCGAGGGGCAATGGTTACAGGCCAATAAAGCCTTGTGTCAGTTTCTGGGCTATAGCCAGGAGGAGTTACGTTCACTGACCTTCCAGCAATTAACCTGGCCGGAAGATTTGAACAACGACATTGAACAGCTGAACATGCTGGCACGCGGAGAGATTAATAGCTATTCCATGGAAAAACGCTATTACACCCGTTCGGGCGACGTCGTCTGGGCGTTGCTGGCCGTTTCGTTGGTGCGTCATAGCGACAATACCCCACTCTATTTTATCGCGCAGGTTGAGGACATTAACGACCTGAAGCATACCGAGTGGATTAACAAACGGTTGATGGAGCGCATTACCCTCGCCAATGAAGCCGGGGGGATTGGGATCTGGGAATGGGAACTCCAGCCTGACGTGATCAGCTGGGATAAACGGATGTTCGATCTCTACGAAGTTCCTGCGCATATCAAGCCCAGTTGGCAAGTCTGGTATGAGTGCGTGGTACCCGAAGATCGTGAGTACGCCGAAAATGTGATTCGTGATTCACTGGCCGCACGGGCTCCGTTTAAGCTTGAGTTTCGTATCGCGGTAAAAGATGGCATACGCCATATCCGCTCGTTGGCCAACCGGGTACTGAATAAAGACGGTGAAGTTGAACGCTTACTTGGTATCAATATGGATATGACCGAAGTCAAGCAGCTTAACGAAGCGCTGTTTCAGGAAAAAGAGCGCCTTCACATTACGCTGGATTCAATCGGCGAAGCGGTGATTTGTATTGATGTCGATATGAACGTGACCTTTATGAATCCGGTTGCTGAGAAAATGAGCGGCTGGCAGCAGGACAGTGCCATCGGCATTCCGCTATTGACGGTACTACATATTACTTTTGGCGAGAACGGTCCGCTGATGGAAAATATCTACAGTGCTGACATGTCACGTACGGCAATCGAACAGGAAGTGGTCCTGCATTGTCGTAACGGCAACAGTTATGATATTCAGTACAGCATCACGCCCCTCAGCACCCTTGATGGCGGCAGCATTGGCTCGGTGTTGGTTATTCAGGACGTTACCGAGTCGCGGAAGATGCTCCGCCAGCTTAGCTACAGCGCCTCGCATGATGACCTGACCCAGTTGGCAAACCGGGTCAGCTTCGAAAACCATCTAAAACAATTGCTGCATTCGGTACACGACACGCACCAGCGCCATGTACTGGTTTTTATCGATTTGGATCGTTTTAAAGCGGTGAACGACAGCGCGGGTCATGCCGCCGGCGATGCTCTGCTGCGTGAACTCTCTGCACTTATGCTCAGCATGTTGCGATCCAGCGATATGCTGGCACGCCTGGGCGGCGACGAGTTTGGTCTGTTGCTACCGGATTGTAATATCGAAAGCGCCCGCTTTATTTCAGGTCGCGTCATCAGCGCCATTAATGATTACCACTTCATATGGGAAGGCCGCTTACACCGTATTGGCGCCAGCGCAGGGATTACGCTCATTGATGAGAAAAACCATATCGCGACCGATGTGATGTCTCAGGCCGATATCGCCTGCTACGCGGCGAAAAACAGCGGCCGTGGGCGAGTCTGTGTCTATGAACCTCAGCAAAGCCAGGCCCATGCCGCGCGTAGTCAACTGACATTGGATGAACAAAGACACAGCATTATGCACAACCCAATGCTGATGATCGCCAGAGGTGTGGCTTCCCCGCGTATACCGGAGACGTTTAGCTTCTGGATTATTTCGCTTCGCTTAGGCACCGCTGAGGGTGAAGTCATTGAGGAGCAAGCCTTCCGCGCTGGGCTGGTCGATCCCGCGTTAAGCAAGGCGCTTGACCGTCGGGTATTTAGCGAGTTCTTCCAGAACTCTGCCCAAGCAGTAGCCAGTAAGGGCCTCAGTATTGCCCTGCCCCTTTCCGCCATCGGCCTGCTCAACACAGAACTTATCGATGAGCTGCTGGAGCACTTGCAACGCAGTCCACTACCGCCGCGATTGCTGCATCTGACCGTTCCGGCAAGCGTCATCAAAACCAACCCAACGCAGGCGATATCCGCCCTGCATCGGCTGCGCCAGTACGGCTGTCGAATTGTATTAAGTCAGGTTGGTCGCGATTTAGAGCTCTTTGACAACCTGAAATATCGCATTGTCGATTACCTGTTGCTCGACAGCGAGCTAAGTGCCAGCGCTCCCGGCAACCTGATCGACGAAATGTGGATGTCCATTATTCAGGGTCATGCCCAGCGCCTGGACATAAAAACTATCGCCGGTCCGGTGCAGTTGCCACTCATCATGGATACGCTTTCTGGCATCGGTGTTGATATGATTTATGGCGATATTATTGCCGACGCCCAACCACTGGATCTGTTACTGAATACCAGTAATTTCGCCATCAACTGACGGCTGCCAGCCATCCGTATACCAGATATGCAACAGGGCATAGGAGCGCCAGGGTTTCCAGCGCTCTGCATACCGTCGGATCTGGGCCGGTGTCATGCCGGGAAAACGCTGTTTAATCAGATAATCATCCGGCAGAAAAACGTCCTTCGCCTGCCAACCACGTAGCGCGAAATAGTTGGCGGTCCAGCGCCCTATCCCGGGAAACGTTTGTAGCTGCTTAACGCCTTGTTCGATATCGGCAGGGGCTGTTGTCGCGAGCGTTCCTTCAAGGGTTGCATGAGCCAGGTGGATCAACGCCTCAGCGCGTTTGAGCGGCATTCCTAACGCTTTCAGGTGCAGCGGATCGGCATTGGCAAGCGCTTCCGGCGTAGGAAAACACACATACTCGGGCGCATCCTCCAGCGCTTCCCCGTAAGCGTGCGCCACTTTCGCCGTCAGTTTAGCGGCCATCAATACGCTGACTAACTGCCCTAAAATCGCCCGTACCCCTTGCTCAAACGCATCGACACATCCCGGCAGGCGCAGTCCCGGACGCGCCGCACCGAGGCTACCCAGCGCGGCGATAATTTGCTGCGGGCAACAGCCAAGATCGAACAAGCGCGTTATTTTTGCCAGACACTCGGAGGCGACCGGCTGTAACCCTGTGCTCAACGTCACGTGTAGCACGTTGGCGTGCAGATCCGGGACAACGCGCACCAGACCACGATGCCCCCCTACGCACAGGCTTCTGACATAGCTCAGTTCCTCTACGGTTTCGACACCTTCAACCGCACGGGCGGCAAGAAACCCCAGCATCCAGGGCCAATCATAAGGCGGTTGCCAGCTCAGCGTGAACATTCAGTTTTCCTTTTTACGCAAACCTACAGCATAAACGGTATTCAATCAGTACGCCTTGCTTTCATATTCCAGTTGTCGGGGCGTCAACTATTCGTTAAAGTCACGCCCCTTCTTCACTGGCATGGGGATTTTTACGGTGTTTATTGGTTTTGACTACGGTACGGCAAACTGTTCAGTGGCCGTTATGCGTGACGGGCAGCCCCACCTGCTCAAAATGGAAAATAACAGCACGCTGCTACCCTCAATGCTGTGCGCACCAACGCGCGAAGCGGTTAGCGAGTGGCTGTATCGCCATCATGACATCCCAACTACGGACGATGAAACGCAGGCGCTGCTTCGCCGTGCGATGCGCTACAACCGCGAAGAAGATATCGACGTTAACGCCAACAGCGTACAGTTCGGTCTGGCATCGCTGGGTCAGTATATTGAAGACCCGGAAGAGGTGTACTTCGTTAAATCGCCAAAATCATTTTTGGGCGCCAGCGGTCTGAAGCCGCAGCAGGTTGCGCTGTTTGAAGATCTGGTCTGTGCAATGATGCTGCACATTCGCAACCAGGCGCAAAGCCAGCTGCCGGAAGCTATCACTCAGGCCGTGATTGGTCGGCCCATCAACTTCCAGGGATTAGGTGGCGATGACGCCAACACCCAGGCGCAGGGTATTCTTGAACGTGCGGCCAAACGCGCCGGTTTTCAGGATGTCGTCTTCCAGTACGAGCCGGTAGCGGCGGGACTGGATTACGAAGCGACGCTGCAGGAAGAAAAACGCGTGTTGGTGGTGGATATCGGCGGGGGTACGACCGACTGTTCGCTGCTGCTGATGGGGCCGCAATGGCATCAGCGTGCCGATCGCGAAAACAGCCTGCTGGGACACAGTGGCTGCCGCGTAGGCGGGAACGATCTGGATATCGCGCTGGCGTTTAAACACCTGATGCCACTGCTAGGTATGGGCGGTGAGACAGAAAAAGGTATCGCCTTACCGATTCTCCCGTGGTGGAACGCGGTCGCAATCAACGACGTTCCCGCGCAAAGTGATTTCTATAGCAGCGCCAACGGTCGACTGCTCAACGATCTTGTCCGCGACGCGAGAGAAGCCGATAAAGTCGCTCTGCTGCTT
Organism: Citrobacter sp. Cpo091; assembly: GCF_030332645.1. Lineage (NCBI taxonomy): Bacteria > Pseudomonadati > Pseudomonadota > Gammaproteobacteria > Enterobacterales > Enterobacteriaceae > Citrobacter > Citrobacter sp. Cpo091. Next base: position 129,109 of record NZ_JAOWHL010000040.1, read on the forward strand.
AAAGTCTGGCGCGAGCGTCTGAGCTATCGCCTGGTGCGCAGTGCAGAAGAGAGCAAAATCGCACTTTCCGACCAGACTATTGTAACGGCGGCGATACCGTTTATCAGCGACACGCTGGCAACCGATATCAATCAACACGGACTGGAAGCTGCGCTCAATCAGCCCCTGGCGCGTATTCTCGAGCAGGTCCAGCTGGCGCTGGACAACGCACAGGAAAAACCAGACGTGATTTATCTGACCGGCGGCAGCGCGCGTTCGCCGCTGATTAAAAAAGCCCTCGCCCAGCAGCTTCCCGGGATCCCTATCGCGGGTGGCGATGACTTCGGTTCTGTCACCGCCGGACTGGCCCGCTGGGCTGACGTTGTTTTCCGCTAAGCCGCTCGCATGCTGAAAAGTGTGCGTATTGACATCATCCTTGCTGTGGCTTATTTTCAGGAGTGAGGGTTAGGGAAGGTTTCCCCTCCCCCTGGTGTCTTAGTAAGCCGGTAAGCTAATGACTAAGAGTATCACCAGTATGATGACGTACTTCATCATAACCCTTTCCTTATTTTGGCCCCTTCCTCGGGAGGGGCTTTCCCGTTCCAGCGTCCCGCTGAAATCTCTGGCTTTCCTCCTTTTTGCCTTGTCAGCACTCTATCGCACAATTGCGTATTCGCTATCTTCACCACCGATTGTTGCGTAACGCCTCGCAAAGCCGCGTCAGCATTCAGACGAATCCCGACAGTGTTTCATAATTCCTCCATTTTTCTCCCTTGTTCGCTGGCTAAACTAGTATCATTCCGCGAATCGTTTCAGGATGAGAAACTCATAACAATGAAAGGCAGTAATAAATCCCGCTGGGTGATAGCAATCGTGATCGTCGTGGCCGCCGTCGCCGCCATCTGGTTCTGGCAAAGCCGTAGCGCATCCCAGGGAACCGCACCGGGCGCAACCAAACCCGCGCAGCACACTGCGGGGTCAGGACGGCGTGGAATGCGCTCCGGACCGTTGGCTCCCGTGCAGGCTGCCACCGCCACCGAGGAAGCCGTGCCACGTTACCTGACAGGGCTGGGGACCGTTACTGCCGCAAATACCGCCACGGTGCGTAGTCGGGTGGATGGTCAACTCATCGCCTTACACTTTGAGGAAGGACAACAGGTTAAAGCCGGTGACCTGCTAGCAGAAATAGATCCCAGCCAATTCAAAGTTGCTCTGGCTCAGGCGCAGGGACAACTGGCAAAAGATAAAGCCACACTGGCGAATGCCCGTCGCGATCTTGCCCGCTATCAACAGTTGGTTAAAACCAATCTGGTCTCCCGTCAGGAGCTGGACGCCCAGCAGGCGTTGGTCAATGAGACGTTAGGCACAATCAAAGCAGATGAAGCCAGCGTCGCCAGCGCTCAGTTGCAGCTCGACTGGAGCCGGATAACCGCACCTGTCGATGGTCGTGTCGGCCTGAAACAGGTCGATGTCGGTAACCAAATTTCCAGCGGCGATACCACCGGAATCGTCGTCATTACGCAAACGCATCCCATCGACCTGATATTTACGTTGCCTGAAAACGACATTGCTACCGTGTTGCAGGCACAAAAATCGGGGAGCCAGCTGAAGGTCGAAGCCTGGGACCGAACCAATTCGCAAAAGCTGAGCGAAGGTGTCCTGCTCAGTCTCGACAATCAGATTGATGCCACCACCGGAACAATCAAAGTTAAGGCTCGTTTTAACAATCAGGATGATGCTTTATTCCCTAACCAGTTCGTTAACGCCCGCATGCTGGTCGACACACAACAAAATGCCGTTGTGATCCCAACTGCCGCCCTGCAAATGGGTAACGAAGGCCATTTTGTCTGGGTGCTGAACAGCGATAACAAAGTGAGCAAACACCTGGTTAAACCGGGAATTCAGGATAGCCAAAAAGTGGTGATTACTGCCGGGTTGTCTGCGGGCGATCGGGTCGTGACCGACGGTATTGATCGTCTGACGGAAGGCGCAAAAGTCGAAGTCGTTGAGGCGCACGATGCCTCTGTTCAGGACGAGAAAACAGCGCCACGCGGATACGGCAAAAAAGGAGCTAACTCCTGATGCAGGTGTTACCTCCGGACAACACAGGCGGACCATCGCGCCTGTTTATTCTGCGCCCCGTCGCCACCACGCTGCTGATGGTCGCGATTTTGCTTGCCGGAATTATCGGTTATCGCTTCCTGCCAATCGCCGCCTTACCTGAAGTGGATTACCCCACGATTCAGGTCGTTACGCTCTACCCCGGTGCCAGCCCGGATGTCATGACCTCGGCGGTCACCGCACCGCTTGAACGTCAGTTTGGGCAGATGTCTGGCTTAAAACAGATGTCATCACAAAGCTCCGGTGGCGCATCGGTCGTTACGTTACAGTTTCAACTGACGCTCCCGTTGGATGTTGCCGAGCAGGAAGTTCAGGCCGCGATTAACGCCGCCACCAATTTATTACCCAGCGATCTCCCTAACCCTCCGGTCTACAGCAAGGTAAACCCGGCAGATCCGCCGATCATGACGCTGGCGGTCACATCCAGCGCCATGCCGATGACGCAGGTGGAAGATATGGTCGAAACCCGCGTCGCGCAGAAAATCTCTCAGGTATCCGGCGTGGGCCTGGTAACACTTTCCGGTGGGCAACGTCCGGCGGTCCGCGTGAAGCTTAACGCTCAGGCCATTGCCGCACTCGGTCTGACCAGCGAAACCATCCGTACGGCCATTACCGGTGCCAACGTCAATTCGGCAAAAGGGAGTCTTGATGGTCCAACGCGTGCCGTTACCCTTTCAGCCAACGACCAGATGCAGTCCGCGGATGAATATCGTCAGCTCATTGTTGCCTATAAAAACGGTGCGCCGGTTCGTCTGGGCGATGTCGCCACCGTTGAGCAAGGGGCCGAAAACAGCTGGCTGGGCGCATGGGCCAATAAGCAACAAGCTATAGTAATGAATGTTCAGCGCCAACCTGGCGCAAACATCATCTCCACGGCAGACAGTATCCGCCAGATGCTGCCGCAGCTCACCGAGAGCCTGCCCAAATCGGTTAAGGTCAGCGTACTTTCCGATCGTACAACCAATATTCGTGCGTCCGTAGCGGATACCCAATTTGAATTGATGCTGGCGATTGCGCTGGTAGTCATGATTATCTACCTGTTTTTGCGCAATATTCCGGCAACTATTATTCCTGCAGTCGCCGTACCGTTATCGTTAATCGGTACTTTCGCGGTGATGGTATTTCTTGATTTCTCCATCAACAACCTGACCCTCATGGCGCTAACCATTGCGACAGGTTTTGTGGTGGATGACGCTATCGTGGTTATCGAGAATATTTCACGCTATATCGAAAAAGGCGAAAAACCGCTGACTGCTGCCCTGAAGGGGGCGGGCGAGATTGGTTTTACCATCATCTCTCTGACATTTTCACTGATCGCCGTACTGATCCCACTGCTGTTTATGGGGGATATCGTAGGTCGATTGTTCCGGGAGTTCGCTGTGACGCTGGCCGTAGCGATTCTGATTTCCGCTGTTGTCTCGCTCACTCTTACGCCGATGATGTGCGCGCGTATGCTGAATCAGGCCTCATTGCGTAAGCAAAACCGCTTCTCCCGCGCCTCAGAGCGCATGTTCGATCGCGTCATTGCCGGGTACGGCCACTGGCTGGCGAAAGTGCTCAACCATCCGTGGCTCACGCTGAGCGTTGCGCTCGGCACGCTGGCGCTGAGCGTTATGCTATGGGTCTTTATCCCCAAAGGCTTCTTTCCGATCCAGGATAACGGCATTATCCAGGGCACGCTACAGGCACCGCAGTCAAGCTCATTTGCCAGCATGGCCCAGCGCCAGCGTCAGGTTTCAGATGTCATTCTGAAAGATCCGGCGGTAGAAAGCCTGACCGCTTTTGTCGGTGTGGACGGCACTAATACGGCATTGAACAGCGCGCGCTTACAAATCAACCTTAAGCCGCTGGATGAACGCGACGATCGGGTGCAGAAAGTGATTGCGCGCCTACAGGACGCGGTTGACAGAGTCCCCGGCGTTGACCTTTATCTTCAGCCCACTCAGGATCTGACGATTGATACTCAAGTCAGCCGGACGCAATATCAGTTCACGCTGCAAGCGACATCCCTTGATGCCCTTAGCATCTGGGTTCCACAGCTGTTAGCAAAATTAAATCAGCTACCGCAACTGTCCGATGTCAGTAGCGACTGGCAGGACAAAGGGCTGGTAGCGTATGTGAACGTCAATCGCGACAGCGCCAGCCGTTTGGGCATCAGCATGTCAGATGTCGACAACGCTCTGTACAACGCTTTCGGCCAGCGACTGATTTCAACCATCTACACCCAGGCAAATCAGTATCGCGTGGTGTTAGAACATGACACCAACAATACACCGGGGCTTGCGGCACTGGATACAATACGCCTGACCAGTAGCGACGGTGGCATAGTACCGCTCAGCGCGATCGCCAGTATTGAACAGCGTTTTGCCCCGCTGTCGATTAACCACCTCGATCAGTTCCCGGTCACCACCATCTCGTTCAACGTGCCAGACGAACATTCGCTGGGTGATGCGGTACAGGCCATTCTGGATACCGAAAAAACGCTTAACCTGCCCGCAAATATTACCACCCAGTTCCAGGGCAGCACGCTCGCCTTCCAGGCTGCGCTGGGAAATACCATCTGGTTGATTGTGGCTGCGGTTGTCGCGATGTATATCGTCCTCGGCGTGCTGTATGAGAGCTTTATTCACCCAATTACTATTCTCTCCACGTTGCCGACGGCGGGCGTCGGGGCGCTCCTGGCGTTAATGATTGCCGGGAGCGAACTGGACGTCATCGCGATTATCGGCATTATTTTGCTCATCGGTATCGTCAAGAAAAACGCCATCATGATGATCGACTTTGCCCTTGCCGCGGAGCGCGAACAGGGAATGTCACCACGCGATGCCATTTTTCAGGCCTGTCTGCTGCGTTTTCGCCCGATCCTGATGACTACACTGGCGGCACTGCTCGGCGCGTTGCCACTGATGTTAAGTACCGGCGTGGGCGCAGAGTTACGTCGTCCATTAGGTATTGGCATGGTCGGTGGGCTGCTGGTGAGTCAGGTATTAACCCTGTTTACCACCCCGGTGATTTATCTGCTGTTTGACCGTCTGTCGTTGTACGTGAAAAGCCGCTTCCCACGTCAGGAAGAGGAAGCGTAAATGAAATTTTTCGCGCTTTTCATTCATCGTCCGGTGGCGACCATTCTCATTTCGGTGGCCATCACCCTGTGCGGCATACTCGGATTTCGTCTGCTGCCGGTCGCTCCGCTACCGCAGGTGGATTTTCCGGTGATCATGGTCAGCGCATCGTTACCGGGTGCCTCACCCGAAACGATGGCGTCCTCGGTCGCAACTCCGCTGGAGCGCTCGCTGGGGCGCATTGCGGGCGTGAACGAAATGACATCAAGCAGTTCACTTGGCAGTACGCGTATTATTCTCGAATTCAAATTCGACCGTGACATCAATGGCGCGGCGCGGGACGTTCAGGCCGCAATTAACGCCGCGCAAAGTCTGCTACCCAGCGGGATGCCGAGCCGACCAACGTATCGCAAAGCCAACCCTTCCGATGCGCCAATCATGATCCTAACGCTGACGTCGGACACGTACTCGCAAGGTGAATTGTACGATTTCGCATCAACCCAGCTGGCGCAGACCATCGCACAGATCGACGGCGTGGGCGACGTGGACGTTGGAGGCAGCTCTCTGCCTGCCGTGCGTGTAGGGCTTAATCCTCAAGCGCTGTTTAACCAGGGCGTGTCGCTGGACGACGTACGTAGCGCAATTGACAACGCCAACGTGCGTAAGCCGCAGGGCGCTATCGAGAATGATACCCACCGCTGGCAGGTCCAAACCAACGATGAGCTGAAAACCGCCGCCGAATACCAGCCGATTATCATCCACTACAATAACGGCGCGGCGGTACGACTGGGCGACGTTGCGTCTGTAACCGACTCGGTGCAGGACGTACGCAACGCGGGGATGACCAATGCCAAACCGGCCATTCTGCTGATGATCCGCAAGCTACCGGAAGCCAATATTATTCAGACGGTAGACAGCATTCGCGCCAAATTGCCGGAGCTACAAACGCTGGTCCCGGCCGCTATCGATCTGCAAATCGCCCAGGACCGCTCGCCGACTATTCGCGCCTCGCTGGAAGAAGTCGAACAGACGCTGATTATCTCCGTGGCGCTGGTTATCCTGGTGGTCTTTATTTTCCTGCGCTCCGGGCGTGCGACGCTGATACCCGCGGTAGCTGTTCCGGTCTCGCTGATCGGTACCTTTGCCGCCATGTATCTGTGTGGATTCAGCCTGAACAACCTGTCGTTGATGGCGTTAACCATTGCTACGGGATTTGTCGTCGATGACGCCATCGTGGTGCTGGAAAATATTGCCCGCCACCTGGAAGCAGGAATGAAGCCGCTCCAGGCAGCGTTACAGGGTACGCGCGAAGTGGGATTCACCGTGCTCTCCATGAGCCTGTCGCTGGTGGCGGTGTTCCTGCCACTGCTGTTAATGGGCGGATTGCCTGGACGCTTGCTACGCGAATTTGCCGTCACGCTGTCGGTTGCTATCGGTATCTCACTGCTGGTGTCGCTGACATTAACGCCAATGATGTGCGGCTGGATGCTCAAATCCAGCACCCCGCGCGAACAGTCTCGTAAACGGGGTTTTGGTCGTGTGCTGGTGGCGCTGCAACAGAGTTACGGCACCTCGCTTAAATGGGTGCTGCGCCATACGCGGCTGGTAGGCGTGGTGTTACTCGGTACCATCGCGCTGAATATCTGGCTTTATATTTCCATCCCCAAAACCTTCTTCCCGGAGCAGGATACGGGTGTATTGATGGGTGGGATCCAGGCCGATCAGAGCATCTCATTTCAGGCCATGCGCGGCAAACTGCAGGACTTTATGAAGATCATCCGCGACGACCCGGCGGTGAATAACGTCACCGGTTTTACCGGTGGTTCGCGGGTCAACAGCGGGATGATGTTTATTACCCTCAAGCCACGTGATGAACGCCGTGAAACGGCTCAGCAGGTGATCGACCGCCTGCGCGTCGCGCTTTCAAAAGAGCCAGGTGCGAATCTGTTTTTAATGGCGGTGCAAGATATTCGCGTTGGTGGACGCCAGGCCAACGCCAGCTATCAATACACATTGCTGTCCGACGATCTCGCGGCGCTGCGTGAGTGGGAACCGAAGATCCGTAAGGCGCTTGCCGCCCTGCCCCAACTGGCAGACGTCAACTCCGATCAGCAGGACAATGGCGCGGAGATGAATCTGATTTACGATCGCGACACTATGTCTCGTCTGGGGATCGACGTGGCAGCCGCCAACAGCCTGTTGAATAATGCTTTCGGACAACGACAGATCTCTACCATCTATCAGCCGATGAACCAGTACAAAGTGGTGATGGAGGTCGATCGACGTTACACCCAGGACATCAGCGCACTGGACAAAATGTTCGTCATCAACAATGACGGTAAAGCGATCCCGTTATCGTACTTTGCTAAATGGCAACCAGCGAATGCGCCGCTATCTGTAAACCATCAGGGTTTGTCTGCCGCCTCAACCGTGTCGTTTAACCTGCCGACAGGTTCTTCACTGTCAGAAGCGACAGAGGCCATCAACAGAACCATGACCCAGCTCGGCGTCCCTTCCACGGTTCGCGGTAGCTTTGCCGGTACCGCACAGGTATTTCAGGACACCATGAATTCGCAGGTGATCCTGATTATCGCCGCCATCGCCACGGTCTATATCGTGCTGGGTATGCTGTATGAAAGCTATGTCCATCCGCTGACCATCCTCTCCACGCTACCTTCGGCTGGCGTCGGGGCGTTGCTGGCGCTGGAACTGTTCAATGCCCCGTTCAGCCTAATCGCCCTGATAGGGATCATGCTATTAATTGGCATTGTGAAGAAAAACGCCATCATGATGGTCGATTTTGCGCTGGAAGCGCAGAGAAACGGCAAGCTACAGCCGGAAGAAGCTATTTTCCAGGCCTGCCTGTTGCGCTTTCGCCCAATAATGATGACCACGCTGGCGGCGTTGTTTGGCGCGTTGCCGTTGGTGTTATCCGCAGGGGATGGCTCTGAACTGCGTCAGCCTTTGGGGATAACCATTGTCGGTGGGCTGGTCGTGAGCCAGCTCCTGACGCTGTACACCACGCCCGTGGTCTATCTCTTTTTCGACCGCCTGCGTCTGCGTTTTTCGCGTAAAAACAGCAAACCGGTAGCAGAGTTATGACAGAACTTCCCGACAGCACCCGCTGGCAACTTTGGATTGTGGCATTTGGCTTTTTTATGCAGTCGCTGGATACCACCATCGTTAACACCGCGCTTCCTTCGATGGCGGCAAGCCTCGGGGAAAGCCCGTTACACATGCATATGGTCATTGTGTCATATGTTTTAACTGTTGCCGTGATGCTGCCCGCCAGCGGATGGCTGGCGGACAAAGTTGGTGTGCGTAATATCTTCTTCACCGCCATCATCCTGTTTACGCTTGGCTCGCTGTTTTGCGCCGGGTCCAGCACACTCAACGAGCTGGTGATGGCGCGCGTCTTACAAGGCGTTGGCGGCGCGATGATGGTGCCGGTCGGCAGGCTAACGGTGATGAAAATCGTCCCGCGTGAGCAATATATGGCGGCAATGACGTTTGTCACTTTACCCGGTCAAATCGGCCCGCTGCTGGGCCCGGCGTTAGGCGGGATTCTGGTTGAATACGCCTCCTGGCACTGGATATTTTTGATTAACATTCCGGTAGGCATTGTCGGCGCAATAGCGACGTTAATGCTGATGCCCAACTACACCATGCAAACCCGACGTTTCGACCTCTCAGGGTTCGCGATGCTGGCGGTCGGCATGGCGGTACTGACGCTGGCGCTCGATGGCAGCAAAGGAACCGGCCTCTCCAGTATCACGCTGGCGGCGCTGGTTATCTGCGGGGTATTGGCTATTGCGCTGTATCTGAAACACGCCCATCGTAATCCGCGTGCGCTATTCAGCCTGAATCTGTTTCGCACACCAACCTTCTCGCTAGGTCTGTTCGGCAGTTTTGCCGGACGCATCGGCAGCGGCATGTTGCCGTTTATGACACCGGTGTTTTTACAGATTGGCCTCGGTTTTTCACCTTTTCATGCCGGGCTGATGATGATCCCGATGGTGCTGGGCAGTATGGGCATGAAGCGCATTGTGGTGCAGGTCGTTAACCGCTTTGGTTACCGTCGTGTGCTGATTACCACTACGCTTGGCCTGTCGCTGGTCAGTCTGTTGCTAATGACCACGGCACTGCTGGGCTGGTATTACGCCCTGCCCTTCGTGCTGTTTTTACAGGGAATGGTCAACTCAACGCGTTTTTCATCCATGAACACACTTACGTTAAAAGATCTGCCTGACGATCTGGCCAGCAGCGGTAACAGCCTGCTGTCGATGATCATGCAGCTATCGATGAGTATTGGTGTGACCATCGCAGGCCTGCTGCTGGGCATGTTCGGCCAACAGCATATCGCCATCGACAGCGGAAGTACGCATACCGTCTTTATGTATACCTGGCTGTGCATCGCCTTCATTATTGCGCTGCCCGCCATTATTTTTGCCCGCGTGCCGAACGACACGCAAACCAACGCGGTGATTTCACGGCGCAAAAGGAGCACCTGATGAAGTTCTGGCGGCCCGGTATCACTGGCAAACTGTTTCTGGCGATTTTCGCCACCTGCATTGTGTTGCTGATCAGCATGCACTGGGCCGTACGCATTAGCTTCGAACGTGGTTTTATTGACTATATCAAGCACGGCAACGAGCAGCGGCTGCAAATGCTCAGCGACGCATTAAGCGAGCAGTACGAGCAACATGGCAACTGGCGATTCTTACGCAATAACGATCGTTTTGTTTTCCAGATCCTGCGCTCTTTTGAACACGACAACGACGATGATAAACCGGGTCCAGGCATGCCGCCACACGGCTGGCGTACACAGTTTTGGGTTGTCGACCAAAATGCCCGCGTGCTGGTCGGCCCGCGCGGCCCAGTTCCTCGCGACGGCATGCGCCATCCCATACGCGTTAACGGTAGCGAAGTGGGCGCCGTGATTGCCTCTCCTGTGGAACGCTTAACGCGGAATACGGATATCAATTTCGACATGCAGCAAAGACGATCCAGTTGGCTTATCGTTGCGCTCTCCACGATCCTGGCCGCGCTGGCGACGTTTACGCTGGCGCGCAGCCTGCTGGCCCCGGTTAAACGGTTGGTGGAAGGCACGCACAAACTGGCGGCGGGCGATTTCACCACTCGCGTTACGCCAACCAGTACGGATGAGCTGGGCAAGCTGGCGCAGGACTTCAACCAGCTCGCCAGTACACTGGAAAAAAACCAGCAGATGCGTCGTGACTTTATGGCCGATATTTCTCACGAACTGCGTACGCCGTTGGCGGTGTTGCGCGGTGAACTGGAGGCCATTCAGGATGGTGTCCGCCAGTTTACCCCTGACTCCGTTGCCTCGTTGCAGGCTGAAGTCGGTACGCTCACCAAACTGGTTGACGACCTTCATCAGCTCTCCATGTCAGATGAAGGCGCGCTGGCCTACCAGAAAACATCGCTGGACCTCATCCCCCTATTGGAAGTGGCAAGCGGCGCATTTCGTGAACGCTTCGCCAGCCGTGGATTGACCATACAGCTTTCGCTCCCCGACAGCATGACGGTATTTGGTGACAGGGATCGTCTGATGCAGCTGTTCAACAACCTGCTGGAAAACAGTCTGCGCTACACCGATAGCGGTGGCGGGTTGCATATCAGCGCCGAACAACGCGAACGCATGGTGTTATTAACCTTCGCTGATTCCGCTCCCGGCGTAAGTGACGAGCAGTTACAGAAGCTGTTTGAACGATTTTATCGCACCGAAGGCTCGCGCAACCGCGCCAGTGGAGGTTCCGGGTTGGGGCTGGCGATTTGCGTCAATATCGTACAAGCGCATAATGGTCTGATTCGTGCCGCCCATTCGCCTTTTGGTGGGGTTAGCATTACAGTAGAGTTACCGCTGGAACGCGATTTACAGAGAGATGTATGACTGAGTTACCCATTGATGAAAACACACCGCGTATTCTGATCGTGGAAGATGAGCCTAAGCTGGGGCAACTGCTGATCGACTACCTGCGGGCAGCGAGCTATGCCCCTACGCTGATCAACCACGGCGACCTGGTTCTGCCTTACGTGCGCCAAACGCCGCCCGATCTGATCTTGTTGGATCTGATGCTGCCCGGTACCGACGGTCTGACTCTGTGTCGGGAAATTCGCCGCTTCTCAGAAGTCCCCATCATGATGGTAACCGCTAAAATCGAAGAGATTGATCGCCTGCTGGGGCTGGAGATCGGTGCTGATGATTATATTTGTAAACCTTACAGCCCGCGCGAAGTTGTCGCGCGCGTAAAAACGATCCTGCGTCGTTGCAAACCGCAGCGCGAACTGCAACAAATGGATGCAGACAGCCCGCTTATCGTCGATGAAGGCCGTTTTCAGGCCTCCTGGCGTGGGAAGATGCTCGATTTAACGCCCGCCGAATTCCGCTTACTTAAAACGTTGTCACATGAGCCGGGAAAAGTGTTCTCCCGTGAACAGTTGCTCAATCATCTCTATGACGATTACCGCGTCGTTACAGACCGCACCATCGACAGCCATATTAAGAACCTGCGACGCAAGCTGGAGTCGCTTGATGCCGAGCAGTCGTTTATCCGCGCGGTCTATGGCGTGGGGTATCGCTGGGAAGCCGACGCCTGCCGAATTGCTTAAACTCTCCTGCACTTCAGGGCTCCGCTGCTCCGTGAGCCCTGGTAACTAGCAACTCTCCAAATATCGCTCATACTCTTTCTGACAATACTGTCGTCAATAACTGTTTGATATAAAACTTTTAATCAAGGAGTTCATATGGCTGGTTGGTTTGAATTAAGTAAGAGTAGCGATGATCAGTACCGCTTTGTTCTTAAAGCTGGGAACGGGGAAATAATCCTTACCAGTGAGCTTTACACTACAAAAGGCGCTGCAGAAAAAGGGATCGCATCTGTCCAGGCTAACAGCCCTCTGGATGAGCGTTATGAGAAAAAAACAGCGTCTAATGGCAAATTACATTTCAACCTGAAAGCTGCAAACCACCAGATTATTGGTAGCAGTCAACTGTATGCGAATGAACAGTCACGCGAGACCGGTATTGCTTCAGTTAAGACCAATGGTGTCAGTCAGACGATAAAAGATAAGACCTGATAATTATTTGCTCAGCCGGGTAACGCAACGCTGTCGCCCGGCGTTTTTCTTTACCTGACTTCCTCGCAGCGCTACAATGCCCGCCCTTAATATGGGGGCACTCCCCTAACCGCCTCATTGAGTGAGGCGAGTCTGACCTGTCATCAGAACGAGAAAATTATGTTTAAACCGGAACTCCTTTCCCCGGCGGGAACGCTGAAAAACATGCGTTACGCTTTCGCCTATGGCGCTGACGCTGTGTATGCGGGCCAACCGCGTTACTCACTGCGCGTACGCAACAACGAATTCAACCACGAAAACCTGCAGCTCGGCATTAATGAAGCCCATGAACTGGGTAAAAAATTCTATGTGGTGGTTAACATTGCCCCACACAATGCCAAGCTGAAGACCTTCATTCGTGATCTGAAACCGGTGGTGGAAATGGGGCCGGATGCACTGATCATGTCAGACCCTGGTCTGATTATGCTGGTGCGCGAAAACTTCCCTGACATGGACATTCATCTTTCAGTACAGGCTAACGCCGTAAACTGGGCAACGGTGAAATTCTGGAAGCAGATGGGGCTGACCCGCGTGATCCTCTCCCGCGAGCTGTCGCTGGAAGAAATCGAAGAGATCCGCACCCAGGTGCCGGATATGGAGCTTGAGATCTTCGTTCACGGCGCGCTGTGTATGGCCTACTCCGGCCGTTGCCTGCTTTCTGGCTATATCAACAAGCGTGACCCTAACCAGGGTACCTGCACCAATGCCTGCCGCTGGGAATACAACGTGCAGGAAGGCAAAGAAGACGTGGTGGGCAATATCGTGCATAAGTACGAGCCTATCCCGGTACAAAACGTTGAGCCTACGCTGGGTATCGGCGCACCGACAGATAAAGTCTTTATGATTGAAGAAGCCCAGCGTCCGGGTGAGTATATGACCGCGTTCGAAGACGAACATGGCACTTACATCATGAACTCAAAGGATTTGCGTGCCATTGCCCACGTTGAACGCCTGACGCAGATGGGCGTGCATTCCCTGAAGATCGAAGGCCGCACCAAGTCATACTATTACTGTGCACGTACCGCGCAGGTCTATCGTAAAGCCATTGATGATGCCGCAGCCGGTAAACCGTTCGACCCGCAACTGCTGGAAACGCTGGAAGGCCTGGCGCATCGTGGTTACACCGAAGGGTTCCTGCGCCGTCATACGCATGACGACTATCAGAACTACGAATACGGCTTCTCTGTTTCCGAGCGTCAGCAGTTTGTCGGCGAATTCACCAGCGAACGTAAAGGTGAACTGGCAGCCGTACTGGTGAAAAACAAATTCACCGTCGGCGACAGCCTGGAGCTGATGACCCCACAAGGCAACATCAACTTTACCCTCGAGCAGATGGAAAACGCGAAAGGCGAAGCCATGCCGGTTGCGCCGGGCGATGGTTACACCGTGTGGATGCCAGTACCAGAGGATATCGATCTGAATTATGCATTGTTGATGCGTAATTTTACCGGTGAGTCCACGCGCAACCCGCATGCTAAGTAGTTAATTACGGTTATTTTTCAGCGTTCGGAAGATTCTTAGAAATCGATCACATACCGTTGCGTTCATTAAGGGTATTATCCCCTCCGCTGAAAAACATAACCCATAAATGCTAGCTGTACCAGGAACCACCTCCTTAGCCTGCGTAATCTCCCTTACGCAGGCTTATTTTTTGCCTACTGTTTAAACTCCCCCGAATATCCCATTTCAAATCACGATTATCAGGCGAAAAAAAACCGGGCATTACGCCCGGCTGATTAGGTGATTAAAGATTAATGTGCAGCTTCTGGCTTGTGCTTTTGCGCACTCTGGAAGCCATAGGTCAGCTCATTTTTCTCTTTATCCAGCGCAACGGTCACCTGGCCACCATCCACCAGCGAACCGAACAGCAGTTCATTAGCCAATGGTTTTTTCAGGTTATCCTGGACCACACGCGTCATTGGACGTGCGCCCATTGCGCGGTCGTAGCCTTTCTCTGCCAGCCAGTCACGCGCTTCCTGACTCACTTCCAGAGAGACACCTTTCTGATCCAGCTGAACCTGAAGCTCGACGATAAACTTATCAACAACCTGATGAATCACCTCGGTAGAGAGATGATCAAACCAGATAATGTTGTCGAGACGGTTACGGAATTCCGGCGTAAACACTTTTTTGATTTCGCCCATTGCATCAGTACTGTTGTCCTGATGAATCAACCCAATCGATTTACGCTCAGTTTCACGCACACCGGCGTTGGTGGTCATGACCAGCACCACGTTGCGGAAATCCGCTTTACGCCCGTTATTGTCGGTCAGCGTGCCGTTATCCATCACTTGCAGCAGCAGGTTAAAGACATCCGGGTGCGCTTTTTCGATTTCATCCAGCAGCAGTACCGCATGCGGATGCTTAATAACAGCATCGGTCAGCAAACCGCCCTGGTCGAAACCGACATACCCCGGAGGCGCACCAATCAGGCGGCTGACGGTGTGGCGTTCCATATATTCGGACATATCAAAACGCAGCAGTTCAATACCCAGCGCTTTGGACAACTGCACCGTGACTTCGGTCTTACCGACGCCAGTTGGTCCGGCAAAGAGGAACGAACCGACCGGTTTATGTTCGTGTCCCAGACCGGCACGGCTCATTTTGATCGCTTCAGTCAGCGCCTCAATGGCTTTATCCTGTCCGAATACCAGCATTTTCAGACGGTTGCCCAGGTTTTTCAGCGTGTCGCGATCGCTCTGCGAAACGCTCTTCTCCGGGATCCGCGCAATGCGGGCCACAACGGACTCGATATCCGCCACGTTGACGGTTTTCTTGCGCTTGCTGACCGGCATCAGACGCGCACGCGCGCCCGCCTCATCGATCACGTCAATCGCTTTATCCGGCAGATGACGATCGTTAATGTATTTCACCGCCAGTTCAACCGCTGCACGCACCGCTTTGGCGGTATAGCGGACGTCATGGTGCGCTTCGTATTTCGGCTTCAGACCGTTGATTATCTGCACGGTCTCTTCTACCGATGGCTCAGTGACATCGATTTTCTGGAAACGGCGCGCTAACGCACGATCTTTTTCAAAGATATTGCTGAATTCCTGATAGGTTGTGGACCCTATCACACGGATCTTACCGCTGGAGAGCAGCGGCTTGATCAGGTTAGCCGCATCCACCTGGCCGCCCGATGCCGCACCCGCACCGATAATGGTGTGGATCTCATCGATAAACAGAATGCTGTTAGTATCCTGTTCCAGCTGTTTCAGCAGCGCCTTAAAGCGTTTTTCAAAATCACCGCGATATTTGGTGCCAGCCAAAAGCGAGCCGATATCCAGGGAGTAAAGGGTGCAATCAGCCATGATTTCAGGCACATCACCCTGGACGATACGCCAGGCAAGGCCTTCAGCAATGGCGGTTTTACCGACACCAGACTCTCCCACCAGCAGCGGGTTGTTTTTTCTGCGACGGCACAGTACCTGAATGGCGCGCTCCAGCTCTTTGTCCCGGCCAATGAGCGGATCAATTCCGCCCACTCGGGCAAGCTGGTTAAGGTTAGTCGTGAAGTTTTCCATACGGTCCTCCCCGCCAGCTTGCTCTTCGTTATTTGGCTGATTCCCAGAGTCAGAAGACTGACTGGGTTCGTCTTTGCGCGTGCCATGAGAAATAAAATTCACCACATCAAGGCGGCTCACTTCATGCTTACGCAGCAGATAAGCCGCCTGAGATTCCTGCTCGCTGAAGATAGCGACCAGCACATTTGCGCCGGTAACTTCATTACGCCCGGAGGACTGAACATGAAAGACCGCACGTTGCAGTACACGCTGAAAACTCAACGTTGGCTGCGTGTCGCGTTCTTCCTCACTGGCAGGCAATACAGGTGTGGTCTGTTCAATGAAGGCTTCGAGTTCCTGACGGAGCGCCACCAGATCCACAGAACACGCTTCCAGCGCTTCGCGGGCCGATGGGTTACTGAGCAACGCCAGTAACAAGTGCTCGACGGTCATAAACTCATGTCGGTGCTCGCGCGCTCTGGCGAAAGCCATGTTTAAACTGAGTTCCAGTTCTTGATTGAGCATAGGCACCTCCCCCAATGTTTATGCCTGCATTCAGGCTTTTTCCAGCGTACACAGCAACGGATGCTCGTTCTCCCTCGCATATTTGTTCACCATCGCTACTTTGGTTTCAGCCACTTCGGCAGTGAACACACCGCAGATAGCTTTGCCTTGATAGTGAACTGCAAGCATCAGTTGCGTTGCACGTTCTACATCATAAGAAAAGAATTTTTGTAACACGTCAATAACAAACTCCATCGGAGTGTAATCATCATTGACTAATATCACTTTATACATAGATGGCGGTTTTAGCGCGTCGCGCAATTTGTCTTCCGCCAGCAGATCGAAATCCAGCCAGTCGTTCGTCTTACCCATTGTCAGTCGTCATCTTCAGTTACGGTTTCCGGCAGAAAATCTTGCCGCTGACAAGCAGCCTATGCGCACAATCAATCTACCTCAAGTATTAGATAACTATCATCTATTAGTGCCATCCGCGACATCTGTCACATAACCGACAATAGCGTTAACTGCTTCAAATTTTGATGCATTTTTACCCTATTCCGTCTGCATGGCGCTTGACGCCCCGCCTGATTTCTCTAAATTGTAGTCTCGAGAGTTGGCGAGGTTTTGAACAGCCCCCACTCCGCCACCGGTTCATTCCATCTTACTTATATAAGATTTACGAAGGATGTCGAAGTATGGAAACGGGTACTGTTAAGTGGTTCAACAACGCCAAAGGGTTTGGTTTCATTTGCCCCGAAGGCGGCGGCGAAGATATTTTCGCCCATTACTCCACCATTCAGATGGATGGTTACAGAACGCTAAAAGCCGGACAGTCTGTCCAGTTTGATGTCCACCAGGGGCCAAAAGGCAATCATGCCAGTGTCATCGTGCCTGTCATTGAAGCAGAAGCTGTCGCATAGCTCTTCTGTCTCATTGTGTACATCCCGCAGTCAAAATGCCAGCCCTTGCGGCTGGCATTTTTATCTCTGTGGCATTATTCCCGCGCCAGAGCATCTACTGGATCCAGACGTGCCGCATTCCGCGCCGGTAGCCAGCCAAACAACACACCGGTTGCAGTCGAACACAGAAACGCCGTCAACAGCGCGACGGGTGAAAATCCAATTTCCCAGCCCGGCAGAAATAGCTGTAGCGTAAAAGCGATTAGCATCGACAGGCTAATGCCCAACGCGCCGCCAACCAGACACACTAACACCGCTTCAATTAAGAACTGTTGCAGCACGTCACTGGCGCGAGCGCCAACCGCCATACGAATGCCAATCTCACGCGTTCGTTCGGTTACTGAAACCAGCATAATATTCATCACGCCAATCCCACCGACCACCAGCGAAATCACCGCCACCAGCGTCAGGAAGAGTTGTAATGTACGTGTGGTCTTTTCGGCGGTTTTCAAGATGCCGTCCATATTCCAGGTGAAGAAATCCTTCTTACCGTGGCGCAACGTCAACAGTCGGGTCAGTTGCTGTTCGGCCTGGGCACTGTCAAAACCATCCTTCACTCGCACGGTGATCGAGTTCAGCCACGACTGTCCCATAATGCGCCCGGACATAGTGCTATAAGGCAGCCAGACTCGCAGGATCTTGCTACTGCCAAACATCGACTGTTTCTCTTCTGCAACACCAATCACCGTGGCAGGCATATTCCCCACCAGCACGACTTCGCCAACAACTTTCGCTTTATTGGGGAACAACTGACGACGGGTATTGCTGTCGAGCACCACCACCTGAGCGCGCCCCGCCAGTTGCTCGGCGTTAAAGGTGGTCCCTTCGCTAAATGTCATGCCATAGACGTTGAAATAGTCGCCGCTAACGCCATTAGCACTAGCAGCAACATCGATATTGCCATAGCGTAACCGCAGGTTCTTCGACACCGCAGGCGTTACTGAACTGACCCAGGGCTGCTTCTGTAGCGCCGTCAAATCGTCATACTTCAACGCCTGTTGATATTGCGGATCGTCGTCGCCGAAGTCTTTGCCTGGATAGATATCAATGGTGTTAGTACCAATAGCGCGAATATCTGCCAGTACCAGCTGTTTAGCCGCATCGCCTACCACCACGATCGACACCACCGAAGCAATACCGATGATGATCCCAAGCATGGTCAGTAGCGTACGCATCTTATTCGCGGCCATTGCCAGCCAAGCCATCGTAAGCGCTTCACGAAAACCGCTGACAAACTGGCTCCAGCCGGATGCCGTTTTCACCGTTGGCTCCGCGATATCGCGTCCGCCAGAGGGTTTCTGTGGCGGCGGATTGCTCACAATCTCGCCGTCACGAATTTCAATAACCCGTTCGGCCTGCGCGGCGACCTGGCTGTCGTGAGTAACGATAATTACCGTATGCCCGCGATCGCGCAGCTGATGCAAAATCGCCATCACCTCTTCGCCGGAATGGCTATCCAGTGCGCCGGTGGGTTCATCGGCAAGAATAACCTGCCCCCCGTTCATCAGCGCACGCGCGATACTGACCCGCTGCTGCTGACCACCGGAAAGCTGGGAAGGTTGATAGTCAACCCGGTCACCCAGCCCCAGCCGCTGGAGTAATTCCTGCGCACGCGCCAGGCGCTGCTTACGTTCAGTGCCCGCGTAGACCGCCGGAACCTCAACGTTTTGTGCGGCGGTTAAATGCGACAGCAAGTGATAGCGCTGGAAGATAAAACCGAAATGCTCACGACGCAGTTGCGCTAGCGCATCGCTATCCAGCGTAGAGACATCACGTCCGGCAACCCGATACGTACCGCTGGTTGGCTTATCCAGACAGCCGAGAATGTTCATCAGCGTCGATTTACCCGAACCCGACGCCCCGACAATCGCCACCATTTCCCCGGCCTGAATGCTCAAGGATACGTCCTTCAACACCTCAACTTGGCCTTCGCCTGACGGATAGCTGCGGCGGATATGGCTCAGCTCAAGCAATGCTGTCATTTTGCAGCTCCAGCGTTGCCCTCACCGGTAATGACTTCATCCCCCTCTTCCAGCCCTTTCACGATCTCCACATCGGTGTCATTACGCGCGCCGATAACCACTTCACGTTCGCGGGTTTCACCGTTGCGCAGTAGTCTGACGTTATAGCGGTTGTTGCCAATAGGATCGCCCAGCGCCGACAGCGGAATGGTCAGGACATTTTTGACATCCGTGAGCTGGATATGGACCTGCGCGGTCATATCCAGACGCAGGATCCCTTTCGGGTTGGGAACTTCGAAGCGGGCATAGTAGAAAATCGCATCATTCACTTTCTCTGGCGTCGGAAGAACATCTTTGAGCTTACCTTCGTAACGCGTCTGCGGATCGCCCAGCACGGTAAACCAGGCATTTTGCCCCGGATGCAGGTGAATTACATCAGCCTCAGAAACCTGCGCTTTTACCAGCATGGTGCTCATATCGGCCAGGGTCAGAATGTTAGGTGCCTGCTGGGCGGCAATAACGGTTTGCCCCTGCAGGGTAGTAATTTGTGTTACTTCACCAGCCATTGGCGCAACGATGCGGGTGTAATCAAGGTTGGTTTTCGCCGTATCGAGAGAGGCCTGATTACGCTTAATTTGCGCGTCAATTGTGCCAATTTGCGCCTGTTTGACCGCCATTTCGGTGGCCGCCGTGTCGAGATCCTGCTGTGAAACGGCCTGGGTTTTCGCCAGCTGTTGTTGGCGGGAGAGAGTGACCCGCGCCAGCTTCCACTCAGCTTCGGCTTGTAAACGCTGGGCGCGCAATTCCATTAGCGTCGCTTCAACCTCTTTGATTTGGTTTTGCGCCTGTTCAGGATCGATAACACCGAGCAACTGATCTTTTTTCACTTTATCGCCAATCGCGACCGACAGCGTTTTTAACTGCCCGCTGACCTGCGCCCCGACGTCAACTTTACGCAGCGCATCCAGCTTACCGGTAGCCAGTACGCTTTGTTGCAGATCGCCAGGTCGAACAATTAATGTTTGATACTGAGGTAAAGGTGCATTAAGCGTTCGCCAAAGTGCAATTGCCGCCACAATAAGGATGACGGCGAACAGAAAATAGCGTTTTTTGATTTTTCCCTTGAGCTTCATAAATGTCCCAATTCCCCCAATACGCCCACCAGAGTGGAGTGCTAAACATCAACGTTAAATAAATCGCCGTTGAAAAGCGCAAGAATAACAGAGTTATTGATGAATGGTTAAGATCCGCTGTGCTGAAATTAGCACAAAGGTATCAATCGGATTTATATTATGAGCCAGCTAACTGAAAGCACTTTTCTTTCCACCAAACCAGTCACGCGTTTTGGCCTTTTTTTCAGCCTGAGCAGCGGTCATTTACGGCCCGCACATTGCTGGGATAAACGGAGCTTTCGTCGTAAGTTTATCTGGCGTTCATTATTGATACCCCGCCTCACTCAGGAATGGATGACTGAACTGGCCCAATGGCCGGATCTTGGCCCCCTGCTCGCCCGTCAACCCCGACTGCCGGTTCGTTTGCACCGTCCTTATCTTGCGGCAAACTTCTCCCGCAAAATGCGTTTAGATGCGGTGCGTTTTCATTACCATTTTATCCGCCACGCATTCTTACCCGCTGAATTTAACGCCTTATTAAGCAATGACGGCTTACATCTGGCGCAAACTGAAGGTAAAGACGGCGATATATTTACCATCACCATGATGATGTTTCCGGTATTGGATAAAGAGGGTGAAGCCACCATTCAGGTGCGCAATGGTGACGGAGACGTGCTAACTAAAATGACGTTTACGTTCTGCGAATATAATGGGAAAAGGACATTATTTATTGGCGGTGTGCAGGGCAATGCGCAACTACCGCACGAAGCAATCCAAAAAGCGACGAAGTCCTGCCATGGAATTTTCCCAAAACGTATTGTGATGGAAACCATTTGCCGTTTAGCCGAACAGTTGAATATTGAAAAAGTTATGGCTGTAAGTAATGAACAGCATATCTTTCGCAGTCAACGCTACCACGATAAAAACAAGGTGATCCATTCTGACTACAACGCTTTTTGGGAGTCGGTTGGCGGTGAGTGCGACAGCAACGGGTACTATCATATTCCGCGCACGCTGGCGCGAAAAAGCGAGGCGGATATTGCGAGCAAAAAACGCGCAGAATACCGCCGCCGCTATCAGCTACTGGACAGCATCCATTCGCAGCTGTCGTCGATGTTTCGCCACTAATCCGCTCTGCCGCGTGCCAGCCACAGCACGCGGGAAAACATTTTTCGCAGCAGCGTTGGCACCGCATCAACGCCCCGCCGCCCGGCTTCCATCGCCACCTCAATGGCCAAATCCGGTTTTGACGAACGATGTATCGCCTTGGAGATTATTTTGCGCATATTCATAGGCACATTCTCCGGAATTTGCGCCACCCGGTGAAAGACGTCAGCAAATCCCTGGCGATACATAAAGTGTTCCATATCCAGCGCGGGGAGCATGGTCAAATGCTCACGCTCTTCCTCTCTGTCGTCATTCAATAGGCTACGTACCGTGGCCGCGTACTTTTTCCCGGCTTCATCGCCATCGACCAGCACATGCCACTCTATCCCCATCCGGCGGGCGAATTTAACCAGCGGCTTAAGACCGGACTGGGCAAATTCAATGACTTTAATCCCTTCTGCATCAAAGTGATGTCCGCACTGGCGGGCCAGTTCGTTAATAACCCAGGTTTCCGTTTCACCTTCCACCAGCAGCCAGCAGCGGGCAAACAACGATGACGCACGATTAAAACGAATATGAAATGCGATTCGCCGACCATCTTCTGCACTGATCCCACCCGGCCCCAGCCGCCAGGCAGCGACGCGGGATGATTCACGTACCAGACGAACAACATGCTCAACAGGCGTAAGGGACAGCAGCTCACCGGAGTTGGTGGTCGCCACTCGCTGCAGAGGCAGTAAATTCAACAAGTGCCAGGCCACCGACAGCATGATGGGATGTAAACGCGTTTCCGGATCTTCCACCAGCAGTAAAGGTCGGGCGTCTTTATCCAGCCTTAGCGTGCCTTTGGCCTGCAACAAGGTCGAAAACAGGCCCAACAGAATAACCCGGTGCGTACGTCCGCCGGGTTTATCAATCATGCGGTTAATAATGTCCAGATAGCGCCAGCTCCGTTGTTCGTTATTGGAGCGACGGCGCATCAGACGGTAGCGGGACTGGCCAGCCCCCTGCTCGGAAAAATAGTGCTCCAACAACTGAACCATGGCCGATAACCCCTGGCGGATCTGCCCGTCGGTCAGGTTTTGCGGCCGGGTAGCCAGCTCACGCGCCAGAAAATCCAGTTGGCGGGCGGTGACTTCGACATCCGCCGAGTCCGGCACGGTACCGTTGCGGATCCGTCGCATAAATCGCGCGTCGCGCAGACGCAGTACCGGCATCAGACGCACAAGGTGGCGCGCCTGATCGTTAATGTCATCGAGAGGTAATGGATGGCCGTCGCCGTCAAGAAAACTGCGCAAGGTCAGAACGCTACCGTCATCCGCACACTCGCCTTCCAGGCGATAAAAAATGCGGTGATAGCCATCCTGGCACGGCGTCCAGCTGGCTTCCAGAGGACGATAGCGACGCACCCGGTGACGACCCGGCTGGGATTCACGAAACGTCAGGATAATGTGCAGGTGGTGTTCCCGGCCCTGTATATCACCCGGCGGGAACCAGAAATCCTCGCGGACAAAATGATACAAGTCTGACTCCGGCGACAGCAGCAGGGTCAAGGCATCCAGCAGACTGGATTTACCCCACGCGTTCTCCCCAATCAGCACGTTGCTCTGCTCCAGCATCAACGACAGACGGTTAATACCGCGAAATCCAACAATCTCAACGCGTTCGAGAATCATATAGCCTCCGGAAATGCTAACTTTTTCCTTCAAGTTATCAGGAGTATAACGGCAAGCGGGCGCTCAGGACACCCGATATCAATCTGGCGTGAATCGCAAAAGCAAAAAAAATAAGAATATTCTTCTTATGTTTTCTCCTGAATATAATTTCAGAACTTAATCATCGTCCTTTCGCTAATTGAACTATGCTTCATTCACCCAAGATTCAAAAAGGAATCGCAACATATTGCCTTAAATCAAATTTTTTCATCAATTTAACTGGCGAAGGGATGATATTTTTTTCTAAAATACCCGCTCTTTCATCATCGTCCCTTTTAGCGATGAATTACCGGGCAAGGAACACGAACCCGGAACTTTTAATTGAGGTGGTTATGTTCAGGAAATTAGCAGCTGAATTCTTCGGTACGTTTTGGCTCGTTTTTGGTGGGTGCGGTAGTGCAGTGCTGGCAGCCGCATTCCCGGAATTGGGAATTGGATTTGCCGGTGTCGCGCTGGCATTCGGCCTGACAGTATTAACCATGGCATTCGCTGTGGGTCATATTTCAGGTGGGCATTTTAACCCGGCGGTAACCTTCGGTTTATGGGCTGGCGGTCGTTTCCCGGCAAAAGATGTTATTGGTTACGTTATTGCTCAGGTTGTGGGCGGTATTGTTGCAGCTGCGGCACTGTATCTTATTGCCAGCGGTAAAGCAGGTTTTGATGCAACGGCCAGTGGTTTTGCTTCGAACGGCTTTGGTGAACATTCACCAGGCGGTTATTCCATGCTTTCTGCCGTCGTCATTGAAATTATTCTGACCGCAGGTTTCTTATTAGTGATCCACGGCGCGACCGATAAACATGCTCCGGCAGGTTTTGCACCTATCGCAATTGGTCTGGCGTTAACACTGATTCACTTGATCAGTATTCCGGTCACCAACACCTCCGTAAACCCGGCGCGTAGTACCGCAGTAGCCATTTTCCAGGGCGGCTGGGCATTGCAACAATTGTGGTTCTTCTGGGTCATGCCGATTATCGGTGGGGTTCTCGGCGGTCTTATTTACCGCACCCTGCTGGAAAAACGCGATTAATCGCTAACAAAAAGGCCTGGCGAAAGCCAGGTCTTTTTTTTCCTCTCTATATTTCCTTTTATTTGCAACTTTACTCCCCTCTTTGCATTGAGTAGTGTGTATACCCGTTATACTTCAAGTTGCAGATGTGTTGACTGCGCTCGCTCCCCCCAGTCACGTACTTATGTACGCTCCCGGGGATTCACTCCCTTGCCGCCTTCCTGCAACTTGAATTATTTAGGTTATAGTGGCGCACTTCGTCTTACTTCTCAGCAAGGATCTGATTTTCATGTTTTCAGGGCTGTTAATCATTCTGGTTCCCCTTATTGTGGGCTACCTTATTCCGCTCCGGCACAGGACTGCATTACAACTTATCAATCGCCTGTTAAGCTGGATCGTCTACCTTATTCTCTTTTTTATGGGTATTAGCCTGGCGTTTCTGGATAATCTCGCCAGCAACCTGTTAGCCATTCTTCATTATTCTGCGGTCAGCGTGACGGTCATTATACTGTGTAATATTGCGGCGCTGTTCTGGCTGGAGCGTTCGCTGCCCTGGAGACACAACCACAAGCAAGAAAAGCTCCCCTCGCGAATTGCAATGGCGCTTGAGTCGCTTCAGCTTTGCGGCGTCGTCGTCGTCGGTTTCCTGCTCGGCCTCACTGGGCTTCCCATTCTGCAGCATGCCACCGAAGCAAGCGAATATACGTTAATCTTTTTACTGTTCCTGGTGGGGATTCAACTGCGCAACAGCGGCATGACCTTAAAGCAAATTGTGCTGAACCGTCGGGGGATGATCGTGGCCGTCGTCGTCGTCGCCAGTTCGATGCTGGCGGGGGTTATCAATGCCTTGATCCTCGGTCTACCGCTGAAAACCGCGCTGGCTATGGCATCAGGTTTTGGCTGGTATTCCCTGTCCGGTATTCTGTTAACCGAATCGTTCGGGCCCGTAATTGGTAGTGCCGCCTTCTTTAACGACCTGGCCCGTGAGCTGATCGCCATTATGTTGATTCCAGGAATGGTGGGCCGCAGCCGCTCTACCGCGCTGGGATTATGCGGCGCGACATCAATGGATTTCACCCTGCCCGTTTTACAACGCAGCGGCGGTCTGGAAATGGTCCCGGCAGCCATCGTCCACGGCTTTATTCTGAGTCTGTTAGTGCCTCTGCTAATGGCGTTTTTCTCCGCCTGACGCCGGGACAAATACCTCTCTGGCGGTAGTCAGCTACCGCCAAAATTGCGCTAAATCAATCTCCCTGCAAGTAGTAGCAGAAATCCCTTTTATCCCTTCGCGCACAGGCATAACCTTAAACATGTATATTAAATATAACTTTAAAAGGTGTGACCATGTTTTGTGTGCAATGTGAACAAACCATCCGTACTCCGGCAGGAAACGGCTGCTCTTACGCGCAGGGTATGTGCGGTAAAACGGCTGAAACCTCCGATTTGCAGGATCTGCTGATTGCTTCCCTACAAGGTCTGTCTGCATGGGCTGTTAAAGCACGTGAATACGGCATCATCGACCATGAGGTTGATAACTTTGCGCCGCGTGCATTCTTCTCCACGCTGACTAACGTTAACTTCGATTCCCCGCGTATTGTTGGCTATGCCCGTGAAGCTATCGCCATGCGCGACGCCCTAAAAGCGCAATGCCTGAACATCGACGCGAACGCAGCGGTCACCAACCCGATGGCCGATCTGCAACTGGTCAGCGACGATCTGGGCGACCTGCAACGTCAGGCCGCTGAATTTACCCCGAACAAAGACAAAGCAGCCATTGGCGAGAACATTCTCGGCCTGCGTCTGCTGTGTCTGTACGGCCTGAAAGGTGCGGCAGCTTACATGGAGCACGCGCACGTTCTCGGTCAGTACGACAACGAAATCTACGCTCAGTACCACAAAATCATGGCATGGCTGGGTACCTGGCCTGCCGATATGAACGCTCTGCTGGAGTGTTCAATGGAAATCGGCCAGATGAACTTCAAAGTGATGAGCATTCTGGACGCCGGTGAAACCACCAAATACGGCCACCCAACCCCGACTCAGGTCAACGTAAAAGCAACCGAAGGTAAGTGCATCCTGATCTCCGGTCACGACCTGAAAGATCTGTACAACCTGCTGGAGCAGACCGAAGGTACCGGTGTTAACGTTTATACCCACGGTGAAATGCTGCCGGCGCACGGCTACCCGGAACTGCGTAAGTTCAAGCACCTGATCGGCAACTACGGCAGCGGCTGGCAGAACCAGCAGGTAGAGTTTGCCCGCTTCCCAGGTCCGATCGTCATGACCTCTAACTGCATCATCGACCCGACCGTTGGCGCGTACGACGACCGTATCTGGACCCGTAGCATCGTCGGTTGGCCGGGTGTGAGCCACCTCGAAGGCGACAACTTCGGTCCGGTTATCGCTCAGGCACAGCAGATGGCTGGCTTCCCGTACAGCGAAATCCCGCACCTGATCACCGTAGGTTTCGGTCGTCAGACCCTGCTGGGCGCTGCTGATACCCTGATCGACCTGGTGAGCCGCGAAAAACTGCGTCACATCTTCCTGGTTGGCGGTTGTGACGGTGCACGTGGTGAACGTAACTACTTCACCGACTTCGCCACCAGCGTGCCGGATGACTGCCTGATCCTGACCCTTGCTTGCGGTAAATACCGCTTCAACAAACTGGAGTTCGGCGATATCGAAGGCCTGCCGCGTCTGGTGGATGCTGGTCAGTGTAACGATGCTTACTCTGCCATCATCCTGGCGGTAACCCTGGCTGAGAAACTGGGCTGTGGTGTGAACGATCTGCCGCTGTCTCTGGTGCTCTCCTGGTTCGAACAGAAAGCGATTGTTATTCTGCTGACCCTGCTGTCTCTGGGCGTGAAAAACATCGTCACTGGCCCGACTGCACCTGGTTTCTTCACACCGGATCTGCTGGCAGTTCTCAACGAGAAATTTGGTCTGCGTTCCGTGACCACCGTTGAAGAAGACATGAAGCAACTGCTGAGCGCGTAAGGAGTAAAGAATGACAATGCCAACTCATCAGTGCCCATGGCGGATGCAGGTTCACCACATCCATCAGGAAACGCCGGATGTATGGACAATTTCGTTGCTATGCCACGATTATTATCCTTACCGCGCCGGGCAGTATGCACTGGTCAGCGTACGTAATTCAGCGGATACGCTGCGTGCTTACACCATTTCTTCAACGCCGGGCGTTAGCGAGTACATCACGTTGACCATCCGCCGGATTGACGATGGCGCAGGTTCACAGTGGCTAACCCGCGACGTGAAGCGCGGCGACTATATCTGGCTGTCGGATGCAATGGGTGAGTTCACCTGTGAAGATAAAGCGGAAGACAAGTTCCTGATGCTGGCCGCCGGCTGTGGTGTCACGCCAATCATGTCAATGCGTCGCTGGTTGGCAAAGTACCGCCCGCAAGCGGATGTACAGGTAATCTTTAACGTTCGCTCGCCGCAAGATGTCATTTTTGCCGACGAGTGGCGCGAATATCCGGTGACATTAGTTGCTGAAAACAATGCCACAGAAGGTTTTGTTTCCGGCCGACTGACGACCGAACTGCTGAAAAGCGTACCGGATCTGACCTCGCGTACCGTGATGACCTGTGGCCCGGCACCGTATATGGATCTGGTCGAGAAAGAAGTCAAAGCGCTGGGTGTGACGCGCTTCTTTAAAGAGCAGTTCTTCACACCTGTTGCCGAAGCCGCCACCAGTGGCCTGAAGTTTACCAAGCTACAGCCGGCGAAAGAGTTCTACGCGCCGGTGGGCAGTACGCTGCTGGAAGCGCTGGAAAGCAACAAGGTTCCGGTTGTCGCCGCATGCCGTGCAGGTGTTTGCGGCTGCTGCAAAACCAAAGTGGTTGACGGTAACTACACGGTCAGCAGCACCATGACGCTGACCGACGCAGAAATCGCTGAAGGTTATGTGCTGGCTTGTTCCTGTCATCCGCAGGGTGATTTAGTGCTGGCGTAATTGGCCGGTATCTGATGTGCAAAAGGCCGCCTGGCTGTACCGGGTGGCCTTTTTTTATGCTGTCAGGCGTTGCAAAATTCTGATGTTTTCACTCTCCCCGCAAATTATCGACCACACTTACCCTGCGCAGATTAAACATAATCCCTGACTACCACGTCGAACTTTCTACAAGGATCCCCATGAAAAAAGTGGCCATTGTTGGCGTAGGTCCCACCGGGATTTATACGTTTCATGCCCTGGTTGAGCGCGGTGAACCGCTGGAAATAGCGCTTTACGAGCAAGCTGAAGAGGCGGGCGTTGGCATGCCTTACAATAGCGACAACAACGCAGACCACATGCTGGCAAATATAGCTAGCATTGAGATCCCGCCGATCTATATCAGTTATCTCACGTGGCTTCAGAATCAAAGTGATGACTATCTGGCCCAGTTTCAGATTGAACGCACCTCTTTGCATGAGCGGCAATTTTTGCCCCGCGTGATCCTCGGCGACTATTATCGCGATCGTTTCTTAGCCATTGTCGAGAAAGCGCAACAAGCCGGTTTCACGATTCGCGTACATGAATCAAGCGAAGTCACCGACCTGCGAGCAGACCCGAATGGGGTTTCTTTGTGGATCAACCACGCGTCACAGCCCGTTGAGGTGGATTTCGCCGCTATCGCCACTGGTCATCTGTGGCCTGAAACGGATGCTCAGGCACGCAAATTTTTCCCCAGTCCGTGGACCGGTCTGATGGACGCGCAGATTGGTGCTTGCCGGGTAGGGATTCTGGGCACCTCGTTAAGCGCTATAGACGCCGCGATGGCTGTGGCCAGTCAGCATGGCACCTTCACTACCAATACCGACCATTCACTGCAATTCACACCTAAATCCGACAGTCAAAACCTGAAACTGACCCTGATGTCGCGCAGCGGGGTACTGCCTGAAGCGGATTTTTACTGCCCCCTTCCGTATGAATCGCTGAATATCGCGACGCCAGAAGCGATTGAAGATGCCATTGCCCTGGGCCGAAACGGATTACTGGACCGCATCTTTCAGCTTATGGCGCAACAACTGCAAGACGCAGCGCCAGGCTGGTGCCAACAGGTGGCGCTTGCGACGCTTAACGCCGACACGTTCCCCGAGGCCTATTTCGCCGACAGGCTCAGGCATGACCCTTTTGACTGGGCGAGACGTAACCTGGTAGAAGTTGAGCGCAACAAGCAAAAACAACATACCGTCGCCTGGCGCTATACCTTGCTGCGCCTGCACGAGGTTATCGAGGAGATAGTCCCTCATCTTGATACCCGCGACAAAAAACGTTTCAGGTGCGGACTGGCGCGGGTATTTATTGATAACTATGCGGCAATCCCGTCAGAGTCAGTTCGCCGACTGCTGGCGCTGCACGAAGCCGGGCTGATTGAGATCCTCGCGCTTGGCACAGATTATGAGCGTATGAATGAACAGGAAATGACGGTAATTTCCCACCACGGTCAGCGCTGCGAATTTGATGTGTTTATTGACGCCCGAGGACAACGGGCATTGCAGAACAAAGATATCCCGTTCCCAACACTACGCGATCAACTGCTGGCCTGTGGCGATGAGATCCCGGATATCGGCGAAGATTACACGCTGCAAGCGCCGGAAAACGCCCGCAATCGCATCGCTTTTGGCGGGCTGCCGTGGTTGATGCACGATCGTCCGTTTATTCAGGGACTGGTGGTCAGCGCTGAAATAGGCGCCGCGATGGCAAGGGCATTGACGCAGCGAGCGCTGAGACGTCGGCACAAACTATGGAACAGTGACGACATAGAGTAGCGACAAATTGAACGACGAGGCGGAGCAATGCTACGCTTTCCCGCCTCGGTATAGACTCTCAGATGGTAACTATCGCCAGGCAGAATTCCCGGCAACGGAGTAACGCCCCGCCCCCAAAAACGCCACGGCCAGCGCGCCGATAAAGAAATAAACCAGACTTTCAATCGCCCATGCACCGGTTTTATCCAGTGTCCAGGTTTCACCCATCCCGACCATCAGCCATGCAACAACCATCGTAAACGCCAGCCCTAACGCCGCCGGACGCGTCAGGATGCCAAGAATAATCAGGCACGGTGCCACAACCTCTCCCAACAGAACGCCATACGCAATAAAGCCTGGGAAACCTTTCGCTATCAACATACCGCTGATGCCATCAATACCCGCAAAGAGTTTATGCAGCCCATGAAACAGCATCAGCCCACCGACGGCAAAGCGTAACAATAACTTGCCAAAATCTTCGTGAGTCAGTACTCGGTTAACTGAATTTAATAGTTTTGTAACCATTTGAATTTATTCCTTGTTTCACCATGTCCAATAACAAACTACGCTTAATACAGGTTAAATGAAACCTGCCGGAAATAAGGGGGAAATGAGAAGCATAACTATTATCTTCATCTAAACTTGTAACCGGTATCACATTAGAGGAGAAGGAAAACCATGAAACAAACGGTTGCCGCTTTTATTGCTAAAACACTCGAACAGGCTGGCGTAAAACGCATTTGGGGTGTAACGGGTGACTCACTTAATGGTCTGAGTGACAGTCTGAATCGTATGGGAACAATTGACTGGATGCCAACCCGTCATGAAGAGGTTGCAGCCTTCGCTGCGGGCGCTGAAGCGCAGTTGACGGGCGAACTGGCCGTCTGCGCAGGCTCGTGCGGGCCAGGCAACCTGCACCTGATCAACGGGCTGTTTGATTGTCACCGTAACCACGTCCCGGTACTGGCAATCGCCGCGCATATTCCCTCCAGTGAAATAGGCAGCGGTTATTTTCAGGAGACCCACCCGCAAGAGTTGTTCCGCGAATGTAGCCACTATTGCGAGCTGGTTTCCAGCCCAGAACAAATCCCACAGGTGCTGGCAATTGCCATGCGTAAGGCGGTGCTCAACCGTGGCGTTTCCGTGGTGGTTTTACCCGGTGACGTGGCGCTAAAACCTGCACCTGAAAGCGCCACCACGCACTGGTATCATGCGCCGCTCCCGGTGGTGACTCCACAAGAAGAAGAGCTGAGAAAACTGGCGCAACTGCTGCGCTACTCCAGCAATATCGCCCTGATGTGCGGTAGTGGCTGCGCCGGTGCGCATAAAGAACTGGTTGAGTTTGCGGCTAAAATCAAAGCGCCGATTGTTCACGCCCTGCGTGGTAAAGAGCATGTTGAGTACGATAACCCCTATGACGTGGGTATGACCGGGCTGATTGGCTTTTCATCCGGCTTCCATACCATGATGAATGCCGACACGCTGATCCTGCTTGGCACCCAGTTCCCCTATCGCCCGTTCTACCCCACCGACGCCAAAATTATTCAGATTGATATCAATCCGGCGAGCATTGGCGCGCACAGTAAAGTGGATATGGCGCTGGTAGGCGATATTAAATCCACTCTCCGTGCCCTACTGCCTCTGGTGGAAGAGAAAACCGAGCGGCAGTTCCTGGACAAAGCGCTGGAGCACTATCGCGAGGCGCGCAAAGGGCTGGATGATTTAGCCAAACCCAGCGATAAAGCCATTCACCCGCAGTATCTGGCGCAACAGATCAGCCACTTTGCCGCTGACGATGCAATCTTTACCTGCGACGTTGGTACGCCAACGGTGTGGGCAGCACGCTATCTGAAAATGAACGGCAAACGTCGCCTGCTCGGATCGTTTAACCACGGGTCGATGGCGAATGCCATGCCGCAGGCACTCGGTGCACAAGCCACCGAACCAGGACGCCAGGTTGTGGCAATGTGCGGTGACGGCGGCTTTAGCATGCTGATGGGAGATTTTCTGTCGGTTGTCCAGATGAAGCTGCCGGTGAAGATTATTGTCTTCAACAACAGCGTACTGGGATTTGTCGCAATGGAGATGAAAGCGGGCGGTTATCTGACCGACGGCACCGAACTGCACGACACCAACTTCGCACGGATTGCCGAAGCCTGTGGCATTACAGGCATTCGCGTGGAAAAATCCTCAGAGGTTGATGAAGCGCTACAAAGGGCGATGTCGATTGACGGCCCGGTGCTGGTCGATGTGGTCGTGGCGAAAGAAGAGCTGGCGATCCCGCCGCAGATCAAACTCGAACAGGCCAAAGGTTTTAGCCTGTATATGCTGCGTGCAATCATCAGTGGACGCGGTGATGAAGTGATCGAACTGGCGAAAACGAACTGGCTCAGGTAAAACATCCTTATTAAATCACACACAAAATCATTCATGATGCATCAAGGCGGCTAGCCCGAAAATCCCCAGGAGCATAGGTATACTATGTGACTGGGGTTTAAGGGTGCGGCCAACGCCGAGGCAGCCTGAAGGATGAAGTGTAATAAGGAGACACCATGATTGATTTACGCAGTGATACCGTCACCCGGCCGAGTCGCGCCATGCTGGAAGAGATGATGGCAGCCCCGGTCGGGGATGACGTGTATGGAGACGACCCTACCGTTAACGCCCTCCAGCAATACGCCGCAGAGCTTTCTGGTAAAGAAGCCGCTATTTTCTTACCTACCGGTACTCAGGCTAACCTGGTGGCGCTGCTCAGCCATTGTCAGCGTGGCGAAGAGTACATTGCCGGCCAGGGCGCGCATAACTATCTCTACGAAGCAGGTGGCGCAGCGGTGCTCGGTAGCATTCAACCGCAACCTATCGACGCCGCACCGGATGGCTCCCTGCCTCTGGACAAAGTAGCTGCAAAAATCAAAGTGGACGATATCCATTTTGCCCGCACCCGCTTGCTCAGCCTGGAAAATACCCACAACGGCAAAGTGCTGCCGCGCGAGTATCTGAAAGACGCCTGGGAATTCACCCGTGAGCGTAATCTTGCCCTGCACGTCGACGGCGCACGTATTTTTAACGCCATCGTCGCCTACGGCTGTGAACTTAAAGATGTCACGCAATACTGTGATTCGTTCACCATTTGCCTCTCCAAAGGCCTCGGTACCCCCGTTGGTTCACTGCTGGTCGGCAGCCACGAGTACATCAAACGCGCTATTCGCTGGCGCAAAATGACCGGCGGCGGAATGCGTCAGGCCGGTATTCTGGCAGCAGCCGGGCTGTATGCGCTGAAAAATAACGTGGCGCGTTTGCAGGAAGATCATGACAACGCCGCCTGGATGGCGGAGCAGCTGCGCGAAGCAGGGGCGGACGTCATGCGCCACGACACCAATATGCTGTTTGTTCGCGTTGGCGAAGAGCACGCTGCCGCGCTGGGCGAGTATATGAAAGCGCAAGGTGTGCTGATTAACGCCTCCCCGATTGTGCGCCTGGTGATGCACCTGGACGTATCACGTGAACAACTTGCTGAAGTCGTCGCCCACTGGCGCGCTTTTTTAACCCAATAAGGAGATGGGCGTGCCGCAACGGATTTTGGTTCTTGGCGCCAGTGGCTACATTGGTCAGCATTTGGTACAGGCGCTCAGTCAGCAAGGGCACCAGGTGTTGGCTGCGGCACGTCGCATTGAACGGCTGGAAAAGCAGCAACTGGCCAATGTCAGTTGCCACAAGGTCGATTTGAATTGGCCAGATAACCTCACCCCGCTGCTGACGGGTGTTGATACGGTTTATTATCTGGTTCATGGTATGGGCGAAGGCGGTGATTTTATTGCCCACGAACGTCAGGTGGCGATGAACGTGCGCGATGCGCTGCGTAATACGCCAGTTAAACAGCTTATTTTCCTGAGCTCATTGCAGGCTCCCCGGCATGAACAATCCGATCATCTGCGTGCGCGACAGATAACCGCAGACACCCTGCGCGAGTCAGGCGTGCCGATGACGGAATTGCGCGCGGGCATTATCGTGGGAGCGGGTTCCGCTGCTTTTGAAGTCATGCGCGATATGGTTTACAACCTACCGGTTCTCACCCCTCCACGCTGGGTACGCTCGCGTACCACGCCTATCGCGCTGGAGAATTTAATGTACTATCTGGTGGCATTGTTGGAAAATCCCACACCACATCACCGCGTCCTCGAAGCCGCCGGGCCGCAGGTGTTGAGCTATCAGGAACAGTTCGAGCATTTTATGGCGGTCAGCGGTAAACATCGCCTGCTCATCCCCATCCCCTTTCCTACCCGCTGGATTTCGGTCTGGTTTTTGAACGTCATTACGTCAGTGCCGCCAACCACGGCCAAAGCGCTGATCCAGGGCTTAAAACACGACCTGCTGGCCGATGACACCGAATTACGTGCGCTGATCCCACAAAAACTGATTGCCTTTGATGACGCCGTGCGCAGCACGTTGAAGGAAGAAGAGAAGCTGGTCAACTCCAGCGACTGGGGTTACGACGCACAGGCGTTTGCCCGCTGGCGTCCAGAATATGGCTATTTCGCCAAACAAGCTGGCTTTAGCGTTGAAACCTCTGCCAGCACAAAAGCGCTGTGGCAGGTTGTGAATCGACTCGGCGGCAAAGAAGGCTATTTCTTTGGCAATATTCTATGGAAGACGCGCGCGGCGTTGGACCTGCTGGTCGGCCATAAGCTGGCAAAAGGTCGTCCCGAACACCCACTATTGCAAGTTGGCGACACCGTTGATAGCTGGAAAGTCATCATCGTTGAGCCGGAGAAACAGCTGACGCTGCTGTTTGGGATGAAAGCGCCGGGACTGGGTCGCCTGAGCTTCACACTGGAAGATAAAGGTGACCACCGACGCATTGATGTACGCGCGTGGTGGCATCCGCACGGTATGCCTGGCCTCTTCTACTGGCTGTTGATGATCCCCGCCCACCTGTTCATTTTCAGGGGGATGGCGAAGCGTATAGCCAAACTTGCAGAACAAATCACAGACTAATGATAAAAAGAGCCTGTATTCTTTCATGTTTCCCATTGCATACAGGCGTAATTCACGGAAGAATGCGCACGACGTTTTTTAAACACAGTGGATTGATATGAAGGTACTGGTTACCGGAGCCACCAGCGGCTTGGGCCGAAACGCGGTTGAGTTTTTATGCAGCAAAGGCGTCAGCGTCAGAGCCACCGGTCGCAACGAAGCGATGGGCAAGCTGCTGGAGAAAATGGGCGCAGAATTTGTGCATGCGGATTTGACCGAGCTGGTTTCTTCGCAGGCAAAAGTGATGCTGGCCGGCATTGACACGCTGTGGCACTGCTCCAGTTTCACCTCTCCATGGGGAACTCAGGAAGCTTTTGATCTGGCCAACGTTCGTGCTACCCGCCGTCTGGGCGAGTGGGCCGTAGCCTGGGGCGTACGTAACTTTATTCATATCTCCTCTCCGTCGCTGTATTTTGATTATCACCATCATCGCGATATCAAAGAAGACTTCCGTCCCCATCGCTTCGCCAACGAATTCGCCCGCAGCAAAGCGGCTGGTGAAGAGGTGATTGCACTGCTCGCCCAGGCTAACCCGCAGACTCGCTTTACTGTCTTGCGCCCACAAAGCTTGTTCGGACCTCACGATAAAGTCTTTATTCCCCGCCTCGCCCATATGATGTACCACTACGGCAGCATCCTGTTGCCGCACGGCGGGAGTGCGCTGGTGGATATGACCTATTACGAGAACGCGGTTCACGCGATGTGGCTGGCGAGTCAGGAAGCCTGCGATATGCTGCCGTCGGGTCGCGCGTACAATATAACCAACGGTGAACATCGCACCCTGCGCAGTATTGTGCAGAAACTTATCGACGAGCTGAATATTGATTGCCGTATCCGCTCCGTGCCCTACCCGATGCTGGACATGATTGCCCGCAGCATGGAGCGTTTAGGCAATAAATCGGCGAAAGAGCCAAAGCTTACGCATTACGGCGTTTCGAAGCTGAATTTTGACTTTACGCTGGATACCAGCCGCGCCCAGGAAGAGTTAGGTTATCAGCCAGTTGTGACGCTGGATGAAGGGATTGAGCGTACCGCGGCCTGGCTGCGCGACCACGGTAAGCTGCCGCGTTAGGCTGATAGCCATTGCAGGGTGGCGGCACAAGCGCCACAAAATCCTGCCAAATTAACCGTAGGCCTGATAAGCGAAGCGCCATCAGGCATTGGTGTCTGCGTTAACCCTGCCCGTATTTCTCCAGTAACGCTTCGGCAATCGCCTGCGTTTCCGCATCCGCCACGCCATTCCACAACGTCGGGCGGAAGTGCATCTGGAACGCCATAATCACCCGCTGCTGTTCACGCGGCGTCATCTCAGGTTTTACCTCATAACCATAGCGTGACAGCAGATCGAGCAATGACGCGATTTCTACCGGCATATGGGGCGCTCGTCCGGCGAGATAAAATGCCACACGCTGAGCATCCGGCCATGCGCCAATGCCCTGAGCGGCCAGTGCTTGCCACGGAAACAGCGGACCGGGATCGTCCTTACGCTGCGGCGCAATGTCTGCATGAGCCACCACGTTTTGCGGTTTTATATCGTAGCGGGCGATAATATCTTTCGCCAATGGGATTAACGCCTGAATCTGCGCGGGCTCAAACGGCGCAAAATACTTGCTGCCCGCTGATTTTTGCCAGCCGCGGTTTTCCAGCTCAATGCCAATTGAGGTATCGTTAATACGCGTAGCACCGCGCCAGAAGCTAATCCCCGCATGCCAGGCCAGATCTTTTTCCGGCACCAGTTGCCAGATACGCGGTTTACCATGGTAAAGCGGCGGCACTGCGGGGATCAAATAGTGTGAACTGACGTTTTTATCGGTCAGCGTAGCCAGGGAAGAGTCAAAATCATCGGCCGTGTAATGGATAACCAGTACTTTAATGCGCGGATAAGCAGCCTGGGCCTGACGGCGGGTATCTAACTGATACCCGTTTTTGTCGACAATCCCTTTTTCGCCAGCACATCCCACCAGCAACAGCGTAAATGCCAGCAGACACAACAGACGTTTCATCGGCGAGTTTTCACCGCGGTACCGCTGACGCTCACCATCAGCATGCTACCGTCTTTGCCTACGGTTTCGTAATCGATATCGATACCGACCACCGCATCAGCACCCAGCGCTTTCGCCTGTTCGCCCAGCTCCTGAAAAGCAATTTCACGCGCTTTACGCAGCTCTTTTTCATACGCGCCGGAGCGACCGCCAACAATATCGCGAATGCCGGCGAAGAAATCGCGGAAGATATTCGCGCCTAAAATGGCTTCGCCGGTAACAACACCGCAGTACTCCACGATGCTCTGTCCTTCCAGCGTAGGGGTTGTCGAAAACTGCATCATTAATCTCCTTTTTGCGCTAAGAGCACGACCTCAAAAGCATTATCAAACCAATACACTATGACACTCAAAGGAAAGCCCGCCAAATAAAACTGCTATCCTTGTTGATGTGTAGCGGTTTCAGGTGGTGCGTTTTTTATTTTTATTTGACTGGCATGCCGCCAGAAATAAAAAAGCCCCCAGATATTTGGGG
Organism: Citrobacter sp. Cpo091; assembly: GCF_030332645.1. Taxonomy (NCBI): domain Bacteria; kingdom Pseudomonadati; phylum Pseudomonadota; class Gammaproteobacteria; order Enterobacterales; family Enterobacteriaceae; genus Citrobacter; species Citrobacter sp. Cpo091. The sequence continues at coordinate 166,580 of NZ_JAOWHL010000040.1, forward strand.
GCCTGAAGTTATTATTTTCTGAAATCTAATGGCACCTGGCCGGACTGAATGTACATTGCTACGTTATCAAATGTAATCATTTTTGATTTACAAAAAATACATTTTGCCCCGAATGGGTTTCCTTCAGTAACATCAAAGGTTGATGTTCTGTATTGGGAACCATGGCAACATGGACAGCGAAAGTGAATATGATTAGTAATAATAGTTACCTCAAAGCGCCACAACATTAATTGCGGATGGACCTTTAGGTCCCTGCTCCACACCGAATTCGACTTTCTGGTTTTCATTCAGTGTCTTAAACTCATTACTTTGAATCGCTGAGAAATGAACAAAGACATCTTTGCTGCCATCTGCAGGCGTAATGAAGCCAAAACCTTTTTCAGGATTGAACCATTTAACTAAACCAGTCATTTTAGTAGACATATATTTATTCCTTAATTTGAGCCTTTCGGCAAGCTTGGTTTTTATGACAGAAACTTCGTAGTGCTTAATGAAGAGACTCAAAGAGGGGATAAACGGATTACACCTGAAAATGAGAACTGCTTGAGTAAACTACTTTGTATATCGTCTGTTATTCAAACCGACCGGATCATTAACGCACGGGCACCGAGATTAAGCAACTCTTATTTTAGCCATCCGGAGTCCCTTATAGCCAACAACACGGCATGAGTTTTGTTTAGCCAGGCGTAAAGCGCGGCAAATGGAACATGCAAATGCTCAGATGGTCTATACAGTATAAGAAGCATGAATGGCCGCCAACGCCCCGTTGCAGGTTGATATACTAAAGCTGAAGCTGGCAACGAGCGCCACCAACATGCTTCAGGTGGGGTGTCCGCGAATTTGCTTTAGCAAAAACAATGTGTTAATCGATCATACAATCTTTAGTGAGACCGAATTGTTCATCGTAGAACACAATTAGTAGGAAGCTTATAAGGAAATCATTATGCGCTATTCGAAACTCTCTCTGCTGGTTCCATGTGCACTACTTCTCAGCGCCTGTACGACCGTGACGCCGGTCTATAAAGATAACGGCACGCGTAGTGGTTCATGCATAGAAGGTGGGCCAGACAGCGTGGCTCAACAATTCTATGATTACCGTATTCAGCATCGAAACAATGACATTACCGCCCTTCGTCCGTACCTGAGCGACAATCTGGCTAAACTGCTGACCGATGCCAGCCGTGATAATGCACACCGCGACCTGTTTAACAGCGATCCGTTCTCCAGTCGCGCTACGTTACCAGACAGCGCCAGTGTCGCCAGCGCATCGACTATTCCGAATAGTGATGCACGCAACATTCCACTGCGCGTAGAGCTGAAACAAGGTGACCAAAGCTGGCGTGATGAAGTGCTGATGATCCGTGAAGGTCAGTGCTGGGTCGTTGATGATGTACGCTATCTGGGCGGCAGCGTACACGCGCCAGCCGGGACGCTGCGCCAGTCTGTCGAAAACCGCTAACCGCCCCATTCACCCGCTTAAATCATAACCCCCATAAATTGTCTGGCATTCTGCATAGAATGCCGACATTTATTCTTGACCACTGGTGGCCCCGCTATTTTGTGCTATGTTTAGAGAAGAATGCGGTTTGCATTTAACTTTTAACGCATAAATATTGCATAACTATTCTGTCAAAGGTAGTATCTGCGGCTTCAATAGCTATCAGACTGCCAGTATCGAGTGTCAATGAGTATTCAATTAAACGGCATTAACTGCTTCTACGGCGCACATCAGGCGCTGTTCGATATCACGCTGGATTGCCCTCAGGGTGAAACACTGGTGTTACTTGGCCCAAGTGGAGCCGGGAAAAGCTCGCTGCTGCGCGTACTCAACCTGCTTGAGATGCCGCGCTCGGGCACGCTCTCTATTGCAGGCAACCGTTTCGACTTCACGAAGACCCCGTCAGATAAAGCCATTCGGGATCTGCGTCAGAACGTAGGCATGGTCTTTCAACAATATAATCTCTGGCCGCATCTCACGGTTGTGCAGAACCTGATTGAAGCACCCTGCCGCGTACTGGGTCTGACAAAAGAGCAAGCGATGGCGCGCGCCGAGAAACTGCTGGAACGTCTGCGCCTCAAGCCTTACAGCGATCGTTACCCATTACATCTTTCCGGTGGCCAGCAACAGCGTGTAGCCATTGCCCGCGCGTTGATGATGGAGCCGCAGGTGCTGCTGTTTGATGAACCGACCGCCGCGCTTGACCCGGAAATTACCGCCCAAATCGTCAGCATCATTCGCGAACTGGCGGAAACCAACATTACTCAGGTGATCGTCACCCACGAAGTGGAAGTTGCACGTAAAACGGCCAGTCGTGTGGTGTATATGGAAAACGGTCATATCGTCGAGTTTGGGGATGCGAGCTGCTTTGCCAACCCGCAAACCGAAGCGTTTAAAAACTATCTTTCTCACTAAGATTCGGGACAATACAATGAAAAAAGTTCTGATTGCCGCGCTAATCGCAGGTTTTAGTCTTTCCGCTACCGCAGCCCAAACCATTCGTTTCGCCACCGAAGCGTCTTATCCTCCGTTTGAATCTATCGATGCGAATAACAAGATCGTAGGTTTTGACGTTGATCTGGCAAACGCGCTGTGTAAAGAGATTGACGCTACTTGTACCTTCACCAATCAGGCCTTCGACAGCCTGATCCCAAGCCTTAAATTCCGTCGTTTTGACGCGGTAATGGCCGGTATGGACATCACCCCAGAGCGTGAAAAACAGGTGCTGTTCACCACCCCTTACTACGACAACTCTGCGCTGTTTGTGGGCCAGCAGGGTAAATACACCAGCATTGACCAGCTGAAAGGTAAAAAAGTCGGCGTTCAAAACGGTACTACGCACCAGAAATTCATCATGGATAAACATCCGGAAGTGACCACTGTGCCGTATGACAGCTACCAGAATGCCAAACTCGATCTGCAAAACGGTCGTATTGACGGCGTCTTTGGTGATACCGCAGTAGTAACCGAGTGGCTGAAAGACAATCCTAAGCTTGCCGCGGTTGGTGACAAAGTGACGGATAAAGATTACTTCGGTACAGGTCTGGGCATCGCGGTACGCCAGGGCAATACCGAGCTGCAGCAGAAGTTTAACGCTGCGCTGGAAAAAGTGAAGAAAGATGGGACTTACGAAACCATCTACAACAAATGGTTCCAGAAGTAATATTTGATGAATGAATTTTTTCCTTTAGCAAGCGCCGCCGGGATGACCGTCGGCCTTGCCGTTTGTGCGCTGATCATTGGCCTTGCACTCGCCATGTTTTTTGCCGTCTGGGAGTCAGTAAAATGGCGCCCGGTGGCATGGGCGGGCTCGGCCCTGGTCACCATCCTGCGCGGTCTGCCAGAAATTCTGGTGGTTCTGTTTATCTATTTCGGCTCCTCACAGCTGCTGCTGACGCTGGCCGATGGCTTTACGATCAATCTCGGGTTTGTACAAATCCCGGTTCAGATGCAGATCGAAAACTTCGACGTCAGCCCGTTCCTGTGCGGTGTCATTGCACTGTCATTACTGTACGCCGCTTACGCATCACAAACGCTGCGTGGCGCGCTGAAGGCCGTGCCACTCGGACAATGGGAATCAGGTCAGGCGTTGGGTTTGTCTAAAGCCGCGATCTTCTTTCGTCTGGTGATGCCGCAGATGTGGCGTCATGCCTTACCGGGACTGGGTAACCAGTGGCTGGTATTGCTGAAAGATACCGCGCTGGTCAGCCTTATCAGCGTGAACGATCTGATGCTGCAAACGAAGAGTATTGCCACCCGCACCCAGGAGCCGTTTACCTGGTACATTGTGGCGGCCGCTATTTACCTGGTGATTACGCTGGTGAGTCAGTACATTCTCAAACGCATTGACCTACGCGCGACACGTTTTGAGCGGAGACCAGGCTGATGCTTGAGTATTTACCTGAATTGTTGAAAGGGCTGCATACCAGCCTGACGCTGACGGTCGCCTCCATCGTGGTTGCTCTGGTGCTGGCGCTGATCTTCACCGTCATCCTGACGCTGAAAACGCCGGTGCTGGTGTGGCTGGTTCGCGCTTATATCACGCTGTTTACCGGTACACCGCTGCTGGTGCAAATCTTCCTGATCTACTACGGACCAGGACAGTTTCCGGCATTGCAAGAATATCCGGTACTGTGGCATCTGCTCTCTGAACCCTGGTTATGCGCCTTAATTGCGCTGTCGTTAAACAGTGCGGCCTACACTACGCAACTGTTCTACGGCGCTATCCGTGCAATCCCGGAAGGCCAGTGGCAGTCCTGCGGAGCGTTAGGGATGAGCAAAAAGGATACGCTGGCGATTCTGTTGCCGTACGCCTTTAAACGCGCCCTCTCCTCGTATTCCAACGAAGTGGTGCTGGTATTTAAAAGTACCTCACTGGCTTACACTATCACGCTGATGGAAGTCATGGGCTATAGCCAGCTGCTGTACGGTCGTACTTATGACGTTATGGTCTTCGGTGCGGCAGGTGTGATTTATCTGATCGTCAACGGTTTGCTGACGCTGATGATGCGCTTAATCGAACGTAAAGCGCTGGCGTTTGAACACCGGAATTAAGCATATGCCTGATGGCGCTACGCTTATCAGGCCTACGGTTCATGCACCTTTTGTAGGCCGGATAAGGTGCTAGCACCGCCATCCGGAAAATATGCATAAAGCAAAATAATGAAGATGGACAAGAACCTAAATTGTCCGTCTTTTTTTATACTATAAAAATATTTAATCATTTTTATTGCATATAAATTCATTAAATGGCATTGTTACTCCACGCCGCAGACACGGTAATAATCATAAGATTGACAGACGGGAGTTCCACCATGAAAAAGTTAGTACTGGCTGCATTACTTGCTACTTTCGCCGCTGGCGCCTCAGCTGCTGATAAAATTAGTTTCGGTGTATCAGCCACGTATCCGCCATTTGAATCACTGGACGCGAGCAATAAAATTGTCGGTTTTGACATCGACCTGGCAACGGCGCTGTGCAAACAAATGCAGGCAGAATGTACTTTCACCAATCACGCTTTCGACAGCCTGATCCCCGCGCTGAAATTCAAGAAATATGATGCGGTAATTTCCGGAATGGATATCACACCTGAGCGTAGCAAGCAGGTTGCATTTACTCAGCCTTACTATGCCAACTCCGCACTGGTGATTGCGAAAAAAGACACCTATAAAACCTTTGCCGACCTGAAAGGTAAGCGCATCGGTATGGAAAACGGCACCACCCATCAGAAATACCTGCAGGACAAACATCCTGAAGTGAAAACCGTGGCCTACGATAGCTATCAGAATGCGATTATCGACCTGAAAAATGGCCGTATTGATGGCGTATTTGGCGATACCGCTGTGGTTAACGAATGGCTGAAAACCAACCCGCAGTTAGGCGTTGCCACTGACAAAGTAACCGATCCGCAATACTTCGGTACTGGCCTTGGCATCGCGGTTCGCCCGGATAACAAAGCCCTGCTGGAAAAACTGAACAGCGCGCTGGCGGCAATCAAAGCTGACGGCACGTACCAGAAAATCAGCGATCAATGGTTCCCGCAGTAACGTCTGCCCAATCTGAAAAGCCGCACTCTGCGGCTTTTTTTATCTCTTCGCCTGCGCTTTCAGTCAGTTCTTACGCCATAAACGCTTTCCTGGCATACACTTGTTAAAACGAAAAAAAGTGAGGCAAACGGATGATAGCGTTCCCTGCCAGTTTACTGATCCTCAATGGAAAAAGTGCTGATAATCTCCCCCTGCGTGATGCCATTGCGAAGCTTCGCGATGAAGGCGTGGAAATCCATGTTCGCGTGACCTGGGAAAAAGGCGATGCCCAACGCTACGTTGATGAAGCTCGTCAGCTAGGCGTTGCTACGGTGATAGCCGGCGGCGGTGACGGCACCATCAACGAAGTTTCGACAGCGCTGATTCAGTCGCAGGGTGGCAATATTCCAGCGCTGGGTATTTTACCGTTGGGAACGGCGAATGACTTTGCCACCAGCGTTGGTATACCCGACGACCTTGATAAGGCGTTAAAGCTGGCTATCGCTGCAAATGCGACTGCGATCGATATGGTGCAGGTCAACGATAAAACCTGTTTTATCAACATGGCGACCGGGGGATTTGGCACGCGCATCACCACCGAAACGCCGGAAAAACTCAAGGCCGCACTGGGCGGTGTATCGTATTTTATTCACGGATTAATGCGCATGGATACGCTCAAGCCCGACATCTGTGACATTCGTGGGGAGGATTTTCACTGGCAGGGTAAAGCGCTGGTGATTGGTATCGGTAACGGTCGCCAGGCCGGTGGTGGGCAACAGCTTTGCCCGACGGCGCTGATCAACGACGGCCTGCTGCAACTGCGCATTTTTACCGGCGAAGAACTACTACCAGGACTGCTTTCGGCGTTAACGCAATCCGAAGACAACCCTAACATTATTGACGGCGCATCATCGTGGTTTGATATCCGCGCCCCGCATGAAATTACCTTTAATCTCGATGGCGAACCGCTCAGCGGACAAGAGTTTCATATTGAAATCTTGCCCGCGGCGTTACGTTGCCGACTGCCGCCGGGTTGTCCGCTATTGCGCTAACCCAACGACAATCCGAGGGATCAGGCAATAGTGACTTTGCTGTCCAGATAAACGTCCTGTACGGCGTTAATCAACTTAACGCCGTCGGCCATGGTTTTCTTGAACGCTTTACGCCCCAGAATCAGCCCCATACCACCCGCACGTTTGTTAATAACCGCCGTACGCACTGCATCGCTCAGGTCGGTGTCGCCGCCGGCCGCCCCGCCAGAGTTAATTAACCCGGCACGTCCCATATAACAGTTCGCCAGTTGGTAACGCACCAGGTCAATTGGATTATCGCTGGTCAACTTGGTATAGACGCGATCGTCGGTGTAGCCAAAATTAACCGCTTTATACCCGCCGTTATTTTCCGCCATTTTCTGCTTAACGATATCCGCTCCAATAGTGGCAGCCAGATGGTTAGCCTGCCCGGTAAGATCGGCGGAAACATGGTAATCCACGCCATCTTTTTTAAACGCGGAGTTACGCAGATACGCCCACAGCACGGTAACCATACCCAACTCATGTGCGCGCTCAAACGCTGCTGAAATCTCTTCAATCTGGCGGCGAGATTCCTCAGAACCGAAATAGATGGTTGCCCCTACCGCAACCGCACCCATATTGAACGCCTGCTCTACGCTGGCATACAGCGTCTGGTCAAAGGTATTCGGATAGCTGAGCGTTTCGTTGTGGTTAATTTTAACGAGGAACGGGATACGGTGCGCGTAGCGGCGGGAGACTGAAGCCAGCACACCGTAAGTCGATGCCACGCAGTTGCACCCTGCTTCGATAGCCAACTCCACAATATTCTTCGGATCAAAGTATAGCGGGTTAGCGGCAAACGAAGCCCCAGCAGAATGCTCTACCCCCTGATCCACCGGTAGGATCGACAGATACCCTGTCCCGGCAAGTCGCCCCGTGTTATACAGCGTCTGCATATTACGCAGCACGGCAGGCGGCCGGTTGTTATCCACCATCACGCGATCGACGTAATCATGTCCAGGCAGGTAAAGTTGGTCAGAAGGAATGGTCATACAACGATGCTGTAAAAGGCTGTCGGCATCTTTGCCAAGCAACTGCGCAATATCAGTCATAGCTATGCTCCCGTAAGTTCCGGTTTAAAACCGGAATATGGATTGTCCTGACCCGCCTTTTTGCGGGCAGCATTAAGCCTGGTACCGACTGCGCTTTTTTTCCATCTTTAGCGCACTTTTCAGCAACTTCTGCTGGCTCGATTCAGGAAAAAATAATGTTAAGACGGTCAAAGTTTAATCTCAAAGGTATTTTAAAGGTATTATTGAATGGTACTATCAGCGCGTACCTTACCTGTCATGAAGGATTTAAAGATGAAAACTACAGTTAAGCTGTCGTTCATGATGTTTGTAGAGTGGTTTATCTGGGGCGCCTGGTTTGTACCACTGTGGCTGTGGCTGAGTAAAAGTGGCTTTAGTGCCGGTGAGATCGGCTGGTCCTACGCCTGCACCGCCATTGCGGCGATCCTGTCGCCCATTCTGGTCGGTTCAATCACTGACCGCTTTTTCTCCGCGCAAAAAGTGCTGGCGGTGTTGATGTTCGTCGGCGCTATTCTGATGTACTTCGCCGCCCAGCAAACCACCTTTAGCGGATTCTTCCCTCTGTTACTGGCCTATTCGTTGACCTATATGCCGACGATTGCGCTGACCAACAGTATTGCTTTTGCCAACGTACCGGATGTTGAACGTGATTTCCCGCGCATCCGCGTGATGGGCACCATTGGCTGGATTGCCTCCGGTTTGGCCTGCGGTTTCTTACCGCAAATGCTTGGCTATAACGACATCTCACCGACCAATATTCCCCTGCTTATCACTGCCGGAAGCTCCGCATTGTTAGGCGTTTTTGCCTTCTTTTTACCGGATACGCCGCCAAAAAGTACCGGCAAAATGGATTTCAAAGTTATGCTGGGTCTGGATGCGCTGATCCTGCTGCGCGATAAGAACTTCCTCGTCTTCTTCTTTTGCTCTTTCCTGTTTGCGATGCCACTGGCGTTCTATTACATCTTTGCCAACGGTTACCTGACAGAAGTCGGTATGAAAAACGCCACCGGCTGGATGACACTGGGCCAATTCTCTGAAATCTTCTTCATGCTGGCGCTACCGTTTTTCACCAAACGCTTTGGCATTAAAAAGGTATTGTTGCTTGGTCTTATTACTGCGGCGATCCGCTACGGATTTTTCGTTTACGGCGGTGCGGAAGAATATTTCACTTACGCCCTGCTGTTTCTCGGCATTCTGCTGCACGGCGTCAGTTACGACTTCTATTACGTCACGGCTTACATCTATGTCGATAAAAAAGCGCCGGTCCACATGCGCACCGCAGCTCAAGGGCTTATCACCCTCTGCTGTCAGGGGTTCGGCAGCCTGCTCGGTTACCGTCTGGGCGGCGTGATGATGGAAAAAATGTTTGCTTATCAGGAACCGGTTAATGGTCTCACCTTTAACTGGGCTGGCATGTGGGGATTTGGCGCGGTCATGATTGCCGTCATTGCCGTGATGTTTATGATTTTCTTTCGCGAATCAGACAAAGAAATCACCGCCATTAAGGTGGACGATCGCGATGTAGCGTTGAAACAAGGGGAAGTAAAATGAAAGCAGAACGTATTCTCGGTGCTCTTTATGGGCAGGCGTTAGGGGATGCGATGGGCATGCCGTCGGAACTGTGGCCAAGAACCCGGGTAAAAGCACACTTCGGTTGGATCGACCGTTTTTTGCCCGGCCCTGCGGAAAATAATGCCGCCTGCTATTTTAACCAGGCGGAGTTCACTGATGACACGTCCATGGCACTATGTCTGGCAGATGCCCTGCTTGAGTGCGACGGCGAAATTGTGCCAGACGTTATTGGTCGCAATATTCTGGCCTGGGCCGAGCAGTTTGATGCCTTTAATAAAAACGTGCTCGGCCCGACCTCGAAAATTGCGTTGAACGCTATTCGTGACGGTAAACCGGTCGCCGAACTTGAAAACAACGGCGTGACCAATGGCGCGGCAATGCGCGTTTCCCCGCTGGGATGCCTGCTGCCCGCCCGCGATCTTGATGCCTTTATCGATGATGTGGCACTGGCCTCCAGCCCAACGCATAAATCGGATCTGGCTATCGCGGGAGCCGTTGTCGTCGCGTGGGCGGTATCGCGCGCCATCGACGGAGGAAAATGGTCAGAGATTGTCGACGCGCTACCTGCCATTGCCCTGCATGCGCAGCAAAAACGAATCACCACTTTTAGCGCATCGCTTTGTGCACGCCTTGAACTGGCGCTGAAAATCGTCCGTAACGCCGATGGCGTCGAGTCCGCCAGCGAGCAGTTGTATCAGGTTGTGGGGGCAGGAACCAGCACCATTGAGTCCGTTCCTTGCGCTATCGCCATGGTTGAGCTGGCACAGACCGATCCTAACCGCTGCGCCATTTTGTGCGCTAACCTCGGCGGCGATACCGACACCATCGGGGCGATGGCAACCGCCATTTGTGGTGCATTACACGGCGTGAGCGCGATCAACCCAGCATTGAAGCAGGAGTTGGACGCGGTGAATCAGCTGGACTTTACCCACTACGCCAACGGGTTAATGCGACTGCGCGAGCAGCGGGAGGCGCTATGAGCAACACGCATCTGCAACAACTTCTCTCGCAGTTACGTACACAGCGGCCAGTAACGGTGGTGGGTGCGGCGGTGATTGATGTCATTGCCGATGCGTATGCCCTCCCCTGGCGCGGCTGTGACATCGAGCTCAAGCAGCAAGGTGTTAACGTTGGCGGCTGCGCACTCAATATCGCCGTCACGCTTAAGCGTTTAGGTATCGATGCCTGCAATGCTCTACCACTGGGTCAGGGAGTGTGGGCCGACATTATCCGCAACCGGATGACAAAAGAGGGACTGCATAGCCTGATCGACAATGCCGAAGGCGATAACGGCTGGTGTCTGGCGCTGGTGGAGCCGGATGGCGAGCGTACCTTTATGTCTTTTAGCGGCGTTGAGAATCAGTGGAATGCCGCCTGGCTGGCACAGCTGGATATCCCGCGTCATAGCCTGGTGTATCTTTCGGGTTATCAGCTAGCGTCCCCGTGCGGTGAATTGCTGGTGCAGTGGCTGGAAGGTCTGGAAGAGGTGACACCATTTATCGATTTTGGCCCGCGCATCGGCGACATTCCCGAGCCCTTACTGGCAAGAATTATGGCCTGTCGTCCGCTGGTGTCACTTAATCGTCAGGAGGCGGAAATTGCTGCCGAGCGGTTTGCATTAAGTCAGGATGTGGAAGGTTTTGGCGCAGAATGGGTGCAGCGTTTCACCGCACCGGTGGTCGTGCGTCACGATAAAGACGGCGCATGGTATTTCAGCACACAGACATCCGGCTGCGTACCGGCATTTGCAACGGCGGTCGTTGATACTATCGGCGCAGGTGACAGCCACGCTGGCGGCATGCTGGCTGGGCTGGCGTCTGGCTGGACGCTGGCCGACTCAGTGCTGTTAGGTAACGCGGTGGCGTCCTGGGTAGTTGGACATCGCGGCGGCGATTGCGCCCCGTCACGCGAGGAGCTACTCCTCGCACACAAAAACGTATAGATCGCTACGACAGTAACTGATGCTGTATTCAATAGGCCGTTGCTGCTGGTCAAGCGCTACCTGCTTGATCACCAGTACCGGCACTTTGCTATCCATTTGAATGTGCGCCTGGAACTCTGCGTCAGGCATTCTGGCGCTAACACGTGAGCGCGTGCGCTGCGGGAAAATATGCTGGCTACGAAAATAGTCATACAGCGAAACACCGATGGCATCCACGTCATGAATTAGATGTGCGGGTACCCAGGACTCTTCAATAGAGACTGCGTCTTCGTCAACGTAACGAATGCGTTTGAGCAGGAAGACATCACTCCCTGCGACAACAGCCAACTGCTGTGCCACCTCTTCCGGGCAAGGCACAATTCTTTTGTTAACCCACAACGTATCCGGTTTTTTACCGCGCAACACCACCTGCTGAGAAAAACCGCGCGCTTCTTTAAGCGAATACTCGAAGATATTGTTAATTTGCGTTCCGTAACCGCGGGCACGTGTTACTACACCTTCTTCTTCCAGAGCCTGCATCGCCTTGCGTACCGTAATCCGAGAAACGCCGGTCAACTGGCTGAGGTCGCGCTCGCCGGGCAGGATATTGCCGTGCTCCAGGATCCCACTGCGCACAGCATTCTTCACCGTCTGCGCAAATTTCATATACAGCGGCGTGTTATCCGCCGCTGAAATCCGTTCATTCAGTTGTGCGATAAGCTGGGTATGCGCTTGTTCCATTTATCTTTTTCCTGGCCGCCGTTTCTGCAGCCAGTATACCCATTACCACCACGCGTGGAAATGATGCACCGGACCGATTCCTTCGCCAACTTCCAGCGTGTCGGCCTGTGCCAGCGCCGCTGAAAGCCACAGTTTGGCTTCCTGTACGGTATCGGCCCAGTTGTTATGGCGCGGACGCAGGGCTGCCAACGCCGCCGATAGCGTACAACCGGTGCCATGGGTATTTTTGGTCATCACCCTTGGTGCGGTAAAACGCTGCTCACCATCGCGCGTAAAGAGCCAGTCGGGGCTTTGTGCACCATCCAGATGACCGCCCTTCATCAACACTGCCTCGCAGCCCAGCGCCCGTAGCGCCCTTCCCTGCTCTAACATCTCCTGCTCAGTCTGCGCATGCGATGCCCCGAGCAGTGCAGCAGCTTCGGGTAAATTAGGGGTGATAATTGAAACCTGCGGCAGCAAACGGGTACGCAACGTTTCTACCGCCGAGGGCGACAGCAACGGATCGCCGCTTTTCGCCAACATCACCGTGTCCAGCACCACATTTTGTACTCGATGGCGACGTAAACGTTCGGCAACAGCTTCGACAATATCCGTCTCAGCCAGCATACCGATTTTAGTCGTATCAATACGCACATCATTGAACACAGAATCCAACTGCGCGGCGACAAAATCAGGTTCAATGCGATACACCGACTGCACCCCACGCGTATTTTGCGCCACCAACGCCGTGATAACGGAACAGCCGTAAGCGCCCAGCGCCGAGAAGGTTTTTAAATCAGCCTGAATACCCGCGCCACCGCTTGGGTCGGTTCCGGCGATCGTTAATGCGTTAATCCGTTTCATGCTTGCTCCTGGGCGTTCAGGTTATAGAGGGCGTCGAGAAATGCCGGGACAAAGCTGCCCGGTCCGTTTGATTGTTGTGTGGCTATTTGCCCGGCCTGTTTCATCCAGCTACAGGCGGAGGCGACGTTATCAAGTCGGTCACCACGTAAAGCGCAACTGGCCGCAACAACCGCTGATAGCGCGCATCCGGTGCCCACCACGCGAGTCATCAACGGGTCACCACCGTCTACGCAAACGGTACGCTGACCATCGGTGACGTAATCCACTTCGCCGGTAACCACGACAATGGTCCCAATCTGACGAGCCAGCGCCTGCGCTGCCGGAAGCGCAGCGACAGCCGTATCGGTTGTATCCACGCCGCGTCCCCCACCGTTCATGCCGGCCAGAGCAAGTATTTCCGAAGCGTTGCCACGAATAGCCGCAGGCTGTAGTGACAATAATTCCAGGCAGAAGCGGCGGCGAAACTCAAGCGCGCCTACGGCAACGGGATCGAGCGTCCACGGGGTTTTAGCATGATGAGCCTGCTCAACTGCGGCACGCATCGCCGTGGCCCGTTCCCGAGTTAAGGTGCCGACATTAACCAGCAATGCACTGGCAATAGCGGCGAATTGGCTGGCTTCTTCAGGCTCGATCACCATCGCAGGCGATGCGCCCAGCGCCAGTAACGTATTGGCAGTAAAGCTTTGCACGACCTCATTGGTCATACAGTGTGTGAGCGGGGATAAGGTTCTAAATTGGTGCAAAGTGTGAGCCGCGAGCGCGCGGCTGTGCAGGTCAGGCTGCATGGTTCAGCTCCTGCCCGCGCGAAGAAGGGACACGAGCAGTGTCAGACTTCCCTACGCTGGCATTATCCAGATCAGGTGGTACGGGTATTTCTCAGCCTTCACCAGAAGGGCACCCCGAGTCGTTGAAACACAAACGTAATACGCTGGTTTCAGTAACAGGATACTGCCTGTGCTTAACGATGTAAATTGGCGCACTCCCCACTCCCGCAGTGAAACTACTGGTCAAGGTTGTTGCAATTCTGTACTTTCATTTACACTTTTTACGAAATGACTGGAGTGATCACAAAATAGTGCTTGTCAGACATCCGGTATGCCAGGAATGATACATGACTGATTTTGATGACCCGAAGAGGTAGAGAGGATGGGTATGAAGAATAAAATGTTGCTGGGTGCACTTCTGCTTGCAAGCAGCGTCGCCTGGGCCGCACCAACTGCAACAGCTGCCCCCACCGGTATCGATAAGTATGAACTGAGCAGCTTTATTGCTGACTTCACCCATTTCAAACCCGGTGACAAGGTTCCACCACTATATCTCACCGAAGAATACACCATTAAACAGTGGAATCTGCGCAACCTGCCCGCGCCGACGGCAGGCACCCACTGGACCTACATGGGCGGCGCGTATGTGCTGGTCAACGATGCCGATGCTAAGATCATTAAAGCCTACGACGGCGAGATTTTTTATCATCGGTAATTAATTTCCCCCTTGCGCAATTGCGAGGGGGATTCAAATGAAAATTGATATTCAATCATAAATTATGTTAATTTTTGCAAGAGCACTAAAATCGCCTGGGTGAATTTTATTCTTATCATACACATAATATCTTGCTTTAATTGGTATATTGTAAGACGCTCTAAGCGGCAAACCTTTTTGAATATCCTGCAATGACGTTGCACCAGCTCGCGTACTTTGGGATGATGATATTTTTATTTTATTATCATTCTGATCACTTAAAATAAAACCTATACCATCGAAATTGTTATCTATCAATATATTATCATTACCGATATTTTTTAAATCTACACTGCTAAGAAAAACCGAAGCATTTCTTGTTGAATTGCCGTTCAAGGAGTTAATACAGTTAAGAATGATATTCCCCTGGCCTATAATGTTGCTAACCATACCACTTTGCGGCAATGCTGAAAGCGATACATCCGGTAGTGTGATGTTAACATCATTTTCTATATCACACGTTGAATCAGGTGGGACATAGCTAATGGTAACGTTTTTAGCAAAACTTACCTGACTTGGATTAGTAAAATTGTACCACAACATCCTTAAAGCCATGCATATATTTTTTGTTGTAAGTGGGTTTTCACATTCACTTCTTACCCTTTCTTCCAAATTTCTAATTGTAGACGCCTGAATAATACTTTCAATGGTAACGGAGCCATTGGAAGAGGAGAAATCCATCTTATCTGAATTATTCGCAGGGGTAATATGTAGCGAATGGCTAACACTCACTACCTTGGTGCTGTTCCCTATTATTACCTGACCTTTTTCTGGATCTGATATTTCCATTTTTAGCTTAAGTGAATCATTATAAAGAGAAAAATATATCACTTTTAATGGCAACCAATAGTCAAGTGATTCACCCGATGCGGTGCATTTTATCGGACCAAAGGAACTAATAATAGACTCAGTATAACTCCCCGAGGATGAAAATGACTGAGGGATATTAATCACTCCAGTAACTGTAGTATTCTCGGATGTACAGGTTGCATATAAATCAAATGAAAAAAAAAGTGTTAACATAAAAAAGATAATTTTCATGATTGACTCTCCACCTTACCGACAAATATAAATTTTACTTTCATCAATCGTTTTATCGAAGGTGATTGAGCATGAAAGTCCCTGTTGTTTATCGACAGCTACTTTTATCTCTGATGGCACTTCATTAGTGCGAATAAAGAGCTGGCTTCCCTGGCCGACCACGCCAATATTGTGTCCATGAATATCTTCTACTTCATAACCAAACGTCAGCGGTGAACCATCAGGACGCAACGCCCGGATATACCAGGGTTTACGTTGGTCGGTATCAAACCTCGCCAGAACAACTGCTCCCCGATATGGGGCTGCATTACGCCGATTCCCTTGCAGATCGGTTTCACTATTAGTATTAGAAACATCCAGCATCAAGTGGTTTTCACGATAAGGCGTTAAGCCATCGTAGACCACCACGCCATTACGGTTGGTGGTGCGGTATTTCTGCCCGTTCACATACGCCCCTTCCAGCCCTGGCGCATGCATCACGGCAAAGGTTTCTGATAATCGGTTGGCTAAATTCAAGCCACCAGACCAGGCCACAAGACCACCCGAAATGCTGCCACCAGCTTGCGTATATTTAGACGACTGGCTGTAGCTGCCGTTAAGCGTAGCAACTGGCGCATTCCACGTCAGATTGCCGCCCGCCGTTGTTTCACTGCCCTGCCGTTGATGGCTAAGATTAACGCCGTAATTAAACTGATCGCGACTTCCTGCGGTACCGGAAAGCCCGGTATTGTTAGAAGCAAAACCATCATCATCAAAAGTCGTTGAGTTAGACACATACAAATGTCTGCGCGGAGCGCTAATATCATCTCCCCAGTCAAACGGAATGGAGATAAAGATATTAAAACGTTTATCTTCGTGATGATCCTCGTTGTAAGTCTGACTAGCTGAAAAGGTATAGCTTATCCGTTGCCAGCTATTGGAATAACTCAGCTGATAATCTTTGCTGCTACCGCTACGCCCCCAGTAATCGCGCCAAAGCGTACTGAGCGAAAACGAGCCCCAGCCTTGCGGCAAAGACTGACTGACGTTCGCCGAAAAGCTGTTCTTACGGCCAAAATCATTCTGATAATAATCTGCAATGTCATACACATCGTCTTCATCACGACGGTAGTTATTTTTGTTATTTGACCAGACGTGATCGTTAAACGTGCGATAGTCCTTGGAAGAGTAGCGATACGCCGCTAAGCCAAAACGGGTGGCTGTTTGCGTCAAATACTTGTTATAGGCGATCTGATAACTTTGCCCGTCAAATACATCGCCATTATCCTGCTTACTATGGGACTGTGTTGCATCAACAGAAATCGCGCCAATACGCGTATTCCAGCCAGTACCCAACGTAAACGCATTGTAGTTATCCGCCAGCATGGTACCGCCGTACAGCGTTAACAGATTATTCAGCCCGTACTGATAGCTCATCTGTGCAAAGTCGGTCTGGTTACTGGCGCCTTCGATATGGCTACGCCCAGCCGCAAAATCATATTTTGAGACACCCGGCTGCAACATATTGGGCACCGCAGCATAGGGCACCAGATAGGTTGTTACCGATCCGTCAGCCTCTTTGATGCTAACATCAAGATCCGCACCGCCGCCTGCAAGCTGTAAATCCGCAATAGAGAACGGGCCTGGCGGAACCTCTTTCTGGTAGACCACAAAGCCGTTCTGTTCGATGGTGACCAGCGCGTTACTTTGCGCAATCCCCTGCACCAGCGGCGTAAAATTCTGTTTTGAGTTCGGCAGCATCTGCATATCACGATACAACCGTACGCCGCGAAAACGCACTGCATCAAAAATATCTGATGAGGTATACATATCCCCGGCACGCAGCGTTCCGAGAATTTGCGGGATGCCGCGTTCCAGATACAGGGTGTTGCTTTTCCACTCCCCGCTGCTGTCATCGGTTTTGTTATAACTGGCATCGGAATGCAGCTGCCAGCCCAGCAGGTTTAACCCGCTGGTGAAACGCGCGTAAGTACTTTTACTGTTGCCAGAATCCTTATAGTCGCTGTAATACTGGCTGGCATAGTACGAGGTATAGAAGGCATTAATGCCACGATCCCAGTTCTCAGGAGGAACGTACCCTTGCTCAAGTTCATCGACAAACGCCTGCGGAACGCTAAGATCCAGACGAAACGTGCCGATATTCCAGGCATAACTGCCCCCTTGTACCGCCTGCTTCAAGGTTGGGCATTCATTCTTCTGGTCCAACGCTTGTATATTTATCCCCAGACGCGTTAATGCATCGCGGGATAAACAGGTGTCATCCGGATGATCCTTAACGGTAATTTCATACTTACCACGCCACTGTTTATTGACGTAGATATCAATATCATATTGGCCAGGCAGTGGTTGATTATCATCGAGGCGAAAATCAGAAATCTTTTCACCCTTCATTCCACCCATCATAAAATTTGTATCAAACGTTTCTTCTGCGGCATGAGCATCAATGCCGAGTAGCAACAGTAATACCGCCGAAGCAATCGGAGTCATCCTTAACATAACCAGCTCCTGTTATTTTAGGCTGACGTTATCGCTAATATAATTACCGTGATCGTCTATAATGGTCATTTTATATTGATTGGTATTAGCACTTTTTAACGCCACATCTGCACTGGAGAGCGGTGCGAGCATAATGCTTTCGTTATTTATCTTGACATTGTTAGCTTTTACTTCCGTCACCGTGATCCAGTTAGCCGCATCATTTTTAATGGAGTAAATACCGCCGCTACGTTTCATAGACAGTTTTTGAAACGTATGCTTATTAACTTGAGAAATACCTGTAGGTCTATAAATTAGTTTTATCCTATTCTGCATCGCGAACTTGAGTATATTTCTTCCTGCGCTGTCAGGATTATTCGGTGGAATATCCAGTACATTGAGATAAAACAAGCTTTCTTTATTGTTAGGCAGCATATTAGACATTTTTTTAATTTTTAACTGCTGGCCTGAGTTTCCAGCCACCTTTGCAACCGGGGGGGTAATCATAAATGGCACATGAATTTTTTCCGGAGGTAAAGAACTATCGCCGTCATCAATCCATGACTGTACCAGTGAAGATCGGTTCCCTTGGTTCATCAACTGGACTAATACTTCCTTTTTATCTGCTGGGTAGATAACGCGAGTACCGTAGATCACAATTCCCGCATGGGCGGGCATAATGATTGATGATATAATTAATGCGTAAAATCCTTTCATTCATTATCCCTTCAGATTAACTACCGGCAGTACAATACTGCCGGTTATAATTTATTCCTGAACAACTTTCAGAGTCACAGTGGCATTTACATCACCAGTGTTCACATCCGTTGCCCTTTTAGCGTAACGAGCTGCAAGATCGAGTTTATATACACCATCTTCTGTTGCTGGAAACTCGCTTAAAGGAATACCTTCGCTTCCAGATTTAGCAATCGATTTATTGTTATGGAACAGTTTAAAACCTACTCCAGTATCCAAGCCAATATTAGGTATAATAATATCGTTATTGTCAACGTCATTAGCAGAAATGAAAACCTTAACATTTGAAGCGTTTTTACATTTAATTTCCAATGGTGAACTGGCACGTCCCTCTCCATAGGTTACATCATCTCCGACGTTAACCTCATTGAATAAAGAATCCGGAATGCTAGACAATGTAATTGTAGCTTCTGTCGCGCCATCAACAAACTGACATGAAGTTCCGGTTACCTTACCGCTAATATTTAAAACTCCGGAATCAGAATCAACAGCAAAAGCCCCAGCGCTCATAAATACAGCAGACAATACAGCAGCAGAAATAATTGAACGTTTCATAGTATCTTCCTTAATCAAGTAATTTCTATTTATTAAGAGTTGTTATCTCTTGAAATTAAATTCGCACAACAAAAACGTTATCGCAATGTGAACGCGTTGTTTTGTTGATTTAAAACAAGTTACTAATTGCAATATAATTGCAACAAATAAGTTAAGATAAATATTATTTATATATTTAATAAATTAGCGTTATTAATTGTCGTTTTTTATTTTCTAGAGAAATAAAAAAGCACTCATCATTCATGCAAATGATGAGTGCTTAATATCAACGCTGAGATTCTTAGTCTAATCGTAACGGTTTAACACTATCTGTCGCATAGAATCCCCTGGTACAGAAACGATCTCGGTCACGACGCCCTTCGCTGGAACAGGATCCACATGACTGACATTTGAAAGATGAAGAGATTGACCACATTTCTGTTGAACGTTGTTATTCACGACGTCAGCACTACAGGTTGGTTCAACGACTCGCCCACTGATTGTTAAGGTCGCAGTATCGGAAGCGAAGGTAGGGGCGCTCATTCCATAAGTCAGAGCTATAATTCCCATCAGTAAACTTTTTTTCATTTTAATCGTTATTCCTGTGGTTAGCATCAAATAGCATACAGAGGACCTGTTCAGCAGATTATGGGCATAACACCCTGTTTGAACCAATTGAAATTGTAGATTAATGAGATAGATTTGATCAATTATAATGATGCATCGAGGTGATTTATTCGGAAAAAGGCATGAATTATAAACGCAGAGTGAACAATATCGTAAGATTTTTAAATTTAATATATTCACCGCATCAATAATACATTGATACGGTGAATATCTGTAACGCTATAAATTACACCGCGCGGAAGGCAATCTCGCCCGGAATAACTTCTCCTTGCCAGTAGAGCTGTGCAGCCACTCGTCCTGCCAGGTCGCGGTAAATAGCAGTAAATTCGCTATCAGGACGGCTAATCACCGTCGGTGTACCACGATCGAGGTCCTCACGCAGAGAAATATGCAGTGGCATCTGTCCCAGCAGTTGAGTGTGATACTGCTCAGCCAACTTCTGTGCCCCACCGGTACCAAAGATCGGTTCATGGTGACCGCAGTTGCTGCAAATATGCATACTCATATTCTCAACAATACCCAGTACCGGCACTTCGACTTTTTCGAACATCACGATGCCCTTTTTCGCATCGATCAGCGCGATGTCCTGCGGCGTAGTGACAACAACTGCGCCCGTTACCGGAATGTTCTGCGCCAGCGTCAGCTGGATGTCACCGGTGCCCGGCGGCATATCCAGTACCAGATAATCAAGATCCGGCCATAAGGTTTCCTGCAACATCTGCAGCAGCGCTTTGCTGGCCATCGGGCCGCGCCATACCATCGCGTTATCGTCAGTGACCAGATAACCAATGGAGTTCGTTGCCAGACCATGAGACATGATCGGTGCCATGTGGGTACCATCTGGCGAGGTTGGACGCTGGTTTTCCGCGCCAAGCATTGTCGGGATAGACGGACCATAAATATCGGCGTCCAGAATCCCTACCTTCGCCCCTTCTGCAGCCAGCGCCAGCGCCAGGTTCACGGCGGTAGAGGATTTACCCACGCCACCTTTACCTGAACTGACGGCGATGATGTTTTTCACACCATTAATACCCGGCTGGTTTTTCACGCGTTTCAGCGTCGCGATGTTATGCGACAGTTTCCAGTCGATCGCTTTAGCACCGGTAATACGCAGCAGATCGGCGCTACATTGCTCTTTTAAGTCCTCAAACGCGCTATGCCAGACAAACGGCATGACCAGCTCAACGTGCAACGTGTCATCCATCCAGGCGACGTGGTGCAACGCTTTAAGCGTCGTCAGATTATGCTTCAGGGTTGAATGCTGAAAATTCGCCAGCGTCCCGGCAACCATGGCGCGCAGGGTCTCTGGTGATTTGGCCTGGGATTGTGCGTTCATCCCGACTCCTTTTTGTTGTTCTGAATATACAATAGTCACCAGGTAGTTTACTCCAACCGCAACAATTATTCATTTACGGATAAATGCCCTTATCGCTTGGCGCAGTAATTACCATTTTGGTACTATCAAAGCCC
This sequence comes from Citrobacter sp. Cpo091, assembly GCF_030332645.1. Taxonomy (NCBI): domain Bacteria; kingdom Pseudomonadati; phylum Pseudomonadota; class Gammaproteobacteria; order Enterobacterales; family Enterobacteriaceae; genus Citrobacter; species Citrobacter sp. Cpo091. The sequence continues at coordinate 187,705 of NZ_JAOWHL010000040.1, forward strand.
TTTTCACTACAAAAGAAGTAATTGCCCACTATGACTCAAGTCGCGAAGAAAATTCTGGTAACGTGCGCGCTGCCGTACGCCAACGGCTCAATCCACCTCGGCCATATGCTGGAGCACATCCAGGCTGATGTCTGGGTCCGTTACCAGCGAATGCGCGGCCACCAGGTTAACTTCATCTGCGCGGACGACGCACACGGTACGCCAATCATGCTGAAAGCACAGCAGCTTGGGATCACGCCAGAGCAGATGATCGGTGAAATGAGTCAGGAGCATCAGACTGATTTTGCAGGTTTTGACATCAGCTATGACAACTACCACTCGACGCACAGCGAAGAGAACCGTGAGTTGTCTGAGCTGATTTATACTCGCCTGAAGGAGAACGGTTTTATTAAGAACCGTACAATCTCCCAGCTTTACGATCCGGAAAAAGGCATGTTCCTGCCGGACCGTTTTGTTAAAGGCACCTGCCCGAAATGTAAGTCTCCGGATCAGTACGGCGATAACTGTGAAGTCTGCGGCGCAACCTACAGCCCGACCGAACTTATCGAGCCGAAATCCGTCGTGTCTGGCGCAACGCCGGTGATGCGTGACTCCGAACACTTCTTCTTTGATCTGCCGTCATTCAGCGAAATGCTGCAGGCGTGGACGCGCAGCGGCGCGTTACAGGAGCAGGTCGCCAACAAAATGCAGGAATGGTTCGAATCCGGCCTGCAACAGTGGGATATCTCTCGCGATTCCCCGTACTTCGGTTTTGAAATCCCGAATGCGCCTGGCAAGTACTTCTACGTGTGGCTGGACGCGCCAATTGGCTATATGGGTTCATTCAAAAACCTGTGCGATAAGCGCGGTGACACCACCAGTTTTGACGAATACTGGAAGAAAGATTCCGACGCCGAGCTGTATCATTTCATCGGTAAGGATATCGTTTACTTCCACAGCCTGTTCTGGCCTGCCATGCTGGAAGGCAGCAACTTCCGTAAGCCGACCAACCTGTTCGTACACGGTTATGTGACGGTGAACGGCGCGAAGATGTCCAAATCTCGCGGCACCTTCATTAAGGCCAGCACCTGGCTGAAGCACTTCGATGCCGACAGTCTGCGCTATTACTACACCGCGAAGCTTTCTTCACGTATTGATGACATCGACCTGAACCTGGAAGACTTTGTCCAGCGCGTTAACGCCGATATCGTCAACAAAGTAGTCAACCTGGCATCCCGTAACGCCGGCTTTATTGCTAAGCGTTTTGACGGCGTTCTGGCGAATGAACTGGCCGACCCGGCGCTGTATAAAACCTTCACCGACGCCGCGGCGGTGATTGGCGAAGCATGGGAAAGCCGTGAATTTGGTAAAGCTATCCGTGAAATCATGGCGCTGGCCGACGTGGCAAACCGCTACGTTGACGAACAGGCACCGTGGGTCGTAGCTAAACAGGAAGGCCGCGATGCCGACCTGCAGGCGATCTGCTCCATGGGTATCAACCTGTTCCGCGTGCTGATGACCTACCTGAAACCGGTTCTGCCAACGCTTGCTGAACGTGTTGAAGCTTTCCTGAACAGCGAACTGAGCTGGGATGCCATTGAACAGCCACTGCTCGGCCACAAGGTCAACACCTTTAAAGCGCTGTACAATCGCATCGACATGAAACAAGTTGAAGCGCTGGTTGAGGCGTCGAAAGAAGAAGTGAAAGCAGCTGCAGCACCGGTTACCGGCCCGCTGGCTGATGACCCGATTCAGGAAACCATCACCTTTGACGATTTCGCCAAAGTTGACCTGCGTGTAGCGCTGATTGAAAACGCCGAATTCGTGGAAGGTTCCGACAAACTGCTGCGTCTGACGCTGGATCTCGGTGGTGAGAAACGTAACGTCTTCTCTGGTATTCGTTCTGCGTATCCAGATCCGCAGGTCCTGATTGGCCGCCAGACCATTATGGTTGCCAACCTGGCACCACGTAAGATGCGCTTCGGCATTTCCGAAGGGATGGTGATGGCCGCAGGTCCTGGCGGGAAAGATATCTTCCTGTTAAGCCCGGACGAAGGTGCAAAACCAGGCCAACAGGTGAAGTAAATCAAACATCTCAAGCGCTGCAACCGCAGCGCTTTTTTTTGCTACGCAAGTGCTTCCTCTAATCTTAACCCCCGCTCCATTTTCGGACTGCTTCGTTGTTAATATTAGATTTATTCTATACTGCTCTGGTATCAAGGTAGTCCGGGCTCACCAGATTCGTGGACGTTATTATTTAACATCCGATATTCATGAAATGGAGTTTTACATGAAAGCGTTACAAAAATTATTTTCTCTCGCCGTGGCATCGATTGTGGTTTTTTCCCTGGCGGGATGTGGTGATAAAGAAGAGACAAAAACATTCAATGCCAACATTAATGGTTCTGATATCACCGTCTCTTACACCTATAAAGGTGATAAGGTCCTGAAGCAAATCTCCGAAAGTAAAATTAGCTATGCGTCAGTCGGTGCCAGCAATAAAGAGGAAGCAGCAAAAGTATTCGACGCATTAAGCGCCAAATATCAGAACATTCCTGGCATAGAAGAAAAACTCACCTATTCAGATACCTACGCGCAAGAAAATGTCACTATCGATATGGAAAAAGTTGATATAAAAGCGTTGCAGGCCATTTCAGGGATGAAGCTATCTGAAAACGCCAATAAAAACATCAGCATGAAGCAAATGCAAACGGTAATGGAATCGGCGGGTTTTAAAGAAGTGAAGTAAACCATCGGCGACCCGATGTTAATCGGCGTCGCCCATTTTTTCTTTATGGCTTCGCGTTATGTACCCGTGATGTCAAACCACGCAGAAAATAACGCAGGAACTGATCGCCGCATTCGCGATAGTTCTTATGATCAGGTGCACGCATCATGGCGGTAATTTCCGGCATCGACACACGGAATTTCTGCTCGGTCATAATAGCCAGAATATCATCGGTTTTCAGCGAAAAGGCGATACGCAGCTTTTTCAGCACCGTATTGTTATTAACACGACGCTCCAGCGCCAGTTCCGGTGCAGAATCATCTTTACCACGCAGATGATAAATCAGGCCGTTTAAAAAACCGGAGAGAATGATATCCGGGCAACGAACAAACCCAGCCTCATCTTCTTTTGTCATCCAGGTATCGAAACCTGCGGAGGTGGATTCCATGTCAGCAAGCGCAAGAATACGCACCATGTCGTTATTGTTCGCTTTCAGGGTGTAGCGCAGGCTACGAAGAATATCGTTACTTAGCATAGAGCCTTCAACTGTCGGTGATGCAATGGCGCGCAGTGTATCAGTTTTACAGTCCAATCGCCTCTTTTAGACTTTTAAGATAACGACGACTCACCGGAACGGTCAGTCCGTTACGCAAAATCAGTTCCGCCTGACCGTTGTCTTCCAGACGGATCTCCTGCAATTGCGCCATATTTACCAGATATTGCCGATGACAACGCAGCAGAGGAGTTCGGCTCTCCAGCGTCCTGAGCGTCAACTCAGTGAAGCCTTCTTTGCCATCGCTGCTCGTCACATACACACCACTCATGCGACTGCTGATAAACGCCACATCATCCATTTGCAGCAAATAAATCCGGCTATGGCCGCTGCACGGAATAAACTTCAGCGCCTGCTGATTTTCTGGCAGCAGTGATACATCCTGCTTAGTGCGCTCCTGACGCAAACGGATCAGCGTTTTTTCCAGCCGTGCTTCTTCAATCGGCTTGAGCAGATAATCAAACGCATGTTCTTCGAAGGCTTTCACCGCATACTCATCAAAGGCGGTCAGAAAAACAATGTACGGACGATGCTCGGGATCAAGCATGCCAACCATTTCCAGGCCGCTGATTCGCGGCATCTGAATGTCAAGGAACAGAACATCCGGACGCAATTTATGCACCGCGCCAATGGCTTCCACCGCATTCGAACATTCACCGACAATCTCGATGTCGCTTTGCTCTTGCAACAGGATCCGCAGATTCTCCCGGGCTAACGGTTCGTCATCGACAATCAGCACTTTGATCATGCCAGTTCCTCCAGAGGAAGTCGTAAAGTGATTCGGGTAAAGCGGTCAGGTTCACACGCTACGCTGATGCCAAAATCATCGCCAAACCGCTCGCGCAGTCGTTTATCGACCAGATTCATACCCAGTCCACTGGCTTCTGAGGTTGGCTGATACAGCCCGGCATTGTCTTCGATATCCAGCATCAGATATTGCCCTTCGCGATGGGCGGTAATCGATACTTCACCGGTATCCAGTAACTGAGAAGTACCGTGTTTAATGGCATTCTCCACGATGGGTTGCAGAGTAAAGGCGGGTAATTGCTGATGCGAAAGTTCTTCTGGCACCGTCAAGGTCACCTGAAGACGCGACTGGAATCGTGCCTTTTCAATTTGCAGATAAGCATTAACGTGTTCAATTTCATCGGCCAGCGTCACAATTTCCGACGGGCGTTTTAAATTTTTACGAAAGAACGTCGACAGATACTGCACCAGTTGGCTGGCCTGCTCGCTATCGCGTCGGATCACAGCTTTGATGGTGTTGAGAGCATTAAACAGAAAATGGGGATTGACCTGGGCGTGCAGGAGTTTTATTTCCGACTGCGTGAGCATCGCTTTTTGCCGCTCATACTGCCCGGCCAGAATTTGCGCCGAAAGCAGTTGGGCGATCCCTTCCCCCAGCGTACGGTTGATCGAACTAAAGAGGCGGTTTTTGGCTTCATACAGTTTGATGGTCCCCATTACCCGCTGGTTTTCACCTCGCAGAGGGATCACCAGCGTCGAGCCTAATTTGCATTGCGGGTGCAAAGAGCAACGGTAAGGAACTTCATTCCCATCGGCATACACCACCTCTCCGGTTTCAATCGCGCGTTGGGTATATGACGATGAAATAGGTTTTCCGGGTAGATGGTGATCGTCACCAATACCGGTAAATGCCAGCAGTTTCTCACGATCGGTAATCGCCACCGCACCGATATCCAGCTCTTCATACAGCACCTGAGCAACCTTCATGCTGTTAACCTCGTTGAACCCCTGGCGTAAAATACCTTCCGTTGAGGCGGCAACTTTGAGTGCTGTGGCGGAAAAAGCGGAGGTATATTTTTCAAACATCGCCCGTTTATCGAGCAAAATACGCATAAACAAGGCGGCGCCCACGGTATTGGTCACCATCATAGGCGCGGCAATATTGCTGACCAACCGAAACGCATCGTCAAACGGACGGGCAATTAATAAGATGATCAGCATCTGCACCAGTTCGGCGACAAAGGTAATCGCCCCCGCTGTCAGCGGACTAAAGACTTTATCGGTACGACCACGACGGGTGAGCACGCTGTGCACCAGCCCGCCGAGCAACCCTTCCACAATGGTCGAGATCATGCAGCTAAGCGCTGTCATCCCACCCATCGAATAACGATGCAAACCGCCGGTAAGACCAACTAAACCACCGACCACAGGGCCGCCAAGCAGCCCGCCCATCACCGCGCCTATAGCGCGAGTGTTGGCAATAGAATCATCAATGTGCAGCCCGAAATAGGTACCTAAAATGCAGAAAATGGAAAAAGTAACATAGCAAAGCAGTTTATGCGGGAGTCGGATAGTCACCTGCATCAGCGGAATAAACAAACGCGTTTTGCTCATGAGCCACGCGATAACGAGGAACACACACATCTGCTGAAGCAGCAGCAACACCAGATTAAACTCGTACATACCCGCCAACCACACATCACTTAAAAGCGCGTAACATACATGGGCTGCGTGTAACTTTCTTTGAAGTGTTGCAAAAAAAGACGAATTTGTGAGAACGATCACTCGAAAGCGCGAGCATGGTTACAAATTCACCCATTCATAGATCAAAAAACAGACAAAACTACCTGGTTCGCAAAAGAGCGTCTAAAGTAAAACTGGGACCTCGCGAGCAAGAGTGAGACGACGATGGCGCTTTACACAATAGGTGAAGTGGCTTTGCTTTGTGATATCAACCCTGTCACTTTACGCGCGTGGCAGAGGCGTTACGGATTACTTAAACCGCAGCGGACAGACGGCGGGCATCGTCTGTTTAACGACGCGGATATCGACCGGATCCGCGAGATAAAACGCTGGATAAACAACGGCGTTCAGGTCAGTAAGGTAAAAATGCTGCTCAGCAATGAGAACATTGATGTCCATAACGGCTGGCGCGAACAACAAGAGACGCTGTTGAGCTATTTGCAAAGTAATAATCTGCATAGCCTCAGACTGTGGATCAAAGAGCGCGGCCAGGATTATCCCGCGCAAACGCTCAACACCCATTTGTTCATTCCGCTGCGCCGACGTCTGCAATGCCAACAGCCGATCCTGCAGGCGTTACTGGGGATCCTCGACGGCGTACTGATCAACTACATCGCAATTTGTCTGGCTTCGGCGCGTAAGAAACAGGGGAAAGATGCTCTGGTGGTTGGCTGGAACATTCAGGATACCACCCGTTTATGGCTGGAAGGTTGGGTCGCCAGCCAGCAGGGATGGCGCATTGACGTCCTTGCCCACTCGCTGAACCAACTGCGACCGGAGCTGTTTGAAGGTCGCACCTTGCTTGTCTGGTGCGGCGAGAACCAAACACCCGCTCAGCAGCAACAGCTGAATGAATGGCGCGCGTTGGGTCACGATATTTATCCACTCGGTATTTAGAGCCTGGCCCATTAGGGCTATTTTGCTTGCCATTTCGAACCTGGGCAGTGCTCAGACAACACTCAGAGAGTTTTGAACGCCCTTTAGGGCGGCCCGGAGGGTGAGCGTAGCGAATAATCCTCACGTACTACGTGTACGCTCCGGTTCTTCCGCGCTGGCCGTGTTCAAACTGTCTGCGCCAATAACGCCTAATGATCCAGGCTCTTAATATTCTATTAACAAACGTGTACAATCCTTGGATTCACATAAGGAGTGCATAATGAGCGCAGCTAAAATCGGTGTCATTACCCTCTTCCTGCTGATGGCCATCGGCGGTATCGGCGGTGTCATGCTGGCAGGCTATACCTTTATTTTACGTGCCGGGTAAGATGTCTCGCTAATTTCTCAAACCCGCGGTCAACAATTACCGCCGCCAGCGCGACCAACAGCGCCCCTTGAATCACATAGGCGGTATTGAACCCACTCAGCCCGATAATAATCGGCGTACCCAGCGTGTTCGCCCCAACGGTTGAGGCGATGGTTGCGGTGCCGATATTAATAATCACCGACGTGCGAATCCCGGCCAGAATCACCGGGGCCGCCAGCGGCAACTCGACTTTACGCAGCCGCTGCCCCTGACTCATACCCATTCCGCTGGCAATATCCATCACGCTGGGTGAAATTCCGCCGAGTCCCGCCAGTGTTGCCTGCAAGATCGGTAATACGCCATACAGGATCAACGCGATAATTGCCGGTTCAGGACCAAATCCCATCACCGGTACAGCTATCGCCAACACCGCAACTGGCGGAAAGGTCTGCCCCACGGCGGCAATGGTTTCCACCATCGGCCGGAATTCCGCGCCCCAGGGCCGGGTTACCGCTATACCGGCCCCGGTGCCAATGAGTACGGCAATCAGGCTTGAAATCCCCACCAGGCCAAAATGGCTCAATGCCAGCGCCGCAAAACTTTCCTGCTGATACACGGGACGCGGTAGCGCCGGAAATAGCGCACTGAACAAGGCCTGACTATGAGGCAACCCAACTAACAGGACCAGAAACAGAACAATAAGCCATAACAACGGATCAGCAAGACGTTTCACGGGTCGGCATCTCCGAAAGCAAATCACGAAAATGAAGCGTCCCGCAGGACACCCCCTGCGGGGTCACGACCGGCAAGACGTCGCAACCGCGCGCTACGAACACCGACAACGCATCACGCAGCGTCATTTCATCTACCAACGGTTCACCGGCTGTGTGTTCACCGCGACGGATAAAATCCCCTACCGTGCGAAGCGACAACAGACGTACGCCCAGTTCACTACGGCCAAAGAATGTTTGCACGAATTCGTTCGCCGGTGCTGTCAGCATCGACAGCGGCGTGCCTTGCTGCACTACCTTTCCTGCATCCATCAGAACCAGATGCTCCGCCAGCCTTAGCGCCTCGTCGATATCATGCGTCACCAGCACAATGGTACGCCCGAGCAGACGATGAATACGCGTCATCTCCTGCTGCAGCGCACCGCGGGTGACCGGATCCAGCGCGCCAAAAGGCTCATCCATCAGCAGTACCTGCGGATCTGCCGCCAGGGCACGCGCCACTCCGACCCGCTGCTGTTGCCCGCCAGACAGCTGATGCGGATAACGATGGCGCAAACTGTCCTCAAGACCCAGCAGCGCCATCAGTTCGTCTGTTCGGTCATCAATACGAGAACGCGACCACTTTTGTAGCTGCGGCACCGTGGCGATGTTCTGCGCGACTGTCCAGTGGGGAAACAAGCCAATCGACTGAATCGCGTATCCCATGCGCCGCCTTAACTCCAGCACCGGTAGGCTGCGGATCTCTTCCCCGGCAAAGCGAATCTGTCCGCTGTCATGTTCAACCAGCCGATTGATCATTTTCAGCGTGGTGGATTTCCCGGAACCTGACGTGCCAATTAACACCGAAAAGCTGCCCTCCCCCAACCGCAGATTAAGGTCGTCAACGGCTGTTTGCTGACCATAGGTTTTACTGACATGGCGAAATTCAATCATTGTTTGTTACCTTCAACAGCGCGAGCCCTAAATCAAACAGCGCATCAATCAATACTGCCAGTACCACAACCGGGATCACGCCCAGCAACACTAAATCGACGGCGCTACTGAGCAATCCCTGAAAGACCAGCGCGCCAAATCCCCCTGCGCCAATCAGCGCAGCAATCACCGCCATTCCCACCGTTTGCACCATCACTACCCGTAAACTGCGCAAGAAGACCGGCAATGCCAGCGGGAACTGCACCGAGACAAACCGCTGGAAAGTGTTCATCCCCATCGCTCGGGCGCTTTCCAGTACATCCTGCGGCACCTGATTCAACCCAGCCACAACGCCACGTACCAGCGGTAACAGCGCATACAGCACTAACGCAATAAGCGCAGGCGTCAGGCCGGTTCCGGCGACGCCGAGCGAACCCAACACAGGAAAGTGCTTCACCAACCCGGAAAGGGGCGCAATTAACAGGCCAAACAGCGCGACTGAGGGAATGGTTTGGATGATATTCAGTACCGCAAAAACCGGCCCCTGACGGGAGACAGAGAAAGCACACCAGATGCCCAACGGCACACCAATAAGCAGCGCGGGCACCACGGTAGCGAACAGAATTGTCAGATGCTGCGCCAGGGCGTCGTTGAAGACATCCTGACGGTTGGCATATTCTTTAAGCAGGGAAAGATCGTTAAACGTGCCGGAGAACAAAAGCACCAGCGGAAAAATAAACATTTGCGCGTGCAACAGCCAACGCCATGATGCCAGCTCGGTTATGCGACGAATGGCGTCACTGGCGGCCAGCAACATTAGTCCTAGCCCCAACCAGAACCCGCTGCCCAGGCTGGTTCTGGCCAGTGGACTTCCCGTCTGGGCCAGATACGTTGCCGTTGTTCCTGCGGTTACCAGCGCCGCAATCACCAGCAACTGGCTAATAACAAGCGTCAATATATTGCCGGGCTTTCCCGGTACAAAGCACAGAAGAAACAGCAGCGAACAGGCTACTGCCAATCCCCACGCCATGTCGGGCCGGATATCCCAGAGTTGGCGCCCCTCACCGGAGACCAGGCGATTAGGCGCATAGCTAATGAAAGGCAGCGCTGCCGCCGCGAAGGTAAGAAGTACCAGTAACAACAGCACCCGATTAACTGAAATCTTTGACAAAACACCCACCTGCTGCAAACTCCGTTACTTCACCCATCCTTTTTGCTTCAGGTAGTCTGCTGCAACTTTTTTCGCATCCAGCCCCTCCACGGCAATACTGGCATTCAGCTGCTGCAATGTTTTTTCATCCAGGCTGGCAAAAACCGGTTGTAGCCATTCTCCCATTTGCGGGTAGTCTTTCAGCACCGATTCACGTACGACGGGTGCTGGCGCATAAATGGGCTGGACACCTTTGGGATCGCTTAAAGTTTGCAGACCGAGCGCCGCTACCGGGCCATCGGTGCCATAAGCCATCGCCGCATTGACGCCAGAAGTCTGCTGCGCCGCTGCTTTAATCGTCACCGCGGTATCTCCTCCTGCCAGCGACAACAGCTGATTTTGATTCAGTTTGAAATCATAGGCTTTTTCAAACGCAGGCAACGCGTCAGCCCGTTCGATAAATTCAGCAGAGGCAGCAAGTTTGAACGTTCCCCCGTCTTTCAGGTAGCGGCCTAAATCAGCAAGGGACTCAAGCTTGTTCTTTTGCGCGACATCCTGGCGTACCGCAATGGTCCAGGTATTATTGGCGGGTGCAGGTGTTAGCCAGACCAGCTTATTTTGCTCTGCATCCAGCTTTTTCACTTTCTCGAAACCGGCCTGCGCATTTTTCCACGCGGGATCATTTTCATCTTTAAAAAAGAATGCGCCATTACCGGTATATTCCGGATAAATATCCAGCTCACCGGAGGTGATTGCCCCACGTACTACTGGGGTGGTGCCCAGCTGTACTTTATTGACAGTTTTCACGCCATGGCTTTCGAGCACCTGCAAAATAATGTTGCCGAGCAGCGCCCCTTCGGTATCTATTTTTGAACCAACTGTGACGGGTGACGCGGCCTGTAAGGGTAGGCTTATCGCGGCTAACAGCACCAGCGAACCCACCGATACTTTTGAGATTATCATGCTGTACTCCTCATCCTTTTGCGGCCCTTTTCAGAGACTTGAGGAAAAAGCATAGTCGAAAAATCAAGCCTTAACCTGGCAATTGGGTGGTAACGCTGAGAGTTATTAGCGGTAAGGCGATAATAAAATAAAAAAAATCCGGCAAACCCAATATGAATTTGCCGGATGATACGACTTTGTCAGCCTGATAAGCGTAGAGCCATCAGGCATGCTGCATGACTTTATTCATCTATTACAGCAGTTCAAATTCGCCCTGCTTCACTCTGGCGGAATCCACGCCGATGAAAACGTTAAATTTGCCAGGTTCTGCATCGTATTTCATCTGCTGGTTCCAGAATTTGAGCGCTTCAATATCAATCGGGAAGCTGACTGTCTGGGTTTCACCTGGCTTAAGATTCACTTTTTCAAAACCTTTCAGCTGTTTTACCGGACGACTCATGGAGGCGGTCACATCCTGTAAATACATCTGAATCACCGTTGCACCTTCGCGCTTGCCGGTGTTGGTCACCTGCACGCTGGCCGTCACGGTTCCGTCACGCTTCATCGTCGGAGAAGAGAGCTTCACATCAGAAACCGTAAACGTGGTGTAGCTCAGGCCATAACCAAAGGGATACAACGGACCATTGGCTTCATCAAAGTAGCGCGACGTGTACTTGTTCGGCTTATCGGCGTTATACGGACGACCGGTATTGAGATGGCTGTAATAGACCGGGATCTGTCCAACAGAGCGCGGGAAAGACATCGGCAGCTTGCCTGACGGATTGTAATCACCAAACAGCACATCGGCGATGGCGTTACCGCCCTCCGTCCCGGCAAACCAGGTTTCGAGGATCGCATCGGCTTGTTGATCTTCCTTCACCAGCGCCAGCGGACGACCGTTCATCAACACCAGAACCAGCGGTTTACCCGTGGCTTTCAGCGCGGCAATCAGGTCACGCTGACTTTGCGGAATGGTGATATCGGTGCGGCTGGAGGCTTCATGCGCCATGCCCTGCGCTTCACCGACTACCGCGACAACCACATCAGATTGCTTCGCGGCGTTAACGGCTTCATTGATCATCGCCTGCGGCGAACGCGGGTCAACCTTTACCGCTTCTTCATACAGGTTGAGGAAATCGACAATGCCTTTGTCGTTGGTGATATTCGCCCCTTTGGCGTACAGCACTTTGCCCTGTTCGCCGACGGCATTTTTAATCCCCGTCAGCACCGTTACCGACTGATCGGCAACACCGGCGGCGGACCAACTGCCCATTACATCACGCTTGCTGTCGGCCAGCGGTCCGACAACCGCCACGGTGGCGGATTTTTTAAGCGGCAACGTTTCCAGACGGTTTTTCAGCAGCACCAGGCTTTCGCGCGCCACTTCACGCGCCTCTTTGCGATGCAAACGGCTTTCTGCGTTGGTGTCCTGTGGGTCAGATTCTTTGGCCCCCAGATGGCTGTACGGATCGTTAAACAACCCCATATCATATTTCACGTTCAGCACATGACGCGCGGCGTCGTCCAGCTCCGCCATCGTCACTTTGCCGGATTTAATCAAGCCCGGCAGATATTTGCTGTAATACTCATCGCTCATACTCATGTTGATGCCGGACTTGATCGCCACACGCACCGCATCTTCAGGATCGGAGGCGGTACCGTGCTTAATCAGTTCCTTAATCGCGCCGTGATCGGAAACGGTAATCCCCTTAAAGCCCCATTCATCTCGCAGCACGTCTTTTAGCAGCCATGCATCTGAGGTTGCTGGTGTACCGTTCAGCGAATTAAGACCCACCATCACCGCACCGCTACCGGCATCCAGCCCGGCTTTATACGGCGGCATATAGTCGTTGAACAGACGCTGTGGGCTCATATCGACGGTGTTATATTCCTTGCCACCTTCAACCGCGCCATAGGCGGCGAAGTGCTTGACGCTGGTCATCACCGAATAGCGGTCAGCCGGGCTTTTCCCCTGCATCGCTTCCACCATGGTTTTACCCATCGTAGCCGTTAAATACGTGTCTTCACCAAAACCTTCTGAAGCACGGCCCCAGCGCGGATCGCGAGAGACATCGACCATTGGCGCCCAGGTCATATTCAGACCATCATCGGCAGCCTCATACGCGGAAATACGGCCAACGGTTCTGACCGCATCGAGATTAAAAGAGGACGCCAGGCCGAGACTTATCGGGAACACGGTACGCTGGCCGTGCAATACGTCGTAGGCAAAAAAGAGAGGAATTTTCAGGCGGCTGAGCTCCATCACCTGATCCTGCATTTTGCGGATATCCTGGCGCGTGACGGTGTTAAAAATTGCCCCAACCTGCCCGTCTTTGATCATCTCGCGGATGGCTTCTTTCGGGTTATCAGGCCCTACGCTTATCAAGCGTAGTTGCCCAATTTTCTCATCCACGGTCATCTGTTTAAGTAAATCGGTAACGAATGCATCCCGCGCTTCTGGCGTCAGAGGATGGTTACCAAACAGCGTGTCCGCCAGCGCTGGTTGCAACGCCAGACTCACCGCGACACCTACAGAACATAGCCATTTCATGTTGATTCTCTCTTTATTTTTTCCCGACGAGGCAGCGAAAATATAACAAAAACCGCAGTTTGCCGTAAGACTAAACGGGAGCGATAAAGAAAGCTAAGGTTATTCTCCTAATTTTCGAAACCAACGCGACTCAGTGGAAGACAACCCAGAGACAATGTGAATGAGAAAGCGTATTGTCATACAAAGCGCTATGCTTGTTTCTGATATTGAGTCCCACCACAAGGAGTGGAGAATGTCTTCCATTACAACAGATAATAAAGCTTTTCTGAATGAACTGACCCGTCTGGTAGGTCATTCACACCTGCTCACAGACCCTGCTAAAACCGCCCGCTATCGCAAGGGATTCCGCTCCGGTCAGGGCGATGCACTCGCCGTGGTGTTCCCTGGCTCGCTTTTAGAACTGTGGCGCGTCCTCAACGCTTGCGTCGCCGCAGATAAAATTATCCTGATGCAGGCCGCCAACACTGGCCTGACCGAAGGCTCTACGCCGAGCGGTAATGATTACGACCGCGAGATTGTCATTATCAGCACCCTGCGCCTTGATAAGCTGCACGTCATCGGCAAAGGCGAACAGGTGCTGGCCTATCCCGGCACCACGCTTTATTCACTGGAAAAAGCGCTCAAACCGTTTGGCCGTGAGCCGCATTCGGTGATCGGATCTTCCTGTATCGGCGCTTCAGTGATTGGCGGTATTTGTAACAACTCCGGCGGCTCGCTGGTTCAGCGCGGTCCGGCATACACGGAGATGTCGCTGTTTGCGCGTATTGACGAGCAGGGTAAATTACAGCTGGTTAACCATCTGGGTATCGAACTGGGCCAGACACCGGAACAGATCCTGAGCAAACTTGATGACGAGCGGATCAAAGATGACGATGTGCGCCATGACGGGCGTCATGCACACGATCACGACTACGTTACCCGCGTCAGAGATATTGAGGCGGACACGCCCGCTCGCTATAACGCCGACCCGGATCGGTTGTTTGAATCATCCGGTTGTGCAGGCAAGCTCGCGGTTTTTGCGGTGCGTCTGGACACCTTCGAAGCCGAAAAAAACCAGCAGGTCTTTTACATCGGTACCAACCAGCCAGAGGTGCTGACGGAGATCCGCCGTCATATTTTGGCAAAATTTGAGCATCTGCCGGTCGCCGGTGAATATATGCACCGCGATATTTATGACATCGCTGAGCAATACGGCAAAGATACGTTTCTGATGATCGACAAGCTCGGCACCGACAAAATGCCGTTCTTCTTCACCCTGAAAGGTCGCACCGATGCAATGCTGGAAAAAGTGAAAATTTTCCGTCCACATTTCACCGATCGGGCAATGCAGAAATTTGGCCATTTGTTCCCCAGCCACTTACCCGCGCGCATGAAAAGCTGGCGCGATAAGTACGAACATCACCTGCTGTTAAAAATGGCCGGTGGTGGCGTGGCTGAAGCGCAAAACTGGCTAAGCGAGTTTTTCAAAACCGCTGAAGGCGACTTCTTTGCCTGTACGCCGGAAGAAGGCAGCAAGGCGTTTTTGCATCGCTTTGCGGCGGCTGGCGCGGCGATTCGTTATCAGGCCGTACATGCCGATGAAGTGGAAGATATTCTGGCGCTGGATATCGCGCTGCGCCGTAACGACACCGAATGGTACGAGCATCTGCCTGCAGAGATCGACAGCCAACTGGTGCACAAACTCTATTACGGCCACTTTATGTGCTACGTCTTCCATCAGGATTACATCGTGAAAAAAGGCGTGGATGCGCATGCGCTGAAAGAGCAGATGCTGGAGCTTCTGCACGAGCGCGGAGCACAGTATCCAGCAGAGCATAACGTCGGACATCTGTATAAAGCACCGGAAACATTAACCCGTTTTTACCGTGAGAACGATCCCACCAACAGTATGAATCCGGGTATTGGGAAAACGAGTAAGCAGAAGTTCTGGAAAGAGTCATAAAGCAAAAAAGATAAGCGCCACCGGGCATGTTGCCGGGGGCGCTTCGCTTGCCCGGCCTACCGCTACATTAGCTATGTGTATGCCGGATAAGTTGTCTTATTTAATCGTTCTGTGCAGTTTGCTCGCTCGTCGCTGAACCCGCCGCTGCCATCTGCGCCGCTTTTTGCTTTTTATAGCTCAGCGCCGCTGCCGGAACCGGCATCACCTTGCCCGTTTCGATCCAGGTACGTAAACGGCTGGCATCGGCAAAGTGGGTATATTTACCGAACGCATCCATCACCACCAGCGCCACCGGTTTGTTATTGATCACGGTGCGCATCACCAGACAGTGGCCTGCCGCATTGGTAAACCCGGTTTTGGTTAACTGAATATTCCAGTTATCGCGGTATACCAGATGGTTAGTGTTACGGAATGGCAGCGTATAAGCCGGGTTGGCAAAGGTCGCCATATCTTCACGCGTGGTGCTTAACTGGCCAATCAGCGGATACTGCTTGCTGGCGATCAGCAGCTTGGTTAAATCACGAGCGGTCGAGACGTTATGAATCGATAAGCCGGTTGGTTCCACAAAGCGTGTCTGAGTCATGCCGAGCGCTTTCGCTTTGGCATTCATAGCCTTAATAAACGCGTTATAACCGCCAGGGTAATGATGCGCCAGGCTCGCCGCCGCACGGTTTTCTGATGACATCAGCGCCAGCAGCAGCATGTCTTTACGGCTAATTTCACTGTTCAGTCGCACACGAGAGTAGATGCCTTTCATTTCCGGCGTCTGGCTGATATCAACTTTCAGCTTCTCATCCAACGGCAGTCGTGCATCAAGCACCACCATCGCGGTCATTAATTTGGTAATCGACGCAATCGGACGCACAAGGTCCGGGTGGTTCGAATAGATAACTTTGTTGGTATTCAGATCAACAATCATCGCGCTACCGGACGCTATCTCAGGCTGAGAAGCTGCTGCGGTAGTTGCCGTTTTCGCCACGGCTTGGGGTGCAAAAGGAACGGCCAGCACCAGGGCAAGGCTTAATAATGAAACTCGGAATTTCAGCATGATGAGATTTCTGATAATGGTTCACGCACGTCACAACGCACACCGCCAGAGACTAAGTATTATCTCAAGCTAGCTCAGGCATCATAGCGATCCGGCAGGTTTGCCGCCACAGGAGAATCGTCTCGAAATGCTGCGTTGCTGACTTTTACGTCAACAACGCAGCGCAGACAGGTTTATCCGTCAGAATAACCGATAGCCGTAACCCCACAGGATTACCGTAATCGCCAGCAGAACTTCCAGCACCAGCACACCGATCGCCAGCGTCGAACTGGAAAAGCTCAGGCCTTCCTCTTTAGAGATATTCAGGAACGTCGGAATGCCGAGATAGAGTAAATAACCGGTGTAAAACAGCGCAATGGTCCCCACCAATGCGCACAGCCAGACCAGCGGATAAAGTGCGACCAGCCCGCTTAAAAACAGCGGCGTCGCGACATATCCGGCAAAGACCATGCAATGCGCCAACGATGGGCGCTGCGGGTAATTACGTGCCATCCACCAGATAACCCGGCCCATGACGGCGACGCCTGCCAGCATCACCCCGTAAAACAGAATTGCCATCGCAAATCCGGTCAACAGAGATAACTTCAGGATATTGCCATCGCCAAAATTCCAGCCGATTTGCGTCGTGCCGATAAACGCGCAAACAACCGGAATTGCCGCCATCAGCAGTACATGGTGGGTATAGTGATGCGAAACACTTTCGTTTTCGCTGTTGATCACGTGCATTTCACGATCGGGATGGGAAAATAGCCCCCAGACATGGTTCATACCGCCCCCTTCTTGTCAGCTCCGGACCTCAACACTTCAAGTATAATTCAGCTTTTGATTATTTTATGTACACATGAAAAATACCGAAGCGCCGGGTAAAAAGTGTGTAAGCCGTAGGCCTGATAAGCGAAGCGCCATCAGGCATTAGGGAACTGAACGACGTTAAGCGCTACTATGCGTCTTTTCCGGCATCAAGTATTCATAGGGTGTATGCTATGACCAGTGGAGGTCATACAACGTATGGATATAACGCATTATGTTGCGCAGTACGGCTATGCTGCGTTAATCATCGGCAGCCTGGCGGAAGGTGAAACCATTACCCTGTTAGGCGGCGTCGTGGCGCATCAGGGAGTCCTGAAATTCCCGCTGGTGGTACTCTCGGTCGCGCTGGGTGGGATGATTGGCGATCAGTTGCTCTATTTACTCGGACGTCGTTTTGGCGGCAAAATTCTGCGTCGTTTCTCGCGCCATCAGGCGAAAATTCATTATGCGCAGAAAATGATCCAACGGCGTCCTTACCTGTTTGTGGTCGGTACGCGCTTTATGTACGGCTTTCGCGTTATTGGTCCCTTACTGATTGGCGCCAGTCACCTGCCGCCGAAGATCTTTTTACCGCTAAATATTCTTGGCGCATTTGTCTGGGCATTGCTATTTACCACCCTCGGCTACGTCGGTGGCGAAGTGATCGCGCCGTGGCTGCACAGCCTCGACCAGCATATCAAGCGTGGCATCTGGCTGGTGCTGGTTATCGCGATAGTCGCGGGCGTCCGCTGGTGGATGAAACGCCGAAGCACGCGTAAAGCGCAATGAAGATGGCCCGACAGCGGAACACCGGCGGGCCGATTAAATCAGGATGCGTGATAACCGCCGCCCAGCGCGCTGGTCAACTGGATTGAGGCATCCAGCCACTGGCCTTGCAAAAGCAGACCGTTGCACTGCTCACGTAATGCCGGGATCTTTGCCTCGCTAACCCTGGAGCCCGCAATAATACCCGCATTAAAGCGCGCCTGTGCCAGCCCCACTACGCGCTGAGCGTCATGTTCAATCTGCTGCTGATGCTGATTTTTCTGCGCCAGTGTTTCTACCTGCGATGCCGCACGTGCCACGTCATTCACCGCATCCACCACAGCTTTGTTGTAATTCGCCACCGTCAGGTTACTTTGCGCTTTCGTAATATCGAGATTCGCATTCAGCCTGCCACTGTCAAAGATAGGCAGCGTCAGCCCGGCGGTTACGCCCATTTGCTGCGCGGAATGGCGGAACAGGTCACTCAGATGTAACGCATCCTGTTGTAAAAATGCCATCAGATTCACATCGGGATAAAACGCCGCTTTCGCCGCATCAATACTGCTCAGCGATGACTCAATGTACCAGTGTGCTGCCTGCAAATCTGGTCGACGGGCCAGCAGCGAATAACCTAGCTGGGACGGGAGCTGACTTTCAACCACGGGCAGTTTGGTCGAATGGAGCTTCAGGGCAACGGACTGCGAGTTGCTCAACGCGCTTAGGCGCGCCTCAATCACCTTCATTTTACCGCTGACATCATTCAGCTGCTGCTCTGTTTTGCTGGAATCGATATCGGTTTCGACGCCTTCCACCGAAGAAGTGAGGCCGTTTTGATACAGTTGACGATCGACGGTAATCACATTTTGCTGCTCGCTTTCGATTTGCGTCAGCACGGTTTTCAGTGCGGCCTGCGTCTGCCATTCCCAGTAAAGACGGGAGACACCGCTCGCCAGCAGCTGCCGGGTTTGCTCGCGCTCAGCCTCACGCGCCTTAACGGCTCCAATGCGCGCAGTCACTTCGGCCCGATTCTTACCCCACAGATCCAGATTCCAGCCGGCGGTTAAACCAAAAGTACCGTTGGTGTACCACGGCCCCGTGGTTCCTGCTGCGGGATCGGTTATGGCGAAAGGTCCCATCAGCCCCTCAGCTGACATTCTCTGACGCTCAACGTCTGCGGAGAAGTCGATCTCCGGGCCATCTTGCGCTTCCACGGCCTTAGCCTGCGCCTCCGCCAGTTGAATGCGCTGTTCCGCGACCTGCATATCAGGAGAATTTCGCAAGGTGCTGTCAATCAACGCATTAAGCTGGGGGTCGTGATATGCCTTCCACCACTGGCTGTCCGGCCAGCCATTTTTTAACGCGGCAGGCAATGTGGTATCGACATTTGCGGAAGGCGTCTGCTGTGACAGAGACTGGCGGTCATCATGCATCGGCGCGCAGCCAGACATCAGAACAAAAAGCGGCAACAATGCCGTCGTGACAAACACAGAATTACGATTCATGGAGATATACAGGTAAGAAAAGATGTGCAGAGATTACGACTTGTCGCTGTTGCTTTTTTAGTTACGCGTGGCAATACATCTTTGGCAATAAAAATATATAATCAGCAAAATATACACCTAGTGAATAATATAGATTAAATAATTTTAATAATTAATGGATGGAGATGTTATGTCACAGAATATCTATGACAATCCTGAGTTCTTTGCCGGATATGCCACGCTGGATCGTTCAGTAAAGGGACTCGACGGCGCGCCAGAATGGCCGACAATACAAGCGATGCTCCCCTCTCTTCAAGGCAAAAACATTCTTGATTTGGGCTGTGGATATGGTTGGTTTTGCCGCTACGCGCGCGATAATCAGGCAGCCAGCGTAATGGGACTGGATATTTCACAAAAAATGTTAACCCAGGCACACAGTATGACGCAGGGTAATGGCATCGTTTATCAGCGTGAAGATCTCGAAACGCTAACCCTGTCCCCAAATTCTTTTGACCTGGTTTATAGCTCGCTTGCCCTGCACTATTTGCACGATATAGAACGATTATTCGTAACCATTTACCAGTCATTAACACCAGGCGGTATGTTAGTTTTCTCTGCCGAGCATCCAATTTATACCGCACCGCTTAATCAGGGTTGGATAAAAGATAAAACTGGGCAGCTGTCCTGGCCGGTTAATCATTATCAGCAGGAAGGTGAGCGCATCAGTAACTGGTTTGCTGAAGGCGTCAAAAAACAGCACCGTAAGCTGGCGACCTGGATTAATGCGCTGATTGCCGCCGGATTCGAGATCGTTTGTGTCGATGAATGGGGACCGTCCGCGCAACAGATTGCTGAAAACCCGGCTTTAGATGAAGAAAAAGAGCGGCCGATGGTGTTTCTGCTCAGCGCACGTAAACCTGCATAACAACGCCTCCAGGCAGAATGATTGATACTTTCCTATACTCAATCTGAACTTACCAAAAAAAGGAAAGTTAATGAAAATTCTGCTGTGGGTAATTCTGATTATTTTTCTGATTGGGCTATTGGTGGTAACAGGCGTGTTTAAGATGATTTTCTGATGTCGTCATTTCGCCCAGGCCTGATAGCAGAAATCTCAGGCTATTATTCTCTCTGATGCCGGATGGCGGCGTAAACGCCTTATCCGGCCTACTGGAGCTGAGTTCAGGCAGTAATCTCAATAGTCTGAATCGCACGTGCGATATCCGGCGAATTATTTAACGCACGAATTTCCTGAAACAGTTCTGTTGCCTCTGAATATTCTTTGCGCAAATACCCTAACCACTGCTTAATCCGCGCTACATGATACAGCCCGGTGTCCCCCTGCTTTTCAAGGCGGGTATATTTTTGCAACAGCATCACGACTTCAGGCCACGGCATACGCGGCTCGTTGTATTTCACCACGCGGCTCAGGTTCGGAATATTTAATGCGCCACGTCCGATCATCACCGCATCGCATCCGCTGATGGCCATACAATCCTGGGCGCTCTGCCAGTCCCAGATTTCGCCATTCGCAATAACCGGAATGGTCAGCCGCTGGCGGATCTCGCCAATCGCCTGCCAGTTGATATGTTCCGCCTTGTAGCCCTGCTCTTTGGTTCGGCCATGCACCGCCAGTTCGCTGGCACCAGCCTGCTGGACGGCATCGGCAATTTCAAACTGCCGGTCGCTGTTGTCCCAGCCCAGACGAACTTTCACTGTCACCGGAAGATGAGCCGGGACCGCCTCGCGCATAGCTTTTGCGCCCCGGTAGATAAGCTCAGGATCTTTCAATAGCGTTGCGCCACCGCCGCTACCGTTCACCAGCTTCGATGGACAGCCACAGTTTAGATCGACACCGTATGAGCCCAGTTCTACCGCGCGCGCGGCATTCTCCGCCAGCCACTGCGGATACTGTCCTAACAGCTGAATGCGAACCAACGTGCCGGATGGCGTCCGGCTGTTGTTATGGAGTTCCGGGCAGAGTCGATGAAATACTTTTGCCGGCAGGAGCTGATCCACCACGCGCACAAACTCGGTGATGCACAGATCGTAATCATTCACTTCAGTCAGCAGCTCGCGCACCAGTGAGTCGAGCACGCCTTCCATCGGCGCCAGTAAAACACGCATATCGTTATCCGCAAAAAAAGAGGCGCTATGGTAGCGCCTCCGTTCGGGAGATTAAAGAGGCTCAGCGCGGCAACAGGCAGTTATCTTCTTTCCAACCGTACAGCCATTCCATACCGCGATAAAACTCCACCTGCGATTTGTCTTTCCACAGCAGATTACGTACCTGACGCTCGACGCCTGCGGCGTGGTAGACACGGCCCATTTCACGCGTTGACCAGACGATGCGTGCGGTACGCGGAATACGCACCGACTCATACAACGCAAAGGCATCAGCCGCATCGCCACCACACTGCTGTAGCGCTTTACCGAGCGTTACCGCGTCTTCCAACGCCATACAGGCACCCTGCGCCATATATTGCGCAACCGGGTGCGCGGCGTCTCCCACCAGCGTGATGCGGTCGGTTCCCCATTTTTCTACCGGCTCGCGGTCGGCAGTGGACCAGCGCCGCCATGATGTCGGTTTATCCAGCATCTGGCGCGGGCGCGGATGGATACCCGCAAAATAGGAGAGCACTTCCTCTTTGCTGCCATCCTTCACGCCCCACTCTTCCTGCTGACGACTGTGGAAGGTCACCACCAGGTTATATTGCTTACCGCCGCGCAGCGGATAGTGCACCAGGTGACAGTGTGGTCCGGCCCACAGCACCGGTGCGTTAATGCGTAAATCCTCCGGCATATCATCGCAATCAATCACGGCGCGATAGACCACGTGTCCGGTAACCCGTGGCGCATCGCCAATCAGAGACCGGCGGACAACCGACTTCACACCGTCACAGCCGACCAAAATATCCGCCGTCCAGCTGTTGCCGTGCTCGTCAAATACCGTCACGTCATTCTCTGTCTGGCGGATATCAACCACGTTAGTTGAAGTGCGATACTCAACGTTAGGATGCACCAGCGCCGCTTCCCAAACGCTGGCGTGAATATCAACCCGATGGATAACCGCATAAGGACCGCCAAAGTGATCGCGGAACGCCTGGCCGGTTTCAATGCGGACCACCTCTTTTGCGTTTACCGCATCCATCATCGTGATGTGGTCGGTAAAAACGGCACGCTGACGGGCGACTTCCCCCACGCCAAGGCTGTCCAGAGCAGAGAATGCATTCGGCCCGAGCTGAATACCCGCGCCAATTTCACCAATCTCGTGCGCTTTCTCCAGCAACATCACTTTAATGCCCTGACGAGCCAGCGATAGCGCGGTCGCCGCGCCGCCAATCCCGCCACCCACGATAATTGCGCGTGTCACTTTAGCCATTGTCGTTCTCCTTATCAGGCTGGAATTTTATCTTGTTGATTCTCGGGCGCGGCGGCGATAAACGCCGGAAGCTGAGTACAGGCATCATATACCGCCTTACAGCGCGGATATCCGCTCAGATCGCACCCCATACGTAACGCATTCGCCCACTGTGGGATCAGACAGCAATCCGCCAGCGTCGGCGCATCACCCACGCAGAACTTCCCCGAATGACTCTGGCGCAGCATCTGTTCCACCGCGCTTAACCCTTGCTGGATCCAGTGTGCATACCAGCGTTTTTTATCTTCTTCACTGACCTTTAACTCTTCGCTCAGGTAGCGCAGTACCCGCATGTTATTCACCGGGTGGATATCACAGGCGATGGCATAGACAATTTCCAGCACCTTACTGCGCACCGGGAAGTCGGCAGGCAGCAGTGGCGTTTGCGGAAAGTGGCCATCCAGCCAGTCAATTATTGCCAGCGACTGCCCAAGTGATTCTCCGTCATCGGTCACCAGAGTCGGCACCAGTCCCACCGGGTTCATCCGTCGGTAGGCCAGTTCGTTCTGCTGACCGATGCGAATGTTGACGCCCACCGTCTGGTAATCCAGCCCCTTCAGCGCCAGCGCAATGCGCACCCGATATGACGCCGAGCTATTAAAGAAACTGTACAGCTTCATCATCCACCTCAGATAATCTTCACGGCGATGGGGGTTAAACCGTCTACGTTTCCGGTGATCACATCCCCTTTCACTACCGCCCCCACGCCTTCTGGGGTACCGGTGTAGATCAGATCGCCCGGCTGCAGTTCGAAGAAACCAGACAGATAGCTGATGGTTTCATTCACAGACCAGATGAGGTGGCGAATATCGCTCCGCTGATGATCGTCGCCGTTGACCTGCAACCAGATTGGCGCATGGTTAACATCCACACTTTCGCTGGCTTTATGCAGCGGCGCGATGGGCGCGGAGAGATCAAACGCTTTGCCAATTTCCCACGGACGCCCCATCTGGCGCATCTCCATCTGCCGGTCACGGCGGGTCATATCCAGACCGGTGGCATAGCCCCAGATATATTCGTGCGCTTTTTCCAGCGGAATATCGCTGCCTTTTTTGCCAATCGCCACCACCAGCTCTATCTCATAGTGATAGTTATCGGTTTGCGATGGGTACGGCAGTTCGAGGATCTGACCAGCCGCCACCGGGACTACCGCATCGGCAGGTTTACAGAAAAAGAACGGTGGTTCGCGATCCGGATCAAAGCCCATTTCACGGGCATGAGCGGCATAGTTACGGCCCACACAGTAAACACGGCGCACAGGAAATTGTTCATCACAGCCAACAACCGGAACGGTAACAGGCGCTTGTGGTTCAAATACGTATTGCGTCATTTTCTCTCTCCCAAATTAATAGCGTGCTTCGCGGAACAACCCCAGTGCTTCCTGAACCGGTCTGTCCGAAAAACTGAATAAGACGGTATCTTCGTGGGTCTGGAACGACACGCCGTGCCAGGTTGGCACCACAAAGATATCTTTTGGCGAAAAGTTGAAGGTCTCGTTACCAATGGTGACCTGCCCACATCCTTCCACCACGTGGTAGATAGTGCTGTCGGTGGTACGCGCCATCCGTGAGGAAAAGCCCTGCGGCAACAGTTGCAGGAAGGTTCCCATCGAAGGCATGGGATAACCGCCGGTTACCGGGTTGACGTAACGCATCTTGTAACCGTCCCACTCATCGGCGTCGCCCATGCGCGTCAGGTCATGCAGAGCTTCACGGCTGCGATCGTAGCGATAGTTAAAAATCGGCGATGAGTTACCTTTCTGATGACGCAGCGGCAGCATATTGGCCGCGTAGCGCGGTAAGTAATCCCCTTCCTTGCGCGTGACCGGCTGCTGATCTTCCGGGTAGTCTTCCGCAAAGCCACAGCCCAGCAGGTTCACCAACGGCAGGTCCAGACCGTCCAGCCACACCACCGGTTCACTGCCCGGGTTGCCGTGATCGTGCCAGCGCCACTGCGGCGTCAGAATAAAATCGCCTTCATGCATCTGGGTGCGCTCACCGTCCACAGCGGTAAATGCCCCTTTCCCTTCGACAATAAAGCGCAGCGCAGACTGATTATGACGATGACTCGGCGCAACCTCGCCCGGCATAATTAACTGCAATCCCGCGTACAGCGTTGGGGTGATTGAAGACTGTCCACGCAGCATTGGGTTTTCCAGCACCAGCACGCGGCGAATCGCCTCTTTCGCGCCAATCAGATCGCCACTTTCCAGCAGCAGCGGGCGGATCTCCTGATAGTTCCAGTACGCAGGCGCGCAATGTGCGTTCGGTGTTGGCGGCACCAGGCGGTGCAGCGACTCCCACAGCGGGGTCAGATTCTGCCCGGAAATATGCTGGTAAAACTGCTGACGGCTGTTCTTAACGTCCTGATTCAGTTCAGACATAGGGATTCTCCTTATTCATTCACAACACCTGCGCGTGGCAGAGTATTTGAGGCAGAGGCCGACTGGCGGATAACAACCGTCAGCAGCGTAAGCATTACCGCGCTGATGGCCGCCGGGACGGCAATAATGAAAAACAGGTTATCGAATGAGAAATTCATCGCCATCATCACCCCGCCGGAAAGCGAGCCGACAATCGCGCCGCAGCGCCCCACTGCATTAGACCAGCTGACGCCCGTCGCCCGGCTTTGTGTCGGATAAAGCGTGGCGGTTAACGCATTAAGACCAACCTGAGAACCGCTAATGCCGATGCCGGTGCCAAAAATAGCCAGTGCCATCAGCCACAGACCGTTTTCGCTCAGGCCAATCATGACGATGCACACTGCGCCCAGCGCATAACTCACGGCCAGCACGCGGAAAGGATTGTATTTGTCCATCAGCACGCCCAGCGCCAGTGCCCCCAGCGTTCCTCCAATCTGGAAGGCGGCAGTTACCCAGGAGGCATGCTGCAGATCAATTCCACGATGGTTAAGCAGCGTTGGCATCCAGCTGGAGAGCAGATAAATAATCAGCAGGCTCATAAAGAACACTACCCATAGCATCAGAGTAATAGGCAACTGTCGCCCAACGAACAGCTGGCGAATGCTGCCTTTAGCTATCGCGGCACCTTCGTTGAGATAAAAATGGGTATTGTCATAACGTTCCCGGGTGATGGCACTGACGGTTCTGGCAATCACGTTTTGCGGCAGTTGACGACGAACCTGCCAGCGCGGGGATTCCGGTAGCGCAAACAGCAGAGCAACAAACAGCATTAGCGGAAGAACGCCTCCCAGCACCAGAATGCCGTGCCAACCAATCACCGGCACCAGCTGTGCGCTGACGATACCGCCCATTGCCGATCCCAGAGTAAAGCCACAGAACATCATGGTGACCAGTGCGCCACGCCGACGCGCGGGCAGGTATTCCGAGGTCATAGTAATGGTATTCGGCATTGCCCCGCCCAGCCCTAAGCCGGTAAGAAAGCGCAAAATAACCAGCGTTTGCAGATCGGGTGAAAAAGCCGAGAGCAGGCTCAGTGCACCGAACAGCGCCACGCAGAGTTCTATCACCCGTTTGCGGCCAAAACGGTCGGACAGTGGGCCACAGAGCAGCGCGCCAGCGGTCAGCCCCAGCAGACCTGCACCAAACAGCGGTGCCAGATCGCCAGCAGTCAGCTGCCAGTGAGTGCGAATATCGGGTGCGATAAAACCAATCGCCGCGGTATCAAATCCGTCGAGCATGACAACCAGAAAACAGCAGATGATAACGCGCCACTGGGTCTTACCGACGGGGGCGGAATCGATCAGTGCTTGTAGATCACGTTGTTGAGTCATAGTGAATGCCTCAGTGCAGGTAGAGTAGATTTCTGTTTTGTTTTAGGTATGTTGCGACTTTGTATGTTTGGAGATGAAATGTACAATGGCTTTTCATGCAGAGGCATAACCTGGAGGTTATAGCAAATGGCAAACTGGGCGCAGAAACTGAAGTTGCAACACCTGCAAACGCTTATCGCGCTGGGCGAACAGGGAAATCTGACGCACGTCGCCCGGATGATGAATATCACCCAGCCCGCATTGTCGAAATGGTTATCACAGCTCGAAGATGAGATTGGCATCACGCTCTTTGAACGTCACAGTAAAGGCTTGCGCCCTTCCGAAGGCGGCAAGTTGCTACTGCAACATGCCCAACGCCTGATCAATGATATGGAGCGTTCGCAGTATGAAATCGCCCGTTTTAAGCAAGGCGGACTTGTAGGGAGTCTGAAGATTGGCTGCTCGCCGGTAGCGACCGATTGTGTTTCACAGGCAATACTGGGTTTGCTCACAGAACTGCCAACCCTGCATCTTAATATTGAAGAGAAGGTGATGACCCCGCTGCTGCACGATCTGCTCGCGGGTTCGGTGGATGTCGTCGTCGGTCGCGTCGGCGGTCGGGCGCTTCAGTTGCCGCTCAATTATCAAGTGCTGTATACCGAGCCGGTCTGTTTCGTCGCCCGCCCCGATCATCCCTTGGCAAAATATCCCCTGCTCACCTGGCACGATCTGGCTAACTGGCGCTGGATTGTCTGGCCGACAGGAACCCCTATCCGGATAAGCATTGATAACGCGCTGGTTGATAACGGCGTAATGTTGCCGGAAAACATCATTGAATCGGCATCAATCAACGTCAGTACCAACCTGCTGCAAAGTAGCGACATGATCTCTATTCTTTCTCTACGGCTGGCACAACGGTATGCCGCCCAGGGACAACTGGCTATCCTGAATCTGCCGAAGATTGAACAAAAAGGCAGCGTCGGCGTATTCTGGCGCAACAACGAAACGCCTACTACCGCCCTGAACCGTTTTCTGTACTACCTGGCACAAGTTTAGCGCGGAGAGTTAGGGCCATCGCCCGATGTTCCAGATATCTATTTCCTCTATGCTTAGAATTCATGATGTGATCGGTAGCACGTTTTTAAGTTTAATTGTATGATGAATGAGTCTCGTCAAGGGTTTCAACTATGAGCAAAGCACTGAACGTTATCTGGCAATATTTGCGCGCATTCGTCCTGATTTATGCCTGCCTCTATGCAGGTATTTTTCTTGCATCGCTACTCCCTATCACCATTCCGGGCAGCATTATCGGCATGCTGATTCTGTTTGTTTTACTGGCTTTGCAGGTGTTACCGGCAAAATGGGTTAACCCCGGCTGCTACGTGCTGATTCGCTATATGGCCCTGTTGTTTGTCCCGATTGGCGTGGGGATCATGCAGTACTTTGACCTGCTGCGCGCGCAATTTGGTCCGGTGGTGGTGTCTTGTACCATCAGTACGCTGGTCGTTTTCCTGGTGGTGAGCTGGAGCTCGCACATTGTGCACGGTGAGCGCAAAATCGTTGGGCAAAAAGAGGCTAAAGCAAAAAAATGATGTCGTATATCTGGTGGTCATTACCTCTTACGCTGGCGGTATTTTTTGGCGCACGTAAGCTGGCAGCTCGCTTTAAAATGCCTTTGCTGAACCCTCTGCTGGTCGCCATGGTGGTAATTATTCCCATTCTGCTGCTGACAGGTATTCCCTACGATCACTATTTCAAAGGCAGCGAAGTGCTGAACGATTTGCTGCAACCTGCCGTGGTCGCGCTGGCCTATCCGTTATACGAACAGTTGCATCAGATTCGCGCCCGCTGGAAATCAATCATTGCTATCTGTTTTGCCGGGAGCGTTGTGGCGATGGTAACAGGTACAACAATCGCCTTGTTGATGGGCGCATCACCGCAAATTGCTGCGTCTATCATGCCAAAATCGGTCACTACACCTATCGCTATGGCCGTGGGAGGCAGTATTGGCGGTATTCCGGCGATCAGCGCCGTATGCGTCATTTTTGTCGGCATTCTCGGGGCGGTATTTGGACATACGTTACTCAATGCCATGCGTATTCGCACTAAGGCCGCTCGTGGGCTGGCAATGGGCACCGCGTCGCACGCCCTGGGCACCGCACGCTGTGCGGAACTGGACTATCAGGAAGGTGCGTTTAGCTCACTGGCGCTGGTCATTTGCGGCATTATTACCTCGCTGGTAGCCCCGTTCCTGTTCCCGATTATTCTGGCAGTGGTGGGTTAATCTTCATTTTTTAGCTATTTATTTGCGATGCGTTGCACATTTTTCATTTAAGTTTCATAAGTTGCATACACAATGAGATTTGGATCACATATAAAGCCATAACAGGCCCGTAAACTACGATTCCATTACATTGTTATGAGGCATCGCCATGCATCCACGTTTTCAAACTGCTTTTGCCCAACTCGCGGATAACTTGCAATCAGCCCTGGCCCCTGTTCTGGCGGATGCACATTTCCCCGCCATGCTGACTGCTGAGCAGGTCTCTTTGCTAAAACGCGAATCGGGACTGGACGAAGACGCGCTGGCATTCGCTCTGCTGCCGCTGGCTGCGGCCTGCGCACGTACTCCGCTGTCCAACTTCAACGTTGGGGCAATTTCTCGCGGCATCAGCGGCAACTGGTACTTCGGTGGGAACATGGAGTTCCTGGGCGCGACCATGCAGCAAACTGTTCATGCCGAGCAAAGCGCTATCAGCCACGCCTGGCTGCGCGGTGAAAAAGGGCTCGCCGCCATCACCGTCAACTACACGCCGTGCGGCCACTGCCGCCAGTTTATGAACGAACTGAACAGCGGACTGGATTTACGGATTCATCTGCCGGGACGTGCGCCACACGTGCTGCGTGATTACCTGCCAGATGCCTTCGGCCCGAAAGATCTGGAGATTAAAACGCTGCTGATGGACGATCAGGATCACGGCTTCGCGCTGCAGGGCGATACGTTGACCCAAGCGGCAATCACCGCTGCCAACAGATGTCATATGCCATACAGCAAATCCCCAAGCGGCGTGGCGCTGGAGTGTAAAGATGGCCGTATTTTTAGCGGCAGCTATGCTGAAAATGCCGCCTTTAACCCGACCCTGCCACCGCTGCAAGGCGCGTTAAACCTGTTGAATCTGAACGGTTATGATTATCCAGATATCCAACGCGCCGTGCTGGCTGAAAAAGCCGACGCGCCGTTGATTCAGTGGGATGCGACCTCCGCCACGCTGAAAGCACTGGGCTGCAATAATATTGAGCGCGTTCTCCTGGGTTAATCGACTCAATAACGCCGGTTCGTAGGCCGGATAAGGTGTTTACACCGCCATCCGGCACTATGCAGAATGCCTAAAATCCCCTCAATCAGACTGCTGTTTCTTGCGCTACGTCTTCCGGTACAGTAGCCTGATTGAAATTCCATCCAAATAACGAGTTTTCTGCATGTTAAAGCGCGTGTTTTACAGCCTGTTAGTCCTGTTAGGCTTGCTGCTTTTGACTGTGCTTGGACTCGATCGCTGGATGAGCTGGAAGACTGCTCCCTACATTTACGACGAACTGCAGGATTTACCCTACCGCCAGGTCGGTGTGGTTCTGGGCACGGCGAAGTATTACCGCACCGGCGTCATCAATCAGTATTACCGCTACCGCATTCAGGGCGCATTGAACGCCTATAACAGCGGGAAGGTAAACTATCTGCTGTTAAGCGGCGACAATGCCCAGCAAAGCTACAACGAACCCATGACGATGCGTAAGGATCTGATTGCCGCAGGCGTTGATCCCGCTGACATCGTGCTTGATTACGCCGGGTTCCGCACGCTCGACTCCATCGTGCGTACGCGTAAAGTATTCGACACCAACGATTTCATTATTATTACTCAACGATTCCACTGTGAGCGCGCCTTGTTTATTGCGCTGCATATGGGTATCCAGGCCCAGTGCTATGCGGTACCTTCGCCAAAAGATATGCTCACCGTGCGGGTACGTGAATTTGGCGCCCGTTTTGGCGCACTCGCCGATCTCTACATTTTCAAACGTGAGCCCCGTTTTTTAGGCCCACTGGTGCCCATCCCTACCATGCATCAGGTACCGGACGATGCGCAGGGGTATCCGGCGGTCACGCCTGAACAATTACTCGAATTACAAAAGAAACAAGGAAAATAAGCATGGAAGGAAAAACGATCTTTATCGTTATTGGCGTACTGATGATTGTTCTCTGGACGTGCAGAGAAGGCCTGAAGGGACTGCGTTCCGGTATCGTCGAGAAAACCGTGAAAGGTTCGCAGACGCCAATGATCATTTCTCGCGCTAAAGAACCCAGCACTTACTGGAGCTATATCATCGTTTATTTCGGTATGGCCATTGGTGCACTGTTCACTGGTATCTGGTTACTCTTTATCAAATAAAAAAAACCGATGCAGAATGCCTCTGCACCGGTTTTATTTTTCTCTTCCCAGATTACTTCTTACGCGCGTACTTCAGTGAGTCCAGCGCGACCGCGAAGATAATAATGCCACCCTTGATAATATACTGCCAGTATGGGTTCACGCCGATGTAGGTCAAACCGTAGTTGATGACGGTGAAGATAATCACACCGGTCACTACGCCAAACACGGTACCTACCCCGCCACTGAACGACACGCCGCCAACCACGCACGCCGCAATCGCATCCAGCTCATACATAAAGCCGAGGTTGTTGGTCGCTGAGCCGATACGTCCGGCTTCCAGCAAACCACCGAAGGCATAGAACACGCCAGACAACGCATAGATAATCAGCAGGTTCAGCGCAACGTTTACACCGGACACTTTCGCAGCTTCCGGGTTTCCGCCGATGGCGAAAATGTTTTTACCGAAGCGGGTCTTGTTCCACAGCACCCACACAAAGGCCACCGCAATCAGCGCATAGAATGTGATGTAGGAGAGTCGGAAACTGCCCAGTGCAATAAAGCCCTGCGCAAAGGTTGAGAATCCACTGTCAAAGCCAGAAATTGGCGATGCGCCGACGAAGTCGTAGTACAGGGAGTTGATCCCGTAAACGATAATCATCGTACCCAGTGTGGTAATAAACGGCGTTACGTTCAGATAAGCAATGATAATACCGTTCACCAGACCGATAATGGCGCCAATCACGCAAACAATCAGCACCACTACAATGATCGGCATTGTCGCCATTTCCGGGAACACCTTGTTGGCATTCTCCATCGACTGCAACAGAGTTGCCGCCACCACTGCCGCCAGGCCAACCTGACGCCCCGCCGACAGGTCGGTCCCTTGGGTAACAATCAGTCCAGCCACACCCAATGCGATAATAATACGCACCGAGGATTGCGTGAGAATATTACTCAGGTTCAGTAAGCTTAAGAAAGTGGGATCCTGGAAAATAATAATCGCCAGCAAAACCAAAAGAACAACGTAAATTCCGCCTTCTTTCAGGTAAGTAAGAAAACTTTTCTTATTTAACGCACTCATGAGGAGCCCCTAATCTTAAAGGTGCAAAGACGCAAGACGGAGGATTTCGTTTTGCGTTGTTGTTTTAGTGTCAACAATTCCAGCAACGAGACCATTGCTCATCACCAGAATACGATCGGTAATACCCAGCAGCTCCGGCATTTCAGAGGAAATAATAATAATCCCCTTATCCTTTTTCGCGAGTTCGGCAATCAACTGATAAATTTCAAATTTCGCACCAACATCGATTCCGCGCGTCGGTTCATCCAGCATCAGAATTTCTGGCTGGGTTAATAACCAACGACCAATAACCACCTTTTGCTGATTACCGCCAGAAAGTGAACCGATTTGCGTGCGATGACCCGGTGTTTTTACCCTCATAGAGTCAATTACCCACTGGGTATCACTCTTCATGCGGGAATTATCCAACAGACCAACTTTGTTTTTATAGTTTTGGATATTGGAGATTAACGAGTTAAAACCAATGTCCAGATACGCATAAATACCGGTTGAGCGGCGCTCTTCCGTGACCAGTGCAAAACCATGGTTGATGGCTTCATTTGCACTGTGGTTATTAATTTTTTTGCCGTGTAGCGTAATCGTACCCGATGATTTCTCACGAATACCAAAAAGCGTTTCAACGATATCCGTGCGTTTTGCGCCTACCAGACCTGCAATCCCAAGAATCTCCCCTTTGTGCAAATCAAACGAGATATCACGAATCGACGGCTGGCGCAGCGAGGTCAGGTTACGCACTTGCAGAATGACTTCACCAGGTTTGTTTTCTTTATCCGGAAAACGTTGGTTCAGTGAACGTCCAACCATCATGGCGATGATCTTATCCATATCCAGCCCTTCCAGCGGCTGGGTCGCAATCCACTGGCCATCGCGCAGAACGGTAATTTCATCGCACAGCTGGAAGATTTCTTCCATTTTGTGAGAGATATAAACAATACCGCATCCACGCTCTTTCAGCTTACGGATGATGGTGAACAGATGGTTAACTTCTTTTTCGGTTAACGATGAAGTTGGCTCATCCATGATGACGATTTTGGCGTCATAGGAGAATGCTTTCGCAATTTCAATCATCTGCATTTGTGAAACGGATAATGTGCCGACACGCGCACGCGGATCGATATCAATATCCAGTTCATCAAATATCGCTTTGGTATCGCGGTACATTTTTTCCTGATCGACAAACATGCCTTTGGTGGGATAGCGTCCCAGCCACATGTTGTCCATTACAGAACGTTGTAATACCAGGTTTAATTCCTGGTGTACCATCGAAATACCATTTTCAAGCGCTTCTTTCGCAGAATGAAAATCGATTTCTTTACCCTGAAATAAAATACTGCCGGAATCTTTTTGATAGATGCCGAAAAGACATTTCAATAATGTTGATTTCCCCGCGCCATTCTCTCCCATGAGGGCGTGAATAGAATGCGGGCGGACTTTTAAATTGACATTATCAAGCGCCTTAACGCCGGGGAAGGACTTGTTGATGCCGGTCATTTCCAACAAGTATTCGCCTGACGACTGAGTATGTGTGCTGACCATAATTATACCTTGTTGGCCTTGCAGAGTGCGTTATTAAGGGCGCAATGAAATTGCGCCCACATACGGAGTATTTATTTGTTGGTGAACTCTGCCAGATTATCTTTATCGACACCTACGTACGGTACGCGAACAATCTTGTTCTCAATTTTCCAGTTAGTGCCATCTGCCGCTCCTTTGCCGTCAGCCAGGTTTTTCGCCAGATCGAAGGTGGCTTTCGCCTGGTTGTTGGCATCGTTCAGGACGGTACCGGCCATGGCGCCAGATTTCACCAGAGCCAGCGCTTCAGGCAGCGCATCCACACCAAATACTGGTACGCTGGTTTTGTTGTGCGCTTTCAGCGCTTCAACTGCACCCATTGCCATCGCATCGTTGTTAGCGATAACCACTTCAATTTTGTTCGCGTTTGGACCAGACATCCACGCATCCATCTTATCTTTCGCCTGAGCGGTATCCCACATTGCAGTATCTAACTGCAGCTGCTCAGTTTTAATGCCTTTGTCGTTCAGCTCTTTAATCACGTAAGTGGTACGTGCTTCAGCATCCGGGTGTCCCGGTTCGCCTTTCAGCAGAACAAACTGAATTTTGCCGTCTTTGTTCAGGTCCCAGTTCGGGTTAGCTGCCCAGTGTTTGGCAATCAAATCACCCTGAATAATGCCGGACTCTTTAGAGTCGGTACCGACGTAATACGCTTTGTCATAGCTGTCCAGCGCTTTACGAGAAGGTTCTTTGTTGAAGAATACGATCGGTACGTTCTGTCCGCGTGCTTTTTCAATGACCGTGCCAGCAGCTGCCGGGTCAACCAGGTTAATCGCCAGTGCTTTAACGCCTTTTGCCAGCAGCACGTCGATCTGATCGTTTTGTTTGGACTGGTCGTTCTGCGAGTCGTTCATCAGCAGCTGTACATCTGGTGCCGCTTTGGCATCTTTTTCAATAGCCTTACGTACTACAGACATAAAGTTATCGTCATACTTATAGATAGTCACACCAATGCGGGTATCAGCAGCGT
Source organism: Citrobacter sp. Cpo091 (assembly GCF_030332645.1). NCBI lineage: Bacteria > Pseudomonadati > Pseudomonadota > Gammaproteobacteria > Enterobacterales > Enterobacteriaceae > Citrobacter > Citrobacter sp. Cpo091. The sequence goes on from NZ_JAOWHL010000040.1 coordinate 222,209, forward strand.
GCGCAGCCGCGCCGAATAACATGCTTGCCATTACAGCAGACAGGGTCAACACCTTCTTATTCATGGTATCTCCGGTTTTATTATGCAGGGTAGTACTTGAGATAAATGCTCGGCAGGCAGAACGTTACTGAAGTGTTACTGAACGCCGAAGCTCACTTTTAAAAAATATTTCTTCCGTGTCTGGCAACGCTCCAAAAACAGGCTTTAATTTTTGTTTAAGGCACCTATACCTCGATGAAAGTGATTATTCACCGTTACATAGTAGTTACAGCGCAACAAACAGTGTCATCATAGCTATCGCATTGTTAATATACTGTGAATTTACTCACATATTGAAAGCGGTTACATCGCGCAACGTTATGAGTTAGTGATCGGTGCCGCATTCTGCCGCAGCGCTACTGAATGGCGACGCACCAGCGTTGGCATAAAACAATGTGACGCCTGCGGATCCAACGTGCCAGCCGCCCCCTGTAGCGCAAGCTCCGTCGCCATTTTTGCCATTGAGGCAATGGGATAGCGCACAGTGGTTAGCTGCGGATCGGTGTAACGCGCGATGGGAATATCATCGAAGCCAATGATAGAAAGGTGTAATGGAATAGCGATGCCGTTATCTTTTAGCGCAGTCAGCGCGCCGGCTGCCATATTGTCGTTGTAAGCAAAGACCGCCGTCAGTTGTAAGTTACGCCCCAGCAGTTCCACCATCGCGGACTCTCCGCCCTGCATATCGGGCGAACCGGTGCCGACCCAGCTTTCTGCCGCAACAATCCCCTGCTCTTGCAGGGCAGTTAACCACCCTTCTTTGCGCATGGCGTCATCTTCAATGCGGTGGCTTGATGCCAGATAACCTATGCGTTGATGACCATTATTTAGCAGCATTCGGGTAGCCATTTTGGCACCGCTGATGTTATCCAGGCATACGCAACGGTGAGCATAACCCGGAACAAGGCGGTTGATCAGTACCATGCCGGGGATTTGATCCATAAACTCGGCCAGTTCCCGATCGCTCAGTGCTTTAGAGTGTACAATCAGCGCGTTACAACGTTGGCGAATCAACACCTCAATGGCATGACGTTCTTTTTCCGCCTCATGGTAGCTGTTGCCAATCAGGACATACTTCTGATGCTGCTGGGCAACCATATCCACGGCTTTTACCAGCGCGCCAAAAAACGCATCTGATACATCCATGACGACAACACCAATCGTGTCGCTAACCTGCGTCGCCAGCGCTTGTGCGTTGGCATTAGGTCGATAGCCAAGCTGAGTGACTGCCTTCATTACCGCTTCACGCGTATCGGGACTCACCAGCGCACTGTTGTTCAGTACGCGGGAAACGGTCGCTACAGAAACGCCAGACTGCCGTGCCACATCACGAATGGTTACCATATTCACTGCCCTGTTTTAGATTGCGGCTGCCCGCAGACACCCCAGGCTGGGTATTTTGTCAGCACAATGAAACGGACTGCGTGAGTGATGTCACAGGAATGAAAGCGCTTACATCCATTTTGTTAATGAATGTGATCCAGATCGTTATCTGGATGTTCGCGGTAATGATGTCCCCGCAGCACGCAGGGTTAATTGACGCCACAGCCATTCCACCGGGCCCTGGCGGTAAAAACGCAGCCATATGACAGAGAAAAGTAAGTTAATCGCCCAGACCGGGATAACGAAAAACAGCAGCTCCAGCCGGTCAAATTTCATAAATAAACCGGCCTGATAAAACAACGTGGTGCAGATTAAGGTTTGTAACAGATAGTTGGTTAATGCCATGCGCCCCACACAGGCGATAGCAATGACCCATTTGAAGCGACTAAGCTGCGGCCAGAAACCAAACATCAGCGCAGCATAACCAATGGTTTGCAAAGGCGCCCCCAGCTCTCGCGGGGCTTGTAACAGGAAGGCACACCAGCGGTAGGACCAGTCCAGTTGCCACTGGGCGACGATAGCAGGCAGGTTAATCGCCATGCCGATAATAACCAGCAGAACGCCAGTGCGTCGATAATGCTGCAAACTGTACTGCCCTTTTAGCCAGCCGCTACGCATTAATGCCGCGCCGAGCAGCATCATCCCCGCCAGTTGCCAGCCATATTGCGCGCCTAACGCCAGCAAGCTATTGGACATCATATCCACGCGATTGCTGATTGCTTCCATTCCGCCGTTCACTTTCCAGTATTTTTCATACAGCAGCGCTGAAGCATCCGGCGTCCAGGCCCGGCTGGTTTCGCTCCCGGAGATCACACCCAACAGCAGCAATACACCAACGCCCGCCAAATAAAGCACCACGCCGGTGTTAAACAAGCTTTTCACCGACGGCGCATCCCGGATCAGCCGCCAGCAAATCAGGCCGATCAAGCCATATGCCAGCAGGATATCGCCATCCCAGAAGAGTAAACCGTGAATAAATCCCAACAGCACCAGCAACGTAAGCCGCGACTGGATCCAGCGTTTACCACGCGGGAGCAGCATTTGCAGACCAGCACCAAACAGCAGAGCAAACAGCGTGAGGAATTTTACCTGCGCGAAGAGATCGAGCAGCGCCCAGGTCCAGGCGTCAGATAAGGTAATGTCGCCATACCAGGCGGGGTTGAGATATGCCGCCTTCGGCAAGCCAAAGGCGCTAATATTGAGAAGCAGGATACCAAGAATGGCAACGCCACGAATAAAATCCAGCGTGACATTACGCTCCATGGTTCCTGTCCTAATCAGTTGTGATGACGTACTGCGCGCAGAAATTCCTGACGCGTGTTCTGGCTGGACTTAAACAATCCGCCAAGAGAAGTGGTGGTGGTCGCACTGGTCGCATCGCGAATGCCGCGCGCTTTCACACAGTAATGCACCGCATCAATCGATACCGCCACATTATTCGTCCCGAGCAGCGTTTGCAGCGCGGTGAGAATTTGCTGAGTCAGACGTTCCTGTACCTGCGGACGTTGCGCAAAGAACTGCACAATGCGGTTAATCTTCGACAGACCAATGACCGAATCTTTCGGAATATACGCCACCGTCGCTTTGCCATCGATAGTGACAAAGTGGTGTTCGCAGGTGCTGGTCAGCGTGATATCACGAACCGTGACCATCTCGTCCACCTTCATTTTGTTTTCAATGACGGTGATTTTCGGGAAGTTGGCGTAATCGAGGCCGGAGAAAATCTCATCGACATACATTTTCGCAATGCGATGCGGAGTTTCCATCAAACTGTCATCGCTCAAATCGAGATTGAGCAATTGCATAATCTCGGTCATATGGCCAGAGATAAGACGTTTGCGTGTTTCGTTATCCATCTCTTGCACGGGCGGGCGCAGCGGGGTTTCGAGACCACGCGCAACCAGCGCTTCATGAACCAGTGCCGCTTCTTTACTGAGTGATGACATTTCTTCTTCTCCTGCAGGTGGGGCGCCTCTGCCCTGCATGGGGCAAAGTTTTTAGGCTGTGTCACAGCCAGAACATTGTGCGTGAGGCGGCGCACATAATCCAGTATTCACCGTGATAATTATTGAAATTGGCACAGCCTTTCAGCGTTGCTGATTTCACTTGTCGTTCAGCCCGGTGACGTCGAGTGTTAATGTAAAGTTATATAGATGATGAAGTATGTTTGCTCAATGCGGAAGTGAAAGTTACTCACAGTGCTATGAATAATCTGTATTATGATGAGTTCGCAAACACATTCAGGTTCAACACAACAAGGAGCCACGCATGGAAATGCTTGAAGAGCACCGCTGTTTTGAAGGCTGGCAGCAACGTTGGCGTCACGACTCCGCCACGTTAAATTGCGCCATGACCTTCAGTATTTTTCTTCCACCACCCCGTGATAACGCCGCGCCTCCGGTGCTGTACTGGCTGTCGGGCCTGACCTGTAATGATGAAAACTTCACTACCAAAGCAGGCGCGCAGCGCATTGCAGCTGAGCTGGGTATTGTTCTCGTGATGCCGGACACCAGCCCGCGCGGCGAGCAGGTTGCCAACGATGATGGCTACGATTTAGGTCAAGGGGCCGGATTTTACCTCAATGCCACCCAGCAGCCGTGGGCAACGCATTTTCGTATGTATGACTATCTGCGTGATGAGCTTCCGGCACTGATTCAGTCGCAGTTTAACGTCAGCGATCGCTGCGCCATCAGCGGACACTCCATGGGCGGCCACGGCGCATTGATTATGGCGCTGAAAAATCCCGGGAGATACACCAGCGTTTCCGCCTTTGCGCCGATCGTCAACCCTTGTCGCGTTCCGTGGGGTGAGAAGGCGTTTAGCGCTTATCTGGGCGAAGATAAAACACAGTGGGCAGAGTGGGATAGCTGCGCGTTAATGCTGGCCAGCAAACCCGCAGACGCGATCCCGACGTTAATCGATCAGGGAGACAGCGATCAGTTTCTTGCCGATCAGTTGCAGCCCGCGGTACTGGCCGAAACTGCCCGTCAGACCGCATGGCCAATGACGCTACGCATCCAGCCTGGTTACGACCACAGCTATTACTTTATTGCGTCGTTTATTGAGGATCACCTGCGCTTCCACGCCCAGTATTTGCTGAAGTAATTCCTGAGTTGAGGGCGGAAGCCCTCTTCATTTCTCCATCATTCCTTCACTTTTTCTCCTTTTTTCTTCCCCCACTATCTTATTGATTAAAAAAGCATTTCACTCCAAATCATATTAAACACAAATGATTTCTATTATCATTTGTGTTTACAAATATTCATACTTTTGTACAATCCCCCCGCTTCTTTACTGAAAAGAGTCCTTAAAAGACAAACACATACAATTGTCATGGCCTTTCACATGACGCGCAGTTTGATTCATTTAAATGGAATGATACAAATGACTATACCTCACGTTAAGGCTGTAGCTGCCGCAGTATGCGTCGCCTGCCTCCCATCACTCGGCCATGCCGCTGAACAAGACACCGTGGTCGTTACCGCTACCGGTTTCGAGCAGAAAATTCAGGATGCCCCGGCTTCAATATCTGTTATTACCAAGCAGCAGATTGAGGACAAAGCCTATCGAGATGTCACCGATGCGCTAAAAGATGTCCCTGGCGTCGTCGTCACTGGCGGGGGGAGCAGTAGCGATATCAGTATTCGCGGTATGGCTTCGCAATACACACTCTTCCTGGTCAACGGTAAACGCATCAGCACCCGCGGTACACGTCCTAACAGCGACAACTCAGGTATTGAGCAAGGTTGGCTGCCGCCGCTGGAATCCATCGAGCGTATCGAGGTAATCCGCGGCCCGATGTCATCCCTCTACGGCTCCGATGCGATGGGCGGCGTCATTAACGTCATCACCAAAAAAGTGTCGAATACTAAAGCCTGGACCGGCTCTTTGCACGGCGATGCCACTTTCCAGGAAGACAGAGACTCCGGCGATATTTACCAGACCAACGCCTATGCGTCTGGACCACTGATTGACGGATTACTTGGCGCGAAGGTGACCGGATTATTCTCCCACCGCGCGGAAGATGAAATCGTAAATGGCTACAATGAACAGCGTATGCGTAGCGGGGGATTAACCCTGAACTTTACGCCAGATGATAAAAACGACATCGATTTCGATTACGCACGTGAATTGCAGGATCGCGACAGTACGCCAGGCAAATCCATGGCAGAGGAAAACTGCCGTAACGGAAGCTGTAAGCCCAACAGTAAAAGCGAAAACAAGTATGTGCACACCACGTACTCAATAACCCACAGCGGTTATTACGACGACTTCAACTCCACCAGCTATGTCCAGCAGGAAGAAACCGATAACCCCGGTCGCCAGATGAAGTCCTACAACACGATTTTCAATAACCAGAACCAGGTCTTCCTTGGGGCGCACACCCTGACGTTGGGTGGACAATACCGTTATGAAAAACTGCGCGATAACGGCAACCAACTGCAAGCGGCTGATGGACTGAACAAACTGACCCGCTGGAGCTGGGCGCTGTTTGCTGAAGATGAATGGGCCATTACCGATACCTTCACGCTGACCGGCGGTCTGCGTATGGATAAGGATGAAAACTACGGTGACAACTGGACGCCGCGCGGCTATGGCGTATGGCATCTGAGCGATCAGTGGACCTTAAAAGGTGGCGTTTCCGCGGGCTATCGCGCACCGGATCTGCGCCAGTCCTCTGCCAGCTGGGGACAGGTTACCGGCGGCGGCCGTCTGAACGGAATCATTGTCGGCAACCCGGATCTGAAGCCAGAGAAAAGCCTCAGCGAAGAGATCGGTTTACTGTGGGATAACGGCAACGACCTCAACGCAGGCGTTACGCTGTTCAATACCGACTTTAAAAACAAAATCACCGAAGTTCGCCGTTGTAACAGCAGTTCCGATCCGGCCTGCACCATCGGCGGCACCCATTATGACTTCGTCAGCGATCGCGTTAACGTCGATAAAGCCAATATGCGCGGCGTAGAATCCACCTTCGGCTGGAAAATAACCTCCGACGTCAACTGGACCGCGAACTACACCTACACGGAATCTGAGCAGAAAAGCGGTCAGTTCTCTGGCCAGCCGTTGAACAAAATGCCAAAGCATATGTTTAACACGACGCTGGACTGGCAGGCTACGCAGGATCTCGGTTTCTGGAGCCGTCTGAATCTGCGCGGGAAAACGTCTGAATACCTGAGCCGAACCTCTATGGCACAGGGCACCCCGTCCTATACTCAGGTCGACGTTGGTTTACGTTACTATGCTACCAAGGATCTGTTGATGACCGCTGGCGTGTATAACGTGCTGGATAAACAAATCGATTACGATACCTACGACACCGTCCTTGATGGACGTCGTTACACGGTTGGCATGACTTACAGCTTCTAAGTCTGACGCAATAAAAAACCCCGGTACTCATCATACCGGGGTTTTTGTTATGCTTTTTTATACTGTTACTTCTTCACGCGACCCGGGAATTTCATTTCGCTGTAGCGAACAAAACGGGTTCCTTTGGTCAGCTTATAGCCAAACCAGATAATCAGGAACAGCGGGATACCGATATAGGTAGCCATCACGCCGCCCCAGTCAATGCTGTCTTTCAGGAACGCTTCGTAGTTCTGACCCAGGGTGATAATCAGGCACAGCACAAAGGCGAAGATCGGCCCCAGCGGGAAAAAGCCAGAACGGTACGGCAGGTCCTTCACATCGTGACCCTGCAGCACATAACCGCGACGGAAGCGATAGTGGCTAATAGCAATCCCCAGCCAGGCGATAAAGCCCGTCATCCCGGAAGTATTCAGCAGCCACAGATACACGGTCTGGTTGCCAAACATTGAAGTCAGGAAGCACAGCCCCGCCACCACGGTGGTCGCATACAGCGCGTTACGCGGTACGCCGCCACGAGACAGTTTGCCGAAAATACGCGGCGCTTTACCGTCACATGCCAGGGTATAAAGCATACGCGTGGAGGCGTACATCCCGGAGTTACCTGCCGACAGCACCGCCGTCAGGATAACTGCGTTCATCACCGCTGCCGCAGACAGCAGACCCGCATGCTGGAATACCAGCGTGAACGGGCTAACGCTGATGTCTTTTACATCGTTACGCAGCAGGCTTGGATCGGTGTACGGAATGATCAGGCTGATAATCAAAATCGCGAACACATAGAACAGCAGGATTCGCCAGAATACCTGACGTACCGCACGTGGAATGTTCTTTTCAGGATCTTCAGATTCGCCAGCCGCGATACCGATAAGCTCTGTCCCCTGGAAGGAGAAGCCGACTATCATCGCCACGCCAATCATCGCAGCAAAACCACCGGCAAACGGTGCATCACCGGTCGTCCAGTTGCTCCAGCCCACCGGCTGAGCGCCTTTGAAGATACCGAAAATCATCATCACACCAACCACGATGAAGATAATGACGGTGGTAACTTTGATCAGTGAGAACCAATATTCCGCTTCACCAAACCCGCGAACGGAAATGTAGTTCAGCAGGAAGATAACGCCGAGGAACAGCGCACTCCAGATCCAGCCCGGCGTGTCCGGGAACCACCAGCTCATCACCAGCTGTGCGGCCACCAGGTCAACGGCAATCGTTACCGCCCAGTTGTACCAGTAGTTCCAGCCCAGCGCGAAGCCAAAGCCCTCTTCTACGTAGTTCTGACCGTAGGTGGAAAACGAGCCGGAAACCGGCATATAGGCAGCCAGTTCACCGAGGCTGGTCATCAGGAAGTACACCATCAGACCGATCAGAATATAAGAGAACAACGCGCCGCCTGGACCCGCTGCAGAAATAGTTGCACCAGATGCAACGAAAAGACCTGTACCGATGGAGCCTCCAATGGCAATCATCGTCAGGTGACGCGCCTTCAGTTCACGACGTAGCGTGGGCGCTTCTGTGGTTTTAGTTTCGGAAACCATGTGAAAATGCTATCCATCCAAAAAATGAGGCGCGATTGTAGCAGACGAAATGGCATTCTTCCGGCACAAATACGCTGTTATAAGAGACCTTCATGACTGGCCGCGGATTATAAGTAAAGCAGAAAATATGCGGCGCACAGCGGTTAAGATATAACCGCCGTTCTATAAAGAGATGACCTTACGACAGTAAGCGCCCTATTCGCCCAGCTCGACCTGGTCGCTGTAATGCAAAAATCGCGTAATGGCATTGGAGATGTGTTTTTGCCTGTGATGCACGCGCCAGAGAGTGCGGACTAAACGCGGCAGCGGCACGGGAACTTCGCTCAGCGTTCCCGCCTGCAGCTGCTCCGCAATGACCCGACGCGACAAGCAGCTGATCCCGAGACCATGACGTACCGCATGCTTAATGGCCTCTGAGTTACCCAACTCCATTGCCATCTGAAATCTCGGCAGATGAGACAACAGCAGGTAATCCACCAGTTCACGCGTACCGGATCCTCGCTCACGCAGGATCCACGGCGAAGCCGCCAGCTGTTCCAGCGTAACAGGCCCCTTTGTGAGCGGTGACGACGGTGCGGCAAACACCACCAGCTCGTCTTCCAGCCACGGTTCAGAGATAATTTCAGTACTGTGACACGGCCCTTCGATCAGCCCAATGTCTACCCGAAAATCAAGCACAGCATTGATCACATCCTGACTGTTACCCACGCTCAGCTCGAGCGGCAAATCAGGAAAATCCTGCCGATAGCGGGCGATCATAGCAGGCAAGATATAGTTACCAATGGTGCTACTGGCATAGACCCGAATGGCACCATTATCTTCGCGAAAAAGCTGCTCGATTTCGGTCGTTTGCTCAAGTAACGCCAACGCTCGTGGGTAGAGCAAACGCCCGTGCTCATTGACCACTAGCCGTTTGCCGACGCGGTCAAACAGTTGCACGCCGAGTTGCCCTTCCAGATCGGTAAGTGCCGCACTCACCGCCGATTGCGACAATGCCAGCATGACAGACGCCTGGGTCGTTGAACCGCTTTTTAGTACCTCAGCAAACACTTCAAGTTGTCGCAAGGTGATATGCATAGTCGTTTTCCACCGGATATCCGTTACTTATACCCTAAATAATTCGAGTTGCAGGAAGGCGGCAAGAGAGAGACAAATTCGTCAGGAACGAATTTGACCAGCCAAAGGCTGGCCTCTGGTGAGGGACATGGATGTCCCTCATTAATCCCCGGGAGCGTACTTAAGTACGTGACTGGGGTGAACGAGCGCAGCCAACGCACATGCAACTTGAAGTATGACGGGTATACCACTTATATAGATTAATTATAAATATATAATCAATTTTATTTTTAAACCACTTCGCCGTACTCTTTTACCCAGATAAAGGAGAAGGATATGACAGAACTCACCTTGCAGACTCATCGTCGTACAGCGTGGCATTTTATTCCGGGGCTTGCCCTGAGTGCAGTTATCACTGGGGTCGCCTTATGGGGTGGATCTATTCCCGCCGTCGCAGGTGCCGGGTTCAGCGCCCTCACCTTAGCAATCTTGTTGGGGATGGTCCTCGGCAACACCGTCTATCCGCACATCTGGAAAAGCTGTGACGGCGGCGTGCTGTTTGCTAAACAACATTTATTACGTTTGGGGATCATCCTCTACGGCTTCCGTCTCACCTTCGCGCAAATTGCTGACGTCGGCGTCAGCGGTATCGTGATTGATGTGTTAACGCTGAGCAGTACCTTTTTGATTGCCTGCTTCCTGGGGCAGAAAGTGTTTGGTCTGGACCGCCACACCAGTTGGCTGATTGGTGCGGGGAGCAGCATTTGTGGGGCCGCCGCCGTGCTGGCAACCGAGCCGGTAGTGAAAGCGGAAGCCAGTAAGGTAACCGTCGCTGTCGCCACCGTGGTGATCTTCGGTACCATCGCTATCTTCCTGTATCCGGCAATGTATCCGCTGCTGGCACACTGGTTTAGCCCAGAAACCTACGGCATTTACATTGGTTCCACCATGCATGAAGTAGCACAGGTAGTGGCTGCCGGGCACGCCATTAACCCGGATGCAGAAAACGCCGCGGTTATTGCCAAAATGCTGCGTGTCATGATGCTGGCACCGTTCCTCATCCTCCTGGCCGCACGCGTTAAACAGTTGTCTCCGGCTACGGGCGGTGAGAAAAGCAAAATCACTATTCCATGGTTTGCCATCCTGTTCATTGTGGTCGCGATTTTTAACTCGTTCCACCTGCTGCCGCAGTCGGTTGTGAACATGCTGGTAACGCTGGATACCATTTTGCTGGCAATGGCGATGGCTGCACTGGGGTTAACCACTCACGTTAGCGCACTGAAAAAAGCCGGTGCCAAACCGTTACTGATGGCCCTGCTGCTGTTTGTCTGGCTGATTGTCGGTGGTGGTGCGATTAACGTCGCTGTCCACGCCCTGATGGCATAAACGATCACGACTCACCTCCATTAACCCGCTATACTCTCCCTTTTTGTATTTGAGTATGGCGGGTTAAATTTATGAAATATATCGGAGCGCACGTAAGCGCCGCTGGCGGTCTGGCTAACGCCGCTATTCGAGCCGCAGAAATCGAAGCGACCGCATTCGCCCTGTTCACCAAGAATCAGCGCCAGTGGCGTGCTGCGCCGCTAACCACCGAAATCATTGATGATTTCAAATCTGCCTGCGAGAAGTACCACTACACCTCCGCACAAATCCTGCCTCACGACAGTTATCTGATTAACCTCGGTCACCCGGTCAGCGATGCGCTGGAAAAATCGCGTGATGCGTTTCTTGATGAAATGCAACGCTGTGAACTGCTTGGCTTATCCCTGCTGAACTTTCACCCGGGCAGCCATTTGATGCAGATCCCGGAAGATGAATGTCTGGCGCGCATTGCCGAATCCATCAACATCGTCCTCGCTCAGACCCAGGGCGTTACGGCAGTTATCGAAAATACCGCCGGACAAGGTAGTAATCTGGGATTCAAGTTTGAGCACCTGGCCGCCATTATCGACGGCGTCGAAGATAAGTCCCGTGTTGGCGTTTGTATTGATACTTGCCACGCTTTCGCGGCGGGTTACGATTTGCGTTCCGCAGAAGAGTGCGAAAAGACGTTTGCGGAATTTGAACGCATTGTCGGTTTCAAGTATCTACGCGGTATGCACCTGAACGACGCCAAGAGCGCGTTTGGCAGTCGCGTTGACCGTCATCACAGCCTGGGTGAAGGTAATATTGGCCATGATGCCTTCCGTTGGATTATGCAGGATAATCGTTTTGACGGTATTCCGCTGGTACTGGAAACCATTAATCCGGATATATGGGCCGAAGAGATCGCCTGGCTGAAAGCCCAGCAAACAGAAAAAGCAGTGGCGTAACGATCTCCGCGCGCCAGACAAGCTGGCGCGTATCAAGTGAGCGTAACCAGATCCTCTGGCATATGGTTGTACAAAATCCGCCAGAAATGCTCTGCCGTTTTATTCAAACGGGTATCCATTCGGTAAATATAGGCCTGAATTGGCACTATCAACTCCGGCGTGTCCAGACAAACCAGGCGCTTATCCCGTAGTTCGTTCACGATCGTCCACGCTGGCAGCCAGGCGATACCATGACCATCCAATGCCATATTCTTCAATAGCTCACTCATCGAAGACATAAACAGCGTACGCGCTGAAATACTGCCCACCTCCGCCAGGTGACGGTTAACCAATCTTCCCATGTAGGAAGTGCTGGTATAGTTCAGAATCGGCACCTGCGGCTGATAGATATCAAACAACGCCTTACCCTGTGCATCCGCAGCACAGACGGGATACAGCTCAGACTCAAAAACCTTCAAGCCGCAGAAAGGCGACTGCATTAAGTCTTCATCGCGAAAGGAGATAATGAAATCACTTTTCCCTTCGCGCAATGTATTGACCGCCTGGACTACGTCAATCGCTTCGACGTGGTAAACAAATTCTTCGCCCCATGCCGACATTGAATGTACTAATCTGGGCAACATCGTCAGCGACAGAGAATGTGCCGCCGCTATTTTGATATTGGGAACGCCAAGCAGGTTGTGACCACTTAGCTCATCTAAATTGCATTCCAGCTGTTGTAGCAGGCTACGGGTCTGCGAATGAAATAACTTACCCTCCTCCGTCAGCTGCAGTGGACTTGTCGTACGGTCAAACAGCAGCACCCCAACAGCGGATTCTAGCGCCTTGATCCGCCGACTAAATGCCGGTTGGGATAGGTTGCGCTCCTCTGCGGCCTGAGAAAAATGACGACACGCTTCCAGCGTCAGAAAATCATATAACCATTTTGTCTCGATATTTTTCATGCCTGTCACGCGGATGTTTAAATATGTCGATTAGTCTTAAGCATCATGCCTGAATATTCCCGGAGATGATATTCAACATCAGCATCTGGTGATTCGTTTTTTGCATAATACCTTCGTTTTTGACATTAACATGTTTCTTTACCCATCGACCACGACCGCTCATCCACCGCTGAATGACGGGCCTCTGGCTGATTACCGGACTGCCGAGGTGGTAAAAGACATCACGCTCATGCGTTTTTTGCATTGAACCAAACATTATTGCATTTCTCCTCACGACACTCTGCTGTTAAACATAAGCACCAGATAGACACCAGCTCTGAATATTAAATATCGGTAAATTAGAGGTATATATCGTGAAAGGTTTAATTGGCGTACTTGGTGGTATGGGGCCTGCTGCAACCGTCGATTTTTTTAATAAATTCGTCACCTTTACCGCAGCGCAACGCGATCAGGAACATATCCCATTAATTATTTCATCCATCCCTGATATTCCAGACCGAACTGATGCGTTAATGCATCATGGTCATTCTCCACTTCCGGCAATGCGTGATTATATGCACAAACTGGAAGATGCTGGTGCGGAGTGTATTGTGATCCCCTGTAATACCGCCCACTTTTGGTTTAATGAATTAAAAGAGTGCTGTCATACAGAGTTACTCAGTATCGTTGAAACAACCATGAATGAGGTCAAAAACTGCGGAAAATCACGTATCGGTTTACTTGCTACTAACGCCACCCTTTACATGGGACTCTACCAAAAAGGCATAGAATCTCTTGGTTTAACCTGCATCAGTCCTGATTCATCCGGTCAGGAAAAGGTCATGGAAAGTATTTATTGCTTAAAAGCCGGCGACCTTAAGCGGGCACAAACGCTGATGAATGAACAGGCTGAAGTGCTCTTCTCACGCGGCGCACAAATCATTGTACTGGGATGTACTGAAGTCCCCGTCATTCTTGCCGACGCAGTCAGAAAGTCTCCAGATAAATATATTGACTCAACCGGATCATTAGTTCGCGCCGGTATTAAATGGTACGAAAAACGAGTTGGCAAACATCATCTTCTGGCGCAATAACAGCCGTCACCAGATTAATAAAGCATTAAACAACCACTTATTTTAATAACAAATTATTCTCTGGCGGAGGCCATTATGGTTTGGTTAGAAATTATCGTCGTGTTGGGTGCAATATTTTTTGGTATCCGCCTCGGCGGAATAGGTATCGGTTTATGCGGTGGTCTGGGGCTGGCTATTTTAACGTTGGGATTTGATCTGCAAATTGGCTCGCCACCCGTTGACGTTATCCTCATTATTATGACAGTTGTCGTGGCAGCATCGGCGCTACAGGCCGCAGGAGGTATGGATTATCTGGTTCGCGTTGCCGGTAATTTCATGCGGCGTAACCCTAAATATATCAATATTATTGCACCGATTATCACCTGGTCGATGACCATTATGGCCGGAACAGGGTTCATTGTATTTTCTACCCTGCCAGTGATTGCTGAAGTCGCCAAAGAGTCCGGTATCCGCCCTTCTCGTACGCTCGCCGGATCCGTAGTCGCCTCCCAGGTGGCGATATCCGGTTCGCCGATCAGTGCCGCAATGGCGGCTATGCTGACCATTATGGAAGGCAACGGTATCACTTTTATTCAGGTCATGGCTGTATGTCTGCCAGCTTCTTTTGTCGCCGCGATGGTTGCCGCTTTTATCGCCTCACGTCAGGGATGCGAGCTACAGGATGATGAAGTCTATCTGGAACGCCTGCAAAAAGGATTAGTGCGTAAATATGAAGGGCAAAACAGCACTACGCCGGGTGCCAAACTCTCAGTCGCCCTGTTTATGCTGGCAACGGTCGTCATCGTTATTCTTGCCGCCTGCCCGCAGCTACGCCCTGGATTCGATGCAGGCAACCCAATGAATACCCGGGATATCATCATTATCTGTATGCTGGCTGCCGCTTGCCTGATGGTGGTGTTATGCAAAACATCAACCGATGCTATTGTCCTGACATCCACGTTTCGATCGGGGATGAGTTCACTGGCGGTCATTCTCGGGATTGTTACACTGGGAACGACCTTCATTGATGCCCACTTAGCGGAGATTAAGGATATCGCAGGCGATATTCTACGGGCTTACCCCATGCTGTTGGCACTGGTGCTGTTTGGTACCTGCGCGCTTCTTTACTCGCAAGGCGCCACCACGCCGCTAATCATCCCTCTGGCCGTTGCGCTCGGCGTGCCTACATGGGCAATTCTGGCCTCCTATGTGGCGGTAACCGGGGTGTTTGTTCTACCAACATACCCGACTTCGCTGGCGGCAATGGAGTTCGACACCACAGGGACAACGCGCGTGGGCAAGTATGTCTTAAACCATCCGTTTATGCTGCCAGGTCTGGGTGGGATCATTGCTGGCGTTGCCTTTGGTTTTATCATCGCGCCAATGATTGCCTGACCCGTTTTATTAAGGCTGGATGGATTATTGTGGCGATGCTGCAACGGTGTAGGTAAATGCATAAAAAAGGGGCAGAGAATTCTCTGCCCCTGGTATTGACGTTAAATCAGGCCGCCTTTGCCACAACCTCAGCTTCCGGGCGCTTCAGCACCGCGTAGGAGAGACCGGCTACCAGCGTACCAGCAATAATTGCCAGCAGGTATCCCAACACCGGCGTGATTGCGCCTGGGATTAACAGGACAAACAGCCCGCCGTGTGGCGCCATCAGCTTCGCACCCACCGCCATCGAGATAGCCCCGGTAATCGCACCACCAACGATACAGCAAGGCAGAACGCGCATTGGGTCACGGGCAGCGAACGGGATTGCCCCTTCGGTGATAAAGCACAGGCCCAGTACCAGGGCAGCTTTGCCGCCTTCCTGCTGCGCTTTGTCGAACTTACGACGCGCAACCAGCGTTGCCAGACCCAGAGCCAGCGGAGGTACCATACCCGCAGCCATGATGGCCGCCATCGGCGCATAAGTTTGCGTACTCAGCAGACCCACACCGAAAGCATACGCCGCCTTGTTAACCGGACCACCCATGTCGGTACACATCATGCCACCAAGAATCGCGCCAAGCAGCACCGCATTGGCCGTACCCATGGTTTGCAGCCAGTGAGTCAAACCTTCCAGAATACCCGCCACCGGTTTGCCGATCAGGTAAATCATGGCCAGACCAACCACCAGGCTTGAGAACAGCGGAATGATCAGGATCGGTTTCAGCGCTTCCATACTCTGCGGGAGTTTCAGCTTCGTGCTGATAAGCTTCGCCACATAACCGGCAAGGAAACCAGCAATAATCCCGCCAATAAATCCGGAACCGGTGCTTACCGCCAGCATACCTCCGATAAGACCCGGCGTCAGACCCGGACGATCAGCGATGGAAAACGCGATATAACCTGCCAGTACCGGCACCATCAGCGCGAAGGCTGAACCACCGCCAATCTGCATCAGCGCCGCCGCCAGCGTCCCCTGCTCTTTAAACGCTTCGATACCAAAAGCGAACGAGAGTGCAATACACAGACCGCCAGCAACCACCATCGGCAGCATGTAAGAGACGCCCGTCAGCAGGTGACGATACGCCCCCGCGCTCTCTTTCTTACTTTCGGTTGCTGAAGTCTGCGCTTTACCGGTTGGCTGGTACGGTGTTGCTTCTTCCAGCGCTTTGTCCAGCTCCTGCTTGGTTTTCTTCAACGCAAGACCGGTAGAGGTGCGGTACATCGGTTTGCCGGCAAACTTCGCCAGATCAACTTCAATGTCAGCGGCCACAATCACCAAATCAGCCTGAGCCACTTCCTCCGGCGTAATGGCATTACCTGCGCCAACAGAACCTCGGGTTTCAACCTTCACCCACCAGCCACGTTTTTTCGCTTCAGTTTCAATCGCTTCAGCAGCCATAAACGTATGAGCAACACCGGTCGGACACGCCGTCACCGCCACCACGCGTTTTGGACCACTGCTGGCCACAGGTGCTGTTGCAACCGGGGCGCTGTAGGGTTTTGCATGGCCTTTAGCTTCGCTGAGGAAGAGTTCAGGATGCGCAACCGCACGACCAATGTCGCCCAGCCAGACTTTTTTGCCGTTCAGCGAACTGTCGGCAGGAAGCGTATCGCCCAGAACAATTGCCAGTTCGGCATCATTCGGATTATCAATAATTTCCAGATGTGCTTTCTGTGCCGCCGCTCCAAGCAGGGTTTTCGCCATGTAAGCGCGAGCCTGGCCGAGATTAGCGTCAATAATCAGCAGCGTTTTCATTATGCCTCTCCTGCTGTCAGTTAAACGGTTTTAAGTCGACACGCGCCATCATTGCGGCCAACTGAGGACGATCGGTAATGCCTACATTACTTTGGCTTACCGCCAGGGCGGCAACAGCCGTCGCCAGACGCAGGGTATGTTCGCTGGACTCACGCATCAGCAGACCGTAAATAAGACCGCCAACCATTGAATCACCCGCGCCGACGGTGCTGACCACCTCAACTGACGGCGGTTTAGCAATCCACTCACCTGAGGCGTTAACCCACAGCGCACCTTCCGCGCCGAGTGAAATCACCACATGAGCGATCCCCTGTTCACGCAGCGCATGCGCCGCTTCAATCACATCTTTCATTTCCGGCAGCTTACGACCGGCCCAGATTTCCAGTTCGCGACGGTTTGGCTTCACCAGCCATGGTGCCGCTTTCAGACCTGCTACCAACGCTTCACGACTACTATCAAAGATAATGCAAGGACACTGACTACGCAGGCGCGTCATCCAGTCGGTGAAGGCTTCCGGGCTCACGCCGGTTGGCAAACTGCCGCTGACGCACACCATATCGAACTGGCCCAGCCAGCTCAGCGAATCATTCACAAAGCGTTCCCAGTCAGCCGGGGTAACTTCAAAACCAGAGAAGTTGAAGTCAGATACTTCACCGTCTTTTTCGGTCAGCTTGACGTTAATACGGGTACGACCCTGCACGACCTGAAAACGGTTGGCAATGCCCAGCTCGCTGAACAACTGCTGAAAACCATCCTGGTTGTCTTTACCCAGGAAGCCACCCACAGTGACATCGATACCTAAATCCTTCAAAACCTTAGCGACGTTGATCCCTTTCCCTGCCGCATGCAGACCGGTGGTTTTAACCAGGTTCACTTCACCGCGTTCAATTTCCGGGCAGAAACCCACCAGGTCGTAGGCCGGGTTAAGGGTGATAGTAGCAACACGTCTGCTCATTACGCGCCCTCCCCAAGACCTGCCGCGATGGCTTCGCCAATCGCCTTCAGCGCCTGTTCAGCATCTTCACCCTGTGCAGTAAAGCGCAGGTGATGTCCTTTCTTCACGCCTAACGCCACAACTTTCATCAGACTGCGTCCATTCGCCGGCTTGCCGGTTCCATCAAGATTTGTCACGGTAATTTCACTGTTAAATTGTTTAATCGTATTCACCAGCATGGTGCCCGGGCGGGCATGTAAACCATGCTCATTGCGCACAATAAATTCGGCGCTCAGTACATCATCAGTTAAGGCGTCATCGCTGGTCAGCAGCGCCAGCACCGTTGCCGCATCAGCTTTCAACAAACGGTCAGCTTTATTATTCAGCAGCAGATCGCCAAGGCGCTTCAGCACCGCAACCGGTTGATCGTCATTCATGGCGACGGTCACCAGCAGGGCTGCCGCTTCACCTTGTACATCGAACGCTGTTGCTGCACGGCTGACCGCAACGGCGCTACGCACGTTACCTTCAGCACAGTCATTCAGCCAGATCCCCTGACCAAGATTCATCGGCTGCTCATTGATTGCTCTGGCTACAAAGGTGGCGTCAACCGCACCGACTTCTTTCAGCCGCGCCGCGTTGAGTGCCTGCAGCGTCACCAGCGAGTTGGCCACGACATCCAGCGACAGCGTTTCGTTATCAAGCTTCAGCTGTTCACTTTGCTTTTCACCCATCAGCAGCGCACGCAGTTCTTCCGCCGTGGTCGCAGATTTCAGCTGTTCAGCGACGGAGTCATCGCTCAGCACGTGTGTCAGCTGACGCAGTAAACCGAGGTGTTCATCAGAGCTTGCGGCGATACCGATTGCCACATAAGCAACCTGCCCTTCGCCCCAGGTCACGCCCTGTGGAAACTGAAATACCTGCACACCGGTTTTCAGTACCTGATCGCGCGTGTCCGTCGTACCGTGAGGAATCGCAATACCGTTGCCGAGGAACGTGGACGTCTGTTGTTCGCGCGCCAGCATGCCATCGACGTAGCCTTCCGCGACGTTACCCGCCTGCACTAAGGCAGCGGCAACCTGGCGAATAGCCTCTTCTTTATTCCCGGCCTGTTCGCCCGGGTGAATATCCTGAACAGATAACTGGAACATGATTCTCCTCTCCCGCTGAATTGAAACGATTCAGCCAACATGAGAAAAAAGGCGCCACCCGACTCCATCAGCTAAGGCAAGATGACGCTGAAACGTTTCAAGAAGTCTTGCTCTTTTTTCTTCAGCACACAAGTAAAGTTGACAAATTACTTGCTGAATTTAGAGATAACGCACATTTTCTCTGCGAAGGAGTAAAAAATGCTGACGCAAAAACGCCGTCAGCTTGTCAGATTCAGCAACGTCAGCAAACAGCATTCTTTGACTGAAATGCTATTTTGATTTTTGATGCCGATTTTGATTTGGCTCCCTGTTTATTTTCTGACAAGCGGCGTAAACTCCGCGTCTCTTCACATCATTGATATCAAAACATGCATAACACCCCCGTAGCCGCCACACCCAAGGCGTTTGATTTAACGTCTTCGGCGTTCCTGCTTGTCGCATTTCTGACGGGTATCGCCGGTGCGTTGCAGACGCCAACGCTCAGCCTTTTTCTGACGGATGAAGTCCACGCCCGTCCCGGCATGGTTGGGTTCTTTTTTACCGGAAGCGCTGTGATCGGTATTCTGGTAAGTCAGTTTCTGGCCGGACGTTCAGATAGAAAAGGCGATCGCAAGAACCTGATTGTGTTTTGCTGCGTGCTGGGGATGCTGGCCTGCATGCTGTTCGCCTGGAACCGTAATTATTTTATCTTGCTGTTTGTCGGGGTATTCCTCAGCAGCTTTGGATCGACCGCCAACCCGCAAATGTTTGCTCTCGCCCGTGAACACGCCGACCGCACAGGTCGGGAAGCCGTCATGTTCAGCTCAATATTACGTGCGCAGGTTTCGCTAGCCTGGGTAATTGGCCCGCCGCTGGCCTACGCGCTGGCCATGGGATTCAGCTTTACGGTGATGTATCTCAGCGCGGCGGTGGCGTTTGTTGTCTGCGGCGTAATGGTCTGGCTGTTTTTACCCTCAATGAGTAAAAACGTGCCTCTCGCGACAGGCGCAGTTGAGGCCCCGCGCCGCAATCGACGCGACACGTTGCTGCTGTTTGTTATCTGCACATTAATGTGGGGAACCAATAGTCTCTATATCATTAATATGCCGCTGTTTATCATCAACGAACTGCATCTGCCGGAAAAACTGGCTGGCATCATGATGGGCACCGCAGCCGGACTGGAAATCCCAACCATGCTGATTGCTGGCTATTTTGCAAAGCGTCTGGGTAAACGTCTGTTGATGAGAATTGCCGTCGTTGCCGGATTCTTCTTTTATGCCGGTATGCTGCTGGCTCACTCTCCGGCGATATTGCTTGGCTTACAGCTGCTGAACGCGATTTACATCGGTATTCTCGGCGGGATTGGTATGCTCTATTTCCAGGATCTGATGCCGGGACAGGCGGGTTCAGCCACCACCCTCTATACGAATACCATTCGCGTGGGCTGGATTATTGCCGGATCGCTGGCGGGGATTGCCGCTGAAATTTGGAACTATCACGCGGTGTTCTGGTTTGCACTGGTGATGATCGTCGCCACCGTCGTGTGCCTGACGCGCATCAAGGACGTTTAAGGCGCGGTTAGCGCTTCAAGCTCGATGAGATAAACCATGGCCTGGTGCGTCGTCCGCCCGCACATTTCCGCACTGGGCTGTAAACCGCCGCACACCTTTGGTCGTAGCGGCGACGCAAAAATTTTGCAACGCAGGGATTCATCCAACTGAACGCAGGGCGTATTAGCGGGCTTGCCATCAGGCATACCGGGGATGGGACTGGAGATTGAAGGCGCGGTGCAGCATGCACCACAATCCGGACGGCATTCCATACAGTACTCTCTTTATCGTAAACCATCGGATTGTGCGGGAAGGGCACAGTACCACCTTTTTTGCACCAGCAAAAGCATGAATTCCGCTTGCCTGAATGCCCCGGCGCGAGTAGTTTTACGCGATATTTTAGACACTCCCCACTACAGGATTTTTTCGATGCCAAGAGCGAACGAAATTAAAAAAGGTATGGTACTGAACTACAACGGCAAGCTGCTGATTGTAAAAGATATCGATATTCAATCACCGTCTGCACGTGGTGCTGCCACGCTGTACAAAATGCGTTTTTCTGATGTGCGTACCGGTCTGAAAGTTGAAGAGCGCTTCAAAGGCGACGATATCGTCGATACCGTCACTCTGAGCCGTCGTGGCGTTGATTTCTCCTACGTCGATGGCAACGAATACATCTTTATGGATAAAGAAGACTATACCCCGTATACCTTCACCAAAGACCAGATTGAAGAAGAGCTGCTGTTCATGCCGGAAGGCGGTATGCCGGATATGCAGGTACTGACCTGGGACGGCCAACTGCTGGCGCTTGAACTGCCGCAGACCGTAGATCTGGAAATCGTTGAAACTTCACCGGGGATTAAAGGTGCTTCAGCGAGTGCGCGCAACAAACCAGCAACCCTGAGCACCGGTCTGGTGATCCAGGTTCCTGAGTATCTGAGTGCGGGTGAAAAAATCCGTATTCATATCGAAGAACGTCGCTATATGGGCCGTGCAGATTAATTTTCTGCTGCGCAGTGACGGCAAGGGACAGCGCTGGCTGTAATGCTTGTTAGTTTACAAAGGTGAATGATCGTAACGATAACTGAGAATGGAACAGCCGGAGGTATTGAATCTGTTACCTCTGATGTATTGTTACGTTCACCCTAAATTTATCACTTCTCTGAAACGATACTGCCTGTGAACGTGTTAAGGGTACTATCGCCGTACCCTTAACAATCCCGGCTCCCGGCGGGAAAATTGTTGCTACGCAATACCCTCCGCTTTTTCCTTCAGGCTATCGGACCGGGCGCGAGGTAGCGTCCCTGCAAAGCGCGCCCTGAACCCGCATCCCTGCGGGTTCTCCCGGCCTTACGGAATCACGTCGGCAATTTTCAGCCGGACCAGCCACACCTGACCATCTTCTTTTTTTGTTTAAACAGCAAAACAGATTTAACTGGAAATCAGAGAGTTGAAGCGATGACCCCGGTCCGGCTGAAAATCGATGAGGCGTTGACGGCTGACCGGGTCTGCCCGCAGGGATGCGGGCAGAGGGGACGGCCTGCAGGGACGCAGGCTCGGCCCCGACCCGACAGGCAGACGGCATGAGCCGAATGAATCGCATCGCGACGATTTTCCTGCCGGGAGCCAGGGTTGCAAGGGAGGCGGCGGTGAGCCTCCCTTGCACGTTCACGGGTATCTGCGCTTCAGAGAAATGACTCCGCTGAGGTGAACGGAACCCTATGCCGCAATAAAATATGCTCCATAATGCTTAACTGACTGGCATTACAACGCAGGCTGTCCCTTTTTTCATTTTCAGCGCTGGCTGCTGAAATAAAAATCATCCATCAGCAACGACTCCAGATACTGTTCATCCTCTTGCATAAAACGCACTATCAGATTCACCGTCTGAGGATAAAACCCCTCGTTATCCCGCACCAGACAAGCATCGCGAAATAACGGTGCCCAGCACAGAATATGATGATGCAAAAAGTAATATTGCGCCGATAGCCTCTCCTCTTTAGCAACCATCCTCGCCATTAATGCCAACTGCACAGCAATATGATCGGAGGGTTCATTCTCTCGCGCTGCCAGACCTTGCTCAATCAGCAGCACATTCATTTGCCGACGTTCTTCTGCCGCTGTCGTGTGTGGATAGTGCCCTGCATAGGGAGAAACACTAGCTGGCGGGGCCAGCAGAAACAGCGAGGCAAAATCTGCTGCCAGCTCCAGTTGTCGGGAGTCGCGCCGCAAAACCCGGCCCAGGCTATGCTCAAAACGTTTAACCTCGGCAGACACTCCAGGAACCGCCGCCAGTGAGGCAATCCAAGCCTGGCTATCGCCGTTTTCCAGACTGGCGAGCTGTTTTTCATCCAGCTCACGAAATAGCAGTTGCGAAAACCACTGGTACACAGCCGCCCGCTGCTGATGAATTTGCTTATGCTGCACTGGACCCCTCCTCTTTCACAATCTGCGGACCACCGAATGCCGTCACCTGCGGGGCTTTCTGCTGATAACGCTCGACCTCCACCAGCACGGTATGCGCTGAAGGCCCCTGAGCCAATTGTGAAGTACCTATATCCGCGCTTAGCACGTTCGGGTCGCCATAGGTGCATAATGTCCCAGCTTTCCCCCCTTCCTGCGGGGAATACCACGCGCCTTCATGAATACGAATCACGCCAGGGGAAAAATCCGGACTGACAACTACGCCAGCCAGTACCTGACCACGAGCGTTAAAAACGCGGGCGATATCACCGGCTTTTAAGCCACGAGCGGTGGCATCCTGTTCACTGATATAAAGCGGTTCTCTTCCGGCAACCGCATAGGTGTTGCGAAACGCCTCGCTAGAGCACAGTTGGGAATGCAGACGTTTGTCCGGATGGCAGGATTGCAGATGCAGCGGGTATTTATCTTTTTTGCCGCTATGGGTACGCTCAAAGGGTTCCATCCACACCGGATGCCCCGGACAATCCTCATAGGTAAAGCCCGCGATGGTTTTGCTGTAGATTTCAATCAGACCTGACGGCGTTCCCAGCGGATTCAGGTCTGGCTGGTCGCGAAACTCACCGTGACGTACCCACGGCTGACCCGGCGGATATTCAATATATCCGTCACCCTGCCAGAACGTTGTGAAATCCGGTAATGAGACGCCGAGCGATGCCCCCATCTTCACGCCTTCGTCATAAAGCGCCTGTATCCACTGCATTTCATCACGGTTTTCACGGTACACCGCTTCCTTGTCAAAGCGCTTACACAGCCCGGCAAATACATCAAAATCATGTCGCGCTTCATATTGCGGTTTGACGATCTGATACAACGCCATCAACCCTTTATTCGAATGCGTACCGAACTGCTCAATATCGTTACGTTCAAAGCGGGTGGTAACGGGCAGGACGATATCGGCAAAACGGCACGACGCGGTCCATTGGTGATCCAACACCACCACGGTTTCCAGCTTCTTCCACGCGTCGATCATGCGATTCCTGTCCTGCTGCGCATGAAATGGATTCGCCGCGCTGTAGATCGCCATTTTGATGTCAGGCCAGGTTAACGTCTCGCCGTTAAAGGCAACCTTTTTGCCCGGCTCAAGCAGGCAGTCAACGATACGCGAAGTGGGGATATGCTCCGATGCGCCGCGAAAATCCGCGTTGTACTTTGCCTGCGGGGGATTCGTGATCCCTCCCAGTCCAGAAAGCACAGGCCCGGCGGATGTTACCGTACCACCGCCGTTGTAGTGCCAGCCAAATCCTACCCCGCCGCCGGGCAAACCAATTTGACCGACCATGCTGGCCAGCACCACCAGCATCCACGGATACTGCTCACCATGGTGCATGCGTTGTACGCACCAACCGCCCATAAACTGTGTCCGACCTTTCACCAACAGGCGGGCGAAGTCTCGGATCTGCTCTGCCGTCAGGCCGCAGATTTCTGCCGCCCATTCGGCATTTTTCGGCTGTTTATCGGTTTCGCCCAGCAGATACGGCAAAAACTGCTCAAAGCCGACGGTGTAATCGGTAATAAACGCCGTGTCGTACAGTTTTTCTTCGTACAAGGTATGCGCCAGCGCCAGCATTAACGCCACATCGGTTTGTGGCCGCAACGCCAACTGCTCGCAGCCAAGATAGTTTTGCGACTTGCTCCGCACCGGATCAACACTGATAACGCGCATCTTACCCTGCGCTACCGCCTCTTTAATCTGCTGCCAGTAGCCAAACGCATCGTGATCGGGAACCAAAAACTCGATCTGCAGGTTCTTGATCGGATCGCAGCCCCACAGCACGATGGTATTGCTATTTTGAATCACCAGCGGAAGCGACGTCTGCTGCTCATAAACTTCCAGCGAACCAATCACATGCGGTAAAATGACTTGTGCCGCTGCCGCAGAATAGTCGCCGACGGTTGTCACATAGCTACCATGCAGGCCAAGTCCCCGATCCATCGCCCCGCCCGCTTTATGGTATTTGCCCACCATTTGCCAGTCGGCAAGCCCGGTAAATACGCCTGATGAGCCATAGGTTTTTTGCACCCGCTCCAGCTCTTCGTAAAACAGATCCAGCGCCTGATCCCAACTGACCCGAACAAAACGGTTATCTCCGCGCTGACTGCGATCTGACTTCTCACGCTTACGCAGCCAGTCCAGACGCACCATCGGGTAGCGCACCCGCGACGGGTTGTAGACCACTTCACGCACCGCGTTCAGCATATCGCAGGGGTATTTGTCATGTTTGAACGGACGGGTTTCGGTCCACTCACCGTTGACCACTTTGGCTTCAAAAGCGCCATAGTGCGAACCAGATTGGATCCACTGTTCGGGATTTTCCCCCGCCGCCCACACTTTTGATATCAGCGGATTAGGCGCCAGTGCACTGGCAGCCCCCACCGCCAGCATTCCGTTGAGAAAACGGCGACGGGACGGATTAAAGTCATGAATATCCATACATTATCCTTACTTTTTGTTGGTTTCAGACACATCGCTGGCGTGGGTCTGGAGGTATTTCAACAACGTACGTTCCTCCACCGGATTAAGCCGGTAATAGGTCGACATGGCTTTCAGTCCGGCGATCCAGCCGTTAGCGGTATATCGGGTTGTAGGAGGAGTGCTATGACAGGCGCTACAGGTGGATTGCAGCATTTGATCTGAGTACTCCCAGATTGGCGCAAGCGTGTTGATAAAGTCCTGATCGATGGTCCAGGCGGTGACGCTCACCTGCTGCCATTCCTGATGTGAGTCAGGATCGACCTGGGTTTGTAGCACTTTTACGTTCGCCATCAGGGGCTCATCGAGAACGGCGGAGAAAACGCGTTTCCCCATATACTGGGTAATCACCCGTCCACGCCCTTTGCTTTCTCGCCAGCCCGTGATTTCGAGCTGCACGTTACTGCCTTCTTTTTTCAGCACCTTGACCTCGGTAGCAGGAAATAACAGCGCCTTCCCGACCGGACTCCCTGCCGTTGCCGCCAGTGATTTTTCGCTTAATGAGAACAGTGTGGTCGCATCTGTTGGCATATCTCCCTGACGCTGTAGCTGCTTATAGCGATCGCGAAAACCGCTGCTCATATCGGGTTTGTGATGGGCTATTCCTTTGTGACAATCGATACAGTTACTGTCTTTTGCTGCCGCTGCAGTCATTTGCGCC
The DNA here is from genome assembly GCF_030332645.1 of Citrobacter sp. Cpo091. NCBI lineage: Bacteria > Pseudomonadati > Pseudomonadota > Gammaproteobacteria > Enterobacterales > Enterobacteriaceae > Citrobacter > Citrobacter sp. Cpo091. The sequence continues at coordinate 248,322 of NZ_JAOWHL010000040.1, forward strand.
GCCGCGTTTGCCGATTGCTTGCCATGATCCATTGCCTCATAGCTATGGCAGGATTTACACGCCGCTGAATTATTCGCGCTCATGCGTGCCCACTCCCGCTGGGCCAGCTCCGGGCGTTTGGCAGCAAACTTTTCAGGAGTATCGATAGAAGGAGAAATAAAGGTGTGATAGAGGTCGTTTAAGGCTTCAGTTTTACGAATAAGCGTTGGAACAACGCCCGGGGGAATATGACAATCCTTACACTCAGCCCGCACGCCAGATGCGTTACGAAAATGCACGCTGGTTTTATATTCCTCTCCAGCCGTGCGCATCGAGTGACACGATAAACAAAATTCGGTGGTACTGGTGTAATGAACGCCTTGCCACGTTCCCCAAATAGCCAGGGCCATTGCCACCGCCCCAGCCAATATGCACCACAATGCGTTCTTTCTTATCCACGACATGCTTGCCTCCATTTTTTAATAGCGACACGCTAAGGGATAATAAAAATCAAAAATAGAGACAGCGATAGCAAGCTATAGGAACAGCTGCTACTCCATGAGGTGTATCAAATAGTAAAAACGAGAAATTCGTAATATAGTGGCCATATATTAATAAGGAATTACTCATGCTTACATTAACGCTCAATAGAGAACTCCGCACTCCGCTGCAATTGCAAATTTTTCAATTTTATTTCCAGGCTATTCAGCGGGGAGATTTGCTTTGTGGCGATAAGCTTCCCTCTATTCGCGAGCAGGCTCAGGTATTGAACGTAGCCAAAATAACGGTAGTGATGGCCTATGATAAGCTTATGGCTGCAGGGTTAATCAAGAGCCGACACGGCATCGGCTATGAAGTGATATTCACCACGCCTGTACGTATAACACCAACACATGTGCCCGTTACCCAGGGTTCTCCGCCGACAAAACCTAAAGCTGCCGGAGTCTCAACCGATGTTTACGCCGAGCCTGGACGAGAGTGCTACTGTCGGATGGGCGTCCCCGATCCCAACGCTTTTCCCTGGTCAAGCTGGCGGAAATGGAATAATGCTCCAAGCATACTTAAAGAACAATTGTTTACCCGATACCATTCACCAAGTGGATTATTTTCACTGCGTGAGCAATTGGTCAGATACCTTAATTTATCCCGCGGAATTAATACCCGAGCAGAGAACATCATCATTACCAACGGGATTCAGGAAGGATTATCACTGCTCAGCCAAATATTTATTATTCATCATGCTGTCAGTCAGCAAAAAAAGTGCCATATTGTGACCGAATCCCCTTGTTATTCTGGCGCATGGCATCTTTTTAATTATTACGGTGCAGACATTACGTCAATTGCCGTAGATAACCACGGGCTGCAAACAGATAATTTACCCGAGTATGAAACCCAGCTTTGTTATGTTACTCCAGCGCATCAGTATCCGATGGGAAGCGTGCTTTCACTGGAGCGCCGTCAGTCATTATTAACGTGGGCGCAACGCGTCGGCGCTTACATCATTGAAGATGATTACGATGCCGTTTTTACCTATGGGGAAAATCCCCTTCCCGCGCTGAAAGCCATGGATTATCACAACCGGGTTATCTACATGGGGACATTTTCTAAAACGCTGGGGCCAGGCGCACGGCTTGGCTATCTTATTTGCCCTGATGAATTGCTTCCGGCGGTACAGAATATGAAAGCGCTCAATAACAACGGCAGTCAGTGGTTGTTGCAGCAATTTTTGGCCGAACTGATGCAAAATCAGGTGTTTTATACGCATATCAGCAAGCTGGCCTGCAGCTATGCGACGCGCCTCACCCTGTTACGCGATGGCCTTTCCACTCTGTTTCCCGAAGGGAAAATCGCTGGCGCAACGGCAGGTCTGCACCTCTCGTTACGCATTGCCAGACACGCAGAATTCATCACCAGGTTGCAACAATGCTGCCTGTTGACCGGGATCCGTTTCGACACTCTGCCGGATATAGAAAATGGATCAGAAGCCGCATGGCGCAAAGAGAACAGCGATGCTGTTATGTTTTTTGGATTTGGTGGATTGCAGATACAGCAGATCAATAAAGTGCTGACAGTGCTGGAGCAGGCGCTCGCTCAGCCTTGATGAAAAACAGGGATCGCGCCTGTCGCGCAATCCCTGTTGTTAGACTTACAGCAGATCGCGGAACTGCGTTTGTTTCAGCGCCAGCTCAACGCCACGGACTTCTGCCAGGCCTTTCAGGCGGCCAATCGCAGAGTAGCCCGGGTTGGTTTTCTTGTGCAGATCGTCAAGCATCTGGTGTCCATGATCCGGACGCATCGGGATAGGACGCAGGTCGCCCGCTTTTTTACGCCGCTGCTCTTCGCTCAAAATGGCAGCCACCACCGATACCATATCCACATCGCCCTGCAGGTGCGCACCTTCATGGAAGGTTTTCGGGTTATCTTCACGACAGGTTGAGCGCAGGTGCGTGAAGTGGATTCGATCGCCAAAGGTTTCGATCATTTTCACCAGATCGTTATCAGCGCGCACGCCGTAAGAACCGGTGCACATGGTGAAACCATTATTAATGCTATCGACCGTTTCTTTCAGCCACTGCATATCTTCGATAGTCGAAACGATACGCGGCAGGCCGAGGATCGGGCGCGGCGGATCGTCAGGATGCACGGCCAGACGCACGCCGACTTCTTCTGCCACTGGCACAATCGCCCGCAGGAATACCGCCATATTATCGCGCAGATCGTCCTTGCTGATGCCGTCGTATTCAGCGAGACGCGCACGGAACTGATCCAGCGTATAGCCCTCTTCTGCACCAGGCAGGCCAGCAATGATATTGCGGGTCAGTTTTTCAATTTCTGCATCACTCATGGCATTGAAGTAGTCCATCGCCTGGCGTTGTTCTTCGGCGGTATAATCCGCTTCAGCTCCCGGGCGTTGCAGAATGTGAAGTTCAAAGGCCGCAAAAGCAATCTGGTCAAAACGCAGCGCTTTGGAACCATCCGGCAGTTGATATTCGAGGTCGGTACGCGTCCAGTCGAGGATCGGCATGAAGTTATAGCACACCGTATCGATACCACAGGTCGCCAGATTACGGATACTCTGCTGATAGTTGGCAATCCACGTTTGATATTGACCTGAACGCGTTTTGATATCTTCGTGGACAGGGATACTTTCCACTACCGACCAGGTCAGCCCTTTTTCAGCCAGAATGGCCTGACGCTGCTGAATTTCTTCTACCGGCCACACTTCACCGTTTGGAATATGGTGCAAGGCGGTCACAACACCCGTTGCGCCAGCCTGACGCACATCATCAAGCGATACCGGATCATTAGGTCCGTACCAACGCCAGGTTTGTTCCATTGTTTCACCTCACAAGTTGTTATACCAAATTAAATCATCTTAATGACGACTACCATACAGGCATCCGTCAACTGATCAACACATTGCCGATGATTGGTTGATCAAGCTCACATTCCCCGGATAAATGAGGCACACCAATTCAATTTGTTGTCATATAACTTTATACTGCCATTGTTAATTTATGGTTAATCAGGTGTATTAAATGAAAACTATTGCCTCAGCGCCACTGGCGGAAAATGTCATGATGCCGCAATACGACCGCCAGCAATTAAAAACGCGGATTGTGCATTTTGGTTTCGGTGCTTTTCACCGCGCCCATCAGGCGTTACTAACCGACAGGGTGCTGAATGCGCAGGGTGGTGACTGGGGTATTTGTGAGATCAGTCTGTTCAGCGGCGATCGACTGATGAGCCAACTGCGCGAACAGGATCATTTATTTACCGTGCTGGAAAAAGGGGCCAACGGTAACCAACCAATTGTTATCGGCGCCGTCAACGAATGTCTCAACGCCAGGCTGGATTCGCTGGCGGCCATTATCGAAAAATTCTGCGAACCTCAGGTGGCTATTGTCTCGCTAACCATCACAGAAAAAGGCTACTGCATCGATCCGGCGACAGGTTCGTTAGACCTCAGTAATCCACGTATTGCTCACGATCTGCAAACACCGACTGAACCGCACTCTGCCCCCGGAATTATTGTTGAAGCCCTACACCGCCGACGTGAACGCGGGCTACAGCCGTTTACCGTCCTCTCTTGCGATAACATCCCGGACAATGGTCATGTGGTAAAAAACGCCGTCCTTGGAATGGCGGAGAAACGTACACCAGAACTGGCAACCTGGATTCAGGAGCATGTCAGTTTCCCAGGCACCATGGTCGACCGCATTGTCCCTGCCGCCACTGAAGAGTCACTGGCCGAAATTGCCCGCGAGCTGGGGGTTGCCGATCCTTGCGCAATCAGCTGCGAACCGTTTATCCAGTGGGTGATTGAAGATAATTTTGTGTGTGGCCGCCCACAATGGGAAACGGCGGGCGTCCAGATGGTCGAAAATGTGTTGCCGTGGGAACAAATGAAACTGCGGATGCTGAACGGCAGTCATTCGTTTCTCGCTTATCTCGGCTATCTGGCCGGGTTCCAGCACATCAGCGACTGTATGCAGGACAGCGCATTTCGTGAAGCCGCTTACCGCCTGATGCTCAACGAACAGGCACCTACGCTGCAAATTACCGATGTTGATTTAGACCAGTATGCCCTAAGCCTGTTGGAGCGTTTTGCCAACCCAGCGTTGAAACATAAAACCTGGCAAATCGCGATGGACGGTAGCCAGAAATTACCCCAGCGCATGTTGGAAGGGATCCGCGTACATTTAGCCCGCCAAAGCGAGTGGCCACTGCTGGCGCTCGGCGTCGCAGGCTGGATGCGTTATGTGAGCGGCGTGGATGATTCAGGCACCGCTATTGATGTTCGTGACCCGTTGAGTGACAAAATTGCCGCTCTGGTTAAACAGAGCACAGAGTCAGAACGCGTCAACGCCCTGCTTTCGCTGCGCGAGATTTTCGCTACCGATCTCGTACAGAATCCGCAGTTTGTCGCGGCCATTCAGCAGGCCTGGCAACGCATTGCCCAATACGGTGCGCATCAGGCTGTCATTGAGACGTTAAAAAGTTAACGATTTCTGCCATTAAGCAGGACGAAGCGCCTCTTCGTCCTCTCACCCCTTCTCTTTTTCCCCGTTTTTCGCCAGGATTGTTAAATGCCATTACGGTAATTTATGATTCTGGAGTAAATGTGACTAAAACCAATCTCATCACTGGTTTTCTCGGCAGTGGCAAAACCACCTCTATTCTTCATTTGTTGGCAAACAAAGACCCTGCTGAGAAGTGGGCCGTGCTGGTTAATGAGTTTGGTGAAGTTGGCATTGATGGCGCGTTGCTGGCCGACAGCGGTGCGCTGCTAAAAGAGATCCCCGGCGGCTGTATGTGCTGTGTTAACGGTCTGCCAATGCAGGTTGGCCTCAATACGCTGCTGCGTCAGGGAAAACCCGACCGCCTGCTGATTGAACCCACCGGCCTCGGGCATCCCAAACAGATTCTGGATTTACTCACCGCACCGGTTTATGAGCCGTGGATCGATCTGCGCGCAACCCTCTGTATCCTTGATCCTCGCCTGTTACTGGATGAGAAAAGCGTCGCCAATGACAATTTCCGCGATCAGCTGGCCGCCGCTGATATCATTGTTGCCAACAAAACCGACCGTGCCACGACGGAAAGCGAAAACGCCCTACAAAGCTGGTGGCAACACTACGGTGGTAATCGCCAGTTAGTTCATGCCGACCATGGGCAAATTGACGGTCAGCTACTGGATTTGCCCCGACTAAACCTGGCGGAGCTTCCTGCAAGCGCGGAGCACGCCCATAGCCATGCCAACAAAAAGGGGCTGGCAGCGTTGAGCTTACCCGCACAGCAGCGTTGGCGTCGTAGCCTGAACAGCGGTCAGGGCCATCAGGCCTGCGGTTGGATTTTTGACGCCGATACAGTGTTCGATACCATCGGTCTGCTGGAATGGTCGCGTCTTGCTCCTGTTGGACGCGTGAAGGGGGTAATGCGTATTAAAGAAGGACTGGTACGCATTAACCGCCAGGGAGACGACTGGCATATAGAGACGCAAAACGTCGCGCCACCGGATAGCCGTATTGAACTCATCGCCGATACCGAGACTGACTGGAATGCGTTACAGAGCGCGTTGTTGAGACTTCGTTTAGACGCTAGCGCGTAAGGTTGCCTTCGTTTTTAGCAATGGTAAACGACGATGAAAACCCGATACCCTTTAATCCTCCTGCTTAATATTGCGGGTCTGGCACTGTTTCTGTCCTGGTATATTCCAGCCGGGCATGGGTTCTGGTCTTCACTCGATACGGGCGTCTTCCGCTTCTTTAATCATAAACTGGTGGAAAGCCCGCTGTTCTTATGGGTTGTTGCTATTACCAATAATCGGGCATTTGATGGCTGCTCATTGCTGGCTATGGGCGCATTGATGCTGCACTTTTGGCTCAAAGAGACGTCGGAAGGTCGCCGACGCATTGTGGCAATTGGTTTGGTTATGCTGTTCACCGCAGTGGTATTAAATCAGCTGGGCCAGGCGCTTATTCCCGTTAAACGCGCCAGCCCCACGCTTATGCTGGATAATATTTATCGCGTCAGCGAACTGCTGCATATTCCGACCAAAGATGCGTCGAAAGACAGTTTTCCTGGCGATCACGGCATGATGCTGCTTATTTTTTCCGCATTTATGCTGCGTTATTTCGGAAAAGTCGCAGGAATAATCGGCCTTATTATTGCTGTGGTTTTTGCCTTTCCGCGCGTAATGATTGGCGCTCATTGGCTCACTGATATCGTGGTTGGCTCCATGACGGTGGTCTTGATTGGCCTTCCCTGGTGGCTAATGACGCCATTAAGCGACCGATTAGTCACTCTGTTCGTGAATTATCTACCCGGCAAAAACAAACAATTTTTAAACAAATAACGCAGAGTAATTAACATCATCAGGGATACTTCTGATTCCCTGATGATGCCGGGCAATATTTCATCATTCTGATTGTCATTCTCCTGTCATCTTATTCATGTTTAAAATGAGTAGGTTGCGTATTTTTCGCCCTAACTGTTCTTAATTTAGACAATGCCGTTTATTCACTTTCTGTATCAATTTTTCTTATAAGAAATCACGTAAAATCACTCGCATTGACCGGAACGATCGGGTAATCTCGAACTCGTTTTGCCTCGCGGGATAATTATTCCCTTTCAGAATAAATTTGTGCGTTCTGCCACAGATTTGACCTTAAGGAATTGTCTCATCGTGCGATGGTAATTAGTCTCGTCACGTTTGGCATTTTTTATAACGATATTTATCGTTAAGGACTTCAAGGGAAAACAAACAAAATGGTCAAATCTCAACCGATTTTGAGATATATCTTGCGGGGCATACCCGCGATAGCAGTTGCGGTTCTGCTTTCTGCATGTAGCACAACGAACACCGCCAAGAATATGCATTCTGAGACGCATGCTGTGGGCAATGGAGATAACTCTTCACTGCAAGCCTCTCAGGATGAATTTGAAAATATGGTACGTAATATCGATGTTAAATCACGTATTATGGACCAGTATGCTGACTGGAAAGGCGTGCGTTACCGCCTTGGCGGCAGCACCAAAAAAGGTATTGATTGCTCAAGCTTCGTGCAGCGTACATTCCGCGAGCAATTTGGTTTAGAGCTTCCGCGCTCAACCTATGAACAACAGGAAACGGGAAAATCCGTTTCGCGCACTAATCTGCGCACAGGCGATCTGGTTCTGTTCCGTGCTGGTTCTACTGGCCGTCACGTCGGTATTTATATCGGTAACAACCAGTTTGTACATGCCTCGACCAGCAGTGGCGTTATCATTTCCAGCATGAACGAGCCTTACTGGAAAAAACGCTACAACGAAGCTCGCCGGGTTCTGAGCCGCAGTTAGTTTCGTTTGGCAGCTATCCCTTGGCTATCCTGATGAGACATTCCAAAAGCACTGCTTCGGCGGTGCTTTTTTGTTTCCCCCTGCGACTAAGAAAAATCTCACAACATGAGTCATTTCAGGTTATATTCATACAGAGTAAGCGGTTAAATCAGGTAAAATAAGGATCTATGTTCAGACGCTCTTCTTCATCCGGTCGGAAAATCCTGCTTTCCTGTATGTTAACGGGGCTTATCGTCGCAATACTCGTGAGTACCCTGCAGTTTTTCGTCACCTGGCATAAACGAGAAGTTAAGTACGACACGCTCCTTGCCGATATCCAGAATTACGTCAGCAGCTACTTTACCGACCTCAAAACCACCACCGATGCCCTTCAGCCGCTGGTTGCCAACAGTTGCCAACAAGTTGGCGCTAAACTGACCTCCAGTGCAGCCTTTAGCCTGAACGTTCGCGCTTTCTTACTGGTAAAAGACGGTATCGCTTTCTGCTCTTCCGCAACAGGTTCCATGTTCACTCCGATTTTAGATTTGATCCCGAACCTCGATATCAGCAGAAATATTGATGTGGAATTACTTCCCGGTACGCCCATGATGCCGGACAAACCAGCGATCATGATTTGGCACCGAAACGCGTCGTTCAACGATAGCGGCGTATTTACCTCACTGAATATCAATCTGGCACCTTATCTGCTCTATACCGCCCGGCAGGATGATTTTGACGGTATTGCAATTATCGTCGGTAATACCGCAATTTCGACATTCTCATCGCGAATCATCGATGTCTCCGCTCTTCCTCATACCTCCTGGCGGCAGGCCACTCTTGAAGGGATCCCGCTTAAAATTCGCTTATACGCACAAGAGTGGAGCTATACCGACGTCTGGTATTCTATTTTGTTGGGATGTATGGCCGGGATTATTGCCGCCCTTCTCCTCTGGTACTACATCTACAGCATCCGTTTACGCCCAGGCAAAGATATCCTCAACGCCATCAAGCATAACCAGTTTTATGTGGTGTACCAGCCCGTCGTAGAGATGCAAACGCTGGAAGTGAAAGGCGTCGAGGTCCTGTTACGTTGGAATCACCCAACAACGGGCGAGATCCCACCGGATGCCTTTATTCATTACGCTGAATCACAGAAAATGATTGTCCCGCTGACTCAGCATCTCTTTAAGTTGATCGCCCAGGATGCCCCGGCGCTGCAAAAAGTGTTACCCGCTGGCGCAAAATTGGGGATCAATATCGCGCCATCGCATCTGCATGGCGAGACATTTAAAGACGACATCCGGCACCTGCACGCTTCACTTCCCGCAAACTATTTTCAGATAGTGCTGGAAATCACTGAACGAGATATGCTCAATCAGCACGAGGCCACAAAGCTATTTGAATGGCTACATTCCGCAGGTTTTGAAATTGCGATTGATGATTTTGGCACCGGCCATAGCGCGCTTATTTATCTGGAACGCTTTACCGTTGACTACCTGAAAATCGATCGCGGATTTATTAACGCCATCGGGACGGAAACCCTGACCTCTCCGGTTCTGGACGCCGTGTTGACACTTTCTAAACGTCTTAATATGCTGACGGTTGCGGAAGGGGTAGAAACTCCTGAGCAAGCCCGTTGGCTGCGCGATCGTGGGGTGCATTTTTTCCAGGGATACTGGATTAGCCGACCATTAAAGCTTGCTGATTTTGTGCGTTGGATGGCACAGCCCAATAAGCCGACGTGGTGATCGCAGTATGCGATTCATATACTCTCACTCGCCGCTACATCCCTTATCTTTCAGGCATGATGCCCGTCGGGTTGTGGCAGGAAAAGGAAATCGCTTTTATATGATCCCTCGCGTACTGTTTCTGTTTATTACCCTCATCGGGTTTAGCGCCCAGGCGCAATCCATCAAAGAAAGCTATGCTTTTGCCGTACTGGGTGAACCGAAGTACGCATTTAACTTTAATCACTTCGATTATGTAAATCCCGCAGCCCCTAAAGGGGGTCAAATCACCCTGTCCGCCATTGGCACGTTTGACAACTTTAACCGCTATGCGATGCGCGGTAACCCTGGTGCACGTACCGAAACGCTTTACGATACGTTGTTTACGACCTCTGACGATGAACCTGGTAGCTATTACCCGCTCATTGCCGACAGCGCACGCTATGCTGACGACTATTCCTGGGTAGAAATTGCCATTAATCCACGAGCGCGTTTTCACGATGGCTCACCCATTACCGCCCGCGACGTCGCATTCACCTTCCACAAATTTATGACTGAAGGCGTGCCGCAGTTTCGTCTGGTCTACAAGGGAACAACGGTAAAAGCCATCGCGCCATTAACCGTACGCATTGAATTAGCCAAACCGGGTAAAGAGGACATGCTCAGCCTGTTTTCATTACCCGTGATGTCAGAGAAGTACTGGAAAGATCATAAGCTCAGCGATCCCTTATCATCGCCGCCGCTCGCCAGTGGCCCTTATCGCATTACGAAATGGAAGATGGGCCAGTATATTGTCTATTCGCGCGTCAAAGATTATTGGGCCGCTAATCTGCCAGTCAATCGTGGACGCTGGAACTTTGATACCATCCGCTACGACTACTATCTGGATGATAACGTCGCCTTTGAAGCGTTTAAGGCCGGTGCGTTTGATCTGCGTCTTGAAAATGATGCCAAAAACTGGGCGACGCGTTATACCGGGAAAAATTTCGCGAATCATTACATCATCAAAGATGAGCAAAAAAACGAGTCCGCGCAGGATACCCGCTGGCTGGCATTTAATATTCAGCGTCCGGTATTCAGCGACCGACGGGTACGGGAAGCCATCACGCTGGCTTTTGATTTTGAATGGATGAATAAAGCGCTGTTCTATAATGCCTGGAGCCGGACCAACAGCTATTTTCAGAATACCGAATATGCCGCGACAAAATACCCCGACGCAGATGAGCTGGTGATACTCGCGCCCTTGAAAAAAGATCTCCCCCCTGAGGTCTTTAGCCAAATCTATCAGCCGCCAAAATCAAAAGGCGATGGCTACGATCGCGACAACCTGTTGAAAGCCGATACCTTACTGGAGCAGGCCGGGTGGGTACTAAAGGGTCAGCAGCGGGTAAATAGCGCCAGCGGTAAACCTCTGAGCTTTGAACTGTTGCTCCCGGCGGGCAGCAACAGTCAATGGGTGCTGCCGTTCCAGCACAACCTGCAGCGCTTAGGTATTACCATGAATATCCGCCAGGTGGATAACTCACAAATCACGAACCGCCTGCGCAGTCGCGACTATGACATGATGCCGAGGTTGTATCGCGCGATGCCGTGGCCGAGTTCAGACCTGCAAATTCTGTGGGCCTCTCAATATATTGACTCCAGCTACAACGCCCCCGGCGTACAAAGCCCGGTGATTGATAAACTGATCGACCAAATCATCGCGGCACAAGGTGATAAAGCCAAATTGATCCCACTAGGCCGGGCACTGGACAGGGTATTAACCTGGAACTACTACATGTTGCCGATGTGGTTTATGGCAGAGGATCGCATTGCATGGTGGGATAAATTTTCACATCCTGCTATTCGCCCAATTTACACCATTGGCCTCGACAACTGGTGGTATGACGTCAACAAAGCGGCGAAACTGCCCGCTGCCAGACGACAGGGAGAATAAATGGGCGCGTATCTGATTCGACGTCTACTGCTGGTGATCCCAACGCTTTGGGCCATCATCACCATCAACTTTTTTATCGTGCAAATAGCCCCAGGCGGACCGGTTGAACAGGCCGTCGCCGCCATTGAGTTCGGGCAAAACGGGGCATTACCCGGCGCGGGTAGCGAAGGCGTTCGTGCCAGCCACGCGCAAACCGGCGTTGGTAACATCAGCGACAGTAATTATCGAGGCGGCCGGGGTCTGGACCCGGAAGTGATCGCCGAAATCACTCGCCGCTATGGGTTCGATAAGCCCATTCATGAGCGTTACTTCAAAATGCTCTGGGATTACATTCGTTTCGATTTCGGTGACAGCCTGTTTCGTAGCGCCTCGGTGCTGACGCTTATCAAAGACAGCCTGCCTGTTTCCGTCACGCTGGGGCTGTGGAGTACGCTCATCATCTATCTGGTGTCGATACCGCTTGGGATCCGCAAAGCGGTGCATAACGGCAGCCGGTTTGATGTCTGGAGCAGCGCATTTATTATTATCGGCTATGCCATACCGGCCTTTCTGTTTGCCATTTTGCTGATCGTCTTTTTTGCCGGGGGAAGCTACTACGACCTGTTCCCGCTTCGCGGGCTGGTATCCGCCAATTTTGACTCCCTGCCCTGGTATCAGAAAGTAACCGACTACCTTTGGCATATTACCCTGCCGGTGCTGGCGACGGTGGTTGGTGGGTTTGCCGCACTGACTATGCTGACCAAGAACTCATTTCTGGATGAGGTGCGCAAACAATATGTCGTCACCGCACGCGCTAAAGGGGTCAGCGAGAAAAATATTCTGTGGAAACATGTGTTTCGCAATGCCATGTTGCTGGTGATCGCCGGCTTCCCGGCAACGTTTATCAGCATGTTTTTTACCGGCTCACTGCTGATTGAAGTGATGTTTTCGCTTAACGGCCTGGGATTGCTGGGTTATGAATCCACCGTATCACGCGACTACCCGGTAATGTTTGGCACGCTTTATATCTTCACCCTGATCGGTCTGCTGCTGAATATCCTCAGCGACATCAGCTATACGCTGGTCGATCCTCGTATTGATTTTGAGGGACGCTAATGTCGCGATTAAGCCCCGTCAATCAGGCCCGCTGGGCGCGCTTTCGCCACAATCGTCGCGGCTACTGGTCGCTGTGGATTTTTCTGGTGCTGTTCGGTCTTAGCCTGTGTTCAGAACTGATTGCCAATGATAAGCCGCTACTGGTGCGCTACGACAATAGCTGGTATTTCCCCCTGTTCAAAAACTACAGTGAAAGCGACTTCGGCGGACCGCTGGCGACTCAGGCTGATTATCAGGACCCGTGGCTACAACAGCGCCTGGAAAACCAGGGCTGGATCCTGTGGGCACCAATACGCTTTGGGGCCACCAGCATTAACTTTGCCACCGATAAGCCCTTCCCTTCCCCGCCTTCCGCACAAAACTGGCTGGGAACAGACGCCAACGGCGGTGATGTACTGGCGCGCATCCTCTACGGCACACGTATTTCTGTCTTGTTTGGTCTAATGCTCACCCTCTGTTCGAGCGTGATGGGCATTATGGCTGGCGCAATTCAGGGCTATTATGGCGGCAAGGTGGACCTGTGGGGGCAACGATTCATTGAAGTTTGGTCAGGAATGCCAACGCTGTTTCTCATCATTCTATTGTCGAGCGTGGTCCAGCCTAACTTCTGGTGGCTGCTGGGCATTACTGTGCTGTTTGGCTGGATGAGCCTGGTTGGCGTGGTGCGCGCGGAATTTTTACGTACCCGAAACTTTGATTACATTCGAGCCGCTCAAGCGCTAGGCGTAAGCGATCGCAGTATTATTCTGCGTCATATGCTGCCCAACGCGATGGTCGCGGCCCTGACTTTTTTACCGTTTATTTTATGCGCCTCGATAACTACTCTGACCTCACTGGATTTTCTTGGGTTCGGTTTACCGCTTGGCTCGCCATCACTGGGAGAACTCCTGTTACAGGGTAAAAACAACCTGCAGGCACCGTGGCTTGGCATCACCGCGTTCATCTCCGTTGCCCTGCTACTATCACTACTGATCTTTATTGGTGAAGCGGTACGCGATGCGTTTGATCCCAACAAGGCGATTTAAAATGACACAACCTCTGTTAGCCATTGAAAATTTATCGGTAGGTTTTCGTCAACAAGAGACCGTGCGCACCGTAGTCAATGCCCTCTCACTACGGGTTGATGCCGGACAAACGCTAGCGCTGGTGGGCGAGTCTGGCTCGGGGAAAAGCGTGACCGCGCTTTCTATCCTACGGTTGTTACCGTCCCCTCCGGTAGTTTACCCTTCCGGGGACATCCGTTTTCATGGTGAATCATTACTTCACGCCAACGAGCAGACGCTTCGCGGCGTACGGGGGAATAAAATCGCCATGATTTTCCAGGAGCCGATGGTGTCACTGAACCCGCTCCACAATCTGGAAAAACAGCTTTATGAAGTGCTGTCGCTGCATAGGGGAATGCGTCGGGAGGCGGCGCGGGCAGAAATCCTGACCTGCCTGGATCGCGTAGGCATCCGTCAGGCAGCCAAACGTCTCGCAGATTACCCGCACCAACTGTCCGGCGGTGAACGCCAGCGCGTGATGATCGCCATGGCGTTGCTAACACGACCGGAGCTGCTTATTGCCGATGAACCGACTACCGCGCTGGACGTTTCCGTCCAGGCACAGATCCTGCAACTGCTGAGGGAACTACAGCGCGAACTGAACATGGGATTACTGTTCATCACCCACAACCTGAGCATTGTGAAAAAACTGGCCGATACCGTGGCGGTCATGCAAAACGGCCAGTGCGTTGAGCAAAATAGAGCAGCACAGTTGCTCACTGCGCCAACGCATCCCTACACGAAGAAATTGTTAAACAGCGAACCTTCCGGCGACCCGGTACTTTTGCCTGTCGGGCAAGCTCCGTTGCTGGAAGTGGAAAAACTCCGCGTCGCCTTTCCTATCCGCAAAGGTATCCTGAAACGCGTGGTGGACCACAACGTCGTCGTTAACGACGTCAGTTTTTCCCTCCGGCCCGGTGAAACGCTGGGGCTGGTGGGAGAGTCAGGCTCAGGAAAAAGCACTACCGGACTGGCGCTTCTGCGGTTAATCACCTCGCAGGGAAGCATTGTGTTCGATGGTCTGGCACTGCATACCTTAAATCGACGCCAGCTGTTGCCGGTCCGTCACCGTATTCAGGTGGTATTTCAGGATCCCAACTCCTCGCTAAACCCACGCCTGAGCGTGCTACAGATTATCGAGGAGGGGTTGCGCGTTCATCAGCCTACCCTGTCAGCCGAACAACGCGAGGCACAGGTGAAAGCGGTAATGGCGGAAGTGGGATTGGATAGCGAAACGCGACATCGTTATCCTGCGGAGTTTTCTGGTGGGCAACGCCAACGCATTGCTATTGCGAGAGCATTGATTCTCAAACCTTCCCTGATCATTCTGGATGAACCAACATCGTCGCTCGACAGGACCGTACAGGCGCAAATCCTGACGTTGTTAAAATCCTTACAGGAAAAGCATCGGCTGGCTTATATTTTTATCAGCCATGATTTGCACGTAGTACGCGCGTTATGCCATCAGGTTATTGTGCTACGTCAGGGAGAGGTCGTGGAGCAAGGGCAATGCGAGCACGTCTTTAACGCACCACAGCAGGCCTATACACGTCAGCTGCTCGCGCTAAGCTGACGCTCAAAAAGGATTGTTGTTTGAAAACGGTTCTGCGATAGCCACGCCGAAGTTTTTCAGTCTGCAGGTCGCGGCAAATTCGTCCTGGCGATTCACAAACAGGCACGGCTCCCCTTCACATTCCAGTACGGAACAAGGAACCTCGATATCACTGAGGGCCTGGCTGAGCTTATGCATGACTGACCACGCGCTGTCACCATCAGGACTGAGCAATTTGAGTGCCACCAGGCTGTTCTCATTACTCTGACCGTTTTGCGGAATCGGTTCAACTTTCGAACCTGCGAAACCCACCGACCAACGATAGCTCTGCGGCAGACGATGAACGATTGAGAGTTGTAATGTCATCACTTTCTTTCCCTGGAAGCACAATCACTTCACAATTATTTTACATCAATATTAACACATCATTGACAATACGTCTTTAAACAGTTGGTAAACGTTTACATCCAGTACTTATGCTGCTTACAGAACCCAGTAATTAAATTTATTCAACGGTTCTGGCATATTTCCGGGCTATATGTACTCGTTTCTGCGATCTAACTCAACCTTTTTAACTACAATGATGTGACTTTTTACATAAATTGATTTTACATAAAATAAACATAAGCGGGGGAAATGATAGATTTGCGGTTGATGTACATCAACTCTGGAGACCTTATGGCCCCCAGGTTGTGTAATAGATCACCGTTTTTGAGCGCGACTGGCGTAAAGATAGAAGAGAATTGAGCAGGTAGCGCAAAATGCGATCGACCATATCATTGGCCAGGCCGAGTTAAAGGTCGCCAGAGACAACAGGGCCCCGACAATGGCGCCAATACCAAAGCGGAATGTCCCAGCCAGCGATGACGCCGTTCCCGCCATATGCGGAAATTCATCCAGAATAACCGCCATGGCGTTTGATGACACCATCGATACACAGCCAACAAACGCCGCAACGCCAACGACCAGAGCCCAGAACCCCAGCCCAAACAGTGCGCTAAAGACCATCCATCCCGCCATCACGAACTGGATCCACAGACCGGTACGGAACATATTCAATGCCCCAACCCGACGCACAAAGCGACTGTTGATGATAGTCATCACGAACAGGAATACGATGTTCAGTGCGAAGTAATAACCGAAATGCTGCGGTGAAACGTGGTTGATCTCAATGTAAACAAAGGGTCCGGCGCTCAGAAACGAGAACATCCCGGCAAAGCTGAACCCACTGGCCAGCATATAGCTCAGCACTCGTTTATGACGAAACAGCGAGGCAAAGTTGCCAATAGTGGTACGCAGGCGAAACGGCTGGCGACGCTCTACAGGCAGGGTCTCTTTGATCAGCGTAAAGATCATCACCGACGCCAGAACAGCCGCCATGGCGAGGATCCAAAAGATATAGTGCCAGCTCAGCCATACCAGCACCCAACCACCCACGATAGGTGCCAGTAATGGCGCTATCGTGGTGACCAACATGACGAATGACATCATGCGCGAGAACTCTTCCTTTGGATAGATATCGCGCATCAGGGCGTTGATTACCACGCTCGCCGCCGCAGCAGCCAGACCGTGGAAGAAACGCATCACGATCAGTTGATCGATAGTTTGCGCCAGGGCGCAGGCCACTGCCGCCGCCGCAAACACCAGCGTTCCGCCCAGAATCACCGGCTTGCGCCCAATGCTGTCAGCCATTGGGCCATAGAGCAACTGCCCCACTGCAAACCCCAGAATATAGGTACTGAGGGTCATCTGCGCGCTACCCGCAGGCACACCAAACTGTTCTGAGATAACAGGTAGCGCCGGAAGATACATATCAATCGACAACGGCATCAGCATGGCTAACAAGCCAAGGATAAAGACTATGGCAATTGACGAGTTCTGCCGGGTGGTCACATTTAGCTCCTGAAATTAACGCGGGGTTAAGTTAACGCTGGCGATTTCTTCTTCGGTCAATGGACGGTATTCACCCGGCTCCAGATCGTCATCAAGCCTGATGTCACCAATTCGTTCACGGTGCAGTTCCACAACGTGGTTACCCAGCGCGGCAAACATACGTTTTACCTGATGATAGCGCCCTTCGCTGATGGTCAATCGCACCTGAGTTGGCGTAATGACCTCCAGAACAGCCGGTTTGGTCAGGTCTTTTTCATTATGCAACTGTACGCCATGGGCAAACTGCTCGGCGGTATCGTCTGCCACTGGCGACTCCAGCGTCACCAGATAGGTTTTCTCACAATGGTGACGAGGAGAGGTGATACGATGCGACCACTGTCCGTCATCGGTCATCAGTACCAGTCCGGTGGTGTCGATATCCAGACGCCCTGCCGCATGCAGTTTGTAGGCAACCGGTTCATCAAGGAAATAGAGCACCGTCGGATGATCCGGGTCATCCGTTGAGCAAACATAACCCTGAGGCTTATTCAGCATAAAATAGCGCGGGCCATTTTGTTGAACCAGGGAATTACCGTCATATTCGACGTCGTGTTCTGGTAGCAGCTTAAAGGCACTGTTTTTAACGATTTCACCGTCGACGGTAACGCGGTTAGCACGGATCTCACGCCCGGCAATAGCGCGGCTGACGCCGAGTTGCTGAGCGATAAATTTATCAAGTCGCATGAGTGTGATTTTTGCCTGTAAAAATACGAGAAGCGGGTTTACGCCCGAAAAGTGGGACTATTATCCGCCCAGTATAGCGGTGTTACACCATCCCTCAAGGGAAATGATTCATGGCATACTATACATTGTTGCTGTTTACCTTAATGAGCTCATGATTTTTACTCTTCGCCCGTACCAAAAAGAAGCCGTGGACGCCACGCTCAACCATTTTCGCCACCACCGCACCCCGGCGGTTATCGTCCTGCCAACCGGCGCGGGCAAAAGTCTGGTGATTGCTGAACTGGCCCGCGTGGCACGTGGTCGCGTACTGGTACTGGCGCACGTCAAAGAACTGGTCGCACAAAACCATGCCAAATATTGTGCGCTGGGGCTTGAAGCCGATATTTTTGCCGCAGGCCTGAAGCGTAAAGAGAGCCACGGGAAAGTAGTCTTTGGCAGCGTACAGTCGGTAGCGCGTAATCTGGAGGCCTTTCAGGGTGAATTCTCCCTGCTGATCGTCGATGAATGCCACCGTATTGGCGATGATGAAGAGAGTCAGTATCAGCAAATCCTCACTCACCTGACTAAAGTAAATCCCCACTTACGTCTGCTCGGGCTTACTGCCACACCTTTTCGTTTGGGTAAGGGCTGGATTTATCATTTTCATTATCATGGTATGGTGCGCGGCGATGAAAAAGCGCTGTTTCGCGACTGCATTTATGAATTACCGCTGCGCTACATGATTAAACACGGCTACCTGACGCCGCCAGAACGCCTCGACATGCCGGTCGTGCAGTATGACTTTAGTCGCCTGCAGGCGCAGAGTAACGGCCTGTTTAGCGAAGCGGATCTGAATCAGGAGCTGAAAAAGCAGCAACGAATAACGCCACATATCATCAGCCAGATTATCGAGTTTGCCCAAACCCGCAAAGGGGTGATGATTTTCGCCGCCACCGTTGAGCACGCCAAAGAAATTCAGGGCCTGCTGCCCGCTGACGACGCCGCGCTAATCACTGGAGATACGCCAGGCGCTGAGCGCGACGTGCTGATTGAAGAGTTCAAAGCCCAGCGTTTTCGCTATCTGGTGAATGTATCGGTCCTGACCACCGGCTTCGATGCACCGCACGTCGACCTTATCGCCATTCTGCGCCCAACAGAGTCAGTTAGCCTTTACCAACAAATTGTTGGTCGTGGGTTGCGCCTTGCACCGGGTAAAACCGACTGTCTGATCCTCGATTACGCCGGCAACCCGCACGATCTGTACGCACCGGAAGTGGGTGCTCCGAAAGGGAAAAGCGACAACGTTCCGGTACAGGTGTTCTGTCCTGCCTGCGGATTTGCAAACACCTTCTGGGGCAAAACCACGGCAGACGGCACGCTGATTGAACATTTTGGCCGCCGCTGCCAGGGATGGTTTGAAGATGATGACGGCCATCGCGAACAGTGCGATTTTCGTTTCCGTTTTAAAAACTGCCCACAGTGCAACGCGGAAAATGACATCGCCGCCCGCCGTTGTCGCGAGTGCGACACGGTGCTGGTTGACCCGGATGACATGCTGAAAGCCGCGCTCAGGCTCAAAGATGCGCTGGTCCTGCGCTGTAGCGGTATGGTGTTACAAAACGGGCAGGATGATAAAGGCGAATGGCTGAAAATCACCTATTACGATGAAGATGGCGCTGACGTCAGCGAACGCTTTCGCCTGCACACTCCCGCGCAGCGTACGGCCTTCGAACAACTGTTTATTCGCCCGCACACCCGAACACCCGGTATACCCTTACGCTGGATAACCGCCGCCGATATCCTCAATCAGCAGGCGTTGTTACGGCATCCTGATTTCGTGGTGGCGCGCATGAAAGGTCAGTACTGGCAGGTCCGTGAAAAGGTCTTCGATTATGAAGGACGCTTTCGTCGGGCACATGAATTACGCGGTTAATCGTACTTTTGATTGATGTACCAGCCGTTTGAGTATAGAATCTCGCCCGCTTTTGCATACGCAAAGCAGATCACTTACCTGTTGCTGGGTCGCCTGTAGCAGGAATTATTAAAGAGAGATTTAAATGTTTACTATCAACGCTGAAGTACGTAAAGAGCAGGGTAAGGGTGCGAGCCGCCGCCTGCGTGCCGCTAACAAGTTCCCGGCAATCATCTACGGTGGCGCAGAAGCCCCGATTGCTATCGAACTGGATCACGATGCAGTTATGAACATGCAAGCTAAAGCTGAATTCTACAGCGAAGTTCTGACCATCGTTGTTGACGGTAAAGAAGTTAAAGTTAAAGCTCAGGCTGTACAGCGTCACCCGTTCAAGCCGAAGCTGACTCACATCGACTTCGTTCGCGCGTAATCGCAAACAAGTTGAAGAAAAACCCCGCCAAGGCGGGGTTTTTTTATGGGATTTTGTCATCGATACTGATGGTTCTCGTCGACCGGATAAGGCGTTAACGCTCTCACCCGGCACACGGTTTTATTTCCCGCCAGACGTGCGGCGCTGCAGCTGGTCGCGCAGGTTCGGCGGCGTACCTTTGATGGTCAAGGTGTCCGTCGCCGGATCCCAGAAAATACGTTCACCCAGTAACATAGCGTCGAAGTTAATGGTTAACCCACCGCCGCTGCCGGCAAATTTGGTTAACTGACGCAGCGTACTGCGATCCGCAGGGAAGCTCTCTTCCAGCTCGTAGCCTTTATCAGCGGTAAATTCGCTGAAGCTGACTTCACTGACGCCGGAAAGCTCTTTAGACAGCGACTCCAGTTCGATCTCTTCACCAGCCTGCAGCTGCTCGTTACAGTAGCTGTACACCTGCTGACGCACGTTCTGGCGTTCGGCTTTATCGAGTTGAGCCTCATTGGTAAAGTCATCGAGCGCCTGCAGCAGGCCACGGTTTTGTGCTTTGGCGTTCAGACCTTCGCTGGCACCGAGGAAATCCATAAAGAAATCGGCGACTTTGCGCCCTACCCGCCCTTTCAGGAACGTCAGATAGCGTGTGGACTCCTGATTGGTTTCCCACTCGGTTAAATCAATACGCGCCACGATGTCCGCATGATTGATATCCAGATAGTGCGTCGGGTTGATATCCAGATTTTCATTGACGCGCATGCTGCTTAAATTGTTCAGCACGGCGACCAGCAGATACTCTACCGCCAGATAGCGGTAATGGCAGAACAGGACAATGCCGCCGTCGGCAAAAGGATATTTCGCCAGCTCGTCCCGCAAGCGTCCGGTCGCGGCACGACTAAATGCCAGAAAATCCTCTTCGCCCTGACGCTGTAAACGCAGCGTTTGCGCCAGTTCACTCTCTTCGCTAAACAGGCCATAGGCTTTATTCTTGGCGCTATACACCCGATGCAACTCAGCCATCATATCGACAACCGTCGCTGTCGGTTCCAGTAATGAATCGCGCAAGACCAGCTCAAGGTTCTGCTCGTCACGTTTGATAAGCTGGTGCAGGGCAATCTGGTTGATATCCAGACTCATGATAAACTCTCCTTTTAGACCGGGCGGTATTCAACCACCTGCCGGGCAGTGACGCAATAGAAGATAAAAAAGCAGAAAAAAAACTGTCTGTACGGTAATATGTTGCCCTTTCATGAACAGACTGATTTCGATTTATGCCACAAATTTCCCGCTATAGTGACGAACACGTTGAACAACTGCTGAATGAGATGCTCAACGTACTGGAAAAACATAAGGCGCCGACCGACCTTTCCCTGATGGTTCTGGGAAACATGGTGACTAACCTTATCAATACAAGCATCGCACCGGCCCAGCGCCAGGCGATTGCCAACTCTTTTGCCCGCGCATTGCAGTCTTCGGTAAACGACGACCAAGCGCATTAAGAGCCTGCTCCGGGGAAACGAACAATAGTTTATGGTAACTCATCGTCAGCGCTACCGTGAGAAAGTCTCCCAGATGGTTAGCTGGGGGCACTGGTTTGCCTTGTTCAACATTCTGTTGGCCATGGTTCTCGGTAGCCGTTACCTGTTTGTCGCCGACTGGCCGACAACCCTTGCAGGTCGTGTATATTCCTACCTGAGCGTTGTCGGGCATTTTAGCTTTCTGGTGTTTGCCACCTATCTGCTAATCCTGTTTCCCCTGACGTTTATCGTCATGTCCCAGAGGCTGATGCGATTCTTATCAGCTATTCTGGCGACAGCTGGCATGACGCTGTTGTTAATCGACAGCGAAGTTTTCACCCGCTTCCACCTGCACCTTAACCCGATAGTCTGGGAACTGGTCATTAATCCTGACCAGAACGAAGCGGCGCGTGACTGGCAACTGTTGTTTATCAGCGTGCCGGTTATCCTGTTAATAGAAATGTTGTTTGCGACCTGGAGCTGGCAAAAGCTGCGCAGCCTGACGCGTCGTCGCCATTTCGCAAAACCGTTAGCGGCATTCTTCTTCGTTTCTTTTATCGCCTCGCATGTGGTGTATATCTGGGCAGATGCCAATTTCTATCGCCCGATTACCATGCAGCGCGCAAACCTGCCGCTCTCCTACCCGATGACGGCGCGTAAGTTTCTGGAAAAACATGGCCTGCTGGATGCGCAAGAGTATCAGCGTCGCCTGATCGAACAGGGTAATCCGGAAGCGGTTTCCGTGCAGTACCCGCTCAGCGAACTGCACTATCGCGATCTGGGCACCGGCCAGAACGTTCTGCTGATCACCGTAGACGGCCTGAACTACTCACGCTTTGAAAAACAGATGCCTGCGCTGGCTGAGTTCGCCGGGCAGAATATCTCCTTTACACGTCACATGAGCTCAGGCAACACCACGGATAACGGGATCTTTGGCCTGTTCTATGGTGTATCGCCAAGCTACATGGACGGCATTTTGTCGACCCGAACGCCTGCGGCGCTGATCTCTGCACTGAACCAGCAAGGGTATCAGTTAGGACTATTCTCCTCGGATGGCTTTACCAGCCCGCTTTATCGCCAGGCGCTGCTGTCAGACTTCTCCATGCCGAGCGTGCAAACACAATCTGATGAGCAAACCGCAAGCCAATGGATTAACTGGCTGGGACGCTACGCGCAGGAAGATAATCGCTGGTTCTCCTGGGTCTCCTTTAACGGGACAAACCTTGATGACAGTAACCAGAAGAACTTTGCCAAACGCTACGCCAGCGCCGCTCAGGATGTGGATGCCAATATTAACCGTGTTCTTAGCGCCCTGCGCGACTCGGGTAAACTGGACAACACGGTGGTGATTATCACCGCTGGCCGCGGTGTGCCACTGACTCAGGAAGAGAACAACTTTGCCTGGTCGCGCGGTCATCTGCAGGTTCCTCTGGTGATTCACTGGCCGGGAACACCTGCCCAGCGTATCAATAGCCTGACCGATCATACAGACCTGATGACGACGCTGATGCAGCGCCTGCTGCATGTCAGCACGCCGGCTAACGAATACTCGCAGGGGCAGGATTTGTTCAATGCTACACGTCGCCATTACTGGGTGACCGCCGCTGACGGCAGCACGATGGCAGTGACTACGCCAGAGATGACGCTGGTGCTGAACAACAACGGAAATTATCAGACCTATGATTTACGTGGCGAGAAAATAAAAGATCAGAAACCGCAGCTCAGCCTGCTGCTACAGGTTCTGACGGATGAGAAACGATTTATTGCTAACTGATTAATTATAAATCAGTTAGTGAGGCATCCTCTTGCATTCGTAGCGGAAAGCAGTAGTATTAGCAGCCATAGCGTCGGCACGTAGCGCAGCCTGGTAGCGCACCGTCATGGGGTGTCGGGGGTCGGAGGTTCAAATCCTCTCGTGCCGACCAAAAATCCCTAAAAAAACCAACCCTTGCGGTTGGTTTTTTTTATGTCCGCGATTCCGCATTCCTGAGTTTTACAGCAGCCTTCAGCACAGGTTTTGCTACTTACCCATGCACAAATTGGGGTAAAATTCATCCTCTCATCAGCGCGATGAATCTGGACGATTGATGCGCTGAAAACAATAATGATACTAATAAAAGCTCAGGAGAATAGTATGCCTGAAGTAACGCCTTTTCGGGTGCTGATTGTCGACGACCACCCACTCATGCGGCGGGGAATTAGTCAATTATTGCAACTGGATCCCGCATTTGACGTAGTCGCTGAAGCAGGCGACGGCGCAAGTGCTATCGATCTGGCAAACCGTCTGGACCTTGATGTGATCCTGCTGGATCTCAATATGAAAGGTATGAGCGGGCTGGACACCCTGAATGCGCTGCGTCGGGACGGCGTCACCGCGCAAATTATTATTCTTACCGTATCGGATGCCGCCAGCGATGTGTACGCCTTAATTGATGCCGGCGCGGATGGTTATTTACTGAAAGATAGCGATCCCGAAGTCTTGCTGGAAGCCATTCGTAACGGCGCCAAAGGTGGTAAAGCGTTTAGCGCTCGTGTTAGCGAATATCTGCGCGAACGTGACCTGTTTGGCGCGCA
Organism: Citrobacter sp. Cpo091; assembly: GCF_030332645.1. Lineage (NCBI taxonomy): Bacteria > Pseudomonadati > Pseudomonadota > Gammaproteobacteria > Enterobacterales > Enterobacteriaceae > Citrobacter > Citrobacter sp. Cpo091. The sequence continues at coordinate 272,494 of NZ_JAOWHL010000040.1, forward strand.
GGAAGATCCATTCAGCATTCTCACCGAACGCGAGCTGGATGTATTGCATGAACTTGCTCAGGGACTGTCGAACAAACAGATTGCATCAGTGCTGAATATTTCTGAACAGACGGTGAAGGTGCATATTCGCAACCTGCTGCGCAAACTCAACGTGCGTTCTCGCGTTGCTGCCACCATCCTGTTTTTGCAAACGCGCGGCATGCAGTAATCAATGAGATGCCGGATGACGACGCAGCAGCGTCTTATCCGGCCTACAAAGCTCGCACAGGCCCGAAAGCAGCACGCCTTCGGGTAATCTGGACTCTTACTTCTCCTGCGGCGTTAGCTGCTCCATCGCCTGCTTAATGCTGCGTTCTATCACCGCCCGACGGGTATCATTGGCCGGTAATAATTTCAGCATCATCTCCCACGCCGCAACCGCCTCGCCGAAGCGCTGCTGTTCAAAAGCGTTAAACGCGTACATGCTGAGAACCCGCACGTTGGCATGCTCGCCGCGCACCAGCTGGCGTAACAGCTCCCCTCCCCGGCGATTATCGTCAGGATCGGATGAACGGGTCAGTGCTTCCGCATAACCCAGCGCCGCATCGCTGTTTTTAGGATCCAGTCGATAGGCATTGGCATAGGCTTCAGTGGCCGTACTGGCGTTACCGAGTACCATGCCAATACGCCCAAGCATGATCCAACCTTCAACGTTTGTAGGATCGGCTTGTAAACGCGTGCGCAGTCCCAGCGCCAGACGTGTCATATTTTCTTCATTGAGCGGGTCAGCTTTCGGATCCAACGCGCGTTCCAGCAGCGCCGGAGCCTGAGCGGTGGCCTGCTGCCAGACCTGAACCTGCTTATAGCTGCCGGTTTCATAATAGCTCACCGCGCCAACGATCAGCGCCACCACGATGCCGGGCACAAACAACCCAAATCCACCGCGCTTGCCATCCGGGATAACGTCGTCAGGAAACTCTTCAAGCTTCACCCGGACGCGTCGGCGAGTACGGGCAAAAATAATCCAGCCGCCCAAACCAATCGCTACCACCGGCATCACCCACAAAAGCACAGTAAGCGGCGTCAACGGCGGATCGTAAGTGACAAAGTTGCCGTAGCGCGCCACCATATAATCGACAATTTCTTTCTGGCTTTTCCCTTCCTGCATCAGTTCGTACACTTTCTGGCGCAGGTCGGTGGCAATCATCGAGTTAGAATCGGCGATACTGTTGTTCTGACATTTAGGACAGCGCAGCTGTTCGGTAAGCTGACGGAACTGCTGCTCCTGCGCTTCATCCTTAAACTGCATCACATCGATGGTCGCCAGCGCAGATCCCGAGATAACCAGCATCAGCAGGCCCAGTAAAAATCTCATTGCGCAGCCTCCTTACTGTACTTATCCCACAACGGTTTGATCTCGCTCTCCCACACCCTGGCATTCAAATCACCGGCATGGCGATAGCGAATAATACCTTTACCGTCGATCAGGAACGTTTCCGGCGCGCCGTACACGCCAAGATCCAGACCGAGCATACCGTCGCCGTCAAACAGGCTTAATGAGTAAGGATTGCCCAGCTCTTTCAGCCAGACAATGGCTTTCTGACGATCGTCTTTATAGTTCAGACCCACCACCCGCACGCCTTGTGCAGATAGCTGGTTCAGATACTGATGTTCGGCGCGACAGGTCGGGCACCAGGTCGCCCAGACGTTCAGCAGTACCGGTTTGCCCTGGGTCAGCACATCGGCCTGATAATGCTGACCCGGATTCTCCAGCGACTCCAGGCGGAATGTCGGAACGGGTTTGCCGATCAGCGCCGATTCCAGATTCGTGGGATCGTCTCCCTGAGCGTTACGCGCCAGCTGCCACAGCAGCGCCGCAGCAATGATCAGAAAAATAATAAACGGAATTAACAGTGCATTGCGCTTCATACAGCCTCCGACGCATTTTTTTGCACCGCGGCGCGAGGACGCGCGCGCTGACGATAGCGTGGATCAAACAGGCAGAACAATCCGCCCAGCGCCATCAGCAATCCTCCGGCCCAAATCCAGCGAATAAACGGTTTGTAGTACAGACGCACAGCCCATGCGCCGTTATCCAGTTCTTCACCCAGCGCGGCGTACAGATCGCGCGTGAATCCGCCGTCAATTGCCGCTTCGGTCATCATCGAACTGGTGCTATTATAGAAGCGTTTTTCCGCATGCAGCGTGGCTTCCGGTTTACCATCTCGGGTAACGCCAATAATGGCGACACCACCCCGGTAGTTAGGTCCGGTAATATCTTTCACTTCGCGGAACGTGAACTGATAGTTATGGATACTGACGCTATCACCCGCTTTCATGCGCACATCGCGTTCAACGCTGTAGTTCTGGCTGAAGGCAATACCGACAATAGTAATCGCCAGCCCAACGTGGCCCGACACCATGCCCCAATAGCTTGGTGTTAACTTCGTTCCGCGGGAAACACGCAGGAACGCTTCGGACATCGCCAGCACGAATATCCAGCATGCCATCGCCAGCCCTACCACCGTCATAGCGGCAATGCGATCCTCAAACAACCACGGCAGCAGCAGCGACAGAACAAGCGTGGTGACAAACGCGATAATCAGTAACGTTTTCAGTTTACGCGGTCGGTCACGGCCCCAACGCACTAATGGCCCAATTCCCAGCAACAGCGCGAACGGCGCCATCAGCCAGGTAAACATGGTGTTGAAGAACGGTTCGCCAATCGAAATGCTGCCCAGACCCAGCTGTTTGTGCACCAGCGGCAGCAGCGTGCCCAAGAGCACCACCAGCATGGCGGCAATCAGCAGAACGTTGTTGCCCAACAGCAGAGATTCACGCGACCACAGCGCGTTGTTCACCCGTGAGCGGACCTTGTGACCGCGCACCGCAAACAGCAGCAGGGAGCCGCCAATCACCAATACCATAAAGGCCAGAATAAACATCCCGCGTGACGGATCGGAGGCGAAGGCATGCACCGATACCAACACGCCGGAGCGCACCAGGAAAGTACCTAACAGGCAAAGCGAGAATGCGCAGATTGACAGCAGCAGCGTCCAGGCTTTAAAGCTGGCACGCTGTTCGGTTACCGACAGCGAGTGCATCAGCGCCGTTCCCACCAGCCATGGCATAAACGAGGCGTTCTCAACCGGATCCCAGAACCACCAACCGCCCCAGCCCAGCTCGTAATAGGCCCAGGCCGAACCGAGCACAATACCCAGCGTCAGGAACACCCACGCCGCCAGCGTCCACGGACGCGAAAAACGGGCGAAAGTACTGTCCAGTCGTCCGCTCATCAGCGCGGCAATCGCAAACGCGAAGGCCACGGAGAAGCCGACATACCCCATGTACAGCAACGGCGGATGGAAAATCAGCCCCGGATCCTGCAACAGCGGGTTCAGGTCGCGCCCTTCAATAGGGAAGTTGGGCAACGTACGGGCAAACGGGTTGGAGGTAAACAGAATAAACAGCAGAAAGCCAACGCTTACCATCCCCATCACCGCCAGCACGCGAGCAACGATGTCCAGCGGCATACGCTGGCTGAACGCCGCAACGGCGAAGGTCCAGCCGCTCATCAGCAGCACCCATAGCAACAGCGAGCCTTCATGAGCCCCCCAGGTTGCTGCCACCCGATACCAGACCGGAAGCTGGGTATTGGAGTTGCTGGCAACGTAGGTGACAGTAAAGTCATTAACCACGAAGGCGTTGACCAGAATCAGGAACGCCCCCATCACGCAGATAAAAAGAACCCAGGCAAAAGGCCGCGCGGAGGCCATCATTCGCACGTCGCCGCGCGCTACGCCCCACAGCGGATAGACTGACAGTAGTAACGCCACGCCGAGCGCAAGGCACAACAGCGCATTGCCAATTTCAGGCATCATGACGTTTTATCCTTATAAACACTTTCCGGGCGACGATGGTTTTCCTGCATCGCTTTTTCGACTTCCGGCGGGGTGTAATTCTCATCATGTTTGGCAAGAACTTCTTTGGCCTGCACATGATTTCCTTCGTTCAGCTCGCCCTGAACAACAACACCCTGCCCTTCGCGGAACAGATCCGGCAGAATGCCTTCGTAGGTGACATCCACCACACCTTCGGCGTCATAGATACTGAAATTCACCTTCAACGACTGCGGATCGCGCTTTACGCTACCGGGCATCACCATTCCGCCCACGCGCAGGCGCTGACCGACTTCGGGCATCTGCTGCGTTTCGCGCTTACCGTAGAGTATCTCTCCCGGCGTATAGAACAGGTCAATATTAGAACGCAGCGCATAAAGCACCAGCGTAATGGTCAACGCCAGACCCGCCAGTACCGCACAGGCTATCCATAACCGATTTTTACGTCGAATATTCACGCCGCCTCCCGTTGCACTTGCGCCGCACGCATACGCGCTTCTCTCGCCCGCTGCTGCGCCACACCGCGTAAAATTGCGCGATGTTGTAACGCGGAATGCAGTACCAGCACCACCAGCGGGATAACGCTCATCGCTACGGCAAGCCAGACATACAAGGCGTAGCCGCCCATCGCGAAAAAATCACTCCATGATGCAAATGCAGGGGTCATTGGCGGCCTCTTTTTAAGATCAGTTCGCTCACCCACGGGCGGCGTTTTTCCATCATCAAAATCAGGTTACGCATGCGCATCAGCGCCAGCGTGACAAACAGTAACAGGTAGCCGACGATCGCCAGACGCAGCGGCGTACGCATCGCCGGATCGATGCTTTGCTGCATGCGGGTAGAACCCTGATGCAGCGTATTCCACCACTCAACCGAATAGTGGATAATCGGTAAGTTGACCACGCCAATCAGCACCAGAATACCGGCGGCACGACCTGCCAGACGGCGGTCGTCAAAGGCATGCCACAGCGCAATGGCGCCCACGTAGAGAAACAGCAGCACCAGTTCAGAGGTGAGTCGGGCATCCCAGACCCACCAGGTTCCCCACATCGGTTTGCCCCATGCGGAGCCGGTCACCAGCGCAATAAAGGTAAACACTGCACCAATCGGCGCCATCGCAGCCAGCGCCAGATTAGCCATTTTCATCTGCCAGACCAGGCCGATAAACGCGGCAACAGCCATCGAGGCATAAATGCCCATCGACCAGATTGCCGCCGGAACGTGCAGATAAATAATGCGATAGCTCTGCCCCTGCTGATAATCCGCAGGCGCAAAACCAAAGCCCCAGACCCATCCCGTTATCAGTACCACCGCGCTGGCAATCGCCAGCCACGGGATAAACCAGCCACAGATCTGATAGAGCCGAGGGGGCATCGCCAATTGATGAAGTGTTTTCCACATAGTTCAGTCACCAGACTCCATAAATTAAAATCCGTTGTGCCAGAGCACCTTGCCCGGCCTACACATCTAATTCTCGTTACTGCACGCTTATCCGTAACGCCGCAGCTGTGGCAAACGGGCTTAACGTGGCGCTGCCGACCAGCAACGCGCCCAGAATTGCCATGTACCCTTCAACCGGTAAGTGCATAGAAGCCGCATCCATCGCGGCGGTTGCAAAAATCAGTAAGGGTATGGTGAGCGGGAGCACCAGCACGCTTAACAACACGCCGCCGCGCTTTAAACCCACCGTCAGCCCCACACCCGGCGCACCGAGGAAGCCCAGCGTCGGCGTTCCGAGTAACAACGTCAGCGCCATAATTTTCCAGCTGTACATATCCATGCCCAGCAGCAGCGCCACTAGCGGCGAGAGAATCAACAGCGGCAGGCCGGTCACGACCCAGTGCGCCATCACTTTCGCCAGCACCACGGCCGGTAGCGGTAACGGCAGCAGCATCAGTTGCTCAAGGCTGCCGTCCTGCAGATCATCACGAAACAGGCGTTCCAGCGCCAGCAATGACGCCAGCAGCGCCGCAACCCAAATGATGCCCGGCGCAATGCGTGCCAGTAGCTGCGGTTCCGGCCCAATGCTCAGGGGGAACAGCGTAATAACAATCAGGAAGAACCATAAAGGATTGGCGATTTCCGCACTATGACGAAACGCAACTCGCAGTTCTAAACGGAAGATTCGCCACATCATTGCGTTGCCCTCTCGCTGGTCAGCGCAATACGTCGCACTTTATCGGTTTCGACATTGAGCGGTTGGTGGGTGGTGAGAATAACAATACCGCCCTGCTCCGTATGCTGCGCCATACGCTGAGTCAGTCGCTCAACGCCGTTCACATCAATGGCGGTAAAGGGTTCATCGAGGATCCACAGCCGGGCGCGGGTCAGCCACAAACGGGCCAGCGCCACGCGCCGCTGTTGTCCGGCGGAGAGCTGGTTCACCGGAATATCTTCATATCCGGCAAGTCCCGCCTGTGCCAGCGCAGCCAGACACTGTGCAATGTCGCCGTCATGATGGAAGAAACGCAGGTTCTCCAACGCCGAAAGCCGGGTTTTTATCCCCGGCTGATGTCCGATCCACAGCAGTTGCTGATGGTAGCTGTCCCGCACGTGATGCAGCGGCTGCTCTTGCCAGCAAACCTCCCCTGCATCGGGACGCGCCAGCCCGGTAAGCAACCGCAGCAGAGTAGTTTTCCCTGCGCCGTTGCTGCCGGTAATTTGTACCCATTCCCCTGCGTTGACGCGAAATGACAGATTGCTGAACAGTATTCTGTCATCTCGCTCGCAAAGTAATTCTCTGGCTTCAAGCATACCTGGTTATCTACATCCTGTTAAAAGCCCGGTTTGACTTCGCGCATATCAGGCAGTTTGTGCGCTATCCCTTTATGACAGTCAATACAGGTTTGCCCGTCTTTCACGGCCTGGTCGTGCATTTTGGCCGCAACGCCTTTCTGGGCGGTTAAATCCATAAACTCGAAGTTGTGACAGTTTCGGCACTCTTGCGAATTATTATCTTTCATACGCCGCCACTCATTTTGCGCCATCGTCAAACGATGGTCTTCAAATTTCTGCGGTGTATCTATCAGCCCCAGTGCTTTCGCGTACAGCTCTTTACTGGCCTTGATCTTACGAATCATTTTCGGGCCCCACTCATGCGGGACGTGGCAATCAGGGCAAGTCGCTCGCACACCACTGCGGTTGTTGTAGTGTACGGTTTCCATGTATTCCTGGTATACCGTATTGCGCATTTCGTGACAGCTAATGCAGAACTCTTCTGTATTGGCCTTTTCCATACCGGTATTAAAGCCGCCCCAGAAAATAATGCCGCCCACAAAGCCGATTAACAACAGCGTGCCGAGCGCCAGACGGCTGGGGCGACGCCACCATTGCCAGACGCGCTTAATCCAGCCTGGTTTACGGTTAGAATTTTCCATAATGACCTCTTATTTCCCGTAACCTTTCGAGGGGGTGAAGGTATTTTCAACAATCGGCGCGGCGTCAGCCTGCGGAACGTGACATTGCAGGCAGAAATAACGACGCGGCGCAACTTCAGCCAATACCTTGCCGTCGCTGTCCATAAAGTGCGTCGGACTGATGCGCGGCGCACCGGTAGTGCGATAGCTTTCCACACCGTGGCATTGCAGGCAGCGGTTAGTGTTAGTCGTCACCTGATACCCTTCAACGCTATGCGGAACCATCGGCGGCTGATTCACATAGTTCAGCGGCATGCGCTCTTGCTCTTTCGGCATGCGAATCGCCCCTTCCTGTGTTCCTGAGACTTCCGGTGACTGGCTCAGATCCACTCCATTTGCAGCCCAAACGGCCCCACTGACGACCAGGGCAAGCAGGGCCGTCCATTGACACAGCGTCTTAATCAGGTCATGGCTTTTCATGATTTCGCTCCCGAACTCCATCGTGTTGTTATTGTAAAAACATCCTCAGAACAGACATCCACGCAGCGACCGCAGGCCATGCAATCGCGGCTGGTTACCTGCACCGGACTTTGCTCATCCAGCACCGGCGCACGTAGCACATGCGGTTCCGGGCAAACATGAAAACAATCCATACAGCGGTTACATCTGTTACGTTCTTTTGCCGAAACGGTTAATGCCCCTTTGCTTCCCACCACGCTATACAGCGCACCCAGTGGGCAAAGATGCCCGCACCAGCCATGCTCAACGACCAGTAAATCAAATAAAAACAGCGCGAGGATCAGCAGCGCTCCGCTACCGAATCCCATTACCAGGCTCCGTCCAAGCAGAGAGACTGGATTTATCCACTCCCACAACAGCGTACCGGTCAGGGCGGAACCGACCAGGATAACCACCAGCAGGACGTACCGTATATGGCGCGGCAGGGTTGCGGACTGATTCAGGTCAAACCTTCTGCGCAACCAACTGGCTAAATCGGTAACCGGGTTCATGGGACAAACCCAACTGCAAAACAGTCGCTTACCGGCCAGGGCATACAGCACCGTGATGATAGCTGCTCCCGTTAACGCCACCGTCGCCGGCAGATGCCCGCTGGCCAGGCTTTGCAGAGTAATCAGCGGATCGGTGAACGGGATAGCGTCCAGCAACAGGCTGCTACTGTAGTTGCCATGCAGGATCCACACGCCAAGCCACGGGCCGCTGAGGAACATCGCCAGTATCAGAAACTGACTCAAACGACGCAGCAGCAGCCAGCGATGACTCTTCCACCATCCTTTTTTTGCCTGCGCTTCACGCCCGGCATCACGTTTACGATTTGCCATTGTTCCCCTCCAGCCAACCGAAGCGGTAATGGTGTCCTAACTCCCCTTTCGCCAGCGACAGCGGCAGCACTTTTATTGCTGGCTGTTCCAGTACGCAGACTTTTTCGCATTTCCCACAGCCGGTACAGGCATCGCTGTGCACGGTCGGAATAAACCGCGCATGCTTGCCGGTACGCATATTGCGGTCCAGCTCCAGGGTGATCGCCTCATCAATTTTCGGGCACTCGCGATAGCAAACGTCGCAGCGTAGTCCCTGATAGTTGAGGCAGTTTTCGTGATCCAGCAGTACCGCCAGCCCCATACGCGAATCGTCAATGGATTCAATTTCCCTGTCCAACGCGCCGCTCGGGCAGACTTTGGCACACGGAATGTCCTCACACATTTCGCAGGGAATATCACGGGCGACAAAATATGGCGTACCGGCCGCCAGCCCGGAGGCCAGCGTTGCCAGCTTCAGCGTGTCATAGGGACATGCCTGAACGCACTGACCGCAACGTACGCAGGCGCTGGCGAATGCCTCCTCGCTCAGTGCACCTGGCGGGCGCAACCGCACGCCGGTTGCGCGTGCGGTTTGTTGTTGCAACCCCAGCGCCACGCCAACGACGGCCAGCCCGCCCGCTGCGCGAACCATATCGCGCAGAAAGCGGCGGCGGCCATTTTGGGGTTTTGCTGACCGGGACATAACGCGTTACACCTTCGCCAGTTTCACGGCGCACTTCTTGAAATCCGTCTCTTTGGAGAGCGGATCCGTCGCATCCAGCGTCAGGTTATTCACCAGCTGTGCGGCATCGAAGAACGGCATGTACACCAGCCCCTGCGGCGGACGGTTACGACCGCGTGTTTCAACAATCGAAATCACTTCGCCACGACGGGAAATCACTTTGACCTTATCGCCACGGCGCAGATCGCGTGCTTTTGCATCCAGCGGGTGGATAAACAGCACGGCTTCCGGGAATGCACGGTGTAGTTCAGGCACACGACGCGTCATACTGCCGGTATGCCAGTGTTCCAGCACACGTCCGGTAGACAGCCACAGGTCATATTCTTTATCCGGCGCTTCAGCAGCAGGCTCAAATGGCAGCGCGAAGATAACCGCTTTACCGTCCGGTTTACCGTAGAACTTGTAGCTTTCACCTGCTTTCACGTAAGGGTCGTTGCCTTCGCTGTAGCGCCACTGGGTCTCTTTACCCTCAACGACCGGCCAGCGTAAACCGCGCGCTTTGTGGTAATCGTCAAATGGCGCAAGATCGTGCCCATGACCGCGGCCAAACCAGGCGTACTCTTCGAACAACCCTTTTTGCAGATAGAAGCCCAGCTCGCGGGATTCATCGTTCAGTTGATCTTCAGCCAGTTCAGTCACTGGGAATTTCGTTACTGCTGGCGTAGCAAACAGCACGTCATACAGCGTTTTACCGCGCAGTTCCGGTTTTTGTGCCAGCAGCTCTTCCGGCCATACTTCTTCTGTTTTGAAGCGACGAGAGAACTGCACCAGTTGCCACAGATCCGATTTCGATTCGCCCGGCGCTTTAATTTGCTGACGCCAGAACTGTGTACGGCGTTCCGCGTTCCCGTAGGCGCCTTCTTTCTCTACCCACATCGCGGTCGGCAGGATCAGGTCAGCCGACAGGGCGCTGATCGTCGGGTACGGATCGGAGACGATGATGAAGTTACGCGGATCACGCCAGCCCGGCATACGCTCTTCGTTGATGTTCGGACCGGCCTGCATGTTGTTAGTACACATCGCCCAGTAGACATTGAGCTTGCCATCTTTCAGCGCGCGGTCTTGCGCCACGGCGTGCAGACCAACTTTTGCCGGAATGGTCCCTGACGGAATATTCCAGTGCTTCTCACAGATATCGCGGTGTTTTTCGTTCGTTACCACCATGTCCGCAGGCAGACGGTGGGAGAACGTACCGACTTCACGCGCGGTGCCGCAGGCTGAAGGCTGGCCGGTCAGAGAGAACGGGCCGCAGCCTGGCTGGGAGATTTTGCCAGTCAGCAAGTGCAGGTTATAGACCAGGTTGTTGGCCCACACGCCGCGGGTGTGCTGGTTAAAGCCCATCGTCCAGTAGGAGATGACTTTTTTCTTCGGATCGGCATACAGCTGCGCCAGTTGTTCCAGCTGATCTTTCGGTACGCCGGTCATTTCGGCGGTTTTATCCAGCGTGTACTCAGCAACGAAGGCTTTGTAATCCTCAAAGCTCATCGGTTCAGAAGCATCGGATCCCGGGTTTTTCGCCGCTTTTTCCAGCGGATGGGTTGGACGCAGACCGTAGCCGATGTCCGTCACGCCTTTACGCAGGTTAACGTGCTTGCTAAAGAAATCCTGGTTAATCGCATTGTTTTGAATGATGTAGTTCGCGATGTAGTTGAGGATCACCAGATCGGTTTGCGGCGTGAAGACCATACCGTTATCCGCCAGCTCAAAGCTGCGGTGCTGGAAGGTGGAGAGAACCGCGACGTTCACGTTAGGATCGGAGAGACGACGGTTGGTGATGCGCGACCACAGGATCGGGTGCATCTCTGCCATATTCGCGCCCCACAGGACGAAGGCATCCGCATGTTCGATATCGTCATAGCAGCCCATCGGTTCATCCATACCGAAGGTACGCATAAAACCGACTACCGCTGAGGCCATGCAGTGACGTGCGTTCGGGTCGATGTTATTGGAACGGAAACCCGCTTTAAACAATTTGGCAGCGGCATAACCTTCCCAAATCGTCCACTGGCCAGAGCCGAACATACCGATAGACTCAGGGCCTTTCTCTTTCATCGACGTTTTGAATTTCTCTTCCATCACGTCAAAGGCCTGGTCCCAGCTAATCGGGGTGAACTCGCCTTCTTTGTGATACTTGCCGTCTTTCATGCGCAGCATCGGCTGCGTTAAACGGTCTTTTCCGTACATGATTTTCGGCAGGAAGTAACCTTTGATGCAGTTGAGCCCACGGTTAACCGGCGCATCCGGATCGCCCTGGCATGCCACAACACGCCCTTGCTGCGTTCCGACCAATACGCCACAGCCCGTCCCGCAAAAACGGCACGGGGCTTTGTCCCATTTAATGGCTTCTTGCTGACCGACTACCGCGCGGGCAACGCCCGGCACGCTTAACCCGGCAGCCGCCGCAGCGGCCGCAACGGCGTTAGCTTTCATAAAGCTACGACGACTGAGTTTCATGGTGTTTCCTCACCTTGCTCATCCTGCTGGTGATAAACCAGCGACACCGCCAGTACGCCCGCAACGTTGCGTACTGACTCAATTGTTTTCATTAGCGTTTCACTTTGCTCAGCTTCCACCACCACAATCAACTGACCACTTTCCACATCGCTGAGTGCAACTTCGCAACCGGGAAAAGAACGCAACTGCGTGGCGATATCGTTGATATGCTGGCTTTTGGCCTGAACGACCAGGCTGCAGACCTGCCAGTTATTGTCCATGGTTGTACTCCGCGTTAATGGCTGATACCGGGCAGATAGCGACACAGGCGCCACATCCGTTACAGTCCTGATTGTCGAGCTGCGGCTGATAAATGCCGGACAGCGTGGGACGAAAGGTTATTGCCATGGGCTCACAGCTATCCTGACAGCGGTGACATTCAACGGACTGATGTGCGAGACAGTTTTCCCCAATCGTAAAATTCAGATCCCATGCCCTGGTGTGGCGCGGAAGAAAAAGTGATTCGGGACAGGCTTCTGCGCAGGCATAGCAAAAGCTGCACTCGCCGTGTTTGAAATTTACGCTCGGGTAACCACCCTGGCCTCGCTGCAGGATGTCGGTTTCGCACGCCTGGATGCAGGCGTCACAACGGAGGCAATGGGCCAGAAAGTGAGAGTCTTCCTTGCTCCACGGCGGACGGATCCCTGCGCTGGCGTTTCGCCAACTGCCTGTCAACATACCTCGACGGGATAAATCAACCATGACATTGTCCTTCCATAATGACGCCCTCCCTCGGCGGGTTGAACGACATAAAAAACTGCACTATTTATGAGTAGTTATTTTTAGCCGTAAGATATTTCAGGATGTGTTAGAGGTGCATACCCCAATTGGGGTAAATGCTGTTGCCGGATCAAAGGAGTGTTGAGTTGGCGGGAAAAAATGCGCTTTTGCTCACATTTCAATGAGTTATATAACCATGTATATAACGAATTATTCAAAAAGACAAAGATCTCAATATTAGGATAATTCCTAGTATATATCGCCACCATGGCAACAAAACCCTACTTAATACACTTTAAATATAAGTAAATCCAGATTAATAGATTATCCAAATATGTTAACCTGCTACAGACTCGTTCATAAGACAGAAGAAAGGAAACACTGTGAACAATAAGATGAAGACAATTGTCCCTGCCGTACTTTTCGCCGCCTTTGCCAGCACCTCTGCATGGGCTGCCAGTAACGAAACCGCCGCTCAGCCGCTGGAAAAAGTCGCCCCTTATCCCAAGGCGGAAAAGGGTATGAAGCGCCAGGTTATCCAGCTTACCCCTGAGAAAGATGAATCTACTCTGAAAGTAGAACTGCTGATCGGACAAACGCTGGAAGTTGACTGTAACCAACACCGCCTGGGCGGAGAACTGGACAGCAAAACGCTGGAAGGTTGGGGATATGACTACTATGTCTTTGACAAAGTTACGTCTCCGGTTTCAACCATGATGGCCTGCCCAGACGGTAAGAAAGAGAAGAAATTCATTACTGCGCATCTGGGTGATGACGGAATGCTGCGTTACAACAGCAAGCTGCCGATTGTGGTCTACACCCCGGAAAACGTGGACGTTAAATACCGTATCTGGAAAGCGGAAGACAAAATTCAGGACGCAGTCACGCGCTAAGTGAGAATGTGCCGGATGGCGGCGTACCGCCTTATCCGGCCTACAGACGCATAAACAATGCCGGATAAGCACAGCGCCATCCGGCATTTTATTTTACAGCGCTATATCCGCAACGGCTTTCTGTTCAGGCTGCGGTTGTGCCTGAGGTTTCAGTTGTGGTTTCGGTGCTTCATCAGCAACCTGCGGCTTGTCATATTTCAGACCCAGAACCTCACTGGTGTACTGCAACTCTTGTTCCGTAGCCTCAACGTTACCGTTCAGCTTAGTACCATAAGACGGAATAATGGTTTTCAGCTTCGCCTGCCACTCGGGGCTGGCTACTTTATCTTTAAACACTTTTTCCATCAGATGCAGCATGATCGGTGCCGCAGTTGATGCGCCCGGAGAAGCTCCCAGCAACGCTGCAATCGTGCCTTCTTTATCACTGACGACTTCAGTACCCAGACGCAGCACGCCGCCCTTCTCCGCATCGCTTTTGATGATCTGCACACGCTGGCCCGCCTGCCATAAACGCCAGTCTTCTTTTTTCGCCTGCGGATAGTACTCTTGCAGCGCGGCGAAACGGTCGTCGTCGCTGAGCATGACCTGGCTCACCAGATATTTCACCAGATCGAAGTTATCCAGACCCACGTTGACCATCGGCATAAAGTTCGAGGTGGTGGTCGAGCTGAGCAAATCCCACAATGAACCGTTTTTCAGGAACTTGGTGGAGAATGTCGCGAATGGCCCAAACAGCACAACGCGCTTGCCATCAAGGATACGGGTATCGATATGCGGTACAGACATCGGCGGCGCGCCAACGGAGGCCTGACCGTACACTTTCGCCAGGTGGCGATTGACCACATCCGGATTTTCTGCAACCAGGAACTGCCCGCCAACCGGGAATCCGGCATAGCCTTTCGCTTCCGGAATGTCGGTTTCCTGCAACAGCTTCAGCGCAGCGCCACCGGCACCGATAAAGACAAATTTCGCCTTGATATCGTGTTCCGCTTCGTTATTTTTCAGATCGGCGACCGTGACCGTCCAGCTATTATCGGCATTACGCTTAAAGCCACGCACTTCGGTGCTCAACTGCAGCGCAAAGTTGGGCTTTTTCTGCAATGAGGTAATCAGTTGGCGGGTGATTTCGCCGTAGTTCACGTCAGTACCAATCTCGGTACGCGTTGCCGCGACTTTCTGCTGCGGATCGCGACCTTCCATGACCAGCGGCGCCCACTCTTTGATCTGCGCGTGGTCTTCTGAATAGCGCATACCACGGAACAGCGTGCTCTGCTGCAGTGCGGTGTAACGGGCACGAAGGAAGTTCACGTTCTCGTCACCCCAGACAAAACTCATGTGCGGAACGGTGGTGATAAACGAGCGTGGTTCATGCATTACGCCATTATTGACCTGATAGGCCCAAAACTGGCGGGAAATCTGGAAGGCTTCGTTAATTTCGACTGCCTTTTCAATGCTGATGCTACCGTCGACCTTTTTAGGCGTGTAGTTCAGCTCCATCAGTGCGGAGTGGCCGGTTCCGGCGTTATTCCAGCCGTTTGAGCTTTCCTGTGCTACACCATCCAGTCGCTCAACCATGGTCATTGACCATTGCGGCTCCAGCTCCTGTAAATAGGTTCCCAGCGTGGCGCTCATGATGCCGCCGCCAATCAACAGCACATCCGTTTCCTGCTCTTCCGCCGCTTTCGCTTTTGCCGCCATCGAGACAACATTCAGCCCAACGGCCATGGTGAAGAGCATGGCAGTCACTTTTTTCATAATGTTAATGCCTTACTTTTAGTATCGCTTTTTGCTTTTAATGCAGGTGAAAATCGAGCGGCACCAACGGTAACACTTAAGTAAAAATAATTAAATATTGTTTATAAATTATATTTTATTTTTAAAAATGTTATTAATACGTTGATAGTTTATACGGTTATTGACAATCATTTCTGGAAACCAGTCCGTCAGACGGGTACTATGCTGCGCTTTGCTATTCACTGCACGGATGCCTGTCGGTCTGCTGTATCAGGCCATTTCTGACCTGAGTGTAACTATGTCTGCAACTCAACATTCCTCTGCCGCAGTCGCTGAACACGCGACCCGTGCCGTGCTCCGCCAACCCCGTCTGCTGGTTCGCGAAACGCTGGCCGGTGTGGTAACCGCCCTGGCGCTGATCCCGGAAGTAATCTCGTTTTCCGTGATCGCAGGCGTTGATCCTAAAGTCAGTCTGATCGCCTCCGTCGTACTGTGCCTGGCGATGTCTTTTTTAGGCGGTCGTCCCGCAATGGTTACCGCCGCTGCAGGATCTGTCGCGCTGGTGATTGGTCCGATGGTGCATCAACACGGCGTGCAATACATCCTGCCTGCAGTGGTGCTGGCCGGGATGATTCAGATCCTGTTTGGTGTATTGGGAATGGCACGTCTGATGCGATTCATCCCTACAGCCGTGATGACCGGCTTTGTTAACGCGCTGGGTATATTGATTTTCTTTGCCCAGGTCCCGCATTTCTGGGGCAAAAGCCCGCTCATCTGGGGGTTGTTTGTCCTGACGCTGCTGATTGTGCTGTGGGTTCCGCGGTTTATTAAAGCAATTCCCGCACCGCTTATCGCCATCGTGCTGCTAACCGTGTTCACTGTCACCAGCGGGCAACTGTTACCGACCGTCGGTGACGAAGGTTCAATGAGCGGCGGACTGCCGGGTTTCACCCAGTTGTTGGTTCCGCTCAACCTGCACACGCTGGCGATTATCTGGCCCTGCGCGCTGAGTATCGCTTTTGTTGGTTTGATGGAGTCGTTGTTAACCGCCCGTCTGGTGGATGACCTGACGGTGACGCCGTCGAATAAAAATCGCGAGAGTGCCGGGCTGGGGATAGCCAATATTCTGGCCGGATTTTATGGCGGCATCGCCGGGTGCGCGATGATTGGTCAAACCATCGTTAACGTCGAGATGGGCAAAGGACGCAGCCGCGTCTCGACGGTTGCCGCCGGACTGGTATTACTCCTGTTAGTCACAGGGTTAAGCGAAGTGATGGCAGAAATACCCATGTCGGTGCTGGCAGGTATTATGGTGATTGTGGCGGTAAAAACCTTCAGTTGGCACAGCATCCAGCCCGCCACGCTGACGAAACTACCCGTCACTGAAACGCTGGTGATGCTGGTGACCGTCGCTGCCACGGTTTCTACCGGCAACCTGGCGATTGGCGTGGTTGCCGGGATGATGACGATGCTTATTCTACCGCGTATCGTCAGACGCAAACGGGCGACTACATCAGAAACAGCGTTGCCAGACCGAGAAAAATAAAGAAACCACCAGTATCAGTGATAGCGGTTATCATGACGCTCGAGCCGACCGCCGGGTCGCGCCCGAGCTTCACCATCGTCATCGGAATGATAACCCCCATCAACGCCGCCATCAGCAGATTGAGCATCATCGCCAGAGTCATCACACCACCGAGCGCCATATCATCGTACAGCCACCAGGTAATGCCCCCCATAATCCCGCCCCACACGAGGCCGTTGATTAGCGCCACGCCCATCTCGCGCAGGATGAGAAACGTCAGGTTCCCCGGCTGAATATTTTGCAGCGCCAGCGCGCGGACGATCATAGTGATAGTTTGATTCCCGGTATTGCCGCCGATACCCGCCACAATCGGCATCAACGAGGCCAGCGCCACCAGTTGCGAAATCGTATGTTCAAAACCGTCGATCACCCGCGAGGCGATAAAGGCGGTACAGAGGTTAACGGCCAACCACGCCCAGCGGGTTTTTACCGCTTTGGTAACAGGCGCAAACACGTCCTCTTCGGCGCTTAAGCCCCCCATTCGACGCAGATCGGTGTCGGTTTCTTCATAGACAACGTCGACAATCTCATCGATGGTTAAACGGCCCATCAGTTTACCGGAAGGGTCAACCACCGCGGCGCTGACCAGGTTGTCGCGTTCGAAGGTACGCGCAGCGTTTTCGGCGATATCTTCAGGAGAAAAGGTGAGCGGGTCATCTTCCATCACCTCGCTGACTTTTCGCTGCACATCATTGAGTAAAATGCAGGTTAGCGTCAGTTCGCCAACCAGCACTTTATTGCGATCGGTCACGAAAAGTTTATCGGTGTTCTCCGGCATTTTCCCCAGCCGCCGCAGATAGCGTTGCACCACTTCCAGCGTCACGTCCGGACGCACAGTGATGACCTCGAACTCCATGATCGCGCCGACGCTATTTTTCTCGTAGTGCAGCACCTGGCGGACGCGCGTCCTCTCCTCTGCCGGTAACGTCGCCAGCAGACGACCGGTAAGGTTACGAGGCAAATGCTGCACCAGGTAAATCTGTTCATCGATATCGAGATATTGCAGCGCATCCAGCAGCTCGCGGTCGCTCATCTCATCGATCAGGTCGTCCCAGACGTTTTCAGACGCCTCAAGCAAGACGTTACCGCGCTTTTCATTTTCGACCAGTCGCCACAGGGCGTGGCGCTCTTCAGAGGGCAAAGCTTCGAGGGTATCGGCCAGGTCAGGCGGTGGCAGGTGGGCCACCAGCGCCCCTACCTCAGCAATATCGTCGGCTAACGTACCGACGTCATATTGCTCAGCCAGGGTAAGCTTGCCCAACAGCGTTGAAATAATGGCTTTATCAGTGGTCAGCAGCCAGATGAGGCGCGCACGCTCTTCATCACGCAGTCTGGCGCTGTTTTTGTTTATTACAGACATTAATCATAAATCCATGATATGAAATATCATTAATCATGATGCCGATTTATGTAAATAACAATAAACAGTGCCGTCGGGTGGCTAAAAAACCGGCGGCACGAAGGATCAGGCTGTGCGAGCCACCGCGTCGCGCGAGGCGGCGTCACGTTCATCGCCCAACAGTTCACTCAACTGTCCGTTACGCATTTCCAGTAGACGATCGGCGTGAATAAAATAGTGATCGTCGTGGCTTATGGCGAAAATGGTTTTCCCCATTTCCTGCATCAAAGGCAATAGCACCTGATAGAACTCCCGGCGGAAATGGGGATCCTGATCGGCAGCCCATTCATCCAGCAGAATGATGTCGCGCTCCTCCGCCAGGGCCAGCAGCAGCGCCACGCGTTTCTTCTGCCCTTTCGACAGCTTCAGATTGAGGATACGACCATCGCTCAGCTCCAGCTTATGACCCATCTTCAGATGTTCCAGCCACTTCGCGACCAGCTGCGGATTAGCCTCTTTACCTTCCGGCCCCAGCATTTTGTCGAACAGCCAGACGTCGGTAAACACGGCGGAGAATAGCTTGCGGTAGTCTTCCGGTTTTTCAACGGCAACGGCCTTACCATCAAGCAATATTTCGCCTGACTGCGGCTGGTATAGACCGGTCAGTAACATCGCCAGCGTAGATTTTCCGCTACCGTTACCGCCAATCAGAAAGATCAGTTCACCGCGATGAATCGTCAGATTCACCGGCCCCACGGAAAACGCATTATCCTGATAGTGGAAAACCACGTTGCGCAGCTCCAGCGTTTGCCAGTTGGGAAACGCGGTTGGGCGTGGGAATTCGGCCTTAAAAGGTGCCAGTGCGAATTTATTCAGCTTGTTGAACGCCACCTGTGCCGTGAGCAGTGTCGGCAGCGCGCCAACGGCAGAGAGCAACGGTGTTCGCAGGAATAACAGCGTCAGAGAATAGGTCGCTGCCACGGCGGTATCAGCCCATCCCAGACTGTTAGCCATCCAGAACACCAGGCCAATGGCACCCAGCATCATAATGTTCGACCAGTTAACCGCGCTCAGGTGGAAGGTATCGGCACGGATAATATGGTGGCGATACTCTTTGGCATCCGGGACGTACATCTGATTAAAGATATGCTCGGCGCGCTCGCGGTTAAGCGTCAGCTCTTTGCGCCCTTCCAGCACCGTCTGATAATCGTTGTACAACTTGTCTTCAGTTTCGCGCAAGGTGGCCATGTGTTTATACACCCGCGCCACCAGCACAAATCCGCCCCAGATGGTGATTGCCATCCAGACTGCCGTTACCAGTAGCATTTTGGTCGACAGCATCGCCAGATACGCCGCCGACCCTATGGTCAGGATAATCCCCTGCACCAGCTCAGGCAGACGAACAAAGGCGATGGTGATGTTGCGGATATCACTGGTTAAACCGGCCAGCAACGAGGCGCTGCCAAGCTGTTCAATACGCTCGACGTGAGTATCCAGAATTCGTTTGATAAATTCGCTACGCAGGCGGTAGACAAAGTGGTGACCCAGCGTGGTCAACGCCAGCTGAGAACCGAGGGTGACAACCATCAACAACAGCAGCAGGCCAAGAAACTCCGGTAGCACCATCAGCGTGGTGTCGACCGTTTCGATCAAGCGCTGGTTGATAAACGCAATCAGCCCAATCCCCAACGCGGCGCTGGCGAGGCTGAGCGCCATCACGCTGATAAATGGCCAGCGATACTGCCGCCAGACAAGAAGTAAAAGTTCCATGCACACAACCCGGACAAGTAATAACAGCCCGCAGTTTAAACATCTCTTCGCTGACAGCAATAATAATTCTTATTTTTATTCTTTTTTACCTGCCTGGCGAAAAGTCAGATTGTAACGACAGTCTCCGGTCAACGGATGATAGCCCGTCTTAAGCGGCTGGATCCCATGATAAAACAGCCGCGAATTACCGCCCCACACCACGACATCGCCGTGTTCCAGCAGTAAACGCTTTAAAGGGTCATTACGGCGCAAGCCGCCAAATTGAAAGATGGCTGGTAGCCCCAGCGATACAGAGACAATTGGCGCCCGCAGGTCGGGCTCATCTTTATCCTGATGTAAGGACAGTTTTGCCCCTGGCGTGTAGCGGTTAATCAGGCAGGCATCGGGTTGAAAATCAGCATAGCCCGCCGCCGTCGCCGCCTGTTGGCACAAATCAGCGAACGCATCCGGCAGCGGCGGCCAGTGCGTGCCGGTGAGTGGATCAAACGGAGAATAAAGATAGCCATGCTGATCCGTCGTCCAGCCCAGATGGCCGCAGTTGGTCATCGCCACCGACATCGTATAGCCGCCGGGCGTCACCATCTGGCGAAACGGCGACTGTCTGGCGACAGCCGCTATCGCCTGCAGTAAAGAGGGCGCAGAGTCAAAAGCGAAACGTCGCAGAATAACCGCACCTGACGCCAGCGGCTCCTGCCAGGGTTTAGCATCCGCAAAGAGATCGAGCATTATGTTTCCTCGCCAGTAGTTTCCCGTTGCAGTAACTGCGCCTTGCGCGCAATACCCCATCGGTAGCCCGAAAGTGCGCCATCGCCACGGATCACCCGGTGACACGGGATAACAATCGCCAGTTTGTTGGCCCCACAGGCACTGGCCACCGCGCGCACCGCCTTCGGTTTGCCGATGGCGCTGGCCAACTGTTGGTAACTCACTGTTTCACCGCACGGAATTGCGCACAGCGCCTGCCACACCTGCTGCTGAAAGGCTGTTCCCCGAATATCCAGGGGTAGCGATAGCGACGCGTCACGCGAGTTGATCGCGACGATCACTTCGTGCACGCGCTGCTGAAAATCGGCATCTGCAGGTACATCCTGCGCGGCGGGAAACAGCGCATGAAGATCCGCAACCAACGTAGCGTCATCATCGCCAAGCAAGATCGCGCAGATACCCCGCTCGCTTTCCGCCACCAGACAACGGCCCAGAGCGCAATCTGCGAGGGTATAGCGTACAGAAACGTTGTCGCCACCTTTACGAAATTGCTTTGCCGTCATGCCTAATGCTTGATCGGCTTTGCGGTAGTAGCTGCTGCTGTCGGGGAATCCGGCGTTGAGAATCGCCTGTGTAACCGAAACACCTTTCGCCAGGGCATCGCGCAGACGGCGAGCACGCCATGATTGTTGCCACACTTTCGGGGTCATGCCCGTCGTGGCTTTGAACAGACGATGCAAGTGATACGGGCTCATTGCCACCTGCTGTGCCAGCTCGTCCAACGTAAGAGGTGACTCTTGCTCCAACAACTGACAGGCGCGGGCAATTTTATCCAGCCGATGCTGTTGCGCGCTGTCTTTATCCGGCTGGCAGCGCTTACAGGGGCGAAACCCGGCATCCTGTGCCTGCTGGGCATCGGCGAAAAAACGGACATTTTTGCGCAGCGCATGTTTTGCCCGACAGGACGGACGGCAGAAAACACCGGTGGTCTGGACGGCAAAAACAAACTGACCGTCGGCGTCAACGTCGCGATCCACAACGGACTGCCAACGGTCATCGTCAGTGATGCGTAAACGATTTTTCATTTCGGACTCCTTTGTTAAGCATAGCGCTTAGCCTCAGTGTGTCCCCATCGTCGGGCATAAAAACCCGCAATCTTGCTTTTTAATTTTTTTCGCTGACCAGAAAGCTATTAAACTGCGGCGACATCCAGGTTTTAAACCCCTCACCCTCTTTCACAATCATATAGACCGCCAGCCCTTCACGACGCACGACTTCTTTGGCCTTTTCCGGGCCGAGCACCATCAATCCGGTATCCCAGCCATCGGCTTCCAGCGCCGTTGGCGCAATCACCGTTACGGACACCAGATTATGTTCGATCGGGCGACCGGTTTGCGGGTCGATAACATGGGAAAGGCGCTTACCGTCCAGCTCATAATAGTTCCGGTAGCTGCCGGAGGTGCTAATGCCGTGCCCGTTAATGTCGACAATCGCCTGCACCGCGTTTTCACGATCGGTGGGTTTCTGGATTGCCACTCGCCACGGATGCCCTTCAGCATTCATTCCCCTGCTGTTCAGCGCACCACCAACGGAAACCAGATAACGGGAGATCCCCTCTTGCTCCATCAATCGAGCCAGATGATCGGCGGCGTACCCTTCACCAACGGTCGAGAGATCAACATACAGATCCGGCAAGTCTTTTTGCAGGTAGTTCTGATGCGCTTCATTCACAACTTTCAGATGAGAAAGCCCGGTTTGCGCTTTTGCAGCGTCAATTTGCGCTTGGGTGGGAATATGCAACGGCTGCTGATCCGGGCCAAAGCCCCACAGGTTGACTAACGGCCCCACGGTGATATCCATGGCCCCATCGGTTTTTGCACCAATGCGTAGCGCCGAAGTCACGATATCCGCCATGGCGTCGTTAACCGGCCACGGCGACAGGCTTTTCGACAGGTTAAAGCGCATTAACGCAGAATCGTTTTTATAGGTGGAGAGCAGTTGATCATCGGCATCAAGCTGAGTCTGGATCTTGGCCTGCAGTTCCCTGGCGCGTTTGGCATCTACGCCTACCACACTGACCCGCCAGAAAGTGCCCATCGTTTTACCTTCCAGAACCGTGGCAGGAATTGTGGTCTGAGCAGGTTTCGGGGCCTCATCGCACCCGACAAAAAAGATCGTCACAGCCAGCAGTGCTGCGCGATAAAAATTCATTTCCATACGTAATTATCCTCATGCGAACGGGCGCAAGAGTACACCAAAAATCGTTGTTTGTACGGCGAAAAAACGGCATTAAAAAAGGCCCCGCAGGGCCTTTGATAGACATAATCTAGATTAGAACTGGTAAACCAGGCCCAGTGCTACGATGTCATCGGTGCTGATGCCAGCATCACGAGTGAACTGGTTGTCATCCAGCAGGTTGATTTTGTAATCAACATAGGTGGACATGTTTTTGTTGAAGTAGTAGGTCGCGCCAACATCAACATATTTCAGGATATCTTCGTCGCCATAGCCGCGGCCCAGGTCTTTACCTTTGGACTGCAGGTAAGCCACGGACGGACGCAGACCGAAGTCGAACTGGTACTGCGCAACAGCTTCGAAGTTCTGTGCTTTGTTAGCCCAGCCCAGAGAGCCCGCACGCGTTGCGTTGTAGGTCTGGGTGTACTGTGCTGCCAGGTACACGTTGTTCGCGTCGTATTTCAGACCACCAGTGTAGGTTTCAGCACGGTCGCCAGTACCGAAGTTCAAACGGTTCTGCTCGTCAGTACGTTTGGAGCTGGTGACAGCAGTACCCAGTGCGAAGCCTTCACCGATATCATAAGTGATAGATCCGCCAACGCCGTCGCCGTTTTGACGCAGCGCGTCACGACCGTTGTTGGTCACGCCAGTGAACGTTCTGCCGTTCTCGTCTTCGCCGCTTACGCTACCGTTTTTACCCTGATACTGAATGGCAAAGTTCAGGCCATCAACCAAACCGAAGAAGTCGGTGTTACGGTAGGTCGCGAAGCCGTTACCACGCTGCTGCATGAAGTTGTCAGCACCGTAAGTATCGCCGCCGAATTCTGGCAGGACGTCGGTCCAGGACGTTACGTCGTAAACTACGCCGTAGTTACGACCGTAGTCGAAAGAACCTACGTCAGCGAATTTCAGACCCGCAAACGCCACACGCGTCCAGGCGTTGTTTTCACTTTCAGCCGCATTACCCTGAATCTGGTATTCCCACTGGCCGTAACCGGTCAGTTGGTCGTTAACCTGAGTTTCGCCTTTGAAGCCGATACGCATGTAAGTCTTGTCACCATCATCACCTTTGTTGTCGGAGAAATAGTGCAGACCGTCGACTTTACCGTACAGATCTAATTTGTTGCCGTCTTTGTTATAAATTTCAGCCGCATTCGCTGCGCCTGCTACCAGCAGTGCTGGTACCAGGAGGGACAGTACTTTAACTTTCATGTTATTAACCCTCTGTTATATGCCTTTATTGCTTTTTTATGCCACTGCATACTGATTAAGGTCATTAACCAGTCGGCAACTTCATTCTCCGCAAAAACACAGAATAATCCAACACGAATATGATACTAAAACTTTTAAGGTGTTTCATTTATCGGCATAGATGTTTCTAAATGTTAATACAAGGGAACTTTTTTAAAATCAAAAAACAGTAGAAATAAGCACAAATAATCAAGAATCATTTCAATTCACTTTAAAATCAATGAATTGCACAAAAATATCTTATAGCACTGAATGACAAAACAAAATCTTCACTCGCAACTAAAAT
This sequence comes from Citrobacter sp. Cpo091, assembly GCF_030332645.1. Taxonomy (NCBI): domain Bacteria; kingdom Pseudomonadati; phylum Pseudomonadota; class Gammaproteobacteria; order Enterobacterales; family Enterobacteriaceae; genus Citrobacter; species Citrobacter sp. Cpo091. The sequence continues at coordinate 296,800 of NZ_JAOWHL010000040.1, forward strand.
AGACCCGCTATCATCATTAACTTTATTTATTACCGTCATTCATTTATGAATGTCTGTTTACCCCTATTTCAGCCGAATGCTCAGCGTTCGGTTTTTTTTTACCCTTCTTTACACAAAGCTTACCTTTCTGTGCTACCGATGAAAAACTATAACGACTATTAACTATCTCGTGGCATTGTGATCAGATATAAATTTGATAAATAATTTCTTGTTATTTAATGCTAAATGTATACTTTCCGTACAAATATTTGTACCCGCCTTTATCCACTGTACACCTTTGCACCGTCATGGCTGCAACAAAATGAGGCGTAAAAAATGCAAGCTATGCCGCGCGGTGTAAGTGTGGTAATTCATACATTACCCTTTATACTGCCCCTTCATCTTTCGCGTCGTTTAACAGGTCATAAACACGAATGAGTCAGTCTGACACAACGGTTTCCACCCGATTCTCCCTGTTACCAGGAAGTATTACCCGTTTCTTCTTATTACTGATCGTTGTGCTGTTGGTGATGATGGGTGTTATGGTCCAGAGCGCCGTCAACACCTGGCTAAAGGATAAGAGTTATCAGATTGTCGATATTACCCATGCCATTCATAAAAGGGTCGATACCTGGCGATACGTGACCTGGCAAATCTATGACAATATTGCCGCTACAACCAGTTCGCCAGGCGCAGATGGGCTACAGGAAACGCGTCTGAAACAAGATATCTATTATCTTGAGAAACCCCGCAGAAAGACTGAAGCGCTGATTTTCGGCTCGCATGACAGTTCTACACTGGAAATGACCCAGCGCATTTCAACGTATCTGGATACGCTGTGGGGCGCGGAGAATGTCCCGTGGTCAATGTATTACCTGAATGGTCAGGATAACAGCCTGATCCTCATCTCGACGTTACCACTGAAAGATCTTACCTCCGGTTTTAAAGAATCGACGATTGGGAATATTGTCGATTCCCGACGCGCTGAAATGCTGCAACAGGCTAATGCGCTGGATGAGCGTGAAAGCTTCTCTTCTTTACGCCGCCAGGTCTGGCAGAACGGACATTACTTCACGCTACGCACGACCTTTAATCAACCGGGGCATTTGGCCACCGTTGTCGCCTTTGACCTCCCCATTAATGACCTGATCCCTCCTGGGATGCCGTTGGACAGTTTCCATCTGGAACCTGATGCCACCTCAACAACCGAGCATGTTACTGAAAAAGAGTCACCAGACAGCGTCAGTATCAGCTTCAACAATGGCAAGATTGAAATCTCTTCAGCGCTGAATTCAACGGATATGCGACTGGTATGGCAAGTTCCATTTGGTTCCTTGCTGCTGGATACGCTGCAAAACATTCTGCTGCCGCTGTTATTGAACATTGCGTTACTGGCCCTGGCGCTGTTTGGTTATACCACCTTTCGCCACCTCCCTGCCCGTTCGACTGAAGTGGCGCCAAACCTTGCGGCAAATAATGAGCTGCGTGTTCTGCGCGCAATCAATGAAGAGATTGTTTCCCTTCTGCCGCTGGGATTACTGGTACACGATCAGGAAGCAAACCGCACGGTTATCAGCAATAAAATTGCCGACCACCTGCTGCCGCATTTAAATCTGCAAAACATTACCAATATGGCAGAGCAGCATCAGGGAGTGATTCAGGCCACCATCAATAATGAACTGTATGAAATCAGACTGTTTCGCAGCCAGATCTCCCCGAGAACGCAGATCTTTATCATTCGTGACCAGGACCGCGAGGTGCTGGTCAATAAGAAACTGAAACAAGCGCAGCGGCTGTATGAGAAAAACCAGCAGGCCCGCGCGGCCTTTATGCAGAATATTGGCAGCGCGCTGAAAGACCCCGCGAAAACGCTGGCTGCTAATGCCGCCGCGCTCAATACACCAGACAGCCAGAAACTGGCCAATCAGGCCGACGTTCTGGTGCGCATGGTGGACGAAATCCAGCTAGCCAACCTGCTGGAGAACGATGCCTGGAAAGGTGAATCCACACTGTTTTCCGTGCAGGCATTAATTGACGACGTGGTTCCGGAGGTTCTGCCGGCCATTAAGCGTAAAGGGCTGCAGCTGCTGATTAAAAATCACTTAAGCGCCCATGACGAACGCCGTGGCGATCGCGATGCCTTGCGCCGTATTTTGCTGCTGTTGATCCAATATGCGGTAACCACCACGCAGATTGGTAAAATCACGCTGGAAGTCGACCAGGATGAGTCAGAGGCCGAACGCCTGACCTTCCGCATTCTGGATACCGGGGAAGGCGTCACATTAAATGAAGTTGATAATCTCCATTTCCCATTCATTAATGACACGCAGGGCGATCGGTATGGCAAAGCCAACCCGCTGACGTTCTGGCTGTGCGATCAGTTAGCCCGCAAGCTTGGCGGACACCTGAATATTAAAGCACGGGAAGAACTTGGAACACGTTACATCGTCCATGTTAAAATGCCGCTGCACGATCAACATGCTGATAGTGAAGAGCGCCTGTTGGATGACGTCTGCGTAATGGTTGATGTCACCTCAAATGACGTACGTAGCATTGTATTACGTCAGCTGGAAAACTGGGGGGCAACCTGCATCACGCCTGATGAACGGTTGAATAGTCAAGAATATGATCTCTTTTTAACGGATAATCCGTCTAATCTTACTGCCTCGGGCTTGCTTTTAAGCGATGATGAGTCTGGCGTACGGAAAATTGGCCCCGGTCAGCTGCGCGTCAACTTTAATATGAGCAATGCTATGCAGGAAGCTGTCCTTGAGCTGATTGAAGAGCAGCTGGCACAAGAAGAGTTCCAGGAACTCCCCCTCGGCGGAGATGAAAACGCCGAACTTCATGCCAGTGGTTACTACGCTCTCTTTGTAGACACAGTACCGGATGATGTTAAGAGGTTGTATACTGAGGCGGCTATCAGCGATTTCGCTGCATTAGCCCAAACGGCCCATCGCCTGAAAGGCGTGTTTGCCATGCTTAATCTGGTACCCGGCAAGCAGTTATGTGAAGCGCTGGAACATCTTATTCAAGAGAAAGATGCTCCAGGTATAGAAAAATACATCAGCGACATTGACGTTTACGTCAAGAGCTTGCTGTAGCAAGGTAGCCCAATACATGAACACTATGAACGTAATTATTGCCGATGACCACCCGATTGTACTGTTCGGTATTCGTAAATCACTTGAGCAAATCGAGTGGGTAAATGTTGTCGGCGAATTTGAAGACTCCACTGCACTGATCAACAATTTGCCTAAGTTGGATGCGCATGTGTTGATTACCGACCTCTCCATGCCGGGAGATAAATACGGTGATGGGATCACGTTAATTAAATATATCAAGCGTCATTTCCCGAGCCTGTCGATTATCGTTCTGACCATGAACAACAATCCGGCTATCCTGAGCGCGGTACTGGATCTCGATATTGAAGGGATCGTACTGAAACAAGGCGCGCCAACCGACCTGCCAAAAGCGCTGGCCGCGCTGCAGAAAGGTAAGAAATTTACCCCGGAAAGCGTGTCTCGTCTGCTGGAGAAAATCAGCGCCAGCGGCTATGGCGACAAACGTCTGTCACCGAAAGAGAGTGAAGTTCTGCGCTTGTTTGCCGAAGGTTTCCTGGTTACTGAGATCGCCAAAAAGCTCAACCGCAGCATTAAAACCATCAGTAGCCAGAAAAAATCGGCAATGATGAAGCTCGGTGTGGAAAACGATATCGCACTGCTGAATTACCTCTCCTCCGTGACGCTGAGTCCGTCAGACAAAGAGTAATTCTTTATCACGTCAAAATGCCTGATGGCGCTGCGTTTATCAGGCCTACGAACACACAGCATCGTGCACGTTTCGTCGGCCGGATAAGACTAACGCCGCCATCCGGCTCTTTTATCCCCTATCCCCGCGTTTTTCTCACTCTTTCCGCATAGACCGCCAGCGTTTGCTTCAATACGTCTAAGGTCACCGGCTTGGACAGACAGCTATCCATACCTGATTCCAGACAACGCTGCTTCTCTTCGGCCAGCGCGTTTGCCGTTACTCCCACAACAGGCAGCGTTAACCCTAGCTGGCGGATACGCTGCGTCAGGCGATAACCATCCATGTTTGGCATGTTGACGTCACTCAGCACGATATCGATATGGTTTTTGCTGAGTACATTGAGCGCATCCACACCGTCATTCGCCGTTTTACACTGATATCCCAACGATCCCAGCTGATCGGCCAGTAAGCGCCGGTTGATAGGGTGATCGTCAACAACCAGGATCATCATGTCATCGTTCGTCGCACCTGCTTTATCCGGGGCTGGCAGCGCCGTGGAGAGATCTTCACTCCCCAGCTCTACGCTATAGATATGCGCCAACAGCGCAGGCAGCTCGTGCGGTGACGCCACGCTGTGTACCCATTCTCCAGGCTCTCTTTCCAGCGGAATGCCAATATGGCGGCGGCAGAAAATCACCGCTGCCCGTCCCTGCCAGGCCTGTTCCAGCACATCGTCAGCCACCAGCAGGTCATCCGCATCGGGCTGTTGTCCCTCATATCGCAGCACCGTCATCCCGTTACGCGTCAGGCTGGATTCGAGAAATTGGTACAGTGACGCATTGCGTACTGCCAGCCAGCAACGCGTGCCTGCCAATCCTTCAACACCCTTTTTCAGCGGATACTGTGCGCCATAAAGCGGAATACGCAGCGTAAACTGACTCCCCATTCCCGGCTCGGAATCGACGGAAATATCCCCATCCATCATGCTGATCAGTTTTTCACAAATCGCCAAACCGAGTCCCGTTCCCTGGAAATTACGCTGTACGCCAGTCCCCACCTGGAAGAAAGGATCGAACAACCGAACCACCTCTTTGGCAGGGATCCCTACACCAGTATCACGCACTCGAATGCTCAGGTAGTCGCCGCTGCACTGCACGTGCAGCACAATACAACCGGTATCGGTAAACTTGATTGCGTTACTCAGCAGATTAGAAATCACCTGTTGTAAACGCATCGGATCGCCATTCAGCGCCACAGGCACATCCGGGTCGATAAAGCAGTACAACCCCAACTGCTTGCGGACCACCAGCGGCAAATAGTTAGCCGTAATATGGTTCATGACTTCACGCGGTGAAAACTCTCGCGGCTCAATCTTCAGCTGTTCAGATTCAATTTTTGAGAAGTCGAGAATATCGCTGATAATTTTCAGCAGCAGGCTGGAAGAGTTATTCATCGCCGTTACCAGACGATCCACCCCACTCGGTAACTCTTTGGTTTGCAACAAATCAAGGTTTCCGATAATGCCATACAACGGTGTACGTAGCTCATGGCTCACCGTCGCAAGGAACATCGATTTGGACTGGCTGGCCTGTTCCGCCGCCTGCGCCATCTCCTGCAACGACTCTTCCATTTTAACGCGCGCACTGACATCAACCAGGACACAAATTGCCACATTTTCATTGCGATAGCGCGAGTGCACAAAGCTGATTTGCAGATTGGTATTGTTGCTGGTTAGCACATCAACAAAATTGACCTGTTGGCCGCAAATAATTTGCGTTAACCGCTGACGGTCTTCATGCGTCAGCATATTCAGATAGGTGTGCGCCAGTTCGTTACTCAGGATGTTAATCCCATCCATCGTGCGCAGAATACAAATACCCACCGGCGCAGAAGCTACGATTTTACGGTTAAACTGCTCATGTTCTTCCAGCCGCTGAGCATCGCTTTCCGCTGGAATAAAAATGCGCCGTTCATACATGCGCGTGAGCATAAACAATGCCGCGCCAACCAGCACGTTCAACAAGATAGCGTTCAGGATCATCATGCGGATTCGCTCCAGCACCAGATCGACCGGAACGGAATAAACGATGCTCAGGGAGGACGGAGGCAGATTCTTCTTCAATACCAGCTCGCGGAAACCCGGCGTGTAACCAAACCAGGAGCGTTCCTGCATCCAGTGGGGCTCAGCCTTAATATTCCCTTCAGGGCCAGTGAGCGAAATCAGCGCATGCCCATTTTCGTCGAGGATGGTCACGCCCATCGGTAAACTGCCCGGCGTGAAGAAATTCTCCATACGAATAGGCTGCTCTACGCCCAACAGCGCCTGGAGGCGATTGGCGAGGTAAACCGGCGTCAGCGCATAGAAATACCCTACTCCCGGACGTGGCCCCTGGCTGATCCAGAACAGGTTGTTGCCGTTTTCATCTTGCGTAGCATTGCGATACTTAATAATGCGCTCATGCAACGCCTTCAGGGCCTCGTCACGTTCGACAGGCATATCACGCAAGCCGAAATTGGCCATACAGAGGTTGTCGCTGCCAATCAGGAACACTCGATTTAAATCATAGGCGGCGGAAAAGTTGTCGCGCCAGTAGCGCATAAACCATGCCAGTGATTCCAGAGAACCTCGCCAGGCGTTGCCCATGACAGAACAGTCTGAGTCGGCAAACAACGGCTCAAAATTAGGCACGACGGTTTTATCATCTCGCGCCCGCAGCGACATCACACCGTTTTCTGCCGTTAAGCGATTCTCGGCAATATATTTAAGCTCTTTAATGACATCAGATGTGCGCTGAATGTAGCGCTGGGCTTGATCGGAGCTGAGATTAAGCTCCTGATGGATCTCTGACTCTCGCTGGTGCAGCGCATTCACAATGTAGAACACGGAGGCGAACGCAATCAGACACCAGATGACGAGCGCCAACGCTCTGAACAGGTAGCGTGAAACTTTTAGGGTTGAATGAACGGAAGCAAGGTATTTCAAAGGGGCGAAGCTCCGCCTCAGGGCATTAATAGAGTGTGGTTAAGGTAGCGGTAAATGTCTTTTGTCGCAATGCCATTAAAAAAAGGGCCGGATTTCTCCGGCCCTTTTTATAGCGTCTTAATTACTCGTCAACGTCATCCGCTGCAGCATCGTCATCGCTTTCCGCTTCAGGTGCGATATCCTCGTCACCTTCAGCTGCACTTCCGTCGATGGAGTCGAGCTCTTCATCATCAACCGGTTCAGCAACGCGTTGCAGACCCACGACGTTTTCGTCTTCCGCAGTACGGATAAGGATCACACCCTGGGTATTACGCCCTACCACGCTGATTTCCGACACGCGAGTACGTACCAGCGTACCTGCGTCGGTGATCATCATGATCTGGTCGGTATCTTCAACCTGCACAGCGCCAACAACGGAACCGTTGCGCTCGGTAACCTTGATGGAGATAACGCCCTGGGTCGCACGAGACTTGGTCGGATACTCTTCCGCCGCCGTACGTTTACCGTAACCGTTCTGAGTAACGGTCAGGATCGCACCTTCACCGCGCGGAACGATCAGCGATACCACGCTATCTTTTTCCGCCAGCTTGATACCGCGTACACCGGTCGCGGTACGACCCATTGCACGGACAGCATCTTCTTTAAAGCGTACCACTTTACCTGCCGCAGAGAACAACATGACTTCGTCACTGCCAGATGTCAGATCTACACCAATCAGTTCGTCGCCTTCGTTCAGGTTAACCGCAATAATACCGGCAGAACGCGGACGGCTGAACTCAGTCAGCGCCGTTTTCTTCACGGTACCGCTGGCGGTTGCCATGAAGACATTCACGCCCTCTTCGTACTCACGTACTGGCAGAATTGCGGTAATACGTTCGTTAGCTTCCAGCGGCAACAGGTTGACGATTGGACGTCCACGTGCGCCACGGCTTGCTTCCGGCAACTGATAGACCTTCATCCAGTACAAACGACCACGGCTGGAGAAGCAGAGGATCGTGTCATGGGTGTTGGCCACCAGCAGGCGGTCAATAAAGTCTTCTTCTTTAATGCGCGCTGCTGATTTACCTTTACCGCCACGACGCTGCGCTTCGTAATCGGTTAACGGCTGATATTTCACGTACCCCTGATGAGACAAGGTTACGACTACATCTTCCTGGCTAATCAGATCTTCGATGTTGATGTCAGCGCTGTTCGCGGTGATTTCGGTACGACGAGCGTCACCGAACTGTTCACGAATCAGCTCCATCTCTTCACGGATAACTTCCATCAGACGATCGGCGCTGCCCAGAATGTGCAGCAGTTCAGCGATCTGTTCCAGCAGCTCTTTGTATTCGTCGAGCAGTTTTTCGTGCTCAAGGCCGGTCAGTTTCTGCAAACGCAGATCCAGAATAGCCTGGGCCTGCTGTTCAGTCAGATAGTACTGACCGTCACGCACGCCAAATTCCGGCTCCAGCCATTCAGGACGCGCGGCGTCATCACCGGCACGTTCCAGCATGGCGGAAACGTTGCCCAGCTCCCACGAACGCGCAACCAGCGCAGCTTTCGCTTCAGCCGGGGTCGGCGCGCGGCGGATCAGTTCGATGATCGGATCGATGTTCGCCAGCGCAATCGCCAGCGCTTCAAGGATGTGCGCACGGTCGCGGGCTTTACGCAGTTCAAAGATAGTACGACGGGTTACGACTTCACGGCGGTGACGTACGAACGCGGCAATAATATCTTTCAGGTTCATGATCTTCGGCTGGCCATGGTGCAATGCAACCATGTTGATACCAAAGGAAACCTGCAGTTGGGTCTGGGAATAGAGGTTGTTCAGAACCACTTCCCCGACCGCATCACGTTTCACTTCAATCACGATGCGCATACCGTCTTTGTCAGACTCGTCACGCAGCGCGCTGATGCCTTCAACGCGTTTGTCTTTTACCAGCTCGGCGATTTTCTCAATCAGGCGCGCTTTGTTTACCTGATACGGAATTTCGTGAACGATGATGGTTTCACGACCCGTTTTGGCATCCGCTTCGACTTCCGCGCGTGCGCGAATGTACACTTTGCCACGACCGGTACGGTAGGCTTCTTCGATACCACGACGACCGTTGATGATCGCGGCAGTCGGGAAGTCCGGACCCGGAATATGTTCCATCAGCCCTTCAATGCTGATGTCTTCATCGTCAATATATGCCAGACAGCCGTTGATCACTTCGGTCAGGTTGTGCGGCGGAATGTTGGTCGCCATACCTACCGCGATACCGGACGAACCGTTCACCAGCAGGTTAGGAATTTTGGTCGGCATGACGTCAGGAATTTGTTCGGTGCCGTCATAGTTGTCGACGAAATCAACCGTTTCTTTTTCCAGGTCAGCCATCAGCTCATGGGCGATTTTCGACATACGGATTTCCGTATAACGCATCGCCGCTGCGGAGTCGCCATCGACAGAACCAAAGTTACCCTGACCATCTACCAGCATGTAGCGCAAGGAGAATGGCTGCGCCATACGAACAATGGTGTCGTAAACGGCGGTATCACCATGAGGGTGGTATTTACCGATTACGTCACCAACGACACGGGCAGATTTTTTATAGGCTTTATTCCAGTCGTTGCCCAATACGTTCATGGCGTAAAGTACGCGACGGTGAACCGGTTTCAGGCCATCTCGGACGTCCGGCAGCGCACGGCCAACAATGACCGACATCGCATAATCCAGATAGGAGCTCTTCAGCTCTTCCTCAATGTTGACCGGTGTAATTTCTCTCGCAAGGTCGCTCATCTAACCGCTATCCCTCTACTGTATCCCGGATTCAAAGGTCGCAAATTATAACACATCCGTGCAGATTCAGGTAAATGGATTCCCCCTGACAGAGGCTTTATTCATCCCGTCAGGCTGATATACTCATTTGCATCGCAAATTTAGGAGTAGAAGCCCCAATGAATGCCGAAAAACCTCCGGTAGCTCACAACGTTGACCATGAAGAAATTGCCAAGTTTGAAGCAGTCGCGTCACGCTGGTGGGATCTTGAGGGTGAATTTAAGCCGCTGCACCGCATTAACCCACTGCGTCTGGGCTATATTACTGAGCGCTCAGGCGGCCTGTTTGGTAAAAAGGTACTCGACGTCGGATGCGGCGGCGGTATTCTGGCGGAGAGTATGGCGCGCGAAGGTGCCACCGTTACCGGACTGGACATGGGTTTTGAACCGCTGCAGGTAGCAAAACTGCATGCACTGGAAAGCGGTATCCAGGTAGAGTACGTACAAGAAACCGTCGAAGAGCATGCGGAAAAGCATGCACATCAGTATGACGTTGTCACCTGCATGGAAATGCTGGAGCACGTGCCAGACCCACAGTCAGTGGTCAGAGCTTGCGCCAGGTTGGTCAAACCGGGTGGTGAAGTATTTTTCTCCACGCTTAACCGCAACGGCAAATCCTGGCTGATGGCGGTGGTCGGAGCGGAATATATTCTGCGCATGGTGCCGAAAGGCACGCACGATGTGAAAAAGTTTATTAAGCCTGCTGAATTATTAGATTGGGTTGACCAGACCGTACTGAAAGAGCGCCATATGACCGGCCTGCATTACAACCCCATCACCAACACCTTCAAACTTGGCCCGGGCGTTGATGTGAACTATATGGTACATACCACCGCCAAGGTTGATTAACCGCTCCTGTAGGCCGGATAAAGCGTGCAACGCCGCCATCCGGCATGCTTACTGGAACCATGCCTGATGACGTTTCGCTTATCAGGCCTACAAATCCTGTGCCAGATCATAAGAACTTTCCTTGCCTTAGATGAAGAAATCAGCACTCGATCAAATTTTCTATTTTTTTTCTCAATTATTGACATCCCCGCCAGGCCTTATAAGACGCGCACTTAGCGATTATCACCCTTTTGCAACCTCAATTTAACCTCAAAATCAACTCTTGTGCTGAAAAGAATCCCTACTAGAATACTCACCATATAGCGTCTATTTTATCAAACAACCCCTACATATAGTATTTATCCACAGACTTAGTCACAACATGACTCTGTGGATAATATGGGGGATATTTTTTCTTTCACGGACAGGTAAAAAACCACATGAATCAGAGTCTGCTGGTGACAAAGCGTGATGGTAGTACAGAGCGCATCAATCTCGACAAAATCCACCGAGTTCTGGATTGGGCGGCAGAAGGACTGAATAACGTATCGATTTCTCAGGTCGAGCTGCGCTCCCACATTCAGTTTTATGACGGAATCAAGACCTCCGACATCCATGAAACAATCATCAAAGCAGCCGCCGACCTGATCTCCCGCGAAGCGCCGGATTATCAGTATCTGGCTGCCCGTCTGGCGATTTTCCACCTGCGTAAAAAAGCGTACGGTGAGTTTGAACCGCCAAAGCTGTTCGACCATGTCGTGAAAATGGTTGAAATGGGCAAATACGACAATCATCTGCTGGAAGACTACACGGAAGAAGAGTTCAAGCAGATGGACTCGTTCATCGTACACGACCGTGATATGACCTTCTCCTACGCTGCGGTGAAGCAGTTGGAAGGTAAATATCTGGTGCAAAACCGTGTTACCGGTGAGATCTATGAAAGCGCACAGTTCCTCTACATTCTGGTAGCGGCTTGCCTGTTCTCTAACTATCCGCGTGAAACACGTCTGCAATATGTAAAACGTTTCTACGACGCCGTTTCTACGTTCAAAATCTCGCTGCCGACGCCAATTATGTCCGGCGTGCGTACCCCAACGCGTCAGTTCAGCTCCTGCGTACTAATCGAGTGCGGCGACAGCCTGGACTCCATCAACGCAACCTCCAGCGCAATTGTGAAATACGTTTCTCAGCGTGCCGGTATCGGCATTAACGCTGGTCGCATCCGTGCGCTGGGTAGCCCGATTCGCGGCGGTGAAGCGTTCCACACCGGCTGTATTCCGTTCTACAAGCATTTCCAGACTGCGGTGAAATCCTGCTCTCAGGGTGGCGTACGCGGTGGTGCAGCCACGCTGTTCTACCCAATGTGGCACCTGGAAGTTGAAAGCCTGCTGGTCCTGAAAAACAACCGTGGCGTAGAAGGCAACCGCGTACGTCACATGGACTACGGCGTACAGATCAACAAGCTGATGTACACCCGTCTGCTGAAAGGCGGCGACATCACCCTGTTCAGCCCGTCCGACGTCCCGGGTCTGTATGACGCGTTCTTCGCCGATCAGGATGAGTTCGAGCGTCTGTACACCCAATATGAAAACGACGACAGCATCCGCAAACAGCGCGTGAAAGCAGTTGAGCTGTTCTCACTGATGATGCAGGAACGTGCCTCGACCGGTCGTATCTACATTCAGAACGTTGACCACTGCAACACCCACAGCCCGTTTGATCCGGTTGTCGCGCCGGTACGCCAGTCCAACCTGTGCCTGGAAATCGCCCTGCCGACCAAACCGCTGACCGACGTTAACGATGAAAACGGCGAAATTGCGCTGTGTACGCTGTCCGCATTTAACCTGGGCGCTATCGAAAGTCTGGACGAACTGGAAGAGCTGGCCGTACTGGCGGTACGTGCGTTGGATGCGCTGCTCGATTACCAGGATTATCCGATTCCGGCCGCCAAGCGCGGTGCGATGGGTCGTCGTACGCTGGGTATTGGCGTGATCAACTACGCTTACTGGCTGGCGAAAAACGGTAAACGCTACTCTGACGGCAGCGCCAATAACCTGACTCACAAAACCTTTGAAGCGATTCAATATTACCTGTTGAAGGCTTCTAACGAGCTGGCAAAAGAGCAAGGCGCATGCCCATGGTTTAACGAAACCACCTATGCGAAAGGTATTCTGCCGATTGATACCTATAAAAAAGATCTTGATGCTATCGCTAACGAACCGCTGCATATGGACTGGGAACAGCTGCGTGAATCTATCAAGACTCACGGCCTGCGTAACTCCACGCTGTCAGCCCTGATGCCGTCCGAGACCTCTTCACAGATCTCCAACGCCACCAACGGTATTGAACCGCCACGCGGTTACGTGAGCATCAAAGCGTCGAAAGATGGGATTCTGCGTCAGGTCGTGCCGGACTACGAACACCTGCACGACGCATACGAACTGCTGTGGGAAATGCCAAACAACGACGGCTATCTGCAGCTGGTAGGCATCATGCAGAAATTTATCGATCAGTCGATTTCCGCCAACACCAACTACGATCCGTCGCGCTTCCCGTCCGGAAAAGTACCGATGCAGCAGTTGCTGAAAGACCTGCTCACCGCCTACAAATTTGGTGTCAAAACGCTGTATTATCAGAACACCCGTGACGGTGCGGAAGACTCTCAGGACGATCTGGTACCGTCCATTCAGGACGATGGCTGCGAAAGCGGCGCATGTAAGATTTAATCTTTTGCCGGGTGGCGTAACGCTTACCCGGCCTACAAATTAATTCGCGGTATTGTAGGCCGGATAAGCAAAGCGCATCCGGCAGTACATTCCAGACAGGATTCACATCAATGGCATACACCACTTTTTCACAGACGAAAAATGATCAGCTTCTGGAACCGATGTTCTTCGGCCAGCCGGTGAACGTCGCCCGCTACGATCAGCAAAAATATGACATCTTTGAAAAACTGATCGAAAAGCAGCTCTCTTTCTTCTGGCGTCCGGAAGAAGTCGATGTTTCTCGCGATCGTATCGACTTCCAGGCATTGCCGGAACATGAAAAACATATCTTCATCAGCAACCTGAAGTATCAGACGCTGCTGGACTCCATTCAGGGACGTAGTCCTAACGTCGCGCTGCTGCCGTTGATCTCGATCCCTGAACTGGAAACCTGGGTGGAAACGTGGGCGTTTTCTGAAACGATCCACTCCCGCTCTTACACCCACATCATCCGTAATATTGTTAACGATCCGGCGGTGGTGTTTGACGATATCGTCACCAACGAGCAAATCCAGAAACGCGCAGAAGGCATCTCCAGCTACTACGACGAATTGATCGAGATGACCAGCTACTGGCATTTGCTCGGTGAAGGTACACATACCGTTAATGGTAAAACGGTTGTCGTAAACCTGCGTGAGCTGAAGAAGAAGCTGTATCTGTGCCTGATGAGCGTGAACGCGCTGGAAGCGATCCGCTTTTATGTCAGCTTCGCCTGCTCTTTCGCCTTCGCCGAACGTGAACTGATGGAAGGCAACGCGAAAATTATTCGTCTGATCGCCCGCGACGAAGCCCTGCACCTGACCGGTACTCAGCATATGCTGAACCTGCTGCGCAGCGGCGTGGACGATCCGGAGATGGCGGAAATTGCCGAAGAGTGCAAACAAGAGTGCTACGACCTGTTCGTACAGGCCGCGCTGCAGGAAAAAGAGTGGGCGGACTATCTGTTCCGTGATGGCTCAATGATTGGCCTGAACAAAGACATTCTGTGCCAGTACGTTGAGTACATCACCAACATCCGTATGCAGGCTGTTGGACTCGATCTGCCATTCCAGACACGTTCTAACCCGATCCCTTGGATCAATACCTGGCTGGTGTCTGACAACGTCCAGGTTGCGCCGCAGGAAGTGGAAGTCAGCTCTTATCTGGTCGGCCAGATCGATGCCGAAGTCGATACTGACGATCTGAGTAACTTCCAGCTCTGATGGGCCGCGTGACTCTGCGCATCTCTGGCACGCAGTTGCTGTGCCAGGATGAACACCCTTCCCTGCTTGCCGCGCTCGAGTCGCACGATGTTGAAGTCGAATATCAGTGTCGTGAAGGCTACTGCGGCTCCTGCCGTACCCGCCTGGTGGCGGGACAGGTTGACTGGATTGCAGAACCGCTGGCCTTCATTCAGCCCGGTGAAATATTGCCGTGCTGTTGCCGGGCAAAAGGCGATATTGAAATAGAGCTGTAGTGTTTAGTGAACTTCATGCGCGGAGACCAGTACCACGTCTTCGCGTTTTTTCATCTGCATGATATACAGCGCCCCGGCCAGTACCACCAGCAGCGCACCCACCAGATAAATCGCCCGATATCCCACGCCCTCGACCATCATCCCCATGATAAACGCGCCGATTGCCATTCCCGCATCCATCGCATTGAAAAACAGCGAATTGGCGATACCAATTTTATGCGGTTCCACCGAACTAATAATTTGTGTCTGAAATACGGGTGTGACCGAACCATAACCGATGCCAATTAATCCACCGGAAATAATCATCATAATGCTGCCGTTAGTATAGCCAAGCGCCACCAGCCCGACGGTGAAAGCCAGCAAACACGGATAGACCACGTATTTCGGCCCTTTTTTATCACAAACATTGCCGGTAAAGGTTCGACAGATCATCAGGCAAATGGCGTAACACAACAGGAAATTACTGGCGGCGGCCATCAGATCGAGCTCGCGCGCATACAGTGCGAGAAAAGCGGAAACGCCCGCGTAGGAAAAGGTCATGAAAAACGTCACCATCGCGAAAGGCAGTGCGGCGCGATCAAACATAGCAGCAAATCCCAGCTTCGGTTTTGAGCCGTCAGCATGACGGATAACCGGCGGTACGGCGACAATCAATGACAGGATAATACCCAGTACGGCAACCGCGCTACACAGCCAGAATGCAGTGGTAAAAGCTTCCCAGCGTGCCATGTTCAGCCCTACCCACGGCCCCACAACCATTGCCAGTCCCATGGCTAACGAGAAAAAACTGATGCCCTCCCCACGTCGGGAGGCCGGTATCAACCGCGCGGAAATCGTTCCTTTTACCGTGGTAATAACGCCAAACGTTACACCATGAAGCACCCGAATCAACAGCAGTGATTCAATTGAGTGGCAAACAGGATACAGCGCAGTGACCACCAAAAAGGCCAGAGAAGAGAGCACCAGAATTGTTTTATTCGAATATTTTCCTACCCATTGTCCCGCAAACGGGCGCACAACAATTGCGGCCCCCAAAAAGAAGGTGACTAATAATCCGGCCTTATCTGGAGTGGCATGCAGGCGATCCGAAATATAGATCGGCAACAGCGTGAGCAGGACATAAAAAACAAAAAATATAATAAAGCTGATTATCGTTATTGCCCAAAAATCTTTCGTCCACAGTTTTTCTTTCATATTCGACAACCTGTCCAGACGGCGCACGCAGGCAACGCTCAGCTCAACTGAACTACGGACAGGTGCGTCGAAGTGTGATTTTACGGTAGACCGCAAGTATAAACAGGTCCATTATATTAGAGAAATTAATCGTTTTAATATTGTTGATTAGAGGGAGCTAATGACATTAACCCAGATCCATGCCCTGCTTGCCGTACTTGAGTACGGTGGTTTTACCGAAGCCAGCAAGCGGCTGTACATGACCCAATCCGCCGTTAGCCAGGCAATTTCAGCGCTAGAGGAAGAACTAGGGGTTGATATTCTTATCCGCGAACGCCGCAAAGACATTCAACTTAGTCCGGCCGGGAGTCGGATCGTTTCACACCTGCGGACGATCGTGTCTGAAACCAACGCGGTGAAAGAGATTGCCGAGCAAGAGCGACAAAACCCGGCCAGAACCCTGCGAATCGGCTGCTTTCCCAGCGCCTGTGCCTGTATTTTGCCCGGTATCATCCACCACTTCGAGCAGCACCACCCGCATATCAAAATTATCCCTTATGAAGAAAACAGCACGGCAATCGTTGATTCCCTGCGCAGTGGGGACATCGATGCGGGATTTGTGCATTTCCCGGTAAATGGCATGTACTGCGTACCGGTGTATCGCGACAAATTTACCGTTGTAGTTCCTGAAAGCCATCCGCTGGCGGCCAATAGCACAATTTCAGTGGAACAACTGGTTGGAGAACCGCTCATTATCAGCAAAGGTCGCTATGAATTAAGCATCATGACGCTATTTAAAGAGAAGGGAATTGAACCGGTCATTAAATACGAGTTTAACCATCCGGATACCGCGATGAGCTTTATTCGTCAGGGGCTGGGTATAGCGTTATTACCGGAATTAACGCTGAAGGCGGTTGGTGGGAAAGTACGCTCAGTCGCGCTGGAACCGACGTTCTATCGACAGATATCCTTACTGGCAAAAGAGCCACCGGTGGACGGCAGCCCTTTATTTCTCCTGCAGGCATGTATGGAAACGTTGACAGCAGACGGCCTTATCTAGCAGTTAAAACGTTTCATCCATTTAGGCCTGTGACCGGAGGTGCATCACAGGCCTTACGCCATCACTCTTTATTCAAGAATTTCACTGCTTTGTCGGGGAAGTCGGTGAACAGCCCGTCCACGCCCGCCTTGTTATAAAGAATGTCATACAGCTGGTTTACGTCAGTGGTGTAATCCGGCAGTTGATCGGCGCGAACGGTATAAGGATGCACAACCATCTTATTCTGATGTGCGTCCTGCACCATGCCAGTTAACGAGATATTGCCCTTCTTCGACTTCTCATCAATCAGCATGTGATAGTCCGGCCCAATGCCGTCCGCATACTGCGCAACCTGCTTCATGGCACCCGGTTTAAACATCCAGTCGTAGTTGTAATTAACCCAACTACCGTCCGGCTTTTTCTCCTGGGTTTCATTCCAGTCAGTGTACGCAATCAACTGTACCAGATTGAGATCCATCCCCATCTTCGGTTCCAGTTCATTTTTAATGCGCTTCAACTCTGCAACATCAAAACACTGTAGATAGACCTTGTCGTTCTTGTCGGTATACCCGTACTTTTTCAGCACTTCCAGCGTTTTAGCCGCAATGTCCTTCCCTTCCTGGTGATGGAACCACGGCGCTTTCATTTCCGGGTAAATACCGATGTTTTTACCGGTGGAATGATTTAATCCCTGAACAAACTCAATCTCTTCTTCGAACGTGTGCACGCGGAAATCAGATTTACCCATCGGGAAGCGCCCTGGGTAAGTCTGGACCTTTTTGCCATTTTCGATATCGAAGCCTTCGGTAAATTTCAGCGATTTAATTTCATCCAGCGTAAAGTCGATGGCGTAGTAACGCCCATCTTTACGCGCACGATCCGGAAAACGCTCGGCAACATCGGTGACGCGGTCAAGATAGTGGTCATGCAGGACGACCAGATGGTCATCCTTGGTCATCACCAAATCCTGCTCCAGATAATCCGCCCCCTGGGCATAGGCCATCGCCTTTGCTGGCAGCGTATGCTCCGGCAGATAACCGCTGGCGCCACGATGCGCAATCACGATTTTATCTGCGGCAACCGCTGCACTGCTGACCACCATACCTGCGAGCATCAGCGCCACGCTGAGACTTTTCAATGTGGTTTTCATCTATTAGCCCCCGTTACGCTTCAGTTCCATCTCTTCGTGATGGCGTTTTTCGCCAATCATGACGACTACCAGCAGAATAACCGCCAGCACGCTACCGCCAATCATTACCATAAAGCCGCCGTCCCAACCGAAGAAGTCAACGGTGTAGCCAACAATGGCGCTCGCGGCCACAGAACCGCCGAGATAACCGAACAGACCGGTAAAGCCAGCCGCCGTTCCCGCCGCTTTTTTCGGTGCCAGTTCCAGCGCGTGCAGACCAATCAACATTACCGGACCGTAGATCAGGAAGCCGATGATGATCATACAAGCCATATCCACGTTCGGGTTGCCTGCCGGGTTCATCCAGTAAACGATGGTCGCAATAGTTACCAGCGTCATAAAGAACACGCCGGTCGCGCCACGGTTACCACGGAAGACTTTATCCGACATCCAGCCGCACAGCAGCGTGCCCGGAATACCCGCATACTCATACAGGAAGTAGGCCCAGGATGATTTGTCCAGTGCGAAATGCTTCACTTCTTTCAGGTAGGTTGGTGACCAGTCCAGGATGCCGTAGCGCAGCAGATAAACAAACACGTTGGCGATAGCGATGTACCACAACAGTTTGTTCGGCAGTACGTACTGCATGAAGATCTGCTTCGCAGTCAGCTCTTCTTCCGCTTTCTCGGTGTAATCGTCCGGATAGTCGTTCTTATACTCTTCGATAGGCGGCAGACCACAGGACTGCGGTGTATCACGCATCAGGGCAAAAGCAATCAGCGCGACGACGATCGCACCGAAAGCAGGCATATACAGCGCCGCTTTCCAGTCATTGAACCAGGCCATACCCAGCAGGAACAACAGCGGAGGCAGACCGCCACCCACGTTATGCGCACAGTTCCAGACGGAAACAATGCCTCCACGCTCTTTCTGCGACCACCAGTGCACCATGGTACGGCCACACGGCGGCCAGCCCATCCCCTGGAACCATCCGCAGAGGAACAGCAGCACAAACATAATAGCAATGCTCGATGTCGCCCACGGCACAAAGCCCATGAACAACATCACAGCGGCGGCCAGTATCAGACCGGCTGGCAGGAAAACGCGCGGATTCGAGCGATCCGAAATGGACCCCATGATGAATTTCGAAAATCCGTAAGCAATGGAGATACCGGACAACGCAAAACCCAGATCGCCACGCGAGAAACCTTGTTCAACCAGATACGGCATCGCAAGGGCAAAGTTCTTACGTACCAGATAGTACGCGGCATAACCAAAGAAAATCCCCAGAAAAATCTGCCAACGTAATCGACGATATGTCGGGTCGATCTCCGCTGCAGGTAAACGCGCCGTGTGTGACGCTGGTTTAAAAATGCTCAACATAGTGTAGCCTCCGTGGCCGTCTTTCATTCGAAGTAAACACTGCAGTTCGTCATTACTACCCTACCGCTCCCAGTGTGGCCGCGATGTTAAGGAAAGATACATAACAAAAATGTGAAACGCAGCACATATTGTTACAGATTTATGACAAATGTTCATAAAGGCGCACGAAATCACGTTTCATTTTCGAATAATGAGCGATTATGCGCGAAATCAAACAATCCATGTTTTTTATGTGGCTAAATGATAAAAAACGAACTGTGAGGAAAAACAATGAAAACTCGCGACTCGCAAACAAGTGACGTGATTATCATTGGTGGAGGAGCAACAGGTGCAGGGATCGCACGTGACTGTGCGCTGCGCGGGTTGCGCGTCATCTTAGTGGAACGCCACGATATCGCCACAGGTGCGACCGGGCGCAACCACGGTCTGCTGCACAGCGGTGCACGCTACGCCGTCACCGACGCTGAATCTGCCCGTGAGTGCATCAGCGAAAACCAAATTCTGAAACGTATCGCCCGTCATTGCGTTGAGCCAACGGACGGTCTGTTTATTACTCTGCCGGAGGATGAGCTGTCCTTCCAGGCTACCTTTATTCGCGCCTGTGAAGAGGCAGGGATTCGCGCAGAAGCGATTGACCCTCAGCAGGCACGTATTATCGAACCTTCTGTGAATCCACAGCTGATTGGTGCAGTAAAAGTACCAGACGGCACGGTCGATCCTTTCCGCTTAACAGCAGCTAACATGCTGGATGCGCGTGAGCATGGAGCGGTTATCTTAACGGCGCATGAAGTGACGGGACTGATCCGCGAAGGCGCAACGGTTTGCGGCGTTAACGTGCGCAATCATCTGACAGGCGAAATGCAGTCCCTGCATGCACCGGTTGTCGTCAACGCCGCTGGGATCTGGGGTCAACGCATTGCGGAATATGCCGATCTGAGCATCCGTATGTTCCCGGCCAAAGGTTCGTTGCTGATTATGGATCATCGCATTAACCAGCATGTCATTAACCGCTGCCGTAAGCCCTCTGACGCCGATATTCTGGTGCCTGGCGATACCATTTCACTGATCGGTACCACCTCACAGCACATTGATTACGACGATATCGACAGCAACCGCGTCACCGCAGAAGAGGTCGATATTCTGCTGCGTGAAGGCGAGAAGCTGGCGCCGATTATGGCGAAAACGCGCATTTTACGCGCCTATTCTGGCGTACGCCCGCTGGTGGCTAGCGACGACGACCCAAGCGGTCGTAACGTCAGCCGTGGGATTGTACTGTTCGATCACGCTGAACGTGACGGACTGGAAGGGTTTATCACCATTACCGGCGGCAAACTGATGACCTACCGCCTGATGGCGGAATGGGCCACCGATGCCGTTTGCCGTAAGCTGGGCAATACCCAGCCTTGCACAACGGCAGACACCGCGCTGCCTGGCTCACAGGAATCTACCGAGCATACGCTTAAACGCGTGATCTCATTGCCAGCTCCACTGCGCGGCTCGGCGGTCTACCGTCACGGCGATCGCACCCCTGCGTGGCTTAGCGAAGGCCGCCAGCACCGCAGTCTGGTCTGTGAATGCGAAGCAGTCACCGCAGGCGAAGTGCAATACGCCGTCGAGAATTTAACCGTCAACAGCCTGCTCGATTTGCGTCGCCGTACCCGTGTTGGAATGGGGACCTGCCAGGGCGAATTGTGTGCCTGTCGCGCCGCAGGTTTGCTGCAACGTTTCAATGTCACTACCGCAGCGCAGTCCATTACCCAGCTTTCCGACTTCCTCAACGAACGCTGGAAAGGCGTGCAGCCTATCGCCTGGGGAGATGCGCTGCGCGAAAGCGAATTCACGCGCTGGGTTTATCAAGGGTTGTGTGGTCTGGAAAAGGAGCACCAGGATGAAATTTGATACCGTCATTATCGGCGGCGGCCTCGCCGGACTGCTATGTGGCCTGCAACTGCAAAAAAGCGGACTGCGCTGCACGATTGTTACCCGCGGCCAAAGCGCCCTGCATTTTTCCTCCGGCTCACTGGATTTGCTCAGCAGCTTACCCGATGGTCAGCCGGTGACGGATATAGAAGCGGGTTTGAATGCGCTGCGCACTCAGGCACCCGCACATCCGTATAGCACCATCGGAACGCAGAACGTTCTGGAACTGGCCCAACAGGCGCAAAATTTACTGGAAGAATGCGGAACGCATTTGCAGGGCAAAGTGCATCAGGCACATCAACGTGTTACCCCGCTGGGCACCCTGCGCTCAACCTGGTTAAGTTCCCCGGAAGTGCCGGTCTGGCCGCTGTCCGCACAGCGTATCTGCGTTGTAGGGATTAGCGGGTTACTGGATTTTCAGGCGCATCTCGCCGCAGCGTCATTACGCCAACGCAATCTCAGCGTCGAGACGGCAGAAATCGAGCTACCGGAGCTGGATGTCCTGCGTGATAACCCAACCGAGTTTCGCGCCGTTAATATTGCGCGCCTGCTGGATAACGAAGATAAATGGTCGCTGCTCTATGACGCATTGCTGCCAATGGCAAAAACCTGCGACATGATAATCATGCCGGCATGCTTTGGTCTGGCCGATGAGCGGCTCTGGCAGTGGCTTAACGAGCGCCTCCCCTGCTCGCTGACACTGTTACCGACCCTACCACCTTCGGTGCTGGGCATGCGTTTGCACAACAAATTACAGCGCCAGTTTGTGCGCCAGGACGGTGTGTGGATGCCGGGTGATGAAGTGAAAAAAATCACCTGTCAGGATGGCGTGGTCAGCGAAATCTGGACCCGAAATCATGCCGATATCCCCTTGCGGCCACGTTTCGCCGTGCTCGCCAGCGGCAGTTTCTTCAGCAGCGGGCTGGTCGCCACGCGTGAGGCAATCTACGAACCAATCCTGGGACTGGATGTACAGCAAACAGCTACCCGCGCCGAGTGGTATCAGCGTGATGTTTTCGATCCACAACCGTGGCAACAGTTTGGCGTGACTACCGATTCCGCATTACGCCCATCACTGGCGGGAAAAACGATAGAGAACATGTATGCCATTGGTTCCGTCCTCGGCGGATTCGACCCTATCTCCCAGGGTTGCGGAGGCGGCGTGTGCGCAGTTAGCGCCTTACATGCCGCGCATCATATTGCGAAACGTGCAGGAGGACAGCAATGAGCGACACACGTTTTGAAAGTTGTATCAAATGTACGGTGTGCACCACCGCCTGCCCGGTAAGCCGCGTCAATCCGAGCTACCCGGGCCCTAAGCAGGCCGGCCCGGACGGTGAACGCCTGCGCCTGAAAGATGGCGCGCTATATGACGACGCGCTGAAATACTGCATCAACTGTAAACGCTGCGAAGTGGCCTGTCCGTCAGACGTGAAAATCGGCGATATCATCCAGCGCGCGCGCGCCAAATACGACACGACGCGCCCATCGTTGCGTAACTTTGTCTTAAGTCATACCGATTTAATGGGCAGCGTATCCACCCCCTTCGCCCCTATAGTGAATACCGCCACCTCATTAAAACCGGTGCGTCAACTACTGGATTACGCGTTAAAAATCGATCATCGCCGTACGCTGCCGAAGTACTCCTTTGGCACCTTCCGCCGCTGGTATCGCAGCGTTGCCGCACAGCAGGCGCAGTACCAGGATCAGGTCGCCTTTTTCCACGGCTGTTTTGTGAATTACAACCATCCCCAGCTCGGCAAAGACCTGATCAAGGTGTTGAATGCGATGGGTACTGGTGTGCAACTGCTGAGTAAAGAGAAATGCTGCGGCGTACCGCTGATTGCCAACGGTTTTACCGATAAAGCGCGTAAGCAGGCAGTAAGCAACGTGGCCTCACTCAGAGAGGCGATTGATGGCAAAGGCATTCCGGTGATCGCCACCTCATCAACCTGTACCTTTGCGCTACGTGATGAATATCCGGAAGTGCTGGATGTCGACAACTCAGGCCTGCGTGAACACATTGAACTGGCAACCCGCTGGCTATGGCGCAAGCTGGATGAAGGTAAAACGCTGCCGCTGAAGACGCTGCCGCTGAAGGTGGTCTATCACACGCCATGTCACATGGAGAAAATGGGCTGGACGCTCTATACGCTGGAGCTACTGCGACAAATTCCAGGGCTGGAGCTGACGGTGCTGGATTCTCAGTGTTGCGGGATTGCCGGGACTTACGGCTTTAAAAAGGAAAACTATCCGACTTCACAGTCTATTGGCGCACCGTTATTCCGCCAAATTGAAGAAAGCGGCGCTGATATCGTCGTCACCGACTGCGAAACCTGTAAATGGCAGATTGAGATGTCTACAAGCAAACGCTGCGAACATCCTATCACCCTGCTTGCCAAAGCGTTGGGTTAACTCTGTTGCCCGGTGGCGTTTGCTACCGGGCATTTTTACGTAGCCCGTTCTGCTTAATTGAATACGTTGCAGTCGGACGTATTTATCTCTGATTCATCCACGCAAAGAACCCATTTCCCGCATGCAGCGCATATTAAAAGTGGATACCGTCACGCCATCTTCTCTTTCTGGTGACGGACTACCATGGCTAAATCCACTACATCTACACCGCATGATGCCGTTTTTAAAAAGATAATGTCTTACCCTGAGATGGCTCGGGATTTTCTGGATATACATCTTCCTATCGCATTACGTGAGATATGTGATTTACAAACGCTGAAGCTGGAGTCCACCAGTTTTATCGAACAAGATCTCCGCGCATACTACTCCGACGTAGTGTGGTCACTAAAAACCCGCGAAGGTCAGGGCTATATTTATTGTGTTATTGAACATCAGAGTACCGCGGTACCGCATATGGCATTTCGCCTGATGCGTTATGCCACCGCGGCGATGCAGCATCATCTTGATGCCGGGAATAAAACGCTGCCGCTGGTGATCCCCATGTTGTTTTATCACGGCCAACAAAGTCCCTATCCCTGGTCGCTCAACTGGCTGGATGAATTTGATAATCCGCAACTGGCACGACAACTGTATTCAGAGGCTTTTCCGCTGGTCGACATTACCGTAATACCTGACGATGAAATCGCGCAGCATCGCGGGGTTGCGCTGCTTGAGTTGATGCAAAAACATATCCGCGATCGTGATTTAATGGGGTTAGTGGACCGCCTGGTCTCGCTATTAATTACAAGCACTGCTAATGACAGCCAGCTACAAACGCTATTTAATTACCTGATACGGTACGGCGACGTTTCTCGCGTCAGTGAGTTTATCCGCGAAGTTGCCGAACGATCCCCCCATCACAAGGAGAAGCTGATGACAATTGCAGAGAGGCTCAGGCAGGAAGGCCACCAAAATGGACTGCAAGAAGGGATACAGCAAGGGTTAGAACAAGGAATGCAAAAAGGTACGCAAGAAGAAGCCTTACGTATCGCTCACATAATGCTGGAACAAGGTATTGATCGTGATTTAGTTCAGTTAATTACCGGGCTATTGCCTGGCGATACCACCGCATGAGCCAGATTGGGAAGGCATTTAGCCTTCCCAATCTGGGATTAAATCGTCAACGACTCAACCACTTCGATCCAGCCGTGTTCGCTAGCGATATCCTGATTGTTAAGCCAGCGGCGCAGCATATTTAGCGCCATCATCGCGCACACTTCCTGACGAATCGCCAGGCTGTAGCGATTTGCATTCAGCCGTACGCGCAAGGCGTGTGTCCCATCAGCCGTGGCCAGCGCAAAGTTAATATGTTCGTTTTCGAAAGCCGATATCGCGAGTGCTAATCCAGCATAATGCTTGCTGCGTCGCTCGGTTATCCAATGCGCCGTTTGCGCCAGCGTTTCTTCCTGAGGCGGAACCACTTCACTCGCCAACAGTGGCGCATTCGCACGAGAAAGCTGCAATGCCACCAGACCACCGGTGAATTGTTCGCTCAGCGTCAGGCTGAATTGCCGTTCTTGCAACGTGCGGGCGATTTGCGCGGGTAAGCCTTCCGTACCTTCAAAAATCATATTCTGCCCGGCAACCCGCTTAACTTCTGGCCACAGCGCCAGCATCGCTTCCCGTTGGGAATCCGGACCGGTCAGCTTCAGCTCAATAATTGGCATTGAGGAGCGATAACCCATTGTTACTCCCGGAGGCAACGGCAGCGGATCCAGGCTCTGCGCCAGGTCGCTTTCAGAACGGCCAAAGGTGGTTAATCGCAGGCATAACGGGGGCTGAGCCAAAGAGAAACGCTCTCGCAAACGAGGCAGGATCTCATGCTCCACCATGACTTTGAATTCTGACGGTACACCCGGTGTAAAGAACATCAGGCAGCGATTAAGCTTCAGGGCGAACCCACACGCGGTACCCACCGGATTATTGATAAACTCAGCGCTGGCCGGAAGTTCAGCCTGTTTGCGGTTGCTTGGCGCCATCACGCGGCCACGATCGCGGAAATATCGCTCCATCTCGGCCAGCCATGCTTCATGCAGCACCAACCCTTCGCCTTTTGCCGTTGCCGCTGCCAGCGCGCTCAAATCATCGCTGGTAGGTCCCAGACCGCCATTAACGATCAGTACATCGGCGTGCTCGCTACGCTCACGCAAAACGGCGACCAAATCGTTAAGATTGTCACCTACCGTGTTGCGGCGTGTTAGCGGTAAACCCTGATTAAAGAAAAAATCGGCCAGCCAGGCGGCATTGGTGTCGACGATTTGTCCGTGCAACACTTCATCCCCTGTGGATAGCATCTCCACGTTTAACATCGTGTTCTCCTGCTTTTATGATGAAAACACTATAACGCATGGAGGGGGGAAGGCGCGACTGAACGCCGCGCCAGAAATGTTAGAAGCTGGCGTTAACCCCAACGTACGGGCCATCAGCAATCGCGTTATCACGGTTGCCGTCTTTGCCTGCCAGGTTCAGGTAACGATAACCGGCTTCGATGCTCAGCGGACGCATAATGGTCAGACGCGCACCGGCATTCGCTTCTTCATAGCTGTCGATACCGCTGGAAAGTGAATCAGGAGAGTAATAATACTCACCAAACAGACGGAAGCTATCGCCAATTGGCCATTGTAAACCACCACCGACAGCAGCAGCATAGCCTTCATCGCCATCGTTTGGATTAGTATAAACACCTTTACCACCAACGGTCGCCATCAGCGGCCCCAGTGGGATATTCAAACCTAAACCCAGCCCGGCAACATCACCGTCGTCATCGTTATGCATCCAGTTACCGCTGACGGCCAGACCAGTACTCTCAGTGCCCATACCGAATCCCAGGTTGGTGTAGTCTTCGCCAGCCTGGCCGCTGATGCTAATCGCGCTCGCCGACGCGGAAACAAACAGCATTCCGGCAAAACCCAACATTAAACTTTTTTTCATTTTCTATCCTTTCCAGCAAGAATCAAAACATAGCCCCAAAACCGATGAATTGTACTGTCAGATGGCGAGGAATCAATGAGCTAAAAAAGCGATGCAATGACATATTGTAACTAAATACTACTCACAAGATTTATTTAAGGTTAAATTCTTGTGCCAATTACACCGTTGGACGTCCCAGAACGTCATTTTCAATAAACATCCTGTTTTCCCTGCCAAAGCGCTCTTGATCACCGATGAAACATTTTTTCTGCCGCCAGCAAAAGGTAAGATGCGTGCATGACGGAATTTTCTCTACCTCCCCAACAAGGACTCGACTGATGCGCCAAAGAACGATTGTTTGCCCATTAATTCAAAACGATGGCTGTTATTTACTCTGCAAAATGGCTGATGACCGCGGTGTGTTTCCCGGTCAGTGGGCGCTTTCTGGCGGCGGTGTTGAACCGGGTGAACGTATTGAAGAAGCTCTGCGCCGTGAAGTGAGGGAAGAGCTGGGCGAGCAACTGGTGTTATCAGAAATTACCCCCTGGACCTTCAGTGATGATATTCGCACTAAAACCTATGCTGATGGCAGTCAGGAAGAGATTTACATGATTTATCTTATCTTCGATTGTGTTGCGGCGAATCGTGAAGTGAAGATTAACGAAGAGTTCCAGGCATTCGCCTGGGTTAAACCGGAAGATCTCAGTGCCTACGATTTAAATATCGCCACGCGTAAAACGTTAACCTTAAAAGGGTTACTGTAGGTTATCATTTTAATAACGGCATATAATTAACATTCTGAATAGCGGCATTGCACTCATCAACTTATAGCAAACAGCAATGTCGCAAAAACCTAAAAAAACACTTAATTTCATTAAGATAAACAAAAAAACACCTCTATTTAGCTATCGTTCCCAAACCTTAAACTCTTAAGGATAAATTAACCTTCAGTCATTAACCTTTGTAGCCTGATGAAATAATTAACGACGCCCCTGTTTATCACTAAAAATAAAACTTCGGTGGCGTTAAATGGCTTGAAGGAATAATGATGTCTGACTTTTTGCCTTTCTCTCGCCCGGCCATGGGCGCTGAAGAACTTGCCGCAGTGAAGGCGGTTCTGGACTCTGGATGGATAACCACCGGCCCGAAAAATCAACAGTTGGAAGAGGCTTTTTGCCAGCTCACGGGGAATAAGCATGCCGTCGCCGTTTGCTCCGCCACTGCAGGAATGCACATTACGCTGATGGCGCTGGGCATTGGTGCAGGCGACGAGGTCATTACGCCGTCGATGACGTGGGTTTCTACCCTCAACATGATTGTTTTGCTGGGGGCGACGCCAGTGATGATCGATGTCGACCGCGATACGCTTATGGTGACACCTGAGCAAATTGAAGCTGCTATTACCCCACGAACCAAAGCCATTGTTCCAGTACATTACGCTGGCGCCCCCGCCGACCTCGACGCAATTTATGCCATTGGCGAGCGTTATGGAATCCCGGTAATAGAAGATGCGGCCCATGCCGTAGGGACATTGTATAAGGGCCGTCATGTCGGTGCTCGCGGCACGGCAATCTTCTCGTTTCACGCTATTAAAAATATCACCTGTGCGGAAGGTGGACTGATCGTTACCGACGACAGCCAGCTTGCTCAGCGGCTTCGCAGTCTGAAGTTTCACGGTCTGGGCGTTGATGCTTTTGATCGACAAACCTACGGCCGGGCACCACAAGCCGAAGTGCTTGCACCTGGATACAAATACAACCTGACGGATATTAACGCCGCTATTGCGCTGGTACAGCTCAATAAGCTGGAGCAACTGAACTCACGCCGGGCGCAAATTGCCCAGCACTATCAACAGGCGCTGGCCGATACGCCATTCCAGCCGCTGAGCCTACCGCAGTGGTCGCACGTTCATGCCTGGCATCTGTTCATCATTCGTGTTGATGAAACGCGCTGCGGGTTGAGCAGAGATGCCCTGATGGAAGCGCTGAAGGCCAAAGATATCGGCACCGGCCTGCATTTTCGTGCAGCCCATACGCAAAAATATTATCGCGAACGCTTCACTACCCTTTCGCTCCCAAATACAGAATGGAATAGCGCACGCATCTGTTCGCTGCCGTTATTCCCCGACATGACCGACGCTGACACTCAGCGGGTCATTACGGCGCTTCGCGAGATAGCAGGACAATGAGCATGTTTGAAGCCACACCGATTAAAAAAGTCTCGGTTGTTATTCCCGTTTTTAATGAACAGGAAAGCCTGCCAGAGTTAATCAGACGCACCAGCGACGCCTGCGAGAAATTGGGCAAAGACTATGAAATTCTGCTCATCGACGACGGCAGCAGCGACCGTTCCGCTCAGTTGATGATGGACGCCTCTCAGGCACCGAACAGCCATATTGTCTCTATTTTACTGAATCGTAATTACGGACAGCACTCGGCGATTATGGCCGGTTTCAGCCATGTCACCGGAGACTTGATCATCACGCTGGATGCCGATTTGCAAAACCCGCCGGAGGAGATCCCACGGTTGGTCGCCACTGCAGATGAGGGTTTCGATGTGGTAGGCACGGTACGCCAGAACCGTCAGGATAGCGTATTTCGTAAGACCGCCTCACGAATGATAAACCATCTGATCCAACGAACCACCGGTAAAGCAATGGGCGACTACGGCTGCATGCTACGCGCCTATCGCCGTCACATCGTCGATGCCATGCTGCATTGCCAGGAGCGCAGCACCTTTATCCCTATTCTGGCCAACATTTTTGCCCGTCGCGCCACGGAGATCCCGGTACATCATGCAGAGCGTGAATTTGGTGACTCCAAATACAGCTTCATGCGTCTGATCAACCTGATGTATGACCTGGTGACTTGCCTTACCACAACACCGCTTCGCATGTTGAGCCTGTTGGGCAGCGTGATCGCCGCCACGGGCTTTACCTTATCAGTCCTGCTTGTTGTTCTGCGCCTGACGCTCGGCCCACAGTGGGCAGCGGAGGGGGTATTCATGCTGTTTGCCGTCCTGTTTACCTTTATCGGCGCACAGTTTATTGGCATGGGTTTACTCGGCGAATATATCGGTCGCATCTATAACGATGTCCGCGCCCGCCCCCGCTATTTTGTTCAACACGTTATCCGCCCACAAACTACGCAGTCAACCGAGGAAAACCGCGCATGAAAGCCGTCGTATTTGCCTATCACGATATGGGATGTCAGGGTGTCCAGGCCTTGTTGGATGCAGGTTATGAAATCGCTGCCATTTTTACGCACACCGACAACCCGGGTGAAAAAGCGTTTTTTGGATCTGTTTCCCGCCTCGCGGCCAGCGCCGGTATTCCGGTTTACGCCCCAGACGAGGTTAATCATCCCCTGTGGATTGAGCGCATTAGCCAACTGGCACCCGATGTTATCTTCTCGTTCTACTATCGCCATTTACTGAGTGATGAGATCCTCAGTCTTGCCCCGAAGGGTGCATTTAATCTGCACGGCTCTCTGCTGCCGAAATACCGTGGTCGCGCGCCATTGAACTGGGTATTGGTCAATGGTGAAACCGAAACGGGCGTCACACTTCACCGCATGGTCAAACGCGCGGATGCTGGTGCCATAGTTGCCCAGCAGCGCGTTGCTATTTCACCGGATGATGTGGCGTTAACGCTGCACCATAAATTGTGCCAGGCTGCGCGTCACCTGCTGGAGCAGACACTGCCGGCCATCAACGCAGGAAGTTACTCCGAATTCCCTCAACAGGATGCAGATGCTACCTGTTTTGGTCGCCGTACGCCGGAAGATAGCTTCCTCGACTGGAACAAACCTGCCGCGGAGTTACATAACCAGGTCCGTGCCGTCAGCGATCCGTGGCCGGGCGCATTTAGCTATGTTGGCACGCAAAAGTTCACCGTCTGGTCATCGCGCGTTTGCACAAACGACATTGCGGCCCAGCCGGGTACCGTCATCTCCGTGTCTCCTTTACTGATCGCCTGTGTCGATGGTGCACTGGAGATTATTACCGGACAAGCTGGCGATGGTATTGCAATGCAGGGTTCACAACTGGCGCAGGTTCTGGGTCTGGTGCCTGGTTCTCGCCTGAACAGCCAGTCAGTGACCACCAGCAAACGCCGTACTCGCGTACTGATCCTCGGCGTTAACGGCTTCATTGGTAACCATCTGACAGAGCGCCTGCTGCAAGAAGATAATTACGAAGTGTATGGACTCGATATTGGCAGCGACGCCATTGGGCGTTTCCTGCAACATCCGCGATTCCATTTCGTCGAAGGTGATATCAGCATTCACTCCGAATGGATTGAATATCATGTGAAAAAATGCGACGTTGTGCTGCCGCTGGTAGCGATCGCAACGCCTATCGAATATACCCGCAACCCGCTGCGCGTATTTGAGCTCGATTTTGAAGAGAACCTGAAAATCATTCGTTACTGCGTGAAATACCGCAAGCGCATCATTTTCCCGTCAACCTCCGAAGTCTACGGCATGTGTACCGACAAAGTCTTTGATGAAGACAGTTCGAATCTGATCGTCGGTCCGGTCAATAAACCACGCTGGATCTACTCCGTATCCAAGCAGTTGCTGGACCGTGTTATCTGGGCATACGGCGAAAAAGAGGGATTGCGCTTCACCCTGTTCCGCCCGTTTAACTGGATGGGACCGCGTCTGGACAGCCTTAACGCCGCGCGTATCGGCAGCTCACGCGCCATTACACAGCTGATCCTCAACCTCGTGGAAGGTTCACCGATCAAGCTGATTGAAGGCGGTAAGCAAAAACGCTGCTTCACCGACATTCGCGATGGTATCGAAGCCCTGTACCGCATCATTGAAAACGAAGGCGGCCGCTGTGACGGTGAGATTATCAACATCGGTAATCCGCAGAACGAAGCAAGTATTCAGGAACTGGCAGAAATGCTGCTTTCCTGCTTTGAAAAACATCCGTTGCGTAACCACTTCCCGCCGTTTGCCGGTTTCCGTGACGTCGAAAGCAGCAGCTACTACGGTAAAGGTTATCAAGACGTTGAGCATCGTAAGCCTAACATTCGTAATGCAAAACGCTGCCTGAACTGGGAACCGACCATTGAGATGCAGGAAACGGTAGAAGAGACGCTGGACTTCTTCTTACGCAGTGTGGATATCACGGAACACACATCATGACCAAAGTAGGCTTGCGCATTGATGTCGATACATTCAGGGGGACGCGCGAAGGCGTGCCCCGCCTGCTGGAGACATTAAACCGACATAACGTTCGGGCAAGTTTTTTCTTTAGCGTTGGGCCTGACAACATGGGACGCCATCTCTGGCGTCTTGTGAAGCCGCAATTTCTGTGGAAAATGCTGCGTTCAAACGCAGCATCGCTCTACGGATGGGATATTTTATTGGCGGGAACCGCATGGCCGGGAAAAGAGATCGGCCAGGCCAACGCGGCAATCATTGCACAAACCGCCCAGATTCATGAAACCGGTTTGCATGCCTGGGATCATCACGCCTGGCAGGCGCGAAGCGGAAACTGGAATGACAAACAGCTGATTGATGATATTTCGCAAGGTATCACCGCACTTGAAGCCATCATCGGTCAGCCAGTCACCTGCTCTGCCGTTGCCGGATGGCGTGCCGACAACCGTGTCGTCCATGCCAAAGAAGCATTCCATCTGCGCTATAACAGTGACTGTCGGGGAACGTCGTTATTTCGTCCGGTGCTGGAATCCGGGAAAACGGGGACGCCACAAATTCCCGTCACCCTACCAACATGGGATGAAGTGGTTGGTCAGGAGGTCCAGGCGGTGGACTTCAACTCCTATATTCTCTCCCACATCCAGATGAGCAGAGGAACACCGGTGTACACCATTCATGCGGAAGTTGAAGGTATCGCCTTTCATCAGAATTTTGACGAGTTGCTCATTCGTGCTGCCGATATGGGGATGACATTTTGCCCGCTCGGCGAGTTGCTCCCAGACGATATCAGTACGCTGCCGTTAGGACAGATAGTACGTGGAAAAATACCCGGCAGAGAGGGATGGCTCGGCTGCCAACAACCGGTGAGTGTGACACCATGAAACCTGCTGCCCGCTACACTCTGGCATTTATCGCTTTAATCGCACTGTATTTTATTTTACCTATCAACAGCCGTATGCTCTGGCAGCCTGATGAAACGCGCTATGCTGAAATCAGCCGGGAAATGCTCAACTCTGGTGACTGGATCGTTCCACACTTTTTAGGGCTGCGTTATTTTGAAAAACCAATTGCCGGATACTGGTTGAACAGCATCGGACAATGGCTGTTTGGCGCAAACAATTTTGGCGTCAGAGCGGGTGCTATTTTTGCCACTTTGTTGACCGCATTACTGGTAGCCTGGCTTGCCATGCGACTGTGGCAGGATAAGCGTACCGCCGTACTCTCCTCCGCTATCTTTTTAACGTTTTTTTCGGTTTACAGCATCGGCACCTACGCGGTACTTGATCCCATCATAGCGCTTTGGCTGATGGCGGGCATGTGCTGTTTTTGGGAAGGCATGCAGGCCACCACCAGAACACGCAAAATCATCGCTTTTTTGCTGCTTGGGCTGACCTGCGGTATGGGTGTAATGACCAAAGGTTTTCTGGCACTCGCCGTCCCTGTGCTTAGCGTATTACCCTGGGTTTTTGCACAAAAGCGTTGGAAAGACCTCATTCTCTACGGTCTGCTGGCGGTGATCGGCTGCATCGCGATCGTACTACCGTGGGGTATAGCGATTGCACAACGCGAGCCGGATTTCTGGCATTACTTCTTCTGGGTTGAACATATTCAGCGCTTTGCGCAGGATGATGCCCAGCATAAGGCTCCTATCTGGTACTACATCCCGATATTTGTGGCAGGCACATTACCGTGGCTCGGTCTGCTTCCCGGCGCGCTGCGTACGGGCTGGCGTGAGCGGGATGTTCCGCGCAGTGCTCTGTACCTGTTAAGCTGGATTATTATGCCAATCCTGTTTTTCAGCATCGCGAAAGGAAAACTGCCGACCTATATTCTTTCCTGCTTCGCGCCGCTGGCGATATTAACGGCGCGCTTCGGCCTGCAGGCTGCGGAAAAAGACTCAGCATCCCTGCGCATCAATGGCTGGATCAACGTGCTATTTGGTGTCGTCGGCATCGTCGCTACGTTTATTGTTTCCACGCTGGGACCATTGAAGACGCCGGTCTGGTCGCATATCGAAACGTATAAGGTTTTTTGTGCCTGGGGCATCTTTATCATCTGGACGCTTTTTGGCTGGTATACGCTAAATAACCGCGAGAAGAACTGGAAATTCGCAGCACTATGCCCATTAGGGCTGGCGCTGTTATTTGGCTTCTCCATTCCTGACCGGGTGATGGAATCTAAACAGCCGCAGTTTTTTGTCGAGATGACCAAAGAATCGCTGGAGCCGAGCCGTTATATTCTCACCGACAGCGTTGGCGTCGCTGCGGGACTGGCCTGGAGCCTGAAGCGCGACGACATCATGATGTACGGACAAACGGGCGAGTTAAAATACGGTCTCAACTACCCGGATGCTCAAGGCCGCTTTGTCAGTCGGGAGAATTTTGCCGACTGGTTAGCACAACATCGTCAACAAGGAAACATTACGCTCGTGCTCTCTGTCGGTAAGGATGAAGATATTAATCAGCTTGCGATCCCTCCCGCTGACTACATTGATAATCAGGGGCGTCTGGTCCTGATTCAGTATCGGCCCAAATGATCTGGATAGCCTTAGTCCTCGCCAGCCTGCTCAGCGTCTGCGGCCAGCTATGCCAGAAGCAGGCAACCCGACCGGTGTCTGTTCGTGCGCGAAAACGCTACATTACGCAATGGATTGGGCTTGCTCTGGCAAGCCTCGGTCTGGCCATGCTGCTATGGCTGGCGGTTTTACAAAACATTCCTGTCGGTATTGCCTATCCCATGCTGAGTCTTAACTTTGTATGGGTAACTCTCGCGGCCTGGAAAATCTGGCGCGAACCCGTCACAACCCGCCACTGGCTGGGCGTTGGGCTGATCATTACCGGCATATTTATTCTTGGGAGTGCAGTGTAATGGGCGTATTTTGGGGATTATGTAGCGTGATGATCACCTCCATCGCCCAGTTGAGCCTCGGCTTTGCGATGGATAATCTGCCGCCAATGCTGCAGCCGCTGGCGTTCATCTCTGCCGTATTCTCTGTCAGTATCGGAGCGTTTGCTTTATATGCCGGATTGACAGGGTATTTACTGTCAGTGATTTGTTGGCATAAAGCCCTACACCAACTCGCGCTGAGCAAAGCCTATGCCCTACTCAGCCTGAGCTATGTGCTGGTGTGGGTTGCCTCAATGATCCTGCCCGGCTGGCAGGGAACATTTTCAGTGAAAGCGCTGGCAGGGGTACTGTGCATCATGGCAGGGCTAATGACGATTTTTCTGCCTTCACGCAAACACCAGCCCTGAGATTACTTATCTTCAGACAGTCGTAACAGACGTTCCCATTCATCACAGATGTACTGTCTGGCATCAATTACCTTAATGACACGGGATTTATCGCGGTTAATACAATACTGTGCATCCTTCAGCGGTGAAAGGAGATCGCCGGGCTTAATCCGCTCAGATGATTGCGCCTGGGCAAGCATCTTGAGCGAACCACCGCTATCGCAAAGTACGATATAGAGCCTCCCTGCTTTTTTGTGACAGCAAGACTTCTTCACATGCCATTCCATAGCGCACCTATTGTTAATAAATTTCACAATAGGTTACACATTAGCTCATAAACAAAAGGACAATAGCTGCGGAATCACAGAAATGAGAAATGTAATTAATGTTTTCTTAATGTTAACGATGAAGCGCTTACCCAATCCGCCAACGCGCGACGAGAGATTTTAATCCCTCCGGCTTTGAGTTCAGGTGGCAACGTCAGCCAACATACCGGTTGCTGAAAACGGGCTAGCTTATCTTTTACCCACTCTGCGAGATTAGTTTCTCCAGCATTAGCGTCATACTCAATGACCGCCACCGGGCGATGGCCAAACTCTTTGTCTTCTATTGGCACAATAAAGGCTTGTAGAACATGCGGATGCGCTGCAATCACGCGTTCCACTTCTTCCGGCTGTATACCTTCCCCGCCGCTAAAAAACAGATTGTCCATACGACCGACAATCGTTAACTTGCCGTCCTTTAGCACGCCGCGATCGCGGGTTGCAAACCAGCCTTCCGCGTTCACTAAAGGAATAAGCTGTCCGTTACGCCAGTAACCTTGCGCCATGCTGGCGGCACGCAGCCAGACTTCATCATCAACGATTCTGACTTCTCTGCCCACCAGGGGGGAACCCACATCTGCCATACCATCTGCCTCTTTCGCACAGACCGTAGAAGCAAACTCCGTTAATCCGTAACCGCACCAGCAACGAATCCCTTGCTCGCGCGCTTGCTCCGTCAATTCAACAGGAATTGCCGCACCTCCCAGCAGTACCGCTTTGAGCGTGACCGGCGTGTTGTTGACCAGCAAGCGCCACAGCTGCGTGGGCACCAGTGAAGCGTGGGTACATCCAGCCAGCATTTGCTCCAGCGGCTGCTTGTCGCGCACGGTCATTCGCGCTCCGGCGAACAACCAGCGCCACAAAATACCCTGGCCGGAAACATGAAACAGCGGCAGCGAGAGCAGCCAGTCATCCTCAGCACCAAACGGCATTAATGACAGGACGCCCTGCGCGCTTGCCAGATGCGCCTGACAGGCATGAACAGCCGCTTTTGGCAATCCGGTAGAACCTGAAGTTAACGTCATCGTGCTCAAACGTTCAGGCAACCACGCCGCGGCGCGATCGCCTGGTAACGACTGCATCTGTAACGGACTGAGTTCCGGAAGTGCGATAGCGGCCTCCAGATCCAGCGCAAAACGTAGCGTTAAGTCCGGGATCAGCGCATCAAGCAGCGACTGAGGCAACTGTGGGTTCACAGGTAAAACCCGCGCCCCACATTGCAGCAGCGCGAGCCAGGCCAGCAAAGCGCGCGGATGATTCCAGGCGCGAAGCAGAACACCATCGCCCTCTTCCACGCCCTGAGCGGCAAAACCGCAGGCCAGATGATCTACACGTGTGCAGAGATCGCTCCAGCTTAATACCTCATCGTTGAGGCGTAAGGCTGGCGCCTTCGCACGAACCTGTCGCCAGTGACGCCAAGGCCAGTCACTGAACTGCACCAGGCCCGATAAGATCACGCTATCGGGCATTTCCTGCTGGGTCATAGCAGACGTTCCAGCGCATCAACGTCGATACACGGCAACGTGCTACCCGGCCAGGTGCGTACCTGCTGGCACTGCATCAGACTCAGGGTATCCAGACCCGGAATGGTCTGCGGCGTTAACCAGGCGGCAATTCTCGCCAGCTGGGTTAAGCCCAGACTCGACTCGATTGACGAACTGATAACGGCAGTCAGACCAAGCGCATGCGCCGCAGCCACCTGTTCACGGACTTTATCGAGACTGCCGGTCAGCGTAGGTTTGATAACCACGGCCCTGACGCCTTCTTCGGCTTCGAAGGTGAAATCCGCTTCACGCAGACTTTCATCCCAGGCGATGGCAATGCCGGTTTCACGCGCGAAGGCACGAGAATCATCGCGGGTTTTGCACGGCTCTTCGAGGAAGGCAATGCGTCCACGATATTCCGGATTAACGTATTTCGCGAACTGCTGTGCTTTCAACGGCGTCCAGGCCCGGTTGGCGTCAAGTCGCAAATGCAGCTCCGGGATCGCCTCAAGCAGCAGATTGGCTACCATGCCGTCGCGGACCGCTTCATACAGACCGACCTTGATCTTCGCCACTTTTTCGCCCGGCATATCCGCCAGTTGTAGCACCAGATCGTCAGGATCGCCCGTGCACAGCGGCGCAGCACGATAGTCCGCGTCCTGTGGCAATACGCCAGCCAGTTCGGCCAGCGCACAGCTTACGCCAAAGGCGACCGAAGGCAGTTGCGGTAAGGAGTCATCCCCTTGCAACCAGCCTTTCACCCAGGCCAGCAGCTCGGTTTGTGCCTCTTCCCAGCTTTCCTGACTGAAGCCCGGCAGTGGGGAAATTTCTCCCCACCCTTCGCGCTCGCCGTCACAAAGACAAACGTACAGCCCGTCACGCGTTTTTAACCGCCTGTCGCGCAGAATCACCCCCGCGTCCATGGGGATCTGCCAGCGGTATACCTGCGCGCTACGCATTACGGATTCCGTTTGAATTTGCTGAAATCAGGCTGACGTTTTTGGTTAAAGGCGTTACGGCCTTCCTGACCTTCTTCCGTCATGTAGAACAGCATAGTGGCGTTACCTGCCAGCTCCTGCAGACCAGCCTGACCATCACAGTCGGCGTTCAGTGCGGCTTTCAGGCAGCGCAGCGCCATTGGGCTGTTTTGCAGCATTTCACGGCACCAGCGTACGGTCTCTTTTTCCAGATCCGCCAGCGGAACCACGGTGTTGACCAGACCCATATCCAGCGCCTGTTTTGCATCGTACTGACGGCACAGGAACCAGATTTCACGCGCTTTTTTCTGACCGACGATGCGCGCCATGTAGGAAGCGCCCCAACCGCCGTCGAAAGAACCGACTTTCGGGCCGGTCTGACCAAAGATGGCGTTTTCAGCCGCAATGGTCAGGTCACACATCATGTGCAGCACATGGCCACCACCAATGGAGAAACCTGCAACCATCGCTACTACCGGTTTCGGACAGGTACGAATCTGACGCTGGAAGTCCAGTACGTTCAGGTGATGCACACCGGAGTCATCCTGGTATCCGCCGTAGTCCCCACGCACTTTCTGATCGCCGCCTGCGCAGAACGCTTTGTCGCCAGCACCAGTCAGAATAATTACGCCGATGTTGTCATCATAGCGGGCATCTGCCAGCGCCTGGATCATCTCTTTCACGGTGACCGGACGGAAGGCATTGCGTACCTGTGGACGATTAATGGTGATTTTTGCGATACCGTCGGTGGATTTCTCGTAAAGAATGTCGGTATAGCCTTCAGAGCAATCGTGCCATTCTACCGGTGCGTAAAGCATTGTTTCATCAGGATAGATCATAAAATGTCCTATAGTCAGCGACGCAGAATCTGAGCCAGACAGTCCACTACGCCCGCGGGGTTGTCCCGATGCGCGTTGTGTCCGGCATTACGAATCACATGGTTTGGTACTGATATTTCCGCCGCCAGAGCGCGGAATTTTTCGTCACGTTCACCACATAAATAATAAAACGGAAATGTGCGCGTCGTGAGTTGCGCACGTAAATCAGGCTGTACGGCAAGCGAGGTGGCCTCCAGCATTGCCGCCAGCGTTTGCCCATTATTCTGGCTACGCAGAGCGACCAGCGCCTCTCTTTGTGCCGCGTTCAGCGAGGAAAAAACGAGCTGTTGATACCAGTCATTAAACACCTCACGTAGCGGCTCTGCGCGAAAACGTGCAGCCCAGCGGCCATCCGAGAGACGACGCTGAACGCGCGCCTCCTCGCTTTGCAAGCCGGGATGTCCGCCTTCAACCACCAGACCACAAAGCCCAGGCATCTCCTGACAGGCCGCCATCATGGCGATTCTGCCGCCAAGAGAGTATCCCACCAGCCAGTAGTTAAGTATGTTGTAACTAAGTAGAGTGTTACGCAGCAAAACGCTGACATCATCGAACCCACTCACGCCGATGTCAGCGGAGCCACCGTGTCCCGGCAAGTCGATGTATAGCCGCGAATAATCCTGAAACGCTTCGCCGACCGTCTGCCATTCCTGGCAATCGCCAGAGAAACCGTGCAGGAAAACCAGCCAGGGAAATCCCGTTTGGCCCTCTTTCGCCTGCGCATGCAGGATCATAGGTGACTTACCTGCGCCAGCAGTTGCTGCAAGGTTTGCGCCCCGTCAGTTTCGTTCACCACCAGCTCAATCACCGTGGCCGCAGGTGTACGCCACGCGTTAGTCAACGCGCTCTCCAACTGCTCCCAGTTTTCCGGGCGCTGGTATTTAAGGTTAAACATGGCGGCAGCATGCTCGAAATGTACGTTCTGCGGCATCAGATAGAACCGTTCGCGTTCGCTGGCTGGTGTCGGCAGCAGGGAAAAAATCTGCCCGCCGTTATTATTGACCACTATCAGGACAAACGGTGCAGAAACCTGGCGCAATAACGCCAGCGCATTCAGGTCATACAACGCAGATAAATCGCCAACAATCGCCAGCGTCGATTTCGCGCTGGCACGCTGTACGCCAGCTGCCGTTGACAGCAGGCCGTCAATACCGCTCGCGCCACGGTTGCTATAGACCGGGTAACCAGCCGGAAGCTGCGACAGCGCATCAATCAGGCGTACCACCAGACTGTTACCCACGAACAGCTGCCCCTGCTCCGGCAAGTAGTCGCGGATACGGTGGGCTAATTGCGCTTCACCAAACGCCTCACGACGGGCTTCTACCGCCTGCCAGGCCTGTTGCGCCAGATGAGGGATCTCAATACACCAGGGCTGACGTTTCTCCGCCGGATGCAGCTCCAGCCAGTCGCCAACTTTCGCCACCAACCTGCGGCCGCGATGATGGGCCGGATCGAGGCGGCCTTCGATATTATCGACAATCCAGTATTCCTGCGGATCGCAGCTGGCCTGCCATTGCAGCAGACGTTTTCCGGTCAGGCTGCTACCAAGCTGCACCACAATCTGCGCCTGCTGCAATTCAGCTACAGCTTTCGCATTTCCCAGCCACAGGTCGGCGCACGGCAGCGGTTGTCCGGTTTGCGACAGAACATCGCCAATCAGCGGCCAGCCTAACGTCTGCGCCCACTGCGCAACCTTCTTACCTTCTTCCGCGCTCATGCGGCCCGCAATGACTACGCCGCGTTTTTGTCGCCAGAAAAACCAGTCACGCTGTTTGTCGCTTTCCAGCCGACGCGCTTCTCGCAGCCAGGGTTTATCGTCCTGCCACCAGTCGCCGAGGCGCTGCTGCCAGGCAATCCCCGTTTCGTCCATATCGCCATACAGCGGTTCCGCAAACGGGCAATTGATATGAACCGCCCCGCTATGCAGGGCAGCTAACGCATTATCAATCGTGGACACCAGCCAGCTTGCCGGAATGTCCTGAGTAGGACGCGGTAAAGAGAGCGTTTGCGATGGATGCGAGGCAAACATTCCGGCCTGACGAATCGCCTGGTTCGCGCCACAGTCGATAAGCTCTGGCGGTCTGTCAGCGGTAAGTAAAATCAGTTTTTCACCGGTCAGGCCCGCTTCAATCAACGCGGGATATAAATTCGCCACCGCGGTACCGGACGTCACAATCACGGCGACAGGCTGCCGGCTGACTTTT
Source organism: Citrobacter sp. Cpo091 (assembly GCF_030332645.1). NCBI lineage: Bacteria > Pseudomonadati > Pseudomonadota > Gammaproteobacteria > Enterobacterales > Enterobacteriaceae > Citrobacter > Citrobacter sp. Cpo091. The sequence continues at coordinate 337,641 of NZ_JAOWHL010000040.1, forward strand.
GCCAGACCTAAGGCCAGATGCCCAAGACCGCGCTCGTCAAAATGGGTGTGGTGGATGAATGCGGGGTTTTCCGCTGCCGCCAGCGTCAACGGTGTAGAACGAGAGCCAGGGGCAATGCAGACATGCCTGACGCCGTGGCGAGTGAGTGCTTCCAGAATGACCGCCGCCCAGCGTCGGTTAAATGCGCTTACTGACATGAGATTGTCCGGTATCAATATTGCGACACAGTATAGAGAATCGAATAAATGGATTTTTGATATGAATCGGAAATATACACGAAATCACTATCCTTCCATCTGTAATAAAGTACGTAATCCTGCCGCTTTATTGTCTATTTCTTGCCATTCCTGCTCAGGATCTGAGCCACGTACAATCCCTGCCCCGGCATACAGGCGTACCACGTTTGCGCTAATTTGCGCTGAACGCAATGACACACAAAACTCGCTTTGGCGCAAAGAAAGATAACCCGCTGAACCGGCATACCACTCGCGTTCAAAGGGTTCATTTTGTTGGATGAATTCACGCGCCAGCTCACGCGGAATACCGGCAACTGCCGCCGTGGGCTGGAGCTGCATCAGGCAAAGCGTATCGTCGGCCTGATTCAGTTCCGTCCAGATGCAACGGCGCAGGTGCTGCACTTTACGCAGCCTGAGCACCTGCGGTGGCAGCACATCGAGAGTTTGCGTACAGCCTTGCAGGCGCTGGCAAATATCTTCGACCACCAGCATATTCTCGCGCTGGTTTTTATCATCTTTCATTAGCCAGTCGCCCAATTGCCAGGCCCGATGATCCTCAGGGTGATTGGCCACGGTTCCGGCCAGCGCCTCGGTGCGCAGCGCCGTATCACGTCGTCGATACAGACGTTCAGGAGAAGAGCCAAGAAAAGCGGTGTCGGCGGAGAATGCCATAAAGAAATGGTAGCAGTTCAGATTTAAGCGACGGCTGGAAGCCATCACGGCAGCGGCATTAACCGACTGAGAAAACTGTAAATCGGTCGCCCGCGCCAGCACGACCTTATCGAGATCTTCTCCTGCGATCGTTTGAGTGGCGAGTTTTATCAGGTCTATCCAGCCAGCTTTCTCCGGCCAGTGCTGTTCTCCCATCAAATTCAAACGCAATGCAGGGAGCGGTTTTACGGGAGCAAGCGATGAGATGAAGGCGATCGCTTGTGTAGCGTCTTCACGTAGCGACACGTCGCTATAGAGATGTAAGCGTAAGCTCGCCACTCCGGCGCAACGTCGCCACTCCAGCCGCGGCAGCAGTAAATTGCCACGCTGAGGCTCAAAGGCATTCAGGCCCCAGATGCGCAGGTCGGGATGATTATCATGCTGATGTAAAAATTGCTGGGCTGATTCCAGCGAGGAAAATGCGGCGACGGCCCCTAATACGGCGGCTTCTTCATCGCCGTTACGCTGCTGCCAGTAAAACTGGGGCCAGACGGGTTGACTGGCCAGCCATCCTAAAGCGTCAAACGCATCATTCAGTGGGAAAGGTATATCGTAAATACGAATTCCAGGTGCTGCTGGCATCTCTTGCGATAAATGACGCATCAGACTTTCCAGCGCAGTAGTGATTGAATGCACGCGGACCTCTCCCTGTTAAAAACCTCTCATTATACGGGGTACTGAGCAGAAAAAGCAGTACCCCCAGTTAGGGAGTACGTACAAATGCGATGACAGAACGGAATTTATCGCCGCGCTAACAATAATCCCATCACTAAACCGACTGTGGCGCCAACGCCGATTCCGCGCCAGGGTTTTTCGTGCACATAGTCATCCGCCCGACAAACGGCTTTTTTCGCACGGTAATAGTAGCTGTCAGAAGCATGGCTGACGCGATTTCTCACCTCTTCTAACGCCCGCTCTGCCCGCGCTTTTAACTCAAGGTATTTTTGATCTGCTGGGTCGCCAGAAGAACGCAGCACCTCTTCCAGCGTTTCACTTAATAATTCCAGATCATCATCGATACGTGATTCATAAGAATGAAAAGACATTATATTCTCCCTTTCTATTGACGTACCCGCTAACTATAGACAACCTGGACTGATTGCGCCTGTTTACGCCTGATGTGCTTCCCGCGCCATTCCGACGTGTGGAATACCATCTTCGTCATAGATATCCGTCACCGGAACAAAGCCAAAGCGTGCATAGAATGATTGCAGATGCGCCTGCGCGCCCAGATACAACGCCTTGTATGGCCAGTGTTGCGCGCAGGATGCCAGCGTCTGGGCCATTAGCTGTTGCCCCAGTTTTTCACCACGCAGCGCTTCGCTTACAATCACCCGACCAATCACTACCGGCTCCAGCTCGTCATCGCTTTTCAGAATCCTCGCATACGCCACCAACTCATCGTTATGCCAGCCCAGAATATGCCGATTCTCTCCAGCCAGGTCATCGCCATCCACATCCTGGTACGGACACTGTTGCTCAACTACAAACACCGCGCATCGTAGCTGAAGTAGTGCGTACAGTTGTTGGGTACTCAGCTTTGCATGGTGGAGATCTTGCCAGTGAATCATTGTCTGCCCCTATGTTGTGATAACCTGAACACCCTGCCTTATTGATGGCGAAAAGTGTAACGCAAAGATGGAATTACTATTTTTAGGCACGTCTGCGGGAGTCCCCACGCGCTCACGCAATGTAACGGCAATTTTACTGAATCTGCAACACCCGACTCAGGCGGGGCTGTGGCTTTTTGATTGCGGCGAAGGGACGCAGCATCAGATGCTCACCACGCCTTTCAATCCAGGAAAACTCGATCGTATTTTTATCAGCCATCTGCACGGCGATCACCTGTTTGGTTTACCGGGGCTACTGTGCAGTCGCTCAATGGCCGGCAATGTCCAGCCTCTGACGCTCTACGGGCCAAAAGGGTTGCGAGAGTTTACCGAAACCGCATTGCGTCTGAGCGGCTCCTGGACCGATTATCCGCTGGATATTGTAGAAATCACCGCGGGTGAGATTGTGGATGACGGCCTGCGAAAAGTAACGGCTTACCCGCTGGCGCATCCGCTGGAATGCTACGGTTTTCGCATTCAAGAGCACGACAAACCCGGTGCGCTTGACGCCAATGCCCTGAAGGCGGCAGACGTTAAAGCGGGCCCGTGGTTTCAGGATTTGAAAGCTGGGAAAACCATCGTGCTGGAAGATGGACGTACGATCCACGGTGCCGACTTCCTCGCCCCGGCCACCAGGGGAAAATCAGTCGCTATTTTCGGTGACACAGGACCCTGCGCGTCCGCCATTGAACTGGCTCGAGGTGTAGATGTCATGGTACACGAAACCACGCTGGACGCTTCAATGGAGGAAAAAGCAAACAGTCGTGGGCACAGCTCAACCCGACAAGCCGCACAGCTGGCGCTGGATGCCGGAGTGGGACGTCTGATAATGACCCACGTTAGCTCACGCTACGATGAAAAAGGCTGCCAGCGCTTACTCGCAGAGTGCAAAACAATATTTCCAGACACGGTACTGGCTCACGATTTCGCCATTTTCAGCGTTTAACGCTCTATTTTTCCGCCTCAGTGCCGATAACAGTGGAAAGGCTGGCTTTCACACTGAGGACAGGATGAACAATTTCCAGAAAGATATTGATGACAGGACAAACCTAACCCTGTCTAACCGTTTTGAACTGCTGCTGTTTCGCCTCGGCAAATCTGTTGAGGAGCAGAAATCAGAGCTGTTTGGCATCAACGTATTCAAACTGCGTGAAATCGTGCCGATGCCGACCTTTACGCGTCCGGCGGGTATGAAGGCCCCGTTACTGGGTATGGTTAATATTCGCGATCAGGTGATCCCGGTGATTGACCTGCCCGCCGTCGCGGGCTGTAAGCCAGAGACCGGACTCAACATCCTGTTGATCACAGAATATGCCCGCAGCGTCCAGGCGTTTGCTGTGGAGTCAGTGGAAAACATTATGCGCCTGGACTGGCAACAGGTGCATACCGCCGAGAAAGCCGTTAATGGTCGCTATATCACCAGTATCGCTTGCCTGGACGACAACAAAGAGACCAACAACCTGGCGTTGGTGCTCGACGTTGAGCAGATCCTGTACGACATCGTACCAGCGAACCACGACCTGCGCGCAACCGCTCTGAAAACCAATAAATTCAACATCACGCCGGGTGCGGTGGCGATTGTGGCTGATGATTCCAAAGTGGCCCGCGCCATGTTGGAAAAAGGTCTAAACGCCATGGAGATCCCGCATCTGATGCATGTAACAGGCCAGGATGCGTGGGAAAAAATTCAGCAGCTTTCCGCAGAAGCGCTGGCGGAGGGCAAGCCTGTCAGTGAGAAGATCGCTCTGGTTCTCACCGATCTCGAAATGCCGGAGATGGACGGTTTTACGCTTACCCGTAAGATAAAAACCGACGAACGTCTGAAGAAAATCCCGGTCGTTATCCACTCTTCGCTTTCCGGTAGCGCGAACGAAGATCACGTTCGCCGAGTAAAAGCGGATGGCTACGTGGCCAAATTCGAAGTCAATGAGCTTTCTTCAGTGATCCAGGAAGTGATGGATCGCACAGCGAAAGGCATCAGCGGTCCGCTGGTAAGCCGTCAGCTATTAAACTGACCGTATTTCACGCATAAAAAAACCCGCCAAGGCGGGTTTTTTCGTTTCCGTATTTCTTTTACATCAGCGGAGTCGCTAACTGCACAATGCTGATCAGCGGTTGCGGGTAAATACCCAGCACCAGTACCAGCAGAGCAGAAATCAGCACCACGATACCGCCCGCGCTGTACTGCCAGTTGGACGGCGCATCGCGGTTCAACTGCTGCGGTGCGCTCAGGTACAGGCTTACGGCAACGCGCAGGTAGTAGTACAAACCAATCGCGGAACCGACCACCACCGCGGCAACCAGCCACCACAGGTTAGCCTGGACACCGACGGCCAGTACGTAGAACTTACCGATAAAGCCCAGCGTCATCGGGATACCTGCCAGAGACAGCATCATCACCGTCATCACTGCCGCGAGGATCGGACGATGCCAGAACAGACCACGGTAGGAGAACAGAGAGTCCGCATCCGGGCCGCGGTACGGGCTGGACATCAGGCTGACCACCCCGAACGCGCCGAGGCTGCTGAACAGGTAACCGGCCAGGTAAACGCCAACCGCTTCCATCGACATCTCGCCGCTCTGCAGAGCAATAAGCGCCACCAGCAGGTAGCCGAGGTGAGAGATAGAAGAGTAACCGAGCAGACGTTTAATATTGGTCTGGCTCAGCGCCATCAGGTTACCGAAGATGATGGAAGCAAAGGCAATCACGCCCAGTACGATACGTACCGCTTCGCTATCCCCTACCGGTGCGTACAGGAACAGACGCATCACCACGCCGAAGATAGCGATTTTGCTCGCCGTCGCCAGGAAGGTGGAAACCGGAGCAGGAGCGCCCTGGTATACGTCTGGCGTCCACAGGTGGAACGGAACCAGCGAGAGTTTAAAGCCGAGGCCAACAATCATTAGACCGAAGCCCGCCAGCAGCAGCGGTTCGTGCAGCATGCCGTCGCCGAGGCTCTTACCGAGTGCAACAAACGACAGATTACCAGACTGCGCGTACACCAGCGCCATACCGAACAGCAGGAAGGAAGACGCTGCGGCAGACAGAATGGTGTATTTGATACTGGCTTCCAGCGAACGTTTCTGACGGAACGCATAGCCAACCAGACCAAACAGCGGCAGAGAGATCAGCTCAATACCAAGGAACAGCGCCGCCAGATGGTTAGCGTTAGCCAGCAGAATACCGCCAAGTGCGGCAATCAGCACCAACAGGTAGAACTCTTCCCGGTTGTCATCGTAGCCTTCCAGCCACGGGTAAGCGAAGGTACAGGTGGCAAGACTCGCCAGCAGCACCAGCCCGGTGTAGAGCATGGCGAAACCATCAACCCGCATCAGCGGGGTGACGTCCATGGCGCCCGCCTGGCCAACAAACCAGAGCGAAACCAGCGCGGCGTTAAGCCCAATGACCGACAACGTGGCATTGAGGAAGTGATTGCGTCGCCACGCAATGGAGAGCATCACAACCACCACCGTCAAGCCGACGATCAGCAGCGGTAGCAGCGCAATCAGGTGTTGTGGAGTTATTGTCATGGCGATTTACGGCCTTGTAGTAGTAACGGAATTAACAAACCACTGCTGGATGTTGCTCATCGCAGAATGCGAGGTATCCAGAATCGGCTGCGGATAGAAGCCAAGCAGTACCAGAAGCACAACCAGTAACAGGATGATAAACAGCTCACGCAGCGACATCCCTGGCAGTTCAACACTGGCAATCTGGCTCTTCGCCTTACCAAAGTAAGCGCGATGCAGCATCGCCAGCGAGTAAACAGAGGCAAACACCAGACCAAAGGTCGAGATCACGGTAATGACCGGAACCACCTGGTAGCTGCCGAACAGAATCATAAATTCGCCAACGAAGTTACCTGTACCCGGCATACCCAGCGTACACACTGCGAAGAACATTGACAGCGCAGGCAACCATTTCATTTTGCCCCACAGGCCGCCCATCATACGCATATCACGCGTGTGCAGACGTTCGTACAGCTGACCACACAGGATGAACAGACCGGCTGCGGACAGACCGTGCGCGATCATCTGAATAACAGCACCCTGGTAAGCCAGCTGGCTGCCGGTGTAGATAGCAATCAGTACGAAGCCCATGTGCGATACGGAGGTGTAAGCAATCAGACGTTTGATATCGTACTGATTAAAGGCCATCCACGCGCCGTAGAAGATGCCGATTACGCCAAGCCACATTGCGATAGGCGCAAACTCCGCCGACGCGTTCGGGAACAGCGGCAGAGAGAAGCGCAGCAGACCGTAGGCTGCGGTTTTCAGCAAAATCCCCGCCAGGTCAACGGAACCTGCGGTCGGTGCCTGAGAGTGCGCATCCGGCAACCAGCCGTGCAGCGGAACCACCGGCATTTTCACCGCGAAGGCGATGAAGAAGCCCAGCATCAGCAGGTATTCCACGCCGTGGGACATCGGGGTATTCAGCAGCTCTTCATAGTTGAAGGTCCACACGCCGGTCGCTTTGTAGTGCACAAACACCAGCGCCAGGATGGCAATCAACATCACCAGACCACTCGCCTGGGTATAAATGAAGAACTTGGTCGCCGCCGTGATACGCGTTTTACCGTCAGAGGCTTTATGCCCCCACAACGCGATCAGGAAGTACATCGGCACCAGCATCATTTCCCAGAAGAAGAAGAACAGGAACATGTCGATGGCAAGGAACACGCCGATCACGCCGCCTAAGATCCACATCAGGTTCAGATGGAAGAAGCCCTGGTATTTTTCGATTTCATTCCAGGAGCAAAGTACCGCCAGAACACCGAGCAGACCGGTCAGCACTACCATCAGCAGCGACAGACCGTCGATAGCCAGATGAATAGAGATGCCAAAACGTGGGATCCACGGCAGGACAAATTCAGACTGCCACTGCGGAATGCCAGCGGATTGCGTCAGTGAATAGCCGCCCTGCAACCACAGTTGCAGGCCAAGCGCTAGCGTCAATCCCATGGTAATCAGCGCAATCCAGCGCGGCACCTTCACGCCAAAGCGTTCGGTCTGCCAGCACAGGAAGCCACCGATAAAGGGAATTAATATCAACCAGGGTAATAACATAGCTAAGTATGTCCCTTATATTTACTCCTGCTCAGGCTATCTCACTCGTCAGCCCAAATCCCGGCAGTGCTCGCAATCCTCACGTACTTCAGTACGCTCCGGTTGCTCTGCGCTGGCGGTCTCCGGTCTGACTTCGCCGATGACGCCTGTACATCAGGAACAGATTTTCAACGAATTCTAAAAATTATTTTTGGGTTTGTAGGCCGGATAAGCGCAGCGCCATACGGCAATCGTTCATCCAGCCAACAAACTCAACGCAGTACCATCAACAGTGCCAGCACAACGACGGCGCCGATGCTCATTGATGCAACATACCAGCGCAGATAACCGTTCTCGCTCAACAGCAGGCCTTTACCTGCAAAGCGGGAAAGGATCGCCGGGATGTTCATCATTGAGTTGAGCGGATCGCGTTTCAGCAACCAGGCAACACCCAGGAACGGCTTAACGAACACTTTGTCGTACAGCCAGTCGAAGCCCCAGGCGTTATACCACCAGGTACCCAGCAGGCGGCCCGGCGCACTGTTCGCAATCGACGTCACCAGCGTGCGTTTACCCAGCCACAGCCATGCTGCGATCAGGATGCCCGCAATCGCTACGATACCGGAGGTAATTTCCAGCGTCATGACGCGACCATGCTCAAGCTCGGTCGTCGCAGGCAGTACACCCTGCAGCGGCGGCACAATCAGCGCGCCAACGAAGGTGGACAGGATCATCAGCACAATCAGCGGCAGATGATGGGTAATCCCCTTCCCTGCGTGAGCGTGAATTTGTTCTTTACCGTGGAACACGATGAAAATCATACGGAAGGTATACAGAGAGGTCATGAACGCACCGACCAGACCTGCAACCATCAGATTGATATGACCGTTCGCCATCGCACCGGCCAGAATCTCATCCTTACTGAAGAAGCCAGCGGTAATCAGCGGCAGAGCCGACAGCGCCGCGCCACCGATCAGGAAGCAGAGATACACCAGCGGAATTGACTTACGCAGCCCGCCCATCTTGAAGATGTTCTGTTCGTGGTGGCAAGCCAGGATAACCGAGCCGGATGCCAGGAACAGCAGCGCTTTAAAGAAGGCGTGCGTCATCAGGTGGAAAATCGCCGCATCCCACGCCTGTACGCCGAGAGCAAGGAACATATAACCAATCTGGCTCATGGTGGAGTACGCAAGAACGCGTTTGATGTCGGTCTGTACCAGCGCAGCAAAACCCGCCAGCACCAGAGTGATAGCACCGATAATCCCCACCAGGTGCAGGATTTCAGGCGTCATCAGGAACAGGCCGTGCGTACGGGCTATCAGGTAGACACCAGCGGTAACCATCGTCGCGGCGTGGATCAACGCGGAGACAGGCGTCGGGCCGGCCATCGCATCAGCAAGCCAGGTCTGCAACGGCAGTTGTGCAGATTTACCGACCGCACCGCCCAGCAGCATCAGGGTTGCCCACATCAGCATGTTGTTACCGTCTGCAAAGTGCGCAGGCGCCAGTTCCACCATTTCGCGGAAGTTCAGCGTGCCCAGCTCGTTGTAGAGGATGAACAACGCGAACGCCAGGAATACGTCACCAACACGGGTTACCACGAAGGCTTTCATTGCCGCAGCGCCATTCTTCGGATCGGTGTAGTAGAAACCAATCAGCAGATAGGAGCACAGGCCCACGCCTTCCCAGCCGAGGTACATCAGCAGCAGGTTATCCGCCAGCACCAGAACCACCATGCTGGCGATAAACAGGTTGGTGTAGGCGAAGAAACGAGAATAGCCCTCTTCTCCGCGCATATACCAGGAGGCGAACATGTGGATCAGGAAACCAACGCCGGTCACCACAGAGAGCATGGTCAGCGACAGGCCGTCCAGCACCAGGTTAAAACCGATGTTGAAGTCGCCGACTGACATCCACGTCCACAGCGGCTGGCTGTAAGCCTGCTGGCCATTGGCAAAGAAATCAACGCCAACAAACGCAGTCACCAGCGCAGCCAGACCGATCGACCCGACACCCACGGTAGCGGACAGATTTTCTGACCAACGACCACGAGAAAACGCCAGTAATACAAAGCCAATAAATGGCAGAATAATGGTTAAGGCAAGCATGTTCATCCACGCATCTCACTTACTGAATCGATGTTCAGGTTCTGGCGACGGCGATGAAGTTGCAGCAACAGCGCAAGCCCAATGCTCGCTTCGGCAGCCGCAAGGCTGATGGCGAGAATATACATCACCTGACCATCGGTCTGGCCCCAGTAGCTTCCGGCGACCACAAAGGCCAACGCGGAGGCGTTAATCATGATTTCCAGCCCGATCAGCATAAACAGCAGATTGCGGCGGATAACCAGACCTGTTAAGCCCAGCACGAATAAGATCGCAGCGAGGATCAGTCCATGTTGTAAGGGGATCATGCGTGCTCCTCCGTTTTTCTTTTCGCGCGGTCATCGGTGCGATTGCTCAGCACTTCACCAGAACGCTCTTCGCGCCCTACGTGGAAGGCCACAACCAGACCCGCCAGCAGCAGCATCGAAGCCAGTTCAACCGCCAGTACATACGGTCCGAACAGGGAAATACCGACTGCTTTCGCGCTAATTGGCGTGCCGTCGATGCCCTGATCGTTAACGCCCAGAATGGCGTAAACAATAACCACCAGCATAATGGCCGACAGAATCGCCGGACCAATCCACACCTGCGGTTTCAGCCACTGACGTTCCTGTTCAATTTCAGAACCACCAAGGTTGAGCATCATCACCACGAACACGAACAGCACCATGATGGCGCCCGCGTAGACGATAATTTCCAGCGCACCGGCGAAGTAAGCGCCTAACGAGAAGAACACCCCAGAAATCGCCAGCAGCGAAATAATCAGGTACAGCAACGCGTGTACCGGATTGGTGTGGGTGATCACCCGCAAGGTTGCGAGAATGGCTATCAGGCCACAGATATAAAAAGCGAACTCCATTGCCCCTCTCCTTACGGTAACAGGCTCTTGACGTCGATAGGCTTAGCTTCGTTCTCTGCTTCGCCCTTATCTTTGCCGTCGATTGCCATACCTGCCATCCGGTAGAAGTTATATTCCGGGTATTTGCCCGGACCGGAGATCAGCAGATCCTCTTTCTCGTAAACCAGGTCCTGGCGCTTGTACTCACCCAGCTCGAAATCTGGAGTCAGCTGAATAGCCGTAGTCGGACAGGCTTCTTCGCACAGGCCGCAGAAAATGCAGCGTGAGAAGTTAATGCGGAAAAACTCCGGATACCAGCGGCCATCTTTGGTCTCTGCTTTTTGCAGAGAAATACAGCCTACCGGACACGCTACCGCACACAGGTTACAGGCAACGCAGCGCTCTTCACCGTCTGGATCACGAGTCAGAACGATACGACCACGAAAACGGGGCGGTAGATAGACCGGCTCTTCCGGATACATCTGCGTTTCGCGTTTCGCGAACGCATGCAGGCCGATCATCCAGATACTGCGTACCTGGGTGCCGAAACCTACGAACAATTCTTTTAAGGTCATGGTCTTTGTGTCCCTTATTGCGCCTGCCAGAGAATGACAGCCGCCGTTACCAGCAAGTTGACGAGCGTCAGCGGCAGACAGACTTTCCAGCCGAAGGACATTACCTGGTCATAACGAGGACGCGGTAACGACGCACGAATCAAAATGAACATCATCATGAAGAACGCGGTTTTCAGCGCGAACCAGACGAATGGCGGTAAGAACGGGCCATGCCAGCCACCGAAGAACAGGGTAACCATCAGTGCAGAAATGGTGACGATACCGATGTATTCACCCACGAAGAACAAACCGAATTTCATACCGGAATATTCAATGTGGTAACCGTCGGCCAGTTCCTGCTCGGCTTCTGGCTGGTCAAACGGGTGACGGTGGCACACCGCCACGCCCGCGATGGCAAAGGTGACAAAACCAAAGAACTGCGGAATAACGTTCCAGATATCAGCCTGGTTATTGACGATGTCGGTCATGTTAAATGAACCGGCCTGCGCCACCACGCCCATCAGGGAAAGCCCGAGGAACACTTCGTAACTCAGCGTCTGCGCAGACGCACGCATCGCACCGAGCAGGGAGTATTTGTTGTTACTGGACCAGCCGGCGAACAGCACCGCGTATACCGCGAGGCCCGCCATCATCAGGAAGAACAGGATCCCGATGTTCAGATCAGCAACCACCCAGTTCGGACTCACCGGCACGATGGCGAAAGCCAGCAGTAGCGAGGTAAAGGCGATCATCGGTGCCAGGGTAAAGATGACGCGATCCGAGAATTTCGGGATCCAGTCTTCTTTAAAGAACATCTTGATCATGTCCGCAACCAGCTGGAGCGAACCGCCCCAGCCAACACGGTTCGGTCCGTAACGGTTCTGGAACAGACCCAGCAGACGACGTTCGCCAAAGCTCATGAATGCCCCGCAGGTGACCACCACCAGCAGGATCACGACCGCTTTGAGAATGCTCAGCAGGATCTCAATCAGATCGGGTGTAATCCAACTCATTGTTGTGCCTCCTGCAGATCCTCAAGACGCGCACCTGCCAGAACCGGCGCGATGCCAGGCATACCCATCGGCAAACCAACCTGCCCTGCCGTTAATCCTTCAGCGATTTCAACCGGCAGCGTAACCGTGTTGCCATCGTAGCTGAAAGAAACCCGCGTACCGGCATTAACCCCCAACTTCGCGGCATCAGCCGGGTTGAGTTTGATGTACGGCTGCGGCATACGGGTCTGGAAGACTGGCGCACGCTGGGACATTTCGTCGCTGCCAAACAGATGGTAGTACGGCGCTATACGCCACTGACCATCCTGAGCCTGGAAGCTCGCCGGAACGGTAGTGAAGTAATCCATACCATCTGCAGAAGCTTCGATCAGACGCACGCCCGGATCGCCATGACGCAGTTTACCGCCCACTTCATCCTGGAACTTGTTCCACGCCTGTGGGGAGTTCCAGCCCGGAGCCCAGGCAAACGGAATTTGTGAACGCGGCGCAGACGGTTGGTTGTTCCCTTCCATAGAGAAGGCGAACATAGTGTCTTTGTCCTGCGGCTGGCGCGGTTCGTGTACGCTGATGTTAGCGCGCATTGCGGTACGACCGCTGTAGCGGTGCGGTTCACGAGCCAATTTCTGTCCACGGATACGGAAGCTTGCGTCCGGCGCGGCATCTTTGATACCCGCCAGTTGCGGCAGCTTCTCAACGACCGCGTCAATAACGTGGTCGAGCTGCGTCCAGTCCACTTCGCGGCTCTGCACGGTGCTGTGCAGCGAGTGCAGCCAGCGCCAGCTTTCCAGCATCACAGTGTTACTGTCGTAGTAGGACGGGTCGTAGACCTGGAAGAAACGCTGAGCGCGGCCTTCGTTGTTAATCACCGTACCATCGCTTTCGGCGAAGCTTGCGGCGGAAAGCACCAGATGAGCGTTTTCCATAATTGCCGTACGCTGATGGTCAATGACCAGTACCAGCGGTGCTTTCGCCAGCGCAGCGTTCACACGCGTTGCTGAAGCATGGCGATGCAGGTCATTCTCCAGCACCACAACGGCGTCAGCACGACCTGTTTCCAGCTCGGTCAGCGCATCGTCAAGGGAACCACCGCCAATCATACCCAGGCCCATGCTGTTAACAGAGCGAGCAATCATGGTGATGCCGACGTCTGCGCCACGGCCTTTCAGCGCCTTCGCCACGTTGGCAGCCGCCTGAATCACTTCGGCGCTACCGGCGTTGGTGCCGGAAATAATCAGTGGTTTCTTCGCCCCGGCCAGTGCCTGAACGATAACGTCAATTTTGTTCTGCAGGTCACGGTCGATACCGTCAACCGCCGGAGCGTTGTTATCCAGCGCATGAGCGATAGCGAAACCTAAACGCGCCTGATCTTCAACCGGTGCACGATAGGTCCATGCGGCGATGTCATCCAGACGGGTGTTATCGACGTTGGTAACGAACAGCGGGTGCTTAGCACGCTGGCCGATGTTAAGGATTGCTGCGATCTGCCAGTCAGCCACTTTCTGTGCCGCCGCCATTTCACGCGCTTTACCTTTCACCGCCTGACGCACTGCCAGCGCAACGCGTGCGCCGGTCTGGGTGACATCTTCGCCCAGCACCAGAACCGCATCATAAGATTCGATTTCGCGCAGTGCCGGAGTATGAATCCCGCCGTCACGCAGCACGCTCAGTGCCAGTTGCAGACGTTCCTGCTCGCCCTGGGCGATACCGGTATAGAAGTTATCCGCACCCACCAGTTCACGCAGCGCGAAGTTACTTTCAACGCTGGCGCGCGGGGAGCCGATACCAATTACTTTCTTCGACTGACGCAGAATATCTGCCGCGCCCTGCATCGCCTGCTCGGCGTTCAGCGTGATCAGGTCATCGCCACGACGCTGTACCGGCTGACGCGGACGGTCTTTCAGGTTCACGTAACCATAGCCAAAACGACCACGGTCGCAGAGGAAGTAGTGGTTAACGGTACCGTTATAACGGTTTTCGATACGACGCAGTTCACCGTAGCGCTCGCCCGGGCTGGTGTTACAGCCGATGGAACACTGCTGGCAGATGCTCGGCGCAAACTGCATGTCCCATTTACGGTTATAACGCTCAGAGTGCGTTTTATCGGTGAAGACGCCGGTCGGGCAAATTTCTACCAGGTTACCGGAGAACTCGCTTTCGAGCGTACCGTCTTCCGGGCGGCCAAAGTAGACGTTGTCATGTGCGCCATAGACGCCCAGATCCGCGCCATCGGCGTAATCTTTGTAGTAACGTACGCAGCGATAGCAGGCGATGCAGCGGTTCATTTCGTGAGAGATGAACGGCCCCAGGTCCTGGTTACGGTGAGTACGCTTCGTGAAGCGGTAGCGACGGAAGCTGTGACCGGTCATGACGGTCATATCCTGCAGGTGGCAGTTGCCGCCCTCTTCACAGACCGGACAGTCGTGCGGGTGGTTAGTCATCAACCACTCCACGACGCTTTCGCGGAACTGTTTCGCTTCTTCGTCATCAATAGAAATAAAGGTGCCTTCGGTGGCCGGTGTCATACAAGACATCACCAGGCGACCACGCGTGTCTTCCGCGTTTTGATATTGCTTCACCGCACACTGGCGGCAAGCACCGACGCTTCCCAGCGCCGGGTGCCAGCAAAAGTACGGAATATCAAGGCCGAGAGACAGACAAGCTTCCAGCAGGTTGTCCGCTCCGTTGACCTCATATTCTTTGCCGTCTACATGAATCGTAGCCATAGTCAGCATGCTTCCAGTTGGCTCGGTCGTAACCGAGCGTTAATCGAATTTCTTATCGCGACACAGGGCTAACCCTGTAATCACCAGCGCTCTTTCAGCAGGTTCGGCTGAATACCACCAATCTGATGGGTATTGCTGAAGGACTGCTTGATGCCAGCTTCGAATTCTTCGCGGAAATATTTAATGGCGCTCTGCAGCGGTTCCACTGCACCCGGTGCGTGTGCACAGAAGGTTTTACCCGGGCCGAGGAAACGACACAGTTGCTCAAGTGTCTCGATATCCCCAGGCTGGCCTTCGCCACGCTCCAGCGCACGCAGAATTTTCACACTCCACGGCAGACCGTCACGGCACGGCGTACACCAGCCGCAAGACTCGCGGGCAAAGAACTCTTCGAGGTTACGCACCAAAGGAACCATGCCAATCTCGTGATCGACAGCCATGGCCAGCGCGGTGCCCAGACGGCTACCTGCTTTACCAATGCTTTCGAATTCCATCGGCAGATCGAGGTGTGCTTCGGTCAGGAAGTCAGTCCCTGCGCCGCCAGGCTGCCAGGCTTTGAACTTCAGTCCATCGCGCATGCCGCCCGCGTAATCTTCGAGGATCTCACGCGCGGTAGTACCGAAAGGCAGTTCCCACAGGCCAGGATTCTTCACGCGACCAGAGAAGCCCATCAGCTTGGTGCCCGCGTCTTTGCTCTTCGAAATGTTCTGGTACCACTCCACGCCGTTCGCGAGGATAGCCGGTACGTTACACAGGGTTTCGACGTTGTTCACGCAGGTCGGCTTACCCCATGCGCCAGAGCTTGCCGGGAACGGCGGCTTGGAACGTGGGTTAGCACGGCGACCTTCGAGGGAGTTGATCAGCGCGGTTTCTTCACCGCAGATGTAACGCCCTGCCCCGGTGTGGACAAACAGTTCGAAGTCGAAACCGGTGCCCATAATGTTTTTGCCAAGCAGACCGGCTTCGGTCGCTTCGGCAATTGCGCGACGCAGATGCACGGCGGCTTCGATATATTCACCGCGCAGGAAGATGTAACCACGGTACGCTTTCAGCGCAAACGCGGAAATCAGCATGCCTTCCACCAGCAGGTGCGGCAGCTGTTCCATCAGCAGACGGTCTTTATAGGTGCCCGGCTCCATTTCATCGGCGTTACACAGCAGGTAACGGATGTTCATAGATTCGTCTTTCGGCATCAGGCTCCACTTCAGACCGGTGGAAAAGCCCGCGCCGCCGCGCCCTTTCAGGCCAGCGTCTTTTACCTGATTAACGATTTCGTCCGGTGACAGCCCGGTCAGGGCCTTACGCGCACCTTCGTAGCCGTTCTTGCTACGGTATTCGTCCAGCCAGACCGGCTGTTTGTCATCACGCAGACGCCAGGTCAGCGGATGGGTTTCGGGAGTACGGATAATGTCTTTCATTTATACCGCTCCAGTAGTTCGGGAATGCCTTCCGGGGTCAGGTGAGCGTGAGTATCCTCATCGATCATCATGTTTGGCCCTTTATCGCAGTTCCCCAGGCAACAGGTCGGCAGCAGCGTAAAGCGACCATCAAAGGTCGTCTGCCCCGGCTTGATGTTGAGTTTTTTCTCAAGCGCGGCCTGGATCCCCTGGTAGCCGTTGATATGGCACACCACGCTGTCGCAATAGCGGATCACGTGGCGACCTACCGGCTGGCGGAAGATCTGGCTATAAAACGTAGCAACACCTTCTACGTCGCTTGCCGGAATACCCAGCACATCAGCGATCGCATAGATCGCCCCATCCGGCACCCAGCCACGCTGTTTCTGAACGATTTTCAGCGCTTCAATGGACGCCGCACGCGGGTCTTCGTAGTGGTGCTTCTCGTGCTCAATCGCTTCACGCTCAGCCGCACTCAGCTCAAAAGCCTCGGTTTGTGGTTGTTGATTCTCGTGCATAATTAGCGGTCCACATCTGACATAACAAAATCGATACTACCCAGATGGACGATTAAGTCGGACACCAGGCTGCCACGTACCGCTACCGGGATCTGCTGCAGGTGCGCATAGCTCGGGGTACGGATACGGGTACGGTAACTCATGGTGCTGCCATCGCTGGTCAGGTAGTAACTGTTGATACCCTTGGTCGCTTCCACCATCTGGAAGGACTCGTTTGCCGGCATAACCGGGCCCCACGAAACCTGCAGGAAGTGGGTGATAAGGGTTTCGATATGTTGCAGCGTGCGCTCTTTCGGCGGCGGCGTCGTCAGCGGGTGATCCGCTTTGAACGGGCCTTCCGGCATGTTATTGAGGCACTGCTCAAGAATGCGCAGACTCTGGCGCAGCTCTTCAACTTTCAGCATCACGCGGGTATAGCAGTCAGAAACGCCGCCGCCAACCGGGACTTCAAAGTCAAAGTTTTCGTAGCCAGAGTACGGACGCGCTTTACGCACGTCGAAATCAATACCGGTCGCGCGCAGCGCAGCACCGGTACAACCCCAGTCCAGCGCTTCTTTCTTACCGTAAGCGGCAACGCCCTGCGAACGGCCTTTCAGGATGGTGTTACGCAGTGCGGCTTTCTCGTAAGAATCCAGACGTTTTGGCATCCAGTCGAGGAAGTCACGCAGCAGCTTGTCCCAACCGCGCGGCAGATCGTGTGCCACACCGCCGATACGGAACCAGGCCGGGTGCATACGGAAACCGGTGATCGCTTCCACCACGTCATAGATTTTCTGACGGTCGGTAAAGGCGAAGAATACCGGGGTCATCGCGCCGACGTCCTGAATGAACGTGGAGATGTACAGCAGGTGGCTGTTGATACGGAACAGTTCGGACAACATCACGCGAATCACGTTGACGCGATCCGGCGTGGTGATACCAGCCAGCTTCTCAACGGCCAGTACGTAAGGCATTTCGTTTACGCAGCCGCCGAGGTACTCAATACGGTCGGTGTACGGAATGTAGCTGTGCCAGGACTGACGTTCACCCATCTTTTCAGCGCCACGGTGGTGGTAGCCGATGTCAGGTACGCAGTCGACGATTTCTTCGCCATCAAGCTGCAGCACAATACGGAAAGCACCGTGAGAAGACGGGTGGTTAGGACCGAGGTTGAGGAACATGAAGTCCTCGTTTTCGGTGCTACGCTTCATACCCCAATCTTCTGGTTTGAAGGTCAGCGCTTCCATTTCCAGATCCTGTTTGGCTTTAGTCAGCTCAAACGGATCGAATTCGGTCGCACGCGCCGGGTAGTCTTTACGCAGCGGATGACCTTCCCAGGTATGCGGCATCAGCAGACGCGTCAGGTGCGGGTGACCTTCGATATCGATGCCAAACATTTCCCAGGTTTCACGCTCATACCAGTTGGCGTTCGGGAACAGTTTGGTGAAAGTCGGTACGCGCAGATCGTTTTCAGACAAAGCCACCTTGAGCATGATATCGCGATTGCGTTCAATGGAGATCAGGTGATAGAAAACGGAAAAATCCGCGGCAGGTAACCCTTCGCGGTGCGTACGCAGACGTTCGTCCATGCCGTGTAAGTCAAACAGCATGACGTAAGGTTTCGGCAGTCTCTTTAAGAAATCGCCAACTTCCAGTAATTGTTCACGCTTGACCCAAACAACGGGTACCCCGGTGCGAGTCGCCTGAACGGTAAAGGCATCCGGCCCAAAACGGTTGCGCAGTTCGCCAATGACCGGGTCATCAAGGTGATCCCGTGTTTGCCATACGGCGTCTTGCGCGGTTAAGTCGGTCATATTGTTCACCATTGCAAATGGTCCGTGGTGGTCGGCAGTGCTTCGCGCTATTTATGTAGTGATAAGCGAAGGAAGTGCTGCTGCCGACAGGCGCAAATTAAATCTCGTCTGGTGTACGAAGATTCGTTACAGCAATACGTTCGCCGCGTTTACGCTCGCGTTCTGACTGCATATTGGCGCGATAAACGCCCTGATCGCCAACCACCCAGGAGAGCGGACGGCGTTCTTTGCCAATGGAATCTTGCAGCAGCATCAGAGCCTGCATATACGCTTCTGGGCGCGGCGGACATCCCGGGATGTACACATCGACCGGAATAAATTTATCAACGCCCTGCACCACAGAATAGATGTCGTACATACCGCCGGAGTTGGCGCATGCGCCCATGGAAATAACCCATTTCGGTTCCAGCATCTGATCGTAGAGGCGCTGAATAACTGGCGCCATTTTGGTAAAGCAGGTTCCGGCTACGACCATCAGGTCAGCCTGACGCGGCGATGCACGCAGTACTTCCGCACCAAAACGGGCCACATCGTGCACGGCGGTAAACGAGGTCACCATCTCAACGTAGCAGCAGGAAAGGCCAAAGTTATATGGCCAAATTGAGTTTTTACGGCCCCAGTTAACCATGTCATGCAGTTTGCCCATGAACACGTTTTTGTTAACTTCTTGTTCCAGGGGGTCGGTTACGATCTCCTGTTTTTGCAGGGGGTAACGGTCGTTCTCACCGTTAGGATCTATGCGGGTGAGCGTATAATCCATCTTAATGCCTCGCGGTTAGCGTTGACGATTAGCGATACTGTTCGTTTCCGGGTTCATACGCTCGCGGCGTGAACGCGCGGGCGTCCAGTCCAGCGCGCCAATACGCACCAGATAAACCAGACCTGCCAGTAACACAAAAATAAAAATTGCAGCTTCCACAAAGCCAATCCAACCGCTTTCACGGATAGAAGTTGACCATGCGAACAGATACAGCGCTTCAACGTCGAAGATAACGAAGAACATGGCTACCAGATAAAACTTGGCAGACAGGCGCAGGCGGGCGGTGCCGACCGAGTCGATACCTGATTCAAACGGCACGTTTTTAGATCTCGCGCGTGCGCGACCCCCTAAAAACCAGCCGCCGACGAGCATCAGGCAGCACAGGCCAATGGCAACGATAAGAAAGATAGCGAATGCCCAGTGATGAGCGATGATTTCAGTGGATGTTGACATACTCATTGCTTACTCATCAAAAGTAGCGCCAAATTCTCTGCTCTTTTCGGCAGATGAACGCCACATCGATTCATGGGGAGGAATAAAAAAAACCTTACAATCACTGTGAAAAATCATTTTATACAGCTAATTGATGGGGTTTTTTACTCCTTTCTATAACCTTTTGTCAACTTTAACAAAAGTTTCCTCACATTATTTTACACTGTTCCAACTTCATTAACATAAAGTGCTCTTTAGACCCATTTCGATTGCATCATCGGTCATTTTTAATGTTGTTGAATCGTGTCCGTAGTGAAGTAAAAAAGATAATACACGTCTATTTTGACAGGAATTCACCCAGATGCCTCCCCCTAAATGGGAGTATTTTCTTGATCTGTGACACGCTTTTGTTAATTCACCATAAAAAACAGCAACAATTTCTCTAGTTTTTTAACATGGAAACATTTGGTAACTCAGCTGATTATTTTTCACTCTATTGTCAGTCTGTTTTTTTACCTGCTGATTTTGTTAAGTTTTAGTATATCAATGAACAGAAAGCAGTAATATTTGCATAAAAAAAGAGCCGCTGGATGTTTTTTCATCATCAGTGGCTCTTTTTTACACTTACATTTTAAAACGTTTTTTTGTGACGCTTTACTCAAAGTCGCCTTCAACAATCAGCGAGTCATCTCCCCCTTCAGGGGTAAACTGATTGTATTGCCAAGGATTTTGATATGTCTGCATCGACTTAAAGATAACCTGAGCTAATTCATTTTGCGTGGCCGGATCGCTGCACAACAGATACTCGGTATCAGGCAGAGGTGGCAATCCGTCCGCCGCACCCAGTACGCGTAAATCCGGGCTCATCATTTCGACAGGACGGGCAGTAACGCCCAGCCCTGCTTTTACCGCCGCGCGGACCGCAGGCAATGTTGAAGCGACATAAGCCAAACGCCACGGGATCTGTGCAGCATTCAACGTCGCCAGCACGATATCGCGAAACGGGCTGGGATCGTCCAGCAGAACTAACGGCACCGGTTCCCCTTTTTGCAGGATATATTCGGCTGCGCAATACCAGTGCGTCGGTGAAGTTCGCAAATTCAGGCACTCAAAATCGCCAGGTCGGTTAGTGGTGACCACTAAATCCACTTCTTGCGACTTAAGCATCTCCACCATGTAGGCGTTGCGTTTCACTCTGACATCCAGTGCAAGTTTCGGATAAACCGAACTTATACGGTTAAGCAGAAAAGGGAGTATGGTATCGGCGGATTCATCAGAAGCACCGATAGTTAACACCCCCTGAAGATTGTTAAACATCAATGATGAGCATGCCTCATCATTAAATCGCAGTATTTTCCTGGCGTAACCCAACAGCTGGATACCATGCTCGGTCAGCAGTTTGTTGCGTCCATGGCGCGCGAACAACTCTTTCCCCACAAGTTGTTCAAGACGCTGCATTTGCTGACTTACCGCAGACTGAGTTCGACATACCGCAGCTGCCGCAGCCGCAAAGGTATTCAGGTCGGCAACAGCAACAAAGGTTCTCAGCAGATCGAGGTCGAGGTTAATTATCGGACGATTTGCATTTATCATAGTTTTTCACTTACTCGCGGGTCATACCGGGTTAATGCTGTGCATTCAGAATCAAACAACTCCATTTGTAATGTGCCTCCCTTCAGTTTCGCTTAGTGTAACCAAGTGAAAATAAGGATGTATTTGGTTTAACAAACGAAACAATTCTCTTTCTGAGCTATTTTAATACCCGTGATATTCATCGGAATATAGCAACGAGAAAGAGCCGTATTTTTAGCTGCTGGATGATTCTGACTAATGGGAAACATGTAAATTTTGTAAATTTAAAAAATAGTTAACGAACAATAATTTACACATTAAAAACTAACTTTTCAGGATGTTAGGAACAACCAACAAACATTTGAATTATCGTAAAATTCGTACCACACACCATTTCATAGGAGTTATCTTAACCTAAAACCACTATATTTATAAGTGTTATCGCGAATAATTCCGGGCAAATTGGTGTTATGTCAGTGCAACGGTTTTCGTATTATTGGCCCACTCAATTTGATGTCGTTTAAATAATAAATAATAATTAATTAAGAATCTCTCAATTCATTAATTATGCTTAACAATGGATTCACACCGTATCACGCAGGGATCAGACCGATAACAGATTTCGCAGGCAAAACCTCAGTATTTTCGAATTACGCCATTCAGCTGAGATCTCGGCTACTTTTTTCTTTACAGGCCTAACTTTTTTTGACCAGACAAATCACCATACCCACACTAACAAAACAAAATATAAACCACAAAAAACACAACAATCCAGATTATTACTCCACAAAAATCACATTACTTAGTTATTAATAGTGAATTATAATCCTCCTGCTTTCCAAAATCTTCTACTAAAGACCCTTCAAAACTCACCGTCGTGGGAGTACATTGTGCTGGGCTGACTTCCACGGCAGGGAGTGGCATTCACAGCTAAAAAGGTCAACGTTCATGTCCCCCATTGAAAAATCCAGCAAATTAGAAAACGTCTGTTATGACATTCGCGGCCCGGTTCTGAAGGAAGCAAAGCGCCTGGAAGAAGAAGGCAACAAAGTTCTGAAACTGAACATCGGCAACCCTGCACCTTTCGGGTTTGAAGCGCCAGATGAAATTTTGGTGGATGTGATCCGCAATTTGCCAACTGCGCAAGGATATTGCGATTCCAAAGGCCTTTATTCAGCCCGCAAAGCAATCATGCAGCATTACCAGGCCCGTGGGATGCGCGACGTAACCGTGGAAGATATCTATATCGGTAACGGCGTATCTGAATTGATTGTGCAGGCCATGCAGGCATTGCTAAACAGTGGGGACGAAATGCTGGTTCCTGCACCTGATTATCCACTATGGACGGCGGCGGTTTCGCTCTCTGGTGGTAATGCCGTGCACTACCTGTGTGACGAATCGTCAGACTGGTTCCCGGACCTGGATGATATCCGCGCCAAAATTACGCCGCGTACCCGTGGGATCGTCATCATCAACCCAAACAACCCAACCGGCGCGGTGTATTCTAAAGAGCTGCTGATGGAGATTGTTGAGATTGCCCGCCAAAACAATCTCATCATCTTTGCGGACGAGATTTACGACAAAATTCTTTACGATGACGCCGAGCACCACTCGATTGCGGCAATGGCCCCTGACCTGCTGACTATTACCTTTAACGGCCTGTCAAAAACCTATCGTGTTGCCGGTTTCCGCCAGGGCTGGATGGTACTGAACGGACCGAAGAAACATGCCAAAGGGTATATCGAAGGCCTTGAGATGCTGGCTTCTATGCGCCTGTGTGCCAACGTTCCGGCACAACATGCCATTCAGACCGCACTGGGTGGATATCAGAGCATCAGCGAATTCATCATGCCAGGCGGACGTCTGTATGAGCAACGTAACCGCGCCTGGGAACTGCTTAATGACATCCCCGGCGTCTCTTGCGTAAAACCGCGCGGTGCGCTGTATATGTTCCCGAAAATTGATGCTAAACGCTTTAATATTCATGACGACCAGAAGATGGTACTCGACTTCCTGTTGCAGGAAAAAGTACTGCTGGTCCAGGGGACGGCATTCAACTGGCCGTGGCCGGATCATTTCCGCATCGTCACGCTACCGCGTATTGACGATATCGAAATGTCGCTGAGTAAATTTGAGCGTTTCCTGTCAGGGTATCGCCAGCTGTAACCACGCAAAGTGCTGCCGGGTTTGCATCCGGTAGCACTCTCTGCGCAAAATACCGTTACTGAAGTCACTGAGTAAGGGTCGTTATGAAGCAGAGCCACTTTTTTGCCCACCTCTCCCGTCTGAAACTCATTAACCGCTGGCCGCTGATGCGCAACGTGCGCACCGAAAACGTGTCCGAACACAGTCTGCAGGTTGCCATGGTTGCCCATGCGCTGGCCGCAATTAAAAACCGTAAATTTGGTGGTCAGGTTAATGCTGAGCGTATTGCCCTGCTGGCGATGTATCACGATGCGTCAGAGGTGTTAACCGGCGATCTCCCTACCCCAGTGAAATATTTCAACTCGCAGATTGCCCAAGAATATAAAGCGATAGAGAAAATTGCCCAACAAAAACTGGTCGATATGGTTCCCGATGAGCTGCGCGATATTTTTGCGCCGCTCATTGATGAACATGCCTTAAGTGAAGAAGAGAGGTCGATTGTTAAACAGGCCGATGCCCTGTGCGCGTATCTGAAGTGCCTGGAAGAACTCTCCGCCGGTAACAACGAATTTCTGCTGGCGAAAACACGTCTGGAAAAAACGCTGGAGTCACGACGCAGCGAAGAGATGGACTACTTTATGGACGTGTTCGTCCCGAGTTTTCACCTTTCATTAGATGAAATCAGTCAGGATTCTCCATTGTAAGTTTGCGGCGACACTTCCTTTGTAGGCCGGATGAGGCGTTAGCCGCCATCCGGCACATAAAAATCAAAACGGAAACAGCATCGGGATCATCACCACGCACACCACCATCACAATGATGGTAAACGGCACGCCAATTTTTACGAAATCGCTAAAGCTGTAGTTACCCGGCCCGAGTACCAGTGTGTTTACCGGTGAAGACACTGGCGTCATAAAGGCTGCGGAAGCCGCCATCGCAATCACCATCGCAAAAGGATACGGCGAAACGCCCATCGACTTTGCTGCCGCCAGCGCAATCGGCGCCATCAGTACCGCCGTCGCAGTGTTAGAGATAAATAACCCAATGGTCGCGCACAGCACGAACAGGCAGCCCAGCATCATATACGGGCCGTACCCTCCACCAACGTCCATTAGCCCTTTAACCACCAGATCAACACCGCCCGTTTTCTGTAATGCCAGCGCAAAGGGCATCATTCCGACAATCAAAATAATACTTGGCCAGTGAATGGCTTTATAGGCGCTTTCGGCATCGATGCAGCGGAATTTTCCCATCAGCAAACAGGCGATAATCGCGGCAACCGTATTAGGGATTTCATCGGTAAGCATTAACGCGACCATCAGCACCAGACAGAAAATCGCATGCGGCGCCTGGCTGTGCGCCGGAGAAGCTTCACTGACTTCCACGGGCATATTCAGCACCACGAAATCGCGCCCTTTTTGCCCCAACAAAGTGATGAGTTTCCAGTTACCCACTACCAGAATGATATCGCCCATCAGCAGTGGTTCATCCACCACCGCTCCGGCCAGTGCCGTACCATCACGCTTCAGTCCGACGACATTCAGGCCATAACGCGTACGAAAAGCGATTTCCCGTACCGTTTTGCCGATCAATTCCGATTCAGGGATTAATGAAATCTCGGCCATACCCACGTCAAGCGCCTGCTCGGAGAAGTATTCACCGCGCAGCACCATCGGCTCCAACAGTTGCTCGCTGCAAAATTCACGCAGGTCGACGTCGGCCGCTGACATATCGATCAGCAATACGTCACGGGCACGGAACTCAGAAACCCCGTTAACATCGACAATCACGCGGCGAAAACGCCGCCAGCGTTCAACACCAATCACGTTTGCCCCGTAGCGCTCACGCAATTTCAGATCATCCAGACGTTGGCCAATCATGGGAGAACCCGGGCGAATCGCCAGGCGACGGGCACGCCCTGTCAGGCGATATTCTTTGATCAGATCGCGAAAGGTCCGGCGCTTCCAGCCGTCTCCCGGCTGCCCGGAGTCTTCACCTTTCAGCATAAAACGCATCACCAGCATATAAATTATGCCGAGTACCAACACCACCAGTCCCAGTGGGGTTACGCTAAAAAAGCTAAAACCGTTAAGTCCTTCACGTAACAATTCACTGTTGACGACCAGGTTCGGCGGGGTTGCCACCAGCGTCATCATGCCGCTTATCAATCCGGCAAAGCTCAATGGCATCATCAGGCGTGAGGGGGAGATTTGCATGCGCATGGAAACGCTTAAGACAACCGGAATAAAGATGGCGACCACACCGGTCGAACTCATGAAGGCACCGAGTCCGGCTACGGTTATCATCAGCAACACCAGCATTTTAACTTCACTGCTGCCAGCGACCTTCACCAGCCAGGCACCCATTACCGTCGCCACGCCGGTACGCACCAGACCGTCGCCGATAATGAATAAAGCCGCTATCAAAATAACGTTAGGATCGCTGAACCCGGAAAAAGCCTCTGTGATGCTCAATGTTCCGCTCAGAACAAAGGCAATAATGACCAGCAAAGCGACCGCGTCCATACGCACTCTGCCAGTTGCAAACAAGACGACGGCAATCGCCAGCAATGAGAGAACCCATATCAATTCACCGTTCACAACATATCCTTGTTAAATGAGAGGGATGGGCTGATTCTGCCATAAAAAAGCCCCAACAATCTGGGGCTAAATCATGATCAGGTATTTCTTATAACGACCACATTTCCGTTGGGTTGTTTGGTCACAGAAATATGTTCCAGACTGGTCAGCGAAAAATCAACCTCGTCCAGACGTGGCGTATCCGCTGGCGCGTTAACCGCGATGACATGACACCCAGCAGCCAATCCTGAGAGCACCCCGGCGGGGGCATCTTCCACGACTGCACATTCCTGCGGTGCCAGGCCCAGAAGCTGAGCACCTAACAGATACGCGTCTGGCTCTGGTTTCCCTCTTTTTACCCGCTCGGCGGTGACAAACACTTCAGGAGCAGGAAGCCCGGCAACACGATGACGCGCACGTGCGACTGGCATAGAACCGGAGGTCACAATCGCCCATGGAATACCTGCTTTATTGAGATGGTTGAGTAAATCAACTGCCCCCGGCAGCGCGGTGATCCCGGCGGTTTCCGTCGCTTCGATCTGCTCCAGACGGGTAAATTCCGCGGCGATCTCTGCCTCAGACTTGCCCACCATAAAGTGTCGCAGGGAGGTAATGGCCTGCTTACCATGAATAAAGCCGAGTACCTCGGCGTGATCGAGGCCGAAGCGATCGGCCCAGTTGCACCACGCACGCTCTACTGCGGGTAAGGAATCGACCAGCGTTCCATCCAGATCAAACAGAAAACCTTTGCACTGCACGCTCGCCCCCTCAGGCATTAATGATTTGGTTAATTTCATTCGCGCTCAGGTGATACTGACGCGGGCAAGAGTGCCAAACATTCAGCATACGCTGATATTTTTCCCACATTGGGGTCTGGGCGTTGAAGCCATGCGTACCCGCATCAAAGTGGGTGTAACGACCTTCCACATTGACCATAAAACGAACGTACCCGAGGAAACGGGCTTCCGTTGCGGCGTCAAAACCGAGGAAGGTCACGCGACGCTCATCAATAGCCTGCGCATCCTTAAGATTAGTCCAGGACACATGTAATGCGTGATACATCTCCATAATATCGATAATCGTACGACAGGTTTCTTCCGTCAGTTCACCAAACTCACGATCCAGCTCACGCATCTGCAAGCCGTAACCGCGTTCAATAATCGTCTGCAAACGACGATAACGCTCGGCGTTAGTTGGATCGAGCATAGTCATCATTTTGTACTGATTCGACAAAATCAGACGTTGAGCGTTGGTCATTTCCATTTGGGACTCCTGTATCACTACTACTGAGATGAAAAAAAGAAGGCATCTTGTGCCTTCTTTTATATGCGTAATCAGGGGTCAATTACAAATCATCAAGGAAAGTTTTATCCAGTTGTTTGAAGGCGCGCTTAAGCGTGTCAGCCAGCGCCTGGTAATCCGGCTTTCCTTCTACCGGAGAGAGCGCCTGCCCAGCTTCTTGCAATTTACCCCGAACTTCGTAGAACCAATTGAGAATTGAAGGGGGCAGCGGCGTTACGGAACGTTTTCCCAGCCACCACATCCCCTGCATCGGCAGGCTAAGCGCAAACAGCGCAGTCGCCACGGCCGGGCCCAACTGCCCTCCTAACGCAATTTGCCAACATAAGGTGAAGACGGCGATAGGCGGCATAAAACGAATCGCGTAACGCGTCATGCGGATCACGCGGTTCTCAACAAACACGGGCGCAAGGCGCTTTTCCATTGGCCACGTCTTTGCATAGTGCTGCCCCCGGCGAAACAAGCTAAAAAAATTGACGGAGCGATTATCCGGTGTCGACATGGCGGTTACCTCAACTTCACATATAAAAATTAAAAAATTTGTGCAAAACAACAACTACATGGGACATCGTTCAAAACATTTTGTCTTTGATACCCACATTCAGGTATCCTGTGCCGGCCTGTAAGGCCTGTAGTCCAAAATCATTGAGTCGTCAAATTGGCATACATTATGCCATTGCCTGAAAAATACGCAAAATGACATAGACTCAAAGGTATTTATTCCATCGTGCCCAAAAAGACTATGGCGCATGATGTTAATCATAAACGTCGGTGTCATCATGCGCTACGCTCTATGACTCCCTGACGTTTTTTTAGCCACGTATCATAAATAGGTACTTCCATGTCGAGTAAGTTAGTACTGGTTCTGAACTGCGGTAGCTCCTCACTGAAATTTGCCATCATCGATGCAGTAAACGGTGAAGAATACCTCTCTGGTTTAGCCGAATGTTTCCATCTCCCAGAAGCACGTATCAAGTGGAAAATGGACGGCGGTAAACAAGAAGCGGCTTTAGGTGCAGGCGCCGCTCACAGTGAAGCGCTGAACTTTATCGTTAACACTATTCTGGCACAAAAACCAGAATTGTCTGCGCAATTGACCGCTATTGGTCACCGTATCGTACACGGCGGCGAGAAGTACACCAGCTCCGTGGTTATCGATGATTCCGTTATTCAGGGCATCAAAGATTCTGCCTCTTTCGCACCGCTGCATAACCCGGCTCACCTGATCGGTATCGCAGAAGCGCTGAAATCCTTCCCTAATCTGAAAGACAAAAACGTGGCTGTATTCGACACCGCGTTCCATCAGACTATGCCGGAAGAGTCTTACCTCTATGCTCTGCCGTACAGCCTGTACAAAGAACATGGCGTTCGTCGTTACGGCGCGCACGGTACCAGCCACTTCTTCGTCACTCAGGAAGCGGCAAAAGTGCTGAACAAACCGGTTGAAGAGCTGAACATCATCACTTGCCACCTGGGCAATGGCGGTTCTGTATCTGCTATCCGTAACGGTAAATGTGTTGATACCTCCATGGGTCTGACCCCGCTGGAAGGTCTGGTGATGGGTACGCGTTCCGGTGACATCGATCCGGCGATCATCTTCCACCTGCACGATACCCTGGGCATGAGCGTTGACCAGATCAACAAAATGCTGACCAAAGAGTCCGGCCTGCTGGGTCTGACCGAAGTCACCAGCGACTGCCGTTATGTTGAAGATAACTACGCTACTAAAGAAGACGCTAAACGTGCAATGGACGTTTACTGCCACCGTCTGGCGAAATACATCGGTTCTTACACTGCGCTGATGGATGGTCGTCTGGATGCAGTTGTCTTCACCGGTGGTATCGGTGAAAACGCAGCGATGGTTCGTGAACTGTCTCTGGGCAAACTGGGCGTTCTGGGCTTTGAAGTTGACCACGAACGTAACCTGGCCGCACGTTTCGGCAAATCTGGTTTCATCAACAAAGAAGGTACCCGTCCTGCGCTGGTTATCCCAACCAACGAAGAACTGGTTATCGCGCAAGACGCGAGCCGTCTGACTGCCTGATTTCACACCGCCAGCCTAGCTGGCGGTGCTGTTTTGTAACCCGTCTAAATTGGCGGTAACGAAAGAGGATAAACCGTGTCCCGTATTATTATGCTGATCCCTACCGGAACCAGCGTCGGCCTGACCAGCGTCAGCCTTGGCGTGATCCGCGCAATGGAACGCAAAGGCGTTCGTCTGAGCGTCTTTAAGCCGATCGCTCAACCGCGTGCCGGTGGCGATGCGCCAGACCAGACTACCAGCATCGTCCGTGCTAACTCTTCTCTGCCAGCCGCTGAGCCGCTGAAGATGAGCCACGTTGAATCTTTACTGTCCAGCAATCAGAAAGATGTGCTGATGGAAGAGATCATCGCGAACTACCACGCGAACACCAAAGACGCTGAAGTTGTACTGGTTGAAGGCCTGGTCCCAACCCGTAAACATCAGTTCGCGCAGTCTCTGAACTACGAAATCGCGAAAACGCTGAACGCGGAAATCGTCTTCGTTATGTCTCAGGGTACCGACACCCCGGAACAGCTGAACGAGCGTATTGAACTGACTCGCAGCAGCTTCGGCGGCGCGAAAAACACCAACATCACCGGCGTAATCGTTAACAAACTGAACGCACCGGTTGATGAGCAGGGCCGTACTCGCCCGGATCTGTCCGAGATTTTCGACGACTCTTCCAAAGCGAAAGTGATCAAAGTTGATCCGGCTAAACTGCAAGAATCCAGTCCGCTGCCGGTTCTGGGCGCGGTGCCATGGAGCTTCGATCTGATCGCTACCCGTGCAATCGATATGGCGCGTCACCTGAACGCCACCATCGTTAACGAAGGCGATATCAACACCCGTCGCGTGAAGTCTGTGACGTTCTGCGCACGCAGCATTCCGCACATGCTGGAGCACTTCCGCGCAGGTTCTCTGCTGGTGACTTCTGCCGACCGTCCTGACGTGCTGGTTGCAGCATGTCTGGCTGCTATGAACGGCGTAGAAATCGGTGCTCTGCTGCTGACTGGCGGCTACGAAATGGACGCGCGCATCACTAAACTGTGCGAACGTGCATTTGAAACTGGCCTGCCGGTATTCATGGTAAACACCAACACCTGGCAGACCTCTCTGAGCCTGCAGAGCTTCAACCTGGAAGTTCCGGTTGACGATCACGAGCGCATTGAGAAAGTTCAGGAATACGTTGCTAACTACATCAACGCTGACTGGATTGAATCCCTGACTGCAACCTCTGAGCGTAGCCGTCGTCTGTCTCCGCCAGCGTTCCGTTATCAGTTGACCGAGCTGGCGCGCAAAGCGGGCAAACGCGTTGTTCTGCCGGAAGGCGACGAACCGCGTACCGTTAAAGCGGCAGCCATCTGTGCTGAACGTGGTATCGCAACCTGCGTACTGCTGGGTAACCCGGATGAGATCACCCGCGTTGCAGCCTCTCAGGGCGTTGAACTGGGCGCTGGCGTAGAAATCGTTGATCCAGATGTGGTTCGCGAAAGCTACGTTGCTCGCCTGGTCGAACTGCGTAAAAACAAAGGTATGACCGAAACCGTTGCCCGCGAACAGCTGGAAGACAACGTGGTTCTCGGTACCCTGATGCTGGAACAGGACGATGTTGACGGTCTGGTTTCTGGTGCAGTACACACCACCGCGAACACCATCCGTCCGCCGCTGCAGCTGATCAAAACTGCACCGGGTAGCTCTCTGGTGTCTTCCGTGTTCTTCATGCTGCTGCCGGATCAGGTTTACGTTTACGGCGACTGCGCGATCAACCCGGATCCGACTGCAGAGCAGCTGGCAGAAATCGCGATTCAGTCCGCTGATTCCGCAATTGCCTTCGGTATCGAACCGCGCGTAGCGATGCTCTCCTACTCCACCGGTACTTCTGGTGCAGGTAGTGACGTAGAGAAAGTTCGCGAAGCAACCCGTCTGGCACAGGAAAAACGTCCTGACCTGATGATCGACGGTCCGCTGCAGTACGACGCCGCTGTTATGGCTGACGTAGCGAAATCCAAAGCGCCGAACTCTCCGGTTGCAGGTCGCGCTACCGTGTTCATCTTCCCGGATCTGAACACCGGTAACACCACTTACAAAGCGGTACAGCGTTCTGCCGACCTGATCTCCATCGGGCCAATGCTGCAGGGTATGCGCAAGCCGGTGAACGACCTGTCTCGTGGCGCGCTGGTAGACGATATCGTCTACACCATCGCACTGACCGCGATCCAGTCTTCCCAGCAGCAGTAACCTGCCGAGTGTGCCGGATCTCTTATCCGGCAACACATCTGCTTATCAAACCGGAAATAGCTGATATTTCCGGTTTTTTTATGTCTATTTCCCTTTTGGCATAATCTGAAACATTTGCCTGGATGCGCTGCATCAATGAATAACTATTCTTCTGTTCGCATACTTACTCTCTTTTGCGTTGCAACAGGGATAGTCTTTCATGTCAGCAGTAACAGAATCACAGCCAGCTAAAAAATGGGCGATGCCCGACACGCTGGTGATTATTTTTTTCGTCGCCGTTTTAACCAGTCTGGCGACATGGGTTGTTCCCGTCGGGATGTTCGACAGCCAGGAAGTGCAGTATCAGGTTGATGGACAAACCAAAACCCGTAAGGTGGTTGACCCCCATTCCTTTCGTATTCTGACCAACGACGCAGGTGAAGAGCAGTATCACCGGGTGCAGTTATTCACCACCGGAGATGAACGCCCAGGCCTGATGAATTTCCCGTTTGAAGGATTAACCTCCGGCTCGAAATTCGGCACTGCTGTCGGCATCATTATGTTTATGCTGGTCATTGGCGGCGCATTCGGCATCGTTATGCGTACCGGCACCATTGATAACGGCATCCTGGCGCTCATTCGCCATACGCGGGGCAACGAGGTCCTGTTTATCCCAGTGCTGTTTATTCTCTTCTCCTTAGGCGGCGCGGTGTTTGGCATGGGGGAAGAGGCTGTTGCCTTTGCCATTATCATCGCGCCTTTGATGGTACGGCTAGGTTACGACAGTATCACCACCGTGCTGGTTACCTATATCGCGACTCAGATTGGTTTCGCCAGCTCATGGATGAACCCATTTTGCGTGGTGGTCGCGCAAGGTATTGCGGGGGTACCGGTGCTCTCTGGTTCCGGGCTACGCATCGTGGTCTGGGTGATCGCTACGTTAATCGGGCTGACCTTCACGCTGGCCTATGCGGCGCGTATCAAAAAGAATCCGCTTTTGTCCCGGGTACATGAATCCGACCGCTTCTTTCGCGAGCAGCAGGACGAGGTCGTGGAACGACGCTTCACGCTGGGCGACTGGTTAGTGCTACTGGTGCTGACCGCGGTGATGATTTGGGTTGTCTGGGGCGTTATCGTCAACGCATGGTTTATTCCTGAAATCGCCAGTCAGTTCTTCACGATGGGTCTGGTGATTGGCATTATCGGCGTCGTGTTTCGGCTCAACGGCATGACGCTCAACATCATGGCCTCCTCATTCACTGAGGGCGCACGAATGATGATTGCCCCTGCCCTGCTGGTTGGTTTTGCTAAAGGCATTTTACTGCTGGTCGGTAATGGAGAGGCGGGTGAAGCCAGCGTGTTAAACACTCTGCTGCACAGCATTGCCAATGGCATCAGCGGGCTGGATAACGCCATCGCGGCGTGGTTTATGCTATTGTTCCAGGCAGTATTTAATTTCTTCGTCACTTCCGGCTCTGGTCAGGCTGCGTTAACCATGCCGCTACTGGCACCGCTGGGCGATCTGGTTGGCGTAAACCGTCAGGTCACAGTCCTGGCCTTCCAGTTTGGCGACGGATTCAGTCATATTATCTATCCGACGTCAGCATCTCTGATGGCTACGTTAGGCGTTTGTCGGGTGGATTTTCGTAACTGGCTGAAGGTAGGTGCTACGCTGTTGGGACTGCTGTTTATTATGTCCAGCGTGGTGGTGATTGGCGCGCAGATGATGGGTTACCATTAAAAAGTGTGCGTCCGGCCTACTCGATTTCTCGATGCAGTAGGCCGGATGAACAGAGTTTACTCAGCTTCTTCCTGCTTTTCGGCTTTCGCCCCTTCATTCTTGGCGTTGCGGGTCATCCACAGCGCCAGGGCTTTCAGGGAGTCCGGTGTAAATTCGTCGCAGCGCGCGGTAATTTCTTCCGGCGTCAACCAGCAAACTTCACTGACCTCATCTTCCTGAAGCGCAAACGGTCCGTGGGAAACGCAGCTAAACAACCCACCCCATACGCGACAGTTCTGGTCTTCAAAGTAAAACTGACCATGCTCGGCAAACGGCACGCCCGCAATCCCCAGTTCCTCTTCTGCTTCACGACGCGCTGATTCCAGCATCTGCTCATCAGCCTGAACCACACCGCCTGCGGTGGCATCCAGCATGCCGGGCAAAAAATCTTTTGTCTCAGTGCGACGTTGAACCAGAATTTTGCCCATACCATCATGCACAACGATATACGTTGCACGATGGCGTAAGCGTTGCGCCCGCATTTGTTCCCGGCTGGACTGTGCAATGACTTCGTTGTCTTCATTCACAATATCCACCCATTCAGTACTTGCCAAACGACGCTGTTCCACCATCAGGAAACCTTCTTTTTTCTGGCGCTCTTACGGCGCGTTTATGTTTGTGGGGTAAATTACGGATTAATCTCGACCTGTGCAATAACACTTTGATCATTGAGTGCCATTACGCTGAGAACATTATCATCCAGAATCCCGTAACTTGCCGCAAAGCCCCCTTTCGGGATGCTTACCGAGCCGGGATTGAAATGATAGATACCCTCGCGCCGCTCAGCAACCGGCAGATGAGTATGCCCATAAACCAGAACATCGCCCGCATTGAGCACCGGCATATTTTGCGGGCCAAAAAGGTGTCCGTGCGTCAAAAAGAGTCGCTGGTTTTCTGTCAGAATTTGCTGCCACGGCGCAGTCATCGGAAAATGCAGGAGCATCTGATCCACTTCGCTGTCGCAATTACCACGCACCGCAATAATTCGCGATGCCAGCTCATTCAGCCGTTCAGCAACCTGCGCAGGTGCATAGCCTTCTGGAAGCGCATTACGCGGCCCGTGGTTTAAAACATCACCCAATATCACCAGCCATTGCGCGCCGCTTGCAGCAAACCGTTCGAGTACGCGTTCCGTGGCTGGCAACGAACCATGAATGTCCGATGCGAACATCAGTTTCATCACTCACTCCTCGCTGAAAATCACCTTGTAATGATACTGGATTACGGCCCGTTTTTCAGCAGGAACGCTTCGCTGAAAGCGCGATAAAACGCTGTACTGAAGCGCGCTGCCACTGGAAGGTGGCGTATTCCGCAAGCGCTTCTGGAACCTCATCACCATTCAGGACCAGGCGATTAAGCATTAGCGCTAAATCACAGTCAGCGATACACCATTCGCCAAATAAATTCTGCTTACCGTGGCTCAGTAAACTGCTCGCAGTAGCGAACAGTTTTTCCGCACTGGCTTTTCCCGCTTCGCTTAACGGTCCTTTCTTCACGCCAGCAAAAACGACATCTGTTGATCGTTCCTCACGGATAGGCATTAAATCGCTGCGGATCCACGCCTGAACCTGGCGCGCCCGAGCGCGCTTTTGTACATCGTGTGGGTAGATACGCTCCCACTGTGGCGGTGCAAAGCTCTCTTCCAGGAATTCCGTAATCGCTGATGATTCGCTCAGTTCAAAACCATCGATCTCAAGAACCGGTACGCGGCGCGTCAAGGCGTAACCTTGCCATGAAGGATGCAAGTGTTCACCACTATTGAGATCAACGGTTTTCAGCGTGAAAGGTAGCCCCTTCTCTTGCAGAGCGACATAAACAGACAGCACGTAGGGGGAGAAAAAATTGGCATCTGACCACAGCGTAATTGCAGATTTGCTCATAATGTCCTCTGAAGTGTATTGGCTTGCTTTCAAAATATAGAGTCTTTCTCTCGCTGTCACTTGATGAAAACTCACGCACGCCAACAGGCTCTATACTTGTAATGACCCGGTTCATGACAAAACGGATGCTGAAAATGATCGATCTCTATTACACGCCATCGCCAAACGGTCACAAAATCACGCTGTTTCTTGAAGAGGCACAGCTGCAATACCGTCTGATTCATGTCGATATCAGCAAAGGCAGCCAGTTTCGCCCCGATTTTCTGCT
The DNA here is from genome assembly GCF_030332645.1 of Citrobacter sp. Cpo091. Taxonomy (NCBI): domain Bacteria; kingdom Pseudomonadati; phylum Pseudomonadota; class Gammaproteobacteria; order Enterobacterales; family Enterobacteriaceae; genus Citrobacter; species Citrobacter sp. Cpo091. The sequence goes on from NZ_JAOWHL010000040.1 coordinate 373,140, forward strand.
GATCTCGCCGAACAATAAAATCCCGGCCATTATCGATCATGCGCCGGAAGATGGCGGAAGGCCCATCAGCTTGTTTGAGTCCGGAGAAATTTTACTCTATCTGGCGGAGAAGAGCGGTAAGCTGCTCAGCGGTGAATTACGCGAACGCCACACCACGCTGCAGTGGCTGTTCTGGCAGGTCAGCGGTCTGGGTCCCATGCTGGGGCAGAATCATCATTTCAGTCATTACGCTCCGCAAACGATCCCTTACGCTATTGAAAGATACCAGGTTGAAACCCAGCGCCTGTACAACGTGATGAATAAACGTCTGGAAACGTCACCCTGGCTGGGAGGCGATCACTACAGCATTGCTGACATTGCCTGCTGGCCGTGGATCCACGCCCATCAGCGTCAGCGCATCGACCTCGACAATTACCCGGCGGTCAATAACTGGCACGAACGCATCCGTACGCGTCCTGCCACGGAACGCGCCATGCAGCAAGCACTGAGTGAGAAGCGGTGACGCAATTCGGTTCTCGTGTATCATGCAGAGGTTCATACATGGAGGAAACCTGCAATGTCACAACCTGACGCCATTATTCGTATAAAAAACCTTCGTCTGCGCACCTTTATCGGCATCAAAGAAGAGGAGATCCTTAATCGCCAGGATATCGTCATCAATATTGCCATTCACTATCCGGCAGACAAAGCCCGTACCAGCGAAGATATCAACGACGCGCTGAATTACCGCACTATAACCAAAAGCATCATTGCCCACGTGGAGGGTAACCGCTTCTCATTGTTAGAAAAATTAACTCAAGATGTGCTCGATATCGCACGCGAACATCACTGGGTCACTTATGCTGAAGTCGAGATAGATAAACTTCACGCATTGCGTTACGCCGACTCAGTATCAATGACGCTGAGCTGGCAGCGCTAAAACGTAACCCGGGAGGCGACATGCAGATTCTGATTACCGGCGGTACTGGCCTGATTGGACGTCATCTGATCCCCTGCCTGCTGGAACTGGGGCATCAGATAATCGTAGTGACACGTACCCCTGATAAGGCTCGTCAGATTCTCGACTCTCGGGTCACGTTATGGAAAGGACTGGAAGAGCGGCAACATCTCAATAATATTGATGCCGTGATTAACCTTGCCGGAGAGCCTATTGCAGATAAGCGCTGGAGCGCACAGCAAAAGGAACGCTTGTGCCAGAGCCGTTGGGGCATTACGCAGAAACTGGTCGATTTAATCAATGCGAGCGAGACGCCGCCCTCAGTGTTAATCTCCGGTTCCGCTACCGGTTACTACGGCGATTTAGGCGAAGTTGTAGTCACTGAAGAAGAGCCACCGCATAACGAATTTACCCACAAGCTGTGCGCCCGCTGGGAGCAAATTGCCAGCACTGCGCAAAGCGACAAAACCCGCGTGTGTATGCTGCGTACCGGCGTGGTACTGGCCTCAGCAGGCGGCATTCTGGCAAAAATGGTCCCGCCGTTTCGTCTTGGCTTAGGCGGCCCGATCGGTAACGGACGCCAGTATATGGCCTGGATCCATGTTGATGATATGGTCAACGGAATTATCTGGCTGCTGAATAACGATCTACGTGGTCCCTTCAATATGGTTTCGCCATACCCGGTGCACAATGAGCAGTTTGCCCACGCGCTGGGTCACGCTCTGAACCGCCCTGCAATTCTGCGCGTTCCCGCCACCGCTATGCGACTGCTGATGGGGGAATCGTCAGTACTGGTCCTTGGTGGACAACGCGCATTGCCCAAACGCCTGGAAGCTTCCGGTTTTACGTTTCGCTGGTACGATTTAGAAGAAGCGCTGGCGGATGTCATCCGATAACCCCTAAGCACTATTCACAGTCGCCGTTGTGGTGGTAAGGTTATAGACCAGATTTCCGCAATGGCGACGTTATGGCGATAATATCGACTCCCCGACTTACCCTCTCTTTGTTTCAATTTTCTGACTGGTCATTTTTCCAGAAACTCCGTGAATGTCCTGAAGTCATGCGCTATATGGGCAACATCGCCCCGGCGAAAGATACGCGGCTGTTATTCGCCAGACGTCTGGCCGCACAGCACACTTTCGTCATCCGCGAACATAACAGCCCGACGCCACTTGGCGATATTGGTCTGCAAATCAGCCATCTTTACCCGCAGGAAGCCGACCTCGGCTACGCCATCATGCCACAGGCTCAGGGGAAAGGTATTGCCAGCGAAGCCGTGCGCGCGGTGTGCCAGTATGCCTTCGGGCATGCAGGTGTGACGGCGATAAACGCATACGCGCTGGCGGATAACAAGGGTTCAATCCGTATTCTGGAAAAGACAGGCTTTGTACGTACGCAGGTACTGGAAAAGGCGTATGAGATTGACGGCATCGCCTACGACGACTGGGTGTTTCGGCTGGAGCGCGACGCGCTAAAATTGTAAGCCCGGAAAGCGTAGCGCCTCCGGGCTGTTGACTTACTTCAGCGATCCTTTAAGGAACTGTTGCAAACGCGGGCTTTGCGGATTACCAAATACCTGCTCCGGGTCACCCTCTTCCTCAATTTTCCCCTGATGCAGGAAAATCACGTGCGTGGAAACATGACGGGCAAACCCCATTTCGTGGGTCACCACCACCATGGTTTTCCCCTCTTCAGCCAGCTGTTGCATAATGCGCAGCACTTCACCCACCAGCTCAGGATCAAGCGCCGACGTAGGTTCATCAAACAGCAACACTTCCGGTTCCATCGCCAGCGCACGGGCAATGGAAACACGCTGCTGCTGACCACCGGACAGGTGCACCGGATATTTGCCCTGTGCGCGCTCATCAATGCCCACTTTAGCCAGATACTTCACCGCACGGTCGCGAGCTTCCTGCTTGCTCAGCCCCAACACCTGAATCGGCGCTTCCATGACGTTTTCCAGCACTGTCATGTGACTCCACAGATTAAAGTGCTGAAAGACCATCGTCAGACGCGTACGCAGCAGGCGTAGCTGATTTTTGTCCGCAACCTTCAACTGGCCGTCTTTGTCGCGCACCAGACCAATGTTCTGACCGCTGACGACAATCGACCCGGCACTCGGTTTCTCGAGAAAGTTAATGCAGCGCAGGAAGGTACTTTTACCGGAACCTGACGAACCAATAATGCTGATAACATCACCCGCGTTGGCCTGCAGCGATACCCCTTTCAGCACTTCATGTTCGCCGTAGTGCTTATGTAAATCGATAACGTTTAATTTATTTTCAGACATCGTGTTACTCGAATCATTTAGAGGATACATGCTGCAACCAGCGTTTTTCCGCTTTACGGAACAGACTGATCAGGACATACGAAATAATCAAATACAGCACAGCGGCAATACCGAAGGCGGTAAACGGCTGATACGTTGCCGAGTTGATATCGCGAGCGATTTTCAACAAATCTGGCACCGTGGCCGTAAATGCCAGCGCCGTGGAGTGCAGCATTAAAATGACTTCATTACTGTATGCCGGCAGCGCAATACGCAGCGCGGAAGGTAAAATAATGCATCGATACAGTTTGAATGACGAGAAACCGTATGCGCGCGCAGCCTCAATCTCACCGTGAGGCACGGAACGAATAGCCCCGGCGAAAATCTCCGTGGTATAGGCGCAGGTATTCAGCGTCAGCGCCAGCACGGTGCAATTCAGCCCGCTGCGGAAAAACGCGTTGAGGAAGTCCGTGCCTTTAACTATTTCCAGCGTATACATCCCGGAATAAAACACCAGTAACTGAACGTACAGCGGCGTCCCACGAAAAATATAGGTGAACAGCCAGATGGGAAACTGGATAAATTTATTACTGGAAACGCGACCAATCGCCAAAAAGAGTGCCAGTATTCCGCCCATCACTACTGACGAAATCAAAAGCCACAGGGTGATAGCGACGCCAGTGTAGCGATATCCGTCGGTCCACAGCAGGGACTTCCAGTATTCCTGAATAATCTCGATCACAGGTCAGCCCTCTTCACACCCACGGAATAGCGGCGCTCAAGGTACAGCAGCACACCATTAGAAACAGTGGTAAACACCAGATAGATGACCCCGCACACGACGGCAAAATAGAACGGCTCCCAGGTACTCTTCCCGGCAAGCTGAGTCGCTTTCACCACGTCTTCAAGCCCAAGCAACGATACCAGCGCCGTAGCCTTAAGAATAACCTGCCAGTTATTGCCGATTCCCGGTAAGGCATAACGCATCATCGCCGGGAACATAATGCGACGAAATATTTGTGAGCTGGTAAAGCCAAACGCCGTCGCGGCTTCAATATGGCCTTTTGGTACAGCCATAAACGCACCGCGAAAAGTTTCGGTAAAATAGGCGCCGTAGATGAATCCAAGGGTGATAATGCCCGCAACCATCGGATCAATATCAATCTGGCCGATACCGATGGCATCGGTAATGGTATTCAGCGCGATTTGTAATCCGTAGAAGATGAGCAGCATTAAGACCAGATCGGGCACGCCGCGGATTAGCGTTGTGTACCCTTCGAAAATAAGCCCCATTGCCCGGCTTTGCGACAGCTTTGCTGCTGCGCCGACAAGACCTATCAGAACCGCCAGTACCACCGAGCTGAGTGCCAGCTCCAGCGTAACAATTGCGCCCTGTAAAATAACACCTGAAAAGCCATACAACATGCTGCCTGTCCTGTCGTGTGTGGTGGAGTAGTAAGCCTCTTTTGATTTCAGACTAACCGTTAAATGCCGGATGGCGGCCTTGCCTTATCCGGCCTACAAAATCACCGTAGGCCGGATAAGCGCAGCGCCATCGGGCATAAATTCAACGCGTCAAAAATCTACGGGCTTTATCAGCACCTGCGGTAATTAACCGCCGTAAACATCAAAATCGAAGTACTTTTTCGCCAGCTTCTCGTAAGTACCGTCAGCTCGCATTTCGGCAAAGGCTTTATTCAGCGCTTCGCGCAGCTCGTTATCGTCTTTGCGCAGTCCCATACCGGTACCCACGCCGAACAACTTCTCGTCTTTCACAGACGGGCCGCCGAATTTGTAATCTTTACCGACTGGCTGTTTCAGGAAGCCTTCGCTGGCCGCGACTTCATCCTGGAACGCGGCGTCAATACGCCCGGCAGTCAGGTCAGAATAGATATTGTCCTGCCCCTGATAAGAGACAATCTCAATACCTTTTGGCGCCCAGTGTTCGTTGCCGAACGTTTCCTGGGTAGTGCCCTGCAGCACACCAACACGTTTGCCTTTCAGCGACTCAATGGTCGGCTGAATAGCAGAATCTTTAGCGACAACCAGACGCGAATCGGCTGCATAAAGCTTGTCGGTAAATGCGATTTCCTGCTGACGTTTTTCAGTAATGGAAAGCGAGGACATGATGGCATCGATTTTCTTCGCTTTTAGCGAAGGGATCAGCGCGTCCAGCGGGTTTTCCACGAAGGTACATTGCGTATTGATACGTTTGCACAGTTCTTTAGCCAGATCGATATCAAAACCGACTAATTCACCCTGCGCATTCTTCGATTCGAACGGCGCATAAGTAGGATCGGTACCGATACGAATTTTTTGCGGAATGGCTGCAAATGCTGCGGTAGCACTGGAGAAAGCCAGAACCAGAGAAAGAGACAACACCAGTTTTTTCATAACTATCCTCAACAGACTGTCTTTTATAGGGGATCTTTACAGGACCAGGTGCAGTTATCGTGCCATTAATCAGGCCGACAAGGCAAAGCATTCTACCCTGTCGGCGGTATTTATTTGCATGAAAAGCGCTTAAGTATGCACTCATGCTTATTAAGTCAGCGATAAAAGCACCAAAACAGTGCACTGAATTTATTATGCACCGAAATGGTTACCCGCAATGGTGCAGTCAATTCCCCACGCCGCTGTATTAATCGCCGTAGACATTAAAATTAAAATATTTGCTCGCCATTTTGTCGTAGGTGCCGTCTTTACGCAGTTCGCCCAGCGCTTTGTCGAAAGCGGCTTTCAGCTCTGCATCATCTTTGCGCAAGCCAATCCCGGTTCCGTCACCAAAGTATTTTTTATCTTTCACCGACGGACCGGCAAAAGCGTAATCCTTACCAGCAGGCTGCTTCAGGAAGCCTTCGCTGGCCGCGACTTCATCTTGCAATGCCGCGTCCAGACGGCCTGCCGTCAGGTCAGAATAGATGAGGTCCTGGTTCGCATAGGCCACCACGTCCACGCCTTTGCTGCGCCAGTTGTCATTGGCATAGGCTTCCTGAGTAGAGCCTTGCAGGACGCCAACGTGTTTACCCTTGAGGGAATCCAGAGTCGGCTGAATTGGGGAGCCTTTCGCGGCGATCAGACGTGAGTCTGCAGCGTAAAGTTTGTCTGAGAACGCAATCTCTTGCTGACGCTTTTCGGTGATAGAAAGCGAGGAGATGATGGCATCAATTTTTTTCGCTTTCAGCGATGGGATCAGCGCATCAAAGTCACTGGCAACCCAAGTGCATTTGATCTGCATGCGCTTACACATCTCATTTCCCAGATCGATATCGAAGCCGACAAAGTCGCCTTTGGCATCTTTAGAGGAAAAAGGAGCGTACGTTGTATCTGTACCAATACGAACCGTCTGCGGAAGTGCTGCGTAGCTGGCCGCGGTGGCGGAGAGTCCTACCAGCAAAGACAAAGCAAGAACCGTCTTCTTCATACATAACCCTCAAGTGGCGTAATTTTATTATGTTTTACGTTGTGTTGTGTGTTTGCAGACTTTTTCATGCAGGTCTTATGCCATTTTCGCGTCGATGAGGATATTCGACGTTAAATATGTTAATAAAACGTTGCAATAATGTCCTGATTTTGAAGATAGCAGGTCTGGCGGTTGAACCGCAGCGTTTCGTTGAGTTTTAACGAATTAAATGTTGAGGATATGATCGCGGTTACAAAATTGCCCTGAAACAGGGCAACGGATGATTCTTTGCACGCTGATGGAACGGCTTACGCCCCTTGCCAGCGGGTGAACAGGTCCTGTGGAAGGGTAATATCAAACTGGTCAAGCACGCGATTAACCGTTTGATTAATCACATCATCGAGCGTTTGCGGACGATGATAAAACGCCGGGACAGGTGGCATAATTACCGCCCCAATTTCTGCCGCCTGCGTCATCAATCGCAAATGCCCCAGATGCAGCGGCGTTTCGCGTACACACAGCACCAACGGACGGCGTTCTTTCAACACCACATCCGCCGCACGGGTAAGCAGCCCATCGGTGTAACTGTGGACGATGCCAGAAAGCGTTTTGATTGAACAAGGCAGAATAACCATTCCGGCGGTCTGAAAAGAGCCGGAGGAGATACTGGCGGCGATATCACGGCTATCATGATTCACATTTGCCAGCGCCTGCACGTCGCGCACAGAGAGGTCCGTTTCCAGCGCCAGCGTCTGTCGGGCAGCGGCACTCATCACCAGGTGGGTTTCCACATCAGTGACGTCACGCAATACCTGCAACAGGCGCACGCCGTAAATTGCCCCGCTTGCACCAGAAATACCAATGATGAGTCGTTTCATGTGTAATCGCCCTTACTTGCTCAGGGCCGACTTTGCAGGAAATTACTGTGAGTTGCAAGCAAGGACGCAGGTTGCGCCCTTGCTTGCGAGCAAACATTAACCTTCGTTGTGCATCTCAAGGTTTTCCGCTTCGTTCTGACGCAATACCGCTTTGGCATCGTCATTACGCAGGGAGTCGAGGAAATCGAGATATTGCTGGTCGACGTCTTTAGTAACGTACACGCCGTTAAACACTGAACATTCAAACTGCTGAATATCCGGGTTCTCAGCACGGACAGCTTCAATCAGATCGTTCAGATCCTGGAAGATCAGACCATCTGCGCCGATTATCTGGCGAATCTCGTCCACTTCACGACCATGCGCAATCAACTCCGTCGCCGTAGGCATATCGATGCCATAAACGTTCGGGAAGCGAATTTCCGGGGCGGCAGAGGCCAGATACACCTTCTTCGCTCCGGCTTCACGCGCCATCTCGATAATCTGTTCTGAGGTGGTGCCACGCACGATGGAGTCATCCACCAACAGCACGTTTTTATCACGGAATTCCGCACGGTTAGCGTTCAGCTTACGGCGCACAGATTTACGACGCAACTGCTGGCCCGGCATGATAAAGGTACGGCCCACATAGCGGTTTTTCACAAACCCCTGGCGGTACGGCTTACCGAGAATACGAGCAATTTCCAGCGCGATATCACAGGAGGTTTCCGGGATTGGGATTACTACGTCGATGTCCAGATCTTCCCACTCACGGGCAATTTTTTCGCCAAGCTTAGTCCCCATATTCACACGGGCGCTGTAGACGGAAATCTTGTCGATAAAGGAGTCAGGACGTGCGAAGTAAACGTATTCAAACAGACATGGATTGCTCACCGGGTTATCGGCACACTGACGGGTAAACAGCTGGCCTTTTTCGGTGATGTACACCGCTTCGCCAGGTGCTACGTCGCGCAGGAATTCAAAGCCCAACGTATCCAGCGCTACGCTCTCAGACGCCACCATGTACTCGGTACGGCCATCGCCAATATCGCGTTTGCCCATCACCAGCGGACGGATACCGTTAGGGTCGCGGAAGGCAACCATACCGTGACCGATAATCATCGCCACGCAGGCATAGGCGCCGCGAATCTGGCGGTTGGTTGCCGCAATGGCCGCAAAAATATTGTCGGCTTCCAGCGGGTAATGGCGGAAGTTATCCAGCTCGCTGGCGAAAATATTCAGCAGAATTTCAGAATCTGAAGTGGTATTGATGTGGCGGCGCTTTTCTTCAAACAGCTTTTTACGCAACTCATGCGCATTGGTCAGATTGCCATTGTGGGCAAGCGTAATGCCATACGGTGAGTTGACGTAAAAAGGTTGAGCTTCGGAGGCGCTGGAGCTGCCAGCCGTTGGGTAACGCACATGACCGATGCCCATATTGCCCTGCAAACGCTGCATATGGCGCGCTTCAAAAATATCGCTCACCATTCCGTTTGCTTTACGCAAGCGGAAGCAGTTGTTGGCATCAATGGTGATGATGCCTGCAGCATCCTGACCACGATGCTGGAGCACCGTTAACGCGTCATAAATCGACTGGTTTACCGGCATAACACCGGCGATACCGACAATACCGCACATACGTCTTTTCCTCGTTCAGCAACGACCCAAAGTTTATACTTTGGGCAAGAAACTTGACGAGCTTTGCAGATAGTCAAAGAACCATCTGATGATGAAACTGAACTGCGGGATCAGCTGTGACTTACCCCAGTCTTCACTTTTCGACAGACCGGTAAAGGTATCGAGAAAGAACAGTATGGCGGCGACGATCAACGCTCCACGCAAAGCACCGAAGCAAATCCCCAACACTCTGTCGGTACCCGACAGTCCTGTTTTCTCTACCAGTTGGCCTATCACAAAGTTAACGATAGCGCCGACGATAAGTGTCGCGATGAACAGTATCGCGATAGCAATCCCATTTCGAACCAGTTCGTCTTCAAAGCCCGTAAACCAGACAGACAGGTAAGTGTAGTAATGGCTGGCGACAAAGAAAGCACAACCCCAAGTCACCAACGATAATGCTTCACGAACAAAGCCACGGATCAGGCTAACCAGACAGGAAAAACCAATCACCGCGATAATGGCGTAATCAATCCAGACCATATGTGTCCCACGATTTTACGCCCTGTCGTCCTGTTCGGGGCGCATTCTAACAGAAAAAGAAAACGTTTGCGTAGGGATTTCCTTTCCACGCGTAAATAAAAATGGCGCTGAAAAAATCTTCAACGCCATACGATTTTATGCCTCTTCGGACACTGCCGGATGGCGGTGTAAACACCTTGTCCGGCCTACATCAGAGCAACGTAACGCAATCCCTTAGTTAGGGGTATACCCCATCACCACCCCGCTCAAACCAGAGATCTTCTGCAGCTCGCCCAGCGAGTTCTTCAGCTTATCTTTGGAGGCGTCAGGTCCTACGAGAATGCGGGTTATTTTACCCTGCACCGGCGTTGACGGGGAAGTATATACCCGGAAGCCCGCGCCACGAAGTTTACCCACGATCTCATTGACCTTATCCGCGTTTTTCAATGCACCGAGCTGTACAACATACGCTTTGCCGGTTGGGGCTGGCGCTTCCTCAGCGGCCGGTTTCGGCGCTGGAGTCGGTGCCGGCGTTGGCGTCGGGGCGACAGCAACAGGCTGCGGCTTCGGTTTAGGTTTCGGTGGTTCCACAGGCGCAGGGACAGGATCTAACTCCGCGCTGTTTGCCGTCGTCAAACGTGATGGATCCAACGATGGCGCGGCAGCATCACCCGCACGCACCTCTTCTGCCGCCCCTTCCGGCGGCTGAGTCGGCAGTGCCTGCGTTGCTGCAGGCATCATGTCTGGTTCATCGCGATCGCCGGGTTTAGGCACCAGTGGGATCGCTGCAAATTCATCCTGATAATGCTTTTTCTGGCCGTCAAGCAGCCCGGGAAGCACAATCACCCCGAGCGCGACCAGCACAATTGTGCCGACTAATCGATTCTGAAACTTACTCGCCACCGCTTCTCCCCACGTCTATTACTTCCATGACATGTGCGACAGTGTGAAACGATCCACACACCAACACGGTATCTTCTGGCTTCGCCTCAGCAAGTGCCGCAGCCCATGCCTGCGCCACGCTGTCATAAGCGTTGCCTTTGCCCAGGTGCTCCAGCAGCTGTTCTGCCGTTGCACCACGCGGCCCTTCCAGGGGCGCACAGTACCAGTCGTCAACCACACTTTTCAGCCAGGCCAACGTACCTGCAATATCTTTATCATGTAGCATACCGATAACCGCAAGTACACGCCCGCTTTTCACTAACTTTTTCAGACGTCCGGTCAGATACTCCGCCGCATGCGGGTTATGGGCAACATCAAAAATCACCCGCGGTGACTCGCTCACAATCTGGAAGCGTCCCGGTAAAATCGCTTGTTCGATACCGTCACGAATGGCCTGCTCGCTGACGTTAAGGCCGCTTGCGCGCAGTGCGGCCAGTGCGGTTGCAGCGTTAGGTTGTGGCACCTGCGGCAACGGCAGGTGCGCCAGCGTTCCATGAGCATCAGTAAACGACCAGTCGTTCTCTGTGACCGCATAGCGCCAGTCCACACCGCAACGTTGCAAAATCGCCCCGCACTCCTGAGCGACATCTGCGATGGTGTAAGGCATTTCCGGTTCGCCGACGATGGCCGGTTTCTCTGCGCGGAAAATCCCCGCCTTCTCACGACCAATACTTTCGCGATCCGGGCCCAGCCAGTCAGTATGGTCAAGCGCAATACTGGTGACTACTGCGACATCGGCATCGACGATATTGGTGGCGTCAAGGCGGCCGCCTAACCCCACTTCCAGAATAACAACATCCAGTTGGGCCTGTTTAAACAGCCAGAGTGCCGATAACGTACCGTATTCAAAGTAAGTCAGGGAAATGTCACCACGTGCGTCTTCAATCTCAGCAAACGAGGCGGTATGAGCTGATTCCGGCAGTTCACGCCCCTGCACGCGTACGCGTTCCGTGTAGCGCACCAGATGAGGCGAACTGTACACCCCAACTTTATAGCCTGCCGCAGTCAGCACAGATTCCAGCGTACGACAGGTTGTGCCTTTCCCATTGGTTCCTGCCACCGTAAAAACAAATGGCGCAGGTTTCAACACCCCCAGTTTACGCGCCACCTGGCTGACGCGTTCAAGGCCCAGATCGATGGTTTTACTGTGCAGGTTTTCAAGATAAGAAAGCCACGACGCCAGGGGCGACGCGGCTTGAGGGATACGTTTATTGTCCATGATGCCTGTAGATTCTTTACGTTGAGAAAAGCAAAAGGGCAGCGCCAACCGGCCTGCCCTTTTTTACACGTCGTTTTCCACGTTGCAGATGTGTTGGCTGTACTCGCTCTCCCGAATCACTTAACGGTGTAAGTTCATCGGGATTAACACTCTTGTCGCCTGCCTGCAACCCGAAACCCATAGCGTAAACTATCAGGCCTCTGGTTCCTGATCGGGAACCGGAGGTACCACTTCGCCTTCACGCGGCTCATCCGGATTCGGCGCAGGAAGATTCATCAGCTTCGCCAGGATGCTTGCCAGTTTCAGGCGCATTTCCGGACGGCGAACGATCATATCGATAGCGCCTTTTTCAATCAGGAACTCGCTGCGCTGGAATCCCGGCGGCAGTTTCTCACGTACGGTTTGCTCGATAACACGCGGACCAGCGAAGCCGATCAGTGCTTTCGGTTCTGCAATGTTGAGATCGCCCAGCATCGCGAAGCTTGCGGAAACACCACCCATTGTTGGGTCGGTCAGTACAGAAATATACGGTAAACCGCGTTCCTGCATTTTCGCCAGCGCAGCAGAGGTTTTCGCCATCTGCATCAAAGACATCAGCGCTTCCTGCATACGCGCCCCGCCAGAAGCGGAGAAGCAGATCAGCGGACAGTTGTCTTCCAGCGCCTGCTCAACGGCACGGACAAAACGCGCGCCGACCACAGAGCCCATGGAGCCGCCCATAAACGCGAACTCGAATGCCGCAGCAACGACCGGCATACCGTGAAGTGTGCCTTTCATCACCACCAGCGCATCTTTCTCGCCGGTTTCTTTCTGCGCAGAAGCCAGTCTGTCTTTGTATTTTTTGGAGTCACGAAACTTCAGCACGTCTTTCGGCTCAAGCTCGCTACCCAGTTCCACAAGAGAACCTTCATCTAACAGGCTATGCAGGCGATTGCGCGCCGACATGCGCATATGATGGTCACACTTCGGACAGACCTCAAGATTACGTTCCAGCTCAGCACGGTATAAAACCTGACCGCAGCTATCACACTTGGTCCACACCCCTTCAGGAATGCTTGCCTTGCGGGTGGGAGTAATGTTGCTTTTAATTCGTTCAATCCAGCTCATTGGTGACCTTTCTGCCTGAACCCTAGTCAGCTTTGTTATAAGGGGCGCATAATGCCATTTTTGCCCCTAACAGACCATGAATGTTGCACATTAAAACATAACAGCCCGAAACTTTGGATAAAAAAGTGGTCGAACCGCTGAGTTACTTTCTATTTTGCAGCCCGTGACGCAGCACGCTTATGGCGAATTACTTCAATCACCCCCGGCAATACGGAAAGGACGATAATCGCCACAATCAATAATTTCAGGTTTTCCTGGACGATCGGCAGATCGCCGAACAGGTAGCCTGCGTAGGTGAACAACAATACCCACAGCAATGCACCTACGACGTTATACATCGCAAAGTGACGGTAGGACATATGTCCCATACCGGCAACAAACGGCGCAAATGTACGCACGATAGGCACGAAACGCGCCAGGATAATCGTCTTACCGCCATGACGCTCGTAGAACGCATGGGTTTTATCCAGGTAGCTGCGGCGGAAAATTTTGGAGTTCGGGTTACTGAAAAGTTTTTCCCCGAACAATCGGCCAATCGTGTAGTTCACCGCATCGCCCACAATCGCCGCCACAATCATCAGTGCCACCATCAGATGAACATTAAGATCGTTGGTTGGCAGCGCAGAAAGCGCACCCGCAACAAACAGCAGCGAGTCCCCTGGCAGGAATGGTGTCACCACCAGCCCGGTTTCACAAAACAGGATCAGAAACAGAATGGCGTATACCCAGATACCGTATTCCGCAACCAGCTCCGCCAGGTGCACATCAATGTGCAGGATAAAATCGATAAGAAAGTAAATCAGGTCCATAGTTTTGCCTTTATACGACTCAAATTAGTCCGCCAGAAATAGCGGGCCCATTGGCGGTTTTGGCAGGTCGAACCGGTCCGGGTAATCTACCGCAACCAGATACAGTCCTTCCGCTTTCGCCGTTGCCGCTGCCAGCGTTCTGTCCTTTGCTGCTAACAGTTCTGCTATCCAGCTCTCCGGCTGGTTGTTGGCGCCAACTTCCATCAGGCTGCCGACAATATTCCTGACCATATGATGTACAAAGGCATTCGCTTTAATATCCACCACCACATATGCACCGAAACGTTCGACGTTAATGTGCATCACGTTTCGCCACGGCGTGCGCGACTGACACTGCACCGCTCGAAACGAGGTAAAATCATTTTCGCCAATCAGACACTGGGCCGCACGATGCATACGCTCAGCGTCCAGCGGTTCATAGTAATGGGTTACCCCTTTACCCAAAACCGCAGGGCGCAACCGATGATTGTAGATGATGTAGCGATAACGGCGAGCCGTGGCGCTAAATCGGGCATGAAAATCATCGGGTACAGCTTTAACCCAGCGCACGGCGATGTCACCAGGTAAATTCGCATTTACCCCCAGTGTCCAGGCCGCATCTTTACGCTGGGCAGTGGTTTCAAAATGCACGACCTGCCCAGTGCCATGAACGCCCGCATCCGTGCGTCCTGCACAAAAAACATTGATGCGTTCATTCGCCACCTGAGAGAGCGCTTTTTCCAGTTTTTCCTGAACGCTACGCACTTCGTTCTGGCGCTGCCAGCCATAATATTTGCTGCCGTCATACTCAATGCCCAGCGCAATTTTATGGGTTGACGGCTGTTGCTGGTCAGACATTAGTACAGGTACTCCTGCACCAGTTTTTCCGCAATTTTCACCGCCATTAACGCGCCGCCAAAGCGTACGTTGTCCGCCACAGACCAGAACTGAACCTGCTCTGGCATACCGTAATCATTATGCACGCAGCCAATAGAAAGGTGCGGCGTGCCCGATGCATCGCCAACCTGGGTCGGGAAGTCGGTCTCTTCCGACAACACCACGTCTTCACCGCGTGAAAACGCATCGCGCGCTTCTTCCGCCGCCAACGGGCGCAGGGCCTCAAAATTTACCATCTGCGCGTGGCCATAAAATACCGGGGACTGCACGATGCTGGCAGAGATGAGCAGACCGTCATCCTGCATAATTTTACGCACTTCATCAACGATACGACGTTCTTCACGCACGCTACCTTCACGATCGGGCAGCAGCGGCAGCATGTTGAATGCCAACTGACGGCCAAAGAAATCATCTTCGTCAATCGGGATACCGTTAAGCAGTTTCGCACTCTGTCCGGCCAGCGCATCCACCGCTTTTTTGCCATGAGCGGAAGCTGAGATAATATTGGTCACCGTAATACGCGAAAGCCCACCGTCATCAATCAACGGTTTCAGCGCAGACAGCAGTTGGCTGGTCAGACTGTTAGGCACTGCAATCACATTGCGGTTACGGTAATCCGCCAGCACGAACGGGTTAACGTCCGGAACCACCAGCGGAACGTCTGGCTCAAGCGCGAACAGACCGCTGCTGTCGATCACCAGGCAACCCGCATTAGTGGCTTCTTCTACCCATGCGGCGGTGGCTTCAGCGCCCGCAACAAAAAATGCCAACTGTGCCTGCGTCCAGTCAAAGTCTGCAACGTCCTGTACTATGACCGATTTACCGTTAAAACGCAGATGTTCACCGGCGCTTTCATTACGCGCCAGCGCATAAATTTCACCGACCGGGAACTGGCGTTCAGCCAGCGTATCGAGCAGGGCTTCGCCTACGGCGCCCGTTGCGCCCAGAATGGCAATATTCCAGCCTTCAGACATGGTGATTTACTCCAAGAAATACGTAAGCGTCCCTGTCGCATTATTCGACAGGGAGCATTAAGAAGACATTAATGTGCCGGATGATGAACAGCGTTAAAACCCAGCTTACACAATAAGGCAGCGGCCGTTGCGTCGTCACACATCACATATAAAGACGACCATTCACGACGCTCAAGGTAATTTTTACGCAGTTTATCAAACTCACCCGGAATTCCAGCGACTTTGCGCAGCGGCGCATCATCGCGGCGCACATCATACACTAAATGCACCAGCCTTTTCAGCGTTGGCTGATCTAACGGGCCATGCAGGGTGATACGACCAAATTCCGGCGCGGGTAACAGGGTACTGAGCGCAACGTGCTGCTCGTGACCAATAAACTTACTATAGGCCTCAAAGACCTGCGTGGTGCCACGCGCTTTTCCTTCGAGGGTATACCCGGCAATGTGCGCCGTGCCGATATCGGCTTTCTCCAGCAACGCCACATTGAGATCCGGCTCTCCTTCCCAGACATCCAGCACAACGCTCAGCGACTGACCGGCATTCAATCGGTTCAGCAATGCCGTATTGTCGATGACCGCCCCACGGCAGGCGTTGATCAGAATGGTGCCCGGCTTCAACCGGCTAATTAGCGCGTCATCCGCCATGTGCAGCGTTTTGTACGGCCCGTCTTTAAACAGTGGGGTATGGAAAGTCAGCACATCGGCTTGCTCAACCAGTTCATCCAGCGAGCAGAAATTGCCTTCGTCACCGCGATCGGCTCGCGGTGGATCGCACAACAGCGTGCGGATCCCCAGCGCTTCCAGACGCGCCTGCAAACGCCCGCCCACATTGCCCACACCCACAATGCCTACGGTGCGATCGCGTAACGCAAACCCGTCGCGCTCCGCCAGCATCAGCAACGCTGAAAAAACATATTCTACGACCGCTATTGCGTTACAACCGGGCGCGGCGGAAAAACCGATCCCCGCCTGCGCAAGCCAGGCGTCATCTACATGGTCTGTGCCAGCGGTTGCCGTACCGACAAATTTAACCGGTTTTCCGCCAAGCAGTGATTCATTTACTTTCGTCACCGAGCGCACCATTAAAGCATCCGCATCATCCAGTTCAGCAACGGGAATCGGACGACCGGGAACCGCTTTGACCTCCCCCAAACGACTGAACAGTTCGCGGGCATAGGGCATATTTTCATCAACGAGGATTTTCACGTCTTTCGCACCTGTTTGAGAACGAGAGTTAACCGGGCAAGTGTGCCATAATCTCGCCGCCAGGCATACTGCGAGACCTGGTCAGCACAGATTTAAGGAACAGAGATGATGCAGCCCATTTCAGGTACGCCCGCACGCCCTCCCGGCGAAGGCCAAAATGCCCCTTCCGCTGCGGGTGAACAACCGCTATCCACGCAACAACGTACTGTGCTGGAACGGCTAATTACCCGTTTGATTTCACTCACCCAGCAGCAAAGCGCTGAGGTGTGGGCCGGAATGAAGCACGATCTGGGCGTCAAAAGTGATACGCCGCTGCAATCACGTCACTTTCCTGCCGCTGAGCAAAACCTTAACCAACGACTGGGGGTTGCTCAGCAAAATCATGTTAATCGTCAGGTGCTTTCGCAGCTCACTGAATTACTGAGCCAGGGAAATAATCGCCAGGCGGTGAGTGATTTTATCCGTCAGCAGTATGGGCAAACGGCGCTCAGCCAGCTCACGCCTGAGCAGTTGAAGAACGTGCTCACGCTGCTGCAACAAGGACAGCTGTCGATACCGCAGCCGCAGCAGCGCCCGGCTACCGATCGCCCTTTGCTCCCCGCAGAGCACAATACGCTGAACCAGTTAGTTACCAAACTGGCGGCGGCCACGGGAGAATCCGGGAAGATGATCTGGCAGTCGATGCTGGAGTTGTCTGGCGTAAAAAGCGGTGAGCTGATCCCTGCCAAACAGTTTACGCACCTGGTCACCTGGCTGCAGGCGCGCCAGACGCTCAGCCTGCAAAGCGCACCGACGCTACAAACGCTCCAGGCGGCGCTGAAGCTGCCATTAGAGCCGAATGAGCTGACAGCGATAAAAGAATACGCACAGCAAACGTATCAGATCCAACCACAATCGATTCTGACCACGGTGCAGGTGCAGGACTTGCTCAATCAAATTTTCCTGCGTCGCGTGGAACGAGAACGTGAGCTCAGCGAGCCGCGTCATCTGCAGCCCATTTACAGCCCGTTCGCGCCGATGATTGAAACGGTTAAATCTCTGTCGGCACGACCGGGACTGCTGTTTGTTGCGTTGATAATTGCGTTAGCCATTTTCTGGCTGGTCGCTTAACCTTTACGCAGCGTAAGCAACGTTACAATAATCCCCACCACGGCGGATATCGCCCCGGCAAGGAACACTGAGGGATAACCGTACGCGGTGGCCAGCACCCCGGCGACCGGACCGCTTATACCGTAGGAGATATCCTGAAACGCGGCGTAACCGCCCAGCGCCGTACCGCGAACCTGCGCGGGCACTCGCTTCACCACTTCGACGCCCAATGCCGGGAAGATAAGCGAACACCCGGCCCCGGTTAATGCCGCCCCGAGCAGCGCAATCCAGGCCGATGGGGCCTGCCACAGCAAAATCAGCCCCGCTGTTTCCACCAGCAAAGAGACAACGGCAACCTTCACGCCGCCGAAACGGTCCGGCATCCAGCCAAACAGAATGCGCATCAGCACAAACGCCCCACCAAACGCAGTCAGGGTGAACCCCGCCATCGTCCAGCCGTTGCTGACAAAATAGAGTGAAATAAATGTACCGATCACCGCAAAGCCAACGCCCTGCAGCGCCAGGCCCAGGCCCGGTTTCCATATAAGCCCGACTACGCTCCATAAAGAAGGACGTTCTCCTGCATGCGCAGGCACTTTGCGCACGGTGCCGTTGAATGCCCATGCCAGCAACGGTAATACCATCGTCGTTCCCGCCAGCGCCGCGAAGCCAAAGTGGCTGTGGATCAACAGGCCCAACGGTGCACCGGCGGCCAGCGCGCCGTAAATTGCCATTCCGTTCCACGACATCACCTTACCGGAGCGTGTTGGACCGACCAGCCCCAACCCCCAGGTCAGCGTACCGGTGAGCAGTTGGCTTTCGCCAAAACCGAGGATCAAACGCCCGACGATTAACAACGCAAATTTTACAGGGACAGAAACAGGTAATAGCGCGGCTAAAAGCCACGCCGCGCCCGCCAGCCCACAGGCAAACATCCCCTGTAGCGCCGAGCGTTTAGCACCATATTGATCGGCTAAGCGCCCGGCGTAGCCGCGCGTTAATACCGTTGCCAGAAACTGTACGCCTACGGCGATACCGACCATGGTATTGCCATAGCCCAGTTCCTGATGCACAAACAGAGGAATCACGGGCAAAGGGAGACCGACCGTCATATAGGTCAGGAAAACTGCAAAAGCGATACGAAACAGCGAAAAGTTCGCCGAAGGTGTTTTTTCTTGTTGGGTTACAGCTGTCATGCGTTACTCCAAAATGCAGAGTAAGGCGAGGAATGTCCACGCCCCCTCTACCTGACTATCAGGATTAAGGTGCGTTGGATAACGTTAAACGCTTACGCATTATCAAGAGGATAATGTTGAAGCTGGAGTCTGCCTGTAAACCCGATCGATTGTCAACGATATAAAAAAGGGAGCCTGACGGCTCCCTTTACTGTACAGCATGAGCCGGATATAAGATCCGGCACACTGTCTTATGCTTTCAGCTTACGCATAACCAGCGTAGCGTTAGTGCCGCCAAAGCCGAAGCTGTTGGACATCACAGTAGTCAGCGCCTGCTCGGTCGGTTTAGTCACGATGTTCAGACCTGCCGCCTGCTCATCCAACTCTTCAATGTTGATGCTCGGCGCGATAAAGCCGTGTTCCAGCATCAGCAGAGAGTAGATAGCTTCCTGTACGCCAGCTGCGCCCAGGGAGTGGCCGGTCATGGCTTTAGTCGCAGAGATTGCCGGGCTGTTGTCGCCAAACACTTCACGAATTGCCCCCAGCTCTTTCACGTCGCCTACCGGGGTAGAGGTACCGTGAGAGTTCAGGTAGTCGATCGGGGTGTCTACACCGTGCATCGCCATTTGCATGCAACGTACTGCGCCTTCACCAGACGGAGCAACCATGTCTGCGCCATCGGACGTTGCGCCATAACCGACGATTTCCGCGTAGATATGCGCGCCACGTGCCAGCGCGTGTTCCAGCTCTTCAACCACGACCATACCGCCGCCGCCTGCAATAACGAAACCGTCACGGTTTGCGTCATAGGTACGGGAAGCTTTTTCCGGCGCATCGTTGTATTTGGTAGACAGCGCGCCCATGGCGTCGAATTCACACGCCATTTCCCAGCACAGCTCTTCGCCGCCGCCAGCAAAAACGATGTCCTGTTTGCCCAGCTGAATTTGTTCTACCGCGTTACCGATACAGTGCGCAGATGTCGCACAGGCAGAGCTGATAGAGTAGTTTACGCCGTGGATTTTGAACGGCGTTGCGAGGCAGGCAGAAACGCCGGACGCCATCGCTTTGGTGACCACATACGGGCCAACCGCTTTCAGACCACGCGGGCTACGCATTGCGTCAGCACCGAACACCTGAAAACGCGGGGAACCGCCGCCGGAACCTGCAATCAGGCCAACGCGCGGGTTGTTCTGGTAATCTTCTGCTGCAAGGCCGGCATCAGCCACTGCCTGTTCCATAGAAAGGAATGCATAGATGGATGCGTCGCTCATAAAGCGCACTACTTTGCGGTCAATGAGGCCAGTGGTATCCAGTTTTACGTTGCCCCAAACGTGGCTACGCATGCCGGAGTCCTTCAGCTCCTGAGAGAAAGTGATCCCTGAACGTCCTTCACGCAGAGATGCCAGGACTTCCTGCTGGTTATTACCGATGCTGGAAACGATGCCCAAGCCAGTAATCACTGCACGTTTCATTCAATACCTCTGTAAGTCGCACTATTTTAAAGTTTCGAGTGGCACAATAGCGTACACTTGTACGCCGAACAAGTCCGATCAGCCATTTAATGTGGAAATTTGCGCAGCCAGGCACTCATCGCTAAGATCGGGGCACAGCCTGCCAGACGAGTAACTTACGTGAAACAATACGCTATACAACCTGCAAACCTTGAATTCAACGCTGAGGGTACACCTGTTTCCCGAGATTTTGACGATGTCTATTTTTCTAACGATAACGGGCTGGAAGAGACACGTTACGTCTTTCTCGGCGGGAATCATCTCGCCCAGCGATTCCCTGCGCATTCACGTCCC
Source organism: Citrobacter sp. Cpo091 (assembly GCF_030332645.1). Taxonomy (NCBI): domain Bacteria; kingdom Pseudomonadati; phylum Pseudomonadota; class Gammaproteobacteria; order Enterobacterales; family Enterobacteriaceae; genus Citrobacter; species Citrobacter sp. Cpo091. The sequence continues at coordinate 393,943 of NZ_JAOWHL010000040.1, forward strand.
CTCTTCGTGGTGGCAGAAAGCGGGTTTGGCACCGGACTTAACTTCCTGACGCTCTGGCAGGCATTTACCGATTTTCGCGATACCCATCCTGAAGCTACCCTGGAAAGATTACATTTCATCAGTTTTGAAAAATATCCGCTAACACGTGAAGATCTCACCTTAGCCCATCAGCACTGGCCAGAACTTGCCCCGTGGGCCACGGCGCTGCAAGAGCAATGGCCGCTGCCGTTGGCGGGATGCCATCGCCTGCTCCTTGATGAAGGACGCGTCACGCTGGATCTGTGGTTTGGCGATATTAACGAACTGACCAGTAAGCTCGATGACTCCCTGAATCAAAAAGTGGACGCCTGGTTTCTGGACGGTTTCGCACCGGCAAAAAATCCGGATATGTGGACGCCAACGCTGTTTAACGCAATGGCCCGTCTGGCTCGTCCGGGCGGTACGCTGGCGACCTTCACCTCAGCGGGCTTTGTGCGTCGGGGGTTGCAGGAAGCCGGGTTTACGATGCAAAAATGCAAAGGCTTTGGTCGCAAACGTGAAATGCTCTGTGGCGTAATGGAACAGACGCTGACGCTCCCTTCATCGGCTCCCTGGTTTACACGTTCCGGAACAGATAAACGCGAAGCCGCCATTATTGGCGGGGGGATTGCCAGCGCATTGCTGTCGTTGGCGTTACTGCGTCGCGGTTGGCAGGTCACACTCTATTGCGCCGACGATAATCCAGCCGGGGGTGCCTCCGGCAATCGCCAGGGCGCGCTTTATCCGCTACTCAGCAAGCATGACGCGGCCATTAATCTCTTTTTCCCCACCGCGTTTACCTTCGCTCGTCGACTGTATGACGCCCTTCCGGTTGCGTTCGCGCATGACTGGTGCGGCGTGACACAACTGGCCTGGGATGAAAAAAGTCAGCAAAAAATCGACCAAATGCTGTCCCTTGAACTGCCCGATGCCCTCGCCGTCGGGGTTGATGCAGAGCAGGTTTTACAGACAACAGGCGTAGAAACCGGATGCGGCGGGATTCAGTACCCTGCCGGAGGATGGCTGTGTCCGGCACAATTAACCGCCGCCGTATTCGACTACGCCGCAACGCTGGGATTACGCACCCGGTATCAACATACGCTGGCCTCGCTGTCTCGGCAGACAGAACACTGGCAATTGACGTTTGCCAGTGGCGAAACCGCCACTCACGCTGCGGTGGTTCTGGCTAACGGGCATCGCATTAACGGCGTTGAGCAGACGCAGTCGCTACCGGTCTACTCCGTAGGCGGTCAGGTGAGTCACATTCCTACCACGCCTTCGCTTTCAGCGCTGCGTCAGGTGCTGTGCTATGACGGCTACCTCACGCCGCACAACCCGCAAAACCAGCAGCACTGCATTGGCGCCAGCTATCATCGCGGAAGTGAAGAAACGGTGTATCGCGCGGACGATCAGCAGCAAAACCGTCAGCGCTTAATAGATTGTTTCCCGAATGCCTCGTGGGCAAAAGAAGTAGACGTTAGTGGCAATGCCGCCCGTTGTGGAGTGCGCTGTGCCACGCGCGATCACATGCCAATGGTCGGCAACGTCGCGGATTATGACGCCACGCTCAGCCAGTATGCCACTCTTGCCGAAGACAAAGAGCACGCCGTAAACGCCCCGGTGTATTCCGATTTATTTATGTTAGGTGCACTGGGCTCGCGCGGGCTGTGTACTGCCCCGCTGTGTGCAGAAATTCTGGCATCGCAAATGAGCGATGAACCTATACCCATGGATGCCAGCACGCTGGCAGCGCTGAATCCGAATCGTCTGTGGGTGAGGAAGTTATTGAAGGGTAAAGCGGTGAAATAAGATACCATCTCGCCATTGCCTGATGGCGCTACGCTTATCAGGCCTACAACCCCCGTCCGCGTAGGCCGGATAAGACGCCTTCGCGTCGCCATCCGGCACAATCCACTGCTATTATTATTGCGTTGCCTTCTGGAACAGTGTGTCCCACATCTCTTTCACTAACGCCTGGTCACGCGGCGAGAGTTCGCCTGCGCTGATGGCTTTTTCCAGGCTGCTGGTCACATTGGCGTACAATGCCTCAGCGGAATGGTCCTCGCCAGCATCCAGCTCAGCCACAGCCAGCGTCAGGTGCCCACGCAAATAGCCACTGGCAAACAACTCATCATCGCTGGCGTGCTCTACCATATCGTCGATTAATGCCAGAATGCGTGATTCAAACTCCGCGATCATCTTATTTCCTCATTGTAAACGTGGCAGCGGCTTCAGTTGAGCGCTTCGGGCCACGGGAATTGTTCCGCCGTAAGTTCAGGCGTGTGATAATAATTCTGTAACGCGTTAATGAAACGCGCCGGACGTTCAGGGATCCCCTTTTCCAGGTACTCCATCACCTGAGCATGAACACGGCGCTGGAATACCACGCGATCCGGTTCAAAGTCCCCTTCCAGATTGTCGCAACTGACGTTAAACGGGTAGCCCGCCGCCATGCAAAACAACCAGTCAAACGCCTGCGGCTTCACTTCCACATCTTCAAACTGGCATTGTGTCTTCGCGTCGCGTCCGTCCGGGCAGTACCAGTAACCGAAATCGACCAGTTCACGACGGGCTTTACCGGCGATGCACCAGTGTGAAATTTCGTGTAACGCACTGGCGTAATAACCATGCGCAAAAACGATACGGTGATACGGTAATTCCGTATCCGCTGGAAGATAGATCGGTTCGTCGTCGCCTTTAATCAGACGGGTATTAAATTCATCGGCAAAGCAGCCGTTAAAAATCTCAATTAACTGTTCGTAGTGATGCGTATTATTCATTAGTTCATCCCCAGCCAGTGGAGAATCTCCTGTCCATGATTATCATAAAGTAGCTTGGCGCTCATCACGGCGGAGACAATAACGATCATTGGCCGAATGAGTTTTTGTCCTTTGCTGAGTACCAGTCGAGAGCCCATCCGTGCGCCAATAAACTGGCCAATGAGCATCACAAAACCTGTCGCCCAAATCACTTTGCCGCCGAGGGCAAACAGCAACAACCCACCGATATTCGATGTGGCATTTAATACTTTGGCGTGGGCCGTCGATTTCGCCAGGTTGTATCCGCACAGCATGACAAAGGCCAGCGCGTAGAATGACCCTGCCGCCGGACCAAAAAAGCCATCGTAAAAGCCGACGCAGCCCCCGGCCACCAGCGCGAAAGGCAAACCGTGCAGTCGGCGCTGTCGGTCCTCTTCCCCGATTTTCGGCATCAACAGAAAGTAAAGGCCAATACAGATAACCAATACTGGCAGGATCTGGCGCAGAACATCTGACTGCACGTGCTGAACCAACAGCGCGCCACTCATTGAGCCGATAAAGGTCATGAAGATATTGAGCTTCTGATCCGCCAGATTAACCACACCACGACGAATAAAATAGAGGGAGGAAGAGATAGATCCCCCGCAGGCTTGCAGCTTATTGGTTGCCAGCGCTTGCGCAGGTGGCATCCCGGCCGCCATCAATGCCGGGATGGTGAGTAGACCACCACCTCCGGCCAGAGAATCAATAAAACCTGCCAGCATCGCCACAAAAAAAAGCACACCTAACAGCAGTGGCGACACCATAAACAGAGAGGCAAAATGATCCATTAGAGTACATGCTCGTCCAGTAGCGCCTGGCAGGAAGGCGGCAACGGCGGCGGTGTCTTCTTCTCAGGCTTGGTGGTTCCAGGTTTTGGAGGTTCGAACCAGCTTTGCAGCTCTGCGCCACAGCCGTCACCCGGTGGCGGTAACGGTTGATCTTCGCACTCAAGGCTGTCGGCAGGGCAACGTAACCGCACGTGCATATGCGCACGATGCTGGAACCACGGCCGCACTTTACGCAACCAGTCCCTGTCGGTCCCTGCATCCAGACAAAGTTGTTGCTTAATCGCCGGATTCACGAAAATACGCGTTACTTCATTATCTTTTGCAGCCAGCCTGATCAGGCTGAAAATCTCCGGTTTCCACAGTGACGGCACAACACGTTTGCCATCCTGTGAGACCAGATCTAACGCCTGCGGCCGCAGCAGTTGCGACTGGGTCCAGCGCGTTTTCGGCAGTTGCAGGAAAATATCCACATCCAGTCCCGTCTGGTGGCTGGCGTGACCGCCATTGAAACGCCCACCGGCCGGCATCCCCATATCGCCGATTAACACCGTGCCCAGTCCCTGACTATTGGCCTGATAACTCAGACGCTGGATAAACCTCACCAGATCCGGATGGCCAAAGTAACGACGCTGATCGGTGCGCATCACCTGATAGTGTTCTGACTGGACAGGCAGCGTATCTGCGCCAACAATACAGCCATTGGAAAACGCGCCGATAGACTGCGCACTTCCTGCAACCGGATGGGTAATTTTCTGCCAGGGCGTCGCCGCCAGACAGGCGGTACTGGCAAACAGAGCCAGCGCCGCAAGTGCCGTTTTTTTCATCTCTTACCAGCGTGGAATATCGGTCTTCACGTCCGCATTTTGCGCCCGCTGACGCAGCAGGTGATCCATCAATACGATCGCCAGCATCGCCTCGGCGATCGGTACGGCGCGGATCCCTACGCACGGATCGTGGCGACCTTTAGTGATCATTTCGACTTCTTCTCCAAAGCGGTTAATAGTGCGCCCAGGAACGGTAATACTGGACGTCGGTTTCAGCGCCATATGAGCAATGATTTGCTGCCCGCTGCTGATCCCGCCCAGAATGCCGCCCGCATGGTTACTCTGGAAACCTTCTTTGGTGATTTCGTCACGGTTCTGACTGCCGCGCAGCGCAACAACGTCAAATCCATCGCCAATCTCAACGCCCTTAACGGCGTTAATGCTCATCAGCGCATGGGCGATGTCGGCATCCAGGCGGTCGAATACAGGTTCGCCGAGACCCGCAGGTACACCGCGTGCAACAACGGTCACCTTCGCTCCGATTGAGTCACCTTCTTTCTTCAGCCCGCGCATCAGTTCGTCCAGCGCTTCGAGTTTATCCGGGTCGGGGCAAAAGAACGGGTTAAGTTCCACCTGGGACCAGTCTTTGATCTCCAGCGGAATATCACCCATCTGCGTCAGGCAGCCGCGGATCTCAACGCCGAATTTTTCCGCCAGATATTTTTTGGCTATAGCTCCGGCCGCCACGCGCATCGCCGTTTCACGTGCGGATGAACGTCCGCCGCCACGGTAGTCGCGCAGGCCATATTTTTGCTCATAGGTATAGTCGGCGTGTCCCGGACGAAAAACGTCCTTAATCGCGCCGTAATCCTGTGAACGCTGATCGGTATTTTCGATCAGCAGGCCAATGCTGGTGCCTGTGGTAACGCCCTCGAACACCCCGGAGAGGATTTTCACCTGATCCGGCTCACGACGCTGCGTAGTGTAGCGCGATGTGCCCGGACGGCGTCTGTCGAGATCGTGCTGCAGGTCAGCTTCTGTCAGAGAAATGCCCGGCGGAACACCATCGACAATACAACCGAGCGCCAGCCCGTGTGATTCGCCGAAAGTGGTTACGCGAAAGAGTTGCCCAATTGTGTTTCCTGCCATCACGGCTCCGTTATGCGTGTTGTGTATGTGCGCGTGTAATTAGTCTTTATAAATGCTGAAGTGCTCGCGAGCAGCAACTAACTGCTCTTTGGTCAGCATGAATACGCCGTCACCTCCGTTGTCGAACTCCAGCCAGGTGAACGGTACATCCGGATATTGCTCTATCAGATGTACCATGCTGTTTCCGACTTCACAAATCAGAATACCGTTATCTGACAGGTAGTCCGGGGCGTTCCCCAGAATGCGGCGGGTAAGTTTCAGCCCATCGCTGCCGGACGCCAGACCCAGCTCAGGTTCGTGACGATATTCGTTTGGCAGATCGGACATATCTTCCGCATCGACATACGGCGGGTTGGTCACAATCAGGTCATACTGGACTTTCAGCAGATCGCGGAACAGATCGGAGCGGATCGGCGTTACGTGATGGATCAGGCCGTGCTCTTCAATGTTGTGTTCGGTCACCGCCAGCGCGTCAGTGGAAATATCCACCGCATCGACTTCGGCTTCCGGGAAAGCATACGCGCAGGCAATGGCAATACAGCCGCTGCCAGTACACATATCGAGGATATGCTGCGGTTGCTCATTAATAAGGCCCGCAAAGCGGTTATTGATAAGCTCGCCAATCGGTGAACGCGGAACCAGCACGCGTTCATCAACATAAAACTCATGCCCGCAGAACCAGGCTTTGTTGGTCAGATAAGCAACCGGAATGCGCTCGTTGACGCGGCGAATCACGCGTTCAACAATACGATGACGCTCGCTGGAGGTCAGACGCGCGGTACGCATATCTTCTGGAATATCCAACGGCAAATAAAGTGACGGCAGCACCAGTTGTACGGCCTCGTCCCATGGGTTATCCGTGCCATGGCCATACCAGATGTTCGCCGCGCTAAAACGGCTGACCGCCCAACGCAACATGTCCTGAATGGTATGCAGTTCACTCACTGCTTCATCGACGAAAATTTTATCCACGTATTCCTCCAGGGCATGCTCGTATTAATTTCGGCGGCTAGTTTGCCACGAAGACGGCGATAAATCAGCATTCACACGGGGCCTGAACGCGAAAATTGCGTTTTAAGCGATCGGATGCCCGCCGAGTCGGGTTAAACTAACGGAAAATAAAAGTTGAGACTCTCGAATGAAAAAGAAAACATCGCTCAGCGAGGAGGATCAGACGCTGTTTCGCCAGCTGATGACCGGCACGCGTAAAATTAAACAGGACACCATCGTTCACCGACCTCCACGTAAAAAAATTGCCGAGGTTCCGGTTAAAAGACTGCTACAGGAGCAGGCTGATGCCAGCCACTATTTCTCGGATGAGTTTCAGCCGCTGCTGAATACGGACGGTCCGGTAAGATACCTGCGCGCCGACGTCAGCCATTTCGAACTGAAGAAAATGCGCCGTGGCGATTACTCTCCGGAGCTGTTTCTCGATCTGCATGGGCTGACCCAGCAACAGGCCAAACAAGAGTTAGGCGCGCTGATTGCCGCCTGTCGCCGTGAGCATGTGTTTTGTGCCTGCGTGATGCATGGCCACGGAAAACATATTCTGAAACAGCAGACGCCGCTCTGGCTGGCCCAGCATCCGCACGTAATGGCCTTTCATCAGGCACCGAAAGAGTACGGTGGCGACGCCGCGCTGCTGGTGCTGATTGAAGTGGAAGAGTGGCTACCGCCCGAACTTCCGTGATGCAAAAAAACAAAAAGAGCCGCATTTGCGGCTCTTTGATTTTCCGGGTGGCGGCTGCGCCTTATCCGATTCCAGACTTTTTAAATCGCTTTTGCCATTTTCAGGTTACACGGGCTCATCTGCCAGTTAAAAGTCCCCTTCCCGCTCTCATCAAGCGTAACGCTGGCAATCGCTGATGTGGTAAACATCGGCGGTGTTTCGCCCGGGCAAAGCTCAGACACCAGATATCCCACTAAAGGCAAGTGAGAGATAACCAGTGCCGTGGCGATACCTTCATTGGCCAGAGCCTGTAAATAGGCGCTGACCAGACCGACATCGCCGCAGGGAGTCAGCTCCGGCAAAACATCCACACCGGTTGGCAGGTTCATACATTCCCCCACCACATCCAGCGTTTGTTCGGCTCGTAGGAACGGGCTCACCAGAACACGTTCGATATCCACTTTTTGACCTTTCAGCCAGTTCGCCATCAGGCGAGATTCGTCACAACCACAAGAGGTTAAGGGACGAACCGAATCACTGGCGGCATCGAGGGCCGCGTCGCCGTGACGCATGATAAAAACTTGCATATTGCACCGCTTTTGTTAACCAGAATCACCACTACCTTTATTCACAGCCCCTATTGGCTGTGGTAACGATATGGTGGCCGGCATTGTGCCTTATCCATTCACCGAATGAAACGCTGTTTTTTACCTCAACGGCGTAAGTATAGTCAATCTCTGTTTACATTTTGAGCGCGACCCATACATTCAGTGCGGATTCATCCTACCTTTGACCTCATGAATTCAGGTCAGTTTCCCCAATATTCCAGAATCTTTCACTGCGTTCCGCCATCTGCAATAACTGCTCACACGGTGTAAACCGCGAGCCGTATTGCGTGGTCAGCCGTTGCAGAACCGCAACCACTTCACCCGCGCCGAGAGAGTCCATATACCTGAACGGGCCGCCGAGGAATGGCGGAAAACCAATACCAAATACAGCGCCGATGTCGCCATCACGTGCGCTGCGGACTATCTTCTCGTCGAAACAACGGGCTGCTTCATTGAGCATTAACATAACGCACCGCTCTGCTATCTGCGCAGCGGTAAGTCGGCCCTGACCCTGGACGCCAATAAGCGTATAAATTGCAGGGTCGACCTGTTTTTTGCTTTTACGCCCTTTCGCACCATAAAGATAGAAACCCCGACCATTTTTTCTACCTTTGCGATCGTCATTCAAAATTGAAGCAACAACATTTGCAGGCGCGCTAAAACGTTCTCCATATGCAGCCTCAAGCACTGGTATAATTTTAGTGCCCGTATCAATTCCGACCTCATCCAAAAGTTGGATTGGCCCAACTGGAAAACCAAACTTAACCAGCGCGGCGTCTATGGTTTCGACCCGCTCGCCTTCGGTCAACATACGAATCGCTTCGTTAATATAAGGCGCTAAAATGCGGTTAACGTAAAAGCCGGCCTTATCTCTGACCACTATCGGCGTTTTGCCCTGTTTTTTCGCTAACTTAACGGTAGTTGCAATCGTCTGCTCAGAGGTCGTGGCATGCGGGATCACTTCGACCAACGGCATTTTTTCCACCGGACTAAAAAAGTGTAAACCAATCACTTGTTCGGGCCTTGCAGCGTTCGCAGCAATATCGCCAATGGGCAAAGATGAGGTGTTAGAAGCAAAAATGGTATGAGGTGCGCAATTTTGCTCAACTTCTGCCACCATCCGTTGTTTTAGCGACAGATCTTCAAACACGGCCTCAATAATTAGATCGCGATGCGCAAAGCCACGGTAGTCGATTGCTCCCGAAATCAGCGCCAGCTGTTTATCGCGTTCGCTGGCTTTGATATGACGGCGGCGAACCTTCGTTTCAAGCTGATCCCAGCTGTACTTCAGCGCGTGGTTGATTCCCTTAGCGTTTATATCTTTGATGCGCACAGGCAAGCCGCCTTTACAGGCCGTCACGTAGGCAATACCGCCGCCCATCAGACCGCCGCCCAAAATACCTACGCTGTTTAGCGGGCCAGGTTTCGCATCACTTCCGGGATCTTTTTTCACATCGGTGTTGGCAAAAAAGATGTGCCGTAGCGCCTGAGACTGGGATGTCATCGCTAGTTCACCAAACGCACGTGCCTCAGCGTCGTAACCGCTACTGCTGCCTTGCGCTAGCCCGGTTTCGATGACCTCAAGGATACGTTCTGTTGCAGGGTAGTTACCTTGCGTTTTTTGCGCCGTCTTTTTACTGGCCATGCGGAACAACAGCGCCCGCCCCAGCGGCCCCGCCAACACTCGCTCTCTCACGGGCAGTGTTCGATGCGCAGAACTGTCCTTTTTAGCCAGTTCAACGGCTGCTTCCAGCAAAATGGAATGCGGTACAACTTCATCCACTAAACCAACTTTCAGCGCCTGTTTTGCGCGTAATTGTTTTCCGGTGAGGATCATATCCAGTGCGGTACTGACGCCAATCAGGCGCGGCAGCCGCTGCGTACCACCGGAGCCGGGCAACAAGCCAAGCTGTACTTCCGGTAAACCCAGTACGGTTTTAACATCATCGGTACAAATACGGTTGTGACACGCCAGCGCCATCTCCAGGCCACCGCCGAGGCATGCGCCATGAATCGCGGCGATAACCGGGATCGGCAAGGCATTAATTTCCGCCATCATCTGCTGCCCCTGACGGGCCAGCGTTTCGGCTTCCTGCGCGCTACGACAGCTACCAATCATGTTGATATCCGCCCCGGCAATGAAGTTATCGGGTTTAGCCGAAATAAACACCACGCCGCGCAATGCTTTGTTATCGCGGATTTGCTTCAGAATGGCCCGTACCTGAGAAGCAAACTCCGCTTTCAGGGTGTTCATTTTCTCTCCGGGCACATCAATGGTGACAACAGCAACGTTATCCAGACGTACGTTTAGTGTAAAAGCCGATGCCATTTCCATTATTCCGCCTCCAGAACCATGGCTGCACCCAAACCACCAGCTGCACAGGCGGTCACTAAACCAAAACCACCGCCACGACGTCGTAACTCATGGAGGGTTTGGGTAATCATGCGCGCACCGGTAGCGGCGAAGGGGTGTCCATAGGCAATCGATCCACCCAGCACGTTAAATTTACTGTCATCAACTTCGCCAGTGGCATGTGCTCTGCCCAGCACGTCGCGGGCAAAACGTTCGCTACCCAACAACTGAAGATTCGCCAGCGTTTGTGCGGCAAAAGCTTCATGCATGTCGATCAGCGTTAAATCTGCCATGGTCAGACCCGCTCTCTCCAGGGCAAGCGGCGTTGACCACGCAGGTCCCAGCAGCATGTCCTGCCAGACATCGATGGCGGTAAAAGCAAAACTACGCAGGTATCCCAGCGGCACCAGCCCCAACTCTTTCGCACGCGACTCCGTCATCACGATCACGGCGGCTGCACCGTCCGTCAGCGGGGTACTGTTTGCTGCGGTGACAGTGCCGTGCTTGCGGTCAAACGCCGGACGTAGTTTGGCGTAATCGGCCAGCGTAGAGTTACCGCGAATATTGTTATCTTCTGAAAAAGGATCTTTAAACGGTGGCGCGTAGGTAGTCATTACCTCATCTGCCAGCTTTCCTTCAGCCCACGCCTGAGCGGCACGCTGATGAGAGCGGTGCGCCAGAGCGTCCTGCTGTTCTCGGGTAATACCATAGGTTTTGGCCATTTGCTCAGCCGTATCCCCCATACGCAAACCGGTGGAATACTCAGCGACGGCTGGCGGCACAGGCATCAGATCACGTAAACGCAGTCGGGAAAAGAGTTTAAGGCGTTGACCGGTAGTCCGGGCCTTATTAACATCCACCAGCACCCGCGCCAGCTTTTTACTAACGCCAATAGGCAAGACTGACGAGGAGTCCGCACCACCCGCAATTCCCGCACGAATAGACCCCGCCATCAGGCTTTCCGCGACATTCGCCACTGCCTGAAAACTGGTCGCGCAGGCTCGGCTTACGCTATAGGCATCCGTATGCACATTCATGCTGGTTCCCAGCACGATTTCACGAGCAATATTTGGCGCTTCAGGCATTTGCACCACCTGACCAAAAACCAGTTGCTCAATCACATCAGCAGGTATTTCGCTGCGCGCCAGCAGCTCACCGACGACCATTTTTCCTAAATCAACGGCGGGAATGCCATGAAACGCGGTAGCCTGACGAGCAAATGGCGTACGCAACCCACTTACAATGGCAATACGGTCGCCCTGGCGGGTAACCAGCGGTAAAGCCTGACTCATAACACTCCCCTGTAAAAAAATAAAATAAGTGGTCTGACCTGATCATAGTCTTAACCAATTTTTTACATTTAGCCAAGCGGAGAGAAAAGAAAGTGGGAGCTAAGACACAGTGAATAATCACTGACAGTTACGAAAAAGCCCTTGCTATCTGATAGCAAGGGCTTTTGCAGAGGGTATTAACGCAGGCCCAGTTGGAAGATCAGCGTTTCAGCTTCACAGGCAAAAACAAAGTCGATATCCAGACGCACACCTTCTGACTCTTCAGTAAAGGTCGAGGTGATTTGGCAAGGCTCAGATTCCACGCCACGCGCCTTTTCGGTCAGAGCAGCCAGCGTTTCTTCTGCCTCTGCGCGGTTCGCGAACACACGGCTGTAGGACGCGGTGCAATCGGAGTTGTCCATGATGGTGCCAACATCCATACAGCAGCAAACCGGGGTTTCATCAGCACTGCATTTACTCATTGTAGATTTCCTCTGTATTCGCACCTGAGGTGCCAGATAAACGATAGGGATATTTTACGCTCCCATTATTCGCCTCTCCAGTCGTTAATTGTATGAAATGCGATAAGTGACCGAAATCACACTTAAAAATGATCTAAAACAAAAATCGCCCAAACAGGTGAGTGCGCACCCCCGCAATTTTGCCAGCTGGATCGCGTTTCTCTGATCAAATTTGAAAATATTTATAAACATACTTGCAACATTCCAGCTGGTCCGACCTATACTCACGCCACTGGTCTGATTTCTAAGTCGTACCTCAGACCCTACACTTCGCGCTCCTGTTACGGCATGTAACATTGTTTGTATAAAAATAAATCTATGAGGTTATGGTCATGAGCCAGAAAACCCTGTTTACAAAGTCTGCTCTCGCAGTCGCAGTGGCAATTATCTCCACACAGGCCTGGTCTGCAGGCTTTCAGTTAAACGAATTTTCTTCCTCTGGCCTTGGCCGGGCATATTCGGGTGAAGGCGCAATTGCAGATGATGCAGGTAACGCCAGTCGTAACCCGGCACTGATTATGATGTTCGATCGCCCTACTTTCTCAGCAGGTGCAATTTTCGTTGACCCGGATGTAGATATTTCCGGTCGCTCGCGTATTGGCAATGACGCCAGCCAGGATAATATCGCCCCAACAGCCTGGATACCGAACGTGCATTTTGTTGCTCCAATTAACGATCAGTTTGGTTGGGGGGCCTCAGTCACCTCTAACTACGGCCTGGCTACGGAGTTTAACAATAATTACACAGCAGGCTCGATGGGCGGGAAAACCGATCTGGAAACGCTCAATCTAAACCTGAGCGGTGCTTATCGCCTGAACAATCATTTTAGCTTCGGTCTCGGTTTAAACGCCGTCTATGCAAAAGCGAAGCTTGAACGCTATGCTGGCGATTTACCACAGCAGATCGTTGCAGGCTCCGGGGGCAGAATTCCTCCATCACTGGCCGCGCAATATCCGGCAGATACACAGATTGCGCGCCTGAAAGGTGACGAGTGGGGCTTCGGTTGGAATGCTGGCCTTCTTTATGAAGTAGATAAAGATAACCGCTACGGTTTCACCTACCGTTCTGAAGTAAAAATTGACTTCAACGGTGATTACCGCAGCAATCTGCCATCAATGGACCGTATTCCTGCGCAGTTGCGTCCGGTGTTCGCGAGCCTGCCAGCAGGAACCAACGGCAGCACGATCGATGGTTCACTTGATCTGAACCTGCCAGAAATGTGGGAGTTTTCAGGCTATAACCGCGTTGCACCACAGTGGGCGGTTCACTACAGCATGGCTTATACCAGCTGGAGTCAGTTCCAGGAGCTGAAAGCAAAAGGCAACAACGGCCAAACCTTGTTCTATAAAGAAGAAGGCTTCAAAGACTCCTATCGCATCGCGCTCGGTACTACCTATTACTATGATGATACCTGGACGTTCCGTACCGGTATCGCCTTTGATGATAGCCCGGTTCCGGCAAACCGTCGTTCCATCTCTATTCCGGATCAGGACCGCTTCTGGCTGAGCGCGGGTACAACCTACGCCTTTAATAAGGATGCATCGTTGGATGTTGGCATCTCTTATATGCACGGTCAGAAAGTGAAATTCGAAGAAGGCCCATACTCCTTTGAATCTGAAGGGAAAGCCTGGTTGTACGGTATGAACTTGAACTACGCATTCTGATTTTCTTCAGACGTAAAAAAGGTGAGCTTTTTAGCTCACCTTTTTATTTGCCCAATTCCTTACTCAGAATCGATCTCTTTTAAATCATCCTGAATATCTTTCGCGTTCGGGTTTTCTTCTGGTTTGAGTTTCCCGCCGTTCGCAATAAAGTCATGACGCTGGAAGTAAGCTTCACGCACCATGATGTAAGGATCGGAAGACTGACGCAGCAGACCGTCAGAGTCGAGCAATTGCGCGCGAGTTTCAATCCCTTCAACCGTCCATTTGCCTATCGACAACGGCCAGGTCAGCCAGGACAGTACCGGATACAGCGTATCGACCATATCACCACCGTCATCACGCAGCGTGAAACTACCGTAGAACGGAAGCTGCATATACGGCCCGTAACCAACATCATAGTGGCCTAACGTACTGCCAAAGCGGTGTGGTTCAACGCGCTGCAACTTCGGATTAGCCATACCTGCCACATCGATAAAGCCGCCCATACCTAACAGGGTATTCAGGAAGAAACGGGTAAAGTGCACCATCCCCTGATAAGGATCGCCTTGCAGGAAATAGTTGACCATGACGGCCGGCTCTTCAAGGTTCCCCGTAAAGTTGCTTAAACCATTACGCGCCGGCTGCGGAACATAGTCACGCCAGGCAACAGCTACGGGTCTAACAACGTATGGATCTAAAACATTAAAGTTGAAGTTGTACATGGTGCGGTTGAACCCTTCAAATGGGTCCGAACGCCCCTGCTGTTCAGTACCGGAGCTCGCACACCCCACCAAAAGTGTGGTTCCCAGCGCAAGCGCCGACAGGCGAAGCTTCATAAGTGTCTCCCTGTGTTTTATGGCTATCGCTGATTGCCATCCATGACGGAACGATGACGTATCCGCCTGTTTAGATGTGAGCGATTGTAACAGCACGTCAAATGATGTCTATATACCCTGTCTTACTGATTTGATCATAGCCTGGTAATGCGCACTCCGCGGCGGTTCTATTCTAACTAACCCGATAAAAACAAACGTTACTATTTTTGCTATCTCAGACTTTCTCCCGCTGATTTTCAGACAAAAGCCGCTACGCTTTAGCAATACGTGCTTATTCAGGATTCGGCTATGAATGACATCAAGAAAGATAAGATTGATCGACACAGCGACGAACTCGAGGTGGAAAGCGATGAAAAGCTTACAGGGAAAAAGATAGAGCTTGATGAGGACAGACTCCCCTCCCGCGCCATGGCAATCCATGAACATATTCGCCAGGATGGGGAGAAAGAGATGGAGCGTGACGCGATGGCGCTACTGTGGTCAGCCATCGCAGCAGGACTGTCGATGGGCGCCTCGCTACTGGCAAAAGGGATTTTTCACGTACAGCTGGAAGGTGTGCCAGGGGGATTTTTACTCGAGAACCTCGGTTATACCTTCGGCTTTATTATTGTCATTATGGCCCGCCAGCAACTCTTTACCGAAAATACCGTCACCGCTGTACTGCCGGTGATGCAAAACCCTACCCTCGGCAATTTTGGCCTGTTGATGCGCCTGTGGAGCGTGGTTCTGCTGGGTAATATTATTGGCACCGGGGTTGCCGCATGGGCGTTTGAACATATGCCGATTTTTGATGAAGAGACCCGCGATGCCTTCGTGAAAATTGGTATGGATGTGATGAAAAATACGCCAACAGAGATGTTTTCCAACGCCATCATTTCCGGCTGGTTAATTGCCACCATGGTGTGGATGTTCCCCGCCGCCGGAGCGGCAAAAATTGTGGTCATTATTCTGATGACCTGGCTGATTGCGTTAGGTGATACCACGCATATCGTCGTCGGCTCGGTGGAAATTCTCTATTTGGTCTTTAATGGCACGCTGCACTGGAGTGATTTTTTCTGGCCCTTTGCGCTACCAACGCTCGCCGGGAATATCTGTGGCGGAACGTTTATTTTCGCGCTAATGAGCCATGCGCAGATCCGCAATGATATGAGCAACAAACGCAAGGAAGAAGCCAGGTTGCAAGCAAAGCGTGATGAGCAAAAGCAGAAAAACCAGAAAAAACAGGCCTGAATGGTGACTGTTTGAGCAGTCGGGCGGCCTGAGACTTACCGTTGTGAGTAAAAAACGCTATACTCGTGCCGCTTCGTCCCCTTAGTTAAATGGATATAACGAGCCCCTCCTAAGGGCTAGTTGCAGGTTCGATTCCTGCAGGGGACACCATTTCTTCGTTACCCGCCATTTCCTCTCATTACCAAAATCCCTGATATCACTGCCATACAAACATTTCGACGTTACCACACATTACTCAACATGAATTAACTACGCCAAACTTTTGCGGGCATATTGTGGGCATACAGAAAAATGACCATGGATTTATGCCCGCATGCTTACGGTAAAGCAAATCGACGCAGCAAAGCCTGCGGAAAAATCATATCGCCTGGCAGATGCCGGAGGACTATTCCTGTTCGTTCCCCCGTCAGGTAAAAAGGTGTGGCGCATGCGTTACCGGTTCGACGGTAAGGAAAAAACGCTGGTTATTGGGCCATACCCGCAAATACCTCTCACAGAGGCCAGGTCAAAACAGTCAGAAGCAAAAATGAAGTTGCTGGCAGGTGTTGACCCGGCAGAACAAAAGCAAGCTATAAAGAAGAAAGAGAAAGAAGCTGTAACTGATTCGTTCGATGACATTTTCCATGAATGGCATGCTCACAAATCAAAGGAATGGTCGAAAGGATATGCTGACGAGATGATGAGCATGTTCACAGATGACATACTGCCGATCATCGATTATTTACACATGGAGGAAGTCGAGCCAATGACTTTGTTGAAGGTCATCCGGCTGTTCGAGGACAGGGGCGCAATGGAGCGTGCTGATAAAGCCAGGCGCAGATGTGGTGAGGTTTTCAGTTATGCGATCGTAACTGGAAGAGCTAAATACAATCCGTCTCCAGACCTTGCTGGGGCTATAAAGGGATATCGCAAGAACAACTACCCCTTTCTTCCCATGCATCGCATACATGAATTCCAGCGATCCCTGAATGCTTATGGCGGCTGGATTGTAATGAAGATAGCAGCACAGGTATTGCACTATACAGCCATGCGGACCGTGGAAATGAGATCGCTGGCATGGTCAGGAATAGATTATGAGAACAAGATAATCCATATCGATCCATCGGTAATGAAAGGTCGCAGGCTTCACATCATCCCTATGTCAGATCAGGTTGTTGAGCTATTCAAAGTATTGCAGCATATAACTGGTCAGTATTCGCTTTGCTTCCCGGGAAGAAACGACAGGAAGAAGCCAATCAGCGAAAACGCTGTTCTTGGGGTTATTCGCAGCATTGGCTATGAAGGACAAACAAGCGGCCACGGATTCAGGCACCAGTTCAGCACCGTACTAAACGAGAAGCACTGAAATAGTGACGCAATAGAAATGCAGTTGGCACACGCAAGTGGTGGGACCCGCTCTGTGAATAACCACGCTGAATATCTGGATACGCGATGTGAAATGATGCAGTGGTGGGCTGACTGGCTTGATGAGAAGGTATCATAGGGAAGTGACACAAAGCCTTGCAAACCGATGCAAAGCTTTGTGTGTCCCGTTTTTGTCTCAACTCACTTACCGTTATTTTCTTCGAAAAGTTGATAGTACAGATGAGCTCGTTTTTCACCATCGCCTTTTTCTGAAAACATATCTGATACAATATAATTCTGGTATGGAACAAACGGTATCGATGCATCAGTAGACATCAACTTGTAAACGGATAGCATGCTTAGAGTTACCACAGAAAAATAAACTATAATTCTGTTTCTAATAATTAAATTTTTTAGTATTTTGTACACCAGCACTGCCTGAATAAAGCCGGTTATGTATAATATCCTGTTCCATATTAGAGCGAAGTCAAAAAGCAACGTCTGCGTTGCTATAAGCACAAAAAGCGCTGATAAAAATATATTACCAGATAAATCATTCCTGTTTACAACCTTGCGAGAGTAAAAGAATAAAACACAGTTTGTAAAAGCAAAAAGAATTGCGCCAAATGACTTTTCGGATGCACCAAATGTTACATATATTGATAATTTATTAGATATAAAAGGTATACCTAGAGATGATATAAAATTTACAGCAAACTGACCAATTCCTGCAGGTGAAATAAGATAGAAAGCAAAAAATGCTGGAACAAAAACTGAAGATCGTTTTATTAAGTAAGAGAATACTCTATTAAAGTAAATAAATGAATACATTATAGCAGAGTATTGAAATAGAACGGCAACCATCATAAACATGAATGACGATTTATTCTTATCATCAATCCGTTTCATAATGGCAATCATTGTCATTGATACTGCCAGTGACTGCCTTATGGTTCCCATCCACATTGGAAGGAGTGCCCAGCAAAAAACGAATGCAAAGCAAAACGTTGTGCTTGCGTTGAAATATCTAAAAAACTTGAATGCACATATTATGTTTATAGTTGCAATAACAAATAGAAGCAACTGGAAATCACCAGCACGAGATATAATATAGTTTAGAAGATAATAAAATGGCTCCATGCTAACTGTTTCTCCAGTTAGCGCCATAAAATCACTTGCCTTTACAGCATTAAAATACTGCTGGTATACCATCCAGTCAAATCCAGTCTCATACCTGAATGCAAAGAATATAAATATTATTACTGTAGAAAATAGTAAGCCAACCCCAGATTCAATCCCTCCAATAACTCTTGGCGTTGATAAAATCCACAGAACCAATGCAGTTAGTAAGTAAAATCCCATAATGTGAGCCCTAAATTTTATAGGACTCACATTTTACTTGAATAATATTGTTTTGCAACGCGAGGTGCTACTCTGGATAGGCTGCCAGGTACTGGGTTGCCGCATCACATGATAGCGTACTTCCTGGTTTAAAAGACAGCGCGGTGGTTGTAATTCCACTAAGTGGGTTACCATTTACTGAAATTCCTGATGACGATACAGAAACCAATAACTTGAATGGATATTTATTCAGAATGCTAGTTCCAGGTGCCTCTATCGCCACAGGCATAGAGTGTCCAACTGGCCTCGGTTGTGAACAATCATCCTGTTCTTTGATGCAGCAGAGTTAGCAGCAATGGAGAATGATGCTGATGCCCCAGTTACGTCCTGGCAATCTATGTGATAGAAATCACAATCAGCACCGATGTTAATCCCCACAGCCGCTTGTGGCTGCATTCCCTCACCAGGGTAACTCCTGTTATATGATCCACCTATAATCCTGAAACCCTAGACCTACCACTAAACGAAGCACACGATCCTCCAGCATTCTTGTGATTAAAACCTATAGCATCAACTTCATTGAAAACGATATTTCATGCATTTTGTGCAGCGTAGAAAATGGCCCCAAGACCAAAATCACCCACTCAACGTCCATCTGGACGAAAGTATTGATGAGGCTGTTCAGGACAGTATTGTCGATCGATAGCAGAGCATCAGAAGCTGACATGCTCCTAGTAATGATGCCGGTTAAGGCATTGGACGCATTACCGGCCAGTGCATCAAATGACGCCGCCAGCGCTTCATTGCCTGCGCTCTGGTTGCGAAAGATCTCCCACTGGGCAGCGATGCGCGCCTGCTCGTATTCCTTGTCAGCGCTAGCACGTAACATAAGTGCGTTCTGATGAGTGATAAGCCCCTGCTGCTCGAATGCCTGAATAAGCGCGAGTTTTCTGGCATTCTCGTTCGCCAGTTGCTGAACAGGGTCTACGCTACCGAACGCATCTTGCTGTGGAGTTACCGCCTGCAGGGACACCATAAATTCTTATGCTCCCCGTTATAATTCCTTCATTTACCAGTCAGTTCATCCCTGTGCCAGGCGATAAAAAGGCACATTCCTCACTGTTGCAGTAAGATTGTCGGACACCATTGTCTGCTTTGTCGCTATCCGCATCCCTGCTTTTCTCAGCCTCAACACATCAGCGGCAATACGCTGGCTGCCAAACCAGAAAAGCCCGTCCAGCGCAGTAACATCAAGGCCCGATTCCAGTGCCAGCTTCAGACGTTCACGCGGCGCTTTTACTGTTTTAGCAATCTGCTGATATGGCGCTTCGCTTGAACCTGCAGGACTAATGCGCCGGATGCGATGTGACAGGTGGTACTGAAATTCATCCGGGATCCCGCCGAGACTCGCTTTCAGGCTGTAAACACAGCCAAAGCGTTTGCCGTTAAAGATGACGTTTTTCTGACTAAGCTGCAGCTCTTCACGCACACTGGCAATCAGTTGCGGGGTACGGAGTAATAACAGGCGGAAAGGCAGCTCAAAGCTGGTCACGTAGTCCACATTCAATAAAGCAATACGCAGACGTTCTTGGGGCCCCGCCTTCATTTCCCGGCATTCAGCAATAACATCAGCCCACTGGCCGGTAAGACGGGAACACTCTCTCGCCTCAGTAAAACTGTATTTTTCAGCCTGATAATCAATACGCTCGGTCACACTGAATTCCCTTCTGGCCAGATTTCGGTATTGGTTGCTCACTTTACCACCGACAGGCTGCAGGCATTGTCAGTGGAATGAGAGAAACTTCTGCGGAAACGCTTCATTATTTGGTAAATCAATCATTAAAAATATTTTATGACTAAAATCAATTCACATGAATTATGACTATTGAAATATAGCTATGATTAATTTTTAGCCTACTCATCAGGGAAGCTACTCCCAAGCAGGCTGGTTAATACCGGTAACAATAAAAATTACCGGTGACATTGTCCGAAATGATTCATCGCCTAGAAAAAAGGAATTTATTCATATGATCAGAATCAAGACCTGTATCGCTACCTTGACCCTATGTACCTTACTAACTACTCCCGCATGGGGAGACACGCAATCGCCGATACGGCTGGTGATCCATGGTGGTGCCGGTACTATTACAAAAGATACCATCACACCAGAACAAGAAAAGCAGTATACAGAAAAACTCACTGAAGCTCTGAATGCTGGCTATGCCGTTTTGAATAAAGGCGGTAGCAGCCTGGAAGCCGTTCAGAAAGCGATTAATGTTATGGAGGATTCCCCTCTCTTCAACGCAGGTAAAGGCGCCGTGTTTACCCACGATGGCCGCAATGAACTGGATGCGTCCATTATGGACGGGAAAAGCCGAAAAGCCGGTGCCGTTGCCGGTGTAACCACTGTTAAAAACCCAATTAATGCGGCGTATGCCGTTATGACGCAAAGTCCACATGTTCTCATGGTCTCGACAGGCGCGGATACCTTTGCAAAAGAACAGGGACTCGCAATCGTTGATCCGGCTTATTTCAAAACTGATTTTCGCTGGCAGCAATTACAGAATGCAATTAAAAAAGAAAAAGTGCTCCTGGATCACGACGGAAAGAGCGCAGCTCTGTTTGCTGATCCGATGATGTATGACTATAAATATGGCACTGTCGGTGCTGTTGCACTGGATAAAGAAGGTAATCTGGCTGCCGGAACGTCTACAGGCGGAATGACCAACAAACGTTACGGACGAGTAGGAGATTCACCTATCATTGGCGCAGGTAATTATGCCGACAATGAAACCGTGGCGGTATCCGCAACCGGTTCAGGAGAAATGTTTATCCGCACGCTTACCGCTTATAACATTGCAGCCCAAGTGAAATACCGCAATATCCCTTTAAAGGACGCAGCACAGAATGCCCTGGATGAAGTTAAGGCGCTGAATGGCAGCGGTGGGGTTATTGTGCTTGATAAAGCAGGTAATTACACCATGTCCTTCAACTCTGAAGGGATGTACCGGGGAACCATAGGTAATGACGGAAAACCTGTTGTAGCCATTTATCGTTAATGATGTTTCCCCGCCATAAAGGCGGGGATGCTCTGTGACTCACGTCAGTCCCTTTCTCTTTTCAACAACCTCCCCTCGAATACCTACAGGAAGAAATTACCAGGATGACCGACGCCATAAGTTGCACTCCCTCCGGGCAACATAATAAATATTGATTGAACTCATATACTTGAGTGTATCCACACTGATAATCTCGCGAGATTCATTTGTTGGCAGAAAGGGTCACTGTGTTAGAAATCTTTTCTTAACCCACTGAAAAATATTTAAAAAATATTTTTCTCACATAAAAACGATGGTTCGTTCAAAACGGATCCGAATTTATTTGGGTTAAAAAAGGTATGGTATGAAAGTCACATGGACTGTCACCCCTGTCGGGTACCAGCGCATAGCTAAGCGTTGTCCATCATGTAATGTAAAACGCGAATTCGCACCTTCCGGAGCATTCAGAGTCAATTCGCAAAAGAAAGTGCTCGATATCTGGAGTATTTATAAAAGCATCCACTGCGAATACACATGGAACATCTCGCTGTTTTCACGGCTTCACGTCAGCAAAATCAATCGCGAGCTGTATCATCGATTTATCACTAACGATGCCAGTACAGTTCACTATTTTGCCAATGATAAAGCGACCCTGAACCGGAATAATGCTGAGCTTGCAGGTAAACCTGATTTTCGTATTCAGGAACAGTGGCAGGTCAGCATCAACAGCGGCCAGAACGTCACCGTCAGCATCAGACTTTCCCATTCTTTTCAGATTAATGTGCTATCGATATTGAAGCGACAGCTTTTACTCAGCACTGCAGAGATAAAGAAACTGATAGATGAAGGTCATATTCGCGGTGTTACGATGAAAGAACTTAAATCCCGAAAACTCATGACAAGACAATTGGATTTTAAGCTGTCAGTAGTCATATTATGTACTCAGCGAAAAGTTGTTCTGAGCCAGCGTTAACAGTATGCAACTTACAATAAGGCGATGAGACTTAACCGACCCGGTATGTTTTCCGGGTCGGTTAAACTGCATCACGTCAGACAACAAAACGGTTAACCAGATCCTTCATGGTTGCCGACAGATTGTCCAGCCGCTGGCTGTCGCTCGCAGCCTGAGATACCAACGCCGCATTTTGCTGTGTAACCTGCTCCATCGGTCGCAATGCCAGGTTTATCTGGGTTACCCCTTGTGACTGCTCCGTCGCCACACGAGCGATATCTGCAATATATTGCTTCATACTGGTGGTATTATCCGCCGCGGCTTCCAGCGCGGTAGCAGATGCAGTAACCCGTTCAACGCCCTCACTAATTTTGACCATATTCTGCGCGACCAGCTCACGGATTTGGTTAGCCTCTTTGGCGCAACGCTGCGAAAGATTTCTCACTTCACTGGCTACGACAGCAAACCCCCTGCCCATCTCTCCAGCCCGTGCTGCTTCCACTGCCGCATTCAGCGCCAGTAAGTTAGTCTGAAACGAAATATCATCAATCGAGGTCACAATATTCGAGATTTTCTCACTGGAAGCGCGAATATCCCCCATACTCTGATTTGCCGCACTAGCAACGTTACTGGCCTGTCGGACCTCTTTTTCCAGTCTGATTGTCAGATGCTCAGCTTCGCGGGCATTATCCGCTGTTTGCGTAATCGCAGTTGATAGCTGCTCCATGCTGGCCACAGCTTCTACTATTGATGCAGCCTGTTCATCTGTACGTTGAGCCAGATCCTGATTTCCCGCCGTAATACTGCTACTGGCATCGGACAAAACCACGGAGCCTTGCTTAATCTCCTGTACAATATGCTGAATACTTTCCAGCATCGTGTTATAGGCACGATTAAGTGAGGAAAGCTCATCTTTGCCCGGGGTCGCCAGACGTTGAGTCAGATCGCCATTCATACCCGCAATCTTGCGTAGCGTGTCACTAAACTGACGGTGCATATTGATTGCGATGGCCCCAGCGAACGTCAATGATGCCAGGAGCGCTAACAGGCTAACAGCCATATATATTTGCCAGTTTTTTCGTGCATCCTGCGCGAGTTTTTCTGCATTCTCCAACAGACGATTCGCCGTCACATTTTCTATCTGCCGCATCACTTCAATACGCTGGGTTTGTACTTTAAACCAGACCGTAGGATCGACACCAAATCCACCGTTCTCGACATGGTTAAACGCGATCTCGCGAAATGAGAGGGCTTTTGACGCTTCTGCTGACTGTAAGCGGCTTTTCAACATGGCCGCCTGTTCCGGTGAACTCAGGCGTAACGATTCTGCCAACCAAACGTTCTGTTTACTGACGACATCACTGAGTTGATGTAACTGTCCGTCGGCGAAATGACCGGAGGAAAAGATATTTGATAACAGCGCCCGTTCAATACCCGCCTGTTCTTTCAAATTCAGCAGGTTGTAGTAGGCGGCGAATGCGTTTGCCATCTCACCAGAATCCGTCAACTGCCCCAATCTACCCACAAAATTCAGCACATCAGCAATGACGTTGGTATAAAACTTAACCACATCTGAAGCCGGAAGCCCCAACTGCGTGACGTTTTCGCGGATGGTAGCGAGCGAAAGAATATTTTTCTTAAACGCAGCGACAGAAGTGGCGACATCCCCTTCCGGTAAGGCAGTATCGGACAGTGACCGCACAAATATCTCGATCTCGCGATCGGTCAAAGTCCGCTGTGCGTTTAACTCATCTTTGAACGTCTTCCCTTCAGCCCCCAGAAACCCGACACTCATGCCGCGTTCTTTTTGCAATTCATGCACTACATTTCCGGCACTGCGTGCGAGCGCTGTCAGTTGGGCAATATTCTCCATCTGCCGTTCTGTCTCAATGCGCGTTAATATTCCTGAACCAGCAAACCAACATAACGCCAGTAATAATGGTTGTAGCGCAATTATTAACTTCATTTTCATCGGCATTCGATAAACCCACCACATGCCACTTCCCTCCATTATCCATATATTCATTATGGTTATCGGCGTAAAGAAGCGGCTCTTTAAATTTGAACAATGGGCAACTGTTTGTTTTTTAGATTAAATTTTTGCCAAGATAACTCTATTTAATTACTTCAATTAGAATAAAACTCTAAATAATTAACACATGCGAATCTATGCTCCATTTTGCTAACTTATTTGGCATATTATTTTTTATTAAAGAATCAGGTAATCATCAACTGATTCAGATAGAGAGAGAAGCACATGACAGTGACAGCAGCCCGAGATAACAGCCATGGCGCGGCCATCATTCTGGCGTCCCGCCGAACGTTAAGGTTATAATCCTTACAACGATTTTTTGGATTAGAAGCGACAATGACAAAACTTACCCTACAAGAACAGATGCTTAAAGCGGGTCTGGTCAGCAGCAAAAAAATGGCGAAAGTGCAGAGAACGGCGAAAAAATCGCGCGTTCAGGCTCGTGAAGCCAGAGAAGCGGTTGAAGAAAATAAAAAAGCACAGGTCGAGCGTGATAAGCAGCTCAGCGAACAGCAGAAGCAGGCCGCATTGTCTAAAGAATACAAAGCGCAGATCAAGCAACTGATTGAAATGAACAAAATCACCATTTCCCGTGGCGATATTGGTTACAACTTTACCGACAATAACCTGATCAAAAAAGTTTATGTTGATAAAGTAACCCAGTCTCAGTTGATCAAGGGCCGTCTGGCCATTGCCCGCCTGACAGCTGAAAGCAGCAGCGAGAGCGAATACGCCATTATCCCGGCTGTTGTCGCCGACAAGATTGCCCAGCGCGATGCAAGCTATATTGTTCTCAATTGCGAACTGAGCCAGGAAGCGAAGGACGAAGACGATCCGTATGCTGATTTTGTCATTCCTGACGATTTGATGTGGTAAGAAAAACACCCCGATAATCACCCAGAGTTCCGTCGCGTATTTCGGTGAACGCTAGCGCCGCCACCGAAATACCGTCAACCGCTCTTCTTCCCCACACGCCATCTGCTAAAACTTATAGTGTTCCTTGCTCAGTCCGTATTTTCTCATGCGCAAATACAGTTTCTTACGCGGAATTTGTAAATACTCCGCCACTTCATTAATACGTCCCTGATGAATATTAAGCGCTTCGGTAATGATCTGTCGCTCGTACTCATCGACGCGACGATCGAGCGGTGTCGGTTCGGGCAAATGTAGCTGTGGATTCGCGGTTTCAGCCAGTGGCAATAACCCAACGGCAAAAAGCTCGGCGGCATTGGCCAGCTCTCGAACATTGCTTAACCACACGCGACGCCGCATTCCCTTTAGTAATTCCCCGTCAACCTCGGGCACGGGTTGATTCAGGCGCAGACAGGCTTTCTGCAGATAATGGCGAAACAGCGGCTCAATATCATCCGGGCGCTGAGACAACGGCTGGCAACCAATTTGCGTCATCGCAAAACAGTAATAAAGTTCGGCCACAATCTGATTAGTTGCCGCCAGTTCCACCAACGAAGTGGCGCCAATGCCAATTAAGCGAAACGGACGCCGCTCCTGGCTTTGCAAATGCACCAGCTGGTGCTGCTGTTCGCGCGTCAGGCACTCAATATGGCTCAGGACCAGCGTTCCCCCTTGCGCCTGGGCAATAAGGTCATTGAGTTGCCCCGCATTCTCTAACGTCAATTCCCCGCGGATAAACGGTCCTTCAGCGCTGCGCCCAAGCTGATGCAAATAACGGGCTCCGGTCATACGCCCCGTTCCCGGCTCGCCATAAAACCAGACGGCAATATCCGTTTCCGCCAGTTGCCGTAAGCGCTGGCGGTACTGATTAACCCAGTCGCTGTAGCCGACCAGTTCAACCTGGAGCTTTTGCTGGCAATAGTGACGACGTGCAATCACAGATTTTCTCTGCCGCAACGCATCCTCTACCAACACCAGCAGTTTGCCTGGATCAACCGGCTTTTGCAGAAAATCCCACGCACCTTTCTTCACCGCGTCCACCGCCATCGGGACATCGCCATGTCCGGTGATCAACAGGATCGGAAGCTGATTGTCATCCTGATGAAACAACGTCATCAGGTCAATTCCATTACAGCCAGGCATACACACGTCGCTCAGGACAATCCCCTGGCCAGTCGGCCTGCAGCCAATTTCGGGCATCAAAAGGGTTACTGCATGCGAATACATGATATCCCTCCTGTTCAAGCAACAAGGTGTAAGCGTCAAGAACATCGGCATCATCATCAATAAGCAGAACAGAATATTCATCACTCAACATCGTTTACATCCGTCAGATTAAATTGCAGAACGACGCAGGCATTGCGCCCCGGGGTCGACGCCAGGCGCAGTTCGCCGTTCATTTGCATCATTAACGATACACAAATCGATAAGCCAATACCGAGGCCAACATCCTTACTGGTGGTAAACGGTTTTAACAGTGATGGTAATAATGCTCCAGGCCAACCGGGGCCGTTATCGCTGATAAATACGCACAACCGGCTGCCTTCGGTCTGCCAGTGAACCTCTATTTTCGCCGCAACCGGACAGGCATCCAGCGCATTTGCCAGGACGTTTACCAGCACCTGCTGGATACGCACTTCATCACCAGCCACCCACACGCCCCGGTCTGGGAGCGTCAGCGTACCCTGCTGTGGCTTGTGTCGCATGGCCAACAGTTCCCAGGCAGCGTTGAACGTTTGTCGGAGATCGACCGGATGCAGAGGCGTGCCAGGTTCGGCCCGGCGAGCAAACTGACGCAGTGAACGGATAATGGCATCGATGCGAGTAATCAGCCCTTCCGCTTTGGTTAATGTGCTTCTGGCCTGAGCGGGTTGCCCCTGTTCGATTGCCCTCCCTGCCGTAAACAGGTACATCGACAGCGCATTCAGCGGTTGATTAATCTCGTGCGCCAGCGTGGTCATAGTCTGGCCGACCACCGCCAGTTTTGCCGTCTGGATCAGCTCATCTTGCGTTGCACGAAGATCGGATTCAATCTCCTTGCGCTCGGTCACTTCCTGCTCCAGCTGATTTTTTTGCGCGCTCAACTGGCCCAGGGTATGACGCAGTAAGCCTGCGATACGCCCCAGTTCATCGCGTCCATATACCGGGATAGAGGCATCCGTTCTGCCAAGACCAATTTGCACCACGGCCTGGTTGAGCGCAGTAAAACGCTTCACCAGACGCGAGCGAATGAAGTAGTGGTTAAGCCCCCAGGCGAGAAGTAGCGCCAGCAGCGTCGCCAGCAGGATAAGTCCACCGCTGACGCGAACAATTTGTTCCAGCCGCTGGTTAAACGTCTGCATTTGCTGATGGCTACTCCCCAGTTGCGCTTCCAGCAGTGTTCGAAAGCGCCCAAGCGTGGCCTCTCTGGCATGGCTGGCATCAACCAGCGCTTTTTGCGCTGCGACATAATCGCGCATCGTATCGGGCATTTTATTTTTCATCATCCCGATTTCCAGCAGCTCATCGATAGTTTGTCGCAGTGTGATAGTACTGGGCCAGTCATCGAGGGTGCGGATATTTTCATCCGCCGTTTTCTTCAGATTTTCCAGGTAGCGGATGTGATTCTCCACCAGCATGCCATCGTCGCTACCCGATTTCAGTTCATTGAGCCTGTCGCGTAAATCATCAACGATCTGGTTTTCAATTCTTGCCAGGGTGTAGACCTGCTGCTGCTCGTTTTGCACCTCTCGGGCACGTTTGAGATACAGCGCCGCATCACCATTTTTGGCCTCGATTTGATCCAGCAACGTCCCCTGCTGCCAGGTAAAATCCTGCACCAGTGAATTCAGCTCAGTAGTAAAATCATCATGTAGCCAATCAATGCGCGCGGAAAGCTCGCTCACTTTTTCGCGTACAAGGAACATGTTGTAGAGCACCCGGTCCAGTTCCGCCATCAGCGCCCGGCTGTCCTGCAAAATCACCGCCAGTTGCTGCTGTTCTGCTGGTTGCAACCCCCTGCTCAGCACTTCGATTTTATCCAGATGCGAGATTATCTGATTGCGCAGTTGCAGCCTAACCGTCGTATTGGGAGCCAGCAGGAATTCATTCAGTTGGTCCACAACCAGGTTAAGATTTCCTTCAATCAAGAAAGCGGAATGCACGCGCGGGAAGTAATCATCAAGCGAATAGCGTATCTGCGAGCTCTGCTCATGCCAGGAGTACAAACTGACGCAGCTTACGCTCAACGTCAGTAATGCGCCCGTTAGAAAGGCTCCCCGCAGACTGCTGCTGATGCTGAGTTGGCGAAGGCGTTGCAGTATCGATCCTCCTTTCATTTTAATTCTTCCAGTTTTGATATCGCCTGACGCTGGTTTTTAAGAAACCAGAGCTGCCACTCCATCATCTGCTGTTCGGCAACGCTTTTATTATCAAACTGCGCAAGCCAGGCTTCATCTTCACTACTTTTGGCATCTATCGGAACGCTGGTAAGCAAGGCTCTGATTTCGGGTAGCGGGCGTTTCAGGCGTGCTTCCGCACTGTATAGTGCCCGCCATGCATCCTTCAGTTGCGCAAGACGGAAACTGATGGCGGTATCAAACATCCGCTGGACTAACTGTTGTCGCTTAAGGATCAGCCGATAATTAAGCGGAGGCTGGTTCAGTAAAATAGCCTGCTGAGCAGCGCGGGGATTATCAGATGCGAGCTGCGTTACCGGATATTTCCCCGTATTCGCATCAGCAAGGATCCGCTGTCCCTCCGGGCTTAACAAATAGCGGATAAAACGACGCGCTTCATTGGGGTGCTGGCTGTTCTTGAGAACAGCAACATAGGTTGGCGATACCGCCGAGCGTGGAAAATAGGTAAAAGCCAGGTGAGGATCGTTAAGCAACAGGTTGGCATAATTATCAATGACCGGCCCCGCCACGCCCAGGCCACTCTTAATTTTGTCGGCTACGCCAAAACTGCGTGATGAAATCGTCACCAGATTTCCAGCACTCGACAGCAGCGTCGCCCACCCCGCTTCCCACCCTTTTTGCTGTAGCAATGACTCAACCATCAGATGGTTGGTATCCGAACGCGATGGGCTACTCATCAACAGCGCGTTCTGATATTTAGGCAGCGTTAAATCCCCCCAGTCGGCAGGAGGCGACAGATGCCGTGCCACCAGCGCAGAACGATTAATCAACAGACCAAAACCAGATATCGCCACTGCCACGGAGGTCGAACGGATAGAGTCTGGCACCAGCCGCTGGCTTTCCGGCAACGCATTTTCGAAAGGCGCCAACTTCTGATGCTCCTGCAGATGCTGCAACAGCATAGGGGATGAAGTCAAAATCAGATCAACATTTTCCGCATTCGCGGTATCCAGCAGTTGCTCCAACGAACTGCTGGTCCGGTTTAACGTGCGAATCATCACCGACCCCGGTTCAGTCTGCCAACGCTGAATAATCCAGGCCGTTGCCCCAGGGGAAAAGGTTGTCGCCATTACCAGCTCTTTACCCTGCGCCAGGCAACTCACCGACAACGACATAAAACAGAGCGAGAACGCCCAACAACGCCCCCGGCCCAAAAGTCTGTTTGTGATCCCGTTCATAAATACCAACATATGCAAAAAATAATATTGAGACAAAACTTACCCGTTTATCACCGACTGGGGGAAGAATAAGGTTATTCGTAGAATAACCAAACGGAAAGTGACGACATCGGTAAAGAATACCCGAAAACGCAGTCTGAATTTGTTAATATCCGCACACGCCGATGATAAAAGCGTTCGTAAAAGAATAGAATTGAAAAGCCATTATTTAAAAAGAGTCAAAATCAGCCACGTAATCCACAAATTGTGTCAATAGTGACTCATTTCATCAACTTGAGTTTCTCTGCCATCTATTTCACTCTTCACTGCGAAAAATCCTGATATTCACATCAATATAAATTTAGGTGATGATATGTTATCCATATTTAAGGCAGGGCCAGCGGCAAATAAAGTCCCGGCGGAGAAAGTCCAGGAAACTTATGGCCGATACCGCATTCAGGCATTACTCAGCGTATTTCTTGGCTATCTTGCGTACTATATTGTGCGTAATAACTTCACGCTCTCAACACCGTACCTGAAAGAACATCTGGATCTCAGTGCCACGCAAATTGGTCTACTCAGCAGTTGTATGCTTATTGCCTATGGGATCAGTAAAGGCATTATGAGTAGTCTGGCAGACAAGGCCAGCCCTAAGGTCTTTATGGCATGCGGCCTGGTTCTGTGCGCCATCGTAAACGTCGGTTTAGGATTCAGTACCGGATTCTGGATTTTTGCCGCTCTGGTCGTTTTCAACGGTTTGTTCCAGGGTATGGGCGTTGGCCCTTCATTTATTACCATCGCCAACTGGTTTCCGCGTAAAGAACGTGGACGCGTCGGCGCATTCTGGAATATTTCTCACAACGTTGGCGGTGGTATTGTCGCTCCGATTGTTGGTGCCGCCTTTGCCATTTTAGGGAGCGAGCACTGGCAAAGCGCCAGCTATATTGTCCCGGCCGGTGTTGCCGTACTGTTTGCTTTTATTGTGCTGATGCTGGGGAAAGGTTCACCGCGCCAGGAAGGCTTACCGGCTCTGGAACAAATGATGCCGGAAGAAAAAGTAGTATTAAATTCCCGACACACTGACCAGGCGCCAGAAAATATGAGTGCCTTCCAGATTTTCTGCACCTATGTGCTGCGTAATAAGAATGCCTGGTATGTTTCACTGGTAGATGTCTTCGTCTATATGGTGCGTTTTGGCATGATTAGCTGGTTGCCTATTTATCTGTTAACCGAAAAACATTTCTCGAAAGAGCAAATGAGCATCGCTTTTCTGTTTTTTGAATGGGCGGCAATCCCTTCCACATTACTGGCGGGCTGGCTTACCGATAAACTGTTTAAAGGCCGTCGCATGCCGCTGGCCATGATTTGTATGGCGCTGATTTTCGTCTGTTTGATCGGCTACTGGAAAAGTGAATCCCTGCTGATGGTCACTATTTTTGCCGCCATTGTGGGTTGCCTGATCTATGTTCCACAGTTCCTCGCTTCTGTTCAGACGATGGAAATCGTCCCCAGCTTCGCAGTAGGTTCTGCAGTAGGACTGCGCGGATTTATGAGCTACATTTTTGGCGCATCGCTGGGCACCAGTCTGTTTGGCGTAATGGTCGACAAAATGGGGTGGCACGGCGGCTTCTATCTGCTGATGGGGGGTATTGTTTGCTGCATCCTGTTCTGCTACCTCTCTCATCGCGGTGCGCTGGAACTTGAGCAACAGCGAAAAAATGCTCAGCAAGAGGAAGCATCACTCCAGTTGGCGGATGCCCGGTAATTCATTTCGGTCTCACAAAAAAGTGCCAGCGATGCTGGCACTTCGATAAACTCAGATAAATAATAAATAACCCAAAGTGATAATTTATTGCTAAACGTAACATTGCAAATTATTGCTTACCATCCGCGACCATAAAGCGAATGATCAAACCACATGTCGGAGCAAGAAACAGGAATAATCCAGTTACCATTTCGTTACCATTGGTCAGCCGCATAGTAAAAACGTAAATTAATGCCGTAAGGATGGCCATGCCGAGAAAAGCGCTAATTGACGCCGCAGCGCCTATAACCTGCCAGATATAGCAACTGACGCACAGAATGCTCAGTATGAGAAAGGTCCAGAAATAGAGCATAGCGATACCTCCTGTCTGCCGTAAACTTAACGTAAGTCCTTACACTCCCTTAACTTTATATTCTAAGATAATTCCTATCCGCATGCAATTTGAGCAACATTTTATTCACAAAAATCATTCGACCGCTTACTATTACACTGTTTCTCCGTCGTTTATTTAATCATCATAAAAACAACGAATTATATATAGGCGAAATTTTGCCCTTAATCGCCCTAAAAACATTTACGAATCTTGAGTAATTATTTCTGGCTGACATTAATTTTCGGGTGTACATTGTGCGTCCGATCATTCATGCCCCCTCGTGGTTTTGTCCTGACTCAGTTTTACACTCTTTACAGGAACCAATGTCGTTCATGGCGGCCTAACGATCAGTGCAGAGTGTAAAGCGACAGGCAAAGAATCTTCGCGATACATCTATTTCGTATCAACAACAGGTGCTTATGTTCCCCCAATGTAAATTTTCACGCGCGTTTTTGCATCCGCGCTACTGGCTCACATGGTTTGGTGTTGGTGTGCTCTGGTTACTGGTACAGCTTCCCTATCCCGTATTGTGTTTTCTTGGTACCCATACAGGAACGCTGGCTCGTCCATTTTTAAAACGCCGTGAATCTATTGCACGTAAAAATCTCGAACTCTGTTTCCCAAATCTGTCACAGGAAGAAAGAGACAAACTGGTCGATGAGAATTTCCGTTCGCTCGGCATGGGGCTGCTTGAAACAGGTATGGCCTGGTTCTGGCCGGACCGTCGGGTGCGTAAATGGTTTGATGTAGAAGGGCTGGACAACCTGAAGCGCGCTCAGATGCAAAACCGTGGCGTGATGGTCGTTGGCGTACACTTTATGTCGCTCGAGTTGGGTGGTCGCGTAATGGGGCTTTGCCAGCCAATGATGGCAACCTATCGCCCGCACAATAATAAGTTGATGGAGTGGATCCAAACCCGCGGTCGTATGCGCTCCAACAAGGCGATGATCGGCAGAAATAATCTGCGTGGTATTGTCGGCGCCCTGAAAAAAGGCGAGGCAGTGTGGTTTGCCCCCGATCAGGACTATGGTCGTAAAGGGAGTTCATTCGCCCCCTTCTTCGCAGTCAAAGACGTGGCGACCACCAACGGTACCTACGTGCTGTCACGATTATCGGGCGCAGCAATGCTGACCGTAACCATGGTGAGAAAAGCAGATAACACCGGTTACCGCCTGTTCATCACCCCAGAAATGGAAGGTTACCCGGCAGATGAAAGCCAGGCTGCGGCGTATATGAACAAAATTATCGAAAAAGAGATCATGCGTGCACCCGAGCAGTATCTCTGGATCCACCGTCGCTTCAAAACTCGCCCGATGGGTGAAGCTTCGTTGTATATCTAAAAAGAAAGGCCGTAAGGCCTTTCTTTTTTTCTACGGTTGAATTACTTAACGCCCCATTTGCTGTGCAGTTCAGCCATTCGCTCGTTGTAGTTGCGGGCGATGCAGGCTGATTTATTCTGTTCCTTCCAGCACTCGTTACGCCCTTTCACCCAACCGCGCTGCTCTGCTTTCAGCGTCGGGTTATTGCTCGATTTAACCAGCGCCTGCTTGTAGGCCCCGTTTAACGCTAAATCCATTTCTGAGAGCGAAGGACTGTGGCAGATAATCTCTTCGATACTGCCCTTTGCAACCGCAGCGCAGGAAAAAGAGGGTCCAGTGCTGGTCGATTTTTTGGCCCCAGAAAAGTCAATATTATCTTCAGGCAGGCATACCCCGTGCTTTCGATTCGGCCCACTCCAGGAAACGTCCGGATTTCCGTCATCTTTACGAGAAATAGAAACCGTATTGTTGCCGCTTTTGGCTTCCCAGTAATTTTCATTGAAGGCCTTCACCGTCGCCTTCGAGCCATCAATCCAAACATTGCCTTTGCCATCACTATTCACACCACCAATACTTGCGCAGCTGAAATTAAACGCCAACGGTGAGGCCGCCATCGACGTCAGTGGCGTAAAAACGAGTGCTAACATCATTAATCTGGTCATTTTTAACCTTTTCATTATCTCATTCCGCGAAAAATTAACCGCATTAACATCATGGCGATATGAGAATTCTCCGAGTAACCATTCCGTCGCTCAATAGCAATTTATTACCGGCAGAAATTAAACTGTCGCCGAATCACGACAGTTGTAAGTTATTAAAATTAAATAAAAAAATGCCTCTTGTCTCTCCTCATTTTTAGGCGTACATTAGCGCCGTCTGGAGCATTAAAGCTCAGAATTCTGAGGTGATGCAGCCAAGCAAATGAGGGGTATTCTCCCTTTCGTTCGCGAGTGCATCAGCTCTCTGTCAGGTAAGCATATGTTCATTTAGACGTACCTCAGGTACGCGGAGAGATGAAAAGTGAAATATTTCTTTATGGGCATTTCTTTTATGGTCATCGTTTGGGCCGGTACTTTCGCCCTGATGATCTAAATTAAAAGACGCAGCAAAAAAACAGGAGCCATCAGGCTCCTGTTTTGCATTTTGGGGGAACATTCTGTCAGTCGGTACTTTCAGAAGTCGATTTTGCACTGGTCGGTAACAGGCCATCTGCGCGAAACATCGCCTTGATGCCGCGAATAGCCTGGCGGGTACGGTCACGGTTTTCAATCAACGCAAATCGCACATGCGTATCACCATAATCACCAAACCCAATCCCTGGCGAAACGCATACCTTCGCTTCGTTCAGCAGCTTCTTAGCAAACTCAAGTGACCCCATCCCGGCGTATTGCTCTGGAATTTTCGCCCAAACGTACATTGAGGCCTTTGGCATCTCGACCATCCAGCCTGCTTCATGCAGTCCTTTGACCAGTACATCGCGACGACGTTTATATTGCTCAGCGATATCCCGCACACATTGCTGATCGCCTTCCAGCGCGGCAATTGCCGCAACCTGCAGTGGCGTAAAGGTCCCGTAATCGTGATAGCTCTTGATTCGCGCCAGCGCGTTCACCAGCGTTTTGTTGCCCACCATAAACCCGATACGCCATCCCGCCATGTTGTAGCTTTTCGACAGGGTGAAAAATTCAACAGCGACGTCGCGAGCGCCGGGTACCTGCATAATCGATGGTGCCTTCCAGCCGTCATAAACAATATCAGCGTAGGCCAGGTCGTGAACCACCAGCACGTCATAGCGTTTAGCCAGGGCCACCACTTTCTCAAAGAATTCCAGCTCGACGCACTGCGCGGTCGGGTTGGATGGGAAACCTAAGATCATCATCTTCGGCTTCGGGTAACTTTCGCGTATTGCGCGTTCCAGCTCATTAAAGAAGTCGACCCCCTCAACCAGCGGCACTGAACGCACCTGCGCGCCGGCAATCACCGCGCCATAGATATGGATGGGATAACTTGGGTTGGGCACGAGGACCGTATCACCGTGATCGAGTGTTGCCAGCATCAGGTGCGCCAGCCCCTCTTTGGAACCGATGGTCACAATGGCTTCGGATTCAGGATCGATCTCAACGTCATAGCGTTCCTGGTACCAGCGGGAAATCGCCCGACGCAAACGCGGAATGCCGCGTGAGGTGGAGTAACCGTGAGTATCCGGGCGCTGCGCCACGGTACACAGTTTTTCGACAATGTGAGGAGGCGTGGCCCCATCCGGGTTCCCCATACTGAAATCGATAATATCTTCGCCGCGCCGACGCGCAGCCATCTTCAGTTCAGCGGTGATGTTAAAAACGTACGGGGGAAGGCGATCAATACGCGTAAAGCGACGTTCAGGGCGGGAGTCAGCCATAATATCCTCAGATTAACGTTAGCGCCCGGACCGTCCGAGCGACGCTGCCACGATGGTGGCACGTTTAGAAAATAGCCTGAATAATTTCCTTCTGTCGAGAGGCAAAACAAAATATTTTTTCCTGACGAAAAAGAGGAACAGCTGAGTAAAATGAGGAAATAACCATTTTCACAACCCGCCAAAAATTACCATCATTTAACATTTTGTTGTTAAATACATTACCTTGAACGCAGTACTCACAGGACAGGTATTGTAAATACAACAATCATGCAACAATCCCCTTTTAATATTATGGTTTTTCCCCATTAGCTCTGAACTGCGGGGGTGCTGGTCATCCTGCCTCAGGTTACCTATCATAGTGGTTTAACCCTTGCGCAAGAGTCACCCGTGCACGAAATATTCAATATGCTGCTGGCGGTATTTGACCGGGCAGCACTGATGCTGTTCTGTCTGTTTTTCCTGATTCGTATCCGCCTGTTTCGCGAACTGTTGCACAAGTCAGCCCACTCCCCAAAAGAGCTGCTCGCCGTTACCGCGATTTTCTCCATGTTTGCCCTGTTCAGTACCTGGTCAGGCGTACCGGTTGAAGGTTCTCTGGTCAATGTGCGTATTATCGCGGTCATGTCAGGAGGGATCCTGTTCGGTCCATGGGTTGGCATTATTACGGGGCTGATCGCAGGCACCCACCGTTACCTGATCGATATTGGCGGCGTAACTGCCCTACCCTGCTTTATTACCAGCATTCTGGCTGGCTGCATTGCCGGGTGGATCAACCGTAAGATCCCCAAAGCGCAGCACTGGCGCGCGGGTATTTTAGGCGGAATGCTGTGCGAATCACTGACCATGATCCTCGTCGTCGCCTGGGCACCCACCACCGAACTGGGGCTGGATATTGTCTCAAAAATCGGTATTCCAATGATCCTAGGCAGCGTCTGTATTGGTTTTATCGTGATGCTGGTACAAAGCGTTGAAGGTGAGAAAGAAGCCAGCGCTGCAAAACAGGCCAAGCTGGCGCTGGATATCGCCAACAAAACGCTGCCGCTCTTTCGCCAGGTCAACAGCGAGTCGTTACGTCAGGTGTGCGAAATTATTCGCCACGATATCCACGCTGACGCGGTTGCCATCACCAATACTCAGCACGTTCTGGCCTATGTTGGCGTCGGAGAGATCAACTACCGCGATAACGATGACTTCGTCAGCCCTACCACGCAAGAAGCCATAAATCACGGTAAAATAATCATAAAAAACAATGATGAAGCGCATCGCACCCCGGAAATCCACTCTATGCTGGTGATCCCGCTTTGGGAGAAAGGCGTCGTGACCGGCACGCTGAAGATCTACTACTGTCACGCTCATCAAATCACTTCCTCGTTACAGGAAATGGCGATCGGTCTGTCGCAAATCATCTCCACCCAGCTTGAAGTCTCCCGCGCAGAGCAACTACGAGAAATGGCAAATAAGGCAGAGCTACGCGCACTACAAAGCAAAATAAATCCCCATTTTCTGTTTAATGCCCTGAACGCGATTTCATCGTCGGTGCGGCTTAACCCGGACACCGCACGTCAGCTCATTTTTAATTTGTCGCGCTATCTTCGCTATAATATTGAATTAAAAGACGATGAGCAGATCGACATTAAGAAAGAGCTGTATCAAATCAAGGATTACATCACCATCGAACAGGCCCGCTTTGGCGACAAGCTGACCGTTATTTATGATATCGATGAAGAGGTAAGCTGTTTTATTCCCAGCCTGCTGATTCAGCCATTGGTCGAGAACGCTATCGTCCATGGGATCCAGCCCTGCAAAGGGAAAGGTGTGGTCACTATCAGCGTTGCGGAGTGCGGCAACCGGGTACGGATTGCCGTACGAGACACGGGTCATGGTATCGACCCAAAAGTGATTGAACGGGTCGAGTCCAATGAAATGCCGGGCAATAAAATTGGTCTGTTGAATGTGCACCATCGCGTTAAGCTGCTCTACGGTGAGGGATTACATATCCGCCGTCTGGAGCCAGGCACAGAGATTGCCTTTTATGTACCTAATGTGCACTCGCCCGCAGCCGCGCCAACTACATTATTGCTTTAACCAGGAGTGAAGTCGTGAAAGTCATCATTGTTGAAGATGAATTCCTGGCCCAACAGGAACTGAGCTGGCTGATAAAAGAGCACAGCCAGATGGAGATTGTCGGCACGTTTGACGATGGTCTGGACGTGCTGAAATATCTCCAGCACAACCGCGTTGACGCCATTTTTCTGGATATTAATATTCCCTCGCTGGACGGCGTATTGCTGGCACAAAATATCAGCCAGTTCGCACATAAACCCTTTATTGTGTTTATTACCGCGTGGAAAGAGCATGCCGTTGAAGCCTTCGAACTGGAAGCTTTTGACTACATTCTGAAGCCGTACCAGGAATCACGCATTGTCAGCATGCTGCAAAAGCTGGAAGCCGCCTGGCAGCAACAGCAAACGGGAACGTCCCCTGTAAGTCCGGTGGCCCGCGAAAACGATACGATCAACCTGATCAAAGATGAGCGGATCATCGTGACCCCAATCAACGACATCTACTACGCTGAAGCGCATGAAAAGATGACGTTCGTCTATACGCGACGAGAATCATACGTCATGCCGATGAACATCAGCGAATTTTGCAGCAAACTGCCGGCTTCGCATTTCTTCCGCTGCCACCGCTCGTTCTGCGTAAATCTGAATAAAATCCGCGAGATCGAACCCTGGTTTAACAACACTTATATTCTGCGTTTAAAGGATCTGGAATTTGAAATCCCGGTTAGTCGGAGCAAAGTGAAAGAATTCAGACAATTAATGCATTTATAGTGCTGAAAAAGCGTGACGAATGGAAAGTACAGCGCACGCTTTCAGTCGTTTCCGCAACGAACGGGATAGCTGAACTAAGTTTGTAGTATATTGGTCGTCACTCTATTTTTTACAGGTGATGTCATGGCGAAGCTGAGCGAAAAATATCAACGTACATATCTACGCGAATACGCAAAAGAAGCGGAAAAAAACGCCCTGATATGGATAAGTACGGACGATTATTTAGCTGAGTGCCTGGATATTCATGAACAATGCCATCTGGATTATTCACTGCAACAACAGCTGAGTTCATGGCTTTATATGCTGCGCATGAAGCGCAGCCCGGAGTTATTAGGATATAAAACCGCGATACAGTCAAATGATATGGAATCTCTACACTTATCCCTGCGACAGTCTGCGATGATTAAACATGTGACGCAGGGTGTGGACTCAGGCTGCGATCACAGTATTAATGTATGGACGACACTGGAGATTCTTGCCGCGGGTTTATTTGACCGAGTACCGCTCTTATTGCCTGAAAAATTGGGCATGAGTGATAACGGTCACCCTGTTAACCTGGCCATGACGAATTTAATGATGGCGTTGTGGTACAAACGCGCAGACTTTGCAGTGGATGCCAGAAAAAGAGCGCAAAAGGTACTGACCACGAAGCAAACAGCAAGCGATATGTTCATCCTCAGCTATCTGATGGCGCTCCTGGATGAGGATGTGACAGAAGCAGGCACGCAACTCGATTTATATTGTAAAAGCGTGTCTGCATTGAGAGAACCTGGGCTCACTAAGCTCCATAAAATGTTCTGGCCATACGCGCACGGGTTATACAACCTGGCTTATATTGTGTTGGGCAAAGATAAAGCCAGCGCGATGCCGAAACCAACCGCAGAGTGTTTTATGGACGATCTGGCGGAATGGCAAAATAAACATAACTATCGCCATGGCCCGCTATTTATAGAATACCCTAAACCAATTGACCTTATTAACACCCTGATCTCATGCACGCCACCAGAATTTTGTTTGCATCAACCCTATCTGGATACCGATAAAAAATATAAAAACACAAGATACCTGCATGCCGATTTATTTGAACAACAGATGATCAAGATAATTTTTGAAAATATGAACAGCGAGGACGACAAGGCCGGAGAAGCGCTGAGCGCCATCCGGCCCTGACCTTACAAAATATGGCCCAGCGTCTGACGTAAATGCGCACCAGCGCCAAGTAGTCCAGGATTATCGTGCACGATCAGATACACCGGAATATCCTGCACGTAGGCTTTAAAACGGCCTTTATCTTCAAAACCACCGCGGAAGCCCGATGCTTTAAAGAAGTCGAGGAAGCGCGGCACAATACCGCCGGCGATGTACACACCGCCAAATGTGCCCAGCGTTAACGCCAGATCGCCACCAAAACGTCCCATGATGACGCAGAACAGCGACAGCGCACGACGACAGTCAATGCAGGAATCTTCCAGCGCCCGTGCGGTGATATCCTTCGGCTGCAGATTTTCCGGCAGGCGTCCGTCAGACTTGACGATCGCGCGATACAGATTCACCAGTCCCGGACCAGACAGCACGCGTTCTGCGGACACGTGACCTATTTCCGCGCGCAGAACCTCAAGGATAATTCCCTCTTCCTCGCTGTTAGGCGCAAAATCCACGTGGCCGCCTTCACCAGGGAGGCTTACCCAGCGTTTATCCACGTGGACCAGATGCGCCACGCCAAGCCCGGTTCCTGCGCCATAAACCGCAATAGGTTTACCTTCAACAGGTTCCGCGCCACCAAACTGGATTAAATGCTCTTTTTTCAGCATCGGGATCGCCATCGACACAGCGGTGAAATCATTGATGATTTCCAGATGGCTGAAGCCCAGGTTTTTTTTCATCTCAGCAATAGAGAACGCCCAGGTATGGTTGGTCATTGCCACCCAGTCGCCGGTTATCGGACAGGCAATGGCAATACAACCATCTTCAACGCTAACGCTATGCTCATCCAGGTACACGCGCACCACCGCCTCCAGACTTGGATAATCCAACCCGGAATAGGTTTTTGCCTGCGAAATCTCGCCGCTGGCAATATCGCACAGAGCAAGACGCGCGTTGGTGCCGCCAACATCCCCTACTAAAGCATATTTTGTCATTCTTCCACTGCTCCGCTAAAGTCAGAATAAATCTTTGCCACACTGTAAATTCATGGGGACATAACAACAACGGTCTGAAGGCTGATGCCCGTGGAAAATCGATCCAGATCACACAATTACTTTATCGTTTCAGCACCATTTGCAGCGATGTCGTCAGACAGGCTGTGCAAACTATGTCTATGACTCTGTTTTAAGGAATAGAAAATGCTCCATCCGCGAGCCAGAACGATGCTCTTGCTATCAACCCCAGCGCTAATCGTTGGCATAGCGTCCAGCCTGGTGTTGATCGTTGTGATGAAAGTGGCTTCCGTTTTACAGCAGTTTTTGTGGGAACGTCTGCCTGTTAGCATCGGTATAGCCCAGGACTCTCCGGTCTGGATTATCGGTATGCTGACACTCACGGGGATCATGGTCGGGTTAGTAATCCGTTACAGCCATGGCCACGCAGGCCCGGATCCGGCCTGTGAACCGTTAATTGGTATGCCGGTGCCAACGTCAGCAATACCGGGCCTGCTGGCAGCACTAATCCTCGGCCTCGCGGGTGGCGTCAGTCTGGGTCCGGAACACCCCATCATGACCGTGAATATCGCACTGGCAGTGGCACTTGGTAGCCGCATGTTTCCGCGCATTGCGAAGCTGGACTGGACCATTCTCGCCTCTGCCGGCACCATCGGCGCGCTATTTGGTACCCCCGTTGCCGCCGCGCTGATATTTTCGCAAACGCTAAATAGCTCAAACGATGTGCCCTTGTGGGATCGCCTGTTTGCACCGTTAATGGCCGCCGCCGCGGGTTCGCTAACCACCAGCCTGTTTTTTCACCCCCATTTTTCACTGCCCATCGCGCACTACACGCAGATGCACTTGATCGATATCCTCAGCGGCGCGGTTGTTGCTGCCATCGCCATTGCCGCTGGGATGGTTGCCGTCTGGTGTCTGCCGCGTTTGCACCATTTAATGCATCGATTAAGACACCCGGTGCTGATCCTCGGGGCAGGCGGTTTTATCCTTGGTATTTTGGGTGTTATCGGCGGGCCGCTTACCTTGTTTAAGGGACTGGACGAAATGCAGCAAATGGCGTTTAGCCAAACGCTGGGGACATCAGATTATTTCATGCTCGCCGTGATCAAACTAACGGCATTGGTGGTAGCAGCGGCGAGTGGTTTTCGCGGCGGACGAATCTTCCCGGCGGTATTCGTTGGTGTCGCGCTTGGCCTGATGCTGCACGCCCATGTTGAAGCTGTGCCGGCTGCCATCACGGTTTCTTGCTCTATTCTCGGGCTGGTGCTGGTCGTCACCCGTGACGCCTGGCTGAGCCTGTTTATGGCAGCAGTGGTGGTGCCAGATTCCACCCTGCTGCCGCTGCTGTGCATCGTCATGCTGCCCGCCTGGCTGCTGCTGGCAGGCAAACCGATGATGGTCGCTGAGCGCCCTGATAAATAGCTATCCGCCGTTGCGAGATTCCAGCGCACGGGTCACCGTGCGCAATAATTCAGGAAGATCGGCTTTCGGTAGCACCACCTCAATTAACGACAGTCGTTGCGGATGGGACAACCGGGCCAGCACCTCTTCCAGCTGTACCGCCTGCTTCACCCGCCAACATTCGGCCTGACATTCACGGCTAAACGCCTGCGGCACCGACGTCCAGCTCCAGGCGGCGATGTCGTTATAGCGCTGATTTGCCCCATGTATGGCCCGCTCCACGGTATATCCGTCATTGTTGAGCAGTAAAATAACCGGCGATTGCCCGTCTCTGAGCATGGAGCCCAGCTCCTGAATGGTGAGCTGCGCCGCGCCATCGCCAATAATCAGGATCACCCGACGGTCCGGACAGGCCGTTTGCGCGCCGAATGCCGCGGGGAGCGCGTAGCCGATAGATCCCCACAACGGTTGAACCAGTACTTCCGCCCCGCAAGGTAGTGAGAGCGCAGCCGCGCCAAAGGCGGCGGTTCCCTGATCGACGAGGATAATGTCATCAGGCTTCAGAAACTGCTGTACCGTGTGCCAGAAGTTTTCCTGCGTCAGTGGGCCCTTCTCAACCTGAACATGCCTAATTGGCGGACGTTCTGGCGGTAGAGAAAACGACATTTC
Source organism: Citrobacter sp. Cpo091 (assembly GCF_030332645.1). Lineage (NCBI taxonomy): Bacteria > Pseudomonadati > Pseudomonadota > Gammaproteobacteria > Enterobacterales > Enterobacteriaceae > Citrobacter > Citrobacter sp. Cpo091. The sequence goes on from NZ_JAOWHL010000040.1 coordinate 436,683, forward strand.
CAGGCACAGCTCACGTAATGTGGTGACCGCCTGCTCCATCTGGATGTTAAACCAGTGGGATCCAATTCGTGACGCATGGGGCTGAACGTCAATGGTGCGATCCTGCGGTAGCTGTTGTGTAAACCCAGCAGTCAGGGTGTCGACAAATTGTGTGCCGACACACATTATCGTATCGGCATCTTCTATAGCCTGACGTACATAATCGCTGCTGGCTCCAGCGCTGTACGTGCCAACAAACTCCGGGTGACGCTCATCAAACAGTCCTTTGCCCATCAACAACGTGGCATGAGCCATAGGCGTTTCCGCCATCCAGCGCTGTAAAACCGGCTGCAGACCAAAACGCAGCGCGAGGAAGTCGGCCAGCAACGCTACGCGTGGGCTGTCCAGCAATCGTTCACGGGCATGGTAGCGAAACGCCTCTATCACGCTGCTTTCCGGCTCGCTCAGAGGAACAATCATAATATCATTCGGTGGCGTAGCAGGCTGTTTAGCCACATCAGCAGGTAGCATCAGATAGCCCGGCCTGCGCTCGCTGAGCATCATTCGCAACACACGGTCAATCTCATAGCAGGCATTTTGTTCATCCAGTATCGCGCTGGCCGTCGTTACCGCCTGCTGCATGCGGTAAAAATGCTGAAAGTCACCGTCACCCAAAGTGTGATGCATCAACTCTCCGCGACGCTGCGCGCCGCGACAGGGCGCGCCGACAATATGCAAAACAGGAACATATTCCGCGAAGCTACCCGCGATACCGTTAATTGCGCTTAACTCCCCCACACCAAACGTGGTGAGCAGCGCCCCAACCCCGGATACCCGGGCATAGCCATCTGCCGCATAAGCCGCATTCAATTCATTCGCACACCCGACCCAACATACGTTGGGATGTTCAATCACGTGGTCAAGAAACTGCAAATTATAATCGCCCGGCACACCAAAGAGATGGCCGACGCCACAGCCTGCCAGCCTGTCCAGCAGATAATCAGCAACGGAATACGGGGTTTGCATGACAGCTATCCTTCTGACGGTAACCTCATGTTGAGTATCGAAGAACTGTGATGACTGTCCAGGAAAGTCGCTGTGAAGGGGTGGAAAGCAGGATTTACAGTTTTGGCGGTAAAAATTCATTGAAGAATCGACGGTGTAACCGTATACACTGAAAGGCACACGCATTGTGGAAGGGGGGTGACATGGTTTATCACGCAGATGAAAATCGTTATCAGACAATGGAGTACCGCCGCTGCGGTCAGAGCGGCCTTAAGCTCCCGATTGTCTCTCTGGGTTTGTGGCACAATTTTGGCGATACCACACAGGTCGAGAACAGTCGCGCATTGTTACAGCGCGCATTCGATCTGGGAATCAACCATTTTGATCTGGCAAATAACTATGGTCCACCACCGGGTTCGGCAGAACGGAATTTTGGTCGGATCCTGCAGGAAGATTTTTTACCGTGGCGAGATGAGCTTATTATCTCCACAAAAGCGGGCTACACCATGTGGGAAGGTCCCTACGGTGACTGGGGTTCACGCAAATATCTGATTGCCAGTCTCGATCAAAGCCTGAAGCGTCTGGGGCTGGAGTATGTCGATATCTTCTACCACCATCGCCCCGACCCTGAAACACCGCTCAGAGAAACCATGCGCGCGCTGGATCACATCGTCCGTCAGGGCAAAGCGCTGTACGTCGGGTTGTCTAACTATCCGGCAGATCTTGCCAGGCAGGCGATTGAAATACTCGACGATTTAGGTACGCCATGCCTTATTCACCAGCCCAAATATTCCATGTTTGAACGTTGGGTCGAAGATGGCTTGCTGTCACTATTACAGGAAAAAGGTGTCGGCAGTATCGCCTTCTCACCGCTGGCTGGCGGACAGTTAACCGACCGCTATCTGAACGGCATTCCTGCGGATTCTCGTGCGGCAAGCACCAGTCGCTTTCTAAATCCGGACCAGATCACTCCACAAAAGCTGGAAAAAGTGCGGGCGCTGAATGTGCTGGCAGAACGACGCGGGCAAAAGCTTTCCCAAATGGCGCTGGCATGGGTGTTACGGGATGACAAAGTCACGTCCGTGCTGATTGGCGCGAGTAAAACGGCGCAGATTGAAGACGCTGTCGGTATGCTGGCAAACCGTCACTTTACGTCTGAAGAGTGCGCGGAGATTGATGCTATCCTGAGTTGATTGAAATAAAGACACATTTATTAACAAAAAGTGCTCTCACTTGCGATTTAAGAGTTAAGGCGATGAAACGGGGCTTTACTGCCCCGTAATATTACGTTAACAGGCCGGCTACGGCTCGATCGTGAAGGAGAGAAAACATGTTCAGGTCACTGATTCTGGCGGCAGTCTTATTGGCTTTTACACCGCTGGCCGCGAACGCTGGCGAAATCACCCTGCTGCCATCAATAAAGTTACAAATTGGCGATCGCGATAACTACGGTAACTACTGGGATGGCGGCCGCTGGCGCGACCGGGATTACTGGCACCATAACTATGAGTGGCGCAAAAATCGCTGGTGGCGTCATGACAACGGCTACCATCGTGGCTGGGACAAACGCAAAGCTTATGAGCGTGGTTATCGTGAAGGCTGGAACGATCGTGACGACCACCGCGGTCGCGGGCGTGGCCACAAACATCATCATTAATGTAACAAAAGGGCCAACAGGCCCTTTTGTTTTTACAAACCGAGTGCGGTTCCTACCAACAGCCAGATATTGAGCGCCACCACCAGCACAACAATCACCCAGCCTACCTGTTTTACCCAACGGGTATTCACCAAATCGCCCATCAGCTTACCGTCACTGGTAAAGATCAGTAGCGGCACCAGCGCCAGTGCAATACCAAAACTGAGCAATACCTGGCTCATCACCAGAATACGCGTCGGATCCAGTCCCATCAAAATCACAATAAATGATGGCATCATGGTGACGGTACGGCGTACCCAAAGCGGAATGTGAAAGCGGATAAACCCTTGCATCACCACCTGCCCGGCCAACGTACCGACCACGGTAGAAGAAAGTCCCGCAGCCACCAGGCTTAAACCGAATACCGTCGCCGCAGCGTGACTCAACAGCGGTTCAAGTGTCAGATACGCTTGATCGAGATCGGCAATACCGGTATGCCCGCTAAAGTGAAATGCAGCGGCAGCCGTCGCCATCATCGCCAGATTGACAAATCCAGCAATCGTCATGGCGATTGCCACATCCCATTTCGTGGCCGCATAGCGCTGTTGACGTGTTCCGCCGTGCAGATGCTGAGTTAAGGAAGAGTGCAGATAAATGACGTGTGGCATGATAGTCGCGCCGAGCACGCCAGCCGCCAGGAACACCGCTTCGGAATTAGGCAGGCTCGGGATAACCATTCCCTTGCTAAGTTGCGCGAAGTTCGGCTGGGAAAAGATCAGTTCAACAATGTAAGCCGCAGCCACAAACAGCAGCAAGCCGCCAATCACTTTTTCCAGCGGTTTTTGCCCACGGCGCTGCAACATCAGAATCAAAAAAGTCGCGATACCGGTGAGCACGGCCCCCTGCAATAACGACACGCCGAGGATCAATTTGAAACCAATCGCGGCGCCAATGAATTCAGCAAGGTCTGTCGCCATGGCGATAATTTCGGCCTGCACCCAGTAGAACCACACCACCGGACGAGGATAGTGATCGCGAATTTGCTCCGCCAGGTTTTTACCCGTGGCAATACCCAGCTTTGCCGACAGCACCTGAATCAGCATCGCCATCAGATTTGCCCAGACCACCACCCACAACAGTTTATAGCCAAAGCTGGCCCCTGCCTGGATGTTGGTGGCGAAGTTGCCCGGATCGATGTAGCCGATCGCCGCGATGAACGCAGGTCCCATTAATGCGAGCTTCAACTTGCGCGCTGCCCGTCCACTGCTACTCTCAACGCGATCGTTAGTCATTTTAGTGCCTCAGAAACATAGCCTTTGCTATGTTTCAAGCTACGCCTATTGAGAATGATTATCAAATTCATTTTAATGGGTGAAGTTGATTTCTCTGATAGCGTTTGTCTATGGATCGATAAGGATTCTGGAAATACCGGTGAGATGTTTAATTATTGTTATGAGATTAGCACAATGACATAACTTTTCACTTCCATACTAAACATAACAGAAGTGTATCACCGATCACTAATTTTGAATCTCGTCACAGGTCCTTATTATAGTGTGTGTTTGATCTCGTTTTCTTTATGGTTGTTACATAGAATGTGCACGAAAACTAAACCTGCCTCATATTTGGAGCAAATATGGACCGCGTTCTTCATTTCGTCCTGGCCCTTGCCGTGGTTGCGGTACTCGCACTGCTGGTAAGCAGTGACCGTAAAAAAATCCGCATTCGTTATGTTATTCAATTGCTTGTTATTGAAGTGTTACTGGCATGGTTCTTCCTGAACTCTGATGTCGGTCTGGGCTTCGTGAGAGGCTTCTCCGAGATGTTTGAAAAACTCCTCGGATTCGCTAATGAAGGGACAAACTTTGTCTTCGGCAGCATGAACGACAAAGGCCTGGCATTCTTCTTCCTGAAAGTGCTGTGCCCAATCGTCTTCATTTCCGCCCTGATCGGTATTTTGCAGCATATCCGCGTTCTGCCGGTTATCATCCGCGCGATTGGTTTCCTGTTATCCAAAGTGAACGGTATGGGCAAGCTGGAATCCTTCAACGCCGTCAGCTCCCTGATCCTGGGTCAGTCCGAGAACTTTATCGCCTATAAAGATATTCTCGGCAAAATGTCTCGCAACCGTATGTACACCATGGCTGCAACGGCGATGTCGACCGTTTCCATGTCTATCGTCGGCGCGTACATGACCATGCTGGAACCGAAGTACGTGGTTGCGGCGCTGGTTCTGAACATGTTCAGCACCTTTATCGTGCTGTCGCTGATCAACCCGTACACCGTTGATGCCAGCGAAGAAAACATTCAGATGTCTAACCTGCACGAAGGCCAGAGCTTCTTCGAAATGCTGGGTGAATACATCCTGGCAGGTTTCAAAGTGGCAATTATCGTTGCGGCGATGCTGATTGGTTTCATCGCGCTGATCGCAGCCCTGAACGCCCTGTTCGCCACCGTGACCGGCTGGTTTGGTTACAGCATCTCCTTCCAGGGCATCCTGGGCTACATCTTCTACCCGGTTGCATGGGTAATGGGTGTGCCGTCCAGCGAAGCGCTGCAGGTGGGCAGTATCATGGCAACCAAACTGGTTTCCAACGAATTCGTTGCGATGATGGATCTGCAGAAAATTGCCGCCACGCTCTCTCCGCGTGCAGAAGGTATCCTGTCCGTGTTCCTGGTCTCCTTCGCTAACTTCTCTTCCATCGGTATTATCGCCGGTGCGATTAAAGGTCTGAACGAAGAGCAAGGTAACGTGGTTTCCCGCTTCGGTCTGAAGCTGGTGTACGGCTCTACGCTGGTGAGCGTACTGTCTGCATCTATCGCCGCACTGGTGCTGTAAGCGTAAGACAACGTCGTATTGATAAGACCGGGGAGATTCTTCTCCCCGGTTTTTTTATGCCTGCTATTCAGCAAACCGAAGAGATACAGGGTAAGAACAGGTAGGATACAGAAACAAAAAACCCCCGCTTTTCAGCGAGGGTTTAAATTTTGGTGGAGCTAAGCGGGATCGAACCGCTGACCTCTTGCATGCCATGCAAGCGCTCTCCCAGCTGAGCTATAGCCCCACGATGCTATTACGTACATACCAAATTCATTGGGATTAAATTTGGTGGAGCTAAGCGGGATCGAACCGCTGACCTCTTGCATGCCATGCAAGCGCTCTCCCAGCTGAGCTATAGCCCCATTACGTAAAGCTTGTCGAGTTGACGGGCGGCATCATATGAATTCCCTTCGCGTGTGTCAACGGCAAAATTAACTCATAGAATTCAATCGCTGAAAAAGCAGTCAAATGAAGAACATTGCGTAACAACTCGCATTCAGTAGTTAAACGCGTCACGGTTTCTACTAAAATGGTGCTATAAAATGAGCCACTAATTAACCCCACGACTATTCAGGGAATCGTTATGTTCAAGGAACGGATGACGCCAGAAGAACTTGCTAATCTGACCGGATACAGCCGACAGACCATCAATAAATGGGTGCGCAAGGAGGGTTGGGCTACATCACCAAAACCAGGCGTACAGGGCGGTAAAGCGCGTCTGGTTCACGTCACCGAACAAGTTCGTGAATACATTCGCAGTGCTGAGCGTTCAGCCGAAGGTTTATCAGATAATTTATCGTTATCCGGCGATACCTCTATCGAAGCTCTACTGATTAGGCTCGCCAAAGAGATGACTCCGTCAGAACAAAAAATGTTTACGTCACTGATCCTGCGTGAAGGCATTACGGGTTTGTTACAACGCTTAGGGATCCGCGACAACAAATAATATGAAAAAATTACGCAGCAAAATGACGACCGAAGAACTGGCGGAATGTCTCGGGGTTGCCAAACAAACCGTCAATCGTTGGATCAGAGAACAAAACTGGACCACCGAAAAGTTTCCCGGCATTAAAGGGGGTCGTGCAAGACTGATCCATATCGACTCCAGCGTCCGTACGTTTCTGCTCAATATTCCGGCTTTTCGCAAAGTCCCTGAAATTTATCAGGCTGAGGAACCGCTGGCAGAATACACCCACGTGGTGCGTAGCCACGCCTGTCGCCAGATAATTAGCGCACTGGACAACATGTCCCCAACGGAACAAGAAAAGCTGGCAATGTATATTTCGCGCGAAGGTATTCGCACTTTCCTTACCCGTCTGGGTATTGATGAGTCTGAATAACAGGCAAAAAAAACGGCAGGATGCGCTCCTGCCGTTGTTTCATAGCTCAACCGGTCTTACTGCTGGCTTTCACGCTCAGCAATAAACGCCAGCGCTTTATTAATACGCTCAATGCTGCGGGATTTACCAATCGCATGCACCGTTACGTCTAACGCCGGAGACTGACCCGCGCCGGTTACGGCTACGCGCAGCGGCATCCCAACTTTACCCATACCCACTTCCAGCTCATCAGCGGTTGCCTGAATCGCGTGGTGCACGTTTTCTGCCGTCCACTCGCTGATAGCAGCCAGCTTATCGCGAACCACTTCCAGCGGCTGACGCGCTACCGGACGCAGGTGTTTCTTAGCTGCATCCGCGTCGAACTCAGCAAAGTCTTCGTAGAAGTAGCGGCAGCTCTGCGCCATCTCTTTCAGCGTTTTGCAGCGCTCACCCAGCAGTTTAACCAGCTCAGACAGCTGCGGGCCGACGCGAGTATCGATATTTTCCTGCTCAATATGCCATTGCAGATGCGTTGCCACATATTCAGGTGCCAGCGAATTAATGTAGTGATGGTTCAGCCACTGCAGTTTTTCGGTGTTGAACGCACTGGCAGACTTGCTCACCGCACCAAGGGAGAACAGTTTGATCATCTCTTCACGGGTGAAGATTTCCTGATCGCCGCTGGACCAGCCCAGACGCACCAGATAGTTCAGCAGCGCTTCCGGCAGGTAACCGTCGTCGCGATACTGCATAACGCTGACCGCACCGTGACGTTTAGAGAGTTTTTTACCGTCGTCGCCGTTGATCATCGACACGTGTGCATAAACCGGCACCGGCGCATTCAGCGCTTTCAGGATGTTAATCTGACGCGGAGTGTTGTTGATATGGTCTTCACCACGAATAACGTGGGTGATTTCCATATCCCAGTCGTCGACCACAACACAGAAGTTGTAGGTCGGGGAACCGTCAGTACGGCGGATGATCAGATCGTCCAGCTCCTGGTTGCTGAATTCGATCGGCCCACGGATCTGGTCGTCAAAAATAACGGATCCATCCTGCGGGTTGGCAAAACGCACCACGCATGGTTCATCAGCAGCATGATGTTCATGCCCGTGGCGGCAGCGACCGTCGTAACGTGGCTTCTCACCGTTTGCCATCTGCTCTTCGCGCAGTGCGTCCAGACGCTCTTTGGAGCAGTAGCATTTATACGCGGTACCGGCTTCCAGCATCTCATCAATCACGGCATTGTAGCGATCAAAACGTTTGGTCTGGAAGTACGGGCCTTCATCCCATTCCAGATTCAGCCAGTTCATGCCATCCATAATGGCTTCAATAGCTTCCGGAGTGGAGCGTTCGAGATCGGTGTCTTCAATACGCAGCACAAACTCACCGTCATGGTTACGTGCAAAAAGCCAGGAATATAGAGCAGTACGCGCACCACCGACGTGCAGGTAACCTGTCGGGCTTGGCGCGAAGCGAGTTTTGATTTTCATGAAATGGCCTTACGTTTATAAAGATGCCGACAACCGGCAAATCCTGGAAAGATTATCAGGCTCGTATTCTATCACTGTGGTCTGATTCCTCAATGTTGTTCAGGTTGGAACATCACGCTTTGCCATTTTCGTATACAAATCATGCTGCATGGATTGATTTGCGATCGTTTTGTTTAAATTTACGACGAACGAACAAATTCTTTAGAAAATGCGTTGACTCATTTTCAACTCTCCCTATAATGCGACTCCACACAGCGGGGGTGATTAGCTCAGCTGGGAGAGCACCTCCCTTACAAGGAGGGGGTCGGCGGTTCGATCCCGTCATCACCCACCACTTCGGGTCGTTAGCTCAGTTGGTAGAGCAGTTGACTTTTAATCAATTGGTCGCAGGTTCGAATCCTGCACGACCCACCAATGTAAAAAGGCGCCCTAAAGGCGCCTTTTTGCTATCTGTGATATATAAGATTCGAACCTGCATCGCCTGATGCGCTACGCTTATCAGGCCTACAGACAATACCGCACACGTAGGCTGGATAAGACGTCAGCCGCCATCCGACACAGACAACACAACACGCGTAGGCCGGATAAGACGTCAGTCGCCATCCGGCACAGACAATACCGCACGCGTAGGCCGGATAAGACGTCAGCCGCCATCCGGCACAGACAACACAACACGTGTAGGCCGGATAAGACGTCAGTCGCCATCCGGCACAGACAATACCGCACGCGTAGGCCGGATAAGACGTCAGTCGCCATCCGGCACAGACAACACTACACACGTAGGCCGGATAAGACGTTAGTCGCCATCCGGCACAGACAACACAACACGCGTAGGCCGGATAAGACGTCAGTCGCCATCCGGCACAGACAATACCGCACGCGTAAGCCGGATAAGACGTCAGTCGCCATCCGGCACAGACATCACATCGTCAATGCCGCTACCAGTTTCTCCAGCGCGGGTGTCGCCTGCAGTTGGTCATACACAATATACAAATCCGCCGGAATACGTTCCTCTAACGGTCGAAATACCACACCAGGCCAACTCATCTGCGCATAGCTGTCAGCAATTAACGTAATACCAATCCCCATGCTGATCATCGCCAGCACCGTTTGCGGCTCCCTCACCTCACGAATAATCATCGGGGAAAATCCAGCACTCAGGCAAACTCGCTGCAAAAATGCCCAGTCAGTATGAATGGAAGGCATTGTGACAAAATATTCATTTCTCAACGCCTCCAGCGGTATGGACTCACAGGCAGTAAGAGGATGTTCTTCCGGCATGGCAACCAGAAAAGAGGACTCATGCAAACGCAAACTGGTAAACCCAGGAGAAAGCTCCGTAGCCATCCGCCAAATTCCCGCATCCAGTTCACGCCGTTCCAGCATCGTCATCTGCATCGCGGGCATGTTCTCGCGAAACAGCACCTCAACATTGGGATTATCCTTCATAAAACGCCGCATCACCGGACGCATTTTTCCCCACATCGCTGTACCGATAACGCCAAGCTCAATTCGCCCTGCCTCACCACGACCAATTTGCTCCACTCTCGCCAGCGCCTGATTAGCACTGGATAACAGTCGGCGCGACTCTTCCATCAATATCTTTCCCGCGTGAGTTAACGCTACGCTGCGGGAATGACGGATAAATAGCAAAGTGCCGAGCTGTTGCTCCAGCTCTTTAATATGGGTACTGAGCGGCGGTTGCGACATATTCAGGCGAGCAGCAGCACGTCCAAAATGCAGTTCTTCTGCGACCGCAAGAAAATAACGCAGTAATTTAAGATCGATGCGGTGCGTGCGTTCCATGGATAATGCGCTCCTGAAATAAGGATAATGCGCAAAGTTACCACATTGCCTTGCAGAAAATGAAACGGCGGGTATCAGAACCCGCCGCCAATGGAGTGTTAATGTGCCGGTGATTTCTGTGCCAGTCGTTCAGGCTCATGCTTGTATTTAAAGAACAATGCAAAGATAACCGCCAGAGCCAGCGCATACGCGGCAAACACCAGCCAGATGGTCTGCCAATCCTTGACGCCATCGACAGAAAAATAGTCCACCGCCATACCACTCAGGATTGATCCCACCCAAGCGCCAACGCCGTTTACCATCGTCATAAACAGCCCCTGCGCGCTGGCGCGAATGTTAGAGCTAACCTCCTGCTCGACAAATACCGATCCCGAGATATTGAAGAAATCAAACGCACAGCCGTAGACGATCATCGACATCAGCAGCAGTACAAAACCAAACGGCGACGGATCGCCAAAGGCAAAGAAGCCAAAGCGCAGCGTCCATGCCAGCATGCTCATCAGCATCACCGTTTTAATGCCAAATCGTTTAAGGAAGTACGGGATAGTGAGAATAAAGCCCACCTCCGCCATCTGTGAAACGGAAAGCAATATGGAGGGGTACTTCACCACAAAGCTGTCGGCAAATTCCGGGTTACGGGCAAAATCATGCAGGAACGGATTGCCAAAGACGTTGGTGATTTGCAACACCGCCCCCAGCATCATCGCAAACAAAAAGAAGATTGCCATCTGCGGTTTTTTAAACAGAACAAAGGCGTCCAGACCGAGCTTGCTGGCAAGCGTGGTGTTTGCTTTCTTCTCAGCAACCGGGATTTTCGGCAACGTAAGTGCATACAGAGCCAGCAGCAGCGATGCGCCTGAAGCGATATACAACTGCGCGCTGCTCAGTTCCAGTCCCATCAAACTGACTGTCCACATCGCCACAATAAAACCTATGGTGCCAAACACACGAATTGGCGGGAACGCGGTGACCGGATCCTGACCTGATTGCGCCAGGCACGAGTATGAGACGCTATTCGATAACGCAATCGTCGGCATATACGCCATTGCGTTAACCAGCATCACCCAAAACATGGTCTGCGGATCGGTAACGGTTGTGGCATATAGCAACACGCCCGCACACACCAGATGACAAAGCATATAGGCGCGCTCGGCGCGTAGCCATTTATCGGCAATGATGCCCATAATGCCCGGCATGATAATCGCCGCCAGCCCTTTCGAACTGTAAATCATACCGACGTTCGCGCCGGTAAAATCCAGGGTATTAATCATGTAGGAACCCAGGGTTACCAACCAGCTTCCCCAGATGAAATATTGCAAAAACGACATGAGCTTTAAGCGAGATGCGATACCCATTTTTCCGTTCCTTGCCATAAAGTAAGACCCCGCAAGCGGGGTCATTTTTTAGTTATTCAGGCCAGTTTGCGCAAGAATCCGCAGATCAAATTGATGAAATTCTGCCGGGAGAGTTCCGCCGCAGCCAGCGTCTGCGCGTGAGATAATTTAACATCACCCAGACCTTCCGCCAGGTTGGTGATGGCCGCCACCGCAACCACTTTCAAACCGCAGTGGCGCGCAGAGATAACTTCAGGCACCACCGACATCCCCACCACGTCACCACCGATAATTTGCATCATGCGGATTTCTGCCGCGGTTTCAAAGTTCGGCCCCGGATAAGAGACAAAAACCCCTTCACTCAGCGGGAATCCTTCCTCAGAGGCAACAGTTTGCAGGATCGCACGGTAGTCAGCATCATAGGCATTCGCCAGTGAAAAGAATCGCTCGCCAAAACGCTCATCGTTTGGCCCTACCATCGGCGTACCCGGCATCGTATTGATGTGATCGCTAAGCGCAACGAGGCTACCCGGTCCGACTTCGGGACGCAAAGAGCCTGCAGCATTGGTGCAAAACAGCAGCTCACAGCCCAGCAGCTTCAGCGTACGAATGGCATCCGTCATCACCGTCATACCGCGACCTTCATAGAAATGTCCACGTCCTTTCATACAGGCCACCGGAATTCCCGCCAGATTTCCCAACACCAGTTCACCAGCATGACCGTGTACGGTACTCACCGGGAACCCTGGTAGTTTCTCGTAAGAGATGGCAACCGCATCCTCAATTTGATCCGCCAACGCCCCCAGGCCTGAGCCGAGGATAAAGGCTACGCGCGGCGTAAAATCCGGTTTGTAACCACGAATGATATCAGCGCTATACCAGGGATTTTGCGAGAAAAGAGAGTGGCTCATGAGATGTCCTTAATACTGAGTAATCGAAATAACGTAGCGTACCGCATTGTTATAGCGAGACTACGCAATCGATTACCAATACCGTTTATCCCGATAACCGATAGTAAATCGGTATAGATGGCATGTGCTAAATCGGCCTGAACTCACATTTTTTTTCTGCCAGAAATGGCAAGGAGTACCAACACATCAGGAATTCGTTAGACGAGTGGGCTGACAAAACCCGCCCTGAGAATGACTGACAAACATTTGTTGATTATTAATAAGCGAAAGCAGGTACAACAACGCACTTTCGCTAATCAATAATTAAAACGGGGGAAACAGCTGTTTACTTCTTATAGAGTTCGCTGGTCACTACAGCCTGAGAACCATTGCCTATAGAAGAGAAGTTCTTAATAACAAAGAAATCAGCACCTTCTTTATCTGCCATTTTCGAAATTTTGTGCATACATTGATTCACCGTATTTTCCGTTACGGTGATTGACTTAACATGCTTTAAACTATTGGCTTCTTGTTGCGAGATTTCTGTAGCAGCAAAGGCAGACAGACTGAGAAAACACAAAGAAGCGGCCAATGATGTGACTAATGTCTTTTTCATAACTATCCTTATAACTTACATATTAATATTTGAGCGTCAAGATATACTCTTCACATAACATTGCAAACAAAAACCTTCTATTTATAAAATAGACGAATCGACAAGCATTGAAGAGTAATGAACATCACATGTATTATTCAATAGGTTTATTATAGCGGGTTAAATATTTGCATAATAAACGCAGAAAAATAACACTAAATATCCACGAGGCATTTAGTGTTATTTGCAATTAATTACCGGCCACTTCGTTAAGAAGGGTTGTCAGGATGCTAACTGGAGCAACAATATTATGTGCAACACCATAGTCAAACTCCAGAACAGTACTTGCATCCTGATAATCTATATGGGTATCACCATTGTCATCCTGCCAAATAACCACCCGTAGGGGTAACTCTATTGCCGCATGAGGATTTGCTTGCATGGCAGGAGTACCACCCTTTGGGTTACCAAACAGAAATAACATCGTCGGTCGCAGAGCAAGACCTGCTTCCGTTGCCGCTTGCTGTTGATCAACCTGCACAAAAATACGAATATTTTTAGCATTCAATACGCTGACGAGTCTGTTTACAGTATCATCAAAATTGAACTTACTAGGCAGCGTTTTTGTCCGCTCCGGCTTTCTCATCTGTCGTTCCTTTATTTATAGAATATTCATGAAAATACCCGCCAGCGAATGACGGGTATTGATAAATGCTAGCACAGTTATTTAGGCGTCACTTCGACAGAGCCCCAGCTGATACCATTTGGGTTGTTGTCTACCGGGAGCGTGTTCACTACCTTACGCTCATTAATGTCAATCATCGAAACAGAGTTTGCAAATGAGTTAGTTACGTAAGCATACTTGCCATTTTTATCGACAACCACGCCATGGGCCCCATCGCCAGTGGTGATGGTTTTCGCTACCGTAAGGCTTGCGATATCAATCATGTTTATTGTGTTACCCGGCTTGCTCTTCGAGCCCTGATTGGTTACCAGCATGCTTTTACCATCCGGAGTGCCAAACAGCTGGATTGGTACGGTACCGACATTAATTTTCTTCACAACTTTACGCGTTGCTGTATCAATCACCGCTACAGCGTCTTCACCAGACAGGGAAACAAACACCCGTTTTCCGTCCGGTGAGAAACCTACCTGGGCTGGCATTTTACCTAATGGGATCTGCGCGACTTCTTTATTACTGGCTGTATCGACAACGGATACCGAGCCCCCTTTCATATTCGCGATATAAACTTCTTTACCGTCAGGACTCACTCTGAGGCCATGAGGGAATTTACCTACATTAATTGTCGTTAAATTTTTCAAATGTTCTGCATCAATCACGCTGATGGTGTTATCTGCACTATTTGAGATATACGCCATTTTCCCATCAGGGGTGACGACAACATGCGCAGGGTGTGCGCCAACCGGAAGTTTTGCAATAACCGTATCATTTTCGGCATTAATAACCCAAACTTCGCCATGTTCCTTTTTGCCTGCATGAGAATCTTTGCCCATATCCATTTTCTCAGAATGGGCATCTTTACTCATATCCATATGTTCAGAGCCTGATGAATGTGTCCCGTTAGCACCAAGGTTGGTTACCCAAACTGTTTTATTGTCTGGTGACACCTGAACGTTATGCGGCATTTTACCAACATGTACTTTATCTACAGTCTTTAAAGACGCAGCATCAAGTACATTAACTGAATCTGCACCTTCATTTGCCACATACACTCTGTCTGCTGCAAACGTATAACCAGACCATGCCAGCATACTAATTTGCATTGCAATTAAAATTTTATTTTTTCTTATCATCGCCGCCAATACCCCATTAGTTAAATATATTTACCGGATTAGTTTCAGCAACCAGCTATTGTAGGATTATTTAACATGTCACTAATATTACTCCATCGGGATCGTGTTAATTCTACCTATAACGAGTTACTGTATAAATTGCTTAGTCATTTCATTAATCAATCGCTATACATCATTGTATTAGATACTGCTATCCGTACTTGCGTATAAAGAGTATCAACCTTCCAGCAAGTGGAAGGTCAAGAAAAAAAATAATAATTTAAAATAGCCTTACAAATCCGCAAGCTAAGCAATTGCCTAAGAATATCGCAGGAGAATTTATAAATATAAAGAGGTAGTCCGGTGCCGGGTAAAAATATAAAAGTTAACGATCAGTTCATCGATACTGAAAGCCAAACTTAACGACATGACAAACACCAGCCATATCGTTAAAGCTGGTACAAAGGATCCAGTGCCCGACCGGCGGTTAATTCACTGGCCTGCATCCGTACTACGTCCCACAGCGCCTGGGCCGCAGTCGATAAAGAACGATTTTTACGTCGTGCCAGCATCAATTGTCGTTCCACAACCGGCGTCAGGCGTTTAACCTGCAAATGGCTGCCCTGTGGCAGAGGAAGCGCCAGCGCAGGCAGCACGCTGATACCAATCCCCGCCTCAACCATCGGGAAAAGCGTGGCAGGGTGACCTATCTCCTGAACGATATTGGCCTCAATGGAAAAGTGAGCCAGCGCCGCATCGATCAACGGTCGACTGCCGGAAGCGTAATCCTGTAATACCAGGCGCTCGTGATATAAATCCTGCCAATTTACCCATTCGCGTTGGGCTAGCGGATGATCCCCTCGACACAACAGCAGGAACGGTTCGGATAACACCGCTTCACACTGTAGATCGGTCACAGCACCTGGATCTATCACAATGCCAAAATCTACCTCGCCCTGACGAATACTCTCCAGCACCCACTGTTGCGGCCTGTCGTGCAGCACAAAATCGATTGCTGGATAAAGCTGATTACTCTGGGCAATACACTGTGGAATAAGATGAGCAGATATTGTCTGGCTGGCGGCAACGCGCACCGTTCCGGTTAACTGCGTTCCCACCTGGCCTGCTTCACGCAGCGTGCTGTGCAGTTCATCCAGAATACGTTCCAGCCGCGCCGCCAACTGGTGCCCTGCTTCTGTCAGCACCACTTCCCGCGTTGTTCTATCTAACAACCGCACACCCGTCTGCCCTTCCAGCTCTTTAACGCTGTGGCTGACCGCAGACTGGCTTAAGCCAATGATATCCCCCGCCCGGCTAAAGCTTTTGGCCTGAGCGACGGTAACAAAGATACGGAGCTGACGCAGAGAGTAATTCATCTATTCGATTCATATATGGATGCAATAAATCAATTTTATTTCTCAAACAGAAAAACGCAAAATGTTCCTACCGAATTTCAGGAGCTTTTATGAAACTTTTTCGTATCCTTGATCCGTTCACGATAACGTTGATTACGGTCGTTTTACTGGCGTCCTTTTTCCCGGCCGAAGGTGGCTTTGTACCTTTCTTTGAAGGCTTAACCACCGCTGCCATTGCCCTACTGTTTTTTATGCACGGGGCGAAGCTTTCGCGTGAAGCCATTATTGCCGGCGGTAGTCACTGGCGTTTACATCTGTGGGTGATGTGCAGCACGTTTGTTGTTTTCCCGGTGCTGGGCGTTCTGTTCGCCTGGTGGGCACCGGTAAATGTTGACCCGATGCTGTACACCGGTTTCCTGTACCTGTGTATTTTGCCGGCCACGGTGCAGTCGGCAATCGCTTTTACGTCGCTGGCGGGGGGTAACGTTGCTGCCGCCGTGTGTTCCGCTTCGGCCTCCAGCCTGCTGGGTATTTTTCTCTCGCCGTTACTGGTTGGCCTGGTAATGAATATGCATGGCGCAGAAGGCAGTCTGGAGCAGGTGGGGAAAATCATGCTGCAGCTGCTGCTGCCGTTCGTACTGGGACATCTTTCACGTCCGTGGATTGGTAACTGGGTGTCCCGACATAAAAAATGGATCGCCAAAACGGACCAATCCTCCATCTTGCTGGTGGTGTACTCCGCCTTCAGTGAAGCCGTGGTTAACGGGATCTGGCACAAAGTGGGGATTGGTTCGCTGCTGTTTATCGTGGTGGTCAGCATCGTATTGCTGGCAATCGTGATTGGCATCAACGTCTTTGTTGCGCGGAAATGCGGCTTCAACAAAGCCGATGAGATCACCATTGTCTTTTGCGGATCGAAAAAGAGCCTGGCGAATGGGATCCCAATGGCAAATATTCTGTTCCCGACGTCAGTGATAGGAATGATGGTGCTGCCGTTGATGATCTTCCATCAAATTCAGCTGATGGTGTGTGCCGTGCTGGCACGTCGCTACAAGCAACAAACAGACGCATTGCAGGCGCAGCAGAAAAGCCGCGCCGCAAAGGCTTAGAGCGGGCGTTTCAGGGGCTGCACCAGTTGCGTCAGCCCTTCAGTTTTAATCAGCAGCGTGATTTGCATCAGCCCGCCCAGTTTACCCGGCGGGAATTCATCTTTACGGGCAAACCACAGCAGATACTCTTCCGGTACATCAATCAGCCGACGCCCTTTATATTTGCCAAAGGGCATCACGGTATTGGCGATTTCAACCAGCTGCTCTTTTTCCATCTCAGGCACCCAGTAAGCGGATCATTTCAGCTTCATCAATCACGGTAATACCCAGTTCCTGCGCTTTTGCCAGTTTCGAACCCGCCGCTTCGCCGGCAATAACCAGATCGGTTTTCTTCGACACGCTACCGGCTACTTTCGCGCCCAGTTCGGTCAACCGTGCTTTGGCGTCATCACGCGACATCAGGCTCAAGCTTCCGGTCAGCACCACCGTTTTGCCCGCGAAGGGGCTGTCGATTTCGTCAGCGTTGATGACCACCGGCGCAGGCCAGTGAATGCCCTGCGCCAGTAACTGGCCTATCACCTCGCGGTTGCTCTCTTCGGCAAAGAAATTAAACACGTGCGTCGCCACCACAATGCCGACATCCGGCACTTTTTGCAGCTCGTCAATAGAGGCCGCTTCCAGCGCTTCAAGCGTGCCGAAATACGCCGCCAGACCAGCGGCTGTGGCCTCGCCGACTTCACGAATGCCCAGCGCGTAGAGGAAACGGGCAAACGTCGTTTCTTTCGCTTTTTCCAGCGCATTCACCACGTTTTGAGCCGATTTCGGCCCCATACGATCAAGACCGGTCAGCTTACCTGCGGTCAGTGTGAAGAGATCCGCTGGTGTGTGGACATACTCCTTCTCGACCAGTTGATCGATAATTTTGTCGCCCATGCCGTCAACGTCCAGCGCGCGGCGGGAAACGAAGTGTTTCAGCGATTCCTTACGCTGCGCTCCGCAGATTAAACCACCGGTACAGCGAGTAACCGCTTCGCCTTCCACACGCTCAACGTCTGAGTTGCATACCGGACAGTGGGTGGGAAACTCAATTTCACGCGTATCGTCCGGGCGCTCGGAAAGCACGACGTTTACTACCTGCGGGATGACATCGCCCGCACGGCGAATGACGACTTTATCGCCAATACGCAAACCAAGACGCTCAATTTCATCCGCATTGTGCAAGGTGGCGTTACTGACCAACACCCCGGCAACCTGAACTGGCTCAAGGCGAGCGACAGGCGTAATCGCCCCGGTACGTCCGACCTGAAACTCAACATCGCGAACAAAGGTCATCTGCTCTTGCGCCGGGAACTTAAAGGCCACCGCCCAGCGCGGCGCGCGGGCAACAAAACCCAGTTGCTCTTGCAATACCATGGAGTTGACTTTGATCACCACACCGTCGATATCGAATCCCAGCGTCGGTCGGTCTTCTTCAACCTTGTGATAGTAAGCAAGTACTTCCTCCGGAGAGTCGCAAAGCTTAACTCTGTCGCTCACCGGCAATCCCCACTCTTTAAATTGCAGCAGACGGCCCTGGTGGGTATCAGGCAACACACCACCTTCCAGCACACCAACGCCATAGCAGAAGAAAGTAAGCGGTCGCTTCGCTGTAATACGTGGATCGAGCTGACGCAATGACCCGGCCGCTGCGTTACGTGGGTTAGCAAACACTTTGTTGCCAGTACGGCGGGCCTCTTCGTTAATTTTTTCAAATCCGGCCTGCGGCAGGAACACTTCACCGCGCACTTCCAGACGCGTCGGAATGTTATCGCCTCGCAGTTTTAATGGGATCGCACGGATGGTGCGCACGTTCGAGGTAATATCCTCACCCGTAGTACCATCACCACGCGTTGCGGCACTGACCAGCACACCGTTTTCATACAGGATACTGACCGCCAGCCCGTCCAGCTTCAGTTCGCAGCACCAGGTTAGTTTGTCCGTACTCTTCAGTCTGTCCTGCACGCGCTTGTTGAAGGCGAGAAAACTCTCTTCATCAAACACGTTATCCAGCGACAGCATTGGCACTTCATGGCGAATCTGGCTGAACGCTGCTAACGGGGCGGCGCCAACACGTTGGGTTGGCGAGTCGGGGGTGATAAGTTCCGGATGCTGCGCTTCCAGCTCGCGCAGTTCACGCATCAGGCGATCATATTCCGCATCGGGAATTTCCGGCGCATCCATCACATGGTAGAGATACTCATGATGGCGAAGCGTGGTTCGCAGTTCTGTCAGTTGTTGTTCGATTGATTCCATATCGCACCATCAATGATAAAAAACCCCCGACAGGCGGGGGTTTAGCAAGGAGATGTCACGCCAGAGGAAAATCAGGCGCGAGATTCTTTAACTTCGCGGATGCGGTCCTGATACTCGCGCAGTTTCTGCGGCGTCATCATGCGACGTTGATCGTCGAGCACCACACCACCCACTTCATCGGCAATGTGCTGTGCGGACTGCAGCATCAGCTTAAAGTTTTGCAGCTCGTCACCGTAGGACGGAACCTGCATAAAAATAGTCACGCCAGGGGTGCTGAAATCACCCGTCATTTCGGGGTCAAACGTTCCTGGGTTAACCATATTGGCAAGGCTGAACAGCGAAGGACCGCTGCCATCCGGGCTCAAATGACGATGGAAAATATTCATATCGCCAAATTTAAAACCGGCTTGCTGAATGCTGTTGAGCAGCACTTCACCGTTGAGCTCACTACCGTGATGCGCCGCAACGTTCATAATAATGACCGCTTCTTTACGCTGCGGTTTTTCAGCAACAGGCGCTTCTTCAACTACTGGCTCAGGCTGCGGTTGATGTTCAACGGCAGGCTCTGCGGGCTGGAAAGCCTGCGGTGCAGGTTGCGGTGCTTGCTGCACGGGCTGCTGAACCTGCGGAGCAACGGGCTGATGCTGCATCGGCTGCTGCACAGGTTGTTGCTGAACAGGCTGATGTTGCACCGGCTGCTGCGGTTGCACGGGCTGCTGCTGCTGAGCATGCGGCGGCGGTACCGGCGCTTGTGCAGGCTGCGGCGCGGATTGACGCGGCTGAGCAGACGCATAAGGCGGCTGGTACTGGTGTTGCGGCGACTGAGGAGGAACACCATGTTCCTGCGCGTTACCGGGAGCATGATTCACACGATGAACGCGAACTTCGCCCACGCCTTCGTCTTCCTCGACGTTGTCGTCGAACGAATCCTCGTCTTCACGTTTAGACTTCATGCGTTTCAGTGGGCGATCGCGGAATATAGAAGACCGCTCTTTACGGCTAGTCCAAAAACCATGTACCAGTAAAGCGATTATGGCGATCGCGCCAACAATGATTAATATCAGACGCAAATCCTGCATCATTATATTCTCTGTTGTTCTAACACCTTGCCACCACGGCAAACATTTACTCACTAAGAGTATTTGTCGATTACGCCAAGTGCAAGTGCACTCTTGGCTTTCACGGCATAAAGATGAACAAAATTGTGCTTTTTGCTGTTTTTTCGAACATTTCTGAACAGCTTAACGCTCAACAACCCGGTAAGATACGCAAAGTTTACCAGAGCTTATATAACAAGGAGTATGTCCTGACCATGGTTTCATCATCTGCAGTCGTACCTCGCAGCGGCCTTTATTACTTTTCACAGGGATGGAAGCTCATCACCCAACCGGGCATTCGTCGCTTTGTCATCCTGCCTTTGCTGGTGAATATCCTGCTGATGGGCGGCGCATTCTGGTGGCTATTCACACAACTCGATAGCTGGATCCCCGCGCTGATGAGTCACGTCCCTGACTGGCTTCAGTGGCTCAGCTACTTGCTGTGGCCGATTGTCACTATCTCCGTACTACTGGTGTTCGGCTACCTGTTTTCCACCATAGCCAACTGGATTGCAGCGCCGTTTAACGGTCTGCTGGCTGAACAACTGGAAGCGCGCTTAACAGGCGCAACACCGCCTGACACCGGCGTTCTCGGCATCATGAAAGATGTTCCCCGTATTATGAAACGTGAATGGCAAAAGCTGGCGTGGTATCTCCCGCGCGCCGTCGTGTTGCTGATCCTCTATTTCATTCCGGGTATTGGGCAGACCGTCGCCCCGGTGCTGTGGTTCCTGTTCAGCGCGTGGATGCTGGCCATTCAGTACTGCGATTATCCGTTTGATAACCATAAGGTGCCTTTTAAGGAGATGCGCGTCGCGCTGCGCACACGCAAGGTCACCAATATGCAATTTGGCGCATTGACCAGCCTGTTCACCATGATTCCGGTGCTCAATCTGTTCATCATGCCGGTCGCGGTTTGTGGTGCCACAGCGATGTGGGTAGACTGCTATCGTGCTAAGCACGCGTTATGGAAGTAATGAAAAAATGTGTAAAAGCGGGCTGGCTTATGCCCGCTCTTATTCCATACGGCAACGCATTATTTCCTGGTGGCATATAGATATACGAATTCCTTACTTCCCCATACTTTCTCAACAGGTATGCTGAAGCGGTATCCCAATTTCATACAGTTAAGGACAGGCCATGAGTAAGATTTTTGAAGACAACTCGCTGACTATCGGTCATACGCCGCTGGTTCGACTGAACCGTATCGGTAACGGACGCATTCTGGCGAAGGTGGAATCACGCAACCCAAGCTTTAGCGTCAAATGCCGTATCGGTGCCAACATGATTTGGGATGCCGAAAAACGTGGTGTACTGAAACCGGGTGTAGAGCTGGTCGAACCAACCAGCGGCAACACAGGGATTGCGCTGGCCTACGTTGCCGCAGCTCGCGGCTACAAACTGACTTTGACCATGCCTGAAACCATGAGCATTGAGCGCCGCAAGCTCTTAAAAGCGCTGGGTGCGAACCTGGTGCTGACCGAAGGCACAAAAGGTATGAAGGGCGCGATTCAGAAAGCGGAAGAAATTGTGGCCAGCGATCCGGAAAAATTCCTGCTGCTGCAGCAGTTCAGCAACCCGGCAAACCCGGAAATCCACGAAAAAACCACCGGTCCGGAAATCTGGGAAGATACCGATGGCCAGGTTGATGTCTTTATTTCCGGCGTCGGTACTGGCGGTACGTTGACTGGTGTGACCCGTTACATTAAAGGCACTAAAGGCAAAACCGATCTGATCACCGTCGCGGTTGAACCTACCGACTCCCCGGTTATCGCCCAGGCGCTGGCAGGTGAAGAACTCAAACCAGGCCCGCATAAAATTCAGGGCATTGGAGCAGGCTTCATTCCGGGTAACCTTGATCTGAAGCTTATCGATAAAGTCGTTGCCATCACTAATGATGAAGCTATTTCTACTGCGCGTCGTCTGATGGAAGAAGAAGGTATTCTGGCTGGGATCTCTTCCGGTGCTGCGGTTGCTGCCGCGCTTAAGCTCCAGGAAGATGAAACCTTTACCAATAAGAATATAGTGGTTATTCTACCGTCATCGGGTGAGCGTTATCTGAGCACTGCACTGTTTGCCGATCTCTTTACAGAGAAAGAACTGCAACAGTAGTGCCAGCATGTTAAAAACGCGTAAAAAAGCACCCTTTTGGGTGCTTTTTTGTGGCCTGCTTCAAAGTTTCAACTCGCCTGGCATTGATTCAGCCCGCCGGAACTGGTATTTAACCAAACTAATTATTTTGATGCGCGAAATTAATCGTTACAGGAAAAGCGCTAGCTGAATCGATTTTATGATTTGGTTCAACTCTTCCTTTCGCGGCATAATGTTTAATGACGAACGAAACGTCAGCGGCAAGAAGTTGCCAGCAACGGATTGCACCGAACTCCTTTTGTGTCGCGTCCAGTTTACGCCGATGCTAACAATACAGGCTAAAGTTGAGCCGCCAGGCTAGACTTTAGTTCCACAACACTAAACCTATAAGTTGGGGAAATATAATGTTCCAGCAAGAAGTTACCATTACCGCTCCGAACGGTCTGCATACTCGCCCTGCTGCTCAGTTTGTTAAAGAAGCAAAAGGCTTTACTTCTGAAATTACTGTGACTTCCAACGGCAAAAGCGCTAGCGCCAAAAGCCTGTTTAAACTGCAGACTCTGGGCCTGACTCAGGGTACCGTTGTCACCCTGTCCGCAGAAGGTGAAGACGAGCAGAAAGCAGTTGAGCATCTGGTTAAACTGATGGCTGAACTCGAGTAAGTTCAACGAGTTCTTTTAAATATCAGTCACAAGTAAGGTAGGGTTATGATTTCAGGCATTTTAGCATCCCCGGGTATCGCTTTCGGTAAAGCATTGCTGCTGAAAGAAGACGAGATCGTCATTGACCGGAAAAAAATTTCTGCCGACAAGGTTGATCAGGAAGTTGAACGTTTTCTGAGCGGTCGTGCCAAGGCATCTGCGCAACTGGAAGCGATCAAAACCAAAGCTGGTGAAACGTTCGGTGAAGAAAAAGAAGCCATCTTTGAAGGGCATATCATGCTGCTCGAAGATGAGGAGCTGGAGCAGGAAATCATAGCCCTGATTAAAGATAAGCACATGACGGCTGATGCAGCTGCGCATGAAGTTATCGAAGGTCAGGCCACAGCCCTGGAAGAGCTGGATGATGAATACCTGAAAGAACGTGCGGCTGACGTACGTGACATCGGTAAACGCCTGCTGCGTAACATTCTGGGTCTGGCAATTATTGACCTAAGCGCTATCCAGGACGAAGTTATCCTGGTTGCCGCAGACCTGACCCCGTCAGAAACCGCACAGCTGAACCTGAACAAGGTGCTGGGTTTCATCACTGACGCGGGCGGACGTACTTCCCATACCTCTATCATGGCGCGTTCTCTGGAACTGCCTGCTATCGTAGGTACGGGTAGCGTAACCTCTCAGGTGAAAAACGACGACTATCTGATTCTGGATGCCGTAAACAATCAGGTTTACGTCAATCCGACCAACGACGTTATTGAGCAACTGCGTGCCGTTCAGGAGCAGGTTGCAACCGAGAAAGCGGAACTCGCTAAGCTGAAAGATCTGCCGGCTATCACGCTGGACGGTCACCAGGTTGAAGTTTGCGCCAACATCGGTACCGTTCGTGACGTTGAAGGCGCCGAGCGTAACGGCGCTGAAGGTGTGGGTCTGTACCGCACCGAATTCCTGTTCATGGACCGTGAATCGCTGCCAACTGAAGAAGAACAGTTTGCTGCGTATAAAGCCGTTGCTGAAGCCTGTGGCTCTCAGGCGGTCATCGTCCGTACCATGGACATCGGCGGCGATAAAGAACTGCCGTACATGAACTTCCCGAAAGAAGAGAACCCGTTCCTGGGCTG
The DNA here is from genome assembly GCF_030332645.1 of Citrobacter sp. Cpo091. Lineage (NCBI taxonomy): Bacteria > Pseudomonadati > Pseudomonadota > Gammaproteobacteria > Enterobacterales > Enterobacteriaceae > Citrobacter > Citrobacter sp. Cpo091. The sequence continues at coordinate 461,016 of NZ_JAOWHL010000040.1, forward strand.
GCGTGCCGTGCGTATCGCCATGGATCGTAAAGAGATCCTGCGTGACCAGGTTCGCGCTATCTTGCGCGCCTCTGCTTTCGGCAAACTGCGTATCATGTTCCCAATGATCATCTCTGTTGAAGAAGTGCGTGCACTGCGCAAAGAGATCGAAATCTACAAACAGGAACTGCGCGACGAAGGTAAAGCATTTGACGAGAGCATTGAGATTGGCGTGATGGTGGAAACACCAGCTGCGGCAACAATTGCGCGTCATTTAGCCAAAGAAGTTGATTTCTTTAGTATCGGCACCAATGATTTAACGCAGTACACCCTGGCAGTTGACCGTGGTAATGATATGATTTCACACCTTTACCAACCGATGTCGCCATCTGTGCTGACGCTGATCAAGCAAGTTATTGATGCTTCTCATGCTGAAGGCAAATGGACTGGCATGTGTGGTGAGCTTGCAGGCGACGAACGTGCTACACTTCTGTTGCTGGGGATGGGTCTGGACGAATTCTCTATGAGCGCCATTTCTATCCCGCGCATTAAGAAGATTATCCGTAACACGAACTTCGAAGATGCGAAGGTGTTAGCAGAGCAGGCTCTTGCTCAACCGACAACGGACGAGTTAATGACGCTGGTTAACAAGTTCATTGAAGAAAAAACAATCTGCTAATCCACGAGATGCGGCCCAATTTACTGCTTAGGAGAAGATCATGGGTTTGTTCGATAAACTGAAATCTCTGGTTTCTGATGATAAGAAAGACACCGGAACTATTGAGATCGTTGCTCCGCTCTCTGGCGAGATCGTCAACATCGAAGACGTGCCGGATGTAGTTTTTGCTGAAAAAATCGTTGGTGATGGCATTGCTATCAAACCAACCGGTAACAAAATGGTTGCCCCTGTTGATGGCACCATCGGCAAAATCTTTGAAACCAACCACGCTTTCTCTATCGAATCCGACAGCGGCATTGAGCTGTTTGTTCACTTCGGTATTGATACCGTTGAACTGAAAGGCGAAGGCTTCAAACGCATCGCTGAAGAAGGTCAGCGCGTGAAAGTGGGCGACCCGGTTATTGAATTCGATCTGCCGCTGCTGGAAGAAAAAGCCAAGTCTACCCTGACTCCGGTTGTTATCTCCAACATGGACGAAATCAAAGAGCTGATCAAACTGTCCGGTAGCGTGACAGTGGGTGAGACTCCGGTTATCCGCATCAAGAAGTAATTCTTTTTGCAGAGAAAGATGGCGCCAGCAGGCGCCATTTTTTTTATCTGATGGATATCAAAACCCTGCCGGATGGCGCTACGCTTATCCGGCCTACAGCAAACTCCGTAACGTAGGCCGGATAAGACGTTCTCGTCGCCATCCGGCATTAAATCTGTGAGGTGACCGGTCGGTAACACGCCTCGCGCATCAGAATCTTCATCCCTTCCGGCCCGCTTTCCAGCATCCTTCGCTCCGAGTCTGCCACTAACAATTCACAGTCGTAGCCACCCGCAATACCAAACATGGCCCGCGCTACACAGATATCTTCCAGCGCTGCTGCCCCGTTGGTGTCAAAATGTCCAACCATACGCCCATTCTGGCGAACTACCAGCCGGTAACTCTTCATCGCGCCTCCCCTGCCGGTGGCAGAATTAATTCATCACAACCGCACAGGTGCGTCCACGTCATCACGTCCAGCACCCGCTGCCCGGCGTCGTGCGTCGCGGTCGTCAGCGTTTTCCCCAGTACAAGGCCGCTCACCAGCTCTGCACAAAACAGATCGCCAGTCCCCTTCAGATCCGTTTTCACTCGCGGATGGGCTAACACCTCAACCGTTTCAGCCGTCACCACCGCAACGTTAATAATCTCTTCGGTATCCCCCGGCGCGCTGGTTATTACCACCCATTTCAGGGTGTCAGTGAGCAGTGATTGTGCCGCCGTAATGGCTTCATCAAGCGTACGACACGGCTTTCCGCTTAGCATTTGCAGCTCGAACACGTTCGGCGTCAGCCCCTGTGCCAACGGCAGCAGGTGCTGACGATAAGCTTCCGGGATTTCGGCTTTCACATACATGCCGCTATCCGTATCGCCAATCACGGGGTCGACCAAAATGCATAGGTCCGGATGCGTGGCCCGAACGGTTTCCAGCCACTGTGCCAGCAAGGCGATTTGCTCCGCGCTGCCCATGTAACCTGTAGTCACCGCCTTTAGCTCACGCAAGGCATCACGCTCGCTTAAGGCGCGGAGATAGCCGCTAAACCAGTCAGACGGAATAACGCCGCCGTAAAAGGTTTCATAATGCGGGGTATTACTGAACAGCACCGTGGGTACTGCCGTCACGCGTAACCCCTGCGCTTTAATGGCCGGGACGGCGATGCTGTTACCTACGCTGCCATACACCACCTGTGACTGGACGGCGACGATATCGGTCTGTAACGCCCGATTCGTGTCGTCAAAGAGCACTGACTGGATATCACTCTCCTGCTCCATAAATTTCTCCTCTCGCTGGACAGCGGGCCTACGCCTCACTATTATCGTCATATGCTAAAATTCATTTTGTCATAGGTCAATAATGATCGACGGAAAAACCGCTAACGAAATTTTTGACAGTATCCGTCAACATGTCACTACAGGCACGCTGGCAGCAGGCGAAACGTTGCCGCCAGTGCGGGAACTGGCAACGGAATTAAACGTGAACCGCAATACTGTCGCGGCGGCTTACAAACGCCTGGTCACCTCCGGGTTGGCGCAGAGCCTGGGACGCAACGGCACGGTGATTAAGGGGATTACTGCCCCCGTTGCGCTGGAAGGTGGTAATCCGGATACCCCGCTTATCGATCTTTCCGGCGGTAATCCAGCGCCCTCGCGTCTTCCTGACCTGAGTAGTTATTTTGCAAAGATAAATAAGAATCCGCGGTTGTACGGCGATGCCGCTGTATCACCAGGGCTTAAGGTATGGGCATCACAATGGATGCAAAATGCAATGCCCGGCAAAGGGGAAATTGATATCACCAGCGGCGCCATTGATGCTATCGAACGGCTACTGTGCGCCCATTTACTGCCTGGAGATAGCGTTGTCGTAGAAGATCCATGCTTTTTGAGCAGCATCAACATGCTGCGTTATGCTGGTTTCTCCGCCAGTCCGGCCAATGTTGACCACGAAGGCATGCTGCCGGACCAACTGGAACTCGCGCTACAGAAAGGTGCGCGGGCAGTGATTCTGACACCGCGCGCGCATAACCCGACAGGATGCAGCCTGAGCGCCTCACGCGCGGCGCAATTGCAGGAAATCCTGGCCCGCTACCCGCAGGTGCTGGCGATCGTCGACGACCACTTTGCGCTGCTGTCCGCCTGCCGCTGGAATCCGGTGATTGCAAAGGAAACTGCACACTGGGCGGTTGTCCGTTCGATGTCGAAAACCTTAGGTCCGGATTTACGCCTGGCTATCGTGGCCAGCGATCCCGTCACTTCCGGGAAACTGCGTTTACGACTCAACTCCGGCAGTCAGTGGGTCAGCCACCTGCTGCAGGATTTGGCCTGCGCCTGCCTGAGTGACGAGACTTATCAACACACGCTGGCGCAAACTCAGCAGTTTTACGCCGCCCAGCAGCAAACGTTGGCGGCAGCACTGCGGCGACATGGCATTGAGTTGCCCGTTGGTGACGGTCTGAATATGTGGCTACCGCTGGAAGATAACAGCCAGGCGATCGCTTTTGCGCTGGCAAAGTCCGGCTGGCTGGTGCGGGAAGGCGAAGTGTTTGGCGTCAACACGCCTGCCCACGGCCTGCGTATTACGCTGTCAACCTTAACTGACAGCGACATTGATAAGCTGGCGGCTGATATTCATCAGGCGCTAAAACGCTAACAGGAGAGAAAAAGTGCGAGTTCATTTTGTTATTCATGAGTCTTTCGAATCTGCTGGCGCGTATCTGTCGTGGGCCGAATCACGCGGCTATAGCGTCAGTTGGTCGCGCGTTTATGCCGGAGAAGCGGTCCCTGCGAACGCCGATGATTTCGATATGTTGGTGGTGTTTGGCGGTCCGCAGTCACCACGAACCACGCTGGCAGAGTGCCCGTACTTTGATTCTCAGGCCGAGCAGCATCTGATCAACCAGGCGATTGCGGCACGTAAAATTGTGGTAGGGATCTGCCTGGGTTCACAGTTAATCGGCGAAGCGCTGGGTGCGAAGGTGTGCCAGAGTCCGGAAAAAGAGATTGGTCACTACCCCATCGTTCTGACCGAAGCCGGTCAACAGCACCCGCTGTTCAGCCATTTCGGCTCACCGCTTACCGTCGGTCACTGGCACAACGACATGCCAGGATTAACCGACCAGGCGACCATTCTTGCTGCCAGCGAAGGCTGCCCACGACAAATCGTGCAATACGGTAATTTTGTTTATGGTTTTCAGTGCCATATGGAGTTTACGGCTGATGCTATAGAAGGGCTTATTCAACACTCCGAACAAGAACTGGCGGAAGCTAAAGGCAAGCGCTTCATCCGTTCCGTTGAAGAGATGCGAGCATGGGATTATCAGCGGATGAATGAGAAACTGTGGCAATTCCTTGATAAGCTTGTGGAAAAACGTAACGATTGATTATGGCAGGCCGGATAAGACGCTTTACGTCGTCATCCGGCGCTCGTGCCGTACGTTTGCCTGATAGTGCTATGATTATCAGGCCTGAAAACTAAATCCCTAATCCCTGGTTAAAGTGCTCTTCGCCAAACACGCCGGTTGAAAGGTAGCGATCGCCGCGATCGCAGATAATCGCCACCACCACCGCTCCCGGGGTCGCGCGCGCCACACGTAACGCCCCCGCTACCGCGCCACCAGAACTGACACCACAGAAAATCCCTTCGCGAACGGCCAGTTCACGCATGGTGTTTTCCGCATCGTTCTGATGAATATCCAGCACCTCATCCACCAGCGAGGCGTTAAAAATGCCCGGCATATATTCCGCAGGCCAGCGGCGAATTCCCGGAATACTACTGCCCTCTTCCGGCTGCAGGCCAACGATAGTGACCGCTTTTTCTTGCTCACGCAGAAAACGCGACACACCGGTAATGGTGCCTGTCGTTCCCATACTGGAGACAAAGTGGGTAATACGACCTGACGTCTGCTGCCAAATTTCCGGTCCGGTGGTAGTGTAATGCGCGTACGGGTTATCCGGATTATTAAACTGATCCAGCAGCTTGCCTTCTCCACGCTGCGCCATCTCAAGGGCTAAATCGCGCGCGCCTTCCATCCCCTGCTCTTTGGTGACCAGAATCAGCTCGGCACCATAGGCGCGCATCGCCGCACGGCGCTCCTGGCTCATGTTGTCTGGCATCAGCAGCTTCATGCGGTAGCCCTTCAGCGCGGCGATCATTGCCAGCGCAATACCAGTATTACCGCTGGTCGCCTCAATCAGCACGTCGCCTGGCTTAATTTCTCCGCGCTTTTCCGCTTCGACGATCATCGACAACGCGGCGCGATCTTTCACCGAACCTGCGGGATTATTGCCTTCCAGCTTGACCCAAATTTCACTACCGTTATCCGGCGCCAGACGTTGTAATTTCACCAGAGGCGTATTGCCAATTGTTTGTTCTAATGTGTTCACGTTTTCAGCTCAATAAAAATGCCGGGTGGCGCTGTACTTACCGGGCCTACAGGTCATGCTGCACCTGGTAAGCCCGGTAAGCGCAGCGCCACCGGATGATAACTATACGAATTAACCTATCAGGCGCTTTGCGCCAGGGCAAGTTCCTCTTCCCGAGTTTCAATACGCTGGTCGCCGTTATACAGGCGCGCATTTTGCAACCCGACAAACAGACGTTCGCCGCGGCCAGGGGAATCATCGCCCTGCATGACTACCGTCAACGGTTCGTTATACCACCCCAGGGGTTGCACAACTAATTGGGTGTAGTGTCCTTTCGGGCTGGCTTCCAGCACTTGTACCGGCAACGGCGAATCCAGACTGGTACGACGGCTCACGTCCACTTCCCACGGGCGCAGGAACAGATCCACCGGTCCCTGATAGCCAGGCGTATAACCCAGCGGCCAGCGGTGTGCGCCCACATGGAATTGGCCGCCACGAATCGTCCCCTGCAGGCGGTTAACCTCACCCATAAATTCCAGGACGAAACGAGTAGCCGGTTCGCGCCATACCTGATCCGGCGCATCAGCCTGTTCGATATGACCCTGACTCATCACCACCACGCGGTCTGCGACTTCCGTTGCTTCTTCCTGATCGTGGGTAACAAACACGCTGGTAAATTTCAGCTCTTCATGCAGCTGGCGCAGCCATCGACGCAGCTCTTTGCGCACCTGCGCATCAAGCGCGCCAAACGGTTCGTCGAGCAGCAGGATCTGCGGCTCTACCGCCAGCGCACGCGCCAACGCCACGCGCTGTTTTTGCCCGCCGGAGAGCTGTGCCGGGAAACGGTCCGCCAGATGAGCCAGTTGAACCATTTCCAGCAGTTTGGTCACTTTTGCTTTGATGGCCGCCGCATTCGGGCGCTCACGCCGTGGCAGGACCGTCAGACCAAACGCGATATTGTCGAAAACGGTCATATGACGAAACAGCGCATAGTGCTGGAACACGAACCCCACCTTACGGTCGCGGGCGTGCAATCGGCTGACGTCGGTACCGTGAAAACGGATATGCCCGCTGGACTGATGCTCCAGCCCGGCAATAATGCGCAGCAGCGTGGTTTTACCCGAGCCGGATGGCCCCAGCAGCGCGACCATCTGACCTGAAGGAATATCCAGCGAGATATCGTTCAGCACCTGGGTGCGACCAAAAGACTTCTTAATATTGGCAATCTCAATGCTCATGATTTTCCTCCTGCTGCGCGCGTTTTTCCTGGTTCTCCAGACGCCATTGCAACATGCTCTTCAAAAACAGGGTAATAATCGCCATCAGCGTTAATAGCGCCGCGGCGGTAAAGGAGCCGACCGTGTTGTAGTCCTGCTCCAGTAATTCAATCTGTAGCGGCAGCGATAAGGTTTCGCCGCGAATCGAGCCGGAAACCACTGACACCGCGCCAAACTCACCAATCGCACGGGCGTTGGTCAACACCACACCGTACAGCAATGCCCAACGGATATTCGGCAGCGTAACGCGGCGGAACATCTGCCAGCCGGATGCACCCAGCAACACAGCCGCTTCATCTTCATTGCTGCCCTGGCTTAACATCACCGGCACCAGCTCACGCACCACAAACGGACAGGTCACGAACACTGTCACCAGCACCATCCCCGGCCAGGCAAACATAATTTGCAGGTTATGCTCATCCAGCCACCCACCAAGCGGGCCGTTAGAGCCGTAAAACAGCAGATAGACCAGACCGGCGACCACCGGCGAGACAGCAAATGGAATATCCAGTAACGTTAGTAGTAGTTGGCGTCCTGGGAAGTTAAAACGGGTCACCAGCCAGGCCAGCAACACACCAAACACCAGGTTCACCGGGACCGCAATCAGCGCAATCAGCACCGTCAGCCAGATGGCATGCAGCATGTCCGGATCCGCCAGGTTCTGTAATACCGGCATTAATCCCTTGCTGAACGCCTGCACGAAGATGTAAATCATCGGCACCAGCAAAATAAACGCGGAGACCAGCATGCCCGTGCCGATCAGAAACCATTTCCCCCAGTTGATGCGGGGTGCGCCATAGCGTTTCAATTGGGTAATGTCTGCCATCAGTGACCTACCACACGTCGACCAAAGCGACTTTGCAGAGTGTTAATTGAAAACAGCAGCAACAACGAAGCCCCGAGGATCACAGAAGCAATCGCGCTGGCGGCCGGGTAGTCAAACTCCTGCAAGCGAACAAAAATCATCAGCGAGGTCACTTCCGTCTTCCATGCGATGTTTCCGGCGATAAAAATAACCGCGCCAAACTCACCGAGGCTGCGGGTAAACGACAGCGCAACGCCCGCCACCAGCGCAGGAGACAGCTCCGGCAGCACTACTTTACGGAAACTTTGCCAGCGCGTAGCACCGAGCGTTTCAGCTGCTTCTTCATATTCCGGGCCTAACTCTTCCAGTACCGGTTGCACGGTACGCACCACAAACGGAATGCTGGTAAAGGCCATCGCTACCGCGATACCGAGCCAGGTGTAGGTCACCTTGATATCCAGCTTCGCCAGCCACTCGCCGTAGAAGCCATTAACCGAAAACAGTGACGCCAGCGTCAGACCTGCCACCGCCGTAGGCAGTGCGAACGGCAGGTCCATCAGCGCATCCAGCAGCGTACGACCCGGAAAGCGATAGCGGGTTAAGATCCACGCCATCAGCAAACCGAACACGCCGTTAAAAATCGACGCCACAAACGCCGACAGCAGCGTCACTTTATAAGCCGCCACCACCTGCGGATTGGTAATCACATCCCAGTATTGCGCCCAGCTCATTTGCGCCAGTTGCATCACCAGCGCGCTCAGCGGCAGCAGCAATATCAGGCAGACAAACAGTAAGCTGGTGCCCAGGCTCAAAGTGAAGCCGGGCAGCACACGTCGGGAAGAAACAGCAAACATTTACTTACGCCCCGCCGCCAGCAGTTTGTCCAGCTCACCGCCGCTGACAAAGTGCGTTTTCATCACTTCAGGCCACGAGCCAAACTTATCTTCCACACGGAACAATTCGGTCTGCGGGAATTTATCTTTCAGCTTGTCCATTACCTGCGGGTTATTCACGCGGTAGTAGAAATCGGTAATGATGGTTTGCGCCTGCGGGCTGTACAGCCAGTTCAGGTAAGCTTTCGCCGCTTTTTCAGTACCGTTGGCCTGCACATTTTTATCTACCCAGGCCACCGGGAACTCCGCCAGAATGTTGACCTTCGGCACCACCACTTCGAAGCCCTGGTCTTCATACTGTTTACGGATATTGTTCACTTCCGATTCAAAGGTAATCAGTACGTCGCCCAGACCGCGCTCCACGAAGGTGGTAGTTGCACCACGACCGCCGGTATCAAATACTTCCACGTTTTTCAGAAACTGGGTCATGAACTGTTCGGTTTTAGCTTTATCCCCACCGTCCGCTTTATCTGCCGCGCCCCACGCTGCCAGATAGGTATAGCGTGCGTTACCGGAGGTTTTCGGGTTCGGGAAAATCAGCTTCACGTCCGGGCGAACCAGATCGTTCCATTCGTGGATATTCTTCGGGTTGCCCTTACGCACCAAAAACGCCATGGTGGAATAGAATGGCGAACTGTTATTCGGCAGGCGGCTTTGCCAGTCGGCAGGGATCAGCTTGCCTTTGTCATGCAGGATCTGCACGTCGGTCACCTGGTTATAGGTCACGACGTCAGCTTTCAGCCCCTGCAAAATCGCCAACGCCTGTTTTGATGACCCGGCATGAGATTGTTTAATCGTCAGTTTGTCGCCGCCGTTATCCTTCGCCCATTGCTGTTCAAACGGCGGATTAAGGGCGGCAAACAGCTCGCGGGAAACATCGTATGAACTGTTCAGCAGTTCCGTTGCCTGCGCCTGCCCCACCAGCAACAGCATGGCTGCCAGCGTCAGTGTTCTTTTTTTCAGTAAGTTAACGGCCATTGCGCACCCTTATAAATTAAATGACTTTCTTATGGTCATCATATTTATAACCAGTGCTAAAGGAGTAACGGTTTTATATACCGTTTGATGATTTGAAAGTTGAAAAGAGAATAAGGGGTACCTCCTCCCCAGCACATGGGGAGGAGACCGGCATCAATCAGACGCCGACGCTTACGCTTTCAGGCAAAGTGCTGCCGCCATCAATCACGTTTTGCGTGCCAGTTAAATAACTGGACTCATCCGATGCCAGGAACGCCGCCAGTTCACCGACCTCAAGCGGGCAGGCCAGACGACGCATCGGGATCGCTTTCGCCATTTCGACTAAAACGGATTCAGGATCTTCCGGGTTAGACTGACGCGCAATGCTTTCCGCCATCGGCGTACGAACGTAGCCAGGGCAAATGGCGTTCACGCGAATGCCGGACTGCGCATATTCTACCGCCAGGGATTTGGTCAAACCGATGATCGCGGCTTTCGACAGCGCGTAGGCCGTTTCGCCCGGGTCAGCAACCATATCGCCGGTCACCGATGACATCATCACGATGCGCCCATCTTTGCGCGCAATCATCTCCGGCAGAACGGCTTTCGTCACGTTCCAGACGCCTTTAATGTTGATATCAATGTGGAAATCGCGATCTTCATCGCTCATATCAAGGAAGTTACCGAGGCGGCATACGCCGGCATTGTTCACCAGAATATCGATTTTGCCTTCAATCTGCTTCGCGCGCGTCACCGCTTCCTTGACCGACGCAAAATCTCTGACGTCAGCGTGAACAGCTGTGCAACGGTGCCCTCGCCCAGCCAACTCATCCGCCAGTTTTTCAATCTCATCGGAGATATCCAGCAGGATTAAGTTCGCACCATGGCGGGCAAACGTTCTGGCGATACCCTCGCCAATACCCTGAGATGCGCCCGTAATCAATGCTGTTTTGCCCGTGAGTTTTCCCATTTCAATATTCTCCTTTTGAATATGAAGCCTTCGCTTCATTCACGCAGAAGATACAGCAATAACAAATTAGTGCTGAGGAATAGCTCACTAAATCAGGTTAATCTCAGGTAAAAAAAATCCCCGACGATGCGGGGATGTCTATTTCGTGGCCGATAACAGGCTCAGCTCACCATTACAGCGCCATTAAACGGTCCAGCGACGGTGCAAAGTAATAGCCGCCGGTTACCGGTTTGGTGAAGCGCAGCATCGCATCACGCTTACCGTCGGTGTCACCAAACATGCTCAGCAATTGTTGTTCAATGTTGTGCAGACGAGCGCAGTAGGCGCAGAAATAGAGACCATGCGTGCCGCTGGCAGTACCGTATGGCAGGCTCTGGCGCACAATTTTCAGCCCTTTACCGTCTTCTTTGAGGTCAACACGGCTCAGGTGAGAGGTGACCGGACGGTCATCACCGTCGATCTCTTCGTTGGCTTCCTTGGTGCGACCAATCATCATTTCCTGGTCATGGATGCTCATGCGATTAAGCTGCTTCAGGTTATGTTCCCAACGCTGCACAAACACATAGCTGCCACCGGCATCCACACCATCTTTGATAACGGCAACTTCACGGCGCGTTTCTTCGCCTGCCGGGTTTTCCGTACCGTCAACAAAGCCGCTGAGATCGCGCTCTTCGACCCAACGGAAACCGTGAATTTCTTCTTTAACTTCAATACAGTCGCCAAATGCTTCCATTGCCGCCTGTGCAACGGAGAAATTCACGTCATGACGCAAAGAGAGAATATGGATCAACACGTCATATTGGGTTGCTGGTGCCAGACCTTTACCGTAAGGGATAAAGTCTTTTAACTCTTCAGCACCGACGCCGCCGCTCAATGCACGCCAGGTGTTGTTGCCAAAAGCGACAACCGCGCCCAGATGCGCATCCGGGAACTTAGCTTCAAAGGTCGCCAGCTTATCGGCGAAGGTTTTGCTGGCCGCACGCAGGGCATCAACGTCGCCTTTAACATTGGCTTCAATCCAAATCGCCGCACGGCAATGTTCTGGCAAAATGCCACTCTGAACCTGAGACATTGTTCCTCCTGAAAAAAAGATGCCACGACATCGTGGCATTGATGGGCGCTATTCTACCTGTTTTTTTAACAAGCCGATTTGTTCAGACGCAAATTAACGCCGCCAGATAATTTTGCTTACTTTCCACGCTTTCAGCGTGTCGTCAGACGGCATTATATCCTCAGGCCCGCTCCATTCACCGGAAAAAATATAGCTAATATGTTGACTTCCTTCAGCTTTACACTCAACGCCCGCGCTGTCATCTCCGGTTGCTTTTTGGCAATTACCGAAAGCTTTAGTGTAAAGGTCGCTAAACGGTGTACCGATTTCGACACCCGCGGCTGACGAAATATCGTGATCTAATACATCAATACGACTGATGGTTCCCTGGCTGCCGTTGATGACTATCGCCAGCTTGTCGTCTTTCATCGCTTCATAGAAGCGCACCACATTACCGTTATCGGTCTTCATTCCGCTACGCAGGCGGTAATCGCCGTCCAGCGCATCAGCAATGGCTTTTTCATCCAGCGGCGTAGCGCCTGTTAACGCTCCGACGCCCTGCTCTGTGACCTGCGTTGAAGAACCAAACCAGTTCCACGGATTGGCGGCAGACCAGTTCACCGAGGACAACGTTGAACACCCGGCCAGTAGCAGCGGCATCGCGCATAAAGTCAAACGCAGTGATTTCATTTCACTTCCTTCCTTATTTATCAACGGTGCTTGGAGTCCGGTTTCCCCAAAAAGTGCCGTTATTCTTTCTCAAGGGAAAAACAGGCACGCAGACGTTGATTGGTTAACAGCCAGATCAGCGCGACGATATCCGCCACCAGCAGCGCCAGCCCGACGCCGTTGAGCGGATCGCCTGCCAGCCACATCACCGGCTGCCAGCACAGCAGCACCAGTTGAGCGAGAATCAATAATCCTCGCAGCCAGCGCCAGATCACCGGAAACGCAAAGCGTCGCCCGCTGAGTAAAAACGCCAACACGGCGGGAACGCCGGGAAGCAACCCCAGCCAGAATGCGTCATGATCGGGATAAAACAGATTCAGTAAGGTGTTGCCCTGCTCACGGGAAGAACCGGCAATCACAAACAAAACCCAGGTGCGTGCCTGCAACAGCAGTACGCACCAGAAGAGAAAAGGCAGGCGCAGACGCCCATGACCATCATAGTCGGCCGGATGAAACTCAGTACTCTTCATCTTCGATCAAACGCTTGCCCAGATTGAGTACATCCGCATGTTCATAGCCCAAACGTTCATACATGCCCTGTACGACGTCGTTATCGTCACGCACCATGATTTGAATCTTCGGACAACCGCGGGCAATGAGCTTTTTCTCCAGCCGGTTGAGCAGCGCATTGGCGATGCCGCGACCGCGAAACTCAGGATGCACGCCCAGGTAATAGGCGGAACCGCGATGCCCGTCGTATCCGCCCATCACCGTGCCGACCACCTCGCCGTTCACTTCAGCAACGAGGAACAAGCTGACGTCATGATTGACTTTACGTTCGATGTCCATTTCAGGGTCGTTCCATGGACGCAGCAAATCACAACGCTCCCAGAGGGTGATCACCTCTTCGAAATCTTCCTGGCGAAAAACGCGTATTTCCATGGTATTGGGTACCTTTTCAGGACGTTAAAAAGCGATTATGGCGCGAACGGCTGATTTAGCCAATATCTGACGCGAAGCGGCGGAAAAAATGGCATAATACGGAATTGTCACGTATTGAAATGAAAAGTAAAACAATTCTTATCTCGATCCGTCGCAACGGACTACGCGATACGATATAACGTTTAGAACCTTTTTTTTACAACTCAGGCCGTATGAGCACTTTTAAACCACTAAAAACACTCACATCGCGCCGCCAGGTGCTGAAAGCCGGGCTGGCCGCCCTGACGCTGTCAGGCATGTCACAAGCCATCGCTAAAGAAGAAGCGCTAAAGACCAGCAATGGACACAGCAAACCGAAAGCGAAAAAATCCGGTGCTAAGCGCGTTGTTGTCCTTGATCCGGGGCACGGAGGAATTGATACCGGCGCAATTGGTCGCAACGGCTCGAAAGAAAAGCACGTTGTGTTGGCTATTGCCAAAAACGTGCGCTCGATCCTACGTAACCAGGGGATTGATGCACGCCTGACCCGCTCCGGCGATACGTTTATTCCGCTCTACGATCGCGTCGAGATCGCCCACAAACATGGTGCCGATCTGTTCATGTCGATCCACGCCGACGGTTTTACCAATCCGAGCGCTGCGGGTGCTTCGGTCTTTGCCTTATCCAATCGCGGTGCCAGTAGCGCCATGGCGAAATATCTGTCCGATCGTGAAAACCGGGCCGATGAAGTCGCCGGAAAGAAGGCCACTGACAAAGATCATTTGTTGCAGCAGGTGCTGTTCGATCTGGTGCAAACTGACACCATAAAAAACAGCCTGACGTTAGGCTCGCATATTCTTAAGAAGATCAAGCCGGTACACCGTCTGCACAGTCGCAGCACGGAACAGGCCGCCTTCGTGGTGCTAAAATCACCTTCGATTCCGTCGGTCCTGGTCGAAACCTCGTTCATCACCAACCCGGAAGAAGAACGATTGCTGGGTACGGCGGCGTTTCGTCAGAAAATCGCCACCGCTATCGCCAATGGCATCATCAGCTATTTCCACTGGTTTGATAACCAGAAAGCACACTCGAAGAAACGTTAACCATGAAGCCCGATGCACAGCGCGTAAAACAGTTCCTGCTCAGCCTGCAGGATGAAATTTGTCAGCAGTTATCCACCGTAGACGGCAGCGAATTTGTTGAGGATAACTGGCAACGCGAAGCGGGCGGCGGCGGGCGCAGTAGGGTGTTGCGTAACGGCGGTATTTTCGAGCAAGCAGGCGTCAACTTCTCCCACGTCCACGGCGATGCAATGCCGGCCTCGGCTACCGCGCATCGCCCGGAGCTTGCCGGGCGCAGCTTTGAAGCGATGGGCGTCTCGCTGGTGGTGCATCCGAAGAATCCCTACATTCCAACCAGCCATGCCAACGTACGGTTTTTTATCGCGGAAAAACCGGGGGCCGATCCCGTGTGGTGGTTTGGCGGCGGCTTTGACTTAACGCCCTACTACGGATTTGATGAGGATGCGGTTCACTGGCATCGCACGGCGCGGGATCTGTGCCAGCCGTTTGGCGATGACGTGTATCCACGTTACAAAAAGTGGTGCGATGACTACTTCTTCCTCAAGCACCGCAACGAGCAGCGCGGCATTGGAGGGCTGTTTTTCGATGATTTGAATACCCCTGATTTCGACCACTGCTTCGCTTTTATGCAGGCGGTAGGTCAAGGATACACCGAGGCGTATCTGCCCATCGTCGAACGCCGCAAAATGATGAGCTGGGGCGAGCGCGAGCGTAATTTCCAGCTTTATCGTCGTGGGCGCTATGTGGAATTTAATCTGGTGTGGGATCGCGGCACGTTGTTCGGTTTGCAAACCGGCGGACGCACGGAGTCGATTCTGATGTCGATGCCGCCGCTGGTACGCTGGGAGTATGACTGGCAGCCGGAAGCGAACAGCCCGGAAGCTGCCCTTAGCGAGTTTATTCAGGTCCGCGACTGGGTGTAATTGCCTGATGGCGCTACGCTTATCCGGCCTACAGCAACGGCAAACCCGTAGGCCGGATAAGACGCGTTAGCGTCGCATCCGGCACAATAATCTCATCATGCCCACTGGCGCATACGCTGATGCAGCGTCAACGATGGTTTCTCCGCAAACAGCTGCTGGTAGTCGGTGGCAAACTGCCCTAAATGCCAGAATCCCCACTGCATGGCGGCGTCTTTCACCGTCGCACTCTGCGACCATGGGCTTATCAACTCACGGCGCACGGCGTTCAGGCGAATACGTTTCAGCCAGGCATTCGGGCCAATACCGAGGATCGCGTGAAAGGCGTTTTGCAACGTCCGGCGGCTAACGTGCAGCTGATTGCATAAGTCGAGCACGGTCAGCGGCTCTGACATATTTTCCAGCACATATTCGCGCGCACGTGACAGCAAGCGACGATAGCTCTGATGGCTGATGCTCTCCGCAGTCATAATCGGCTGCGCTTCTTCCAGCATGGTGCCCATCGCCAGCAGCAGGTTATCCCCCAACACTTTACGCACCGCGGGTTGGTGAAGGTTTTCAGGATTCTCACTAAACGTCGCCAGCGCCTGCTGCACAAAGCCCCATAGCGCGGCTTTGTGTTGTTCTTTAACTTCCAGCGCCGACTGATTGCGCAGCATATGCAACACCCTTTCCGGGTTATGCAGGAAGTTGGCCTGACGAGCAATGGCCTCTTCCGAAATGACGACACCCAAAATGGTGTAATCATCCGGCGTACTCAGTTCAAACTCCGTCCCGCCAGGGCGGGTGGCAATTTCAGCGCTACCCAAACACTGGGTACCAATAAATCCCTGCTCGCCGCGCGTGGCCGGAATGCCAAACCAAAATGAGTTTGGCCAGACAAGGCACGACTGACGCAGCGCCAGTCCGGTGTATTCACGGAACACCTGAATATCATCGAGCAGGATTTCCGTGAACTCGCCATGAAATTTTCCCGGATGCAGCTGGTCGTAGATCTGCTGCCAGGCGGTAATCGTCAGCGCGTGCTCATACACATCCGTTGTTCGCCGTTGGTGAACGTTGTCCACTTCCACTTTCGGCGTCAGTTTAACGTCTTCGGGTAATACTTCATGATAAAGATGGTGCAAGTTTGCAGTACGGTTCTTTTTCATGATCTTTTAAGCCGGAAGCTTCAACGAAGCCCCCGGCCCTCCGACAGGTTAATTTTTTAAGCGGTAGCGACTACTGCGTTTACGCAACGCTCCATCAGAAAAGAGCTGTTCCAGCGCATTTCTGGCTTCATCAAGTGACCAGCCAAAGTGGGCAGCCACTTCCCCTGCCGTCATTCCTTGACGGACCGATGCTAACAGCGTCAGAAGTTGGGCAGAGGATTCAGACGTCACTGGGGCGTCCTGTGTCTTCTCTGGTTTCACTTCTGTTTTCGCTTCTGGCTTCTGTTCAGGTTTCTTCGGCTGGCGTTTAAAACCGCCGATCAGCCACTGGGTGTCATCGTCCGGCCGGCCTATTTCCTTACGGCTGATAACACGGCCCGTACGCGCTGCGGCTGCACTGCCAGCATCCAGCGCTGCGCGGCATGCCGCCAGATCGCCTTCCACCACCAGCGTCAGCCGACCAGGATCGAGCACTTCGTGGCTAAGCAGACGCACGTTCGCGGCTTTCAGCATGGCATCGGCCGCGTCCACGGCAGCCACCATGCCATCCACTTCCAGTAATCCCAGTGCATTGATCATCACTACCTCTCTTACGCGCGCTGGATTGGATTACGGGCAATATCCAGAACGGCATCGGCAAAGGCGTTGCATGCGGCTTTACAAGCGGCCTGGCTACCGGTCAAAAACGCGGCTGAATAGTTGGTTTCTGACGGCGGTGGTACATAGGTCACCAGTTGTACATCGGCAGATTTCAGCGCGGCATCAATACCAAATGTCGCTTCCAGCGGTGGTGCTACCAGATACGCCATCGGATCGCCCAGTCGGCATCCCGCGGTTGCGGAGAGATACGAACCGGTACGCGAAACCACATGCGCCAGGAAGGCGGTATCTTCTGCGTCATTCGCCCACTGGAATGCCGCCCCGCTTTCAATATTGGCCACCATCGCGTCCAGACCCGCGCGAACTTCGGCCGGGTTTGGTCCACCGAGCATAATCAGCACTTCGCCCGATGTTGGAGAGGGACTGTGCGCCGCACCGGCATACAGCGAGCGGCCATAAACCACTTCGACCATTGCCTGTTTTGTCGCTTCGTCTGCGGCAATATACGCCACGTCATCAGAATCTGCTGTGATGAGTCCGAGGCTACGTATATGTGGCGGTAATTTAAGTTCGCGGGCAAAACCGTCATTTACCGAGGCAATCACACGCATTGCGGTGACTGAAGGTCTAATTAAATCTAATGCTGGCATGATGCCTCCTTAACGGGTCATATTGATGCCGGATGCTTTTTGCTCCAGCATGCGCTTGGCCAAATCCACAATCACCGCCGCCGCTTCAACCGGTGGCGTACCGCCCTGGTGAATGTTCGAGATACAGGTACGATCAGCCTCAACGGTGGTCGCCACACGCGGCGAATAGACGGCATAGCAAGAAAGACTTTCCGACTGGCCGAGGCCCGGACGTTCACCAACCAGCAGGATCACCGCTTTTGCACCCAGCAGTTCGCCGATCTGATCTTCGATTTTCACGCGCCCATAGCGAACAAAGAACGGCGTCCCGACCTTCAATCCGGCCTGTTTTAAGCCCGACAACAGCGGCGGCAGGATCTCTTCATAGTTAGCGGTAATCGCGTCGGTAGACAGGCCATCAGAAATAATCACCTGCACATCCGGATTCATTACACACTGTGATTTCAGTGCTTCAATGGCTTCCGCACTCAGACGACGCCCCATATCCGGACGCGTCAGATACAGGTTTTTGTCGCTGATTTCCGAGCGCACTTCCAGCAGCCCCTGGGCTTTTACCCACTCTTCCGGCACTTCTTTCAATACCGTATCTTTCGAACGCGAGTGGTCAGCCAGGAAACGCAGCAGCGCCTGGGTACGCGGACGAGGACCGGCACGACCGGTACATACACGCGCAGCGGTGCTACGGCGAAGTTCAGTTAACACCTCTGCACGGTGCGGATTCTCAACGCCAATCCATGCTTTGGCTTCGGCTGAGCCTAAGTCCATCGCGCAGCTTTCACCGGTCGGCGCGGCGCACTGCGTGGTGCTGCATTTTGCTGGTGCTGACGGTTCTTGAGCCTGCGGTTGAGACTCACCCATTGACGCCATTACGCTGCGTACAATTTCTTCAATCTGTTTTTGATCCATCGTGTGTCATCCCCGCGTCATCAGAAGAACAGTGACGGATCGCCCGCCCGTTTGGTCAGGCGACCGTTTGCCATAATGCCCATGGTTTCCAGCCAGCGTTCAAACTCCGGCGACGGACGCAGGTTCAGCAGCTGACGCACGGTCGCGGTGTCATGGAAGGCGGTGGTCTGATAGTTGAGCATGATGTCGTCACCGAGCGGCATGCCCATGATGTAGTTGCAGCCAGCGGTGGCGAGCAGAATCATCAGGTTTTCGTTAAGGTTCTGGTCAGCATCAGCATGGTTGGTGTAGCAGCAGTCGCAGCCCATTGAGATGCCGCTCAGCTTGCCCATAAAGTGATCTTCCAGACCCGCGCGAATAATCTGACGGTCGTTGTAGAGATACTCCGGCCCGATAAAGCCCACCACGGTGTTCACCAGGAACGGATCATAGTGGCGTGCCAGCCCGTAGTTACGCGCTTCCATCGTCACCTGATCGGCGCCGAAGTTCGCGCCCGCGGAAAGTGCAGACCCTTGCCCGGTTTCGAAGTACAGGCAGTTTTCCCCGGCGATACGGTTGAACTCAGCGCCCACTGCGCGCGCTTCATCCAGCATGGCCAGCTCAACGCCAAACTCTTTTAAGCCTTTTTCGCTACCGCAGATACTCTGGAAAATCAGCCCGCCCGGCGCGCCGCGACGAATCGCTTCGATCTGGGTAGTCACGTGTGCCAGTACGCAGCCCTGGGTCGGGATGTTGAATTTGTCGATAACGCCGTACACGGTATCCAGTACGCGGCTTAAGTTTTCCACGTCATCCGTTACCGGGTTTACGCCGATCACCGCATCGCCCGCCCCGAAGGACAGCCCTTCGTAGATTTGTGCGGCAATACTCTGCACGTCATCACGGGTGTCGTTCGGCTGCAAACGGCAGCTGAAGGTGCCCGGCAGACCGATGGTGGTATTGGCCTTTTTGATCACCGGCATTTTCTTACCGCCGTAGATCAGGTCCGCGTTAGAGCAGATTTTTGCTACCGCAGCGACCACTTCCGATGTTAACCCTTTGCGCGTAAACGCAATGTCATCAACGGAGGTTTCATCGCTCAGCACGTACTCGCGCAGCTCGCTGATACTCCAGTTTTTGATACGGTTATAGGCCGTCTCGTTGACGTCATCCTGAATCAGACGAGTAACACAGTCCTCTTCATAGGAAATCACCGGGTTATTGCGGATATCCGCCACCGTCATTTCCGACAGTACCTGCTTGGCCGCCACGCGCTCCTGCGAACTGGTTGCGGCCACTCCTGCCAGCACATCCCCCGAACGCAGTTCGTTGGCTTTTGCCAGCACCTCTTTAACATCCTTAAACTGATAAACATTGCCGAACAATGTGGTCTTTAGTTTCATAAGTCGTTCCCTCAGGAAGGAAATGCGAGTGATTTCACCGTCACCGGCACAACCGATCCGCCAAAAAGAGGCGTACCAATGTCGATATAGTCCCCCGCCCGGACAACCACCTCATCGATGACTGCCAGCGGGTGTTGCTGTAACTGTGGGCGTAACAGCATGCCCAAGGCCTTACCAAAATCCTGCTCGGCTACCACCAGCAGGGGATGCGGATTCGGATAGCGCGCGACAAAGGCCAGCAGCGCATCAATCACCGTTAACAGCGCGGCATAGCGCACCGGCAGCGAACCGGGCAGCGCCAGCACGTAGGCGTCCGTTTGCGGGTCCAGATCGAGCTGCATTAGCGCCTGTTGCCAGGCGGTCACCAAATCAGCCTCATTAACCGGAATCGCCACCGGCAGATTGCGCAGCGGAAGCGCCACGCCTTCCAGCCAGATGGTGCTGCCCGAAAGCGACAGCGTATGCGCACCGGCGCCAATCACCGTGGCGCGCACGGTTTGCGCCGGGAACTGCACGTTCATCTCACGCAGGCGCGGATGTTCATGCAGTGCCGTTGCTAACAGAGGGCCAATGTCGGAAAAACAGAACGGATCGGCTGGTTGGTTGCGGTAGCACTCGCCCACCCCGCCGGACAACGTAATCACTTCCGGTTTCACGCCCGCCGGTAACAGGCCGGTTTGCATCAGCGCCTGCGCCAGCGGTGATAACGTGCCGTCAATCACCTCCACAATCAGCGCCGCCATCCGTCGGGCTACCTGAACAAGCTGCGCCGCATTGAGGGTTCGGGCGTCGGTGCCCGGACCAAATACGTCATCAACAATCATCTGCCCCGGCTGATGCGCATGTACTACTCGCCCCTGGCCGTCCGTTTCCAGCAGTCGTCCGCCGACGTTCAGGCAAGCCGAACCGCTGACCTTTCCGGCATCAAACAGAACGTAGTTCGACGTACCGCCACCAATGTCGATATTCAGTACGCGGCACAACTTCTGCTCGGACAGGGTTTGTGCCCCCGCACCGTGACCGGCAATCACCGATTCCAGATGCGGACCGGCGCTGGCCACCACAAAATCCCCCAGCGACTGAGAGAGCGCCATCACCGCCGGACGCGCATTACGGGTTTTGGCACTTTCTCCGGTGATGATGATCGCGCCGGAATCGACAGTCTCAGGTGCAATACCCGCCGCCTGATACTGGGCGAGGATCAGCGCCTTAAGTTCGGCCTCTTTCAACCCGCCCTGCTTATCAACGGGGGTAAAGAACACCGGGCTTTGCCAGCTAATTTCGCGTTTGATGAATTCGTAGCGCGGCACCTGCGACACTGCCGCACGGTTGACTAACTCAAGGCGCGAGAAAATCACCTGAGTGGTAGTGGTGCCGATATCGATACCGACGCTCAGTAGCTGGCGAGTATTCACGATTGCGCCTCCGGGTTGGTTTCTACTTCTGCTGGCACATCTTCATCTTTCGGTACCAACAGCATAGCCACACCAATCGCCGTCACGCCGCCAATCAACTTGCCGACAATCATCGGGAAGATCATCGCGTTCATGTTGGCAGCGGCGAAGCCTAAGTGGTCACCCAGTGCAAAGGCCGCGGAGACCGCAAAGGCGCAGTTGATCACTTTGCCGCGGGTATCCATATTCTTCATCATGCCGAACATTGGGATGTTGTTCGCCAGCGTCGCAACCATACCGGCAGCCGCAATATTATTGATTTTTAACAGGTTACCGACGCTCATCAGCGGTTTTTCAAACCAGCGGGTCAGCAGCAGTACCATTGGGTACGCACCGAGCAGTACGCAGGAAATAGAACCGATAACTTCGATGGCGCGCATCACTTCACCCGGCTTGTCGCCCGGAGCCATGAAGATAGGATCAAGACCTGGGATCAGCTCCCAGCCGAGCAGGAATTTGACCACTGCTGCTGCCAGGCCGATGGTGATCAGCGCCACCAGGAATTTCGCGAAGATCTGGAAGCCGTTGATCATTTTTTCCGGGATGAATTTCAGTCCCAGCGCCACCAGCACAGCCACGATCATCACGGGAATCATATTCATCAGGATCAGCGCGAAGGTGAACTCCACCGGCTGTCCGTTGATTTCGACGCCGGAGTACATCGCAATCAAACCGCCCGCAATACAACCAATCGGAATGGTGACAATACCCGCCAGCACGCCCAGCGCCAGATAGCGACGGTCAGACGGTTCAATAATCCCCAGCGCAACCGGAATGGAGAAGACCAGCGTCGGCCCCATCATCGCCCCGAGGATCAGGCCAGAGTACAGCCACGCCGCAACGTCGCCGCCCGCCAGTTCTTTCGCCAGGAAGAAGCCGCCCATATCGCACGCCAGCAGCGTTCCGGCAAACATCGACGGGTTCGCGCCCAGCATTTCATACAGCGGAATAATTACTGGCCCGAGCACATGCGCCAGTACCGGCGCCAGCGCGGTCATACCGACCATCGCCAGACCCAGCGCGCCCATCGCCATAAAACCTTCTTCAAACTGGCCGCCCGATCCCTCAATACTCTTACCGAACTTACCGAGGAAGCGTGCCGAACCGCCGAACTGCGACAGGATCCTGTCCACGGCGGCAATCAGCATAAAGAACATCATGATGTACATGATGATTTCGTTAATTCCCATAGCCCCTACTCCCTGTCATTTGTGATTTGTAGGCCGGATAAGACGTTTACGTCGCCTCCGGCATTAACGCCGTGTTATTGCCGGATGGTGGTGCGAGCACCTTATCCGGCCTACAGGCATTACCCGGCAGCCGCGTACAGGTCGATGATCTGTGCCTGCGTGGCGGTGCGTGGGTTACTGCGAATACAAATATCCTCCAGCGCGGCGTGAGCCCATGCGCTGTACTGCTCGGGCTTTGCCCCAACGTCAGAGAGTCGTTTGGTCTGGCCCACTTCGCTAATCAACTCGCTGACCGCGTTGATAGCATCACGATCGTCCGATTTCTTGTTGGTTAACGCGCGTCCGATATGGCTAAAGCGCTCACGACACACCATGCGGTTGAACCCCATTACCGTGGGAAGCAGCATGGCGTTAGCCTGTCCGTGTGGAATGTGCAACGTCGCCCCCGGCTGGTGCGCCATCGCATGGCACAGGCCAAGCCCAGCGCTGGAAAACGCCATCCCGGCCATACAGGAAGCCAGCAGCATGCTTTCGCGCGCAGCCAGATCCTGACCGTAGCCGACGGCCTTCGGCAGCGATTTACCGATCATCGCTATCGCGCCAATCGCCAGGCTGTCGGTAAACGGCGTCGCGTTCAGTGCGCTATACGCTTCAACGGCGTGCGTCAGTGCATCAATCCCGGTCATCGCCGTTACGTGCGCAGGCACGCCTTCCGTCAATGCGGCGTCAAGGATCGCCACATCCGGCATCAGGGTTGCGTGGGCCAGCACTTTTTTGAGTCCGGTCGCGGCGTCGATAATCACCGTGACGTTCGTGGTTTCTGAGCCCGTTCCGGCGGTAGTCGGTACGGCAATCAGCGGCAGACGCGGGCGTAACACGCTACGCTCGTCCATGTCAGCCAGCGTCTGGGTAGGATTGGTCACCAGCAACGCCACTGCCTTGGCGGCATCCAGCACGGAACCGCCGCCGAAAGCCACGACACCGTCGCACTTTGATTCACGCAGTTGCGCGACTGCCGCGCAGACGTCCGTAATGCACGGTTCACCTACCGGACATGGCCACAGCGTCATTGCCACACCTTTCATCGCCAGGCTGCGCTCCAGTGCGGCGGTCATCCCCGCCTGATGCAGAAAGCTGTCAACCATGACGAACATATGCGTCAGTCCGCGCGTTTGTGCTTCCTGTCCGCAGGTACTAAGCGCTCCCAGTCCACATAACGTAACCGGGGGAACGCTAAACGTTTTTACGCGTTGCAGATTCAGGGTATCGAATGCCTGAAAGAGCGCGGTCTGCAATTCAGCTTGCATAGATTCCTTCCGCTTTTTCTTTTCCGCTGTTTGCAATCGCCAGCGGAGTCATAAACAGGCTGTGCTGGGGTAAATGCACCTGCAGCTCCGGGAAACGCTTACGGAACAGTTCATCAACGCCTGGCTGCATACAGGAGCCACCCGCCAGCCACAAATCAGCGACATCCTGTCCGGCAATATGGTGCGCCACGATTTCCGCCATCTTTTCGTAGACAGGCTTCACCACCGGCCAGATTTCTTTGCCATTGCTGCGCTTGTACTGCTCGGCTTCTTCCAACTGGATACGACGGTTCCCGGCCAGCGTCAGAGAGATATGGTGCCCGCCAGTCGCTTCATCAGCGGAGTAAGTCACTTTGCCCTGTTTAACAATCGCAATCCCGGTAGTGCCACCACCAATATCCACCACGCCGGCGTTATCAAGCTGCAACAGATCCGCCACCGCGGTTGGTTCGTCGAGGACATGGCTCACTTCAAGCCCGGCAGACTCCAGCACGTTAATAGAGATGCGTGGGTCAGTTCCCGGTGGAAACGAGGTTGCCGCATGGGTAAAACGGCAACCCAGTTGTTGTTCGAGCGTATCGAGATGGCGACGAACGATGGTCACCGCACCAAAGAAATCCCAAACGATGCCATCGCGCACGACATCGGCCCAGTCCAGGCAAACCGCGACCGGCTGTCCGTCACTGTCCACAACCATCGACACCACATCACACGTTCCCAAATCAATGCCCAACCACAGCGGTGAATCGCTCTTTGCGGGCGTCTGGTTACATAGCGTTGCCGCTTTTAGCAGTCTGGGTGTCAACCAACGTTGTTCGTCGTGCGCCATCTCATTTACTCCTTATACAATTCTGAAGGCGTCTACCAACACACAGCGACGCAGACGCACAAACGTACGCGCACTGGTCACCCCTTCCCCGGTTGGTGTGGTAATGGTCATCGTGGTCCAGCCTTCACCGCCCAGTCCAAGACCGGCAATGCACGGTCCGTTCTTAACGAAGATGCTGGTATCAATGGCGTTTGCCATACGGTTCATATTTTCGATATTGCGTGAGTGCATCGCCGCCGTATGGTGGCAGCCGCCTTCCAGCTTGACCGCCAGTTCAATGGCTTCATCGACGTTAGCAACCCGCACGACCGGCAGCACCGGCATCATCAGTTCGGTAACGGCAAACGGATGCGTCGCGGAGGTTTCGACGAATAACAGACGGGTTTGCTCCGGTACGTTCAGACCAATCGCCGCAGCGATTTTTCCGGCATCGCGCCCGACCCAGTCACGACTGACTGTACCTTTACCGCGCTCATCGATATTTTTCAGCAGCACCGGCTGCAGCTGTTCGGCCTGAGCCGCGGTCAGTTTCACCGCATGCTGGCTTTCCATCAGACGCATCAGTTCATCAGCGACGCTATCGACCACGATCAGCACTTTTTCGTCGGCGCAGATGATGTTGTTGTCAAACGATGCACCTTTGACTATCGACTGCGCCGCACGTGCCAGGTCAGCCGTTTCATCAACCACCACTGGCGGATTACCCGCACCAGCGGCAATCAGACGTTTGTTGGTGTGCTTACGCGCGGCGTCCACCACGGCTTCACCACCGGTCACCACCAGCAGGCCGATACCTGGGTACTTGAACAGACGCTGGGCAGTCTCGATATCCGGGTTGGCAACCGTCACCAACAGGTTTGCCGGACCGCCTGCGGCAACTACCGCCTGGTTAAGCAGAGTGATAGCGCGCTGAGAGACTTTTTTCGCCGCCGGATGCGGTGCGAAGACCACGCTGTTACCAGCGGCAATCAGGCTGATGGCGTTGTTAATGACGGTCGCGGCCGGGTTGGTGGATGGAGTTACCGAGGCCACCACGCCCCACGGTGCGTTTTCAATCAGCGTCAGACCGTTATCGCCGGTCAGAACCTGTGGAGACAGGCATTCCACACCCGGCGTGCCGCGCGCCTGCGCCACGTTTTTGGCAAATTTATCTTCGACGCGTCCCATGCCGGTTTCAGTGACGGCAAGTTCCGCTAATTCTCTGGCGTGCTTTTCGCCCGCCTCACGTAGGGCCGTGATAGCCAGTTGGCGCATGGCAACGCTTTTCAACCCCTGCTGGGCCAGTTTTGCTGCCGCCACTGCGTCATCCAGGGAGGCAAAAACGCCCATTTCTTGAACGGCACTGACGGGTTGGCTGCTGTCTTTCATTTTCAGCAGTACCGCTTTCACGACCTGTTCAATATCCTGTTGATTCATGATTTTCTGCCTTATTTATGGAAGATCACCTGACCACCTGCCACCACTTCATCGACAATGCCAATCACGCACAGATCGACAGGCGATGATTCATTCCGGTGCGCCTGACGGGCGGAGCTTCCGCTGACCAGCAGCACCCACTCTCCGGTTCCCGCCCCGATGCTGTCGATAGCAACAGCACATTGCCCGTCGGGATTTCCCTGGGCGTCAATCATTTCCACCATCAGCAACTTGTCGTGCGCGAGCCCCTGATGGCGTACGGTACAAACAATTTGTCCTGTAACGATTGCCAGTTTCATACGCGCCTCCGTGGCATATTTCAGGTAAAACCTCCCCCTACCCTCCGCAGAAGGTAATGTGAAAAGGAGAGAGGGTGACGCCAGCAATGAAGTCTGTGGCGTCACATGGACGACTTACATGTCGTTGCTGTCGCCTTTAAAGCTGATCGGGAACACTTCTTCCAGATCGCCGTGCGGACGTGGGATCACGTGTACTGAAACCAGCTCGCCAATACGCTGTGCTGCCGCAGCACCTGCGTCCGTTGCAGCTTTACATGCCGCTACGTCGCCACGGACCATGGCAGTGACCAGACCGCCACCGATCTGCTTCACGCCAACCAGTTTCACCCGTGCCGCTTTAACCATTGCGTCAGAAGCCTCAATCAGTGCAACCAGGCCCCGGGTTTCAATCATTCCTAATGCTTCCATTGTGTTTTCCTCTCATTAAGGGGTCCAGAACGGGACCTAAACAACCAGTGTTTGTGAGGCGTTTTCACGACTCACGTCAGTCTGGCGCGGCACTGCTGCCACCAACGCCAGTTCGATAATTTCCTGTACGCTACAGCCACGAGAGAGATCATGAAGCGGTGCGGCAAGCCCTTGAATCAACGGACCTACTGCGCGATACCCTCCCAAACGCTGAGCGATTTTGTAGCCAATATTGCCTGCCTCCAGCGATGGGAAGACCATCACATTGGCATTGCCCTTTAACGGACTGGCGGGCGCTTTTTGCGCTGCGACATCCGGAACAAAGGCGGCATCAAATTGCAGTTCTCCGTCCACGGTAAGCTGCGGGGCACGCTCACGAACGATCTCGGTCGCCTGCTGCACGTTAGCGACGTTAGGATGGCGAGCACTGCCATTACTTGAAAACGACAGCATCGCCACGCGCGGCTCTTCACCAGTGATCGCCTGCCATGTCTGCGCGCTGGCAATCGCAATATCCGCCAACTGTGCAGCGGTGGGCTGCGGCACGACGCTGCAATCGGCAAAACCTAATGACGGACCAAGGTACTGCGGCAGCATCAGGAAAATTGACGACAGCGTTTTACAGCCAGGCTGTAGCCCGATAATGCGTAATCCGGCACGCAGCACGTTCGCTGTTGATGAGAGATTGCCCGCAATACAGACGTCAGCTTTACCCGCGCTGACCATTGCAGCGGCGAACATCAGCGGATCGTTGAGTTTTTCCAGCGCATCCGCAGGCGTTTTATCTCCCGCGCGAGCCAGCCAGCGCAGCGCAAACTCTTCGCGCATTGGCTGATTGCTTTGCGGATCGATAACCTGAATGCCATCCATTGCCACCCGGTGGCTGAGGGCAAACTGGCGCAGCGCAAACGGACTGGCGACGAGAATGGGATGTGCCAGACCGTGCTGATGCAGGTAATTCGCCGCCTTCAGCACCCGGACATCCAGCGCATCCGGGAACACCACCCGTGCCGGTGAGCGTTGGGCGAGTTGACGAGCACGTTCAATGATCATTGCTTCTCCCCCAGTCGCTGTTGAATTTGGTTAACCGTCAACGGATGCTTCGCAACGCTCAGAATCATCATCACGTAGACCGTACTGGAAAGGCGGTTGAGCGCCTGCATAATGTCCGGTCGCATAACCTCAAAACTGCGAGTGATGAACACCTGGGCCGCCACCGTCTCCGTTTCACGGACTTTGGTACGCAGCAGATTAAGCAGCGCGCAATCACGTCCGTGGCTGGCTTCAGGCACCAGATGGTCGTGGTCCAGATAGCGCAGCGGTTGATGCGAAAGACGGTGTAAATCTTCGTCACTTAAACCCACGACAGCTTGTGCTGCCAGCGGCTCATCCATGGCGTCAGCGCGCATAATATTGCCCAGGCGCGAGCGGATATCCGCCAGCCACGGCTGCCACGGTTCTGCCATCTCAATCTGCAACCACACAGCCAGGGCGATGGTGCTGTCCAGCGCGGCGCGAAATCCCAGGCGCGGATCGCTTTTGGCGACCATCTTGTCCGCCGTCAGATGCGTCAGGGTGTCCGGTTTCTTCGCCACCGGTTGATGGCACAGTTCGCAGCTGGCCTGTGGATGCGTATCGCTGCTGGTTAACCCATGCACCGGCTGCGGCTGCTGTTCTTCGTCATCAATAAACAGGCTGCCCTGCTCGTCGATAAACTTAATACGCAGATGTCGGCTTTCCAGTAATTCCCGGGCAGACGGCGTCAGGCGAGCGTCAGCGGGGAGATGAATTTCAGCCCCTTCGCTGAGCGTATGATTCGCTCTGAGCCATGCTTCGGTAATGAAATCCTTCATACATCCGCCTTAGCAGGACTGCCAGTTCGCAGGCCAGGCCACATACAGAAACTTCACCGTCGATGGCGTACCAAATTCGATGCTGGAACCTTTCGGGATAAACATGACGTCCCCGGCTTTTGCAATCATGGTTTCGCCTTCGTGGCGAACGTGCAGCTCGCCTTCCAGAATCATGTCGATTTCGTCGTAGTTCAGCGTCCATGGGAAAAAAGCGTTATCCCACTGCATGAACCCGGCGGCCATGCTGCTACCGTCCTGGTCGGTCACCAGATCGGTTAAGCCCACGCAGTGCGGCTGCGCGCCGTCAAAACGACCAAACTTCACGCTGCTGCCGTCGATGACTTTGACGCCGCCTTTGCCGGTTACCGAGCTAAAACTCGGCTGCATTCCGCCCTGCTCCAGCGACTGCTTCTCCTTCATAACTTTGTCCATCAGCTGGGCGACCAGGCTTTCGGTAAACTGCCCTTCCGGTAACTGCGCAATGATGGTTTCGCGAATGCGCTGGCTTTCCGTTTTGCCATCATCAACCGCCGCCGGTACAGCAGCAGTTGGCGCGGATTCATCGCATTCACTGATGGTAACGCCCAGCAGCTCCGCAACTTCGCGCGCCTCCGGGGTGATGATGCTGGCGCGCAGAACAACCGACATTTCCTGTTCGCCGCGTGCGTGGGCCGCACGAATATCGTTAGCTGTGATGAGTTTTTTCACCTGCCCTTTCCTCCTTTTGGCTGAGCTCAGTCAGATAATCCACCAGGTGCTGCACGCTGCGCGGGTCATGGCTATTGAGCTCAAAAATCGGCTCCTGAAACCCCATCCCGCGAAGTAGTTGTCGCGTTGCGGCGACGTCGGCATCCGGCATGTCCGTTTTACTGATAACGGCGATTTGTCGTTTACTGGCGCCGATATCCAACAGCCCGGCAGGTAAGCGACTTTCTTTATCATTTGCCGCGTGTATATAAATCAACGTATCGACATCCTGCAGCGTGGTAATTAAGGCGTGATACCAGCGCGGATGGCTAAAATATTCCCCTGGCGTATCGATATCGCCATTTTCATTAAACTCCACGGCCTGTGTTTTTCTGGCGAGGGAATAATTCCCCTGTAGCGCATTAAAGAGCGTTGTTTTCCCCGCCCCCACCGTACCGACAAATGCAATACGTTTCATCGCCGCCTCTGATTAACTTTTTGTCAGGTTGCACAAAGTGAAATTTAATAATCGACCCAGACCACTTACCGTCTGTAATAACGCTTCTTCTACTGCGCCTACCGAACCGTAGATCACCAGTGCGCCGCTGAATCTATCGAGAAAACCGATATGTACATCCGCCGCCTTCATGGCTAAGTCACCGGCAATCATCGCGGTTTCGCCTGGCGTCAGCGTCATGATGCCGATAGCGCCCGCTTCGGGTACGCCGATCTTTTTCGCTAATTCCTCGCCGGGGTGCGCAATGAGATGCGCCAGCGTGACCTGTTTCCCCGGCACAAATTCCTGAATAATGCGTTCTTTTTCCATTGCTCACCGCCTCCGCTAAAACTGCCCTCATCGTGGCAATTTTTTGTCAGAGTAAATAACAAAATTCGGCAACCAGGTTTAAAAGGTGAAGTAGATCACTAAGAAAGGGAAAATAAAAAGGCGCGGGAGAAACCCGCGCCGGAAATAAATTAAAGTGAAATTACAGTGGCTGCGTTTGGGCTTCTACAACCGCCAGCGCCACCATATTAACGATACGACGAACAGAGGCGATCGGCGTTAATACGTGAACCGGTTTCGCAACCCCCATAAGCACCGGGCCAACCGTTACGCCTTCAGAACTGGAAACGCGTAGTAAGTTGTAACTAATACGGGCAGCTTCCATATTCGGCATCACCAGAATATTCGCTGAGCCTTTCAACGGACTGTCCGGCATGCGGTCATTACGGATGCTTTCCACCAGCGCGGCGTCGCCGTGCATTTCGCCGTCAATCATCAACTCTGGCGCGCGCGCCTTAATCAGCTCCAGCGCGTCGCGCATTTTGCTGGCCGACGGACAGTTAGAGGAACCAAAGTTGGAGTGCGACAGCAACGCCACCTTCGGTTCGATACCAAAGCGACGCACGGTCTCTGCCGCCATCACGGCGATTTCCGCCAGTTGCTCAGGCGTAGGATCGTCGTTGACGTAGGTATCGGCGATAAAGGTGTTACCGCTTGGCAGCAGCAAGGCGTTCATCGCCCCGGCAGTATGCACGCCGTCGCGATGACCAAATACCTCTTTCACCACGCTGAAGTGCTCATGGTAGTCGCCAATCGTACCGCAGATCATCGCATCCGCTTCGCCGCGCTGTACCATGATTGCGCCGATCACCGTAGTGTTGGCGATCACCGCACGCTGCGCCTGCTCCTGGGTAATCCCACGACGCTTCATAATCTGGTAGTACTCGCTCCAGTACTCTTTAAAGCGCGGATCGGACTCATTGTTGACGATTTCAAAATCGATGCCCGCTTTGATCTGCAGACCCAGTTTCTGGATACGCATTTCAATAACGCTCGGACGACCGATCAGGATCGGTTTTGCCAGCCCTAACGTGATCAGCTCCTGGGTAGCGTGCAGTACGCGCGCTTCTTCCCCTTCGGTCAGCACCACGCGCTTCGGCGCTTTGCGTGCCAGGGAGAAAATCGGCTTCATGAACAGGTTGGTTTTGTAGACGAATTCAGTCAGCTTATCGATGTAAGCGTCAAAGTCGGCAATCGGACGCGTTGCCACGCCGGAGTCCATCGCCGCTTTAGCCACAGCAGGGGCGATTTTGACGATCAGACGCGGGTCGAACGGTTTCGGAATGATGTATTCCGGGCCGAAGCTCAGGTCCTGATCGCCATAAGCAGAGGCCACCACTTCACTCTGCTCGGCATGCGCCAGCTCAGCAATGGCGTGCACCGCCGCCAGTTTCATCTCTTCGTTGATGGCCGTCGCACCAACGTCCAGCGCACCGCGGAAGATGAACGGGAAGCACAGGACGTTGTTAACCTGGTTCGGGTAGTCTGAACGACCAGTACAGATGATGGCGTCGGAACGCACCTCTTTTGCCAGCGGCGGCAGGATTTCCGGCTCCGGGTTGGCGAGTGCCAGAATCATTGGCGCACGCGCCATCTTCTTAACCATTTCCTGCGTCAGCACTTTCGGGCCCGAGCAGCCGAGGAAAATATCTGCGCCGTCAATGACATCATCCAGCGTACGCTTACCGTCATCCACCACCGCGTAAGCCGCTTTGGTTTCCGCCATGTTCGGTTCGCGGTCTTTGTAAATCACACCTTTGGAGTCACAGACCACAATATTGTGTTTCTGCATACCCAGCGCTACCAGCAGGTTCATACAGGCAATCGCCGCCGCACCTGCACCAGACACCACCATGCGCACGTCAGAGATATTTTTCTCAACCACCCGCAGACCGTTCAGAATAGCGGCAGTACTGATGATTGCCGTACCGTGCTGATCATCGTGGAAGACCGGAATATTCATGCGCTCGCGCAGTTTTTGCTCAATGTAGAAGCACTCTGGCGCTTTAATATCTTCGAGGTTGATACCGCCAAACGTGGGCTCCAGGGCCGCAACCACATTGATAAACTTATCCGGATCGAGTTCATCGACTTCAATGTCGAACACGTCGATCCCGGCGAATTTCTTAAACAGAACGCCTTTACCTTCCATCACCGGTTTGCCGGCCAACGCGCCAATGTTGCCGAGACCCAGCACCGCTGTGCCGTTGGAAATAACCGCAACCAGGTTGCCGCGCGCGGTGTATTTGTAGGCTGCCAGCGGGTCCTTTTCAATTTCAAGACACGGTGCAGCCACGCCCGGCGAGTAGGCCAGCGCCAGGTCGCGCTGCGTTGCCAGAGGCTTGGTCGGAGAAACCTGGATTTTACCGGGTACCGGAAATTCGTGGAAATCGAGGGCGCTTTGTTTTAACTGGTCATCCATCTTGTTGTTCCTTTCACGTATCTATCAAAAAAGTGGCGCGGGTAACCATTCTACTGAGCCGCACATTATCACCTCAGTCAACGGTACAAACTTTGAAGGTCCCCAAACTCTCACCATTCAAAGAAAGAATTTGTTATCAATTTATAACAACCATGTTACCTGCTTAATCCAGCAATACCATGCCTGTCTGCTATGCTTTTTGCTGACAACGCCCGCAATTTTCCCAAAAGTGTGAATCACAACACGCATCTAACACTTTACTTTTCAAGGAGTATTTCCTATGACCCGTAAAGAGCTTGCCAATGCCATTCGTGCGCTAAGTATGGATGCCGTCCAAAAAGCTAACTCCGGCCACCCTGGAGCACCAATGGGGATGGCCGATATCGCCGAAGTTCTGTGGAACGATTTTCTACGCCATAACCCGACCGATCCCACCTGGTACGATCGTGACCGGTTTATTCTGTCCAACGGCCACGCCTCAATGCTGCTTTACAGCCTGTTGCATCTTTCCGGTTACGACCTGCCAATCGAAGAATTAAAGAACTTCCGTCAGCTCCATTCGAAGACGCCAGGGCACCCGGAAATTGGCTACACGCCAGGCGTGGAAACCACGACAGGACCGCTGGGTCAGGGTTTAGCCAACGCCGTCGGCATGGCCATTGCCGAGCGTACGCTGGCAGCGCAGTTTAACCAGCCGGACCATGAGATTGTTAACCACTTTACCTGGGTCTTTATGGGCGACGGCTGTCTGATGGAGGGTATTTCACACGAGGCTTGTTCGCTGGCGGGCACGCTGGGGCTTGGCAAACTCATTGGCTTCTACGATCACAACGGCATCTCGATTGATGGTGAAACCGACGGCTGGTTTACCGACGATACTGCAAAACGCTTTGAGGCTTATCACTGGCATGTGGTACACGACATTGACGGTCATGACCCAGAGGCGGTGAAAAAAGCCATTCAGGAAGCGCAGGCTGTTACCGATAAACCATCGCTGATTATCTGCCGCACGGTGATTGGTTTTGGCTCACCAAATAAAGCAGGGAAAGAGGAAGCGCACGGCGCTGCGCTGGGCGAAGAAGAGGTGGCACTGACCCGGCAGAAGCTGGGGTGGCATCATCCTGCTTTTGAGATCCCCAAAGAGATTTACCGGGCGTGGGACGCACGCGAGAAAGGCGAAAAAGCGCAACAGGGCTGGAAGGAGAAATTCGCAGCTTACCAACAAGCCTACCCGGAACTGGCGGCAGAGTTTTCTCGCCGGATGAGCGGTGGGCTGCCGAAAGAGTGGGAGGCAACAACCCAGAAATATATTACCGAGCTGCAGGCCAATCCGGCCAAAATCGCCACCCGTAAGGCCTCGCAAAATACCCTTAACGCCTACGGGCCTATACTGCCAGAGCTGCTTGGCGGATCGGCGGATTTGGCCCCCAGCAACCTGACCATCTGGAAAGGCTCCTCCTCTCTTAAAGAGGATCATGCAGGAAACTACATCCACTACGGCGTGCGTGAATTTGGTATGACGGCGATTGCCAACGGTATTGCCCATCACGGGGGCTTCGTACCGTACACCGCCACGTTCCTGATGTTTGTCGAATATGCCCGAAATGCCGCGCGTATGGCGGCGCTGATGAAGGCCCGACAAATCATGGTTTATACCCACGACTCAATTGGTCTGGGGGAAGATGGTCCTACGCACCAGGCCGTTGAACAGCTCGCCAGCCTGCGCCTGACGCCTAATTTCAGTACCTGGCGACCGTGCGATCAGGTGGAGGCGGCAGTAGGCTGGAAGCTGGCAGTCGAACGTCATGACGGGCCAACGGCGCTGATCCTCTCGCGGCAGAATCTGGCACAGGTTGAGCGCACGCCAGAGCAGGTGCAGCAAATTGCCCGCGGCGGCTATGTGCTGAAGGATGGCGGCGGTAAGCCGGATGTTATTTTGATTGCTACCGGTTCAGAAATGGAAATCACGCTGCTGGCAGCGGAAAAACTGACCGGCGAAGGTCGTAACGTGCGAGTGGTTTCTCTGCCCTCAACCGATATCTTTGACGCCCAGGATGAGGCGTACCGGGAATCGGTCCTGCCAGCAAACGTCAGCGCTCGCGTGGCGGTAGAAGCAGGAATTGCTGACTACTGGTACAAATATGTCGGGCTGAAAGGGGCAATTGTTGGGATGACGGGTTATGGAGAGTCGGCTCCAGCGGACAAACTGTTCCCGTTCTTCGGCTTTACGGTAGATAACATCGTCGACAAAGCGCACAAGGTGCTTAACGCGTGATCCACAGTGTGGGCCAGGCATCTGGCCCATGCCAGTTATCGCAGCTTGGCTCCTGGGCATAGCGCACCAGGCGAAAACGTTGACCGTCGTAGCGCCAGCGGGTCTGGATACCGCAATCTGCCAACCCTCGTCCTTTAGCGAGGGTGACCAGCTCCCGCGACTTCTCGTCAAACGTAGCGTTGGTCAGCTCCATATCGCGACTTTCTGCATCCGTTTTAAACGGCAGGCTTAACCGTACCGCGCGTGAAGTCAACGGAGTCGTACGTGAAACCACCCACGCCAGATCGATGGTGTTATACGCCCCGGCCTCACAGCCAATCATCAGCAGCGCTTTATCGTCTGTTAGGGCAGTGACGCGCATCTCGCGACGCAGCGGATCGATAGAGCAACGAATACCGTTGATCCGCCAGTTACCATAGTCCAGCAGTTCACTGCGCTCCTGCTGCGTGAGAGGCGTTGGCGTTGGATTAATGACCGCTACACCTTTCAGCGCGGGGGCCGGAGGTACGCTGAGCGGAGGCTCGTCACCTTTTTCAATCCATGCGGTTTCGCTCCCCACCCGTTTTTGCTGGGCGTCGATAAACAACAATGCGGCTTTTAGCCCGACCAGCGAAAGGTTTTGCGCACCTTTTTGCAGGGTAATCGCCTTCGCGTCCTGTACGGTTTGTAAAAATGCGCTGATGGTGGCGGGATCATCGGTCGTCAGTTGCCAGGGAGTTATGCGCCAGTGCTCGCCGCTCAGCGAGAGTGGCGCACCATCCAACAGCAGACGCGGCGCAATATCGCTCTCTTTGACGCTGGACGATTCCAGCCCGCCCAGCTCAATACGCAACACGGCGTCGGTATGTGCCCCGGCGCTGCGGCTCAAGGTCATGACCAGGCCGTGGTGCTCTCCGGTATTGCGCGCCACGCAAAAATTTTGGTTATTACACGTCACCTGCCAGTCAGAAAACGCCTGTTGCGCGGGCGCAGCCCACAGCAATCGGGCGGGTAGCAACCCGAGCAGGAAAAGGAGAATAACGCGATAGCGCATGGACGGTACAACCCCGAAGTCAAAACACACAGCCTAAGCGGTATCTTCCTTGCGCGACTGATGTGGCTCAATAAGAATCGTCGGATTGGCCGTAAATTTGTAAAGAAATATAAATCCCGCGCATTAGTCCATGAGATGCGATGACTGCAAATAGTTCAGCAATAGCACCGTTTTACCGTCACGGATCTCACCCGTTTTGATCATTTCCAGCGCCTGTGTGAACGGCAGTTCCAGAACTTCAATATCTTCATCTTCCACGCCGCCACCCGCGTTTGTCCGCTGACTGTCACGGTATTGCGCGATGAAGAAGTGGATTATTTCCGTCACACCGCCCGGCGACATGTATAGCTCAAACAGTTTACGTACTTCACCCACTTCAAAGCCGGTCTCTTCAATCGCCTCTTTTCGAATACATGCTTCCGGTTCGTCGTTATCCAGCAGCCCGGCGCAGGTTTCAATCAGTTGACCGTCTTCGTTACCGTTGACCCATGTCGCAACGCGAAACTGGCGGATGAGCACCACCGTTTTCTTCTCCGGGTTATACAGCAGGATTGTGGCGCCGTTGCCACGATCGTAAACCTCACGTTTGTGACGGATCACCTCTCCATTCTTACGGGTCAGGTCATAAGTGATATTGCGCAGGACGAAGTAGTTATCGGAAAGGACTTTATCTTTGATGAGGGTAATTTTTTGCGACATACCGGCTCCACAGCA
Source organism: Citrobacter sp. Cpo091 (assembly GCF_030332645.1). Lineage (NCBI taxonomy): Bacteria > Pseudomonadati > Pseudomonadota > Gammaproteobacteria > Enterobacterales > Enterobacteriaceae > Citrobacter > Citrobacter sp. Cpo091. Next base: position 497,527 of record NZ_JAOWHL010000040.1, read on the forward strand.
AGAAGTGAGAAATAATACTACGCCGTGAAACCGGGTTTGTCTTGGAACAATGTAGGCCTGATAAGCAAAGCGCCATCAGGCATTCATGCGGCACATTGCCGGATGGCAACGCTAACGCGTTTTATCCGGCCTACTCGCCGATTAATGAGATTTGACTGATTTTACGCCCAGCCAGTCGACGATCCCCTGGGCGGCGTGCCGCCCTTCCGCCATAGCCGTCACCACCAGGTCTGCACCGCGTACCGCGTCACCACCGGCAAAGATTTTCGGGTTACTGGTTTGATAACGGTATGCGCTTTCAACATCGGCGGCAATGCGCCCCCAGTTATCGACCTTAACGCCATGCGACTCCAGCCACGGCATGCCATGTGGGTGAAAACCAAACGCCATAATCACCGCATCTGCGGGCATCACAAACTCACTCCCGGCAATGGGAACCGGGCGACGACGGCCCTGTGCATCAGGTTCACCAAGTTGGGTACGTAAGAAACGCACACCGCTGACTCGCCCATCGGCATGCAACACCAGCTCAACCGGCTGAACGTTAAACTCGAAATTTGCCCCCTCTTCCCGGGCGTTCTTCACCTCTTTTTTCGAGCCGGGCATGTTGGCTTCATCACGACGATAGGCGCAGGTCACCTGGCTTGCGCCATGACGCAGGGCGGTTCGCACACAGTCCATTGCCGTATCGCCTCCGCCCAGCACAACCACGTTTAGTCCGGCGGTGTCGATAAACGGTTCTTCAGGCAGTTCCTCCAGCCCCATCACCTGCTTGGTGTTGGCAATCAGGAACGGCAGCGCATCATATACGCCTGGCGCGTCTTCATTTGGCAGGTCCGCCTTCATGGAACGATAGGTTCCTACGCCCACGAACACGGCATCGTAATCCTCCAGCAGCTTTTCAAGCGCGACATCCTTACCCACTTCACAGTTAAGTTCAAAATGAATACCCATGGCGCTGAAGATTTCACGGCGGCGCGCCAGCAGCGATTTGTCCAGCTTGAAGGCCGGAATACCGAACGTCAGCAAACCGCCAATTTCGGGATGGCGATCGTAGACGGTGGCGCTGATACCGCTGCGCGCCAGCACATCCGCACAGGCCAGACCCGCCGGACCCGCACCGATGATGGCAACACGCTTGTCCACTTTCTGCACATGGCTTAAGTCCGGTCGCCATCCTTTACTCAGCGCCCGATCGGAGATGTAACGCTCAATATTACCGATGGTGACTGCGCCATGCTCGCTACGCACCGTGCATGCCCCTTCGCAGAGTCGATCCTGCGGGCATACGCGTCCGGTCACCTCCGGCAGGCAGTTGGTCTGGTGAGAAAGCTCAACCGCCGCGTCGATATTCCCGGCTTTGACCAGTTCAATCCACTGCGGAATGTGGTTATGCAACGGACAGGTCCATTCGCAGATACTGTGGTCGCCGCATTTCAGGCAGCGAGAGGCTTCGCGCTCCGCCTGCGCCGTACGAAACGGCAGATAGATCTCTTCAAAGCTGGTTTTCCGGGCCTCAATCGCCAGTTTATCCGGCTCCCCGCGCGCAGGCGTCGCCTGCATTTGCTCACGTTTAGTGATGACATGTGGAACAAAATCGGTAGTGCTGGCATGCCATGGCTGGCTTTCCAGACTTGCGGTACGCAGCCTGCGCGCTTTTGACAGACCGGTAAGCGAATTTTCCGTCACCAGCTGTAACGCCTGCGCCGGACAGTTTTCTACGCAGGCGGGTCCCTGTTCACGCCCCTGGCACAGATCGCATTTGTGCGCGGTAGCTTTCACCTTCCCTTTGGCGACGGGAGTGAGTACGATCTGCATCGTGCCGAAAGGACAGGCTACAACGCACGATTTACAGCCAATACACTTTTGCGGGTTCACCTGAACGCTGTCGTTATCATGGCTAATTGCCCCGTTTGGGCAGCTTCTGGCGCAGGGTGCATCTTCGCAGTGGTGGCAGGTCACCGCGCTGCGCTGCTGCTGATGCTTAATGACGGTAATTCGGGGCTGAAAATGCCGTTGGTTCAGGACATGCTGTTCGCCATTGTGAGCCATGACGCAGGCGACCTCACAGGCATGGCATCCCAGGCACTGCTGGCTATTGACCATAATAAAACGATTCATGGCTTCCTTCTTTTTTGGTTGCAAAAACCTTATTCTTTATAAGAGTGTTATTAACCGACACGGAAGGAAGCGGCAATGTTCATTTGCCCAGGAAGCACAACTATTTATCCAGAACCTGTGGCAGATCAATTTATTTCATCGCATATGAAATTGTGTTTCAGTTACCATCCAGTTTCATGGCGTTTTATTAACATTTATCAAATACACCGCATCGTTCACGCTGTTTTCAGGCGCGACGTGTATTGTGTGAGGATGCACAAGTGACGGTAAAGCGTCCGGTCTCGGCCAGTCTGGCTAAAGCTTTTTTCTACATAGTGATGCTGTCGATTCTCTCAACGGGTATTGCGCTGCTCACGCTGACCAGCAGCTTGCGAGATGCCGAAGCCATCAACGTTGCTGGCTCATTGCGCATGCAAAGCTACCGTCTGGGTTACGATCTACAAAGCCAGAGCCCGCAGCTTAACGCCCACCGCCAGCTTTTCCAGCAGGCGCTAAACTCGCCAGCATTACAGAATCTGAACGCGTGGTATGTGCCACAAGCGGTAAAAAGCCGCTATGGACGTCTGCATGCTAACTGGCTGGAAATGAACGCCCGCCTGATCGACGGCGATTTAAAATGGTACCAGGCCAACATCAACAACTACGTCGATCAGATCGATCTCTTCGTGCTGGCGTTGCAGCATTATGCCGAGCGTAAAGTAATGCTGGTATTTGGCATCTCGCTGGCGGGCGGGATCGGCATATTCACCCTCGTCTTCTTTACCCTGCGGCGCATTCGCCAGCAGGTGGTGCGTCCGCTGAATAAACTGGTGATGGCCAGTCAGCAAATTGAACACGGTCAATTTGATATCCCACCGCTGGATACCGGTTTGCCTAATGAACTGGGATTGCTGGGCAAAACGTTTAGCCAGATGTCGAGTGAATTACACAAGCTGTACCGCTCGCTAGAAGCCTCGGTCGCAGAGAAAACCCACGATCTCCACGAAGCCAATCGCCGTCTGGAGGTGTTGTATCAGTGCTCCCAAGCGTTAAATACCAGCCAGATTGACGTGCACTGCTTCCGCCATATTTTACAGATCGTCCGCGAACATGACGCCGCGTATTTCCTTGAGCTTACCGTCGGTGATAACTGGCGGATTAGCGAAGGGACTAAAAGCCTCGAGCTGCCAATGCAAATCCTGCCAGTCACCATGCAGGAAACCGTCTACGGCGAACTGCACTGGCAAAGTCCAAACGTCAACGCTTCTACTCCGCTGCTCAACAGCGTCTCCTCGATGCTGGGACGCGGGTTGTACTTCAACCAGGCGCAAAAACATTTTCAGCAGCTGTTGTTAATGGAAGAGCGCGCGACCATTGCACGCGAGCTGCACGACTCGCTGGCGCAGGTGCTCTCTTATTTACGCATTCAGCTCACGTTGCTTAAACGTTCAATTCCGGAAGATAACGCCCCAGCGCAAAGCATTATGGCGGATTTCTCCCAGGCGCTGAATGATGCCTATCGTCAATTGCGCGAGCTGCTGACCACCTTCCGTCTGACCTTACAGCAGGCCGATTTACCCTCCGCCCTGCATGAAATGCTGGAAACGCTGCAAAATCAGACCTCAGCTAAACTCACACTCGATTGTCGGTTGCCTACGCTTGCGCTGGATGCGCAAATGCAGGTGCATCTGTTGCAGATCATCCGCGAAGCGGTGCTGAACGCCATTAAGCATGCGAGTGCGAGCGAAATTGCCGTCAGCTGCGTAACGGCTCCGGACGGCAACCACACGGTTTATATCCGCGATAACGGCATCGGCATTGGCGAGCCGCATGAGCCTGCAGGGCACTATGGACTCAATATTATGCGTGAGCGGGCGGAAAGACTGAGCGGCACGTTGACCTTCTCTCAACCTTCCGGAGGGGGAACGTTGGTGAGCATCAGTTTCCGTTCGGCTGAATCAGACAGTGAGCTAACGTAAAGAACCGCAAAGCGCCGTCGAGGTGGGATCCAGGCCTGACGGCGTTGGCACGAAAGGTATGCTGTAAACGGGCATGGTAATTTACATTATCTTCTTTTTTTCTCCACGTTTGACCCGTACCTTGCCGCTAAAGTGAAGCAAGCCATACCCATAACGATACGCAGAAACACGAGGTCCTCTTTTAATGGCGAATTTTTTCATCGATCGCCCCATTTTTGCCTGGGTGTTAGCTATCCTGTTGTGCCTGACAGGAGCCCTGGCTATTTTTTCACTGCCCGTTGAACAATATCCCGATCTGGCACCGCCAAACGTGCGGGTCACCGCCAACTATCCTGGCGCTTCGGCTCAGACTCTGGAAAACACCGTCACCCAGGTTATTGAGCAGAACATGACCGGTCTCGATAACCTGATGTACATGTCATCGCAGAGCAGCGGGACAGGTCAGGCTACGGTTACGTTGAGCTTCGTTGCCGGAACCGATCCTGACGAGGCCGTCCAGCAGGTGCAAAACCAGCTGCAATCGGCAATGCGTAAACTGCCGCAGGCGGTACAGGATCAGGGGGTCACGGTGCGTAAGACCGGGGACACCAATATTCTGACTATCGCCTTTGTCTCCACCGATGGCTCAATGGATAAGCAGGACATCGCCGACTACGTCGCCAGTAACATTCAGGATCCACTCAGCCGTATTAACGGCGTGGGAGATATTGACGCTTACGGCTCACAGTACTCCATGCGTATCTGGCTTGACCCGGCCAAACTGAACAGTTTCCAGATGACCGCTAAAGATGTGACCGACGCTATCGAGTCACAGAATGCGCAGATTGCCGTCGGACAACTTGGCGGTACGCCTTCGGTGGACAAGCAGGCGCTGAACGCGACGATCAACGCCCAGTCGCTACTGCAGACTCCGGATGAATTCCGCGCCATTACGCTACGCGTCAACCAGGATGGTTCAGAAGTTAAACTGGGCGATGTGGCGACGGTCGAAATGGGTGCTGAAAAGTATGATTACCTCAGCCGCTTTAATGGAAATCCTGCCTCCGGCCTGGGCGTGAAGCTGGCTTCAGGCGCCAATGAAATGGCGACAGCAACGCTGGTCATTAACCGTCTGAACGAGCTGTCACAGTATTTTCCGCATGGGCTGGAATATAAGGTGGCTTATGAAACCACCTCCTTTGTCAAAGCCTCAATCATCGACGTGGTAAAAACCCTGCTGGAAGCTATTGCACTGGTATTCCTCGTGATGTACCTGTTCCTGCAAAACTTCCGCGCCACGCTGATTCCCACCATCGCCGTTCCCGTCGTCCTGATGGGTACCTTCTCCGTGCTTTACGCCTTTGGCTATAGCGTTAATACCTTGACGATGTTTGCGATGGTGCTGGCGATCGGCCTGCTGGTCGATGACGCCATTGTGGTAGTGGAAAACGTCGAGCGTATTATGAGTGAGGAAGGACTCTCACCTCGGGAAGCGACACGGAAATCGATGGGGCAAATCCAGGGTGCGCTGGTCGGTATCGCCATGGTGCTGTCAGCGGTGTTTATCCCGATGGCCTTCTTCGGCGGCACTACCGGGGCTATTTACCGCCAGTTCTCGATTACTATCGTCTCCGCCATGGTGCTGTCTGTTCTGGTGGCGATGATCCTGACCCCCGCACTGTGCGCCACCCTGCTCAAACCGCTGCATAAGGGCGAGCATCACGGACAAACCGGTTTCTTCGGCTGGTTTAACCGGATGTTTAATCGCAACGCCGAGCGCTACGAAAAAGGCGTTGCCAGAATTCTGCACCGCAGCCTGCGCTGGATACTGATCTACGGCCTGCTGCTCGGTGGCATGGTTTTCCTGTTCCTGCGCCTGCCAACCTCCTTCCTGCCGCTGGAAGACCGCGGCATGTTTACCACCTCGGTACAGCTGCCCAGCGGCTCCACACAGCAGCAAACATTGAAAGTGGTTGAGGAAGTGGAGAAGTATTACTTCACCCATGAGAAAGACAACATTATGTCAGTCTTTTCCACGGTCGGTTCTGGCCCTGGCGGGAACGGTCAAAACGTGGCACGTATGTTTGTCCGCTTAAAAGACTGGGATGAGCGCGACACCACTACCGGAACCTCTTTCGCCATCATCGAACGTGCGACCAAAGCCTTTAATAAGATTAAAGAAGCCCGCGTCTTCGCCAGCAGCCCTCCGGCTATCAGCGGCCTCGGAAGCTCTGCCGGTTTCGATATGGAGCTGCAGGATCACGCCGGTGCGGGCCATGATGCGTTAATGGCCGCGCGCGACAAACTCATTGAGCTGGCCGGGAAAGACACATCCCTGACCCGCGTTCGTCATAACGGTCTGGACGACAGCCCACAGTTGCAAATTGATATCGATCAGCGCAAAGCCCAGGCTCTGGGCGTTTCCATCGACGACATCAACGACACATTGCAAACGGCCTGGGGTTCCAGCTACGTCAATGACTTTATGGACCGGGGCCGCGTGAAGAAGGTTTACGTGCAGGCGGCAGCAAAATATCGCATGCTCCCGGACGACATTAACTTGTGGTACGTCCGCAATAACAACGGTGGCATGGTGCCTTTCTCGGCCTTTGCGACTTCACGCTGGGAAACGGGTTCTCCACGTCTGGAACGCTATAACGGCTACTCCGCAGTCGAGATTGTCGGCGAAGCTGCGCCCGGCGTCAGTACCGGTACGGCAATGGACGTGATGGAATCGCTGGTGCGCCAGTTGCCGACAGGGTTTGGCCTCGAATGGACTGCGATGTCCTATCAGGAACGGCTATCGGGCTCTCAGGCCCCTGCCCTGTACGCCATTTCTCTGCTGGTCGTGTTCCTGTGTCTGGCGGCACTGTACGAAAGCTGGTCGGTACCCTTCTCCGTCATGCTGGTCGTGCCATTGGGGGTTATTGGCGCGCTATTGGCGACCTGGATGCGCGGCCTGGAAAACGATGTTTATTTCCAGGTCGGGTTACTTACCGTGATCGGGCTATCGGCGAAGAACGCAATATTGATTGTTGAATTCGCCAATGAGATGAACGAGAAAGGACACGATCTGCTCGACGCCACGCTCCATGCTTGTCGCCAACGTTTACGCCCAATTCTGATGACGTCACTGGCGTTTATCTTCGGGGTGCTGCCGATGACCATCAGCAGTGGCGCTGGCTCCGGCGGTCAACATGCGGTGGGGACTGGCGTAATGGGCGGGATGATTTCAGCCACTATCCTGGCGATTTACTTCGTTCCCCTGTTCTTTGTGCTGGTGCGCAGACGCTTCCCATTGAAGCCACGCCCAGAATAATCGGACACAAAAAAGGCGACTTACGTTGAGTCGCCTTTTTTTATCCTTTACAGGATATGAATTTCTTCCAGAAAATTATTTACGAAGCATCACTTCGATAAAGTCTTTCCAGTTCCCCAGTTCACGTTCAATCATAACAACCTCTCTTATTATTATGGGCATTCTACGAAATCATCATCATTAAAAGAAGGCAATTTAACCGATGGTTGCGATTGATTCCTCCAGTGTTTGGGGTTTATGTGATCACTATGCGCTATACCCATAAATTTTATGTGACTTACTGCAATATTTTGAAATATTCATACATCATCTACTACTTTTGCAATTCTGATGGAAAAACAGGCTGATGCAAACAGGCAGATTCTGATTTCTAGTTATACGGTATTTTTTGGAGCTTTCAGGAATCATTATTCACTGTTGTTCAACAATGTTATATTTTTCTATAACGATTGAATGACAATATGTATTATTCATTGCCACAGAATAAAAGAATAAATATTCAAGTTACGTCAATAAGGATTCAAATGATCACCCTTTACGGCATTAAGAATTGCGACACGATTAAAAAAGCCAGACGCTGGTTGGAGGCTCAAGGTATTGACTACCGCTTTCATGATTATCGCGTCGACGGTCTGGACAACACGCTATTACAGTCCTTTATCAGCGAATTAGGTTGGGAGGCGCTGCTCAATACGCGTGGAACCACCTGGCGTAAACTCGATGAATCCACGCGCAGTCAAATCACCGATGCGGCTTCCGCCGCCGCGTTGATGATTGAAATGCCAGCAATTATCAAACGCCCATTGCTCTGCGCGCCGGGTAAGCCTATGCTGCTTGGTTTCAGTGAATCCAGTTATACTCTGTTTTTTAATGAGGTGTAGTCTATGTCGTGCCCGGTCATTGAGCTGACACAGCAGCTTATTCGCCGTCCTTCCCTGAGCCCGGATGATGCCGGGTGCCAGGCGTTAATGATTGAACGCCTGCGTGCGGTAGGTTTTACCGTTGAGCGAATGGACTTTGGTGACACACAGAATTTTTGGGCATGGCGCGGTAAAGGTGAGACCCTGGCATTTGCCGGTCACACCGACGTAGTGCCTGCCGGCGATGTCGATCGCTGGATCAATCCACCGTTCGAACCGACCATTCGCGATGGCATGTTGTTCGGGCGTGGCGCTGCCGATATGAAGGGTTCACTGGCGGCGATGGTCGTGGCCGCAGAACGTTTTGTCGCCCAGCATCCAAACCATCAGGGTCGTCTGGCCTTTTTGATAACGTCTGACGAAGAAGCCAGCGCCAAAAACGGCACCGTGAAGGTGGTTGAAGCGCTGATGGCGCGTAATGAACGACTGGATTATTGCCTGGTGGGTGAGCCATCCAGCACGGAAATCGTTGGCGACGTGGTGAAAAATGGACGTCGTGGTTCACTGACCTGCAACCTGACCATTCATGGCGTGCAGGGCCACGTAGCCTATCCGCATCTGGCAGATAACCCGGTACACCGCGCGGCCCCCATGCTCAACGAACTGGTGGCGATCGAGTGGGATCAGGGTAACGAATTCTTCCCGGCGACCAGCATGCAGATTGCCAATATCCAGGCTGGAACCGGAAGCAACAACGTTATCCCTGGAGAACTGTTTATCCAGTTCAACTTCCGTTTCAGCACTGAGCTGACCGATGAGATGATTAAAGCACGGGTTCACGCGCTGCTGGAGAAACATCAGCTGCGTTATACCGTCGACTGGTGGCTTTCCGGTCAGCCGTTCCTGACCGAACGCGGTAAACTGGTGGATGCAGTGGTGAACGCCATTGAGCACTATAATGAGATTAAACCGCAGTTACTGACTACAGGCGGGACGTCCGACGGGCGTTTTATTGCCCGCATGGGGGCGCAGGTAGTAGAACTTGGGCCGGTCAACGCCACTATTCATAAAATTAATGAATGTGTTAATGCCGCCGACCTGCAGCTGCTTGCCCGTATGTATCAACGTATCATGGAGCAACTCGTCGCCTGATGAGTGTTCCTGTAAGAGGAAATGAGCATGGACTGGCTGGCAAAATATTGGTGGATTCTGGTGTTGGTGTTTCTGGTAGGCGTGCTGCTGAACGTGATTAAAGATCTCAAGCGCGTCGATCACAAGAAATTTCTTGCCAACAAGCCGGAGCTTCCCCCGCATCGTGACTTTAACGATAAATGGGACGACGACGACGATTGGCCGAATAAGGACCAATCGAAGAAATAATTAGTAGGCCGATAAGTCCCGTAGGCCCGGTAAGCGTTAGCGCCACCGGGCATTACGTGCCGGATGGCAACGCTTCGCGTTTTATCCGGCCTACGGTGATCAATCAGATCATGGTAATCACATCATCATCGTGAGGCTTACCGCCGCTCAGCGCTTCATCAAAGTAGTGCTTCGGTACGGTAAAACGCAGATGATCGAGCGCAAACTGCATGCTGCGTTCATCAATGGCGTGCCCCAGATTTTCAACGATATCCAGCGTCACATCCCCACCGGCGCGAATTAACGCTTCCTGCGCGGCAACGGCATGAGATAACTCAATTACCCGGTCTTCACCACCGTGAATCAAATGCACCGTCGTCGCGGTGGTTGCAGCCTCTGGCAAGGTGGCATAGCGGCCATTGAAGGCGATAACCCGCGACGCCAGCCCCGGCTCAGCTTTGATGCTCTCAAGTGACATAATTGAACCTTGAGAAAAACCAATCAGCGCGGTTGCCTGCGGCGAAACGCCGCTTTGCTTCTGCCAGTAGCGCACGGTTTCGATAAACACCGGCATTATGGCGTCAACGCGTGCTTGACGATTCTCTTCTGTTACGCCCTGCACCGAAAACCACTGACGTCCGGACGTCGTCCCGTAAGGCTCTGCTCCACCAATGCTAACGATTAGCGCATCCGGAAACAGCGGCGCAAACCAGGTGCCAATTTCGCCCATAGCAACCGGGTTATCGCCGACGCCATGAAACAGCAGCAGTAGCTGTTGAGCGGGTTTATCGGGACTTTGAACAACAAAATGGTCATGTTTCATGGCGTTCTCCTTAGCTGATGAGAATCATTCTACGCCGCTTAACCGCAATGACCATGCCAGGAAATTGAAGAAGTTAGTGAAAAAATTGCCATTGCATAATGCGATTATGTAGCCGCTGTTCACGCTCTGCATCTAACTGATTTAATGCCTGCGCCGCTTCGGCGCGCTGAATGACCAGCAACGCTTTACGACCAGAAATCTTGAGCTGTTGACACAATTCGGCGTCGCTACGTTTAGCCTGGATGCGTCCACGCAAGGCCGGAAGAGGTAACTCACTGTGCTCAAGCAGACGACTCAGACAGCCTAGCGACGTCAATAATGGCCGATGCGCGAAGGCAAACCCAGCCAGCTCAGCCCAGTCATCCTCATTAAGCGTAGTCTCTTTCAGCGGGACCAGCGGAATGCTCTCACCGTTCCATTGCGCAAGGATTTCCGCATCACGACGCAAATGCTGGTGCTCCCGCTCGGCAAGGCGTTTCCCCGCTTCGCTAATGGGAAGTAACGCCATGGCGGTATAACAGCCGCTGCTGGCTTCCCGATGATTTCCCATTCGCACCAGCACAAAACCGCAGCGTTGCCAGAAACGCCATAGTTCAGCCGTATACCCAAAGCTGACGGACAGATAATCACACTGCATGGAATAACGCAGGGCCTGCATAATCAGCTGTTGCCCAATACCTTCTCTTTGGCGCGCAGGATGAACCGCAATTCGACTGACCCGTCTCCCGACGAGCGTCGCCGCCAACGGGTCACCACCGTGCGCCGCCAGCGACTGCGCAACCAGATTCCCTCTCGGTCGACGATATCCGGCCCAGACGGCCTGGCTTAATTCCGCGGATAGTCCTCCTTCATCGACCAACCAGACGGCTCCCGCAACTGAGTCAGCGGTTGATGCCTGAAGAAAATGCTGACCAGGCGCGTCCATCATCCGCCGCAGGTCCAATGGCGAGGTGCGATAATGCGCTCCGGAAAGTAGCTGGTATACCGCTAACGGCAGCGCCGGATTAGCATGCCAGGACTGTTGCTCAAATGCCGAGAAGTGAAGCTCCCCCAATGGGGCATGCGTGAACGTTTCATCATCAAACACCAGCGCATCGCTGACGATTTGCTCCAGCGGACATCCCTGCGCCCAGCGTACCGGTTGCTGCAACTCATAGCGTTGAAGATTGGGGAAGCGAGCACAGAATTTCAGCAAGAAGCCTCTCCCCGTACCCTCGTAGCCTTGTACTGTAGTGGTTAACAGCGTACGAGGAAAACGCGCCACCAGTTGGTGCAGCAGCGGCGCGGGGATCGCGGCGGCTTCATCCACAATTAGCCAGTCTGCGATTGCAGAACTGCTTAACAGCGCATCCGGGGCCATAAAACGGTAACGCTCTCCGGCAAATTGCGCCAGCACATCGGTTGCCGCTTTGGCAGGCGCTGTCACAATCGCAGTGCCGTTAATCCGCGCTATGAGTTGCCCTGCCAGAGCGGACTTGCCCCGACCCCGTGCGGCCGTCACCGCAACCACACCGGGAGGCATAGCCAGCAAATGATTTAATATCATCGCCTGTTCTGGCTGGGGTTCGCCGGTTGCCGCATGCCAGGCTGCGCGAGCAGGAAAATGCGGACAGGCAACCGGCTGATGCTGTTGCCAGTGCAGAGCCTGTCTATCGCGGGAAATCACCCGTTTGATGTGCTCAATAAAGTGCGGTGTAGGGATCGGTTCAGCACAATCGCTCCAGCGTAGTGAATCCGCGTCCGGATGTGTGTGCCAGGAATGCCAGGGTGGGGTCAGCAATACCAGCCAACTGCCAGCAAGCAGTGTGCCGCTTAAGGCGGCAAACGCCGCAGCGTCAAAACCTTGCCTGGCGTCAAAAACCGCATGATGAAACTCGCGCCCTAATAATGTTTTTAGCGCCTGCGGCGTACAGCACGGCTCGGTAGGGGCTTGCTCCCCTACCCACAGCCAGTCGCCGGGTAACGTGCTACGTAGCGCTAATGCCTGTTCCTGACACCAGTTATCCTCGCCGCTGATAATCAGCAGACGACGGATCCCTTCGTGGGTCATTTGTTCGGTTAACGCGCTCAGCGCCGTGTTATCGGACATCCCTGCCACAGAGTCTTAAATACCTTTACCAAAAGTATTACATTGCCCCGGATCGCCGCTGTCAAAACCGCGTTTGAACCAGGTAAAACGCTGTTCAGAGGTTCCGTGAGTAAAGCTGTCCGGTACTACGCGTCCTTGTCCCTGCTGTTGCAGACGATCGTCACCAATGGCCTGTGCGGCGTTCAGTGCCTCTTCCAGGTCACCAGACTCCAGTACGCCCTGCTGCTGCATGCTGTGGCCCCAGACACCGGCAAAGCAGTCTGCCTGCAGTTCCATTCGAACGGAAAGACGGTTCACTTCTGCCTGTGAGGCATTCTGCTGCATCTGACGAACTTTAGGTTCAATGCCCAGCAGTTTCTGCACGTGATGACCCACTTCATGGGCGATAACATAGCCCTGAGCAAAATCACCATCAGCGCCCAGCTTGTTTTTCATGTCGTCATAGAATGAAAGGTCGATGTAAACCGTACCATCTGCCGGGCAATAAAACGGCCCCATCACGGACTGACCCGCTCCGCAGCCGGTACGCGTCGCGCCCCGGTACATCACCAGCTTCGGCTGTTGGTAGGTGCGGCCCATTTTTTCAAACTGCTGTCCCCAGGTATCTTCTGTTGTAGCCAGAATCACCGAGGTAAATTTTGCCGCTTCATCATCGTTTGGGCTGATGGAGCGTGATGATTGCTGTTGGGAGACCGGCTGGCCAGTCATTAGCCCGGTGAGATCCACGCCATAATAACCCGCCACCAGCACCACAATCAGCAGGATGATGCCGCCTTTACCACTGGGCAGACGAAAACCGGGCCCACCCATAGAGGGGCCGCCGCCAGAGCTGTTTCGTCTGTCTTCCACATTGTCACTTTCACGACGCCCTTGCCAGCGCATAATCACCTCAACTTTTTATTCATTATGATGATGATCGTAGGCGGTTCGGAACAGGATTACCATAAGAAATAGTAATCAAATCAGGTGGGGTTAATGAGCCGGAGAGCGATCGCCGGCTCAGGGGAAGATTAGTCTAACTTCACACCCAGGCGATGCGCGACGGCTTCATAGGCTTCGATCAGGCCGCCCAGACTCTGGCGGAAGCGATCTTTGTCCATTTTATCCAGCGTTTCTTTGTCCCACAGGCGGCTACCGTCCGGTGAGAATTCATCACCCAGGACCACTTCACATTTATACAAACCAAACTCAAGTTTGAAGTCGACCAGAATCAGACCAGCATCATCAAACATCTTTTTCAGCACGTCGTTAGCTTTGTAGGTCAGCTCTTTCATACGCGCCAGATTCTCTTTGCTCACCCAACCAAAAGTTTCGCAATAGGAATCGTTAATCATTGGATCGTGCATAGCATCGTTTTTCAGGAACAGATCAAACAGCGGCGGATTCAGTTCAATACCTTCCTCAACACCTAAACGCTTAACCAGAGAGCCTGCCGCGCGGTTACGTACCACACATTCAACCGGTACCATCTCCAGTTTTTTCACCAGACATTCGGTATCAGAAAGCAGTCGCTCCATCTGGGTAGGAATACCCGCTTCTTGCAGTTTAGTCATAATGAAATGGTTGAATTTGTTGTTCACCATGCCTTTACGGTCAAACTGTTCAATGCGCGCGCCATCCCCTGCTGACGTATCATTGCGGAATTCGAGCACCAACAGGTCCGGGTTTTCCGTGCTGTATACGGTCTTCGCTTTACCACGATACAACTCAGCTTGCTTTTGCATCTTTATTACTCCTGGGTGTGAATTAACGATAAATATTGCGTTTTTCTGCCGACGCACACGTTTGCGTATCATATCAGAAAAAAAGGGCTGGAGTTATCCAGCCCTTTATTTTTACTTACTGAACGCTGCCTGGAAGACGGCGACCAGCGCGTCGTTCTGGCTTTGAGTCAGGGTATGCCCCTTCGGATCGATAAACTGCAAGCTGCTGCGGTTGTCTAAATCACCGACCTGCAGTTTATAGTCGCCGGATACCAGACCCGGATCGCTTGCGCCCAACTCCTGCCAGTTGCTATCGGACAGTGGTTTGTAGGTCACCGCGATGCTGCCCTGAGAACGGGTGCTGTCGGTTACCTTCATCCCCACTTTCTCAAGCGCTGCCGGCAGACGCTGCCACACCACGTTGAACGGTCCACGTACCACCAGCATTGGTAAACCGGTGTCATCGGCGGCGCTCTGAACATCCATGGTGGCTGCAGAGCGGTTCTGCGCGGCATTCGCGGCGTCGGTGGCGTTCTTATCCAGACCAGCAGAGATAACGTTCATCATCTCAGCGCTGTAACGCTGCATTGATGCCGCATCGGCTACGGGTTTACCCGCCTGCTCGAGGTTAACCAGTTTCACCGTTACCGCTTGCTGATAGCCCTGCGGTTTAACCGAGATTTGATAACGTCCACGGTACTGCTCGTCTTCATCCAGACGGTTCCAGTCAACCCAGTCGGTGGTCAACGTCTGGCTGGCATCATCACGTTTGGTGATCGTGTAGTTTTTAGACTGAATGACGCTAACGACCTGCGGCCACAGTGTGTTGCCACGACCGTTTTCCACCAGTAATGTCGACGTATCACCCGCGATCTGTGTGCGAGCACCGGTGACTAATGCTAACGGCTGAGCCGGTGGACGAATATCCAGCGCTTTACCCACGGCACCACTGCCGTTGGTTACCGGGATATTATAGTCGCCCGACATAACCGGCAAAATCATCCCAGCTGGAGCATGAAGCTCAGCAAGCGGTGCGGCCTCCAGATAGGATTCATCACCGCTCACCTGGCGCTTATAGCGCGAGTCAGAGCTACAGGCCGCGAGCAACATAACAAGCGAAACACCCGCAACCTTGGCCAGGCGCGACTTTTGTACTGAGTAAGCCATCAAATCTCCCTAAACTTTACAGCAAACCGGCATGCTTAAGCGCCGCTTTGACGATTTCACGAGCATTGTCCGTGATTGGCGTCATCGGCAGACGTAGCGTATCGGTCGCCACAAGTCCCAACTCCTTACACGCCCATTTCACGGGGATAGGATTGGGTTCGACAAATAGTTTGTTGTGTAACGGCATCAGACGCTGGTTAATCACCCGCGCCTCGGCAAATTGCCCGGCTGCCGCCAGTTTGCACATTTCAGCCATATCACGTGCCGCAACGTTAGACGTTACGGAAATCACGCCATGACCACCGAGCTGCATAAAATCCAGTCCGGTCGCGTCATCACCGCTGAGCAGAATAAAGTCGTCCGAAACCAGCTCTTTGATCTGGTGAACGCGACTTAAGTTCCCCGTGGCCTCTTTAATAGCGATAATATTTTTAACTTTCGCCAGACGACCAACGGTTTCCGGCAGCATATCGCAGCCAGTACGGGACGGCACATTATACAGAATTTGCGGCAGGTCAGTATGCTCAGCGATGGCTTTGAAATGCTGGAACAAACCTTCCTGGGTTGGGCGGTTGTAGTAAGGCGTCACCGTCAGGCAGCCGACAACACCGCTGTCGTTGAAACGCTGCGTCAGGCTAATGGCTTCCGCGGTCGCATTGGCGCCGGTTCCGGCAATCACCGGAATACGCCCGTCAGCCAGTTCCAGCGTCATCATCACCACATCGCCATGTTCATCATGACTCAGGGTGGCGGACTCACCGGTGGTGCCAACAGAAACGATCGCCGAGGTGCCGCTGGCGACATGATAATCAATCAGTTTTTTCAGGCTCGACCGGCAGACTTTACCTTTCTCATCCATCGGCGTAACAAGCGCGACAATACTTCCCGTGAACATGGGCCATCCTCTGTGCAAACAAGTGTCTCAATGGTACGTTTGGTACGACAATAAAAGCAAGCGACCAGAGCCGTTCTGATTGTTGTATGCATGTTTTTTTTATGCTTTCCTTATGATTACCTCACCGCTCAAAGGAAGAACAGGTTTGACATCGTCATCGCAACACTATCTGGTCATTACTGCGCTGGGTGCCGATCGCCCAGGAATTGTGAACACCATCACGCGTCATGTCAGCAGTTGCGGCTGTAATATCGAAGACAGCCGACTGGCCATGCTGGGTGATGAGTTCACGTTTATCATGTTGCTGTCGGGAACCTGGAATGCCATCACCCTGATTGAATCAACCCTGCCCTTAAAAGGCGCAGAGCTGGATTTACTCATTGTGATGAAGCGCACGACCGCGCGCCCCCGTCCGGCAATGCCTGCTACGGTATGGGTGCAGGTCGATGTCCCTGATTCTCCCCATTTGATTGAACGCTTCACCGCTCTGTTTGACAGCCACCAAATGAATATTGCGGAACTGGTTTCACGCACGCAACCGGCTGAGAATGGAAAGGCGGCGCAGTTGTTTATTCAAATTACCGCACATAGTCCTGCGTCACATGATTCGGCAAATATTGAAGATGCGTTTAAAGCACTCTGTACAGAACTCAATGCGCAAGGCAGTATTAACGTCGTCAATTACTCACAGCATGATGAACAGGATGGAGTTAAGTAATGAACCCACTGAAAGCCGGTGATATCGCACCGAAATTTAGCTTGCCGGATCAAGACGGAGAACAAGTAAATTTAACCGACTTCCAGGGACAGCGTGTTCTGGTTTATTTTTACCCGAAAGCCATGACACCCGGCTGTACCGTACAGGCCTGCGGCCTGCGCGATAACATGGATGAGTTAAAAAAAGCGGGTGTTGAAGTGCTGGGGATCAGCACCGACAAACCAGAGAAGCTTTCCCGATTCGCGGAGAAAGAAGTCCTGAATTTCACGCTCCTGTCCGATGAAGATCATCAGGTTTGCGAGCAGTTCGGCGTCTGGGGTGAGAAGTCATTTATGGGCAAAACCTACGATGGCATCCACCGCATCAGCTTCCTGATTGATGCCGAAGGGAAAATTGAGCATGTGTTTGATGACTTCAAAACCAGCAACCACCACGACGTGGTAATGAATTGGCTGAAAGAGAACGCCTGACCGTGAAATGCCGGATGGCGGCGTGAACGCCTTATCCGGCCTACAAATGCACGCACGTAGGCCGGATAAGACGCGTTAGCGTCGACATCCGGCAGATGACCGCCCGGTTACTCAAACGTCCCTTTCACACACGCTTTCTGCTCCCTGACTACGGCTTTTCCCTTCGCCCACAGGTGATGAACTTCCAGCGCGTCGTTGAGCACCAGAATGTCCGCATCGCATCCCACCGCCAGACGCCCTTTATGCTCCAGTGCCAAAAATTCTGCGACCGTACGCGTCAGCGGGCACAACGCCTGTTCCAGCGGTATGGCATGAACCTTCACCAACTGGCGCACCGTCTCAGCCAGTGATTCAAACCCCGCGACACCGATGCCGGTGAGATTGCCAAGCTCATCAAATTCCGGCTGGCTGCCGTTGCCATCCGAGCTCAGGGTAATGCGCGACAGCGGCACGTTCTGGCGCAGCGCCGTGGCGATAGCCGTGGCCGGGTCGACGGGCTCATCTATGCTGCTGGTAATGTCGATATAACCGCCTTTACGGGCATACTCCAGCGCCGCCTGGAACAACGGTTCCGCACGGTTAACGTGTGTCGGCAACAGTTTAGTAATCGGCACATCGCAACAGTCAAGGATCTGGTACAACGGTTCCAGCATGCGCGGGCTGTCGCCCATATGGAAAACGCTGATCCCTGGTTTGCGCCCCAACAACCCGCCGACGCGCGACTGCGCCGCCATATTTGCCAGCGCCGAGGTATCCGGGGCTGAAGAACGATGGTCCGAAACCGCACATTTCACACCAATAACTTTATCAATCAGCGCCACATCGCGATCGATGCTGCCGGTGATAGTCGGGGAAGGCAGAGAGTACGCCCCGGTCAGCATCCAGGCGCTGATACCTTCAAACTCCAGCGCGCGGGTTTTTGCCAGCAGCGATTCAGGGTGACGGGTAATGCCATCGGTACCCAGCAAACCCACCACCGACGTGACACCAGCTTCAACCAGCCGTGACAAGCGCACTTCCGGCGTGCGGGTATGCGGCCCCGCTTCCCCACCGCCGCCAATAAGATGGACGTGTTGATCGATAAATCCTGGGCATACAATCGCGCCGTCAAGATTGATACACTCGCAACCGGGAAAGTCTTCAGGAGAAATTGACGGGGCGATGGCAACAATTTTGCTGCCGGAGACCAGTATATCCTGTCGCCCTAAATCTTCCGGTGCATACACGTGTCCCTGCTGGAACAACGTCAAATCAAGAATTGAACAGTTCATAACCTTCCTTGTCAGGCAATAACCTGCATAACCCAAATAGAGAGCAGCGCATTAATGACGCATACCGCAATAATTAGCGGATAATAACGAGGATGAACCCCCGCGGTCCCCAGACAACGGCCCACATTTTGCACCGGATTTCCCATCAGGTAGATAGCCGGTAACAACACCGTGGCATCATGTCCCGAAAGCGTTCCGGCGACAACCAGGCTGGCGCACACGCCGACGCCGCCTCCCATACTCATCACCGCTGCCAGCAGCACAGTGGCAGATTCCCCTGGCAGCCCCCACAGCGCCATTACCGGCTCGCATACCCGCCCGACAACCTCGAGCAGCCCTGTCACCTTCAGCGCCTGAATAATCACAAACGCCATCACCACGTTAGGCAACAGACTGGTTGTTGCAATGGTAAACCCGCGCCGTGCGCCATCGATAAACATATCCATGACGTTTTTACGTACCTGTGTTGTCATCTCACGCCTCCTGCTGCATACGGCGATTTTCCAGCTGCGCGATCCACACACGCAACAGGTTCGCACCCACAAATTTGAAGACAAGGATCACAGCCAGCGGCGTAATCACCGGAACAGTCACCATCGTAAACAGCGCTGCGCCAGAAGAAAAATAGTTGGTAATGCACGCGCTGCCGCTGGTTTGCCAGCAGGCAAAAATAGCGCGTTCCTGCTCTGTGAGAATGCCCTCTTCCGCCATTTCTTTGGTCATCCCTGCCGCGGCATCGGTATTTTGCAAATTCGCAATCAACGCCAGCGAACAAATACCCGGAATGCCCAGTAACGGACGCAGGACCGGCGTCATCAGCTGTTGTGCCGCGCGCAACCCACCCAACCCTTCGGTGACGGAAATAATCCCGAGCGAAAGAATGACGGAAGGCGCCAGTTCAAGCGCGAATAAGAAGCCGTCTTTTGCCCCCATCCCCCCAGAGCCACGAAAAGAGACTGCCGTGTCGCCCGCAGCATTAATCTGCCCAAACGCACCGTTGAGGACGGTGAAGTCAAAGACCCGCCACCATTCGGTACTTTTCGCAAACATGCCGGAAAAAAGAATAATCGTAATAAAAAAAGCGAGATAACCGCCCCATCCCACCTTTTGCTGCGTGTGTGTGCTGTGACCCATTTTGTTCTCCTGTTGGCCTTTAATCCTTGTGTGACTAAAAGACATCACGATGGTCAAGTTAAAGACAAACGCGGAGAAAAACGACAGCAGAAGAGATTATTCAGAAAGTGTGGATAGAGGTCAGACAAGTTCAGATCCGGCGACATGATATCGCCGGATCTTGCAGATTAGGGTTCGTCAACGACCTGACCATCCGGCCAGGCATGCATTACCGCTTTGATTAACGTCGCCAGAGGAATCGCAAAGAATACGCCCCAGAATCCCCACAGACCGCCGAAAATCACCACGGAGAGAATAATCACCAGTGGATGCAGATTGACCGCCTCGGAGAACAGCACGGGAACCAGCAAATTGCCGTCCAGTGCCTGGATTATCAGGTACACAGCAAAACAGCTCCAGAACTCGGTGCCAAGCCCGAACTGGAACAGCGCCACGCCAACCACCGGAATCGTCACCACAAAAGCGCCGATATACGGGATCAGCACCGAGAACCCGACCAACACCGCCAGCAGCAGCGAATAGTTGAGACCAAACAGCAGGAAGCCGAGCCAGGTCGCTACGCCGACCACCACCATTTCCAGCACCTTCCCGCGGATATAGTTGGTGATTTGCTGATTCATCTCTTTCCATACCTGCCCCGCCAGCCCGCGGTTACGCGGCAGCACCCGGCGCACGGCGTTCAGCATCTGTCCTTTATCTTTGATCAGAAAGAACACCATCAATGGGACGAGAACCAGGTAAACCGCCAGCGTCAGCAAACCGACCAGTGAGGCCAGCGAATATTTCACCACCGAATCGCCCATGGTGAGCATTCGCGAGCGCATATTTTCCGCCATCGCATCAATGATGCCCGCATCCATCAGCGCCGGGTAACGTCGTGGCAAGGTGGCGGCAAAATCAGACAATTTATTGAGCATGCCGGGCATGTCGCGGATCAGGTAAATTCCCTGCTGCCACGCAACGGGCATCACCACAAAGGCCATCAGCAGTAAAATACCGACAAACACCACCAGCACAATCGATGTCGCCCAACGCCGTGAACACCCAATATGTTCCAGCCGCACTGTCGGCCATTCAAGCAGGTACGCCAGCACAATGGCGACCAGCAGCGGCGCCAAAAGACCGCTAAAGAAAAACAGGATGCCAAAACCGGCAACAAGAATAATCAGCAGGGCGATGGCTTCGGGGTCGCTAAAGCGGCGACGATACCATTGCATCAACATTTCGAGCATAAAACCCTTCCATGAACCCAATAGCGGGATTGCGATCCCGAATTGTATCGAAATGTCACAAAAAAGACTTCGCTTTTTATGGCTGATTACGCAAAGTGAAAAGACATTTTTCCTGGGTGTTCATCGTCAGGTTTC
Organism: Citrobacter sp. Cpo091; assembly: GCF_030332645.1. Taxonomy (NCBI): domain Bacteria; kingdom Pseudomonadati; phylum Pseudomonadota; class Gammaproteobacteria; order Enterobacterales; family Enterobacteriaceae; genus Citrobacter; species Citrobacter sp. Cpo091. The sequence goes on from NZ_JAOWHL010000040.1 coordinate 518,760, forward strand.
GCAGTTACACTCCGTAAGCTTGCGGAGTGTGAACGATACTTCACAGCATCGGTCAAATGGCTATCTCAAAAAAGAATACAGGACAGAGGTTATGTTCAGGCAGTTGAAAAAAAACCTGGTTGCTACCCTCATTGCCGCACTGACTATCGGTCAGGTTGCGCCCGCATTTGCTGATACTGCGGACACCCTGCCTGATATGGGAACGTCGGCAGGCAGTACGCTTTCCATAGGACAGGAAATGCAGATGGGCGATTATTACGTACGCCAACTGCGCGGCAGTGCGCCATTAATTAACGATCCATTGCTCACCCAATACATTAATGCGCTGGGGATGCGTCTGGTCTCGCACGCCGACTCGGTAAAAACGCCCTTCACCTTCTTTTTGATTAACAACGATGAAATCAACGCCTTTGCTTTCTTTGGCGGCAACGTTGTCCTGCACTCCGCACTATTCCGCTATTCCGACAACGAAAGCCAGCTGGCATCGGTTATGGCGCACGAAATTTCCCACGTCACGCAACGCCACCTGGCGCGTGCCATGGAAGACCAGAAACGTAGCGCACCGCTAACGTGGGTTGGCGCATTAGGTTCAATTTTATTAGCAATGGCCAGCCCGCAGGCGGGTATGGCGGCGCTGACCGGTACGCTGGCGGGGACACGTCAGGGAATGATCAGCTTTACGCAGCAAAACGAACAGGAAGCAGATCGCATTGGTATTCAGGTACTGCAACGCTCGGGATTCGATCCCCAGGCCATGCCAACGTTCCTGGAAAAACTGCTCGACCAGGCTCGTTACTCTTCGCGTCCGCCGGAAATTTTGCTGACTCACCCCCTGCCGGAAAGCCGTCTGTCTGATGCCCGTAACCGCGCCAACCAGATGCGCCCGGTGGTCGTCCAGTCGTCAGAAGATTTTTATCTGGCTAAGGCACGAACCTTAGGCATGTACAACTCTGGTCGTAACCAGTTGACCGATGACCTGCTGAGTAGCTGGTCGAAAGGCAACGTACGTGAGCAACGTGCGGCCCAGTATGGCCGGGCATTGCAGGCGATGGAAGCCAGTAAATACGACGAGGCGCGTAAAGCGCTGCAACCGCTGCTGGCGGCGGATCCTAACAATGCCTGGTATCTCGACCTGGCAACGGATATCGATCTCGGCCAGAAGAAAACCAGTGATGCCATTAACCGCCTGAAAAACGCCCGCGACCTGCGCACTAACCCGGTTCTGCAGCTCAACCTGGCGAATGCCTATTTACAGGGTGGACAAGCCAAAGAGGCGGCGACCATCCTGAATCGCTATACGTTTAACCATAAAGATGACCCTAACGGCTGGGATCTGTTAGCGCAAACGGAAGCCAACCTGAGCAACCGCGATCAGGAGCTGGCGGCGCGCGCGGAGGGGTATGCCCTCGCGGGACGTCTGGATCAGGCTATTTCGATGCTCAGCAGCGCAAGCTCTCAGGTGAAACTGGGTAGCCAGCAGCAGGCCAGATACGATGCCCGTATTGACCAGCTACGCCAGCTGCAAGAACGCTTTAAACCGTACACGAAGATGTAATTATCGAACCTTTGCCGGATGGCGACGCTGTCGCGTCTTATCCGGCCTACGTCAGACGCAATATGTAGGCCGGATAAGGTCTTTTGGCCGCCATCCGGCAGTATTGTTATGCAAGGAGAAGTCATGTCAGACGCGATTAAAATCTACCATAACCCACGCTGCTCCAAGAGCCGTGAAACGCTGGAATTACTGAAGTCCAACGGCGTGGACCCGGAAGTGGTGTTGTATCTGGAAACGCCGGCTGACGCAGCAACCCTGCGCGAACTGCTGCAGATGCTCGGTATGTCCAGCGCGCGTGAACTGATGCGCCAGAAAGAGGATCTCTATAAATCGCTTAACCTGGCGGACAAAAATCTGAGTGAAGATGCGCTGATTCAGGCAATGGTGGAAAACCCGAAACTGATGGAGCGCCCGATTGTGGTTGCCAAAGGTCAGGCTCGAATTGGACGCCCGCCTGAGCAGGTACTGGAAATCGTCGGTTAACCTGCAACCTGCCGCAGTCTTCTCGGCTGCGGCGCTTACAGCTTCAGAATTTCTTTTACGAACGGAATGGTCAGCTTACGCTGGGCGGTGATCGACGCATGATCAAGCTGATCCAGCGTCATAAACAGCGTTCGCATTTCCCGATCCAGACGCTTTAGCAGAAAACGTCCCACATCTTCCGGCAGTTCAAATCCACGAAGTCTGGCGCGTAATTGCAACGCCTGCAGCTTATCTTCATCGGAAAGCGGTTGTAGCTTGTAGATTTGCCCCCAGTCCAGGCGTGAGGCGAGATCCGGCAACCCCAGATTCAGCTGTCTTGGCGGACGATCGCCGGTGATCAGCAAACGCGTTTTCCCCGACTCCAGGATACGGTTGTAGAGATCAAAGATCGCCATTTCCCACAGCGAATCACCAGCCACACATTCGATGTTATCGATGCATACCAGCGATAAATGCTCCATCCCGTCGAGCACCTCGGGGACGAACCAGGTGCGTTTGTCGAGCGGCACGTAGCCTACCGCATCGCCGCGCGCGGACAGTTCCGCACAGGCTGCATGCAGCAAATGACTACGGCCAGCGCCTTCACGCGACCAGAGATAAATATACCCGCTATGTTCCTGACGCAGCACGTTTTGCAGTGCAGCCAGTAAAGAGGAGTTATCCCCCGGCCAGAAACTTGCGAAAGTTTCGTCGTCAGGAAGATAAAGTGGCAAAGAGAGCTGTGCCGGTGTGTTCAGAGATACCTCAACCCAGGATTTCATAAAATCGCGTTGAGTTTAACACAGAAATACGTCGCGATAGAACCGGGCAGCGCTGCCGCCCGGTCAGAGATTTACTGTTGCGGACTGTCTGCATCTTTCGCGTCAAGCACGACTTCTTCCGGACGCAGCAGGCTGATAACTTTGAAAATCAGGCTCAGACAGACACCAACGATGGTCGCCAGCGCCATGCCTTTCAGCTCTGCGGCACCGATGTGAACTTTCGCACCACTTACGCCGATGATCAAAATAACCGAGGTCAGGATCAGGTTCTGCGCCTTGTTATAGTCAACCTTCGACTCGATCAGTACGCGAATACCAGAAGCACCAATCACACCGTACAGCAGCAGTGATACGCCGCCCATCACCGGCAGTGGGATAATTTGGATCGCCGCCGCCAGTTTACCCACGCAGGAGAGCAGAATGGCGAAAATTGCCGCACCGCCGATAACCCAGGTACTGTAAACGCGGGTAATCGCCATTACGCCGATATTTTCGCCGTACGTGGTGTTCGGCGTAGAGCCGAAGAAACCAGAGATTACCGTAGACAGACCGTTGGCAAACATAGAACGATGCAGGCCAGGATCGCGAATCAAATCTTTTTTCACGATATTCGCCGTCACCACCAGATGCCCGACGTGTTCGGCGATGACCACCAGCGCCGCTGGCAGGATGGTCAGAATGGCAACCCATTCAAAACGCGGCGTGTAGAACGTCGGCAGCGCGAACCAGTGGGCCTGCGCAATCGGCGTAGTGTCCACAACGCCCATCACGAAGGAAAGCGCATAACCGGCCAGCACCCCGATCAGAATCGGGATAATCGCCATAAAACCGCGGAACAATACGGAACCAAAGACCGTTACCGCCAGCGTCACCATAGAAATGATGATGGTTTTTGAATCCGGTAATTGCCCCTCAGCAGGCAGTAACCCCGCCATACCCGCAGCAACGCCAGCCAGCTCCAGACCGATGACGGCAACGATTGCGCCCATCGCCGCAGGCGGGAACATGACATCCAGCCAGCCGGTTCCTGCCTTCTTAACAATGAAAGAAACCAGGCAGAACAGGACGCCACACATAATGAAACCGCCCAGCGCCACTTCATACCCTAACGGCAGCAGCAGCAGTACCGGGGAAATAAAGGCAAAGCTGGAACCCAGATATGCGGGAATTTTACCCTTACAAATAAAGAGATACAGCAACGTACCAATGCCGTTAAACAGCAGAACGGTAGCCGGGTTGATGTGGAACAGGACTGGCACCAGTACCGTTGCGCCAAACATGGCGAACAGGTGCTGCAAACTAAGCGGGATTGTCTGTAAAAGCGGCGGTCTTTCACTCACCCCGATAGCACGGCGCGTCATAGTGTTTTCCTCTGAGTGTTGTTTGTTATTAGCCATTGGGTTGTTTTATTCAAAAAAAAGCCGACTCTTAAAGTCGGCTTCTTTTCACTTATTCGTTTACTTAGTACCAAAAATCTTATCGCCGGCATCGCCGAGCCCCGGAATAATGTATCCGTGCTCGTTCAGTCCCTGATCGATGGAGGCGGTGTACAGCTCCACATCCGGGTGGGCTTTTTCCAGTGCCGCGATACCTTCCGGTGCCGCAACCAGGACCAGCACTTTAATGCTGGTGCAGCCTGCATTTTTCAGCAGATCGATAGTGGCGATAACAGAGCCGCCGGTTGCCAGCATTGGGTCAACGATCAGCGCCATACGCTCATCGATGTTAGAAACCAGCTTCTGGAAATACGGAACCGGCTCCAGCGTCTCTTCGTTACGGTACATACCAACAACGCTGATACGCGCGCTCGGAACGTTTTCCAGAACGCCTTCCATCATGCCCAGACCCGCACGCAGGATAGGCACAACGGTGATTTTTTTGCCTTTGATTTGGTCAACTTCAACTGGACCGTTCCAGCCTTCAATGGTCACCTTTTCGGTTTCCAGACCAGCGGTTGCTTCATAAGTCAGCAGACTGCCAACTTCCGAGGCGAGTTCACGAAAGCGTTTAGTGCTGATGTCGTTTTCACGCATCAGTCCCAGCTTGTGTTTGACGAGTGGGTGTTTGACTTCCACGATCTTCATACTCTTCTCCTTTCCTCAGACGAATGGCAACCACAAAAAAAATCGCCGGATTATACCGCTTTTCCTCTCTGGCGCAACACTGCATACGCTTGATATGGATCAACCAAAGTCATTTGCGTCTGAATGATGAGTATAAAACAAGCCCCGCACTGATGGCGGGGCTCGCTGTCAATGCTATGAATTTTAAAGATATTCAGCATTGGTCTGGATGACTTTTTGATACCACGAAAAAGATTTTTTAGGTGAGCGCGTTAATGTCCCGCTACCGTCATTATTTTTATCGACATAGATAAACCCGTAGCGTTTTTTCATCTCCCCTGTCCCGGCAGAGACTAAATCAATGCAGCCCCACGGGGTATATCCCATCAGATCCACGCCATCTTCCACCACCGCTTTTTTCATCTCACGTATGTGGGCGGCAAGGTAGTCGATACGGTACTGGTCGTTAACTGTACCATCGTCCTCGCGCACATCAATGGCGCCAAATCCATTCTCCACAATAAATAGTGGCAGTTGATAATGATCCCAGAACCAGTTCAGTGAATAACGCAGGCCAACCGGATCAATCTGCCAGCCCCAGTCCGATTTCTGCACGTACGGGTTGGAAACCAGGCTTTTCGACTCGTCGTAATCCAGCTGTGGGTTGTCCGCCGTTGCCTGGGTCGCGAAAGACATATAATAGCTAAAGCCGATGTAATCAACGCAGCCCTCGGTCAGCGCCTGACGGTCTTCCTCGGTGATATCCAGTTCAAAGCCACGGCGGGTAAAGTAGTTGAGAAGATGCCGCGGGTATTTGCCGCGAACATGGACGTCAGTAAACCAGTAACGCCGGTGCATGGCATTCATCGCCATCATCATATCGTCTGGCGCGCAGGTCAGCGGATAGATAGGACACATGGCAATCATGCACCCTATTTGTAATTCCGGGTTAATCTCACGCGCGACCTTTACCGCCAGTGCGCTTGCCACCAGCTCATAGTGCGCCGCCTGGTACATGACCGGCTCGCGGTCTTCGCCAGGCTGGTATTTCAGACCTGAGTTAGTAAAGGGCGCGAAATCTTCGTGATAATTTGCCTGGTTGTTAATCTCATTAAACGTCATCCAGTACTTCACTTTGTGCTGGTAACGAGTGAATACCACCCTGGCAAAACGGACAAAGAAATCGATAAGCTTGCGGTTGCGCCAGCCGCCGTACTCCGTCACCAGATGGTAAGGCATCTCAAAATGCGACAGCGTAATCACCGGCTCAATGCCATATTTCAGGCATTCGTCAAACAGGTCATCATAGAACTGTAGGCCAGACTCATTGGGTTGTTCTTCATCGCCGAAGGGGAAAATACGTGTCCAGGCAATAGAGGTGCGAAAACATTTAAACCCCATTTCGGCAAACAGCTTTATGTCGTCTTTATAGCGATGATAAAAATCGATGGCCTCATGGTTAGGGTAATTTTTACCGGCAATCACACCGTCGGTAATTTCACGCGCCACACCATGCGCTCCCGCGGTCATGACATCGGCAACGCTGACGCCTTTTCCGCCCTCCTGCCAGCCACCTTCCAGTTGATGAGCAGCGACAGCACCACCCCACATGAAATCTGCTTTAAATCCTGACATACCCTTCCCCTATCGTGATGACTCTGCGCAAAACGCTGTTGATGAGGTCCGCAACAGAAAACAGAAACCGGTTTCAGTACGATACTGTGCATTCGGCTAACAGGATTCAAGCACAAGACTGTACCCGGTTTCATTTTCGTGGTGCAGCTCAAACAAATAGATAAATGATTGTAAAATGCTGAAAAAACCAGCAGATAAAACTTGATGCAGAGCAGGCTCGCAAACGTTTGCTTTCCCTGTTAGAATTGCGCCGAATTTAACTTTTACTGCAAGTAAACATGTGGGGAAGCAGGCAGTGACCGATAAAACCTCTCTTAGCTACAAAGATGCCGGTGTTGATATTGATGCAGGTAATGCTCTGGTTGATCGAATCAAAGGCGTAGTAAAGAAAACTCGTCGTCCGGAAGTTATGGGTGGTCTGGGTGGCTTCGGTGCGCTGTGCGCATTGCCGCAAAAATATCGTGAACCGGTACTGGTTTCCGGCACTGATGGCGTTGGTACAAAACTGCGTCTGGCGATGGATCTGAAACGCCACGACACTATCGGCATTGACCTCGTCGCAATGTGCGTCAACGACCTCGTGGTTCAGGGCGCTGAGCCGCTGTTCTTCCTCGACTACTATGCAACCGGCAAACTGGATGTGGACACCGCAGCCAGCGTCATTAACGGGATTGCCGAAGGCTGCCTGCAGTCTGGCTGTGCGCTGGTCGGTGGGGAAACAGCTGAAATGCCGGGGATGTACCACGGCGAAGATTACGACGTGGCAGGTTTCTGCGTTGGCGTCGTCGAAAAATCAGAGATTATCGACGGTTCAAAAGTGGCTGACGGTGACGTACTGATTGCGCTCGGCTCCAGCGGCCCGCACTCCAACGGCTACTCTCTGGTGCGTAAAATTGTAGAAGTCAGCGGTTGTGACCCAGAAACCACCGAGCTTGAAGGCAAGCCGCTGGCCGATCACTTACTGGCCCCTACCCGCATTTACGTGAAATCCATTCTGGAACTGATCGAGAAGGTTGATGTGCACGCCATTGCCCACCTGACCGGCGGCGGCTTCTGGGAAAATATTCCACGCGTTCTGCCAGACAACACGCAGGCAGTGATCGACGAATCTTCATGGCAGTGGCCAGCCGTCTTCAACTGGCTGCAAACGGCGGGTAACGTCAGCCAACATGAGATGTATCGCACCTTTAACTGCGGTGTAGGTATGGTTATCGCCCTGCCAGCTCCGGAAGTGGACAAAGCCCTTGCTTTGCTCAATGAGAAAGGTGAAAACGCATGGGAAATCGGTATCATCAAAGCTTCTGATTCCGAACAGCGTGTGGTCATTGAATGAAAAACATTGTGGTGCTCATTTCCGGCAACGGAAGCAATTTGCAGGCGATAATCGACGCCTGCGAACAGAAAAAAATCAATGGCACCATACGTGCAGTATTCAGTAACAAGGCCGATGCGTTCGGCCTTGAACGCGCACGCGAAGCGAATATTCCGGCACACTCGCTGGAAGCCGCCCAGTTTGCCAGTCGCGAAGCATTCGACCGCCAACTGATACAAGAGATTGACGCCTATGCACCCGATGTTGTGGTGCTGGCCGGTTATATGCGTATCCTCAGCCCGGCGTTTGTCGCTCACTATGCTGAACGATTGCTGAATATCCACCCGTCTTTATTGCCGAAGTATCCCGGCCTGCATACGCATCGCCAGGTACTGGAAAACGGCGATGAAGAACATGGTACCTCAGTCCATTTCGTGACGGATGAGTTGGACGGCGGACCGGTCATTCTCCAGGCCAAAGTTCCAGTATTTGAAGGCGACAGCGAAGATGATGTCACGGCACGGGTTCAGGCTCAGGAACATACCATTTACCCGCTGGTGGTAAGCTGGTTTATCGATGGTCGCCTGAAGATGCGTGATAACGCTGCATGGCTGGATGGCGTTCGTTTGCCTCCACAAGGCTACGCCGCCGACGAATAATAAAAAAACCAACCTGTAAGCCGAATGTCACCATCCGGCTTACAGGCATAACTACCTTTTCCGGTTAATACCACCGGTATTCATCTACGCTCCCCCTTTCTCTTTGCTATCAGACGGTTTATTGTCATATTTTTCTGGCACAGTTGGACATCTGAGAGCAATGCTCGCCATAATAAATCGGTAGTGTCCCGTGAATGAAACGGAGTAAAAGTGGTAATGGGTCAGGAAAAGCTATACATCGAGAAAGAACTCAGCTGGTTAGCGTTCAACGAACGTGTACTCCAGGAAGCTGCTGATAAGTCAAACCCGTTGATCGAACGGATGCGTTTCTTAGGCATCTATTCCAATAACCTCGACGAGTTTTATAAGGTTCGTTTTGCCGAACTGAAGCGCCGAATCATTATTAGCGAAGAACAGGGTTCAAACTCTCACTCCCGCCATTTGTTAGGCAAAATCCAGGCCCGCGTATTAAAAGCCGATCAGGAATTTGACGGCCTGTACAACGAGTTGCTGTTGGAAATGGCGCGCAATCAGATTTTCTTAATCAACGAACGCCAGTTGTCGGTCAATCAGCAAAGCTGGTTGCGTCATTACTTCAAGCAATATCTTCGCCAGCACATCACGCCGATCCTGATTAACCGCGAGACGGATTTAGTCCAGTTTTTGAAAGATGATTACACCTATCTGGCGGTAGAAATTATCCGTGGTGATACGATCCGCTACGCGCTGCTGGAAATCCCTTCCGACAAGGTTCCCCGTTTTGTGAATCTGCCGCCGGAAACCCCGCGCCGTCGCAAACCGATGATCCTGCTGGACAACATCTTACGTTACTGCCTTGACGACATTTTCAAAGGGTTCTTTGACTACGACGCACTGAACGCCTATTCGATGAAAATGACCCGTGACGCCGAATACGATTTGGTGCACGAGATGGAATCGAGCCTGATGGAGCTGATGTCATCCAGCCTGAAACAGCGTCTGACCGCAGAACCTGTACGTTTTGTCTATCAGCGTGACATGCCCAATGCACTGGTCGAAGTACTGCGTGAAAAACTGACGATTTCTCGCTACGACTCGATTGTTCCCGGCGGGCGTTACCATAACTTCAAAGACTTTATTAACTTCCCTAACGTTGGCAAAGCTAACCTGGTGAACAAACCGCTGCCGCGTCTGCGCCATATCTGGTTCGACAACGAGAAGTTTCGTAACGGCTTTGACGCCGTTCGCGAACGCGACGTGCTACTGTATTACCCCTATCACACCTTTGAGCACGTTCTTGAACTGCTGCGCCAGGCCTCTTTCGACCCGAGCGTGCTGGCTATAAAGATCAACATCTACCGTGTGGCAAAAGATTCACGCATCATAGATTCAATGATCCATGCCGCGCACAACGGTAAGAAAGTCACCGTGGTGGTGGAATTGCAGGCCCGCTTCGATGAAGAAGCCAACATCCATTGGGCCAAGCGTCTTACCGAAGCAGGCGTTCACGTCATCTTCTCCGCGCCAGGCCTGAAAATTCACGCCAAACTGTTCCTTATCTCGCGTAAAGAAGGTGATGAAGTCGTGCGCTATGCGCATATCGGGACGGGGAACTTCAACGAAAAAACGGCACGCCTGTATACCGACTACTCGTTGCTAACTGCCGATTCGCGCATTACCAACGAAGTGCGTCGGGTGTTTAACTTCATCGAGAACCCGTATCGCCCGGTGACGTTCGATTATCTGCTGGTTTCCCCGCAGAACTCACGCCGTCTGCTGTACGCGATGATCGACAAAGAAATCGCCAACGCGCAGCAAGGACTGCCTTCCGGCATTACGCTAAAACTGAATAACCTGGTCGATAAAGGTCTGGTTGACCGCCTCTATGCGGCCTCAAGCTCTGGTGTGCCGGTCAATTTGTTGATTCGTGGTATGTGTTCTTTGATTCCGAATCTGGAAGGTATCAGCGACAATATTCGCGTTATCAGCATCGTTGATCGCTATCTTGAACATGACCGGGTCTATATCTTCGAGAACGGAGGTGACAAGCAGGTGTATCTCTCCTCCGCTGACTGGATGACAAGAAACATCGACTATCGTATCGAAGTTGCCACACCGCTTCTTGACCCGCGCCTTAAGCAACGCGTGCTGGATATTATCGATATCCTGTTCAGCGACACGGTGAAAGCCCGCTTTATTGATAAAGAACTGAGTAATCGCTACGTACCGCGCGGAAACCGCCGTAAGGTTCAGTCACAATTGGCGATTTACGATTACATCAAATCACTCGAGCAACCTGACTAAAGATATGCCAATACACGACAAGACTCCACGACCGCAGGAATTTGCTGCGGTCGACCTTGGTTCAAACAGTTTCCATATGGTCATTGCCCGCGTGGTTGATGGCGCAATGCAAATTATTGGGCGACTGAAACAACGCGTACATCTGGCGGATGGCCTCGGCGAAGATAACAAGCTGAGCGAAGAGGCCATGGAGCGCGGGCTAAGCTGTTTATCACTGTTCGCCGAACGTTTGCAGGGGTTTCCTCCATCAAGCGTATGTATCGTGGGAACCCATACTTTGCGTCAGGCACTGAATGCGACTGATTTTCTCAAGCGAGCGGAAAAAGTCATCCCCTACCCAATTGAGATTATTTCCGGCAACGAAGAAGCCCGATTGATCTTTATGGGCGTTGAACATACGCAGCCGGAAAAAGGTCGCAAGCTGGTTATCGATATCGGCGGCGGCTCAACAGAACTGGTGATCGGAGAAGATTTCGAGCCTAAACTGGTCGAAAGCCGCCGTATGGGTTGCGTCAGCTTTGCCCAGATGTATTTCCCGCGCGGTGTAATTAACCGCGAAAACTTCCAGCGTGCCCGCATGGCGGCTGCGCAAAAGCTCGAAACCTTAACCTGGCAGTTTCGCATTCAGGGCTGGAACGTTGCGCTGGGCGCATCGGGCACCATTAAAGCAGCCCATGAAGTGCTGCTGGAGATGGGTGAAAAAGACGGTTTTATCACCCCCGAACGTCTGGACAAGCTGACATCTGAAGTGTTGAAGCACGCGTCATTTGATGCGCTCAGCTTGCCTGGGTTGTCAGAAGAAAGAAAAGCAGTGTTTGTACCCGGACTCGCGATTCTGTGCGGCGTTTTTGACGCGTTAGCTATTCGCGAACTTCGCCTTTCTGATGGTGCGTTACGTGAAGGTGTGCTGTACGAGATGGAAGGCCGTTTTCGCCACCAGGACGTTCGCAGCCGTACCGCCAGCAGCCTGGCGAACCAGTACAACATTGACAGCGAACAGGCCCGGCGCGTACTAGAAACGACGATGCAAATGTACGACCAGTGGCATACGCAGCAGCCAAAGCTGGCCAATCCCCAACTGGAAGCGTTACTGCGTTGGGCAGCAATGCTGCATGAGGTTGGGCTGAACATTAACCACAGCGGTTTGCATCGCCACTCTGCGTATATCTTACAAAACAGCGATCTGCCTGGTTTCAATCAGGAACAACAGCTGATGATGGCAACATTAGTTCGTTATCATCGCAAAGCGATTAAGCTCGACGACTTGCCCCGCTTTACGCTGTTTAAGAAGAAACAGTTTCTGCCGTTAATTCAGCTGCTGCGCCTGGGCGTGCTGTTGAATAATCAGCGTCAGGCGACCACCACACCGCCGACTTTGACCCTGATTACCGACGACAGCCACTGGACCTTACGCTTCCCGCATGACTGGTTTAGCCAAAATGCGCTGGTGCTGCTCGATCTGGAAAAAGAGCAGCAATACTGGGAAGCCGTAACAGGCTGGCGACTCAAAATTGAAGAAGAGAGCTCACCCGATATCGCCGCATAAGATCTCAGCAGGTGTCAGTTCATCTGGCACCTGCTTTTCCAGCGTTTCATTCAACGGCAGTGGCTCACCAATCAGATACCCCTGCATGTAATCAATCCCCAGCGAAATCACCGCACTGCGTATTTCTTCGCTTTCGACGTACTCCGCAACCACCAGCATTCTTTTCATCCGCGCCAGGTGGCAAATAGAGGCCACGATTTGGTAGTCGAGGCTGTTCGAAACAATATTGCGAATAAAGCTACCGTCAATTTTCAGGATATCGGCATTCACATTTTTCAGCCGCGCATAGCTGGCATACCCAGTACCAAAATCATCAATCGCAATCTGACAGCCCAGTGATTGCAGCTGCAGCAACGTTGCCTGTGCCTGTTCCGCATTGGTCAAGGCATTGCTTTCCGTCACTTCAAAGATAAGTTGCCATGCTTCAACCTTGTACTTATTCAGTAACTGATTGATGTCATTAGGAAGTCGCGCGCGACATACTGAGGTGGGTGATAAGTTGATAGCAAACCGGTGGGCGGGCATTTTTTCCCGATTCTGCGCCATAAATTTCAACGTATTTTCAATCACCCACAGATCGATACGGGATGACAAACCAAACTCATGGGCTACCGGCAAGAAGTTATCAGGGGCAATAGTTTCACCGTCATCCCCCTCAAGCCGCAGGAGGATTTCGTGATAAACGTCGCCACGCACGCCAAAAATCGGCTGCGCCTTCAGGAAAAAGCGATTGTTCTCCAGCGCCTGCTGAATACGGTTCATCATCGCAACTTTATCTTTCAGGTCGCGTTGCAGGTGCATCACACCACGCCGCTGCAAATTCTCTGGAGAATTGGTTGCCAGCGATAATTCGGCAATGGTACTTAACTCTCCCAGCAACAAATAGATATGGTTAACAGGAGAACGGACATAGCAAAAGCTGATCCCAACCTGCGGTTGCAAAGGCATTCCGTCCCAAACAAAACGAAACTGCTTGATATGCCTGTCCAGTGCTTCAATGCGTTCCTGGTGTAGCTCAGTGTTAAAACGCAGGATTAAATCATTACCTGACAATTGATAGACATGCTCATCCTGTTCAAGCAACGGTGTTATCCACTGAGCCAGTTTTTGCTTGTACTGGATACGCAGCATAATGCCGTAATTTTTCACCAGCAGCTCCATGCCCGGAACACCCAAAAAGCAAAGCACTGACCATGGCGCGTTTTTCAAATCCCGGTTCAAAGCGCGCAAATTCGGGATATGCACCATAGGGTCAAAGAAGGCCAGGCGATGGTTGCGCCGGGTAACAAAACGTTGACGCGTTGCCAGGACCGCAATGAAATTCACGATGAAGGAAAAAACCAGATAACTTGATGAGGTAATGGCAAGCTGCGTATCGTAACCCGAATACCATGGCATATAGCGCTGATAATAATGAATTGCGGTAATAAGTACGACCGCCCATATCAACGAAATAAATCTATAACCGTAACGCATTGCCCCCCAAAGCATGACGGGAAGTAACAGTGACAAGGTATAATTCGTGCTAAATATTGAGCTTTGTTCATTGAGCGGCATACACAACATTGCCATTAGCACAGTCAATATAATCAACCAGACCGCAAACTCTGTTTTAGTCACTTTGGTATCAAACTGCTGCTTTAACTGAGAAAAATAGCCTCTCAGATGCAAGGGGTTGCGAATTGTTCGAATGATGAAATAACACAGCGGCACACCTACAAGATTCCCCGCGAGTATGGACTGATAGTTGATCAATGTGCCTGTATTGAAGGGCATAACGCCCACCATGCCGGATTTGCTTTCATAAACACCCACAAATGCAGCAAACTGGAAGAGTATCAGAAACAGCGTTGCCGGGCAGAAGACCTGCCAGAACATACGCTGAAACATCAGGTGAGAATCGCCGTGGGAAACGTTGTTTCGTCGAGGAGAAAATACTTTATATCCTCCCCAGCTAAGCACGATTGTAACTATAAAGTGCGAAATTATTGAAAGTGTTTCAAATAACCCGACCTGCGGATATTTGTACCAGATAATGGAAATGATAATACCTGGCAATGCCGTCCAGCCAAAAAAAAGCATCAGGCTAATCATCAGCGCTAACGGCAGGTAGAAAAGAATTACGGTCCCCGTACTAATATGGGCATAGGTGGTGGCAGTGCTCAATATAGGCAACAACAAAGAAGGTAAGATGAGAGGTAATGCCCACCATCTATCTCTAATACCAATATAATTTTTATTGAGTTTCATAGATGCTCAGTAGAATCCCACACATCCTGTAGGGGGTATTCAGACAGGCATCCCACCTGACTTTAAAACGATAAAGTAAAATACATCACAATGATTCATCGATTTTAGTTGTCAGCAAATTGTGATGCTTGATACATATCAAAAAACATCCCCCTCATTCATCAATTATTACTCTTTTCATTATTTTTTATCGTTAATACATTATTCATGCAAATAATAATATTAATTTCCATAACATAAGAAGATAAAACAACTGAAGCAATTTTACATAAGGAAGAATTGACCATTCCCTCTCAGTGTGCCTTAATGTGAGTATCGCCCTCAGTTGGGTACACTACAAGGAACCTTTTGTGAGCCAGGTTACCAGCCTACGCAAACGACACCGATTTAACAGTCGCATGATCCGGATCGTACTGCTTATCAGCTTTCTCTTCTTCTTCGGACGCTTCGTCTACTCCGCCATTGGTGCGTGGCATCACCACCAGGACAAAAAAGAATCTCAGCAGACCACTCAGCCGCAACAGACAGCTCCTGCACAAACCGACGAACATTGATCGCTCGCGCCTGTGATACCCCCAGCATTAAGATTCCTTACCGGATGGCTAATCGCCTGACATTTAACCATCCGGTAAGGGATTTGAGTGACGAAACTTTACACATATCCCCCCTCTCCCGCTTAATTATCAGATAATCGGCCGTATTTTTCGCACAAATGCACAATCTTTTCATCCCACTTCACCGCACCATTCGCGCTGATTTTTAAGTTCCGGTTTAGCGGACATAAAAAGACAAACAGTGCTCAAATAAACGCTAATTAATATCACCAGCAAATATCACTGATGCAAGCATTTATATTTCGCATGAAAATTAAATAGTTATTTGAATTGTTATCATTTTTAAATACTACAGGGTAATACCATGAGTGGTTTTTTATTATTCCCGAAAATAAGAAGCGGCCTTGAGTGGATCGCCGGGCACAGCGATGCTGTCATTCAATTCGGCTGGAATATCGTTGCCGCCGTGATCTTATTGTTTATCGGTAAATTTATCGCTCGTCTGCTCTCTCGTGGGCTGGAAAAGTTACTGCTTAAACGTAAAGTCGACAGAACGATCATTCAGTTCTTCACCGCGCTGGTACGTTACATTACCCTCGCCTTTTCCGTCGTCGCCGCATTAGGTCGCATCGGTATTGAAACATCCTCCATTATTGCCGTCATCGGTGCCGCCGGACTGGCCATTGGCCTCGCGTTACAAAGCTCGCTTTCCAACTTTGCCGCTGGCGTGCTGTTGGTTTCCCTGCGACCTTTTCGCGCCGGAGAAGTAGTGCAGATTGGTGCAGTCACCGGAACAGTAGAAAAGGTGCACATCTTCTCCACCACCCTGCTAACCGCGGACAGCAAAGAAGTGGTGATTCCAAACGGTAAGATCATCGCTGACAACATCATTAACTATTCCCGTCACCCTTTTCGTCGTATCGATCTGGTGATTGGTGTGGGTTATCAGAGTCGGATTGCAGAGGTTAAGCAAGTTATTAATCACATTATCGAGCTGGACAGCCGCATCGATAAGCAACGTGGGGTAACCGTTCGTCTGGGCGAACTGGGCGCTTCAGCGTTGAATTTTTACGTGCGCGTATGGGTGCCCAATATCGAATACTGGAATACCTATTACGATCTGCTGGAAAACATTAAAGAGGCGCTGGACGCCAACCACATCGACCTACCCTATCCACAGATGGATGTGCGTATTCAGCATGTCGCACCTCAGCAACAGTCTCAGCTGCAACTGGTCGATTAGCGTACTTTCCTGCAGAACATGCGCCTGAAGTATTTGCTGAAGTATTTTCTGAAATGCGTGCAATAAAAAACCCTCTATAAACAGAGGGTTTTTTGCATATTACCGGTTCAAAAAACCGCTAACGGAAAGGGATATTATTCCCACTCAATGGTAGCTGGCGGCTTACCGCTGATGTCATACACCACGCGGGAAATACCGTTCACTTCGTTGATAATGCGGTTAGAGACGCGGCCTAAGAAGTCATACGGCAGGTGTGCCCAATGCGCGGTCATAAAGTCGATGGTTTCGACCGCACGCAGGGAAACAACCCAGTCGTACTTGCGGCCATCGCCCATCACACCAACGGAACGAACCGGCAGGAACACGGTGAACGCCTGGCTTACCTTGTTGTACAGGTCAGCTTTGTGCAGCTCTTCAATGAAGATAGCATCCGCGCGACGCAGCAGGTCGCAGTACTCTTTCTTCACTTCGCCAAGCACACGTACGCCCAGACCCGGTCCCGGGAACGGGTGACGGTACAGCATGTCGTACGGCAGGCCCAGCTCCAGACCAATCTTACGCACTTCGTCTTTGAACAGCTCACGCAGCGGCTCAACCAGACCCATCTTCATCTCTTTCGGCAAACCGCCCACGTTGTGGTGAGATTTGATAACGTGCGCTTTACCGGTGGCTGATGCCGCGGATTCGATCACGTCCGGGTAGATGGTGCCCTGCGCCAGCCACTTAACGTCTTCCAGCTTCAGCGCTTCTTCATCA
Source organism: Citrobacter sp. Cpo091 (assembly GCF_030332645.1). Classification (NCBI taxonomy): domain Bacteria; kingdom Pseudomonadati; phylum Pseudomonadota; class Gammaproteobacteria; order Enterobacterales; family Enterobacteriaceae; genus Citrobacter; species Citrobacter sp. Cpo091. The sequence continues at coordinate 535,860 of NZ_JAOWHL010000040.1, forward strand.
AATACTTCCACGAATACGCGGCCAATGATTTTACGTTTAGCTTCTGGGTCGTTCTCGCCTTTCAGCGCGTCCAGGAAACGCTTTTCGCCTTCCACGTGAACGATGTTCAGGCCAAAGTGGTCGCCGAACATATCCATCACCTGCTGAGCTTCGTTGAGACGCAGCAGACCGTTGTCGACGAACACGCAGGTCAGGTTTTTGCCGATTGCACGGTGCAGCAGCATCGCGGTCACGGAGGAGTCAACGCCGCCGGACAGACCAAGGATAACTTTATCATTGCCAACCTGCTCACGAATGCGGGCAACGGCGTCATCGATAATTTTTGCCGGCGTCCACAGCGCTTCACACTGGCAGATGTCGCGCACAAAACGCTCCAGCATGCGCATGCCCTGACGGGTGTGGGTAACTTCCGGGTGGAACTGCACGCCGTAGAAGCGTTTTTCTTCGTGCGCCATGATAGCGAACGGGCAGCTGTCGGTGCTGGCAACGGTCACGAAACCTTCCGGAATGGCGGTCACTTTGTCGCCGTGGCTCATCCACACGTCCAGCAGCGGTTTGCCGTCTGAGGTCAGGGAGTCTTCAATACCGCGGACAAGCGCGCTGTCGGTCTGAACTTCAACCTGCGCATAGCCGAATTCACGTTCGTTAGAACCTTCAACATGGCCACCGAGTTGCATTGCCATGGTCTGCATGCCGTAGCACACGCCGAACACCGGCACGCCCGCATTGAAAACGTATTCCGGCGCACGCGGGCTGTTTTCTTCGGTGGTACTTTCCGGACCACCGGAAAGAATGATACCGCTTGGGTTGAATTCGCGAATTTGTGCTTCCGTAACATCCCATGCCCACAATTCACAGTAGACGCCCAGTTCACGTACGCGACGTGCAACCAGCTGAGTGTACTGCGAGCCGAAATCGAGGATGAGAATGCGATGTTTATGAATATTGTCTGTCATTGACGCTAATTCCGAGGCAAGTGAAACAAATTCGCCCGGCATATAGCCGGGCGCGGAAACTTATCAGGAGCCCATGCGGTAGTTAGGGGACTCTTTGGTGATGGTCACATCGTGAACGTGACTTTCCTGAATACCCGCACCGCTGATGCGTACAAACTCTGCTTTCGTTCGCAGCGCGTCGATAGTACCACAGCCGGTCAGACCCATACAGGAGCGCAGGCCGCCCATCTGCTGGTGAATGATCTCTTTCAGGCGACCTTTATAGGCAACGCGACCTTCGATACCTTCCGGGACCAGTTTGTCAGCAGCGTTATCGCTCTGGAAGTAACGGTCAGAAGACCCTTTGGACATCGCGCCCAGAGAACCCATACCGCGGTAAGATTTGTAAGAACGGCCCTGGTACAGTTCGATTTCACCCGGGGATTCTTCAGTACCCGCCAGCATGGAGCCAACCATCACTGCGGCAGCACCAGCAGCAATCGCTTTAGCGATGTCGCCGGAGAAACGAATACCGCCGTCGGCGATAACCGGAATACCGGTGCCTTCCAGCGCTTCAACGGCATCAGAAACGGCAGTGATCTGCGGAACACCGACGCCGGTCACGATACGGGTAGTACAGATGGAGCCAGGGCCGATACCCACTTTAACTGCGCTGCAGCCAGCTTCAGCAAGCGCGCGAGCACCTGCGCCCGTAGCAACGTTACCGCCGATGATCTGCAGGTCCGGATATTTAGCGCGAGTTTCACGGATACGCTGCAGAACGCCTTCAGAGTGGCCGTGAGAGGAGTCAATCAGCAGAACGTCTACGCCAGCGGCAACCAGCGCGTCTACACGCTCTTCGTTACCTGCGCCAGCACCTACCGCTGCACCAACGCGCAGACGACCATGCTCGTCTTTACAGGCGTTAGGTTTACGTTCTGCTTTCTGGAAATCTTTTACGGTGATCATGCCGAGCAGGTGGAAGCTGTCATCAACAACCAGCGCTTTCTCAACGCGTTTTTCGTGCATTTTGGCAAAAACGACATCGCGCGCTTCGCCTTCACGAACGGTCACCAGACGCTCTTTTGGCGTCATATATACGCTAACCGGCTGGTTCAGGTCAGTCACAAAACGCACGTCACGGCCGGTGATGATGCCGACCAGTTCGTTATCTTCAGTCACTACCGGGTAGCCAGCAAAGCCGTTACGCTCGGTCAGTTCTTTCACTTCGCGCAGAGTAGTGGTTGGCAGTACGGTCTGTGGGTCAGTTACCACGCCAGATTCGTGTTTCTTCACGCGGCGAACTTCTTCAGCCTGGCGCTCGATGGACATGTTTTTGTGGATAAAACCGATGCCGCCTTCCTGGGCCAGGGCAATTGCCAGGCGCGCTTCCGTCACGGTGTCCATTGCTGCGGAGAGCATAGGAATGTTCAGGCGAATGGTTTTCGTCAACTGGGTGCTGAGGTCAGCAGTATTCGGCAGAACGGTAGAATGAGCGGGAACGAGGAGGACGTCGTCAAACGTCAGGGCTTCTTTTGCGATACGTAGCATGGGCAATATCTCACCTGGGAGGTTATTAAATATTGCCGCGGCATTATACAGAGCGTAACCGATTGCATCCACACTTTTTTGCAAAAAAACCTTGCGCTCCTCTGTGAGCATGTTACTTTCGACTGAATAACTTGCTGATTTAGAATTTGATCCCGCTCACATGTTATCCTCTCAGACCACCTCAATTTTTACCGTAAGCCGCCTAAATCAGACGGTTCGTTTGCTGCTTGAGCAGGAAATGGGACAAGTTTGGATCAGCGGTGAAATCTCGAATTTCACTCAGCCGTCCTCCGGTCACTGGTATTTCACGCTCAAAGATGACACCGCCCAGGTACGCTGCGCGATGTTTCGCAACAGCAATCGACGGGTAACGTTCCGCCCGCAGCACGGTCAGCAGGTCCTGGTACGCGCCAACATTACGTTGTACGAACCGCGTGGCGACTATCAGATAATTGTTGAGAGCATGCAGCCAGCTGGTGAAGGCTTGTTGCAGCAAAAATATGAGCAACTCAAGGCCAAACTGCAGGCTGAAGGGCTATTCGATCAGCAGTTCAAAAAATCACTACCCTCTCCGGCTCACTGCGTTGGGGTCATTACCTCGAAAACCGGGGCTGCGCTGCACGACATTCTCCACGTGCTGAAGCGCCGTGACCCATCCCTGCCCGTTATTATCTACCCGACCGCGGTCCAGGGCGACGATGCGCCAGGACAGATCGTTCGCGCCATTGAGCTGGCGAACGCGCGGGGCGAGTGCGATGTGCTTATCGTCGGGCGCGGCGGCGGTTCTCTGGAAGATTTGTGGAGTTTTAACGACGAACGCGTAGCACGGGCAATCTTTGCCAGCCGCATTCCGGTGGTAAGCGCCGTCGGCCACGAAACAGATGTCACTATTGCCGATTTTATTGCAGATTTACGGGCGCCTACGCCATCAGCAGCGGCGGAAATTGTTAGCCGCAATCAACTGGAACTGCTGCGTCAAATTCAGCATGGCCAGCAGCGTCTGGAGATGGCGATGGACTACTACATCGCCAACCGTACTCGTCGCTTTACCCAGCTTCATCACCGTTTGCAACAGCAACATCCGCAACTGCGTCTGGCCCGTCAGCAGACCGTGCTGGAGCGGCTGCGTCAGCGGATGAATTTCGCTCTTGAGAATAAGATTAAGCAGGCCAATCAGCGCCAACAGCGCGTAAGTCAACGCCTGAGCCAGCAAAACCCACAGCCGCGAATTTATCGGGCGCAAACCCGTATTCAGCAACTGGAGTACCGTCTGGCAGAGAATATCCGCGCGCGTTTAAGTGCACAGCGAGAACGATTCGGTAATGCGGTGACGCATCTTGAAGCGGTGAGTCCTCTCTCGACGCTCGCTCGCGGCTATAGCGTCACTACCGCGACCGACGGCAAAGTGCTGAAGCAGACCAAACAGGTAAAAACCGGTGATGTGCTCACTACCCGCCTGTCAGACGGCTGGGTAGAGAGCGAAGTGAAAGGCGTAACGACGGCAAAGAAAACGCGTAAGAAAAAGCCAGATTAAACCGGCACAAATTCCACACGTTTCTTCGAGATCAGACCATGGCCATTCTGACAGAAGTAATCCACCGCACCGCAGGCTTTTAACACCTGGAGTGGCTGATGGCACTCCGGGCAGCGCGCTTCTAACGGAATATCTTTTTTACAGTTTTCACAGTGTGCCACACCGTTTTGTGGTTCCAGTTCTGCATGACAATCCGGGCAGGTCATCGACATGGTGACTCCTTTAAATGGCGTTCAATTCTGCGCTAATTTTACCATGATACGCTTAGTGTGAACCACGCAACTGTTGCTGTAGGATCAGTAATCGTTCTACCTCCTCCAGCCTGCGCTTCGTCGTGCGGCTCACCTCCTGCGGGCTGCGTTCAAACAGACTTTGCGTCCCCAGAATATGTTCCGCCAGACAATGGGCATAAATCGTACCAGGCAGACACCAGCGTTGCACAACATCACCGTCAATCAATTCGAGCACATCGGCGGCACCCCGTCGGTCGTAGCTGATGATACGCCCATCACGCAGATAAAGGCGCAGACCTTTTTGTCCGCCAGCAGGCCCCGCGTATTTATTCAGCCAGATATCCAACGGTACACCGCTAATCAGTCCTTGCAGATGCGCCTCTCCTTCAGCCGTGGTCAGGTCACCCTGGATGATGTTACGTCCCAGACGGTCTTTAGCGCTCTTCACCTGCAGGGTCATGCTGTCATTACCGCCCAGGTAACGCACTGTTTCACGCAGCATGGCCAGTACGTGTGTGCCAATGTCCAGAATCACACCGTCCGGGTGGCGAAGCTCACGCGTATCTGGCTCACCAGTGGCAAAGTTGAGCGCGATCGGCTCTCCTGTAGCGTTATATCCGCTCGGCTCCTGCAAAAAACCGTCGATTTTAACAACGTCTGAAAAGTGAGAGACAAGTGCCTGTTGTGGGTTATCGCCCTGCCACTGCGCACCGAGTTTTCCCAATGCCAGCTGCATTGCGCCATTGCGCGCCATCCAGTGGTCGAGCGCCAGCACACGGTCGGCAGCGTCGGGTTGCTCCAGCAGCGTTTTCAGTTTTTCAATTTGGGAAAGCGTGGCAACAATCGGTTTTTCAACCACGATTCGTGCGATGGGAGCGGCCAGCGCCTGTTCAAGCACATCGAGATGATGCAGGGATGCGGTGGTGATAAACAGGGTATCAAGCGGTGTTGCAAGAAGTTCAGCGAGCGATGCACAGCGTGTCACACCAGCGGGCTGTTTTGCGGGTTGCACGTCAAATCCCACACAGCACAGGGAATCACCGTAAAGTTTACGCAATGCGGGCAAGTATGCCGTTTCAACGACTGCGCCAAGCCCAACAAACCCTAACAGCATGTTCTCACCTCGTAAATGAATTGGCCGGGACATCACGTCTGCCCCGGCACAATCGAGGTGTTATCAGGCGCTAGTAGCCGGTTTAGTTTGCGTATTCTCCAGCATGCGACGGATCGGCACAATGAGGACGATCAGTACCGCGGCGCAGATAAGCAACGCAATCGAGCAGCGAGCGAAGAGATCCGGCAGCATATCCAGTTGGTCGGCCTTAACATGACCACCAATCAGACCTGCGGCCAGGTTACCCAGCGCACTGGCGCAAAACCACAGGCCCATCATCTGCCCGCGCATTCTTTCCGGAGCCAGCAGCGTCATGGTCGCCAGACCGATCGGGCTCAGGCACAACTCACCAAGCGTCAGCATCAGGATACTGCCCACCAGCCAGAATGGGGAGACGCCTGCGCCACCGTTACTGAGAACGTTTTGCGCTGCCAGCATCATCAGACCAAAGCCTGCAGCGGCACAGAGAATACCGATAACGAACTTGGTGATGCTGCTCGGGCGAATATTCATGCTCGCCAGTTTCGGCCACGCCCAGCTGAATACCGGTGCCAGCAGAATGATAAACAGTGCGTTTATCGACTGGAACCAGACCGCCGGGATTTCAAAATCGCCGATCATACGGTTAGTGTAGTCATTAGCGAACAGGTTGAATGAGGTTGGCTTCTGCTCAAATGCAGACCAGAAGAACGCGGCGGAAACCAGCAGGATAAAGCAGACCAGCAGTCTGGCGCGCTCTTTACGGTTCAAACCGGCAAAGATGAACAGGTAGATAAAGTACAAGGCAACGGAGGCTGCAATCACGTATACCAGTATGCTGGCAACCGCGACCGGATTTATCACAATCACGCCCTGCGCAATCAGCGTAACGATAACGGCTACGCCGACGGCCAGCGCCAGCAGCCACGCGCCCACACCGTTACGTTTCACTACCGGGCTGTTCCAGGTTGAGTCCAGACCCACTTCGCTGTCATAACGTTTCATCGATGGAACGGCAAACACGCGGAAGATGATCAACGCCACCAGCATCCCGATACCACCGATGCCAAAGCCCCAGTGCCAACCGTGGGATTTAATCAGCCAGCCGGAGATCAGCGGCGCGATAAACGACCCCATATTGATGCCCATATAGAACAGCGAGAAACCGCCGTCGCGACGCGCATCGCCTTTTTTATACAGCGTGCCAACCATCACTGAGATACAGGTTTTAAACAGACCGGAACCGAGTACGATAAACATCAGGCCGATAAAGAACAGGTTGTTCCCCATAATGGCCGAGAGCGCGATCGACAAGTGACCGAGCGCAATCAAAATGGAACCGTACCACACCGCTTTCTGTTGGCCGAGCCAGTTATCCGCCAGCCAGCCACCTGGCAGCGCGGCGAGATACATCGTACCGGCAAAGATACCCACAATCGCCGAGGCATTTTCACGCGCCAGCCCCATGCCGCCGTCATAAACGGTAGCAGCCATAAACAGGATCAGTAACGGGCGAATGCCGTAAAACGAGAAGCGCTCCCACATCTCTGTGAAAAACAGCGAGCCGAGCGGATAAGGATGACCGAAGAAAGTTCGGCTTTCTTTTTGATTAACAGAGGATTGCATAATTCTCCCGAAAGTTATGTCGTCGTGCGTGTAAACACCGCGATGTACGCCAGCCAGTTACGTATCTGACCGATTTTTTACATGCGGCGAAAAGTTATTTAACCATTTGATAACCTAAGGCTAGTTTTGTCTAGTACCAGCCCCCGGACTTTAAGATGAAAACTCGACAAATGTCTACTTTCTTAGATTTAAACTTGGTAAAAATCGAATAGTGATTGACATCGCACGGGCTGAGGCTGGCGATGGAATACCGAAAAAAAACCCGCGACAAGCGCGGGTTTTTATCAACATCAGCAACGATTATTTGCTTTTTTTAATGTGCTTAATCAAACGCTTACGTTTACGCATCTGGGTCGGCGTCAGTGTATTACGTTTATTCGCAAACGGGTTTTCCCCTTCTTTGAACTGAATACGGATTGGCGTCCCCATCACGTCCAAAGACTTGCGGAAATAGTTCATCAGATAGCGCTTGTAGGAATCCGGCAGATCTTTGACCTGGTTGCCGTGAATCACCACGATTGGCGGGTTATAACCACCAGCGTGGGCATATTTCAGCTTCACACGACGACCACGCACCAGCGGCGGCTGATGATCTTCTACTGCCATGGTCATGATGCGCGTCAGCATCGCGGTGCTCACGCGACGTGTGGAGCTATCGTATGCTTCACGGACCGATTCAAACAGATTACCCACGCCGCTACCGTGCAGCGCAGAGATAAAGTGTACGCGCGCAAAATCAATAAAGCCCAGACGGAAGTCCAGCGTCTCTTTGACCTGCTCTTTTACTTCCTGCGTCAGGCCATCCCACTTGTTGACTACGATAACAAGTGAGCGCCCACTATTTAGGATAAAGCCCAGCAGCGACAGGTCCTGATCGGAAATCCCTTCACGCGCGTCAATCACCAGCATCACCACGTTGGCATCTTCAATTGCCTGCAGCGTTTTGATTACTGAGAATTTTTCTACCGCTTCGGTAATTTTGCCGCGCTTACGCACGCCCGCGGTATCGATGAGCACATATTCGCGTTCATCGCGCTGCATCGGAATATAAATACTGTCACGCGTGGTTCCCGGCATGTCGTAAACCACTACGCGGTCTTCGCCGAGAATACGGTTAGTAAGCGTGGACTTACCTACGTTCGGACGGCCGACGATTGCCAGTTTAATCGGCAAATCCTGCGGGTTGAAATCGTCTTCAGGCTCTTCTTCGCCGTTTTCTTTGGCTTCAAGCTGCGCCCAGTATTCTGCGTCTTCATCCACTTCTTCCTGAGGAGCAACGTCATCCATCCACGGCAGCAGAACATGCTCCAGCAGGCTGAGAACGCCACGACCATGGGACGCCGCGATCGGATAAATTTCACCCAGACCCAATGAGTAGAAATCAACAACCGCCTGGTCAGGATCGAGTCCGTCAGTTTTGTTGGCGACCAGGAACGTCGGTTTCTGGCGCGAACGCAGATGTTTAGCAATAGCTTCATCCGCTGGCATCAGGCCAGCACGTGCATCCACCATGAACAGCACAACGTCTGCTTCTTCGATAGCCAACAGCGACTGTTCCGCCATACGGGTTTCAACACCGTCTTCGGTACCATCAATACCGCCGGTATCAATACAGATAAACTCACGGCCTTCAATTTCCGCACGACCGTACTTACGGTCACGAGTCAGACCCGGGAAATCCGCAACCAGCGCATCTCGGGTGCGAGTTAGACGGTTAAATAACGTGGATTTGCCAACGTTAGGGCGCCCGACAAGCGCGACCACAGGTACCATGTTTAAAGCCTCATTTAAAAAATCATCAGACAACGGGCACATTTTTTGCCCCGTTGTTAAAAACAGTAAAACGGCCCCTGCACCAGGAGCCGTTTTTCAAAGCGAGCGGCCAGGACGATTAACGCGTAATGGAGTACAGCGTACCGTCTTTCGCCTGGATCAGCAGTTTACCATCAGCAGAGACCGGCTCGGTCAGGAAACCTGAGCTGTCGACTTTCTGCTGGGCAACAAAACGACCATCGTCAACGTTAATCCAGTGCAGGTAGCCTTCGCTATCACCGACGACCAGATTGCCATTATACAATACCGGGGACGTCAGCAGACGGTGCAGCAGATCGCTTTGCGTCCACAGCGTCACGCCGCCATCGGTGGTCAGCGCCAGTACGCGGTCATTCTGGTCAACCAGGTAGATACGGTTACCGTCGACGATGAAATCATTCACCGAGCCCAGTTCGCGTTTCCACATAATTTGACCACTGCGCAGATCCAGCGCCGTCAGGTTACCATTATAAGCCAGCGCGTAAACAACGCCATTGACGATAACCGGCGTGGTATCAACGTCGCTCAGACGATCGATTTCCGTTGGGCCTGTCGCCTGAGAGATACGCTGCTGCCAAATCATCTGGCCTTGCTGCATCAGCACGGCGCTCACGCGACCGTTATCACCGCCGACAATAGCTGCGCCAAAGGCGGTTGCCGGAGCGGATTCACCACGCAGAGACAGGGAAGGCATGTCGAGGTTAACGGTCCATTTGATGGCGCCATCAGCTTCGTTTAATGCCTGCAACTGGCCGTTGCTGGTGTGGATCAGTACTACGCCATCGCTCACAACAGGACGAGACAGCGCCTCACCGGCGACTTTCGTCTGCCATGCGGTGGTACCGTCGCTGGTATTCAACGCATAAACCTGTGCTTTTTCGCTGCCAATGTAAACATGTCCGCCGGACACGGTTACACCGCCAGAAAGCTGTGCAGATGCACGGGAGAACCAGCCGTCTTTCTCACCCAGATTCACAGACCAGACTTCTTTACCGTCGCCTGCGTTCAACGCTTTCACTACACCAGCGCGATCGGCTGCATAGACAACGTTATCCGCCAGCGCAGGATGAAGATTGGAATAGAAATCACCAATACCGTTGCCTACAGAGGTGCTCCATTCCGTAGACGGAGTAAACTGGTTTTCAACCACCGGTAATGGGGACATCTTAACGACATCTTCTTCGCCACTAAACAGTGAACAGCCGCTCAATAGGGTAACGGAAAGCAGCCCTGGCAGAAGTAATTTACGCAATTGCATCGGGTCCCTCTCAGATGGACAAATTATTGATTTTCATCTGCATCATTTCGCTCAGAGCAGGAGAGGCATCGCTTTTCACACCCGCTTCCCATGCGCTACGCGCACCTTGTTTGTCGCCTTTGCTCAGCAACGCTTCACCGCGCAGATCGGCAACAATAGCCGTCCACCCTTCACCTTTAATGGTGTCGAGTGTTTTCAGCGCGGTATCAGCCTGTTTAAGCTGAACCTGAACACGCGCCAGACGCAGGTTAATCACCGCTTTGAGATTTTCATCGCTGGTCGCAGCCAAGCCCTGTTGCAGCTGACTTGCGGCTTTCTCAAGTTCATTTTGGTCAACAAACTGCTGCGCAAGTTCCAGTGAAGCTAGCGCGCCGTAGGTATTTTTATTCTCTGCAGCAAATTTCTCAGCGGCAGGAATGCTGTCCGGTTTACCCGCGCTAACCGCAGTCACCGTATTTTGATATGCCAAAGAAGCAGAGCGTGCGGACTCCGTCTGATGGCTGGTCCAGTAACGCCAACCAACCAGCGCGCCAACCCCTAAAATGATCCCAACAGCCAGCGCCTTGCCGTTTTCAGCAAAGAAGCGTTTTACCGCATCAACCTGGTCGTGTTCGTTCTCGTAAATTTCCACGCTGTCCTTCTCCTTAGCCCAGTAAAGTGCGCAAATGCGCGGCAACGCTATCCTGCGCTACTGCCGTTTGCTCACCAGAGCGCAAATCCTTCACTACAACAGTACCGTCAGCCACTTCGGACTCGCCCAGTACCAGTGCAACGCGGGCGCCCCACTTATCGGCACGGGCAAACTGTTTCTTAAAGTTGCCGCCACCGTGGTTTGTCATCAGTTTCACACCAGGAACTTCATCGCGCAGACGTTCTGCAAGCGTCATTGCCGCCGACTGCGTGTCCGCCCCTGAAGCGACCAGGTATATATCGACAACAGGATCTGCGTTAAATTCCGGATTAACTGCCTGAACTAACAAAACAAGTCGTTCCAGCCCCATAGCAAAGCCCACGGCAGGCGTTGCACGACCGCCAAGTTGCTCGACCAGACCGTCGTAACGACCACCGGCACACACGGTGCCCTGAGAGCCCAGGCTGCTGGTAACCCACTCAAATACGGTGCGGTTGTAGTAATCAAGACCACGAACCAGACGCTGATTGACGGTGTAGGCAATGCCTGCGGATTCCAGCAGTTTGCACAAGCCCGCGAAGTGCTCGCGAGAGTCGTCATCAAGATAGTCGCCCAGTGCAGGCGCGTCGTTGAGCAGCGCCTGTACTTCCGGGTTTTTAGAGTCGAGAACGCGCAGCGGATTGGTGTACATACGACGCTTGCAGTCTTCGTCCAGTTTCTCTTTGTGCAGTTCCAGGTAGGCGACCAGCGCATCACGGTAGTTAGCGCGGGCTTCAAGCGAACCGATTGAGTTCAGCTCAAGGCTAACATGCTGAGAAATACCCAGCGCGCGCCACCAGCGAGCGGTCAGCATAATCAGCTCCGCATCGATGTCCGGGCCTTGCAGGCCAAATACTTCGACACCCAGCTGATGGAATTGACGATAGCGTCCTTTCTGCGGACGTTCGTGGCGGAACATCGGCCCGATATACCACAGACGCTGTTCCTGATTGTACAGGAGACCATGTTCGATGCCGGCGCGTACGCAGCCCGCAGTCCCTTCAGGACGCAACGTCAGGCTGTCGCCATTACGGTCCTCAAAGGTATACATCTCTTTTTCAACCACGTCGGTGACTTCACCGATCGCGCGTTTGAATAACGGGGTCTGCTCTACAATCGGCAAGCGGATTTCACTGTAACCGTAGCTACCGAGCACGTTTTTGAGAGTGCCTTCAATGCGCTGCCAGATGGCGGTTTCGCCAGGCAGATAATCGTTCATGCCGCGAATGGCTTGAATGTTTTTTGCCACGTTTATTCTCTTTATGAATATAAAAATGAACCCTCAGCGCTAACCCGAACAATGCGGGCGCCATGCGGGTTCAATCATACACGGGAAGCACGCCGCTTCCCATCACGTTGTTATTTTTCAAGCTGCTGCACGTCGATACGACGCGCTTCGTCCAGAATACTCGCTTTAGCGCGGATGCGGGCTTCAAGCTGCGTAATCATGTCGTCGTTATCGAGTCTGTCCTTACGCACGCCGTCTTCATACAGGCCACTTTTCTTGTTACCGCCCGTCACGCCCAGCGTAGAAACCAGCGCTTCACCAGGACCGTTTACCACGCAGCCGATGATCGAAACGTCCATTGGCGTAATGATATCTTCCAGGCGTTGCTCCAGCGCGTTAACCGTACCAATAACGTCAAACTCCTGACGCGAACAGGTTGGGCAAGCGATGAAGTTGATCCCGCGCGCGCGAATACGCAGCGATTTCAGGATATCGAAACCCACTTTGATCTCTTCCACCGGATCGGCTGCCAGAGAAACACGCAGCGTATCGCCGATCCCTTCAGATAACAGCAGGCCAAGGCCGATCGCGGACTTCACCGAACCACTACGCAGACCACCGGCTTCGGTGATCCCCAGATGCAGCGGTTGATCGATCTGTTTCGCCAGCAGGCGATAGGATTCTACGGCGAGGAAAACGTCAGATGCTTTAACGCTGACTTTGAATTGATCGAAGTTCAGACGATCGAGGTGATCCACATGGCGCATAGCGGATTCCAGCAGCGCCTGCGGCGTCGGTTCGCCGTATTTTTCCTGCAGATCTTTTTCCAACGATCCGGCGTTGACGCCGATACGGATAGGAATATTTTTATCACGAGCGCAATCCACCACCATGCGAATACGCTCTTCACTGCCGATATTACCTGGGTTAATACGCAGGCAATCAACGCCGTATTCCGCCACCTTCAGCGCGATACGATAGTCGAAGTGAATATCGGCAACCAGCGGGACGTTAACCTGCTGTTTGATAAGCTTGAACGCTTCTGCGGCATCCATTGTCGGTACGGAGACACGAACAATGTCTGCGCCTACGCGTTCCAGCGCTTTAATCTGATTAACCGTCGCTTCCACATCCGTGGTACGCGTGTTAGTCATAGACTGTACAGCGATGGGCGCACCATCGCCAATCGGCACGTTCCCAACGTAAATGCGTGTCGATTTTCTACGTTGAATTGGAGCCTGGTTATGCATTAAAAAATCTCCCGCATTGCCGTCTGTTACTGAGCCGGTGATTGTTCGGCATTAACGGTCAGACGCGCAACCTGGTTAGTTCTGATAAAACGACTCAGATCGACAGGTTTACCCTGGAACTGAATCTGCACTGCCGCCGGGGCGCCAATTTTCAGTTTGTACGGCGCTTGACCGGTCAGGTTTAGATTGCCGTCTTTACGCTGCATCCCGCTGAACAGTTTTTTACCGGTCGCATCGGTTACTTCCAGCCAGCAATCGGCGGTAAAGTTCATCACCAGCGCGTTAGGATCGGCTACAGGTGTAGTCACACCTGCCTGATCGGTCGGCAGAGGAGCCGCTGTAGCTGGCGCTGTTGGCGCTGCGGTTGCGGTATCGACGTTAGCCTGAGATGGGGCAACAACGGCGTTCTGTTGCGCATCAGCGGCGGGGGCCGGGGTCGCAGCAACGTCTGGCGTTGGCGCTGCGTCCGCTACCGCACCATCGTCAGGAGCCGGAGGGGTATCCTGCCCTGCTGCTGCGCTGGTATCTAACGGTACGTTCTGCGCACCCTCTTTACCGGCATTCAGCTCAGCAGAGGATTGATCGGCCATGGTGGTGATCTCTTCCTGCTGTGCTTTATGGTTCTGCCACCACCAGGCGCCTGTCAGTCCGACAACGACAAACAGCACAAGCCAGGTAAAGGTCATTAACCAGCCGTCGCGTTTCTTACGACGTTTGCCGAGCGAGAAGCTCTGCATCGGTGCGACTTTAGCTGGTCGAATCGGAGCCTGTTTTTCCAGCCCTGGCAACAGTTCTTCTTCAGGAATATGCACCAGACGCGCATAAGAACGGATATACCCGCGCAGGAATGTTGAAGCAAGATCGGCTGGCGCCTTATCCTCTTCAATATCGCGTACCGTGGAGACCTTCAGGCAAAGTCGCTCCGCGACTGCCTGCTGGCTGAATCCGAGTTGTTCACGGGCATTGCGCAGACGAACGCCGGTGGATAGTGTTTCATTTTTGTCGTGCGTGGCTTCAGTATTCATTCGCTACAGCTGCGTAAATTTGGGTTCTGATGCCGGCGAGCCACAATGCTCACCCACACCGCGAAACATCTGGTCAGTTAACCTTCGTCAGACAGTATAAAACGGTCAGACTATCAATGACAAAACGGCGTAAACCTGAGGGCTAAACACTTGTTACGCCGTTACATACTGCCTTAAAGTCGACAAAAACGCACCGTTATTATTGACCTGACGACGACAACAAAAAACCTCATATGGCTTACGTTGCACTACGGTACAGGAATTATACCGTAGTGCGCCAACATCAAACGGTCTTAATCTCGATAGCGTCGCCCTGCATACGCTTACGCAGAGTACGCTTGGTACGGTCGATAACATCGCCCGCCAGCTGACCGCAGGCTGCATCGATGTCATCACCACGTGTTTTACGCACGATGGTAGTAAAACCATAGCTCATCAACACTTTGGAGAAACGATCGATACGGCTGTTAGAACTACGGCCATACGGCGCGCCCGGGAACGGGTTCCACGGGATCAGGTTGATCTTACACGGCGTATCTTTCAGCAGTTCTGCCAGCTGATGCGCGTGTTCAGTGCCATCATTGATGTGATCTAACATCACATACTCAATGGTTACACGACCCTGGTTAGCGTTGGACTTCTCCAGATAACGACGAACCGCGCCAAGGAATGTTTCGATATTGTACTTTTTGTTGATAGGTACAATTTCGTCACGAATTTCATCGTTCGGCGCATGCAGAGAAATCGCCAGCGCGACGTCAATCATATCACCCAGCTTATCCAGCGCAGGGACAACGCCTGAGGTGGATAGCGTGACGCGACGCTTGGACAGCCCAAAACCGAAGTCATCAAGCATGATTTCCATCGCCGGAACTACGTTGGTCAGGTTGAGCAGCGGCTCACCCATCCCCATCATCACCACGTTGGTAATAGGACGCACGCCCGTAGCCTTTACCGCACCGACGATCTTCGCCGCGCGCCAGACCTGACCAATGATCTCAGATACCCGCAGGTTACGATTAAAGCCCTGTTGCGCCGTAGAGCAGAATTTACACTCTAATGCGCACCCGACCTGTGAAGAAACACACAGGGTCGCACGATCGTCTTCCGGGATATACACCGTTTCAACGCGCTGATCGCCAACCGCGATAGCCCATTTGATCGTACCGTCAGAAGAACGCTGCTCTTCCACCACTTCCGGGGCGCGAATTTCAGCCACTTCTTTCAGCTTGTTACGCAGCACCTTGTTGATGTCAGTCATGTCATCAAAGTTGTCGCTGCAATAGTGGTACATCCACTTCATGACCTGATCGGCACGAAACGGTTTTTCGCCCATCTCTTTGAAGAATTCGCGCATTTGCTGACGGTTCAGATCCAGCAGGTTAATTTTTCCATTTTTATTTGGAACCGCAGGAATGACGACTTCAGAGGTGTTAACTAATTCAGACATAATTTTTTCCGGCCTCGTTGTTACACGTTGTGGCCCGTGGAGGGTTAAAAAGAAACGCCCCGGCAAGCGATCTGCTCTTCCGGGGCGTTGCATTGTACAAAGTCTGGCGCAGGGATGCCACGTTTGCACGAAGCATTAGCGAAAATAATATGTAAAGAAAGAACGTAGGTCTGATAAGACGCATCAGCGTCGCCATCAGGCAAAACAGTGCCGGATGCGCAAATGCTTATCCGGCCTACCCCACGAGCTTATTAGCGAGTGCGCGGGCAAACCTCACCTTCACCAAAGAAATAGGCGATTTCGCGCGCCGCTGACTCAACGGAGTCGGAACCGTGAGTACCATTCTCGGTGAAGCTGTCAGCATAGTCTGCACGCAGAGTACCGGCCAGCGCATTCGCCGGGTTGGTTGCGCCCAGCAGATCACGATGACGCTGTACGGCATTTTCGCTTTCCAGAACAGAAACAACGATCGGACCGGAGGTCATGAATTCAACCAGACCGTCAAAGAACGGTTTGCCATCGTGCTCAGCATAGAAGCCACGTGCCTGCTCAACGGTCAGGTGCAGCATTTTAGTGCCGACAATTTTGAACCCTGCTGCTTCAAAGCGCGCAAAGATGCTCCCAATAACGTTTTTTGCCACCGCGTTTGGTTTGATGATGGAAAAAGTACGTTCAATAGCCATGATAACCTCTGTAATGTGTTCTGTTGTTGTCTATATAGATGTACGACCTGGCGCGGATTATAAAGAGCATCCCGGCAATTGACTATTGATGAAGGTAACATTTCTTTAAAATAAGATGAATTTTAGCAACAAACAGTCATCAACTGGTCTACTGCATCGAAAATCTCACCGTCGCTACCTGGCCAGCATCATCCATCACCAGCAGTTGATAATCCCCTTTAGTCGCCAGCCGTAGCGTAAGACGACGTCCGCGTTCATCCAGCCTTTCACCGTTAAGAAACCACCAGCGTTCACCGCTCCCACCGCTGGTTTGCACCGGCAATGAGGCCTGAGCAGAACCGGGTAAACGCTTCACAATCGCGCCATCACGAATGCCTGTCAACTGCAACGGCTGCGAAGCGTCTTGCCCCAGCGGCGGACATGTGGCAGAAACTGGCGGTAATCTCGCCCCACGGCGTTCTGATTCCGGTAGCCATGGCTCCAGCGGCAACGGCCAGACGATTAACGTTTGCTCGTGCGCCTGCGGGCAATCCGCCGCCACACGTTTGCCTTCATCATCCAGCCAGACAGGAAAACGAATGCCATTAACCCCTTCCTGCTCGGGCAATAATAACGTTGGCGGCTGACTGCCATCCAGTAACCAGGTTGCCAGACGGCGACGGCAGTTGCTGTCTCCTGGGGCAAGGGATTGCCCGCCCGGCCAGCACACCACGCCGCGACTCACGGAATCAGGACGTGGATCTTCCGGCTGATTGGTCCCGCGAGAGAGCAAAAGATTGTTGACCTGATTGAGCAGCGGCACGGCGCTGGCAAATCCAAACTGGCCCACCACCGGCGTTCCGTCTGGTCTGCCGGTCCAGATACCGATCACATAACGGGCGTTAACGCCAATCGCCCAGGCATCGCGATAGCCATAGCTGGTGCCCGTTTTCCACGCCAGCGGAACCACTCTGCTCAGCGAGTTATCCGGCAGCGGTTGCGCTTCGTCGGCCATGATACGGCGAATAATCCACGCCGCGCCCGCCGACATCAACGGACGTTCAAGCAGTGGGTCACCCGGCTGCAGACGCAGTTTTCCCGCTTTTCCCTTACGGGCAAAGGCGCTGTACGCTGCGGCCATATCTTCCAGCCTTGCCCCCGCGCCACCTAAAATCAGCGACAGATTCGGCGCAGCCCCTGCGGGCAGATACAGCGGTAAGCCGACGTTACGTAACGATGCGGCAAAGCGCTTCGGACCATAGGCTTCGAGCACCTGCACGGCGGGTAAATTCAACGACCTTACCAGCGCTTCGCTCATGCTCACCGGGCCATGAAAACCGCTGTCAAAATTCCCCGGTCGATAATCTCCGGTTCTCCGCGGGACATCCTGCAACAACGAAGCGGGATGAATGAGTCCGTCATCCAGCGCCAGTCCATAGATAAACGGCTTCAATACCGAGCCAGGCGAACGGATCGCATTCACCATATCCACATGACCAAAGCGGGAGTCGTCATTCATATCTACCGACCCCACCCAACCACGCACGCTCATATCGGTGTGATCGACCACAATCATTGCCAGCGAACTGCGTGCAGGTAAGCGCCCCTTCCAGTTCTGCGCCAGCTCTTCCAGTTGGCGCTGCAATCCGGCATCAAGGGTAGTCACGATTTTATCGCTCCGGCTTTTTCCCAGCATCATGCGCGAGAATAACGGCGCTAACTGCGGCATTTGCCGGGGCGACAGCCAGACTGGCTCTTCACGCGACTCCTGTACCTGTCTGGCAGGCCAAATACCCTGGCTCGCCATACGCTCGAGCACTTTATTACGCGCTGCTTGGGCACGGTCCGGCCAGCGATCTGGACGCAGGCGACTTGGTGCCTGTGGTAAAACAGCCAGCAGCGCGGCATCGGAGTAACTCAATTGCGCGGGTGATTTGCCAAGATAGGCCCAACTTGCCGCCCCCACGCCCTGCAGCGTACCGCCAAACGGCGCACGGTTGAGATACAGTGTCAGGATGTCGCGTTTGGAGAGATGCCATTCCAGCTGCAATGCGCGCCAGAGCTGGCGAAACTTGCCGCCGAAGGTTCGCGGATGGGGATCGAGTAATCGTGCGACCTGCATGGTGAGCGTACTGCCGCCCGAAACCACACGCCCAGAGGAGAGGTCCTGCCATGCTGCGCGCAGTACTGAAAACGGATTGACGCCGGGATGCTTCCAGAACCAGCGGTCTTCATAGTTAATTAACGCCTCAAGGTAGCGGGGCGACACCTCATCAATCGTTACCGGATACCGCCAGATACCTTCGGCATCGGCAAAGCGCCAGAGTGGCGTACCATCATGTGCCACCACGACCCGTGCCGGATCGACTTCGCGCAAAGGCAGCGGCCAGATTTTATCTGCCGCCCAAACTGCCGCCACAATCAATAGCGCAACGGCTGCCAGCCAGAGCCAGCAGCCGCGTTTACCCAACCGGCGCATCATTTACGGTCTGACAATCAAAAGTCCCTCTGTCGCACCGGTCGCGCGCCACTGCGGAACATACATTGATTCCACCTGTGGGACGGGAACCTGGTAGGTCCCCGGCGTTACCGCTCGCGCCAGATACACCAGCGTAACCGGTTGTCCTTCATTGACCGCCACCGCAGCGACAAAACGATCGTCACGGAACTCAACGTGCTGGATATCTGCCTGCTGCATCTGATTAAGCAAATTCGCCACTTCGCTACCGCTATCCTGCAGGCTGGCGCTGCCGTTGGCCAGATTCTGGTTTTCCAGTTCCAGTCCTGCTGGCAGTAAGTCAACCACCAGTGCATCCGGCACGTTCTGGCTGGCTTTCACCTCCAGCCAGACCAGCACCAGCTCGCCGCTGCGCAGAGAATCCAGTGATTTACTGTTTCCGTCGAGCCCCAGGATTTGACGCTCAATATGCAGAACGTTGCTGGCAGGTGTCGGTGAGGTTTGCGGATAACCGCTCACATCCAGACGCAGCCACAGCGGTTGATTACCGGTATTGGTGACGCTCAGCGTAGACAGCGCATCGGCATCCAGATTACGCGTCTGTGATTTCTCCCCGGCTAACGGTTGCTCCGAGAGTGACGTTTGCGCCTGCCATGTGCCTGGCAAGTCCTGTAACGTACGGGCGGCAAGGAACAACGCATTATTTTCCTGAGTCGAGAGCCAGCGCTGCCCAAAGGCCTGTTCTGACAACGTGTTCAGCAGCGTATTCTGCACGTCAGGTTTGAGCTTGTTCTCTTCGAGCAAGGCCATCATCAACGCGTTATCCCGTAACGCACTGCCGTAATCCGCCATCCACTGTTGCGTATCGCGGCGCGGCGTATTCAGCGCCAGCGTCAACGCCTGTTCACTGCGGTTAGCATCGCCCATATTTTTCAGCGCGATCCCCAGTTGTAACAGCGGTAAACCAGAGGCCGCTTGCGCACGACGCTCCCAGATCTCACGCAATGCGCCGAGCGGGGCTTTTTGCTGACGCGCCAGAACCAACGCAGCGTAGGCTTGTACGGCAAACCGGCTTGCTGAAGAGTCGTCGGTATAGCGAATCGACAACATTCCGGGATCCTGCAAATAGCGCAGCAGCCGCTCGTTGCCACGGTTAATGACCTCTACCGGGACGCTGTAGCCCTGTTCATTTGCCCGAACGAGGAAATCCATGACATACGCGGTCAGCCAGTACTCTTCCGACCCGTTTTTATCCCACAACGCGAAACCGCCGTTATCACGCTGCATCTGCACTAAACGAGAAATCCCAATATCGACTGCCGCGCGGCGTTTTTCATCGCTGTCGCCCACAATACCTAACGCCTTCAATTGCGCAGCGTTGGTGTATAAGGATGGGAACAACCCGCTCGCAGTTTGCTCCAGGCAACCGTAAGGGTAAGCCTTCAGTTCGCGGATATAACGCGCCAGATTTAGCGGCGGCTTACCGCTGAACAGCAGTTGTCCCTGCATCGTTGCAGGGGAGAAGTTGGTCAGTTCTTCGCCCGGAAGCTGCCAGGTTGCGCCCGGCTGAAGTGCGACACCGTTATTAACGGTTTGCGCCGGGAACGCCGGACGCACGCCAATCTTCCACTGTTTATGCTGAACTGGCAGCGTTTCACCCGGTAAAGTCAGACCGCTAATTTCTGCCTGAATTTCGCCATCGCCAAACCCCTCCCGCGCACGCACCGGAATAAACAACGTAGTCCGTACGCCTGGTGCCAGATTCAATGGAGCAGGATCTTGCCCCATCAGCTCCAGTAAACCGCTGGCCGCGAGCTTAATATTCAGTGTTTGCGGTTTGTCAGTCAGGTTAGTCACGTCCAGCGTCAGTCGCGAGGTATCGCCTCCAGCCAGAAAACGCGGCATATTCAGTTCAGCAATTACCGGCGCGGCAACAATCACCTTGCTTTCACTGCTGCCAAAGTCATCCGCCGTCCAGGCCTGTGCCATTACCCGTAGCTCGCCGTTGAAATCACCAATCGGTAGCGTCACCGTACCTTCGCCCTGCTCGTTGAGCGTGACCGGCAGCGCCTGTTGCGCCACGATATTGACGTGATTGACCGGTGGCTTACCGCCGCGTTTTAATTCATCGCCATCACCACCAAAACGCAGCGCCGCCAGCCGCCCTTGCCCTTCGATCACCTGGCCGTAAATATCATAAATATCCGCGCCATAGCGTTTTTGTCCGAAAAATGCCTGCCACGGATCTGGCGTGGCGTAATCGGTAATGTTCAACACCCCGCTATCAACGGCAGAGACCAGCACGTTGACCTGTTTTGGTATGTCGCCATTTTTGACGCTGGCTTTAATCTTGACGGTCAACGACTGGTTTGGACGTATTTTCGCCGGGTTTTCCAGCGCCAGCGCCAGACGACGGTTTTCATCACCTAACGGCAAATGCAGTAAACCAACCGCCCGTTTTGGCGTGGCCGAACGGGACTTGTCGCCAGGACGAACCACTAGCGCACTGAGATACAAATCGTGGCGATTCCAGGTTTTATCAATCGGGATGGAGATATCGAGACCATCCGCCGGTACGTCTATTTCTTGCCACCACAGCGGGCCTTCGCTGGACTCCACCATCGCATAACCTTTGCCAGCAGCAGGAGCGGCAACGTGCAGCTTCATGGTATCGCCAGGACGATAGCTGGGTTTGTCCAGTTTCAGAGTCACGCGATCGGGACGCACAGCCCCACTGCCGTCGCTGTTATCCTGCCAGCTATAACCTGCCCAGAAGCGTACGCTGCTCACCGCATCATTCGGGGCTTTCACTTCCAGACGATAGGCACCCCACTCAACCGGGAAGCTGACTTTACCGGTTTCATCGGCCTTAAGATCCAGAGTCTGCTCACCTTCAACCAGATCCTTTTGATCGAACTGTGATTGCCAGCCCTCGCCTTCAGACCAGTTCCAGTAATAATCCCGGCGCTCGCGGATCAAACGCACCTGCAAACCGGACACCGCTTTTTTCTCGCCCTGCGCATCGGCATAAACAATGTCGAAAGCGGCGTTGCTGTTTTCATCAACGATAGGCTGATTCACAGTGGTATCAGTGCGGTAGTCATAGACGGCTTTTGCCGCAAACTGCGGACGAATACCCGGCAGCGTGTCCGCAGGCCAGATGGCTTGTTCAGCCCGACGCGTCACCGGGCGGCCACCTGACTCCAGCAGGCTGGCTTGCAGGATCACCTGTAACGGGGAATGCGTCTCCTGCCATTGGCTGTTGGTGGTCACTTCGCCGCGACCGTGTTCATCCAGCGTAAGCTGAACTTCATCGAGGCTGCGGGACAGGTTTTCTTCGGCAATATTACCAAATTGGAACCCCGGCAATGCCTGCACCGCTTCGCGCAGCGGGCGCAGGAAAAGCTGCCCTTGCAGAGCATTGCCGTTAGCGGGCGCGCCGTACAGGTAGTAGCCCACTACCGAGAACTTCACTTCATCAGCCGGAGCCACCGGAATCTTATTAGCGGAGAGATTGAGCGCCATCCGCTCAGGCATAAAATCTTCGACGTGGAAATCCCACATACGTGACTGGTTGTCGCCCGTATTAGCACGAATATGCCACATACCGGTTGGCGCGTTGGTGTCCAGCGGCCAGCTAAAACGGTACAGACCGTTCTCCGGCTGGCTAACCACCGAACGTAACACTTGCCCGTCGGGCTTCACGACCTCCAGCTTCACCGGCTGGTCGGGCAACGTTTTGCCGTCGCTGTCACGCAGTAATCCGTTGAGGATCACCATTTCGCCAGGACGATAGAGGTCACGGGGACCAAACATAAAGAACTGTTTGCTGTATCCCGGTGCACCGGCAATATCAAATTCAGCCAGATCCAACGCCGGGAGTTTCAGATCCAGCAGCGTGGTTTGCCCGTCTTTGCGGGCCAGCAATAAAGCCGCATCTTTATCAGTCTCCAGTTTGACATGACCCTGCGCGTCGCTGGTAGCCTGCGCCAACGTCTGTCCTTTTTCGTTGAGTAAGGTGACCTCTATACCCTGCTGCGCAGCGCCGTTTTCCAGACTCTGCGTAAAGACATCCAGTTGATTATGGTAACGGTGCGCAGACACACCAATATCGCTGAGCGTGAACAGCGTAGCGGCATTACTGTAGTTGTATTGTCCAGCCTGATTCATCACCGCGATGTAAACTCCTGCTTGCTGCAACGGCTTGATATCGCTCAGCGGCAGCAGCAGCTTCTCACGGGTGTTACGCGCAGGATTGAGGTCAAAGCGTCCGGTATACACCAGTTCCGCCATTTTCAATAGATTGTCAGATTCCCAGTTCGTCAACGAATTGCGGTATTCCCACTGGCTGACAAATGCGCCGAGCGATTCAGGCTTCACACGAAAGAAGTTCACATCCACGCTGTTAACGTTGAGGGCCATTACCGGCAGGCCTTCAATTACTTTTCCCGGCAACAGCGAGCCGCGACTGGCAAACCCAACGCTTGGCTGTACATCGCGGGTGGTAATGTTTTTTTCATAATCAATAGCGAACGTCGCTTTATTCAGCGCCAGCAAATCACGCTCAATGGTCACCACCAGTTCCCGGTTAGGTTCCAGATGGCGTAAGCGCAGCTCTTTCAGATTTGGCGCCAGCTCCCAGGCACCATCCACTTTGCCGCTTTTTTTATCAACAACATGCACGACGCGGGAAAAATCTTGTTCTGGATCGAGGGGAATGGAGAAGGTCAAAACGAGCGTTGCCGCACCGTCGAGCTGGACCTCTGAGGCATCCAGCAGCGTCAGCGACTTGCCCTGGCTTTGCTGCATCAGCTTTTGTAATTGAGCTTTATCTTTTGCTGGCGCAGTCTGTGCCGCAGGCGCATCAGGTTTCGCAGCCGTCGGTGATTTTTCGTTATTATTATCGCACCCGACCAGTGCCAGCATCAGCATGCAGGCCGCTACGCGTAAATGTTTCATTTTTCATCCCTGGCCGTAGTGGCCCGTTAGCTACGTAGAACAACTATTATGCGTCAGATTTCCGGCTGTGGAAGTCAGTAACTGAACAACGTTGTCTTAATTTAAGTGATTAATGTGGATTCACCTGACAAATCAGCCTGTTTTACTTGTCGCTTTACGGTAAACATCCGACAATTTGCCAAAACCTGGTAAAAATGGAGATGCCTATGACCACCGCCTTCTTTGTCGCTGCCGACTGGCTTGCCGAACACATTGACGACCCGGAAATACAAATTCTTGATGCCCGGATGGCACCTCCAGGACAGGAAGATCGCGATGTTGGCGAGGAGTATCGTGCGGGCCATATTCCTGGCGCAGTATTTTTTGATATTGAAGCGCTTTCCGATCATACCTCACCGCTACCGCATATGATGCCACGCCCCGAAGCCTTTGCCGTTGCGATGCGCGAGCTGGGCGTTAATCAGGATAAGCATCTGGTTATCTACGATGACGGTAATCTGTTTTCCGCGCCACGCGCATGGTGGATGCTGCGGACATTTGGCGTCGAAAATGTCTCCATTCTGGCAGGCGGTCTGGCAGGCTGGAAGCGCGATGAGTTAATGCTCCAGGAAGGCGATGAGGATTTACATGAAGGTGAATTTAACGTGGCCTTTACGCCTGACGCAGTTGTGCGCGTTACCGATGTACTGCTGGCCAGTCATGAAAAAACGGCGCAGATCGTCGATGCCCGTCCGGCTGCGCGTTTTAATGGCGAAGTTGACGAGCCGCGTCCTGGTCTGAAACGTGGTCATGTGCCGGGTGCGCTTAACGTACCGTGGACAGAACTGGTTCGTGACGGCGAACTGAAAACCACCGATGAGCTGGATGCTATTTTCTTCAGCCACGGCGTGAGCTTTGACCGCCCTATTATCGCCAGCTGCGGCTCCGGCGTAACGGCTGCCGTCGTCGTGCTGGCACTTGCCACGCTGGGCGTTTCTGACGTCGCATTGTATGACGGCGCATGGAGCGAATGGGGAGCGCGCAACGATTTACCGGTAGAACCGCAATTATAAAGCTGGAAAAGCCGGATAGCACTTCGCTTATCCGGCCTACAATTTAGATAATCCGGTTCTGTTTAAAGTCGCGCAGGAAACCGCCCCAGCGGCGTTCGTAGAACGGTGCGATATGCTCAGTGATAAAGTGGCTCACGCCCTTCTCACCCTTCTTCACCTGGCAGATATCAATAGGTTCATCGCCCGGCAGCGTATCGGTCGCGACGCTGCCAGCAGCGTGGATGATCTCTTCAATATCCCCTTCCGCTTCAATACCAATCAGCAGATTCGGCTGGGCTTCCGCGCTTTCTTTGATTGAGCAGAGAAACGCGCGTTTTACCGGCTTAATGGTTTTAAACAGCGTAGTCAGCGAGTCAATCATCTGCGCCGGAGGTTCAGCGACTTCAGAGAGGATCAGCGATTCACCGCCTTCCAGTACTTCCTGGGTGCTGAGCGGATTCCCCTCTTCCCCCATCAGCAGGCTGATTTCACGCGGCATAAATTCTTTGCCGGTCGGCAGTTTCGCGTTGAGAAAGAGCGTTTCGCCGAGCGTCATTTCAAACAACGTACGCACCGGCATAACGACAAATGCCTGCTCATCTTCCACCGCCTGCTGCAGGGCTTCCAGAGAAGTGAAGAACGGGATCACAGTCGTTCCGTCTTCTTTTTCCCAGTGCTGCAGGTCGAGAGCGCTGTCTTCAACCACCGCCTCGCCTTCTGCGGCAGTACCCGGCACCCAGACTGTGGATTCCAGTAAAGTACGGAAAAATGCCGGACGATGCGCAGGCTCTGTTGCCGCTTGTTCCAGCAATGTTTCTAATTCGTTTTTTGTTTCGGACATAAGTATCACAAATTGGATGAATACATGTAGGCCGGATAAGCGTAGCGCCATCCGGCAATACAGTAATAAATTATGCGGTCAGCAGATTCGCAATCGTGCGCACACCCAGACCGGTTGCGCCCGCAGACCACTGCTCAACCGGCGCTTTGCGATAGGTTGCAGAGCAGTCGATATGCAGCCAGCCCTGCTGGTAGTTTTCCACGAAATGGGACAGGAAGCCCGCCGCGGTGCTTGCGCCAGCCGGGTAAGCCGCGCTACCGGTGTTATTCAGTTCGGCAAAGTTCGACGGCAACTGGCTACGGTGAAACTCTGCCAGCGGCAGACGCCAGAACGGTTCGTTTTCTTGCGCCGCACTTGCCAGCAGGCGAGCAGCCAGCTGATCATCAAAGCTAAACAGCGCGTGGTAATCGTTGCCCAGCGCGGTTTTCGCCGCGCCGGTCAGCGTGGCAGCATCAATGATCAGTTCCGGTTTCTGCGCGCTGGCATCGATCAGGCCATCGGCCAGCACCAGACGTCCTTCGGCATCGGTATTCATCACTTCAACTTTTTTACCGTTGCGATAGTGAATGATGTCGCCGAGCTTAAAGGCGTTGCCGCTAATCAGGTTATCCGCGCAGCACAGATACAACTTCACGCGCTTGTTCAGACCGCGGGTGATGGCAAATGCCAACGCGCCGGTGACCGTTGCCGCACCGCCCATGTCGGACTTCATTGAGTCCATAAATGCGCTTTGCTTGATGCTGTAACCACCGGAATCAAAAGTAATTCCCTTACCAACCAGGCAGGCATAAACCGGGGCTTCTTTGTCGCCTGTTGGGTTGTAGTCCAGCGCCAGCAGCACTGGAGGACGTTCAGATCCGCGACCCACGGTATGCAGGCCCATGTAGTTCTGCTCGCGCAGATCTTCACCTTTGGTGATGCGGTAAGAGACGTTATCGCACGCGACGGAGCACAGCAGATCAACAGCGCGCTGCGCCAGCTGTTCCGGGCCCAGCTCTTCTGCCGGGGCGTTAATGGTATCGCGCACCCAGTCAATAATCTTCAGACGGCTATCCAGCTCTTTGCGCTGCGCTTCGTCCAGAGCGGCCCACTCAACTTTGCGGGTGCCTTTTGGTCCCTTGTAGCCCTGCCAGAACGCCCAGCTGCGTTCGGTATCCCAGCCTTCACCGTCCAGTTGAACGTGTTTAATACCCAGGCCGTCGATTTTACGCGCGGCACGCTGGATAAGGCCGAGGTCATCTTTTCCGTTCAGGTGCAGGGTAATGCCGTCATTATTAATGCTGTATGTCGCCTTTTCACCCCAGCGGGCATCGGCGGGTTGCGTGGAAAGCGTAATTTTCATGGCTTCTGTCATTTTATTTATCCTTATTTTCGCGCATACAGGAAAACGGGCCACCCGTGGGCAGCCCGTTGACTTATTCGGCTTCGTCCAGCCAGACCAGCAAAATGGCCTCAAGGATTTTTTCGTTCGATGCCTGAGGATCATCATCGAACTCTTCCAGGTCACAGATCCACTGGTGCAGATCGGTGAAACGAACGGTCTTGGGATCGAGATCGGGGAAAGCGTCATACAGCGCCTCGCCGATTTCGCGGCTATCGGTCCACTTCAGTCCCATACTACCCTCTGTTAATGCTCACGCGCATGATTGATTGTGTAACGTGGGATTTCGACCACTAAATCGTCCTCGGTTACCCGCGCCTGACAGCTTAAACGGCTCTCCGGCTCCAGTCCCCAGGCTTTATCCAGCATGTCGTCTTCTTCTTCTGTGCTTTCCGGCAAAGAATCAAAACCTTCACGCACGATGCAGTGGCAGGTAGTGCAGGCACAGGATTTTTCACAGGCGTGTTCAATCTCGATCCCGTTACGCAGGGCAACGTCGAGAATGGTTTCGCCGGTCTCAGCTTCCAGAACTGCGCCATCGGGACAGAGATCCTGATGAGGCAAAATAACAATCTTTGGCATATTAAACCTCGTCCACGGAATGGCCTTTCAGCGCGCTACGGACGGATTTGTCCATGCGGCGAGCGGCGAATTCCTGGGTTTGTTTGTCTACGTTTTTAATGGCTTGTTCTATCGCGTCAACATCGTCACCCTGTGCAACCTCGCTCAAGTGCGCGGCGGCGGTGTCGATAGCCTGACGTTCTGCGGCGCTTAACAGCGCGGCATCAGCGTTCAGCGCACCGGATAAACTCTCCAGTACGCGTGCCGCTTCGACTTTCTGTTCTGCCAGCATACGGGCTTTAACGTCCTGCTCGGCAAAACTCATCGAATCCTGAATCATGGAGGCGATTTCACTGTCGGTCAGACCGTAGGACGGTTTAACCTGGATTGAGGACTCAACGCCTGTGGATTTCTCCATGGCGGTGACGCTCAGCAGCCCATCGGCATCCACCTGGAAGGTCACGCGGATATGTGCGCCGCCTGCCGGCAATGCCGGGATGCCGCGCAGCGCAAAACGCGCCAGTGAACGGCAGTCCTGCACCAGCTCACGCTCGCCCTGCATCACGTGAATGGACATCGCGGTTTGGCCATCTTTAAAGGTGGTAAAGTCCTGCGCGCGCGCCACTGGGATAGTGGTGTTACGCGGGATCACTTTCTCCACCAGACCGCCCATGGTTTCCAGTCCCAGAGACAGCGGGATAACGTCCAGCAGCAGCATTTCGCTGTCCGGTTTATTTCCGACCAGAATATCCGCCTGGATTGCCGCACCGATAGCGACCACTTTGTCCGGGTCAATAGAGGTCAACGGCGTACGGCCAAAAAATTCACCGACGCGTTCACGTACCAGAGGCACGCGCGTTGAACCGCCAACCATCACCACTTCCAGCACATCTTGCGGCTCCACGCCCGCATCTTTCAGCGCGCGACGGCAGGCCAGCAGCGTACGCTTGACCAGTGCGGAAATGAGTTCATTAAAGGTTTCACGGGTGATTTCACCCTGCCATCCTGCCACGTTAACCGTTACAGAATCAGCGTCGCTAAGCGCGATTTTCGCTGCAATCGCGGCATCCAGCAGTTCGCGCTGTACGCGGTTATCGCTGCGATCGGCCACGCCCGCCTGCTCGCGAATGTAATCGGCCAGCAGATGGTCAAAATCGTCGCCGCCGAGCGCGGAATCACCGCCGGTCGCCAGCACTTCAAACACGCCACGGCTCAGGCGCAGAATAGAAATATCAAAAGTACCGCCGCCAAGATCGTAGACTGCGATCACGCCTTCCTGACCGGAGTCCAGACCATACGCGATCGCCGCTGCGGTCGGTTCGTTCAGCAGACGCAATACGTGCAGGCCCGCCAGACGCGCGGCGTCTTTGGTCCCCTGACGCTGTGCATCGTCAAAGTAAGCCGGAACGGTGATTACCACGCCGTCCAGTTCGCCGGACAGCGATTCGGTAGCCCGCGCGGCCAGCGCTTTCAGAATATCAGCGGAGACGCGCACCGGATTAAGCAATCCGGCAGCGGTTTCAATCATCGGCAGACCGTTTTCGCTCGCCTGGAACGTGTATGGCAGATGCGGGTAACGCGCCTGGATATCCGCCAGAGAGCGGCCCATCATGCGTTTTACCGAGCTAACGGTGTTTGCCGTATCCAACGCTGCATTGGCGCGGGCATCGTAACCGACAGAGTAGCCCTGCTGCTGATAGTGAACCACTGACGGCAACAGGTGGCGACCTTCATGGTCTGCCAGCGTTTCGGCCTGGCCGCTGCGTACGGTAGCAACCAGGGAGTTGGTGGTGCCTAAATCGATACCTACCGCCAGACGACGCTGGTGCGGCGCGGCGCTCAGACCAGGCTCACTAATTTGTAATAAGGCCATTTTCGCTTCCGGAAATTAAAAATCGAGCAGTTTTTCTTCGAGTTGTTCTGCACTGCTTCGCAGTTTATCGAGAAAACGCAGCTTACGCACGGTATCTGCCGCTGCGTCCCACGTCTCGCTATCCAGCTGTTCCACCATCAGTTGATGGCGAACGTTATACATTTCGCTGACGCGTTTCATAAACGCATCTAAACGTTGACTGTCTTTTGCCTGTTCAATCTCGTCCAGCTCTTCACGCAGCTCAAGTTGCTCCATCAGGAACGCGGTATCGCGCACCGTGTGCTGCTCGCTGCGGATATCAAAACCGTGTAAAGACAATAAGTATTCGGCGCGCATCAAAGGATGACGCAGCGTTTGCCAGGCCTGGTTGATAGTGGCGGACTGCGAAACCGCAGCAAGTTGTTCCGCCTGGGAGCCGCTGGCGAATTTATCAGGATGATACTGACGTTGTAGATCCTGAAAACGTAGGCTCAGCGCCTGAGTATCGAGCTGATAACGGGCCGGTAAGCCAAAGAGGGTGAAGTAGTCCATAACATTCTCAGGGCATCGATTCTCTGTTGTTCGATGAGGCAAAACCAGAGAGTCAGGTAAAACAAACCCCACGCGCAGGCGACCACGGTGGGGTTATCAGTAAGCGCGTTACACGTGGAAGCTTTCGCCGCATCCACATTCGTCTTTCACGTTCGGGTTAGTGAACTTAAACCCTTCGTTCAGACCTTCTTTGACGAAGTCTAACTGCGTACCGTCGAGGAATTGCAGGCTCTTACCGTCGATCACGACTTTTACGCCTTTGTCTTCAAACACGGTATCTTCAGCCGCCGGCTCGTCAACAAATTCCAGTACATAGGCCATACCTGAGCAGCCGGAGGTTCTCACGCCCAGACGCAGACCAAACCCTTTACCGCGGTTTGCCAGGAAGGTATTTACACGCGCTGCTGCACTGTCGCTTAAGGTAATCGACATAATAAAACCTCAACTCTTAATTATTTTGCTTCACGTTTGCTTTTGTAATCCGCAATCGCGGCTTTAATCGCGTCTTCAGCCAGAATAGAGCAGTGAATTTTCACCGGTGGCAGTTCAAGCTCGTCGGCGATATCGGTGTTTTTAATCGCCTGTGCTTCGTCCAGAGATTTCCCTTTTACCCATTCGGTAACCAGAGAGCTGGAAGCAATAGCGGAACCGCAGCCGTAAGTCTTGAAACGCGCGTCTTCAATGATACCCTCATTGTTGACTTTGATCTGCAACTTCATCACGTCGCCACAGGCCGGTGCACCCACCATGCCGCTGCCCACGTTCTCATCGCTGTTATCAAAAGAGCCCACGTTACGTGGATTCTCGTAATGATCGATAACTTTTTCGCTGTAAGCCATGTTGAATTCTCCTTATCGGTGCCGAATTAGTGATGTGACCATTCAATGCTGTTCAGATCCACGCCCTGTTTGAACATTTCCCACAGTGGAGAAAGGTCGCGCAGACGGCCAATGGAGTTGCGAACCAGATTGATGGCATAGTCAATCTCTTCTTCGGTAGTGAAACGACCTAAAGAGAAACGAATTGAGCTGTGTGCCAGCTCGTCGGTCATCCCCAGCGCGCGCAGCACGTAGGATGGCTCCAGGCTTGCAGAAGTACATGCAGAACCGGAGGATACAGCCAGGTCTTTCAGCGCCATAATCAGCGACTCGCCTTCAACAAAGTTGAAGCTGACGTTGAGAATGTTCGGTGCGCCCTGCTCGAGGTCACCGTTGAGGTACACCTCTTCCATATCTTTCACGCCGTTCCACAGACGGTTACGCAGACTGCGCAGGCGCGCCATCTCGGTTTCCATCTCTTCTTTAGCGATACGGTATGCTTCACCCATGCCGACGATCTGGTGCACAGGCAGCGTACCGGAACGCATACCGCGCTCGTGACCGCCGCCGTGCATCTGCGCTTCAATACGAATACGCGGTTTACGACGAACGTACAGCGCGCCGATACCTTTCGGACCATAGATTTTGTGGCCGGAGAAGGACATCAGGTCAACTTTCAGTTGGCTCAGATCGATAGGCAGTTTGCCCACGCTCTGGGTCGCATCAACGTGATAGATGATGCCGCGAGCACGGCACATTTCGCCGATAGTCGCGATATCCTGCACCACGCCGATTTCGTTGTTCACGTGCATGATGGACACGAGGATGGTGTCGTCACGCATTGCCGCTTCAAGTTCTTTCAGGTCGATAATGCCGTTACGCTGCGGGGCGAGGTAGGTAACTTCAAACCCTTCACGCTCCAGCTGACGACAGGTATCCAGCACGGCTTTGTGTTCGGTTTTGCTGGTGATGATGTGCTTGCCTTTTTTCTGATAAAAGTTGGCTGCACCTTTAATCGCCAGGTTATCGGATTCAGTCGCACCGGAAGTAAATACGATTTCACGCGGGTCAGCGCCCACGAGGTCGGCAATCTGGTTACGGGCGATATCTACCGCCTCTTCAGCCTGCCAGCCGAAACGGTGTGAACGAGACGCTGGGTTACCAAAGTTTCCGTCCAGGGTCAGACACTGCATCATTTTCTCGGCAACACGCGGGTCCACCGGCGTGGTTGCGGAGTAATCGAGATAGATCGGTAATTTCATTGCTCTATAAACTCCGTACATCGCTTCAATGCAAGGAATCAGGCAACCGGCTGGATGTACGACCGAGTTAACGGGGTGTGTAGCACCCCGGCCTGATTCTAAAATACTTTTATTATGCGCGTAACTTAACGTCGATCGCGTCTTGAGCACGATTAGTGCGTGGAGCGTCATGGGTATGCTGGCGACCAGACACATCCAGGACTTCCTGATTATTTACCAGTTCGCCCAACGTAATGTTGTTGAGGAAACCGGTCAGACGATCGCTCAGATCGCGCCACAGCGCGTGGGTCAGGCATTTATCGCCGCCCTGACAACCGCCTTTGCCCTGGCAACGGGTCGCATCTACAGACTCGTCAACAGCGCTAATCACTTCACCTACTGCGATGCTGCCGGCATCTTTACCCAGCAGATACCCGCCGCCTGGTCCACGTACGCTGGAAACCAGACCGTTTTTACGCAAACGGGAAAACAGCTGCTCCAGATATGACAGGGAAATTCCCTGACGTTCAGAAATATCAGCCAACGGTACCGGGCCCGTTTCGGAGTTGAGCGCAACGTCCAACATTGCGGTCACGGCATAACGCCCTTTTGATGTCAGTCTCATGTCTTACTTAGCCTCAAACTCGCCCCTGCCCGGGGTTTTTTATTGTAAAATGGGGGTATTGCATAGCAGGGGCAAGTCTGACATTCCCGACTAAATCAGTCAACTATTTACTTGACTAATTTAGTCAGGTATTTAACCTTCAGTGCCATTTTCACTTGCCGGATGCGCTTCGTTTATCCGGCCTGCAAATCGTGCGGCCTGTAGGCCGGATAAGCGAAGCGCATCCGGCATTCGTACAGTTACTTGCTTTTATTCTGCTGCTCGATTGAAGCTAAAATCCCGCGCAGGATGTTCAACTCCTGGCTCTCTGGACGCGCACGGGTAAACAGACGGCGCAGCTTATTCATCACCTGTCCCGGGTGCCCTTCGCGGATAAACCCGGTCGACAGCAGCGTTTGCTCCAGATGACCGTAAAAACGCTCTAAATCATCGACCAGCGGATACTCTGCTTCTTCGTAATCTACGGTCTTATCGCTTTCCTGCGTCGCCAGCCAGGCCATGCGCACCTCATAAGAGATGACCTGCACTGCCATCGCCAGGTTGAGCGAACTGTATTCCGGGTTCGCGGCAATGGCGACGTGATAATGGCACTTCTGCAGCTCTTCGTTGGTCAGACCAACACGTTCACGACCAAAGACCAGCGCCACCGGCGAGTTCGTCGCTTCAGAGACACTTTTTAAACCGCATTCACGCGGATCCAGCATCGGCCACGGCAGCGTGCGGGAACGCGCACTGGTGCCTACCACCAGGCTACAGCCCGCCAGCGCTTCATCGAGCGTATCGACGATCTGCGCGCTGCCGATCACATCACTGGCACCCGCTGCCAGGGCGATGGCCTGGGAGTCCGGTTTAACCAGTGGATTTACCAGCCACAGATTGGTTAAACCCATGGTTTTCATTGCGCGGGCTACAGAGCCCATGTTGCCAGTGTGAGAGGTTTCCACCAGCACGATTCGAATATTTTGCAGCATTGTATTTCTTCGGCTAAAGATTATTCGGGCATATTATCATAAAACGAAGACATATTCCGAACTCGCTGCTATACTCTGCGCCGTTTTCCCGTTCTTTAACATCCAGTGAGAGAGACCGATGCATCCGATGCTGACCATCGCCGTGCGCGCAGCGCGCAAGGCGGGTAATGTAATTGCCAAACACTACGAAACACCAGACTCTGTAGAAACCAGCCAGAAAGGCAGCAATGATTTCGTGACTAACGTCGATAAAGCCGCCGAAGCGATTATTATCGAAACGATTCGCAAATCTTACCCACAGCACACCATCATCACCGAAGAAAGCGGTGAACATGTTGGTGAAGATTTGGATGTTCAATGGGTTATCGATCCACTGGATGGCACCACCAACTTCGTAAAACGTCTGCCGCACTTCGCGGTATCCATCGCAGTACGCATCAAAGGCCGCACTGAAGTCGCCGTTGTTTACGATCCAATGCGTAACGAACTGTTCACCGCAACCCGTGGCCAGGGCGCACAGCTGAACGGCTACCGTCTGCGTGGCAGCACCGCCCGCGATCTGGATGGCACCATCATCGCCACCGGTTTCCCGTTCAAAGCCAAACAGCACGCCGCTTCTTACATGAAAATTCTTGGCAACATGTTTACCGAATGCGCGGACTTCCGCCGCACCGGTTCTGCTGCGCTGGATCTGGCCTACGTTGCCGCAGCCCGCGTTGACGGTTATTTCGAAATTGGCCTGCGCCCGTGGGATTTCGCCGCAGGTGAACTGATTGCCCGTGAAGCTGGCGCACTGGTTTGCGACTTTACCGGTGGTCATAACTACATGGCGACCGGCAACATCGTTGCAGGTAACCCGCGCGTAGTGAAAGCCATGCTGGCTAACATGCGTGACGAACTGAGCGACGCGCTGAAGCGTTAATCGTTGATGCCGGATGGCGGCTAGCGCCTTATCCGGCCTACCAGGGAAGTTCCCCGTAGGCCTGATAAGCGAAGCGCCATCAGGCATTCATCCTACAACAGTGCTAAAACGGTCTTATCCCTCGCCCTACCGGCACCGCACTCATCCACATCACTACCGCAGCAGCGATCAGCACCGCACCACCGGCTAATGCCAGCGTCGTCCAGCCAATCTGTCGCCACAATACCGGCGCTTTATGCCCGCTAAGTTTCACCGCCAGCGAGCGGAAACTGTGTACCAGCAGAGCCAGTGACGTAATCGTCAAAGAGGTTCCTGCCGCCATCGCCAGCGCCGACGCCATACCCCAGCTAAACACGCCAACCACTTTGCTGAACAGTAAAACCATGATGGCCCCCGAGCACGGGCGCATCCCCATAGACAGCACGATCATCAACCGGGCACGCCAGTCATCACCACTTTGCAGCTGTTCAGGATCGGGCAAATGCTGATGCCCGCAGCCGCAACCCTCGTGATGCACATGATGCGGCGTGAAGGCTGTGAATTTTGGGCGGCGCAGCAGCTGGCGCAATTTCTTCAGCGCACGGACGCACAATAAAACGCCCAACACGCCAACCAGCGCATAACTTCCTTTCTCCAGCCAGAAACTACTCATATGTAGCTGTCGTGCGGGCAACTGCAAGATGGTAAGCACCACAACCACCAGTCCGATAGCGACCAGGCCCTGTAATAAAGATGAGGCTAGCGTCAGGCCAATACTCGACTTCAGCTTCGAAGGGTGCGTTGCCAGCCAGGTGGTAATAACGACTTTTCCATGTCCCGGCCCCAGCGCGTGCAGAACGCCGTAGAGAAAACTAAACAGCAGCAGCGATCCCCCGGCCTGGGCCGGCCTGGCGGCAACTGCTTTCAGCAACCCGCTCATCTGTTGGTTAACGTCGCGCTGCCAGACGACACTTTTCATCATCACCTGCGGCCAGGCCTGCCATAGCCACAGTATGCCGCCTGCCGCCAGCAGCAAAAAGACAGCCAGCGGCCATAGCATGAGCCAGCGACGTCTGGCTGCGCGTTGTTGATACACTACTGACATTGCAGCGTTACCGTCTGTGCAAACTGTTTACCCAACTCCATATCCTCCGGCGGTGCGTCTTCTTTATCCAGCGACTGCGCAAAGCTCAACGTTTGTTCATTCGGCGTCGGCGTATGTACTGAAATCCGGCATTTTTGGCTTATGGACTGCCCCAGCCTGGCGTCGCTATCTTTGTCATAGCTCATATCAACGTAGTAGGTCGGGTCGAAGGTTGAAATGGTATATTTTTGACCACTCAGCGGCTGAGCTTCGGCCAGCGGCAAAACGAACGTCAGCACTGCCTGGTGTTCCTCCCGCGCCATGCCATATTCCGTCGGCCTGTTTTTAAACTTTACCTTTTTCCCGTCGTGCCACACTTCGGTGAAATAGTGCTGCCCGAGAACGTTGGCCATCACTTCCGCCGCCAGTTTCTTCCAGATCTCATCACCAGGTTTGGCATTCCCCGCATCGTAAAGCAGATCCGCCGAGGTAATTTCATCCATCGTCCAGCGCATTTTCAGCGCGACGAACTGGTCATTCTCGCTCACTATCTCAGTTTTCAGATGGATAAAGCTGTGGGGATGCGCGCCTGCGCCAAAGGACAGGACAGCGAGAAACAACGTGATAATGATACGTTTAACGCCTTGCATGAGTTCTCCACGATGAAAATCTACACCGCCACAAATAATGATGCCTGGTTTGGCGAAAGTGTGCTGAGGATACCATTGAACGAAAAAATATTGAGCACCCTTTTCCGGTATCGATTCAGTTCTCAATTTCGATAATTTCTTCTTCGGGAAATTCCCCTCAAACACCTTTTCGGCGTCAAAACTTAAGCCAAATGATAACGATATGTTAATTAATAGTTTCATTTTAATATTTAATTAATACTTAATTTGAACAACTGAATGTAAAACCATGCAAATTTAACTAATTATTAACCATTTTATTTCCATAAATTCACAACAATGGGCATAGATCACATTCGCAAAACTTATGATTCATTCCCTCTTCCATTCATTGTTAACTTCACGCCGTGACATGTCCTGCCCCCTACGAAAGGTACAACTATGAAATTCAAACTCGCATTACTCAGTGCAACCCTGGTTTCTGCATGCATGTTGTCCGGCACGTCCTTTGCGGCGGAAAAATATGAAATTGCTGTGGTTGCCAAAGTCACCGGGATCCCATGGTTTAACCGGATGGAAACCGGCGTAAATGAAGCAGCAAAAAAACTGGATGTGAATGCTTACCAGACCGGACCTTCAACGCCGGACCCGGCGCAGCAGGTGAAAGTGATTGAGGATCTGATCGCCAAAAACGTTAATGCGATCATCGTGGTGCCGAATGATGCCAAGGTCCTTGAGCCGGTACTGAAAAAAGCGCGCGATAAAGGCATCGTGGTGTTGACGCACGAATCCCCGGATGAGCAAATTGGCCAGTGGGATATCGAAACTATCGACAGTGAAAAATACGCACAGGCCAACGTCGATGAGTTAGCGAAAAATATGGGCGGCAAAGGCGGATATGCCATCTATGTTGGTTCGCTGACGGTCCCACTGCATAACGCGTGGGCGGATTATGCAATTAAGTACCAGAAAGAAAAATATCCGGAAATGTTCGAAGTCACTTCACGTCTGCCGGTCGCGGAAAGCATCGATAAATCCTACGCCACAACGCTGGATCTGATGAAAACCTACCCGCAGATGAAGGGCATTATCGGCTTCGGCTCACTGGGTCCAATCGGTGCGGGTCAGGCTGTGCAGAAAAAACGCGCCAAAGATAAGATCGCCGTCGTCGGGATCGCCATGCCAGCGCAGGCAGCACCTTACCTGATGCGCGGTGATATCAAAAAAGCGCTGCTGTGGGATCCAAAAGACGCGGGCTACGCGCTGGTCACTGTTGCCGATCAGCTGTTGCAGGGCAAAGAAGTGAACGCCGATCTGAGTATCGATGGTTTAGGGAAAGCCGATATCGACACGGAGAAGAAAGTGATCCGCTTTAACAAGATCCTCGAAGTCACCAAAGACAACGCACAATCACTTGGTTTCTAAGGCTTTAGCCAACACCAGGGAACCTTAACGCCGACCGCCTGGTCGGCGCTATCAACCAAACTAACACTCAGCGTCCCCCCGGACGCGCGCAGGGGTATTGTCCATGGCAGACACCACCGCATTTATCACTCTTGAGAATATCAGCAAACAATTCCCGGGCGTGCTGGCGCTGGATAACGTGAATCTGACGCTGAGAAAAGGCGAAGTTCACTGTCTGGCGGGTCAAAACGGCTGTGGTAAAAGTACCATTATTAAAGTGATCTCCGGGGTTTATCACCCGGAAAAAGGCGCGCAGATTTTACTTGATGGCAAATTGTTCCATCACCTGACGCCGCAGCTCTCTTCGCATTATGGCATTCAGGTTATTTATCAGGACCTGTCATTGTTCCCCAACTTTAGCGTCGCAGAAAATATCGCGGTCAACCGCTATCTGCCGGGTGGTGATATCTGGGTGCGTCGTGGTGCCATGAAGCAGCAGGCGCTGGCAGCCATGAAACGTATTGGGGTGAATATCGATCCCGATAAAAAAGTTGAAAAACTCTCAATTGCTGATCGACAGCTGGTCGCCATTTGCCGGGCGATTGCCGCCGATGCGCGTCTGGTGATTATGGACGAGCCCACCGCCTCGCTAACCCGCCAGGAGGTTAATGGCCTGCTGCGAGTAGTTAATGAACTGAAAGCGGCCGGAATTTGCGTCGTGTTTGTCAGCCATCGTCTGGATGAGGTGATGGAAGTGGCTGACCGCATCAGCGTAATGCGCGACGGCAAACTGGTGGGTACATACCCTGCCAGCGAACTCGACAGCCACGAGCTGGCCTTCCTGATGACCGGACAACGCTTCCACTACAGCCCGTTGCCGGAAAGACCCGCGATTGAGCAAGAGCCGCTGCTTGAGCTGCGCAATCTGAGCCGCAGAGGTAAATACCAGAACATTAATCTGTCGCTGCACGGCGGCGAGATCGTCTCCATTGTTGGTCTGCTGGGTGCCGGGCGCACTGAGCTTTGTCTGAGCCTGTTTGGTATGACCCACCCGGAAAGCGGCGAGATTCGCATTAACGGTCAGCCGGTTACTCTGCGCAATAACCATGACGCCATCCAACACGGGATCGGCTATGTCTCAGAAGATCGCCTGACGCAGGGGCTGATCATGGAGCAGTCGATCTACGACAACACCATCGTCACGGTGTTTGATCAACTGCACACCGGTAGCGGTCTGCTCGATCATCGTAAAGCGCAAAAGTTGGTCGCCGATTTAATCCGCGAACTGAATATCAAAGTGTCCGATCCGCACCTGCCGGTCAAAACCCTTTCCGGCGGTAATGCCCAGCGTATCGCCATTGCCAAATGGGTAGCGACCAATCCCCGCATCCTGATCCTCGACTCGCCTACCGTCGGCGTGGATATCGCCAACAAAGAGGGTATTTACCAGATAGCCCGCGATTTGGCTGAACAGGGTATGGCGGTGCTGATGATTTGCGATGAAATCCCGGAAGCGTATTACAACAGCCACCGTGTGCTGGTAATGCGTCGCGGCAAGCTGGTGGCGGAATTTAATCCTCATCAATGCCGTGAAGAGGAGATTGCTGAAGTGGTCGAGGTAATCAATGAATAAGATGCATCTCTCCCGTTTAATCGGGCAACATGAGTTCTGGCTGGGCCTGCTGGTTGTAGCCCTTGCCGTTGGGCTAAGCATCAGCACCGACGAGTTCTTGTCTTTGGGGAACCTGACGGATGTGGCCACCAGCTACGCGATTCTCGGCATCCTGGCCTGTGGGCTGTTTGTGGTGCTGATTTCCGGCGGGATCGACATCTCATTTCCGGCGATGACCGCGATAGCCCAGTATGCAATGGCCAGTTGGGTTATCGGTCACGGCGGCAACTTCGCACTGGCGTTAATCATCGCCATTGCGGTGGGCCTGCTGCTTGGGCTGATCAACGGTTTTCTGGTCTATTGGCTACGCGTTCCGGCAATCATCATTACCATCGCCACGCTGAACGTCTACTACGGTCTGCTGGTTTACGCCACCAAAGGCACCTGGCTGTACGGCTTCCCGGACTGGTTTATGAACGGCATTAACTGGTTCTCGTTCACCGCGGCGGATGGCTACGACTACGGTTTGACCCTGCCCCTGCTGTGCCTGGCGGCGGTGATCATCTTTACCGCCGTGCTGATGAACTATACCCGTCTTGGCCGTCAGGTTTACGCCATGGGCGGCAACCGCGACGCGGCCTCGCGCCTGGGGCTGAATCTGCTGAAGCTGCATTTCTACGTCTATGGCTACATGGGCATTCTGGCAGGCGTTGCCGCCGTGGTTCAGGCGCAAATCACCCAGTCAGTTGCGCCCAATTCGCTGCTCGGCTTTGAGCTTACGGTGCTGGCGGCGGTAGTACTCGGCGGAACCAGCATGAGCGGCGGGCGCGGTACGTTGACCGGAACCCTGCTCGGCGTGGTTCTGCTGGCCTTCTTACAAAATGGCCTGACGCTACTCAGCGTCTCCTCTTACTGGCACACCGTGTTCAGCGGCGCCATTATCCTGGTCAGCATTAGCGCCACGGCCTGGAACGAAAAACGCAAACTGGCAAGGGAGCTTTGAGATGAAAACAATCGCCAGATTTTTACCCGGTGATGCCATCATTCGTCTGCAATGCGTGATTATTGTGGTCGTCGCCCTGGTTTTCTCGGCCCTGCTTGGCAGCCGTTTTTTCAGCGTCGCTAACTTCCAGTCGATTGGCTCACAGCTACCAATCCTCGGCATGCTGGCCCTCGGGATGGGCATGACCATGCTGACCGGCGGCATTAACTTGTCGATTATTGCCGGGGCGAACGCCTGCTCGCTGGTGATGGCGGCGATTATCGTCACCCATCCGGATAACCCGCTGTTTCTGGTGCTGGCGCTGCTGGCAGGCGCTGCCGTAGCGGTGGCTATCGGCACGCTCAACGGTGCGCTGATTGCCTGGGTCGGGGTCTCGCCTATTCTCGCCACGCTCGGCACGATGACGCTTATCTCCGGGCTGAATATTCTGCTTTCCAACGGGACAGTGATTTCCGGTTTCCCGACCGCCATTCAGTACCTTGGTAACGCCACGATTGCCGGTATTCCGGTGGCGCTACTGCTCTTTTTCCTGGTGGCAATCCTGCTGTGGGTACTGCTGGAACACACCACGCTTGGGCGCAGCCTGTATCTCGTTGGTTCCAATGAACAGGCTACCCGCTACAGCGGCGTAAATACCGTACGGGTACAAATTTCGGTGTACGTGATTTCTGCCCTGCTCGGCTGGGTCGCCGCCATTTTGATGATGGCGAAATTCAACTCAGCTAAAGCCGGATACGGTGAATCCTACCTGCTGGTCACCATCCTTGCCTCCGTCCTCGGCGGTATCAACCCGGATGGCGGCTTCGGGCGCATTATCGGCCTGGTGCTGGCACTGATTGTGCTGCAAATGCTGGAAAGCGGCCTTAACTTGCTGGGGGTCAGCAGCTATCTGACGATGGCGCTGTGGGGCGCGGTGCTGATCCTCTTTATCGCATTACAGAATCGTAAAGCCTGATTTCAGGAGAAAAAATTATGGCAAGTTACTTTATTGGTGTGGATGTCGGAACCGGAAGCGCCCGTGCTGGCGTGTTTGATCTCAACGGCAGAATGGTCGGTCAGGCCAGTCGGGCCATCGAGATTTACCGCCCGCAGGCCGATTTTGTTGAGCAGTCTTCCGATAACATCTGGCAGGCGGTGTGTAACGCGGTTCGCGATGCGATTAACCAGTCGGATATCAACCCTATCCAGGTTAAAGGTCTCGGCTTTGACGCGACCTGTTCACTGGTGGTGCTGGACAAAGAAGGTAAACCGCTGACCATTAGCCCGTCCGGGCGCAGCGAACAGAACATCATTGTGTGGATGGATCACCGCGCCATTACTCAGGCCGAGCGCATCAACGCCCTGCATCATCGGGTGCTGGACTACGTTGGCGGCATTATCTCCCCGGAAATGCAGACGCCAAAACTGCTATGGCTAAAGCAACATATGCCCAACACCTGGGCCAATGCGGGATACTACTTTGACCTGCCCGATTTCCTGACCTGGCGCGCAACGGGCGATGACACGCGCTCATTGTGTTCGACGGTGTGTAAATGGACCTATATGGGCCATGAAGACAAATGGGATGCCAGCTATTTCCGCCAGATTGGGCTGGAAGATTTACTGGAGCATGATGCTGCCAAAATTGGTCGCTACGTGAAAACCATGGGCGAACCGCTCGGTCACGGGCTATCCGCGCGCGCCGCCAGCGAAATGGGGCTGATTCCGGGGACCGCTGTCAGCGTCTCGATCATCGATGCCCACGCCGGCACCCTCGGCACGCTCGGGGCAAGCGGTGTTTCCGGCGAGGTGGCGGATTTTGACCGTCGTATCGCGCTGATTGGCGGCACTTCCACTGGACACATGGCGATTTCCAAAGAGCCGCGTTTTATCGGTGGCGTCTGGGGTCCTTACTACTCAGCCGTGCTGCCAGAATACTGGCTCAACGAAGGTGGACAGTCGGCAACAGGGGCGTTAATCGACCACGTTATTCAGTCGCATCCTTGCTACGAAACCCTGCTGGCGCAAGCTAAATCTCAGGGGCAGACCATTTACGAAGTGCTGAATGCGCTGTTGCGTAAAATGGCCGGTGAGCCGGAAGATATCGCATTTTTAACCCGCGATATGCACATCCTGCCCTATTTCCACGGCAACCGCTCGCCGCGCGCTAACCCAACGCTTACGGGCGCAATCA
Source organism: Citrobacter sp. Cpo091 (assembly GCF_030332645.1). Lineage (NCBI taxonomy): Bacteria > Pseudomonadati > Pseudomonadota > Gammaproteobacteria > Enterobacterales > Enterobacteriaceae > Citrobacter > Citrobacter sp. Cpo091. The sequence continues at coordinate 578,283 of NZ_JAOWHL010000040.1, forward strand.
CCGGACTGAAACTGTCACGTACGCCGGAGGATATGGCGCTACAGTACCTTGCGACCATCCAGGCCATTGCGCTGGGAACCCGCCATATCATTGAAACGATGAATCAAAGCGGCTACACCATCGATACGATAATGGCCAGCGGCGGCGGGACGAAAAACCCAATCTTCGTTCAGGAACATGCCAACGCCACCGGCTGCGCGATGCTGCTGCCTGAAGAGAGCGAAGCCATGCTGCTGGGTGGCGCCATGATGGGAACTATCGCCGCGGGCGTTTTCGAAACCTTCCCGGAAGCGATGTCGGCGATGAGCCGGATTGGTAAAACGGTTACCCCGCAGACTAATCGCATTAAGCAGTACTACGATCGCAAATATCGGGTATTCCACGAGATGTATCAGGATCATATGAAATACCGCCAGTTGATGCAGGAGGACGCATGAGCGACTCCTGGTCTCAGGCCACCGGCGTATTTCAGCTCTATAGCGATGCCCTGGCGGGTCTGGGGCAGCATCTGACTGAACCGCTCTGGCAGTCGCTGATGGCGGAGCTGCGCGGCTGTCAGGGGAAAATCGTCGTCACCGGCGTAGGTACCTCCGGCATCGCAGCGCGTAAAGTGGCGCATATGCTTGCGTGCGTGGAACGCCCGGCGATCTACCTCAACGCGACGGACGCGGCGCATGGCGATCTCGGTTTTTTACGCGCCAACGACCTGGTGATTATGCTGTCGCGTGGGGGGAATTCGGACGAACTCACCCGGCTGCTGCCCGGACTGAATGCGCGAAATGTGCCGATTCTGAGCGTGACTGAAAACGCCGATTCAGCCATTGCTAAAGCGTCGAGACTGGTGATTTCCACCGGCGTCCAGCATGAGGCCGACCCGCTGAACATGTTGGCCACCACATCAATTTTACTGGTGCTGGCTATCTTTGACGCCGCCTGCGCCTGTCTGATGAGCGAAAGCGGTTACTCAAAGGAGACGCTGTTGTCTGTGCATCCAGGTGGTGATGTTGGATTAACGCTGAGCCGTGGTAAGTAACGCCAGACAGCGCTCTTTTTACCCCCCCTATTTGCAGGTGTAATGGCGGTCAGTTAAACATGTAGGGAGAACGTTTTACTCTGAATAAGTTTCCGTTCACCTTATGTGCATCGCTTCTCTGATATCGCTATACCCGTGAACGTGCAAGGGAGGCTCACCGCCGCCTCCCTTGCATCCCTGGCTCCCGGCGGGAAAATCGTCGCTGCGCGAGCTATTCGTCTTATTCCGTCTGCCTGTCGGGTCGGGGCCGAGCCTGCATCCATGCAGGCCGTCCCCTCTGCCCGCATCCTTGCGGGCAGTCCCGGTCAGCCGTCAACGCCTCATCAATTTTCAGCCGGACCGGGGTCATCGCTTCAACGCTCTGACTTCCAGTTAAATCTGTTTTGCTGTTTTAACAAAAAACGCAGAAGGTGGGGTGTGAGCTGGTCCGGCTGAAAATTGCCGACGTGTTTCCGTAAGGCCGGGAGAGCCAGCATGGATGCTGGCTCAGGGCGCGCTTTACAGGGACGTTACATCGCGCCCGGCCCTGTAGCCTGGAGGAATAAGCGGAGGGAACCGCGGAGCGGCAATTTTCCCGCCGGGAGCCGGGATTGTTAAGGGTGCGGCGATAGCACCCTTAACACGTTCACTGCCGTTCAGTGTACAGAGAAGCGATGAACATAAGGTGAACGGAACCTTTTCTCGGAGAAAACATATTCATTATGCTCCGCCAACATATGTTGATACAGGAGCATTAACAGTACGTCATTGCGCAACCTGCCGGTTTATTTATATCTAAACAAAAGATAAAACAGTGAAAAAGCGGATTAACTCGCTGCGTTCCACTACCGCTATCTGTTCCGCACGTTAAAAATTCTGTGACGCTCCCCAGCATTCCTGGCGTAAAGCTTTCCATTCCTCAAATCTATGCGCAAACTTTAGCTATTCTTATCAAACATACTCACGGGAGAATCTACAGATGATGTCAACGCTTGCCCCACCATCTGTACTTTCCGCTCCCCAGCGCCGTTGCCAGGTGCTGCTGACGCTTTTCCTGCCGGGGCAAATCGCTACTACACAAACCTTCAGCAGCCTCAACGGTGTCGATGATGCCACGGTTCAGGAAGATATGATTGGCGCAGGACTCGAAATCCAGCGCTATCACCGGCTCGCGATAGCCACCGCGCAGAATGGTGGCTATACGATCGAAGGGACCCCGCTAAATCAGCGTCTGTGTCTGTTGCAGTGGCTGCGCCGTGGCCTGCGGATTTGCCCTGCCTTTATCACCCAGCAGTTTACCCCGGCGTTAAAAGCGGAACTTAAACAACGGGGGATCGCACGTACGCTGTATGACGACACCAATCTGCATGCGCTCATTAATCTGTGCTCCCGGCGCTTGCAGAAACCGTTTGAGTGTCGTGACATCCAGTTCCTGCGCCTGTATTTACAGTACTGCCTGCTACAGCATCACGCGGGGATCACCCCGGAGTTTAACCCACTCCAGCAACGCTGGGCGCAATCCTGCGCGGAATATCCGCTCGCCGAGGAAATTGGCCGTCACTGGCAGCGCCACGTCATGCAACGTGCACCGCTGGGCGAATCGCTGTTTATGGCGTTGCTGTTCTCAATGCTTCGTATCCCCGACCCGATTCGCGATAATCACCAGCAGGATCGCCGCCTGCGCCTTGCTATTGCGCGGCTGGTGCTGCGTTTTCGCGAGTATGGCAATGTGCGCTTCAGCGATGAACAAGGGCTGAATGACCAGTTGTATATCCACCTGGCTCAGGCACTGAACCGCAGCGTGTTTGCCATCGGCATTGATAACACGCTGCCGGAGGAGTTCAGCCGCCTTTATCCCCGGCTGGTCCGTACTACCCGCGAGGCGATTCACGGCTTCGAGGCCGAATACGATGTGCAATTTTCCGAAGAAGAGATCGGGCTGGTGGCCGTTATTTTTGGCGCCTGGCTGATGCAGGAGAAGGATTTACACGAAAAGCAGATTATCCTGCTGACCGGTAGTAACGAACAACTTGAAGTGCATATAGAGCAACAGCTGCGCGAACTGACGCTGCTGCCGCTCAACGTAAAACATATGCCGATGCAGGACTTTCAAAAAGAGGGTGCCCCGCGCGGCGTAACGCTGATTATTACGCCGTACACCACGCCGTTACCGCTATTTTCACCCCCGTTGATTCATGCGGATCTGGCGCTTACGCCGCATCAGCAGCAGCAGATCCGCAAAATCCTCGAATCATAACGTTGCAGGCTGCGCGACCACCTTCGGGCGCAGAACGATTGCCGGGAGCGCCACCAGCGCCATCACCCAGAACACGCCGCTGCCCAGATTCTGGTACAGATAGCCCGCGAATACGGTCATGATGGCGATACTGCCGCCCATCGCTATCGCGGAATACACCGCCTGCAAACGAATAACTTCGCTCCCCTGGCGTGCCGCGATATAACGCATTGCCGCCAGGTGGCAGACGGTAAAGGTTCCGCAATGGAGGATTTGCACCACGATCAGCCACGGCAGCTCGGTGCTCCAGCCCATCAATCCCCAACGCGCCACCCCGCAAACGGCGGAAAGCAGCAGCAGATCGCGGGCGCTGAATCGACGGAACAGCTTGTGGCTAAGTGCGAAAATAATCACCTCCGCCACCACACCTAGTGACCATAAATAGCCCACCGCCGAAGCGGAATATCCGGCAGACTGCCAATAGATGGCGCTGAAACCATAATACGCAGCATGCGCACCCTGTAGCAGACTCACGCAAGCAAGAAAACGCCAGCTCTGGGTTATCAGCGCGCGCCAGGCGGGCCATCCCGCACTCTCCTGCTGACGGTTTTCACCCGCTGGCTGCACGCTCGGGCGAATCATCATGCCCAGCAGCATCGAGGCGACGCCAAGCGATAGCAGGACCAGGATCACCCGATAGTCAAACAGGCTCACCAGCTTGCCGGTTAGCGCGGAGCCGATCACAAAAGCCACGGATCCCCACAGTCGCACCCGACCGTAATCCATGGTTATCTGTTTCTGCCAGGTGTTGGCCAGCGCATCGGTCAGCGGTACCAACGGTGAGAAAAACAGGTTAAAACCGACCATCACCACCATCAGCCACGCCACGTTGGTTCCCGCCCAGAAGGCCAGCGCAAACACCAGCGTCAACAGGGCCAGAATACGTAACGCTGAGATCAGCCGAGAGGGATCGCTCACACGCGGCGCAATCAGCAAACTACCGAGAAAACGGGCAATCAGCCCCGCGCCCAGCAGTAAACCGATGGTTTCAGGCGTCAGCCCTAGCCCTTCGAGCCAGACGCTCCAGAAAGGCAGAAAGATACCGTAGCTAAAGAAGTAGGTGAAATAACCGAGCGCCAGCCAGCGCGTGGAATGCAAAGCCATGAATCCCTCCCGTTTGGAGGCGATAGTCTGGCGACAAACGCAGGCTGGCGCAAGAGAGCATTAACAGGCAGATAACATGATTTTTGCCCTATTCGACGCTAATTTGCATCGCAAAATGGCAGCGTTCTCCCTGCGCTAAAACCTGCAATCCCGGCTGCCCCTGCATGTTGTGGGCATTCACCGGATGCGTTTGCGGCTCCAGACACAGGAACTCCTCACCCGACATTCTGAACAGCATCAACCACGGAGTTTGCGCTAAAATCGTGACTTTCATCACATCCCGCTGAATAACGGCCCGCCCGCTCCAGCCAGAATATCCGACATTCAGCCAGCTATCCTCACCGTATTGCGCATGCATGAAATCAGCCGCTGAAGGGATATCACGTTGCCATTCCAGCGGCAGATGCTGCTCCCCCTCCGGCCAGTAGCCGCTGGCGGTGAACTGCGCAGTACTGCGCTTATCAAAGGCGAAAAACGGATGGAACCCGCAGCCGTAAATCATTGGCTGCTCACCGCAATGAGTGAGCGTCAACGAGGCGTGCAGGCTCGAGGTTTCCAGTTGATAGCAAAGCTGCGCCGTATAGTCATAGCCACAGGGATGCCAACTGCGCAACTGCAGTAAACAACCGCTTTGGGTGACAGTGATAACCTGCCAGCGTTGCAGCCAGCCGTCACCGTGCAGGAAAAAGGTGTCATCTGCGCCATGTTGAGGTAAAACCACCTCTTCACCGCGCAGCATAAAACGATTTCCCGCCACCCGATTCGCGACCGGCAGCATCGGGAACAGGCCGCAATCACCGGGTTGCTGACCATGACCTTCGCGTAAAATGGCCTGTTGATGTTGTAACGAAACCAGACTTAATAGCGAACCGCCCTGCGAGTCTACGCACATCCGCAGATGTGCGTTTTGTAGCGTCAGCAGACCATCCATTATCGGGCGCTTCGTTGCTGGGCTGATGTGCCAGCTTTTGTATGTTGCGCCGCCAGCTGTTCTTCCAGCGCTTCCAGCGTCACGCCTTTGGTTTCCGGTACATTACGCAGAACATATATGAAGCCCATCGCGCAAATCACACCGTACAGCAGGAAGCTTCCCGACGCGCCCAGACTCGCATTGAGCAGCGGGAAGGTATAGGTCAGCAGGAAGCAGGCAATCCACAGCGCCAGCGTCCCCAGCGACATCGCCAACCCACGAACGCGATTAGGGAAAATTTCAGACAGCAGCACCCAGGTCACCGGAGCCAGCGTCAGGGCATAAATAGCGATCGCCGCCAGCACCAGAACCAAAACCGGCCAGCCCATAATGCCCAACCCGTATGCCCCGGCAATGAGTACGTAGATAACCGTCAGCCCTGACGCACCGAACAGCATCAGTTTACGACGCCCAATTTTGTCCACCAGTGGCAGAGCGGCAAGGGTAAAGACCAGATTGATGATCCCTGTCGCCACGATCGATTTTAACGTACCGTTGATGTCGAATCCGGCAGAGGCGAAGATCTCCTGCGCATAGTTGAAAATAACGTTGATCCCACACCACTGCTGGAAGACTGCCAGCACCATGCCAATAATCACGATCGGTTTGATCTGTGGTTGTAACAGCGTTGACCACGCGACCTTGTGATTATCTTTTTGCAGCGTATGTTCAATCTCTTTCAGCGTTTGCCCGGCATATTCCGCCGAACCAATGCGCTGCAGCATGGCGCGCGCACGATCGGCTTTGCCCGCTTTCACCAGCCAGCGCGGCGATTCAGGAACAAAGAACATCAGCACCAGGAAAATTACCGCGGGCACTAATTCTGCGCCAAACATCCAGCGCCAGCCCGTCTGACCGTTCCAACTTTCAACAATTGCTTGCTGCGTAGCGCCTGTAGCAACAGGTTCGGCAATCATCAGGTTGATAAGCTGCGCCGCCAGCACGCCAATGACGATGGTGAGCTGGTTAACGGCCACAAAGCGACCACGCTTTTCAGCGGGGCTAACCTCGGCGATATACAGTGGGCTTAGCGCAGACGCCAGACCAATCCCCACGCCGCCAACGATGCGATAAACAATAAACATATCGAAGTTACTGGCGACGGCGGTTCCCCAGGCGGAAGCGCTAAAGAGGATCGCTGAGAGAATCAGCGGCATTTTTCGGCCAAATTTATCGGCGCACCAGCCGGAAATCAGCGCGCCAAAGATACAACCAACCAGCGCGGAACTCATCGCCCAGCCGGATTGTGCCGGATCGGTAATCGAGAAATATGCTTCATAGAAGGGTTTTGCCCCGCCGATCACCACCCAGTCATAGCCAAACAGTAAACCTCCGCAGGCCGCAACCAGGCAGATAGTCCAGACGTAACCAATCTTTAAATGTGTCTGCGCGTTATTCATTATGATTCCTCTTTCAGGGAAACGCAGGGTACAGTAGGTTTCGGGTGAGGTTACCCCCACCCGTTTCGGGTGTTACTGGAAAAGCCTTACGTTAATGGCGTGACGCAGCAGTAATGCCTTGTCATGTGCCGGATTGAGTTGCAGGAGTTCATCAAGTTCACGCTGACAGGCGGCGCTATTTCCCAGCCCCAGATGCCCGAGCGCATTGATAAACAGGCAGTGTTGCTGGTGTTTTGCTTGTGCTGAGGTATCCAGCACCACCAGGTCGGGTAGCGATACGGCGAAGAAATCGACATCCGGCACGTTGTCGTGATGCGACTCGCTCCATTGCAGGAAGCTATTGAACAGAGCGTCCGCCTCTGCGTCATCGCCAAGTTTTCTCTGCGCCATCCCCTGCCAGAAGAGATAGTCCACTGGCTGGTCGTTGTAGTAACGTCCGGCATCCAGTGAGCTGCCGCCGCGCGTCGCACGGGAGAAGTAGCGCTGAGATTCTTCGAAATGGCCTTGCAGCTGAGCGCAATGCCCCAGCAAATACCAGATGTCGTTATCCGTTTGCCCTGGCAAGCGTCCTTCCCCGAGGTTTTGTGGGTAGTGCAACGCCTGTTGCAGTTGCGCGATGGCGGTTTGCAGGTCACCGGAATGAACGGCAGCCAGGGCACGATGCATCTGATTCAGCAGATATTGCCCGGTGGCTTTACCTTCACCACCTTCCCACGGATGGAACACGCGTTCACGTAACACCGCGGCGGCATCGTCGTAGCGCCCCACCCCATTCCACAAGCTGAGCAGTTCCACCGTCAGATCGTCTCGATGGAAGACAATCTCTTTACTGGCTTCCAGTCGCTGCAGACGCTGCTCAGCGGGTTGCGCCATTAACTTCTTGAGATAGTCGAGTTCAAACAGGAAGCGAGCATTCTGTGGTTCCAGCGCCACGGCCTGCGACAAATACTGCATCGCCTGCTGTGCATCGTGCAGTTTGTTCCAGGCATAGATTCCTAGTAAACGGTGTACCGGTGCGAAATCCGCTTCCTGCGCAAGCGTGAACTGCCAGCAGGAAACCGCCTCGGCATAACGCCGTTTGCTGTACCAGAAGCAGCCGAGGAAATAGCGGGCAAAAGCACTTTGCTCAAGAGTTTGCAGCATCTGCACTTCATCCAGCGTATTGGGGAAGCGCACGCGGTTTTGCAGACACTCACGAGCACGTTCAATGAACGGTTGTGGATTATCGCTCAGCGAAGCGCGCCACAGCATCGGCAGCGTTTCCTGGCTGTCGAGCAGTTCCAGCACGCTACGGGCAGCATCCTTTTGCCCCAAAGAAGTCAGCCAGCCTGCCAGTTCACACGCGTTGGTCCCGCGCCGCCCGGTAATCGAGATTAGCGCCTGTGCAGTGGCCTCATCCTGGCAAATAGCCCAGCGCGCATAGTGCAGGGTGTAACTCAGTGGATAATCAACCAGTTGTTGGCGAATGTAGTCCAGCGCTTGCGCATTGCGATCAAGCTTTGCCAGCGCCAGCGCTTTCAGCCCCATCGCCAGGTTATTACTGCCGTTAAAGCGCAGGCTCTGCTCGACCTTTTCCAATGCGCCAGCGTAGTCCTGACGCTTCATCGCCAGACGCGCTAACGACCAGAAAGCCGCATCCCGGCAGTTGCCGCTCCAGCTGGCCTTATAATAATTATCCCACGCGCTGTCATCATCGCCCTGACGTTCCTGTGCGGCGGCCAGCAGCATACTTGCCTCACCATCACGCGGATTTTTATTGAGCTTATGCGCCCGCTCCAGCGCCTTGCCAGCACATTGTGCCGCCAGCGCCCAGTCGGCGCGGTTTAGCGCCAGCGTCCCCAGGGCCACATTATTGCGGTAGTCCAGCGGATCAACGTCCAGCGCGCGGCGATAATAATCTTCGGCATAGCGGCTGGCGTGGTTGTACTGCTCCAGATGCTGACCAATAAAATAGAGTTCATCGGTATTAGAAAGCGCTTCTGGCAGCGCTGGCGCGACGGCCGCCGAAGGCAGCGGTAATTCTTTCGCGATGTGCTCTTCGTACTGCAAAAGCGTAGTGCCATCGACGCTTGTGACGGTCATCGTCACCCGGGCATGGCCATTGTCAGACACATCGGCCAGCCAGCTCTGTCCAGGCTCAAGGGTGAGGGTATTTTCATAGAACGGCTGCCCGTGCGCAGCAAGCGTAACCTGAACATCGCGTAGCGGCGCAATCGCATAAACGCCCACAGAAAGCTGGCTACGCTTACGCACCAGACGAAGCGCCAACTGCGTGCTGGCGTTTTGCACCATTCCTAGTTCGCTGTAGGGCAAGAAGTTTTGCACGAAGACTTTCTCTTCGTACGGCGCAAGCCAGGTGAAATCCGGCTGATTATCGGTAAAGACCCCGGTCATCAGTTCAATATACGGACCGTTGTCATCGGTGAGATTACGATCCCAGGCAACACCAAAGTCGCCGTATCCCCAGGTCCACTGTTTTTTCCCCGGCGAAACATGGTGATCGGCCACATGCAGCAACCCACCACGCTCGCCGTGATGCCACGCGCCAACAAAATCATAATCTGATTTTTCAGCCATATAGGAGGTCGGTACGGGTACGTTCTTGTAGCGTGAGATATCCACACCGGCCGAATAGTCCACTTTGTAGTATGTGCCGGTGGCGATGGGAAACGCTGAGACATCGCGCTTACCGTGGTCAAATACCGCCGTCACATCCGGAGGGAACACGCTCTGATGATCGTCGCCGCCCTTCACCGCCGGATTCGCCCACCATAAGAAGTGGCGCGGGGTAGCGTTACCGTTAAACACCTTCCCGGTTATCTCGATCAACGCGCGATCCGGATACAGCGTGAATCCGGTCATTACCTGTAAACCGCGCATAGGCTCAACCTCACCCATCCACACGGTGTATTCACCCTGCTCACCCTGCTGCTGAGTAAAATCCACCGGCATAAAGGTGGTCGGGCGATGATGTTGCGGCCAGTTAAACTCGATGCCGCCGGAGATCCACGGCCCAAGCAGACCGACCAGCGCGGGTTTCACCACTTCGTTGTAGTAGACGAAGTCGCGCTGCTGCACTTTGTCATACGCTCGATGAATACGCCCGCCTAACTCCGGCAGCAGCATGATGCGAATGAAGTCGTTCTCCATCCACACCGCCTGATAGTCGCGCATTTCACGTTTGCCGGTCAGCGTATCAATCACGCCGTAAGGGTAAACCGCTCCAGAAGATCCCTGATACACCCGTTTTTCCAGAAACATTGGGTTGGCATCTTCTTCACCCGCCGCCCACGTTGGGAGGGTGATCGTTTCCTGCCAGACTTTAACTGAACCGTACATGCCGCTCTCCACTCAATAAACAAAAGTAAAAATTCAACTTGATGCTATTCTGCGGCAGTTAGGTGGCGTTAAAATGCGCAATGCTCACGCAATATAGTTAAGGGAGTTAAGTGAATGCAGCGTTCGGGGTTCAACAACGTCAGGGTCCGTCAGGCGAATAAACAGATCTTTTTGTCTCACCTGTGGCGGGAAAAACAGCTCAGCAAGTCACAGCTGGCGCAGCTCACCAGCCTGTCGATCCCGGCGGTCAGCAATATCCTCGAAGAACTGATGGATGAAGGGAGAATCAGCCATTCGCGAGAAACCTTAAGCCAGCGCGGTTTGAGCAGCGGCAGCTATCATTTGCCAGAAAAAGGCGCCTGGACGCTGTGCATCAACGTCACCCCCACCAGCATCACCAGTCAACTGGCTGACGCGCGACTGGTGGCCGTAGGCGACTGGCAGCATGAAGTCATCAACCCCGAATCGCCAAAAGCACTGCTGTCAGCCCTGGCAGCACACTGGCGGGAGTATCGTCGGGAATTTCCCGAGGTGACGATTAATCTGGCGCTTGGCGTTCATGGTCAAGTTGATCCGATAACCGGTGCATCAAAAACCATGCCCCAGGCCCCGTGGAAAACGCCGGTGGAAATAAAATATCTGCTGGAGGAGAAGCTCGGCGTGCAGGTCCGGCTGGACAATGACTGCGTGATGCTGGCGCTGGCGGAAAAATGGCAAAACCCGGCGGCAAACGGTGATTTCTGCGTGATTAACGTTGATTACGGTATTGGCTCATCGTTTGTGATTAACGATAACATCTGGCGCGGTAGCCTGTATGGCAGCGGTCAGATTGGGCATACCATCATTCATCCCGATGGTGTCGCCTGTGACTGTGGTCGCTATGGCTGTCTGGAAACCGTAGCGTCATTAAGCGCATTGAAAAAGCAGGCCCGGGTGTGGATGAAATCGCAGCCGACATCCCTTTACGATCCGGAAACGCTCACCACTGACCAGCTAATTGCGGCCTGGCAGCACGGAGATGTCCGCATTCAGGCCTGGGCCGAAAATGCCGCCAGCGCCATCGGGCTGAGTCTTTATAACTTTCTGAATATACTGAATATTAACCAAATATGGTTGTATGGGCGTAGCTGCGCATTTGGCGACAGCTGGCTCAATACGCTGGTGCAGCAAACTGGGTTTAACCCATTCGATCACGGCGATAACCCGCGAGCCAGAGCCACGCAGATAAGCTTCGGTAAGCTTAATCGCACCCAGCAACTTATGGGCATTGGCTATCTGTATGTCGAGTCACAGCTTAGCGAGTTATAGCCATTACTCCGTCAGGCTCACCGCTAAACGTTCATGTACCGTGGCGATAAAATCGGTCAACGCCGGTTTGATTGGCCCTTTTTTCCACGCCATCAACAGCGCAATGGTCGGAACATCGCCAACAATAGGGCGGAAAACCACCTGTCCGGTATTAAAATTATTCATATAACCGGGTATCAAAGTCACCCCCAGCCCCATGCCGACCAGGTTCATGGTCACCAGAATGTTGGTTGCCACCTGCACAATGTTGGGCTGGCTTTTTTGCTGCTGAAACCAGTTTTTGACAATCATCGCTAACGCGCCGGAGTAGGCCGGATCGGTGCTGACAAAATTCACGCCGTGTAGTTGTTCCGCGGAGATTGCTTGCTCATTAGCTAACGGATGATTCACCGGTAAAACCACTACTAACGGCTCATGAATCAGCTCCAGATAATCGAGATCCGGGCTGTACACCGGGTGGCGCATTAAGCCCACATCCAGCTCTCCACTCAGGATCTTCTCTTCCTGTTCGGTGGTGATCAGACTCACCAGCTCAATGTGCGTATCAGGCTGTTTTAAACGAAACAAAGGCAGCACCTTCGGCAGCAGATTTACCTCTGCGGAAGGGACAAAACCGATGGCGAAATGATTATCTTCCTGCACCGTTTTACGGGCACGAACTTTGGCGTTTTCCGCCTGTTCGAGGATCGCCAGCGCATCTTGTAAAAAGCACTCTCCCGCCGCCGTCAGCGCAACTTTTCGTTTATCCCGCACCAGCAACGGAACGCCCACGCACGTTTCCAGATCGCGGATCTGGCTGCTTAACGACGGCTGAGAGGTATGCAGCTTCTCTGCCGCTCGGGTGAAATTCAGCGCCTGCGCCACCGCTACGAAATAGCGTAAGTGCCTCAGTTCCATGCCCTTCTCCTTGTTATCGAAAAAATGTCTCAACTGGTAGAAATTTACTATTTCACAGATTGATAACTAACCAGCAACATCCTTAAGGTACAAAAAAAGAAGGTCAATACATCTTAGCTTTCAGGATTAAAAAATATGACCACACCCTCAAATTTAGACATCTACCAACTGATCGACACGCAAAACGGTCGCGTAACCCCACGAATTTATACCGACCCTGAAATTTACCAACTGGAGCTGGAACGCATCTTCGGACGCTGCTGGTTATTTCTCGCCCACGAAAGCCAAATCCCCAAACCCGGTGATTTTTTTAACACCTACATGGGCGAGGATGCAGTTGTGGTGGTTCGCCAGAAAGACGGCAGCATCAAAGCGTTTCTCAACCAGTGTCGCCACCGCGCAATGCGCGTCAGCTACGCCGACTGCGGTAATACCCGCGCCTTCACCTGCCCGTATCACGGCTGGTCGTACGGCATTAACGGCGAGCTGATCGACGTTCCGCTGGAACCGCGCGCCTACCCGCAAGGGCTGTGCAAATCGCACTGGGGGCTGAACGAAGTTCCTGGCGTAGAGAGCTACAAGGGACTGATTTTCGGCAACTGGGATACCTCCGCGCCTGCGTTGCGCGATTATCTCGGCGATATCGCCTGGTATCTCGACGGTGTGCTGGATCGTCGTGAAGGCGGCACCGAAATCGTCGGTGGCGTACAAAAGTGGACCATCGATTGTAACTGGAAATTCCCCGCCGAACAGTTTGCCAGCGACCAGTATCACGCGCTGTTCAGCCATGCCTCGGCCGTGCAGGTGCTGGGGGCAAAAGACGACGGCAGCGACAAGCGCCTGGGCGACGGACAAACCGCCCGCCCGGTGTGGGAAACCGCCAAAGACGCGCTACAGTTCGGTCAGGATGGGCACGGCAGCGGATTTTTCTTTACCGAAAATCCCGATGCCAACGTCTGGGTCGACGGCGAAGTCTCCAGCTACTACCGTGACACCTACGCGGAAGCCGAGCAGCGTCTGGGAAAAGTTCGCGCCCTGCGTCTGGCCGGTCACAACAACATTTTCCCAACGCTTTCCTGGCTCAACGGTACTGCCACCTTAAGGGTCTGGCATCCGCGCGGGCCGGATCAAGTTGAAGTATGGGCATTCTGTATTACCGATAAAGCCGCCTCTGATGAAGTGAAAGCTGCGTTTGAAAACAGCGCCACGCGCGCCTTTGGCCCCGCTGGATTCCTGGAGCAGGACGACTCGGAAAACTGGTGTGAAATTCAAAAACTGCTGAAGGGTCATCGCGCACGCAACACCAAATTGTGTCTGGAAATGGGGCTGGGCCAGGAGAAACGTCGTGAAGACGGCATTCCGGGGATCACCAACTACATCTTTTCGGAAACCGCCGCGCGCGGCATGTATCAGCGCTGGGCCGATTTACTCAGCAGCGAAAGCTGGCAGGAAGTGCAGGAAAAAACCGCCGCTTACCAGCAGGAGGTGATGAAATGAGCACCTTAGTTTCTCAGGAACTACACCACCGCATTACACAGTTTCTCTACCATGAAGCCAGCCTGCTGGATGACTGGAAGTTTCGTGACTGGCTGGCACAACTGGATGAAGACATTCGCTACACCATGCGTACGACGGTCAATGCCCAGACGCGCGATCGTCGCAAAGGCGTGCAGCCGCCGACCACCTGGATTTTCAACGACAACAAAGACCAGCTCGAACGTCGTATCGCGCGGCTGGAAACCGGCATGGCCTGGGCGGAAGAGCCACCGTCGCGTACCCGGCACCTGATCAGCAACTGCCAGGTCAGTGAAACTGGAGTTCCCGACGTCTTTGCCGTTCGCCTTAATTATCTGCTGTATCGCGCGCAAAAAGAGCGCGATGAAACCTTTTACGTCGGCATGCGCATAGACAAAGTGCGCCGTTTGCCGGGCGATGAGTGGCGCTTACTGGAGCGTGAGATCGTGCTGGATCAAGCGGTGATCACCTCCCATAACCTGAGTGTACTGTTCTGATGAGTCGTGTTTATGCTTGCCCCGTAGGGGATTTGCCGGAGGGTGAAGCGCTCCGGCTTGATACCTCGCCCGTCATCGCGCTGTTCAACGTTGGCGGCGAGTTCTATGCCATTAACGATCGCTGTAGCCACGGTAACGCCTCGATGTCGGAAGGCTATCTGGAAGACGACGCTACGGTGGAATGCCCGCTGCATGCCGCCAGTTTTTGCCTGAAAACCGGCAAGGCGTTGTGTCTACCCGCCACCGATCCGCTAACCACCTACGCGGTATATGTGGACGGTAGCGATGTGTTTGTTGATATTCCAGAGGACGCTAGATGAGCGATTTACGCGATAACGTGGTCTTTATCACCGGCGGCGGCTCCGGTCTTGGCCTGGCGCTGGTCGAGCGTTTCATCGAAGAAGGTGCGCGGGTCGCCACACTGGAGCTGTCGCCAGCTAAAGTTGCCAGCCTGCGTCAGCGCTTTGGCGAACATGTGCTGGCAATCGAAGGCAACGTCACCTGCTACGCCGACTATCAGCGCGCGGTAGCTCAAATCCTGACGCATTACGGTACGCTGGACTGTTTTATCGGAAATGCGGGGATATGGGATCACAACGCCTCGTTGGTCAATACGCCTGCGGATGCGCTGGAGAGCGGCTTTCATGAGCTGTTTAACGTCAACGTGCTGGGCTATCTGCTGGGTGCGAAAGCCTGTGCCCCAGCACTTATCGCCAGCGAAGGCAGCATCATCTTTACCCTGTCCAATGCGTCGTGGTATCCCGGCGGCGGCGGCCCGCTGTATACCGCCAGCAAACATGCGGCTACCGGGCTGATTCGCCAGCTGGCATACGAGCTGGCACCAAAGGTTCGTGTTAACGGTGTCGGTCCATGCGGTATGGCGACAGATCTACGCGGCCCGCAGGCGTTGGGACAAAACGATACATCGATTATGCAGTCGCTGACGCCGGAAAAAATCGCCGCTATTTTGCCACTACAATTTTTCCCGGAGCCGGCGGATTTTACCGGCCCGTATGTGATGCTGGCGTCAAAGCGCAACAACCGCACATTGAGCGGCGTGATGATCAATGCCGACGCCGGTCTGGGTATTCGCGGTATTCGTCACGTCGCCGCCGGACTGGATCTCTGAGGAGGCGTTATGAACCCAAAAACTATTGCTATCGTCGGCGGCGGTCAGGCGGCGGCTATGGCTATCGCTGCACTGCGCCAACAAGGTTTTGACGGCGAATTACACCTGTTTTCCGATGAGCAGCATCTGCCCTATGAACGCCCACCGCTCTCCAAAGCGATGCTACTGGACGACAATCCGCAACTTCAGCCGATACTCCCCGCTGACTGGTGGCGGGAACACAACGTACAGCTGCATCTGGGGGTTACTGTGCAGACGCTCGGCCGCCAAACGCATCAGTTGGTGCTGGCTAATGGGCAGAGTTATCCATGGGATCGGCTACTGATTGCGACGGGCGCTGCGGCACGCCCCCTTCCGCAACTGGATAAGCTGGGCGATCGTTGCTTCACCCTGCGCCACGCGGGCGATGCCGAGCGCCTGCGCGACAATTTATTGCCGGGCAAGTCGATTGTCATTGTCGGTGCGGGCACCATTGGTCTGGAACTGGCGGCCAGCGCGACTCAACGCGGCTGTCAGGTGACGGTGGTGGAGCTGGCGCCAACGGTCATGGGCCGCAACGCGCCTGCTCCGGTGCGCGACTACCTGCTAGCCCGCCACCAACTTGCGGGCGTGCGGGTACTGCTTAACAGCGCTATTGAGCATGCCGAAGCGGGAGAGTGTATCTCGCTCACGCTACAAAACGGCGAAACTCTCACCGCTGATGCGGTGATCTATGGCATCGGTATCGTGGCGAACGATATGCTGGCCCGCGAAGCGGGGCTGGAGACGGCGAACGGCATTATCGTTGATACCGCCTGCACCACCTCCGATCCCGCGATTTTCGCCGCCGGTGACGTAGCGATAACACGCCAGGCTGACGGTTCGTTAGTACGCGTGGAAAGCTGGGAAAACGCCAATTTTCAGGCACAGGTTGCCGCCGCCGCGATGCTCAATCAACCGCAGCCAGCAGCAACGCCGGGCTGGTTCTGGACCGATCAGTACCGTGATAATCTACAGTTTGTCGGCGAAATGCAGGGTGAGAACTGGCTCCTACGCGGCGATCCTGATGCGCAGAAAGCAATATGGTTTAACCTACAGGATGGCGTGATTGTCGGCGCAGTAACGTTGAATCAGGGCCGAGAAATACGTTTATTGAGAAAATGGATTCAGGCAAAGAAAAAGCCGCCAGTGGCGACTTTAATCGATGAAACAATCTTGCTTAAGTCAATATAACTGCCGGATGGCACTTCGTTTATCTGGCCTACATGTGAGTTACCTGTAGGCCGGATAAGGTGTTTACACCACCATCTGGCAATCCGTATTACTTACGCGTAAACCGGGAAACGTGCACAGATATCCAGCACTTTACCTTTGACGCGCTCGATAACAGCTTCGTCATTGATGTTGTCCAGAACGTCACACATCCAGCCAGCCAGCTCTTTCACTTCAGCTTCTTTAAAGCCACGGCGAGTCACAGCCGGAGAACCGATACGGATACCGGAAGTCACAAACGGGCTCTTCGGATCGTTCGGTACGCTGTTTTTGTTAACGGTGATGTTAGCACGGCCCAGCGCGGCGTCAGCTTCTTTACCGGTCAGGTTTTTATCAACCAGATCCAGCAGGAACAGGTGGTTTTCAGTACCGCCAGAAACCACTTTGTATCCACGGTTCAGGAACACTTCCACCATCGCTTTGGCGTTTTTGGCAACCTGCTGTTGGTAAACCTTGAACTCAGGCTCCATCGCTTCTTTCAGCGCCACAGCTTTCGCCGCGATCACGTGCATCAGCGGGCCGCCCTGCGCACTTGGGAACACAGCAGAGTTCAGTTTTTTGTACAGCTCTTCGTCACCGCCTTTCGCCAGGATCAGGCCACCGCGTGGACCCGCCAGGGTTTTGTGGGTGGTGGTGGTCACAACGTGTGCGTGTGGAACCGGGTTCGGATAAACGCCTGCGGCAATCAGACCCGCAACGTGCGCCATATCGACGAACAGATATGCACCGATGCTGTCGGCGATTTCGCGCATTTTTGCCCAGTCAACAACGCCGGAGTAAGCAGAGAAGCCACCGATGATCATCTTCGGTTTGTGCTCTTTGGCCTGCTTCGCCATGTCTTCGTAGTCAATTTTGCCGGACTCATCAATACCGTAAGGGATGATGTTGTACAGTTTGCCGGAGAAGTTAACCGGGGAGCCGTGAGTCAGGTGGCCGCCTTGTGCCAGGTTCATACCCAGAACGGTATCGCCCGGTTGCAGCAGAGCGGTGTAAACAGCGAAGTTAGCCTGAGAGCCGGAGTGCGGTTGTACGTTAGCGTAGTCAGCGCCAAACAGCTCTTTTGCGCGATCGATAGCCAGTTGCTCAACGATATCAACGTACTCGCAACCGCCGTAGTAGCGCTTGCCCGGATAACCTTCAGCATATTTGTTGGTCAGCTGAGAACCCTGCGCCTGCATAACACGCGGGCTGGTGTAGTTTTCGGAGGCGATCAGTTCGATGTGCTCTTCCTGACGTACTTTTTCCTGCTCCATAGCCTGCCACAGTTCGGCATCATAATCGGCAATGTTCATTTCACGCTTTAACATCCGCATCTCCTGACTCAGCTAACAATAAAATTTTCGGCCTTAAAAGGCGGTCCGTAGGACAACGGCGAACAGTATAACCGAATCATTCTTCGATAACAGGTCTTGACAAAGGATTTTACGCAAACGATTACCTTCACGGTACGCAAGGCTTTGGAGAACAAAGGTCTGCTGAATTTCAACGGATTTCTTTTCAGGTTTGTGATGCAGATTTTTCACGATGTAACCTTTACAACGCAAAGTTACAAAGAACCATTTACAATGCAGGGGTATTTTTTATAAGATGTATTTGACATACATCATTAAAGTCTCAGATAAAGGAAGACCGTATGCTTGACGCACAAACCATCGCTACAGTGAAAGCCACCATTCCCCTGCTGGTTGAAACAGGCCCGAAGCTGACCGCCCATTTCTACGACCGCATGTTTACGCATAACCCAGAGCTGAAAGAAATCTTCAACATGAGTAATCAGCGTAATGGCGATCAGCGTGAAGCGCTGTTTAATGCTATTGCCGCGTATGCCAGCAATATCGAAAACCTGGCGGCACTGTTGCCGGCTGTTGAGAAAATCGCACAGAAGCATACCAGCTTCCAAATTAAACCCGAGCAGTACAACATCGTGGGTGGCCATTTACTGGCAACGCTGGACGAAATGTTCAGCCCAGGCCAGGAAGTTCTGGATGCGTGGGGCAAAGCATACGGCGTACTGGCGAACGTTTTCATCAACCGTGAAGCGCAGATTTACAGCGAAAATGCCAATAAAAATGGCGGCTGGGAAGGTACCCGTCCTTTCCGTATCGTGGCAAAAACCCCACGCAGTGCACTTATCACCAGCTTTGAATTTGAACCTGTCGACGGTGGCGCAGTAGCTGAATATCATCCGGGGCAATATCTGGGCGTCTGGTTAAAGCCGGAAGGTTTCCCGCATCAGGAAATTCGTCAGTACTCACTGACCCGTAAACCCGATGGCAAAGGCTACCGTATTGCGGTTAAGCGTGAGGACGGTGGTCAGGTTTCAACCTGGCTGCACAACCATGCGAATGTTGGCGACATTGTTCACCTGGCCGCACCTGCGGGCGATTTCTTTATGGACGTTGCGACCGACACCCCGGTATCTCTGATCTCCGCAGGCGTGGGACAAACCCCAATGCTGGCGATGCTGGATACGCTGGCAAAAGCGAAGCATACGGCACAGGTTAACTGGTTCCACGCGGCAGAAAATGGTGACGTGCATGCCTTCGCTGATGAAGTCAACGAACTCGGCAAAACGCTGCCACGCTTTAGCGCACACACCTGGTATCGTGAGCCAACCGAAGCCGATCGTGCGAAAGGTGCCTTTGATAGCGTAGGTCTGATGGATTTGAACAAACTGGAAAGCGCAATCAGCGATCCGGCGATGCAGTTTTATCTGTGCGGTCCGGTTGGTTTCATGCAGTTCGCCGCGAAGCAGCTGGTCGGTCTGGGCGTGAAAAACGAGAACATTCATTACGAATGCTTCGGTCCGCACAAAGTCTTGTAATGTGTTACGCGAGTAGGCCGGATAAGGCGTTTACGCCGCCATCCGGCAATCACTCTGCCTGATGCGCTACGCTTATCAGGCCTACAAATTAACGGCGCGGCTTAGATTGCCGCGTCGTCTTCTTCACCGGTACGAATACGAATAACGCGTGCCACGTCGAAGACAAAAATCTTACCGTCACCGATCTTGCCGGTCTGGGCAGTACGGATAATGGTGTCGACGCAGGTATCGACGATGTCGTCGGTAACCACAATTTCAATTTTTACCTTCGGCAGAAAATCCACCATATATTCCGCGCCACGGTACAACTCGGTATGGCCTTTCTGACGGCCAAAACCTTTCACTTCTGTCACAGTCATACCGGTAATGCCGACTTCTGCCAGCGCTTCGCGGACGTCGTCCAGCTTGAAGGGTTTAATAATCGCATCAATCTTTTTCATGCTATTCCTTGAAAAGGTCGCCTGTCTTTTGATCGAATAAAGCTAACATAATCCGCAGATTTATTCTTTGAAATCGTTTGCATCCAGCTCGTGCCGAGAAAGCAATTTATAGAATTCGGTGCGGTTGCGCCCCGCCATTCTTGCCGCGTGGGTCACATTGCCCTTGGTGATTTGCAGCAGCTTACGCAGATAGTTGAGCTCAAACTGGTTACGCGCCTCAACAAAGGTCGGCAGCGCGGTGTTTTCCCCTTCCAGCGCCTGCTCCACCAGCGCGTCGCTGATCACCGGCGAAGAGGTCAACGCCACGCACTGCTCAATTACGTTGACCAGCTGACGCACGTTGCCCGGCCAGCTGGCGGTCATTAACCGCTTCATGGCATCGGTTGAAAAGGCGCGTACGAACGGTTTGTGCCGTTCAGCAGACTGGCGCAGCAGATGGTTCGCCAGCAGCGGAATATCTTCCGTACGCTCGGCCAGCGCAGGGATCTTCAGGCTCACCACATTGAGGCGGTAGTACAAATCCTCGCGAAATTCGCCCCGTGCCATCGCTTTGGGTAAATCGCGGTGGGTCGCAGAAACGATCCGCACATCAATGTCGATATCGCGGTTACTGCCCAATGGTCTGACTTTTCGTTCCTGCAATACGCGCAGCAGTTTCACCTGTAACGGCGCAGGCATATCGCCAATCTCATCGAGAAACAGCGTACCGCCTTCTGCGGCCTGAAACAGCCCTTCACGATTGCTCACCGCACCGGTAAAAGCACCGCGCGCATGACCAAACAGTTCTGATTCCAGCAGTTGTTCCGGCAACGCGCCGCAGTTAATGGCAATGAAAGGTTTTTGGCTGCGTGGGCTGGCATTGTGAATAGCCTGAGCGAAAACTTCTTTCCCGGTTCCGCTTTGACCGTTGATCAAGACGCTAACGTCCGATTGCGCCACCATCCGCGCCTGTTCCAGCAGGCGTAGCATCAGCGGGCTGCGGGTAACGATAGATTCGCGCCAGCTGTCATCGGTGGCGGGCGCAGACTGTTCCAGCGCCCCGTCAATCGCGTGATATAACGCGTCCTTGTCGACTGGTTTAGTGAGGAAACTGAACACCCCTTGCTGGGTCGCCGCAACGGCGTCCGGGATGGAGCCGTGAGCGGTCAGGATAATCACCGGCATCCCAGGCTGTACTTTCTGGATTTCAGTAAACAGCTGCATGCCATCCATTTCATCCATCCGCAGATCGCTAATAACCAGATCCACTTTTTCACGGTTCAGCACCCGTAACCCTTCCTGCCCACTTTCCGCGGTCACGACGCTGTAGCCTTCGCTGGTCAGTCGCATTCCAAGTAATTTCAACAGTCCCGGATCGTCATCCACCAGCAGCAGATGCGCGGGCTTACGGCTTATCATGGCGTAACCTCATCGGCAGACGGCGCTACGCCTTCTTCGTTATCAGGCGTAGTGAGTTTATCGTTCCCGTGCAGCGCATCAGGATTGTAGTTACCGCCAGGTTTGCGCGTGGAAAGCTGGCGCTCAATATCGGTCAGATTCTCCAGCTTGCGGGTCGTGAGATCGAGCTGGGACTGCAAATGCTGTTGCTGTTGACGCAGCGTATCGAGATCGCTGTCGGACGCCTGCTGGAGTTTGCTGTAGCGCATACGCTCTTCGGCAAGCTGCAACTGCAACGTTTGGCTGCTGCGCCAGACCTGATACAGCGGGCGTACCTGTGGCGGAATTTGCGGGCTTAACGCATCGAGGCGCGTAACAGCCTCCCGCCTTTCAGGCGGCGTAATGTTGGCATTATCGAGCAGGATCCCACGCCTGAAAGCGCCCTGCCAGGTATCTGCCATCAGGGTGCTGGCTTCACTACGCGCCTGCACCGGCATCAGGCGATTGGCACAATCCATCGCCCGCAGCCAGTACAACGGATTGGTTTCTGTAGACTGGCCAGACAGCGACCAGATATCCGTACAGTCGGTTGCAAGGTAGTCCGCCAGTTGATTAGGCGGAATTTTCTCCTGCGAGGGATCGCCGATAATATGATTCACCGCGTTCGGGACACAACCAACCAGCGCCAGGCACGGCAGGCTTGCGAGGATGACGCGACGAAGAAAATGTCGTTTAAGCATTCGGACAACAACGTATGGCATACTCACCAGACTTAGGTTTATTTTAGTGATTTTTCGCAGCAGCTAGCGGCAGTTCTATGCGAAAACAAACGTTTTGCGCATGGTCATCAACCAGATACAGCTTGCCCCGCATACGGCGGATGCAATCTCTGGCAATGCTTAGCCCCAACCCGCTTCCTTTTACCGCCCCTTTTCGCTGATGACTCCCCTGGAAAAAAGGCTCGAAGATCATGGTCTGTTCTGCTTCTGGAATCGGTGTGCCGGTATTCATTACATCGATGTATACCGTTGAGCCATGCAAACTGCTGCGGATCCAAATGTTACCGGATTCAGCACCATAGTGCACCGCATTGGAATAAAGATTGTCCAGCACGCTCATCAACAGCATCGGTTCTGCCAGGCAGGTTTTCACCGCAAGCGCAACATCAGTATGTATCATTTTGGCGCGAGCGGGCAGGCTATGCGCAGAAACAACGCTTTCCACCAGCGGCGTGATTTCCACACTTTCAAGTTCCACCTCGTCATCAGCCAGCTTGCGGTTGTAATCGAGGAGTTGTTCAATCAGCTTTTGCAGGTTACGGCTGCTGTCATCCAGAATACCGACCACCTCTTTTTGCTCCGGTGTTAACGGGCCAACCACCTGATCGGCCAACAATTCGGTACCTTCGCGCATGCTCGCCAGCGGCGTTTTCAGCTCATGGGAAAGATGGCGTAAAAACTGATGCCGTTGCGACTCAAGCCAGGAGAGGCGTTCGCTTAACCAGATGATACGCTGCCCCACAGATCTCAGCTCCCGTGGCCCGGTAAATAATACGCTATCCCCCAGCGAGCGCCCTTCTCCCAGACAGTTGATCATCCGTTCAATGCCCTTCACCGGGCCGATAATCATGCGGGTAAACAGCAAGACCATCGCCAGGCTGACGAGAAACAGCACCAGTGCCTGCCAGCCAAAAAACTGCCCGCGTTCGGCTATTTCCTGCTGTAACTGCTGCCCACGAGAAAAGACCACGGTACGCGTCGCTTGCACCATCTCGGTATTGGCATTGGCGAACGCTTCCAGCCGTGCAGCCGACACACTGTCAGGACCACTGTTTTTACACTGCAACTGCGCGAGATCGTTAAGATCCTGACGCAACGCCTGGTAGAGCTTGGTATCCGGCAACACCCCCGCATGCGCATCCAGCATGTCGCTGTAGCGTTTACGCTGGCTTTGATAGACCCTGGCCAATGTTGGGTCATCAAGCACGCAGTATTGCCGATAGCTGCGCTCCATCTCCAGCGCGACGTTGGTCATCGCCTCGCTGCGTCTGGCATCAATCAGCGTGGTGCGGTTTGTCAGCGCAGCCTGCGCGCTCAGGGCATTCAGACTTTGCCATGCCTGCCAGGCCAGAACTAACAACGGCAGCAGGATAAGCAAGAAGGCCAACGTCACCAATTGACGTAAAGATCGGGGAAAAACTGACCAGCGCTTCAAGGCGTTACTCTCAATGGACAGGAATAGATTGATGCTAACTGAGGGGAACGCCAGATACAACAAAGCCGGGATTAACCCGGCTTTGTTATGGAATAAGGCGGTGCCTAACTCGACGTTTCGCCCGGAGGTTGATATGAGCAATGCTAATATCAGATGTTGGACGGCAGGCACCTTGTTGTGCGTCATTCGAAGTTTATGTAGCACGTCCCGAAGGGGCTGACATAAGAAGGTGAATGAGCCACTGGTTAATATTATGCAGCATCTGTGCCAGTATTCAAAACACTTTATTAACACAATGATAAGTATGAAAAATATTATTATTTTCACAAATAACAGTTCTGGCTGTTTTTTGTTCTCCCTGTCGCCAATCAGCAACACTTGCAGCACTTAAAAACAAATCCCTATTAAATCAAATAATTAAACGTCTCTTTTTGACGACACCGCAACCCTGCCCATGTCGGCATTTCCCGACACTTTACTTTTAGGTGCAAGCGCTGAGTTTATTGCCGGATGGCGGCGTGAACGCCTTATCCGGCCTACAACCGCATTTTCCCTGTAGGCCTGATAAGCGTAGCGTCATCAGGCGGGTTCCATCCGGCAGACAAAAAAAAGCCCCTCGCGAAGAGGGGCTTGATGACTATTGAGCGAATTAACCGAGCTGTTTACGCGCGTTGCGGAAAATACGCATCCATGGGCTATCCTCGCCCCAGTTTTCCGGGTGCCAGGAGTTGCTCACGGTACGGAACACACGTTCCGGGTGCGGCATCATAATGGTGACGCGACCATTTTCAGTGGTCACTGCAGTAATGCCGTTCGGCGAACCGTTCGGGTTAGCCGGATAGGTCTCGGTCACCTTACCGAAGTTATCGACATAACGCAGCGCCACCAGACCTTTGCTCTCAAGCTGAGCCAGATGCGCACCGTCACGCACTTCGACACGACCTTCACCGTGAGAAACAGCAATCGGCATCATCGAACCCACCATATCAGCAAGCAGTAAGGATGGGCTTTGCGTCACTTCGACCAGACTGAAGCGGGCTTCAAAGCGGTCGGAGTGGTTACGCACAAAGCGCGGCCACAGGTCGCTTCCCGGGATCAGCTCACGCAGGTTAGACATCATCTGACAACCGTTACACACGCCGAGCGCCAGCGTTTGCGGGCGATGGAAGAAGGTTTCGAACTCATCACGGACGCGGTTGTTGAACAGAATCGACTTCGCCCAACCTTCACCAGCGCCAAGCACATCGCCGTAAGAGAAGCCGCCGCAGGCCACCAGTGCCTGGAAGTTACCCAGGCCGATACGTCCGCCCAGCAGGTCGCTCATGTGCACATCGATGGCGTCAAAACCCGCACGGTGGAAGGCAGCTGCCATTTCAACGTGGGAGTTCACACCCTGCTCGCGCAGTACGGCCACTTTGGGACGCGCACCGGTGGCGATGTACGGAGCGGCAACATCTTCGTTGATATCAAACGACAGTTTAACGTTGAGACCAGGGTCCGCATCGTTGGTTTTAGCATCGTGTTCCTGATCGGCGCATTCCGGGTTGTCACGCAGGCGCTGCATCTGCCAGGTGGTTTCCGCCCACCACATACGCAGGGTAGTACGGCTTTCGCTAAACACCGGCTGGCCGTTAGCGGTCAGGGTGAAGCGGTCACCTTCAACGGCTTTACCGAGGAAGTGTACGCAGTCTGCCAGGCCGTGGGCAGCCAGAATCGCTTCCACCGCCTCACGCTCAGCAGCACGAACCTGAATCACCGCACCCAGTTCTTCGTTAAACAGCGCCGCCAGACGATCTTCACCCAGAGAGTGGATATCAGCGTCAATACCGCAGTGACCGGCGAAGGCCATTTCCGCCAGCGTAACCAGCAGACCGCCGTCAGAACGGTCATGGTAGGCCAGCAGCTTACGCGCAGCGACCAGCGCCTGAATCGCATCGTAGAAGCCTTTCAGTTGCTCAACGTTACGCACGTCGGCAGGCTTATCGCCCAGTTGACGGTAAACCTGCGCCAGCGACGTAGCGCCCAGCGCATTGTGACCAAGACCGAGGTCAATCAGCAGCAGGGCGTTGTCTTCAGTAGACAGCTGCGGGGTAATGGTGTGGCGCACATCTTCTACGCGGGCAAAGGCGGTGATCACCAGCGACAGCGGCGAAGTCATTTCACGCTGCTCGTTACCTTCCTGCCAGCGGGTTTTCATCGACATAGAGTCTTTGCCCACTGGAATGGTCAGGCCGAGCGCCGGGCATAGCTCTTCCCCAACGGCTTTTACTGCTTCGTACAGGCCAGCATCTTCACCAGGGTGACCCGCAGCCGCCATCCAGTTTGCCGACAGCTTAATACGTTTGATATCGCCAATCTGCGTTGCCGCAATGTTGGTCAGCGCTTCACCGACCGCCAGACGCGCAGAGGCAGAGAAATCCAGTAGCGCAACCGGCGCGCGTTCGCCGATAGACATTGCTTCGCCGTAGTAGCTATCGAGGCTGGCGGTAGTGACCGCGCAGTTGGCGACTGGGATCTGCCATGGACCAACCATCTGGTCACGCGCCACCATGCCGGTAACGGTACGGTCACCGATGGTCACGAGGAACGTTTTCTCCGCGACAGTCGGCAGATGCAGCACGCGGTTAACCGCATCTGCAATCGAGATTTCACCACGATTCAGGGCATCGCCTTTGGCTTTCAGCGTCTGCACATCGCGGGTCATTTTCGGTGTTTTACCCAGCAGCACATCGAGCGGCATGTCGATCGGCTGGTTGTCGAAGTGGCAGTCGCTCAAGGTCAGATGCTGTTCTTCGGTAGCTTCACCAATCACCGCATACGGCGCGCGCTCACGCTTACACAGTTCGTCAAACAGCGGCAATTGATCGGCAGCAACCGCCAGCACGTAGCGTTCCTGGGATTCGTTACACCAGATTTCCAGCGGGCTCATACCCGGCTCGTCGCTGAGGATATCGCGCAGCTGGAACTTACCGCCACGACCGCCATCGCTTACCAGCTCCGGCATAGCGTTAGACAGTCCACCCGCGCCAACGTCATGGATAAACAGAATCGGGTTCGCATCACCCATCTGCCAGCAACGGTCGATAACTTCCTGGCAACGACGTTCCATTTCCGGGTTGTCACGCTGTACGGAAGCGAAATCAAGATCGGCATCAGACTGGCCGGAAGCCATAGAGGAGGCTGCCCCGCCGCCAAGGCCAATGTTCATCGCCGGGCCGCCGAGGACGATAAGCTTAGCGCCAACGACGATCTCGCCCTTCTGTACGTGATCGGCGCGGATGTTACCGATCCCGCCTGCCAGCATGATCGGTTTATGGTAACCGCGCAGCTCTTCGCCGTTATGGCTGTTGACCTTTTCTTCATAGGTACGGAAGTAGCCGGTCAGCGCCGGACGACCAAATTCGTTGTTAAACGCCGCGCCGCCCAGCGGGCCTTCGGTCATGATATCAAGCGCGGTAACAATACGGTCCGGCTTACCGAAGTCTTCTTCCCACGGCTGTTCAAAGCCAGGAATACGCAGGTTGGAAACGGAGAAACCCACCAGCCCGGCTTTCGGTTTTGCACCGCGACCTGTTGCGCCCTCGTCGCGGATTTCGCCGCCGGAGCCGGTTGCAGCACCTGGCCACGGAGAGATGGCCGTCGGGTGGTTGTGAGTTTCAACCTTCATCAGGATGTGGGCTGGTTCCTGATGGAAATCGTAGCGGCCGGTTTTGTGGTCGGCAAAATAGCGGCCCACTTCAGAGCCTTCCATTACCGCAGCGTTGTCTTTATAGGCAGACAGCACGTGGTCCGGCGTGGTTTCGAAGGTATTCTTGATCATCTTGAACAGCGACTTCGGCTGCTGTTTACCATCGATAACCCAGTCGGCGTTAAAAATCTTGTGGCGGCAGTGCTCAGAGTTGGCCTGCGCAAACATGTATAGTTCAATATCGTTCGGGTTACGTCCCAGTTTGGTGAACGCATCCTGCAGATAGTCAATTTCGTCTTCCGCCAGCGCCAGACCCAGACGCAGGTTAGCGTCGATCAGCGCCTGACGCCCCTCACCCAGTAGATCAACGCTGGAGACCGGCGCCGGTTGGTGATGGGCAAACAGTTTTTCGGCATCGTTCAGCGCAGAGAAAACCGTTTCCATCATGCGGTCGTGCAGTTCGTCGGCCACCATCTGCCATTGCTCAGCGGTCAGCGTAGAGGCTTCTACATACCAGGCAATGCCACGTTCCAGGCGGCTAATCTGGTGCAGACCGCAGTTGTGGGCAATATCAGTCGCTTTAGAAGACCACGGGGAGATGGTGCCTGGGCGAGGCGTAACCAGCAGCAGTTTGCCTTCCGGGGCGTGGCTTTGCAGAGCAGGACCATATTTCAGCAGGCGTGCAAGCTGCGCGTGCTCATCTTCATTTAACGGTGCATTCAGATCGGCAAAATGGACGTACTCGGCGTAAATGTTGTGGACCTGGAGGTTGGCAGCCTGAAAACGTGCCAGCAGTTTGTTAATACGGAATGCAGACAGTGCAGGTGAACCACGCAGAATTTCCATCATAAGTCTCTCGTCTTCTAAGCTTTCGGTGTGCCCAAGTGGGGGAAACGGGCGTCATTATAAAGAATCTACCGCGCCGACGAAACCGTTTGCGTCGAAATAAAATCACGACCGTCACTTATCATCAAATGCGGTCAGATTTCTGAATAAGTTGCCAACTGACGCAAGTTTAAGCAAAATGCCGTTCATTAATGACGACTTCACTTCTTAATCAACACCACAGCAGACAGAGACAACGTACGGTTCAGAGAATTAACTAATTGAAAAAATTAAAGATTAATTATCTGTTCATCGGCATATTGACGCTGTTGTTGGCAGCGGCCCTTTGGCCATCTATCCCCTGGTTCGGTAAAGCCGAAAATCGTATCGCCGCCATTCAGTCGCGGGGAGAGCTACGCGTCAGTACCATTGATTCGCCATTAACTTACGCGACCCTCAATGGCAAAAAATTCGGTCTGGATTATGAACTGGCCCAGGAATTTGCCGACTACTTAGGCGTGAAGTTAAAAGTTACCGTACGCCAGAACATCAGCCAGCTTTTTGACGACCTGGATAACGGCAATGCCGACCTGTTAGCCGCTGGTCTGGTCTATAACAGCGAGCGGGTGAAAAATTACCAGCCCGGCCCGACCTATTATTCGGTTTCACAACAGCTGGTGTACCGGGTTGGGCAATACCGCCCGCGCACGCTTGCCACCGTGAACGAAAACCAACTGACTATCGCCCCGGGGCACGTGGTGGTTAATGACCTCCAGCAGCTAAAAGAGAAAAAATTTCCCGATCTGAGCTGGAAAGTCGATGACAAAAAGGGCACCACCGAACTGCTTGATGATGTAATCGCCGGAAAGCTGGATTACACCATTGCCGATTCTGTTGCCATCAGCTTATATCAACGCGTGCATCCTGAGCTGGCCGTAGCGCTCGACGTCTCTGACGAACAACCGGTGACATGGTTTAGTCGGCTGGACGATGACAACACGCTGTCTGCCGCCCTACTGGATTTCTTCAACACCATGAATGAAGACGGTTCTCTGGCACGGCTGGAAGAGAAATATCTCGGGCATGGCGATGATTTTGACTATGTCGATACCCGCTCCTTTTTACGTGCCGTAGACAGCGTGTTGCCGGACCTCAAGCCGCTGTTTGAGAAATATGCGCAAGAGATAGACTGGAGACTACTGGCCGCTATCTCATATCAGGAATCACACTGGGACGCGCAGGCCACCTCTCCAACCGGCGTACGCGGGCTGATGATGTTGACTAAAAATACCGCTCAGAGTCTCGGGCTGACCGACCGTACCGATGCCGAACAGAGTATCAGCGGCGGCGCGCGATACTTGCAGGATATGATGAGTAAAGTACCGGATACCGTCCCCGAAGGAGAACGCATCTGGTTTGCCCTTGCAGCCTATAACATGGGTTATGCGCACATGCTGGATGCGCGGGCGCTGACGGTGAAAACCAAAGGCAATCCGAACAGTTGGTCTGACGTAAAACAGCGATTACCGCTGCTCAGCCAAAAGCCGTATTACAACAAGCTGACCTATGGCTATGCGCGTGGCCACGAAGCTTACGCCTATGTGGAAAATATCCGTAAGTACCAAATTAGCCTGGTGGGATATCTGCAAGAGAAAGAAAAACAGGCGCTAGAAACGCAGCAACTGGCGCAGGATTACCCGACGGTGACGCCCGCAGAACTATTAGGTAAAGAGAAATTCCCGCTTTCGGCGTTTCTGTCTCAAACGTCGTCAAACTACCTGACGCACTCCCCTTCCCTGCTGTTTTCACCGCATAAAAAAGAGGAGAAGTAGTCTTGTACGCCTGATAAGCGCACTGCCATCAGGCTGAGAGTTACTGATTAGCGGATTTTTTCAGGGCCTTGATTTCCTGCCGGCGCATGCGGAAGAAATCACTGAGCAACGTGGCACATTCATCCCGCAGTACCCCCTCTGTCACTTCAACCCGATGATTCATTCCAGGGTGATGCAGTACATCCATTAATGACCCGGCAGCGCCCGTTTTCGCATCGCGCGCGCCAAAAACGACCCGACCGATACGGCTGTGCACCATCGCGCCCGCGCACATCACGCACGGTTCCAGAGTGACGTACAGGGTGGCATCTAACAGGCGGTAGTTTTGCAGCACCAGGCCGCCCTGACGCAACGCCATAATCTCAGCGTGGGCAGTCGGATCATGATGTCCAATCGGGCGGTTCCAGCCTTCGCCAATCACTCGGTTGTTATGTACCAATACCGCACCCACCGGGACTTCACGCTCATCCCAGGCTCGCTTAGCCAGCGTTAAAGCATGACGCATCCAGTATTCGTGGCTAAATTCAACATCTGACAAAGGGGTAACTCCAGTAATCAAAGCGGGCGCATTATACACGTCATACTTCAAATTGCATGTGCGTTAGCTATTCGAGTTGCTGAAGCTCTCCGCGCGGCGTGACGCGCCAGCGGTGCTGGCAAAAAGAGAGCAGCGGATTGTCCTGATTACTGTCGCTGTAGCCACTGTATAGCTGTAAGGGCGCGCCAATGTGGCGCTCAAGCTGCGTCACTTTCTCATGGCCCAGGCAGCGCAGAGGCAACACCCATCCGCCGTATCCCCGCGCCATTTTGCTGGCGATCAGATTGACACGGGGTAACCACGGCGTGTCGAAGTAAACCTGCTCGACCAGTGACTGCGGGGAGCCGGTGATAAGCCAGATATCAGCGTCAGAGCTTAACAGGTAAGTTGTCAGCCGCTGTTGCACGAGCGGAAACGCCGTCACGTTACCGCGAAACCAGCGCACAAAATCGGCCTGATGCGCTTTCAGACGCGCCTCGCTACGACCAAATGTGCATCCCCACAGCAGCAGGCTCATTGGCCAGCGCGCGGCGCGTCCTTTTATCAACAACGCCAGCGCAATCACCGGTAACAAAGGTAGCACAAGCAGCGCATTCAGCGGCTGGCGTCGCAGCAGATAACGAATGAAACTACCGAACATATCCTGCTGGTGTAACGTG
This sequence comes from Citrobacter sp. Cpo091, assembly GCF_030332645.1. Classification (NCBI taxonomy): domain Bacteria; kingdom Pseudomonadati; phylum Pseudomonadota; class Gammaproteobacteria; order Enterobacterales; family Enterobacteriaceae; genus Citrobacter; species Citrobacter sp. Cpo091. Next base: position 609,398 of record NZ_JAOWHL010000040.1, read on the forward strand.
CCATCTAAATCAAAAAAGACAACGCGGCGCTGGTGATTGGTCAAACCTTATTCCTCTGGATCGTTGAACCCCAATAGCCAGGTAAACAGGAACCCGGCGATAACTGCTACCAGATAGCCTAACAGATAGAACATCACTTTTCCGGCAACAATCGTCAGTGCCAGCGGTAATCCGGAGATGCCAAAGGTGATGACCGTCGCTACCTTCCAGTAGCTAATCAGCGCCCCGCCTACCGCTCCGCCAAGGCAAGCGCCGATAAACGGCTTACCCAACGGCAGCGTGACACCAAAAATCAGCGGCTCGCCAATCCCCAGCAGTCCGACCGGTAGCGCCCCTTTGATCACTTTCTTTAGCCGCGCATTACGAGTTTTCATCAGAACCGCGATCGCAGCACCTATTTGCCCAACGCCCGCCATCGCCAGGATCGGAAAAAGCGCGTTATAACCGTGTGCCTGAACCAGCTCAACGTGGATGGGCACCAATCCCTGATGAAGTCCGGTGAGCACCAACGGCAGGAAGGTTCCTGCCAGCACGGCACCGACCAGAAAACCGCCGCGATCGATAGCCCAGGATGCGCCGTGAGCGATAGATTCAGAAATCCATCCGCCAAGCGGTTGCAGCGCCACAATCGCGATTACGCCGGTAATGATGGTGGTTAGCAGCGGGTTAAGGATAAGCTCCAGTGATTCCGGCAACAGCGTGCGGAATTTACGTTCGATCCAGCACATCAGCGCAACCACCAGCAATACCGCGATCACCCCACCGCGCCCCGGCTGCAACGCTTCGCCAAACAGGGTAATTTGCGCCAGCTGAGGGCTGGAAAGGATCCCCGCCATCACCCCGCCCATTGCCAGGGAGCCACCGAAAACTTTGGCGGTATTCACCCCGACCAGAATATTCATAATGGCAAACACGGCGCTGCCAAATATGCCCATCAACCCCAGCATATTTGGATAGTGGGTCGCAAAATCCCCCACGATATCCGGGCGCTTAAGGATGTTAATAATGCCGGTAATCAAACCGGAGGCGATAAACGCCGGAATAAGAGGGATAAAGACGTTCGCCAGCTTGCGCAGCGCATCGCTCATCGGCGCTTTGTACTTCGCTTTGGCCTCTGACTTGGTGCGCTCAATATCATTGGCACCTGCTCGCTCGCCGCCATCGGCAATCAGGGAACGCATGGCATCCACCACTTTGGCAGCTTTACCGGGGCCGACAATAATCTGGTGCTGTGCGCCCTGCTTCACGTAGCCGCTAACGCCGGGCAGTTGCCTGAGGCGGGGAATATCGATCTGCCCGTCATCCTGAACTTCCACCCTGACACGGGTCATACAGTTTTCCAGACGCAGAATATTGTTCTCTCCGCCAACGCCCAGCAGGATGTCGCTGGCCAGCAACGCCGTCTTATCCATATACACCTCTTAGTGTTCTAACGCCGCGCGTAAAAAACCCTGGTGAGCGGCAAGCTTTTCGCGGGCGGCAGCGGCATCCAGGCCGGTGAGCGCCATTAAAATAGCCGGCTTAACATCATAATCCGTCTGCTTCAGCAGCGTTTCAGCTTGAGCCCGCGCAATACCGGTGGCTTCAACCACCATACGGCACGCCCGATCGACCAGTTTGACGTTGGTTGCCTGCATATCCACCATCAGGTTCTGGTACACCTTGCCAAATTTCACCATCGCGCCGGTGGAGATCATATTGAGCACCAGCTTTTGCGCGGTGCCGGATTTCAGTCGTGTTGACCCGGTCAGCGCCTCAGGCCCCACTACCGGAGAAATAGCAATATCCGCTTCATGCGCGATAGGGGAATCCGGATTGCAAGAAATAGCCGCCGTTGTACAGCCCACCGAACGCGCATATTTCAACCCGCCAATAACATACGGCGTGCGACCAGAAGCTGCCAGCCCCACCACCAGATCCTGTGCGGTAAGATTGAGCCCACGCAGATCGTCTTCGCCTAGCTGCGGGTTGTCTTCTGCGCCTTCTACTGCCTTCAGCAAAGCGCCCGGTCCCCCGGCAATCAGCCCAACCACCAGACCGTGCGGGACGCCGAAGGTTGGTGGGCATTCAGACGCGTCCAGCACCCCAAGACGCCCGCTGGTACCTGCTCCCATGTAAATAATGCGTCCACCGGCTTTTAGCGCGTCAGCTGCCGCATCAACCGCGCGCGCAACTTCAGGAAGAGTTGCTTTTACTGCTTCAGCTACCAGCGTATCCTGTTGATTAAAACGATGAACCAACTCCAAAGTGGAGAGCGCATCCAGATCCATGGTCTGAGGATTGCGGGTTTCTGAAACTAACGCACCGAGATTCATTTTTTGTTCCTTAGGAATTTTTAATTCATAATAATCTGTCATAATGGAATATTATATTCACTAAGGCGAGTGATATTTTGTTTTGTAATCGCCATCACATTTTCGCCAGGAGAAAGCATGAACTGTTTAATTCGCATTCGTCAGCGTTATCCGGATCTCGCGCAAAGCGATAAAAAACTTGCGGATTATCTTCTTGCTCAGCCGGATACTGCGCGTCATCTCAGTTCACAACAGCTGGCCTTTGAAGCGGGCGTCAGCCAGTCCAGCGTGGTGAAATTCGCGCAAAAGATGGGCTTTAAAGGATTCCCGGCACTCAAACTGGCGATTAGCGAAGCATTGGCCAGCAATCCCAATCCCCATTCCATTCCGGTACATAATCAGATTCGCGGTGACGACCCGATGCGAATGGTAGGCGAGAAACTGATTAAAGAGAACGTGGCGGCGATGCATGCGACGCTGGACGTCAACAGCGAAGAGAAACTGATGGAGAGCGTCACGATGCTGCGTTCAGCCCGCCGCATTATCGTGACAGGGATTGGCGCATCGGGTCTGGTAGCGCAGAATTTTGCCTGGAAGCTGCTGAAGATTGGTTTTAACGCGGTGGTGGAACGCGATATGCACGCCCTACTGGCGACGGTGCAGGCGCTTTCGCCCAACGATCTACTGCTGGCCATTTCGTATACCGGAGAGCGTCGCGAGCTCAACCTGGCTGCGGATGAAACGTTGCGCACTGGCGCGAAAATCCTCGCCATCACCGGATTTACACCGAACGCACTGCAGCAACGGGCAAGTCATTGTCTGTACACCATTGCCGAGGAGCAGGCCACGCGCAGCGCAGCGATTTCCTCCACCCATGCGCAAATGATGCTCACTGATTTACTGTTTATGGCGCTGGTACAGCAGGATCTGGAGCATGCCCCGGAACGTATTCGCCACAGTGAGGCACTGGTAAAAAAACTGGTCTGAGCAAAGAATGCGCGTATAATGCCCGCCCGATTTGTGATGTTTTGAGAGTTTCCTGATGGCCCTGTTAATCACTAAAAAGTGTATCAATTGCGATATGTGCGAGCCCGAATGCCCGAATGAGGCGATTTCGATGGGTGATAGCATTTACGAGATTAACAGCGACAAGTGTACGGAATGCGTAGGCCATTACGACACGCCAACCTGCCAGAAGGTGTGCCCGATCCCCAATACTATTTTGAAAGATCCGGCGCATGTCGAAACAGAAGAGCAGCTGTGGGATAAGTTTGTGCTGATGCACCACGCCGATAAACTTTAGCCACGTCGCCATCTGGCGATGAAGCCCCTACCCTGCCCCTGCAACAAACGCATAACCCGTAGGCCGGATAAGACGCTACGCGTCGCCATCCGGCATCGTCCTGAATCTAACTTTCGATAATCACCGTGGCGCAGGCGTAGTGACGCTCATCGGCCAGCGTCACATGCATGTGCGCAACGCCGAGTTTTTCCGCCAGTTTTAACGCCTCTCCCCATAATCGCAGACGCGGCTTACCGAGTTCATCGTTAAAGACTTCAAACTGATTAAACGCCAGCCCATTGCGAATACCCGTGCCAAAGGCTTTTGCTGCCGCCTCTTTGACTGCAAAACGCTTCGCCAGAAAACGCACCGGCTGCTGATGCGTTTCCCAGATTGCCCATTCGTTGTCGCTGAGCACACGTCTTGCCAGGCGGTCGCCGGAACGGGAGATCACCGCTTCGATGCGGGCAATCTCCACGATATCCGTACCTAATCCCAGAATCGCCATTAGCCACGCGCTTCCAGCATCAGGCGCTTCATTTCGACTACGGCCTCTTTCAGGCCGCTCATCACCGCACGTCCAATAATGGCATGGCCAATGTTCAGCTCGTGCATTTCCGGGATCCGCGCGATAGCTTTAACGTTGTGATACGTCAGACCGTGACCCGCATTCACCTTCAGGCCAAGACTTGCAGCATAGGTTGCCGCTTTGGCGATACGCGCCAGTTCGCTGGCCTGTTCTGCGTCGGTTTTCGCATCGGCGTAACAGCCGGTGTGAATCTCAATAAACGGTGCGCCAACTTCCGCAGCGGCCTTAATCTGTTCTTCATCGGCATCGATAAACAGCGAAACCAGAATGCCTGCGTCCGCCAGCCGTTTGCAGGCATCGCGCATCTTGTCACGCTGACCGGCGACGTCCAGCCCACCTTCAGTGGTAACTTCCTGACGTTTTTCCGGCACCAGGCAGCAAAAATGCGGCTTAGTCTCAACGGCAATCGACAGCATCTCTTCGGTGACTGCCATTTCCAGATTCATGCGCGTATCCAGCGTCTGGCGCAAAATACGTACGTCACGGTCGGTGATATGACGACGGTCTTCACGCAGGTGTACGGTAATACCGTCCGCGCCCGCCTGTTCAACGATAAACGCTGCCTGAACCGGGTCCGGATATGCGGTACCGCGTGCATTACGTAAAGTGGCAATGTGGTCAATGTTGACGCCTAACAGTAATTCGGCCATGACAATCCTCGTTTTTTATTTTCGCTTCGGCATAAACTGCCGGAATAATTCGCGGCTCTTTAAGGGCTTACCACCAAGATACGGCTTTAACGCCATGCGGGTAAAGCGTTTCGCGGCGCGAAGCGTATCAGCATCCGGAAATTCCCGCGATTCGAGTGCTTTCAGATGGCGTCCGGTAAAGGTGGCGTTATCAATCACTACGCTTGCGATAAACCCTTTTTCTTCCCTGTAGCGATAGGTCATGGTGTCGTCTACCGGCTCGCCGCTGCCCGCACAGTGGGTAAAATCGACGCCATACCCCAGATGACCAAGTAAGGCTAGCTCAAAGCGACGCAACGCAGGTTCTGGCGAACCCGTCGCGCCAGCCAGCGCCTGAATGCAGTTCAGGTAATCGAAAAAGAGTGCAGAAAAACGGGTTTCGTATTCGAGTACGCGCGAGATAAGCTCGTTAATATACAAGCCGCTGTACAGCGTGATTCCGCTAAGGGGGAGTGCCAGAGAAACGGCTTCGGCGCTGCGCAAGGTTTTGACCTCGCCACGTCCACCAAAGCGAAGCAACAACGGGGTAAAAGGCTGGAGTGCGCCTTTAAGATTGGAGCGTTTGGAACGTGCGCCTTTAGCCACAAGGCGCACGCGACCCGACTCTTCCGTGAAGACGTCCAGCACGAGACTGGTTTCGCTCCAGGGGCGACTATGCAGGACAAAAGCGCGTTGCCATCCTTCCATATACTCGCCGTGTTTCAGAGGATGTGTTTAGACGTCGTCGCCGTAACCGAGGCTACGCAGCGCGCGTTCGTCATCGGCCCAGCCGGATTTCACTTTCACCCACAGTTCGAGGTGAACGGGCGCTTCGAACATCTCCTGCATGTCTTTACGCGCTTCGATGCCGATGGTTTTAATCTTGGCCCCTTTGTTGCCAATAACCATCTTCTTCTGCCCTTCACGTTCAACGAGGATCAGACCGTTGATGTCGTAGCCACCGCGCTCGTTAGAGATAAAACGCTCAATCTCCACGGTAACGGAGTACGGCAGTTCAGCACCCAGAAAACGCATCAGCTTTTCACGGATGATTTCAGAGGCCATAAAGCGCTGAGAACGGTCGGTGATGTAATCTTCCGGGAAGTGATGAATAGCTTCCGGCAAATGCTTACGCACGATGCCCGCAACGGTATCGACATTCAAGCCGGTTTCGGCAGAAATCGGTACGATATCAAGGAAGTTCATCTGGCTTGCCAGGAACTGCAGGTGCGGCAGCAGATCGGCTTTTTCCTGAACGTTGTCGACTTTGTTGACGACCAGAATAACCGGGGCTTTGCCATCACGCAGCTTGTTGAGCACCATTTCGTCGTCCGGCGTCCAGCGGGTGCCTTCGACAACGAAAATAACCAGTTCAACATCACCGATCGAGCTGCTCGCCGCTTTGTTCATCAAGCGGTTAATAGCCCGTTTTTCTTCCATATGCAGACCCGGGGTATCAACATAAATTGCCTGATACGCGCCTTCGGTATGGATGCCAACAATACGGTGACGTGTTGTCTGAGCCTTACGTGAGGTAATAGAAATCTTCTGCCCAAGCAGATTATTCAACAGGGTGGATTTGCCGACGTTCGGGCGACCGACGATAGCAATAAATCCGCAGTAGGTTTTCTCTTCGCTCATTCCAGCTCCAGTTTTTTCAACGCCTGTTCGGCGGCAGCCTGCTCAGCCTTACGACGGCTCGAACCTGTGCCAACCACCGGTTCACTCAGGCCGCTGACCTGGCAGTGGATAGTAAATTCTTGATCGTGTGCTTCACCACGGACCTGTACAACCAAATAAGACGGCAGAGGCAGGTGGCGGCCCTGCAAATATTCCTGCAGGCGCGTTTTCGGATCTTTTTGTTTGTCGCCTGGGCTAATTTCATCCAGACGAGTTTGATACCAGTTCAGGATCAATTGCTCAACGGTTTGAATATCGCTGTCGAGGAAGACGCCGCCGATCAAAGCTTCAACGGTATCCGCCAGGATTGATTCACGACGGAAGCCGCCGCTTTTCAGCTCACCTGGCCCCAAACGTAAACATTCACCGAGGTCAAACTCACGGGCTAATTCAGCCAGCGTATTGCCGCGAACCAGCGTCGCGCGCATGCGGCTCATATCACCTTCATCCACACGCGGGAAACGGTGATACAGCGCATTAGCGATAACAAAGCTCAAAATAGAGTCGCCTAAAAATTCTAAACGCTCGTTATGTTTGCTGCTGGCGCTCCGGTGAGTTAATGCCTGCTGCAACAGCTCCTGATGATTAAAAGTGTAGCCCAGCTTCCGTTGAAGCCGATTAATTACGATGGGGTTCATGCGATACCAATAAATGAATGCGTCAACAATTCAGCACACGAAACAGACCTGATATACGCATTTCGCTGAGCCATCTGGCTTCGCCTGCATGCTTTTGTATACAAACCAACGCTGTTTCGTGTGCCGTGGCAACCTGTCGGTGCCAACCTAAAACTTCGGGGGAATATTCTATACACAACGACAAGGGATGTCGTTAGTCTGCGGGAATTTATCCGAGAAATAATTCACGCTGCCGCCGTAATGACGACAACGTGAACGATTATCGGTGATTAGTGAATGCCACCAATACGGCTTAAACGCACACCGGTCGGCCATTCACCTTCTTGCTTATCGAAACTCATCCAGATAGCGGTCGCTTTACCAACCAGATTCGCTTCCGGTACAAATCCCCAGTAACGGCTGTCCGCGCTGTTATCACGGTTATCACCCATCATGAAGTAGTGTCCCGGCGGAACGATCCAGGTTGCCAACGGCTGACCAGGTTGACGGTAATACATCCCCACCTGATCCTGCGCAATCGGCACGGTCAGAATGCGGTGCGTAACCTCACCCAGCGTTTCTTTACGCTCAGAGAGGCGAATACCGTTCTCTTTTGTTTCGTTCAGCGGAACTTCAAAGAAGCCGCTGGTCGCTTCACCGCCGTTACGACGAGCAAAGGTCTGTACAAAATCACTTGGCTGAACATCAGAGTACGTTACCGGCAGCGCGTTTTCACACGCCTGACCGGAACGGCATCCTGGCTGAATAGTCACCTCTTTCGCCACTGGATCGTACGTTACTTTGTCTCCCGGTAAACCGACAGCACGTTTAATGTAGTCCAGACGCGGATCTTCCGGGTATTTAAACACCACGATATCACCGCGTTTCGGATGACCGGTTTCGATCAACGTTTTCTGGTAAATCGGATCTTTAATCCCGTAGGCGAATTTCTCCACCAGGATAAAGTCACCGATAAGCAGCGTCGGCATCATCGAACCTGACGGGATCTGGAATGGTTCATAGATAAATGAACGCACCACCAGCACAATCGCCAGTACCGGGAAAACGGACGCCCCGGTTTCCAGCCAGCCTGGCTTAGGTGCCACTTTTTTCAGCGTAGCTTTATCCAGTGAATCACCTGCAGCAGCTTGCGCTGCTGCCTGACGCTCCCGGCGCTTTGGCGCGAAGATGAATTTATCTACGCACCATAAAATGCCCGTCACCAGTGTGGCAATCACCAGAATCAGGGCAAACATGTTCGCCATGCCAACTCCTTAAGATTATTTGCTGTCTTTACCGACATGCAGAATGGCGAGGAACGCTTCCTGCGGCAGTTCGACGTTACCGATCTGCTTCATGCGCTTTTTACCCTCTTTCTGTTTTTGCAGCAGCTTTTTCTTACGGCTGATATCACCACCGTAGCATTTCGCCAGAACGTTTTTACGCAGCTGCTTAACCGTTGAACGCGCGATGATGTGCGTACCAATGGCCGCCTGGATCGCGATATCAAACTGCTGGCGAGGGATCAGATCTTTCATCTTCTCAACCAGTTCACGGCCACGGCTCTGGGAGTTGTCGCGGTGGGTAATCAGCGCCAGCGCATCGACACGTTCGTTGTTGATAAGGACATCAACACGCACCATGTCAGACGCCTGGAAGCGTTTGAAGTTATAGTCCAGCGACGCGTAGCCGCGAGAGGTCGACTTCAGACGGTCGAAGAAATCGAGTACGACTTCCGCCATTGGAATCTCATACGTCAGCGCCACCTGGTTACCGTGGTAAACCATGTTGGTCTGGACGCCACGCTTCTCGATACACAGGGTGATGACGTTGCCAAGGTAAGCCTGCGGCAGCAGCATGTGACACTCAGCGATCGGCTCACGCAGTTCGTAGATGTTGTTCAGCGGCGGCAGCTTGGACGGGCTATCGACGTAGATAGTCTCTTTCGCCGTGGTTTCGACTTCGTAGACTACGGTCGGCGCGGTGGTGATCAGATCCAGATCGTATTCACGCTCCAGACGTTCCTGAATGATCTCCATGTGCAGCAGACCAAGGAAACCACAACGGAAGCCGAAGCCCAGCGCGGTAGAGCTTTCCGGTTCGTAGAACAGGGAGGCGTCGTTCAGGCTCAGCTTGCCAAGCGCGTCACGGAAGTTTTCGTAGTCGTCAGAGCTCACCGGGAACAGACCAGCGTAAACCTGCGGCTTCACTTTTTTAAAGCCTGGCAGCGGTTTGTCTGCCGGGTTACGCGCCTGCGTCAGAGTATCGCCAACCGGTGCGCCGAGGATGTCTTTAATCGCACAAACCAACCAACCTACCTCGCCGCATTTCAGCTCGGTACGGTCAACCTGTTTTGGCGTGAAGATGCCCAGACGGTCAGCGTTATAGACCTGACCGGTGCTCATCACTTTAATTTTGTCGCCTTTACGCATGGTGCCGTTTTTAATACGCACCAGTGACACCACGCCAAGGTAGTTATCGAACCAGGAGTCGATGATCAGCGCCTGCAATGGGCCTTCCGGATCGCCTTCCGGCGGCGGAATGTCGCGTACCAGACGTTCAAGAACGTCAGTGACGCCAACACCGGTTTTCGCCGAGCAGCGAACGGCATCTGTCGCATCGATACCGACGATATCTTCGATCTCTTCCGCTACGCGTTCAGGATCGGCGGCTGGCAGGTCAATTTTGTTCAGTACCGGTACTACTTCCAGATCCATTTCCATGGCGGTATAGCAGTTAGCCAGGGTCTGCGCTTCTACGCCCTGTCCGGCATCAACCACCAGCAATGCGCCTTCACAGGCAGCAAGCGAGCGGGAAACTTCATACGAGAAGTCAACGTGGCCCGGGGTGTCGATAAAGTTAAGCTGATAGGTTTCACCATCAGATGCTTTGAAATCGAGCGTCACGCTCTGCGCTTTGATAGTAATACCGCGCTCACGCTCAAGATCCATCGAGTCGAGAACCTGCGCTTCCATTTCACGGTCAGACAGGCCACCGCAGATCTGGATAATACGGTCAGACAGCGTCGATTTACCGTGGTCGATGTGAGCTATGATTGAAAAGTTACGTATGTTCTTCATATAGTGTAATTATTGTGCCTTACGCCCGCCGGAGCAGGCTCTGAGAAGTCGCTGATCTGAGCTTAACGTCTGTTTAAGTGAAACGCCGCATTCTACACTACAACGCTGAGGCGAGGAAACGTTCATAGAGCAAGGATAGCGGGAACTGGAAACAACCTTGCAAAGTCGGTGAAACTTTTGCCGGATGGCGGCATAAACGCCTTATCCGGCCTACGCCTGCATCTGAGCACGCTGTAGACCAGATAAGCGCAACGCCATCAGGCAAAGATATCACTGCTGGGTTTCGACGCGAATAAGATCGGGTGGGAGAGCAACGTTCAGAATGACCGGCTGCCAGGCTTCGCGCTCAGCAAGCTTACGAGAGTATCCACGAGCAATCAGGAATCCGCCCATGCCCCCCAGCACTGCGCCGCTTAATGCCGCAAGATCGGAACCAAACAGCACCTGGAACAGCGCCGCGAAAAGAAACAGTCCCGCCAACGGAGACATGTAGACCAGCATCGCCGAACCCAGCAGGCTACCTTCGGCAATGCCCAGTTCAACTTTTTGACCAGGGGTCAAGGGTTCGTCGCAGGGCACCACGATAGTGTGTGTGGTCTGTGGTCCCAGTTTGTTCAGTACGCGGCTCCCGCATCCGGCCCGGGAAGCGCAGTTGCTACATGATGCTTTAACATCACAGCTGACCGTCGCCAGACCATTTTGCCAGGAGACGACCGTCGCCCACTCTTTAATCATTGTGCTGCCCTGAACTTGATATTGTCCGCGATACGCTTCGCCGTTTGTGGTGGAAGCTCGCCCACAATCGTAATTTCCGCGTTATCACGCACGCTGGTGCTGACCGTTCTGCGGCCAGTACGCAGCAGTTGATCGGCGCTGTTCTGCGTCGCACGGTTTACGTTCACGGAGAAACTAAACAGGCCATCAGAATAAAGGCGTGATTCAATCGGCATGTTATCCATCGTCGGCAGCGGACGTCGACTGCTTGAGACCTCACTGAAACCTTGTGGCAACCACGACGGACTCCAGTTGAAGTTGGTTTTCTCGCCGGCAGGAACCGACAGCAACGGTGGTAAATTCGCTTTTGCTAACGTCTGCATGCTGTCGCTAACACCGTTATTCACGGTAAAGGAGATCACCCGGAACTGTTCCAGCGTTTCGCCATCACGATCGAGGAGATCGACACGCATTGGCAGTTTGGTCTCCGTGTCCATCCAAACGATATAGCTGTAACGGGTGCCGTCACGCGCCACAACGCGGATCACTTCACAGAGCCGATCGGCAATACGGGTGCGGCCTACTGAGATAAAATCATAGTAGGGAGCAAGGCGTTTGAAATCGGTGTAAATCAGGGATGGCAGAGAGTCAACGATATAATCGCCGTTCAGCGTGAACGGTTCGAGACCAGGCTCAAAATAGCTAATTTCGTTGCCGCGTTGCACAACTTCCCGGCGCGGTCCATCCATTTGTAATAGTTGCGCGAGTGGACGGTTATCCTGGCGGGCATGACGATAACGTAGGGATTCAACACCCTGCTTATTGATGCTGACAAATGACAGCTCATAGGTTAGCGACTGGCTGGCCAGATTCATCTGCTGCAACAACGCCCCGGACGCAGGATTGGCCGAGGCGTTTACAGAGAAGAACAGGCTACCAGCCACAAGTGACATGGCAAACCAAAGTTGCTTCATTACTGCGATTGCGTTCCTAAAGTTTGAATTCCTGGCACCTGCACAGCGGCTTGCTGTGTTTGGGCCTGCTCAAACTGAAGCTGTTCAGAGTGCAGTCGACGTTGCAATTCGTAATCCTGCAACATGGCATTAATACGACGACGCTGCTCCTGTACCTGCTGTTGTTGACCGCCGCTGGCCGTCGCGTCAGAAGGTACACCCAAGCTTACCGGACTGGCTTTACCCATCATCGGTAATGTATTAAATACCGGTGTTTCGGGCTGCTGGGACGTTTCAGATTGCCCATTATAGTGCTGGACGCCAACGATAACTGCAAGTGATACGCACGCGGCCACACCCATTTGGGTAAGCTGCGCGGCCCACGGACGCATTTTCTTCCAGAATGGCATTTTCTGCCACTGGTGCGGTGCTGGCTGGGCCTCAGGAATCAATGGCGCCGTCTGGCGTACTGGCTCATCCTGGATGGCGGCCATTACGCGGGCGGAAATATCGAAATGGAGAACGTCGGCGGTATCACCTCGCATGGAATCGCGAATCAGGTGATAACTCTCCCAGGTTTTTTGCATTTCCGGGTCGTGAGTTAGCTCTTTGAGTAACTCAGTATCCAGCGTTTCGCCATCCATTAAAGCGGAAAGTTTTTCTTTCTGCATGCCTAATACCTTTTCCAGTATCCCGCTATCGTCAACGCCTGATAAGCGGTTGAACTTTATTATCAATAGCTTCCCTCGCTCGGAAGATACGTGAACGCACCGTACCTACCGGACAATCCATGATAGCGGCTATCTCTTCATAGCTCAGGCCATCCAGCTCCCGCAAGGTTATTGCCATGCGTAAATCTTCCGGGAGGGACTCAATAGTTCGGAAAACTATCTGTCTCAGTTCTTCTGACAACATTAAGTTCTCAGGGTTCGAAATTTCTTTCAGCGCACCGCCACTTTCGTAATTTTCTGCTTCAATCGCATCAATATCACTGGAAGGTGGACGACGCCCCTGAGCGACCAGGTAATTCTTCGCTGTATTGACTGCAATACGATACAGCCAGGTATAAAAAGCACTATCTCCCCGGAACGAGTCCAGCGCACGATAGGCTTTGATAAATGCTTCTTGTACTACATCGGGTACATCACCCGACGGTACATAGCGAGAAACCAGACTCGCCACCTTATGCTGATAGCGCACTACCAGTAGGTTAAAGGCTTTCTGATCTCCCTTCTGGACCCGTTCTACCAGGACCTGGTCCGTTAACTGCTCGCTCATCCGAGGTAAAGTCTCCCCAAACCAAATTTCCACGCGCTTTCGAAACGCCACTCCATCAGCTTCACTATGAGCAAGCAAATGCTTAGAGTGCTCAAGTTTCGTAAAGTTCCGTTACGCATTGTTTTTTGTTTGTCATGTTGTAGACAGGTCTTATCTCTCATTATAAGTCTACATAACCCGATCAACGCACTATCTGTACAGAAATGCCCATTTCACCGCTTGCAGAGTAACCCAACGGGCACTTTATTTCATCACATAATCTGATGCTAACGGCCTGCTTCACAAAATATTTTTGCCTATTTCGCCCTCATCATGCTTTTCCTTCATGTTTAGTCATTGCAACACATTTAAAAATAAAACGTGCAGTATCGCGCAATGTGGTGCTATGGTGACCAAACACTGTTTAGTAAATTAAACAAACATCATGAATACGACTCCTGAATTATCCTGTGACGTGCTGATCATTGGCAGCGGGGCTGCCGGACTCTCACTGGCGCTGCGCCTGGCTGAAAAACATCAGGTTATTGTCCTGAGCAAAGGGCCGGTCAGCGAAGGCTCGACATTTTATGCCCAGGGGGGTATTGCCGCGGTTTTCGATGAAACCGACAGTATCGACTCCCACGTTGAAGATACGCTGATTGCCGGGGCCGGGCTGTGCGATCGCCATGCGGTTGAATTTGTCGCCAGCAATGCTCGCACCTGCGTTCAATGGCTTATCGATCAGGGCGTCTTATTCGATACACAGGTTCAGCCTAACGGCGAAGAGAGCTATCACCTGACCCGTGAAGGCGGTCACAGCCATCGACGCATCCTGCACGCTGCGGATGCTACCGGCAAAGAAGTCGAAACCACCCTCGTCAGCCAGGCACAAAATCACCCCAATATCCGGGTTCTTGAGCGTAGCAACGCCGTCGACCTGATTGTCTCCGATAAAATCGGTCTGCCGGGAACGCGTCGGGTTGTCGGCGCATGGATCTGGAATCGTAATAAAGAAGCCGTCGAAACCTGCCATGCGAAGTCGGTAGTGTTGGCCACCGGCGGCGCGTCAAAGGTGTATCAATACACCACCAATCCGGATATTTCCTCGGGTGACGGGATTGCAATGGCCTGGCGCGCGGGATGTCGCGTCGCCAACCTGGAGTTTAACCAGTTTCACCCGACAGCGCTGTATCATCCGCAGGCGCGCAATTTTCTGCTGACCGAAGCGCTGCGCGGCGAAGGAGCGCACCTGAAGCGCCCGGACGGTTCACGCTTTATGCCCGATTTTGACGAACGTGGCGAATTGGCTCCCCGCGATATTGTCGCCCGCGCCATTGATCATGAAATGAAGCGCCTTGGTGCAGATTGCATGTTCCTCGATATCAGCCATAAGCCGGAAGAATTTGTTCGTCAGCATTTCCCGATGATTTATGAAAAGTTGCTGGGATTGGGCATTGATTTAACCAAAGAGCCGGTTCCCATCGTGCCTGCCGCGCACTATACCTGCGGCGGTGTGATGGTGGATGACTTTGGCCGTACCGATGTCGACGGGCTGTATGCGATCGGCGAAGTGAGTTACACCGGCCTGCATGGCGCCAACCGGATGGCATCGAACTCATTGCTGGAGTGTCTGGTTTATGGTTGGTCCGCGGCTGAAGATATCGACAGGCGCATGCCTTATGCTCGCGGCGTTAGCACGCTCCCGGGCTGGGATGAAAGCCGGGTAGAAAACCCGGATGAGTTGGTTGTTATCCAGCATAACTGGCATGAGCTGCGGCTGTTTATGTGGGATTACGTCGGTATTGTGCGTACGACCAAGCGCCTGGAGCGCGCTCTGCGCCGTATCACCATGCTGCAACAGGAAATCGACGAGTATTACGCCCATTTCCGCGTGTCGAACAATTTGCTGGAACTGCGTAACCTGGTGCAGGTTGCCGAGCTGATTGTCCGCTGCGCAATGATGCGCAAAGAGAGTCGGGGCCTGCACTACACGCTGGATTACCCAGAGCAGCTTCCAGAAGCCGGCCCGTCCATTCTCTCGCCGCTAAGTCATCACATAAACAGGTAAAACGCCTGGGTCAGCGCCGTATAACCTTCAGAGTAACGTTGGTCTGGCCCACGAATCACCAGCCTGTCGCTAAAGCACTCCCCGGCCTGCGGGGAGAATGCCAGCAATACCCGATGCGGTAGTCGGGCTTCCGTTTCTGCTACATCCGTACGTAATCGCAGATGCCAGCCCATACTTAATGCCTGCTGGGTAAACGCGTTCCCAATCTGTTCCGGCAGCACGACACAAAAAAAACCTTCCTCCGTAATGCTGTCCGCCGCCAGCGTAAGCAACGCCTGGTGATCGAGCGTGGTGGTATAGCGCGCCTGCTCGCGCTGCGGTGTAGCACATTCCACGCCCTGTTCATAATAGGGAGGGTTGCTGATTATCAAATCAAAACGCACGGTCTGACGCGGTATCCACTGCTGTGCATCTTCTGTATGAACACTCACGCGATGCATCCACGGAGATTGCGCGATGTTCTCCTGCGCCTGCTGCGCGGCATCGACATCAAGCTCCACGGCGTCAATGATGACGTTTTCATCAGTGCGCTGGGCCAACATCAGCGCCAACAGGCCACTACCGGTACCAATATCCAGGATCCGCTTTACGCCCGCAACGGGGGCCCAGGCCCCCAATAAAATGCCGTCTGTTCCGACTTTCATTGCACAACGATCGTGTGCCACAAAAAACTGCTTAAAAGTAAATCCATTACGTCTCAGTACGGATGTAGACTGGGGCATGAAGAACAACCTTCCTGGAAAAAAAACGATAACATAGGATAAAAACAATACCTGAGAAGGTATATCCATACAAACAGATGAAGATTGCAGCCGTAACGTCTATAATCAGCGCCCCACTCAGAGGTAGAACATGACTGTAACGACTTTTTCCGAACTTGAACTCGATGAAAGCCTTCTGGATGCCCTCCAGGAAAAAGGTTTCACTCGCCCGACCGCCATTCAGGCTGCCGCCATTCCGCCTGCGCTCGATGGCCGTGATGTACTCGGTTCTGCGCCGACAGGCACCGGTAAAACGGCGGCATATTTGCTGCCAGCGTTGCAGCACCTGCTCGACTTCCCGCGCAAGAAATCTGGTCCGCCGCGCATTTTAATCCTGACGCCAACGCGCGAACTGGCGATGCAGGTTGCCGAACACGCTCGTGAGCTGGCGAAGAATACACATCTGGATATCGCTACGATTACCGGCGGCGTGGCTTACATGAACCACATGGAAGTCTTTAGCGAAAACCAGGACATCGTGGTCGCCACCACGGGTCGTCTGCTGCAATACATTAAAGAAGAAAACTTCGACTGCCATGCGGTTGAAACGCTAATTCTCGATGAAGCAGACCGTATGCTGGACATGGGCTTTGCCCAGGACATCGAGCATATCGCCGGTGAAACACGCTGGCGTAAGCAAACCATGCTGTTTTCCGCCACGCTGGAAGGCGATGCGATTAAAGATTTTGCCGAGCGTCTGTTGGAAGACCCGGTCGAAGTCTCAGCGGATCCGTCCACCCGCGAACGCAAGAAGATCCATCAGTTTTACTACCGTGCCGATGACATCGAGCACAAAACTGCCATGCTGATCCACCTGTTAAAACAGCCGGAAGCGACTCGCTCGATTGTCTTCGTACGCAAACGTGAGCGTGTGCACGAACTGGCAGGCTGGCTGCGCCAGGCGGGCATTAATAACTGCTATCTCGAAGGCGAGATGGTGCAGAACAAACGTAACGAAGCGATCAAACGCCTGACCGATGGTCGTGTGAACGTGCTGGTAGCAACCGACGTTGCCGCTCGCGGGATCGATATTCCTGACGTCAGCCACGTGTTTAACTTCGACATGCCGCGCAGTGGCGATGCCTATTTGCACCGTATTGGCCGTACCGGTCGTGCTGGCCGTAAAGGCACTGCGATCTCTTTGGTTGAAGCGCACGACCACCTGCTGCTCGGCAAAGCGAGCCGCTATATTGACGAACCGTTGAAAGCTCGCGTCATTGACGAACTGCGTCCAACCACACGCGCGCCAAGTGAGAAATCTAACGGTAAGCCATCCAAGAAAGTGCTGGCGAAGCGCGCTGAGAAAAAGGCGAAAGAGAAAGAGAAGCCGCGGGTGAAAAAACGTCACCGCGACGCCAAAAATATCGGCAAACGTCGTAAGCCGAGCGGCGCTGCTACCCAGCAGTCCGACAAAGAGTAAACCGAATGCCGGGCCATTTAGCCCGGCATTTTTTCACGTGATGCAAAACTCTCTTCAATGCACTCAAGAAACACCCGCATCGCCGGGCTAACGACTTTTCCGGCATGATAACCACACAATGCCGTAATTAACTCAGGTTGTTCACTGAACGGTAATTCAATCAACTCCCCTGAACGTAACTCTTTCTCGACGGCAAAATGCGGCAAAAAGCTGATCCCAAGATTTGCCGATACGCACTGCTTAATGCTTTCAATGCTCCATAACTCAATGGTATTTTCCAGCGTAATCTGTCGTTTACGCAGTAGCCCCTCGAAGCGTTGTCTGAAAATACATTGCGGCTCATTAATGATAAAACTGCAGGGAATGTGCTGGTTATGCTGAGTAAAATCAACGTGCTGAAGCAGTGGCGAAGCAACTAATGCCAGTGACTGATCGCCAAGCGGCATCAACTCCAGGGCATCGTCATTATCCACCCGATAAAAGACCCCCAGATCAACATCATCACTGAGCAATGCATCGCGAATGACATAACAGTTGAGCGACTGTAAAGACAGCCGCACATGGGGCGCACATTGTTTAAATCGCTGTAAAACCTGCGGCATTTTATACGCCAGCAGCGTTTCGCCTGTTGCGACACGTAGATCGCCGCTCGGCTGCGCATCCTGATGTGCCGACTGTCGAATCGATGCCATCACGCGCGTCAGGTCATGGATATGCGGCATCAGACGTTTTCCCTCACTGGTGAGACACATCCGGCGACCAATTTTTTCAAACAACTGCACCGAAAGCTCTTGCTCAAGCTGTTGAATATGAAAGGTAACCGTTGATTGCGTACAGCACAGTTTTTGTGATGCCCGCAGAAATGAACCCTCTTCCACCACCGTTTTTAGCGTAATAAACCGACGTAAATCCATCCGCACCAACCCATCGAAAATATCGAACTCAGAATGCAAAAACATTCATTTTTTTTAATATTTTGCCTCGGGTACTGTCTACCAAAACAGAGGAGATAACAAGTGACCCCCACGCTTTTAAGTGCATTCTGGACCTATACATTGATTACCGCGCTAACCCCCGGACCAAACAACATCCTTGCGCTCAGCGCCGCGACGTCACACGGTTTTCGTCAGAGTACACGCGTACTGGCCGGAATGAGTCTGGGCTTTTTAATCGTCATGATGATGTGCGCCGGGATTTCATTTTCACTGGCGGTCATGGATCCAGCCATCATCCATTGGCTTAGTTGGGCTGGGGCCGCTTATATCCTGTGGCTGGCGCTGAAGATCGCCACCAGCCCGACCTCGAACGATAGATTGCAGTCAGAGCCGATTAGCTTCTGGGCAAGTTTTGGCTTGCAGTTTGTTAACGTGAAAATCATTTTGTACGGCATTACCGCGTTATCCACGTTCGTATTACCGTACACTCAGGACGCCCACTGGCTGATTGGGGTGAGTATTCTGTTAGCGCTGATCGGCACCTTCGGGAATGCCTGCTGGGCGCTGGCGGGCCATCTTTTTCAGCGCGTTTTTCACCGTTACGGTCGACAGTTGAATATCATTCTGGCGCTGCTGTTGGTGTATTGCGCGGTGAGGATCTTTTACTAACAGATGCAAAAAAGCGGAAGACGCACTGGCATCTTCCGCTTTTTGATTCTCTGCTAAACGGGGTTATTCCCCGTGAGCCTTACAGGCTCTCAGTAAAGGTACGAGCAATAACGTCGCGCTGCTGTTCTGGGGTCAGAGAGTTGAAACGCACTGCATAACCAGAAACACGGATGGTCAGCTGCGGATATTTTTCCGGATGCTTAACTGCATCTTCTAGCGTTTCGCGACGCAGAACGTTCACGTTCAGGTGCTGACCACCTTCCACGCGTACTTCCGGCTGTACGTCTACCGGTACTTCACGGTATTCGATTTCGCCCAGTTTGCTGACTGCA
Organism: Citrobacter sp. Cpo091; assembly: GCF_030332645.1. NCBI lineage: Bacteria > Pseudomonadati > Pseudomonadota > Gammaproteobacteria > Enterobacterales > Enterobacteriaceae > Citrobacter > Citrobacter sp. Cpo091. The sequence continues at coordinate 628,717 of NZ_JAOWHL010000040.1, forward strand.
ACGACTTCATCAGCATTGAAACCTGCTTTCGCAACGATGCAGCGTGCTTCGCCTTTTTCGCTGTCCAGCAGCCAGAAAGAATTCAGCAGGTCGTCGTTTGCAGCTTTAGTAATCTGGATACCTGTAATCATTTGATGCCTCCCCGGCAAAATTATTTGATCTCGGTTGGCCGTCATCCGGCCAATTGGTAAAACCATTGTTGCTTGAGTGTATATATACCCCTCACACACCCTTGAATCTTTGATTTAAATCAACAAAAACCACACATGGAAAGTGGTGATAGGTGGATTTTATTGTTTTACATCAACTTACGCCATGTGCGCAGCTAAACTTTTTACATAAATTTTCAACTATCTTTAAGGGGTAGACCATTGAGTAACGTACAGAATTTTGCGACGTCGAAAGAAGCAGTTAAGCTAGGGGGATTGAAAATTCGCAGGAGAGCGAGATGGCCACCGAATTAACCTGGCACGATGTGCTGGCTGAAGAGAAACAGCAGCCTTATTTTGTTAACACGCTGCATACTGTTGCCGGCGAGCGTCAATCGGGAATGACAATTTATCCGCCGCAAAAAGATGTGTTTAACGCTTTTCGCTTTACCGAGCTTGGTGACGTGAAAGTCGTCATCCTGGGTCAGGATCCTTACCACGGTCCAGGCCAGGCACACGGTCTCGCGTTCTCTGTTCGCCCCGGCATTGCCACTCCACCCTCGTTGCTGAATATGTACAAAGAGCTGGAGGCAACGATTCCAGGCTTCACGCGCCCAACGCACGGATATCTGGAAAGCTGGGCACGCCAGGGGGTACTGTTACTCAACACCGTACTCACCGTTCGCGCCGGACAGGCACATTCTCACGCCAGCCTTGGGTGGGAAACATTTACCGATAAAGTCATCAGTCTGATTAACCAACATCGGGAAGGCGTGGTTTTCCTGCTCTGGGGTTCTCACGCACAGAAGAAAGGCGCGATTATTGATACGCAGCGTCACCATGTGTTGAAAGCGCCCCACCCATCACCGCTCTCTGCGCATCGCGGTTTCTTTGGCTGCAATCACTTTGTACTGGCGAATGAATGGCTGGAACAACGAGGTGAAAAGCCAATTGACTGGATGCCGGTATTACCCGCAGAAAGCGAGTAAAAAAATGCCAGCGATTCGCTGGCATTTTTATTATCAGGCTTTGTTCTGACGCCACCACTCCGCGAGCAGCACGCCTGTTGCCACAGAAACGTTGAGCGTTTCTACCTTGCCAGTGCCGTCAATTGCAACGCACAGATCGTCGGCTGAGCATGCTGCTTCTGGCAGAGCTTCACGCTCACGCCCTAATACCAGCACCATTTTTTCCGGCAGCGTGGTAGTAAACAGCGGTTTGCCTTTCGCGCTTGAGGTCATCACAACCGTGTAACCCGCCTGGCGGAAGTCGTCCAGCACATCAACAATGCTGTCGCCGGTAATCGGCTGAACGTGCTCTGCACCACCTTCAGCGGTACGGATGGCCGCACCTGATTCCAGCAGCGCCGCATCCTGAACCACTACGCCTTTCACACCGAAGTGCGCGCAGCTACGCATCATGCCGCCCAGGTTATGCGGGTTAGCGATATCTTCCAGTGCCAGCACACAATCCTGCGCCCCTGCCTGACCGACCCACTGCTTAACGGTAGTACCGTTACGTTTTTTGATCAGGAAACAGACGCCACCGTGGTGTTCTGTGCCAGAGGCTTTCGCCAGCTCGGCTTCGTCAACCACGTGATAGGCTTTGCGGTTTGCCGCCATCCAGCGTAATGCTTCTTTAAAGCGCGGGGTTACGCTCTGAACAAACCAGGCGCGGACGATGGCGTCCGGACGACTCTGGAACAGAGCCTGACAGGCATTCTCACCGTAAACGCGGGTTTCTTCCGCACGCTGACGGCGTAATACTTCAGGATCGATAAAGCTCTTACCGCTAATACCGCCGTGATCGGCTTTATCCGCTGCGTCATCATTCGGTGCGCGGGACACGGTACGCCACGGTGAATCTTCACGTCTGCGGTCACGTTCTACATCGCGGTCACGACCACGTTCACGACCGCGTTCGCTGTTCGGACCCTTTCGGTCATCACGGGCAGGGCGACGACCGCCTTCGGCTCGGGAAGTACCGGGGCGACCGCCGCCTTTTCCGGTACGTGGATTTTGGGTGCGTTTATCCGAGTCATCGTCACTGCGGACGTACATCACTTTGACCTTGCCGTTTTTGTTCTTCAGTTCGTCGCTCATGTTTTTCTCCACCTGCTCTGCGCGAAGCGCGCAGATTACCCGATGTGCACGTCGTTAGCCATTATTTCATTTAAAAGCTAAGGACTATTGTACTCATTGAATAAAACGCATTGTTGTTTAGAACAGACTCCCCGATAATATGTAACATAATAGAAACATACTGGCGTTCCTGCCGTGAAGTCCACTCCACTCATCCAGAGGTTAGTTATGAATACCGTTTGTACCAGCTGCCAGGCTATCAACCGCATCCCCGACGATCGTGTCCAGGAAGCGGCTAAATGCGGACGCTGTGGTCACGACCTGTTTGATGGGGAGGTGATCAATGCGACCGGTAAGACACTGGATAAACTGTTAAAAGACGATCTCCCGGTGGTCGTTGACTTTTGGGCCCCCTGGTGTGGTCCATGTCGTAACTTCGCCCCGATTTTTGAAGATGTCGCGGAAGAGCGTAGCGGTAAAGTGCGTTTTGTTAAAGTGAATACGGAAGCCGAGCGTGAACTCAGCGCCCGTTTCGGTATCCGCAGTATTCCGACCATTATGATTTTCAAAAAAGGGGAAATTGTCGACATGCTTAACGGCGCTGTACCAAAAGCCCCATTTGATAGCTGGCTTAACGAATCATTATAATCTCTACGGGGCGCATCTTGTGCCCCGTTTTCACCTCTGCGACAATAGCGTTTTTCAACGTGTTTCCCCATGACCGATAACGCTGTTCTTCAGTTACGCGCAGAGCGCCTCGCGCGCGCCACGCGTCCTTTCCTTGCCCGAGGTAATCGCGTTCGCCGCTGTCAGCGCTGCCTGCTGCCGCAGAAACTCTGTTTGTGCGCAACGCTGGCACCCTCTGAGGCAAAAAGTCGCTTTTGTCTGGTGATGTTTGATACCGAGCCGATGAAGCCCAGCAACACGGGGCGTTTGATTGCTGATATTCTGCCCGATACCACGGCTTTTCAGTGGTCACGCACCGAGCCGCCGCAGGCGTTGCTGGAACTGGTGAAAAATCCGGATTACCAGCCGATGGTTGTATTCCCAGCCTCCTATGCGGGTGAAGAGCGTGAAGTGATTTTCACGCCACCAGCCGGTAAGCCCCCATTGTTTATCATGCTCGACGGCACCTGGCCTGAGGCGCGTAAAATGTTCCGCAAAAGCCCGTACCTCGATAACCTACCGGTGATCTCCGTTGATTTATCACGCCTTTCTGCTTACCACCTGCGTGGCGTTCACGCTGAAGGGCAATATTGCACTGCCGAAGTGGCCATCGCCTTGTTGGATCTGGCGGGAGATACGCAAGCCGCAGAAGGGTTAAGCGATCATTTCACTCGCTTTAAAACCCGCTACCTGGCAGGAAAAACTCAACATCAGGGAAGTGTCACAGCAGATTCATCAGAAAACGTTTAAAATCATTCGGTCACTGGTGTCATTAAGGAAGCCGATATGAGTCAGCGTGGTCTGGAAGCACTACTGCGACCGAAATCCATTGCGGTGATTGGGGCGTCAATGAAGCCTAATCGCGCGGGTTACCTGATGATGCGTAACCTGCTTGCCGGCGGTTTCAATGGGCCTGTTTTACCGGTGACGCCCGCATGGAAAGCGGTGCTGGGCGTACTGGCATGGCCCAATATCAACAGCCTGCCCTTTAGCCCGGATCTCGCCGTGTTGTGCACCAATGCCAGCCGTAACCTGGCGTTACTCGAAGCGCTTGGCGAGAAAGGCTGTAAAACCTGCATTATTCTCTCAGCTCCCGCGGCGCAGCACGCAGAGCTGCTGGCCTGCGCATCACGCTACAACATACGTTTGCTGGGCCCCAACAGCCTGGGACTTCTCGCGCCCTGGCAAGGGCTTAACGCCAGCTTTTCCCCCGTCCCGATTAAGCGCGGCAAGCTGGCTTTTATCTCTCAATCCGCTGCCGTATCCAATACCATACTCGACTGGGCACAGCAGAGAGAAATGGGCTTTTCTTACTTTATCGCGCTGGGTGATAGCCTGGATATCGACGTTGATGAGCTGCTGGATTACCTGGCGCGCGACAGCAAAACCAGCGCGATATTGCTGTATCTCGAGCATTTAAGTGATGCCCGACGCTTTGTTTCCGCCGCCCGCAGCGCCTCGCGCAATAAACCTATTTTGGTGATTAAGAGCGGTCGTAGTCCAGCGGCGCAGCGTTTACTGCATACCAGCGCCGGGATGGACCCTGCGTGGGATGCCGCTATTCAGCGTGCCGGTTTATTACGCGTGCAAGACACTCACGAGCTGTTTTCGGCGGTCGAAACCCTGAGCCACATGCGTCCACTACGTGGCGACAGGCTGATGATCATCAGCAATGGGGCCGCGCCTGCCGCACTGGCATTAGATGAACTGTGGTCAAAAAATGGCAAGTTGGCGACGTTGAGTGAAGACACCTGCCAGAAATTACGCGATGCATTGCCTGAACATGTTGATATCGCCAACCCGCTGGATCTGCGTGATGACGCCAGCAGCGAACACTACGTTAAGACGCTGGATATTTTGCTCGCCAGCCAGGATTTCGACGCGCTGATGGTGATTCATTCACCCAGCGCAGCCGCTCCCGGAACCGAAAGCGCACTGGCATTGATTGAAGCGGTAAAGCATCACCCCCGAGGAAAATTCGTCTCGTTGCTGACCAACTGGTGCGGAGAGTTTTCCTCTCAGGAAGCCCGCAGACTGTTTAGCGAAGCCGGACTGCCCACCTACCGCACGCCGGAAGGTACCATCACCGCATTTATGCATATGGTGGAGTATCGGCGAAACCAAAAGCAGCTGCGGGAAACGCCTGCGCTGCCTGACAGCCTGACCTCCAACACCGCCGAAGCGCATAATCTGTTACAGCGGGCGATTGCTGAAGGAGCGACATCGCTTGATACCCATGAAGTGCAGCCGATTTTACAGGCTTATGGCTTACACACGCTGCCAACGTGGATCGCCAGCGACAGCGCGGAAGCCGTACACATCGCGGAGCAAATCGGCTACCCGGTGGCGCTCAAGCTGCGTTCTCCTGATATTCCGCATAAATCAGAAGTTCAGGGGGTGATGCTCTACCTGCGTACAGCCACTGAAGTGCAGCAGGCCGCCAATGCAATTTTCGATCGGGTAAAAATGGCCTGGCCGCAGGCACGCATTCACGGCTTATTAGTGCAAAGTATGGCGAATCGCGCCGGCGCTCAGGAGCTTCGCGTTGTCGTTGAACACGACCCGGTATTTGGCCCGTTGATTATGCTGGGTGAAGGTGGTGTTGAGTGGCGACCGGAAGAGCAAGCCGTGGTGGCATTGCCGCCATTGAACATGAATCTGGCGCGTTATCTGGTGATCCAGGGGATCAAAAATAAAAAGATCCGCGCGCGCAGCGCACTGCGCCCTTTGGATATCGCCGGGTTGAGCCAACTTCTGGTGCAGGTCTCCAACCTGATCGTCGATTGCCCGGAAATTCAGCGTCTGGATATTCATCCGCTGCTGGCCTCGGCCGGAGAATTTACCGCGCTGGACGTTACGCTGGATATTGCCCCTTTCACGGGAGATAACGAAAGCAGACTGGCTGTACGTCCCTACCCTCATCAGCTTGAAGAGTGGGTGGAGTTGAAGAACGGCGAGCGCTGTCTGTTCCGCCCCATTTTGCCGGAGGATGAACCTCATCTTCAGCAGTTCATTTCTCAGGTGACAAAAGAAGATCTTTATTATCGCTATTTCAGTGAGATCAACGAATTTACCCACGAAGATTTAGCCAATATGACGCAGATCGACTACGATCGGGAAATGGCCTTTGTTGCGGTGCGTTGTAAAGATAATCACGAAGAGATCCTCGGCGTAACGCGAGCAATCTCGGATCCTGATAACGTAGACGCTGAGTTTGCCGTACTGGTTCGTTCCGATCTCAAAGGGCTTGGACTGGGTCGCCGATTGATGGAAAAATTAATTGCCTATACTCGAGATCACGGACTTATACGTTTGAATGGTATTACGATGCCGAACAATCGTGGGATGGTCGCCCTGGCCCGAAAACTCGGGTTTGTTGTTGACGTCCAGCTCGAAGAGGGAATTGTTGGGCTAACGCTTAATCTGGCCCAATGTGAGGAATCGTGAGTAAGGTACTGGAAATGTTGACCACATTAATGGGTACTGGTGGTATCATTGCCCGCTTATGTCGTCTGCATAGCACAGAGGACCCTTCAATGAACAGAGAAGAAATGCACTGTGATGTTGTCAAAATTTAAGCGTAATAAACATCAACAACACCTTGCCCAACTACCCAAGATTTCTCAGTCAGTTGATGATGTAGATTTCTTTTATGCTCCCGCTAATTTCAGGGAGACTCTGCTGGAAAAAATAGCCAGCGCGACGCGACGGATCTGCATTATTGCGCTGTACCTGGAACAGGATGACGGTGGTAAAGGCATACTTGACGCTCTCTATGCGGCAAAACGGCAGCGTCCTGAACTGGATGTCCGGGTGCTTGTCGACTGGCACCGAGCCCAGCGCGGTCGTATTGGTGCTGCGGCATCCAATACCAATGCTGACTGGTATTGCCGAATGGCGCAAGAAAACCCTGGTATCGATATTCCTGTCTATGGCGTTCCGATTAACACCCGCGAAGCGCTTGGCGTCCTGCATTTCAAAGGCTTTATCATTGATGACAGCGTCCTGTACAGCGGGGCCAGTCTGAACGATGTTTACCTGCATCAGCATGATAAATATCGCTATGACCGTTATCAGTTGATTCGCAACGCGCAAATGGCCGATATCATGTTCGATTGGGTGACGCAAAACCTGATGAACGGTCGCGGCGTAAATCGCCTTGATGATTTTAATCGTCCTAAAAGCCCTGAAATTAAAAACGACATCCGCCTGTACCGTCAGGAACTGCGCGATGCGTCATTCCATTTTCAGGGTGATGCTGATAACGAACAGCTTTCGGTTACGCCTCTGGTTGGCCTTGGGAAATCCAGTCTGTTAAATAAGACCATTTTCCATCTTATGCCCTGCGCAGAGCACAAGCTCACAATCTGTACCCCTTATTTCAACCTGCCCGCCATACTGGTGCGCAATATCATTCAACTGCTGCGTGAAGGGAAAAAGGTTGAAATCATTGTCGGTGATAAAACCGCCAACGACTTTTTCATCCCGGAAGATGAGCCATTCAAGATCATCGGTGCGCTGCCTTATCTGTATGAAATAAATCTGCGCCGTTTCTTGAGCAGATTGCAGTATTACGTGAATACCGACCAGTTGGTCGTGCGCTTATGGAAAGATGATGACAATACCTATCATCTGAAAGGTATGTGGGTTGATGATAAATGGATGCTGCTCACCGGCAACAACCTTAACCCTCGTGCCTGGCGTCTGGATCTGGAAAACGCCATCCTTATCCACGATCCTAAGCAAGAGCTCACCCCTCTGCGCGATAAAGAGCTGGAGCTTATCCGTACGCATACTACCGTCGTTAAGCACTATCGCGACTTGCAAAGCATTGCTGACTATCCAGTCAAAGTGCGTAAGCTCATCCGTCGACTACGCCGTATTCGTATCGACAGATTAATTAGCCGTATTCTGTAATCAAGACCCCGTCCAGTGACGGGGTTTTTCATATGGAGGTAACGGTGCGCCTGTTCATTCTTACCAGTGTCCTTGCCATTTCGGGCTGCAGCCATATGGCTAACGACCAGTGGAGCGGGCAAGACAAAGCTCAACACTTCATCGCCTCCGCCATGCTTGCCGCAGCCGGCAATGAATATGCCCAACATCAGGGCAACAGCCGCGATCGCAGTGCGGCTATCGGCCTGATGTTCTCAGTCAGCCTGGGTGCGTCAAAAGAGCTATGGGACAGCCGTCCCGCTGGGAGCGGCTGGAGCTGGAAGGACTTCGCCTGGGATGTTGCAGGCGCATCTACCGGCTATGCGGTCTGGCAACTGGCACATTACTAGAGGCGCAGACCTTTCCCTTTCCCATGCAGCATTAGCGATACTAAAAACGCAACTACTGCCAGCGCAGTGACGTACCAGAAGAATGTCGTTTCCATACCAACAGACTTCAGGGACAACGCGACATATTCGGCTGAGCCGCCAAACAGCGCATTGGCCACCGCATAAGATAAGCCGACCCCCAGAGCGCGCACCTGTGCCGGGAACATTTCGGCCTTCAGAATACCGCTAATTGACGTATAGAAACTGACGATTAACAGAGCACACATCACCAGAGCAAACGCCATATACGGGGATGTTACGCTTTGCAATGCTGTCAGAATGGGAACGGTGAAAATCGCGGCCAAAGCGCCAAAACACAGCATTGAAGTACGCCGGCCAATTTTATCTGACAAGGCGCCGAACAGCGGTTGTACCAGCATGAACACACACAGTGCCGCCGTCATAATCCCACTGGCTACGTTGGCATGCATACCGGCTGTGTTAACCAGGTACTTCTGCATATAGGTTGTGAACGTGTAAAAACACAACGAACCCGCGGCGGTAAAACCAAGCACCATGACAAAAGCTTTGCGATTACGCCACAGACCTTTCAGGGAACCCGCTTCTTTCAGCGCGCGAACATCCTGTTTCGAGGTTTCATCCAGTTGGCGACGCAGCCATAGCGCAACAATAGCCAGCACGGCGCCCAACGCAAATGGAATACGCCAACCCCACTCTCTGAGCGCAGAGTCTTCTAACGTGTGCTGTAATATGACCACAACCAGTAATGCCAGTAACTGTCCGCCGATTAACGTTACGTACTGGAATGAAGCATAAAAACCTTTCTTACCTTCAACGGCGACTTCACTCATATAGGTCGCGCTGGTTCCGTATTCACCACCGACAGATAACCCCTGGAATAACCTTGCCAGCAGTAATAGCGCAGGCGCCCAGGTACCGATAGTTTCATATCCCGGTAGACAAGCGATCACCAACGATCCCATGCACATCATACAAACGGACAGCAACATGGACTTTTTACGCCCGTGCTTATCCGCGATACGGCCAAACAGCCAGCCTCCAATTGGTCGCATCAAGAAGCCAGCGGCAAAAACGCCAGCGGTTTGTAAGAGTTGTGTGGTGGTATTTCCTGATGGAAAAAAGATATGAGCAAAATAAAGAGAGCAGAATGAATAGATATAGAAATCAAACCATTCGACCAGATTCCCTGATGATGCTCCGACAATCGCCCATATACGACGACGGGTATCGCCGTCTGCCAGCGCCCCGTTCTCAGTTACACTACTATCAGCCATTAGAATTGTACCCCTGCCAACGATCGCGTGAATTTATCAATGATGGTTGTGTGTTTTTTAGTGAATAGAATGTTATATAATTGTTATATCTTATTGTGCGGTAAAGATCACGATTTTAATTAGCAGAGAAAGGATTCAGATATGTTCGAGGGAGAGATCCGTGTAGTAGTTCGAGACAGTGGTCGATTAAGGCTGTTACGCCGTATCCGGCAATGTACCGCCGCGTTGCCTGATGTGCTGCGCTTATCAGGCCTACAAAATACGTTCAGCCCAGCCCCTGTAGGACGGATAAGGCGGCACGCCGCATCCGGCGCTTTTCATCCCGCACAGACGCAAAAAAGCCCATCCGTCAGGATGGGCTTCTTCACTAAATTAATGCCTGGCAGTTTATGGC
>NZ_JAOWHL010000041.1:0-265948 GCF_030332645.1 Citrobacter sp. Cpo091
GCAACAACGCCCGCACCAACAGTACGGCCGCCTTCACGGATTGCGAAACGCAGACCGTCGTCCATCGCGATTGGGTGGATCAAGGTAACAACCATTTTGATGTTGTCGCCCGGCATTACCATCTCTACGCCTTCTGGCAGTTCGATGGTACCAGTCACGTCAGTAGTACGGAAGTAGAACTGCGGACGGTAGCCTTTGAAGAACGGAGTATGACGGCCGCCTTCGTCTTTGGACAGAATGTACACTTCAGATTCGAACTTGGTGTGCGGCTTGATAGAGCCCGGCTTAGCCAGTACCTGACCACGTTCGATTTCTTCACGTTTGATACCACGCAGCAGAACACCAACGTTCTCACCAGCACGGCCTTCGTCCAGCAGTTTGCGGAACATTTCAACGCCAGTACAGGTAGACTTAGCAGTCTCTTTGATACCAACGATTTCAACTTCTTCACCAACTTTGATGATACCGCGTTCTACACGACCGGTAACAACGGTACCACGACCGGAGATGGAGAATACGTCTTCGATAGGCAGCAGGAACGGCTTGTCAATCGCACGCTCTGGTTCTGGGATGTAAGAATCCAGGAAGCCAGCCAGTTCGATGATTTTCGCTTCCCACTCTGCTTCGCCTTCCAGCGCTTTCAGAGCAGAACCACGAACGATCGGAGTGTCGTCGCCTGGGAAATCGTACTGAGACAGAAGTTCACGAACTTCCATTTCTACCAGTTCCAGCAGCTCTTCGTCATCAACCATGTCGCATTTGTTCAGGAACACGATGATGTACGGAACGCCTACCTGACGACCCAGCAGGATGTGCTCACGAGTCTGCGGCATCGGGCCGTCAGTCGCAGCAACAACCAGGATCGCGCCGTCCATCTGCGCAGCACCGGTGATCATGTTTTTAACATAGTCGGCGTGGCCCGGGCAGTCTACGTGTGCGTAGTGGCGAGTCGGGGTGTCATATTCAACGTGAGAAGTGTTGATGGTGATACCACGAGCTTTTTCTTCCGGCGCGTTATCGATCTGGTCGAATGCACGAGCAGCACCGCCGTAGGTTTTAGCCAGTACGGTAGTGATTGCAGCGGTCAGGGTAGTTTTACCGTGGTCAACGTGGCCGATGGTGCCGACGTTAACGTGCGGTTTTGTACGTTCAAATTTTTCTTTAGACACGGCTATATTCCTTACTATAGTGCTCTCCCCTATGGAGAGAGCACGGGACTTAGGTTTTAATCCTGTGGATTATTTACCACGGGCTTCAATAACGGCCTGAGCAACGTTGTTCGGCGCATCGTCGTACTTCAGGAACTCCATGGAGTAAGAAGCACGGCCTTTGGTCAGAGAACGCAGCTGGGTTGCATATCCGAACATTTCAGACAGCGGAACTTCAGCATGGATAACAACGCCAGTGACGTTGGATTCCTGACCACGAAGCATACCACGACGGCGGCTCAAGTCACCGATTACGTCACCGGTGTTCTCTTCCGGAGTCTCTACTTCAACCTTCATGATAGGCTCAAGCAGAACTGGTTTCGCTTTCTTAAAGCCATCTTTGAAGGCGATAGAAGCGGCCAGTTTAAACGCCAGCTCAGAGGAGTCAACGTCATGGTAAGAACCGAAGTGCAGACGCACGCCCAGATCAACAACCGGGTAACCAGCCAGCGGGCCAGATTTCAGCTGTTCCTGGATGCCTTTATCAACGGCCGGGATGTATTCGCCAGGAATTACACCACCTTTGATGTCGTTGATGAACTCGTAGCCTTTCGGGTTTGAACCCGGCTCCAGCGGGTACATGTCGATAACAACATGACCGTACTGACCGCGACCACCAGACTGCTTAGCGTGTTTACCTTCGATATCGGTAACTTTCGCGCGAATCGCTTCGCGGTAAGCAACCTGAGGTTTACCGACGTTCGCTTCAACGTTGAATTCACGCTTCATACGGTCAACGATGATGTCGAGGTGCAGCTCACCCATACCAGCGATAATGGTCTGGTTAGATTCTTCGTCAGTCCATACGCGGAATGACGGGTCTTCTTTAGCCAGACGGCCCAGAGCCAGACCCATTTTTTCCTGGTCAGCTTTGGTTTTCGGTTCTACCGCGATGGAAATTACCGGCTCAGGGAATTCCATACGTTCCAGAATGATCGGGTGATCCGGGTCACACAGAGTGTCACCAGTGGTCACATCTTTCAGACCGATTGCAGCAGCGATATCGCCCGCGCGAACTTCTTTGATCTCTTCACGTTTGTTAGCGTGCATCTGTACGATACGGCCGAAACGTTCACGTGCAGTTTTCACGGAGTTCAGGATGGTGTCACCGGAGTTAACCACACCAGAGTACACGCGGAAGAAGGTCAGGTTACCCACGAACGGGTCAGTAGCGATTTTGAATGCCAGAGCAGCAAACGGCTCGTCATCGCTAGCATGACGCTCAGCAGGAGTATCTTTACCGTCGTCCAGAATACCGTTGATCGCAGGTACGTCTACTGGGGATGGCAGGTAATCAATTACCGCATCCAGCATCGCCTGAACACCTTTGTTCTTGAACGCAGAACCACAGGTTACCAGGATGATTTCGTTGTTCAGAACGCGCTGACGCAGAGCTTTTTTGATCTCTTCTTCAGTCAGTTCTTCACCACCCAGGTATTTCTCCATCAGCTCTTCTGAAGCTTCTGCAGCGGACTCGATCAGGTTCTGGTGCCATTCTTCAGCCAGTTCCTGCATGTCAGCCGGGATATCTTCATAAGTGAAGGTTACGCCTGCATCTTCTTCGTTCCAGTTGATGGCTTTCATTTTCACCAGGTCAACAACACCGGTGAACGCTTCTTCAGCGCCAATTGCCAGCTGCAGCGGAACAGGGTTCGCGCCCAGACGGGTTTTGATCTGGCCAACAACTTTCAGGAAGTTCGCACCCATACGGTCCATTTTGTTAACGAACGCAATGCGCGGAACTTTATATTTGTTTGCCTGACGCCATACGGTTTCAGACTGAGGCTGAACACCACCAACTGCGCAGTAAACCATTACTGCACCATCAAGCACACGCATGGAACGTTCTACTTCGATAGTGAAGTCAACGTGCCCCGGGGTGTCGATGATGTTTACGCGATGCGGTTCATACTGCTTAGCCATACCAGACCAGAATGCAGTAGTCGCTGCGGAGGTGATAGTAATACCACGTTCCTGCTCCTGCTCCATCCAGTCCATGGTGGCTGCGCCGTCATGAACTTCACCGATTTTATGGTTTACACCGGTGTAGAACAGAATACGTTCGGTAGTAGTGGTTTTACCGGCGTCGATGTGCGCACTGATACCGATGTTACGGTAGCGCGCGATGGGTGTTGTACGAGCCATTTGATTCCTCGTTTATCTTTTAGGCGTTCAATTTAAGTAGCCCAAAGCGGGCTGCTTACTAGAAGCGCCCGCCTGGTGACTAAAACTCCGAAGGGATTACCAACGGTAGTGTGCGAACGCCTTGTTGGCTTCTGCCATACGGTGAACGTCTTCACGTTTCTTAACTGCAGTACCTTTGTTTTCTGCAGCATCAGAAAGTTCGTTCGCCAGGCGCAGAGCCATGGATTTATCACCGCGTTTACGAGCAGCTTCAACGATCCAACGCATTGCCAGAGCATTACGACGGACCGGACGGACTTCAACTGGTACCTGATAAGTAGAACCACCAACGCGGCGAGACTTAACTTCGACAGTCGGGCGCACGTTTTCGAGAGCTACTTCGAAAGCTTCCAGTTCGTTTTTACCAGAACGCTGAGCCAGGGTCTCCAGCGCGCTGTATACGATAGTTTCGGCAGTAGATTTTTTACCATCTACCATCAGGATATTTACAAATTTAGCCAGCAGTTCTGATCCGAACTTCGGATCCGGCAGAATTTTACGCTGACCAATGACGCGACGACGTGGCATGGAAATACTCCGTTGTTAATTCAGGATTGTCCAAAACTCTAAGAGTTTAGTTTGACATTAATATAAAACGTTTGGCCTTACTTAACGGAGAACCATTAAGCCTTAGGACGTTTCACGCCATACTTGGAGCGTGATTGCTTACGGTCTTTAACGCCGGAGCAGTCAAGCGCACCACGAACGGTGTGGTAACGAACACCCGGGAGGTCTTTTACACGACCGCCACGGATCAGGATCACGGAGTGCTCCTGCAGGTTGTGACCTTCACCACCGATGTAGGAAGTCACTTCAAAACCGTTAGTCAGACGAACACGGCAAACTTTACGCAGTGCGGAGTTCGGTTTTTTAGGAGTGGTAGTATATACACGAGTACATACGCCACGTTTCTGCGGGCATGCTTCCAGCGCAGGCACGTTGCTTTTTGCAACTTTGCGTGCACGTGGTTTGCGTACCAGCTGGTTAACTGTTGCCATTAAATAGCTCCTGGTTTTAGCTTTTGCTTCGTAAACACGTAATAAAACGACCTCATACAATATGAGGACGCAGAATTTTAGGTCGGTGTCGAAAAGGTGTCAAGAAATATACAACGATCCCACAATTACCAGGACATCTGGCTGGGATGCTTCACCGTAAGTCTGACGAAGTCAGTATAGCTAACCCTGACGACACTGTCTGAAATTTGACCACTCAAACCGCGAGCCTTAATGTCTTCTTCCAGTACATAGACCTTAATGGAGGCATTTTGCAGACTTTCAAGGAAACGGCTGCCTTCGATTGCCGCCGTCACACCATCCTGGAGCAATAAAAGCTCATCGTCTTTATCTACCAGGCGAAGAAGAGAGGAGAAATCGGTAAGCCACGCGGAGCGATGTAGTGTGTGCAGCATGAGAGTCTCAAAACCTTAAAATGACGTCAAAGTTGCCTAACTCACGGCGTAAATCTTCCGGTTCAAGCGCTGTCGCATCGACCACAAAATTAACCCCCTGCTGAAGGCCCCGCTCGCGTAATGAAGCGGCGCACAGCCAACATTGATCGATATCGTACAACCCTAACAGCTTGAAGGTTGCGATATAGTCTCGCGCCAGCACGGCATCCGGTTGTTGTCCCTGGAGGATTTGAAAGACGCCATCGCCGATAAAAAACACGCCGAGGTCTTCCGTTAATGCAGATGTCGCCAGCAATGCATCTAACCCTTCACGGCCAGATGCGCTGCCGTGCGGCACGGTAGAAAAAACAAAAGCAACACGTTTCATCAAAACTGCACCACGCGATCGCAGGTCAGGGATGCCTCAGCCAGCGATCCAAGCCCGCTGAGGTTAAAACCTGATTGTAAATTAGCCCCTGCCAGTCCCAGACGCTTTGCCTCAGTTTCATCAACAACGCCGCGACGCAACGCCGCCGCCACGCAGATATTCAGCGTTACACCATGCTGTTGGTTCAGCTGTTGCCAGGCCCGCACCAGATCATATTCATCACTGGCGGGTGAAGTCAGTAAGTTGGCGTTATATACACCTTCTCGATAGAAAAAGACGCTGCATAACTCATGCCCTTCTTCGAGAAGCGCATGAGCAAATTGCAACGCGCTGCTCGCCTGCTGCGTGCCATAAGCAGGCCCTGTCACCATGATGGCAAAACGCATTACTTGTCTTGCCCCTGGAAATCGCCGCTTTTGAACTGACGAATATAGAGGTAGACCGTATGTTTGGAGATGTTCAGCCGATCGGCGACCTGATTGATGGCATCTTTAATATCGAAGATGCCTTTCTCATATAAATTCAGGACGATCTGGCGGTTCTTCGCGTTGTTGGAAACATTGCGATCGGCATTCACTTCTTCGATCGTGAATTCCAGCGTCTGGGTAACCAGATCTTCCACCGAAGAAGCGAAGTTGACGGCAGAGCCCACTTCCGGGGTTTCCGGTGGGATAAAGGTATTCATTATCTGCGAGAAAGGAACATCAAGGTTCATGTTGATGCACAGCAGACCAATCACGCGATGCTCACGGTTGCGAATGGCAATCGTCACCGACTTCATCAAGACACCGCTTTTCGCACGTGTGAAGTAACACTTCGACACGCTGCTATCCGCACCCGTCATATCATGCAGCATACGCAACGCAAGGTCGGTAATCGGTGAGCCAATTTTACGGCCCGTGTGTTCACCGTTAGCAATGCGGATGGCCGAGCATTTCAAATCCTGCAAAGAGTGCAATACGATTTCACAATGGGAACCAATGAGCATCGCCAACCCGTCCACTACCGCTTCGTAGGATTTGAGGATATCGAAGTCGGTTTGATCGAAAGGACGTTGATCCAGCAAATCTAGCTCACTGGTTTCGTTGGTTAAAAGCGACCTGGACATGAAAAAAAGCACTCCTTTTCAGGAGCCTGTCGTTATGTTGTCAGGGCAGGCTCATCACTATTATAGGGGCATCTAAAGTAATACAGCGCACAAGGCGCTTTCCAGTATTAATTATATCCTGTCGATAATAAAAAACCGCCGCCCTGTGGGCGGCGGTTTCTGTTAGCTTATTTTTTGCTGCTGTCGGCAGCTTTATCTGCCGGTGCAGCATCTGGCTGCGCGTCAGCTTTCGGTGCCGGTTTGATGTCTAACAGTTCAACATCAAAGACCAGCGTAGAGTTGGCCGGAATACCCGGGACGCCCGTTTTGCCGTAAGCCAGATCCGGTGGGATAACCAGCTGGATTTTGCCGCCTTTCTTGATGTTCTTCAGGCCTTCAGTCCAGCCAGGGATGACACCGTCAAGACGGAAAGACAGCGGCTCACCACGGGTGTAGGAGTTATCAAACTCTTTACCATCGATCAGCGTACCTTTGTAGTTAACTACCACGGTATCGCTGTCTTTCGGTGCAGCGCCAGTACCTTCTTTCTCTACTTTGTAGACCAGGCCAGTAGAAGAGGTTTTAACGCCTTTCTCTTTAGCAAATTTCTCGCGGTAAACTTTACCTTTGGCTTCGTTGTCAGCCGCGTCTTTTTCCATTTTCGCCTGAGCGGAGCTCTTCACGCGCGCTTCAAACGCCTGCAGAGTTTGTTCGATTTCCTGGTCAGACAGTTTGCTCTTGTCTGCAAACGCATCCTGAACACCAGCGATCAGCTGATCTTTATCCAGTTTGATGCCCAGTTTTTCCTGCTCTTTCAGAGAGTTTTCCATATAACGACCCAGGGACGCGCCCAGCGCGTAAGCGGCTTTTTGGTCGTCATTCTTGAATGCTGCTTTGCTGTCAGCAGTAGCGGCTGGTTTCGCAGCATCAGCAGCGAAGGTGATCGGGGCATGCAGAGCAACAGCCATTGTGGTCGCCAGCAGCGTTACTTTAAACAGTGATTTCATCCATATCTCCAGGGCCGGGGCATCTCACCCCAGGGTTAGCTAACATAAAAATGTACTATAAAGCGTTGCAGAACAAATCAACATACAGGCACGCCCTATTATCACCACTTTTCAGACTCTTTTTGTTTAAATTAGTTTCGTTACCGAAGATTGAGTGCTGTGCAAACAGGCAAAGTTAAGTAGAATTCGCCGCAGTCCGCGATCTGCCGGAGAAAAAAGAAAGAGGTGAATCATGCAGGATACAACAATGGAAACTCGCCTGGCTGAACTGGAAAGTCGCCTGGCATTTCAGGAGATCACCATTGAAGAGCTCAACGTGACGGTGACCGCGCATGAACTGGAAATGGCCAAACTGCGCGACCATCTGCGTCTGCTGACGGAAAAGCTCAAAGCAACGCAGCCGTCCCACATTGCATCGCAGTCTGAAGAGACCCCGCCGCCACATTATTGAGACGTAAAAAAAGCGGGGATATCCCCGCTTTTTTGTGCCGGATGACGACGTAAACGTCTTATCCGGCCTACGGTAGGCCTGATAAGCGTAGCGCCATCAGGCAATCATACCGATCAGTGGCAACCGCAGCCGCCGCCGTTACCTTTACCGCCACCGCCGCAGCAGCCTTCGCCGCCGTGCTCGTGACCATGGTCGTGACCGTGGCCGTGGCCACCGCAGCAACCGTCATGACCGTGGTCATGATCGTGGTCGTGACCGTGCGCACCGTGAACGTGGCCGTGAGCCAGTTCTTCTTCGGTCGCTTCGCGGATAGCAACAACTTCTACGTTGAATTTCAGATTCTGGCCAGCCAGCATGTGGTTACCGTCAACCACAACGTGGTCGTCTTCCACTTCGGTAATTTCTACCGGTACTGGACCCTGGTCAGTTTCAGCCAGGAAACGCATGCCAACCTGCAGTTCGTCAACGCCCATGAAGACGTCTTTAGGAACGCGCTGCACCAGGTTTTCGTCGTACTGACCGTATGCGTCGTTTGCGCCAACAGCAACATCGAATTTGTCGCCAACTTCATGACCGTCCAGCGCTGTTTCCAGGCCAGAAATCAGGGAACCGTGACCATGCAGGTAGTCCAGCGGTGCACTCACCGGAGACTCATCAACCAACACACCGTCTTCTGTACGTACCTGATAGGCCAGGCTGACCACCAGGTCCTTTGCTACTTTCATGATATCTCCTGAGCATGGAAAGAATAGTGGCGCAGATTGTAGCGGAATTCTGCACCCGTGTACCCTCTAGCTTAAAAAAAGCTGCGCCATATCGCTAGTCCGGATGAAAAATCCCGATCACTTGCTCTTCTTTGCGAACGTGCTCGCGCGCCTCTTTATCTGCTTCCCGCATCTGATGACCGCACTTAACACACTCAACAATATCGATATTATTTTCGCGCCACATCGCCAGCGTATCCTGCGACTGGCAGGACGGACATTTTGCACCTGCGATAAAACGTTTACGAATTGCCATGGTTATCCTCTACTCAAATTCATCCCAGCCATCCAGCTGACGTCGCTCTTGCTGCATCTCTCGTTGGAAAATTTCCTCCAGCTCACGCCGGGCTTCCCTGGCTCGAGAGATTTGTACCGTATCTGTATGCATGGGGATCAGTTCCCGCAGCATGCGCATATCCAGCCGCCGAAAATGCAGCTGAGCGCGCTGAGCCTGGTGCGGATGCATTCCCAGTGTAACCAGCGTTTTACGCCCCAACTCCAGCGCACTGGAGAACGTTTCGCGGGAAAACTGCGTCACACCAGCCTGTAATAACTCATGCGCCTCTACACGTCCGCGCGCTCGCGCAAGAATATGCAAATGCGGAAAATACTGTTGGCACAGTTCCACCAGTTTCATGGTGTCTTCAGGCTCATTACAGGTAATAACAATAGATTGCGCCGCCTCTGCCCCTGCGGAGCGCAACAGTTCCACCTGCGTGGCATCACCGTAATAAACCTTATAGCCATATTTACGCATCAGATTCACCGCGCTGATATCCCGCTCCAAAACGGTAATGCGCATTTTATTGGCCATCAACAGGCGACCAATAACCTGACCAAAACGCCCAAACCCCACCACAATCACCTGCGGTTTATCATCTTCCACCCAGGGTTTTTCATCTTCCTCATCCGTGCCGTTAAACTGGCGGGAGAGCCATTTGTCGATCAGCTTCATCACCAGCGGCGTGGTCATCATCGACAGCGTGACGGTCACCAGCAACAACGCCATTTGGTCGCCCTGAAACAGCCGTTGCGAGGATGCCGTTGAAAACAGCACGAAAGCGAATTCACCACCCTGACTTAAAACCCCGGCAAATTGCATCCGTTCAGAGCTTCTCATGCCGTTAAGACGCGCCAGCACATACAACACCAGCATTTTTACGACCACCAGCACGATCACGCTCGCTGCCACCCACAGAATATGGGTGTAGAGCACGCCGAGGTTGAGCGACATGCCAACGGAGATAAAAAACAGCCCGAGCAACAGGCCTTTAAACGGATCGATTGCCGTTTCCAGCTCATGTCGGTATTCGCTTTCCGCCAGCAGCACGCCCGCGATAAACGTTCCCAGCGCCATTGACAGCCCCAGCGCATCCATAAATAAAGCAGAACCCAGCACCAACAGCAGCGTGGCAGCGGTGAACACTTCCCGCACGCCAGAATCCGCAATAAAGCGGAAAACCGGACGCAGCAAATAGCGACCGCCAATCAGCATGCCGGCAAAGGCCAGCACCTTCATCCCCACTTTGATCCAGTCAAAATGTTCGTCAGCAGAACCCGCCAGCAGCGGAACCAGTGCCAGCGCGGGGATCACCGCCAGATCCTGAAACAGCAGCACCGAAAAACCCAGTTGTCCGGATTCACTGCGGTTCATGCCTTTTTCGCGCATCAACTGTAGCGCCATAGCGGTCGATGACATCGCCAGACCAATGCCGCCAACCACTGCCGCCTGCCAGGAGAACGCAGTGAGCATCAATAATCCGGCCAGCACTACCGCGCTCAGCATCACCTGCGCGGCACCGACGCCAAAAATTGAACGCCGCAGTTGCCACAGTTTGGCGGGATTAAGTTCCAGCCCAATGATGAACATCAGAAAGACTACGCCCAGCTCGGAAAAATGCAGGATTTCATCCACATCGCTGATAAATCCTAATCCCCACGGGCCGATAGCAATACCCGCCAGCAAGTAACCCAGCACCGGACCGATACCCAGCTTTGAGGCCAGGGGAACTGCAGCCACCGCCGCGAAGAGGAACAACACTCCCGCTGTCAATAAATCAGAACCTTCCATTAGCGGCCTCCCACAGGGATCGGATTCGCCAGCCAGTCACCATACGCTTTCGCATGGCTGTCCAGCTCCTGCTTCGTTTGCCGTCTGGCCCAGTAAACGATAATAGGGCTCATCCAGTGCATACGGCACATACCGGCCGTTAGCTCGAAAGGGCGCAGCACATCGCTCATTGGATAACGGTTTAGCGCGTCATAGCGGTAGGCACTTTCCGGTTCTCCGGTAGTGATAACGCTACGCCAGTACTTTCCCGCCAGTTGATTCCCTCCGGGACCGCTGGCAAATCCGCGGCTCAGTACGCGGTCAAGCCATTCCTTTAACAGCGCCGGACAGCTATAGGTATAGAGTGGGTGCTGAAAAACAATCACATCATGCTCACGCAGCAGCGCCTGTTCATGCGGAATATCGATAAAAAAATCAGGATAGTGCGCGTAAAGGTCGTGCACGGTAACATTGCTGAGCTGCATGGCCGGTTTAAGCAGAACACGGTTCGCGACCGAGTCCTGAGATTCCGGATGGGCATACAGCAGCAAGACTTTCGCTGGCTGGAACATCATCCCCCTCCCGGTTTTGTCTTTTGTCTATTTTCGACGTTTTGGGCTACCATTGCGCCTCGGTGCGGCAAACGGCCCGCACATTACATTATCATAATGATAAATTAACATAGTCTGAACATACGGCGCCTTATGATTGTTTTCTCATCGTTACAAATTCGTCGCGGCGTGCGCGTCTTGCTGGACAATGCCACGGCCACCATTAATCCAGGGCAGAAGGTTGGCCTGGTGGGTAAAAATGGCTGCGGTAAATCTACCCTGCTGGCATTGCTGAAAAATGAACTCAGCGCCGACGCTGGAGGATTTACCTATCCGGGAAACTGGCAGCTCGCGTGGGTGAATCAGGAAACGCCTGCGTTGCCACAGCCCGCGCTGGAATACGTCATTGACGGCGACCGCGAGTATCGTCAACTGGAAGCGCAGTTGAACGACGCCAACGAACGTAACGATGGACATGCCATTGCCACCGTCCATGGCAAGCTGGATGCCATCGACGCCTGGACCGTGCGCTCACGCGCCGCCAGCCTGCTGCATGGCCTCGGCTTCTCCAACGAACAGCTTGAGCGCCCGGTCAGCGACTTCTCCGGTGGCTGGCGTATGCGTCTCAACCTGGCCCAGGCGCTGATTTGCCGTTCAGACCTACTGCTGCTCGATGAACCCACCAACCACCTCGATCTCGACGCGGTGATCTGGCTGGAAAGATGGCTGAAAAGCTATCAGGGCACGCTGATTTTGATCTCCCACGATCGCGACTTCCTCGATCCGGTGGTGGATAAAATTATTCATATCGAACAGCAAACCATGTTCGAGTACACCGGCAACTACAGCGCGTTTGAAATCCAGCGTGCGACCCGCCTCGCACAGCAACAGGCAATGTACGAAAGCCAGCAGGAGCGCGTGGCGCATCTGCAAAGCTATATCGATCGTTTCCGCGCTAAAGCAACGAAAGCGAAGCAGGCACAGAGCCGTATCAAAATGCTGGAACGTATGGAGCTGATTGCCCCAGCGCACGTGGACAACCCGTTCCACTTCAGCTTCCGTGAGCCGGAAAGCCTGCCAAACCCGCTGCTGAAGATGGAAAAGGTTAGCGCTGGCTACGGAGATCGCGTCATTCTCGATTCGATCAAACTGAATCTGGTGCCGGGTTCCCGCATCGGCCTGCTCGGTCGCAACGGCGCGGGTAAATCGACACTGATTAAGCTGCTGGCCGGCGAACTGGCCCCAATCAGCGGTGAGATTGGCCTGGCGAAAGGCATCAAACTGGGCTACTTCGCGCAGCACCAGCTGGAGTTTTTACGCGCCGATGAATCACCCATTCAGCATCTGGCACGCATGGCGCCGCAGGAACTGGAGCAGAAACTGCGTGACTACCTGGGTGGATTCGGCTTCCAGGGCGATAAAGTCAGCGAAGAGACACGCCGCTTCTCCGGTGGCGAAAAAGCGCGTCTGGTACTGGCGTTGATCGTCTGGCAGCGCCCTAACCTGCTGCTGCTCGATGAACCAACCAACCACCTGGACTTGGATATGCGTCAGGCGCTGACCGAGGCGCTGATCGATTTTGAAGGCGCGCTGGTTGTCGTCTCGCACGACCGTCACCTGATCCGCTCCACCACCGACGACCTCTATCTGGTACACGACAAGAAAGTCGAGCCGTTTGATGGCGATCTGGAGGATTATCAGCAGTGGCTGAGCGATGTCCAGAAACAGGAAAACCAGGGCGACGAACCGGCGAAAGAGAGCGTTAACAGCGCCCAGGCGCGTAAAGACCAGAAGCGCCGCGAAGCGGAACTGCGCTCCCTGACGCAGCCGCTGCGTAAAGAGATTACCCGTCTGGAAAAAGAGATGGAGAAACTGCACGCACAACTGGCGCAGGCGGAAGAAAAACTCGGAGACAGCGAACTGTACGACCAAAGTCGCAAAGCCGAACTTACCGCCTGTTTGCAGCAGCAGGCCAGTGCGAAATCCGGGCTGGAAGAGTGTGAAATGGCCTGGCTGGAGGCTCAGGAACAGCTTGAGCAGATGTTGGCCGAGTAGTCATCATTGCCGGATCCGACGCCAACACGTCTCATCCGGCATTTTTGTTGAATTATCCCTGTGTCGCCAGACGCTGGCGGATTTCTTCGAAATGCTCGCGGTTAAACAGCTTGCCGTTGAGAAAACGAGTTTTCAGCTCCCCTTCCTGCTCTTGCTCCCAGGTCTGTTCGTCATGCAGACGCAGTTCCCCTTGCTCATCACGTGTGACGCGAAGCAGACCACGGGCTGAACGTTTCAGACCATTATCAGTTTTCGGTTCTTTAAAAATCGTCCGGCCTTTGCCGTCGACTTCTCCCCACGTCGCTTTCATCGCAAAACCAAAGGTGTCACGTGTGTTGTATTGATAAGTAAAAGAACCAACGCCAAACACGACGTTTGAACTGGCAAATCCTTTCGCTTCCAGACGACGCAGGATCTCATTCGCTCGCTCAAGGGTGATGGAGTCACCATAAATCAGTCCGACATGCGGGTCGAGCACCTTGTAACCTTTGGCGTTAATCGTGCCGCCAAAAATCTCCCACAGCACTTCCACAGACCCTTTCTCCTGAGCGGAACGATCGCTGCTTGTATCGTCATCTTCGCCAGTACCACACAGGATCTCCACCGGGTTGCCGCTATCCGGACGGAATACCACCCGACCTTCACGCGCCAGAATGATGCTTTTCAGTTCGCGGGTATATTCCGTCAGCACCTGCCAGTAGTCCCAGGTATCAGAGACTATCGATACAAATCCTTGCGGGTAGAGATCGGCAATCAGGCGGCGGAAGGTTTCAATTTCATGCTCGCGCTCACCCATACACATCACGCTGTGTTCGGTAGCCGGAATGCTGGCGCCGATAAAATAGGGCTCGCCGTCGGTGTAGTAATCGCGGGCGTACAGCAGAGATGGAATACTGTCGGTCCCTTTAAAGCTTAACAAATGCCCACTGCCCGCCTGCATGGTGTCCTGTAATCCGGACATACCGCGAAATGAAAAGTCATGGCACTGGAAGTCAAGGTGCGTCAGGTCGCTACAGGTTTGCTCTGCCCAGCGAGCGCAGATTTTGCGGTAGTGGTGAGCTATCGTGGCATTTGTTGACGCCTTCCACAGCTCCGCCGACAGCACGGTCTCCAGGTAATTCACCAGCCAGAAAAACTCAGGTTGGGTGTTGATGATAGTTAAAACCGGTACCGCCATCGGGACTTTGCTGCCTTCATCCAGCGCCTTGATGTGCAGCGGCAGATAGCCCAACTGATGCAGTGCACGAATATGGTCCACCGCCACCGCATCTTTGCCCAGATAGCTGTCCATGACCTGTTTGTATTCGCTGACCACCTCGTCTTCCGGACGGGCAAAGAACTCCTCATTAAACAGGTCGACTAAAAACCACTGCATAAAACCCTGCAGGCCGAAGAATACCAGTTTGCCATCCGCCAACGGCGAGGAGAAAAAGCGATCGCTGCGCGGGGTAAAGTTGGAATACACGCGATGGGTACCCTGCGGATACTGTACGCGATGAGAAACTTTGTAGCCGTCGATAGCCAGAATCGGGTTCATTTTCATAATCAGTCTCTCCCTCAGGCGCGGTAAATCGCGTCAATATCGATAAGCTCAAGCTGCGGATGTACCAACGCTGGGGCAGCTAAAGAGGTGGTGGTGTAGATAGCGTCAATACCGTTTGCAAACAGGTGATCAACGCCCTTAGAAAAGTTACCGTGGGTGACATACAGGCTGACACTGCGGGCGCCAGCATCACGTAATACTTGTGCAGAGCCTATAAACGTACCGCCTGCGTCACACAGATCGTCAACAATCAGCAGATCCCTCCCCCTGACGTCTCCAGCCAATAACGCAAATCCCGTCAGGCTGCCGCTTGCCACATCACGTTTTTTACTCAGGATGGCGTACTGCTCCACACCGGCTACTCTGGCTACAGCATCAATCTTCTTCAGCGATCCCGCATCGGGAGCAACCAGCATCAGCGCGTTTTGTTGAAACAGCCGCGATAATGACGCGCTTTGCATCAGGCAGACCTCCTGGGGGATCGCCACGAAGTTGTCGATTGCAGCAGCCGCCGCATCGCTGTGCGGGTCGAGCACGTTGACCTTGTCAAATTTCAACGTATTGAGCTGACTGGCGAAGACTTTCAGCGCAAAGCTGTCACCCGATACCATATGTCTGTCCTGACGCGCCCACGGCAGCCAGGGAAGGTCGAGATGGCTGACCAGTACATCGGTCTGATGACGTACCGCCTCAACCAGTTGCGCCAGCAGCATAAAATCGTTCATATCACGCATAGCCGTGGCACGGATGCGCATCAGGCGAGCAAAGGTTGGCAACGCATCGGTGACTTTTAACCAGACAGCACCATCAGGAAAAACACCGCTGGCAACGGCATAGGTCTGGTCGTCCAAAGTTAGTGTCAATTTTATGTTCATCGCGCTCACCCCTTAATTATGTCCCTTCGACACAATTAATAATGTCCCTGTGACACATATTAAGCAAGCATAAAATGAATTATTTTTAAGCCGTGAGCTAATCCACTGATAAGCAATGAGAAAAAACGAACCTTGCCCCCCGGTGTCGGGCTGGTACACTTGTCAGCGTTACAAATCATCGTGAGTACCTTATGACCACCGAAGCCGACTACCTGAATCAGTACGATGCCAGCCGCTTCCCTTCACCTCTGGTGACGGTAGATAGCGTGTTATTTACCCTGCATCAGCAGGCGCTGTGCGTATTACTGGTCGAGCGGGCAAACCAGCCGCAAAAAGGGCGTTGGGGATTACCCGGCGGCTTTATTGATATCGAAAACGATGATTCAACCCGCGCCACCGCGCTGCGCAAACTCACCGAAAAAACAGGCGTTTCGCCTTCGTGGCTGGAACAACTGGATACCTTTTCCGGCCCTGATCGTGACCCGCGCGGCTGGAGCCTGACGGTCACCTGGTTTGCACTAATCGCCTGGGTAGACTGCGCGCCCCATATCGCCAGCGTCAGTAATGCCCGTTGGGTGCCGGTTGATGAACTGAAAAACTATTCACTCGCGTTTGATCACGAGAAAATCATTACCGCGGCGCTACACCGCTTACGGCAAAAAACAATGTACTCGCTCCTGCCCGTATACTGCTTGCCGGAAACATTTACCCATGGGCAACTGCTCGAAGCCACTGAGGTGATCCTCGGCCAGTCGATCCAGCGTAAAAGTCTGATTCGTCGCTTTGAAGCGTCAGGAATGTTTGAAGATACCGGAGAAAGCGTGGCGACAGGGACGCGTAAAGCCCGCCTGTGGCGACGTAAACCCAACGTCGATTTTCATCTTTTCTCGCGTAACCTGCTGACTGACTAGCGACAAAATCACATATTGGCTAACCCGCACGCGCTGTGCGCGGTATAGTTATTCTTTCCGATTATTAATTGCTCCGGTGTTATGGTTGAAATCACGTCCACAGAAATGACCCCACCTACCGACGATTCGCGAGAATTCCGCCCGATGCGCGGTATCAGTAACCGCCATCTGCAGACGATGCTGCCGCGTTTAATTCGCCGCAAGGTGAAGTTCGACGCCCACTGGCAGCGTCTGGAATTGCCTGACGGTGATTTCGTCGATCTGGCGTGGAGCGAAGATCCGCAACAGGCGAAACACAAACCGCGCCTGGTGGTTTTTCACGGTCTGGAAGGCAGTCTGAACAGCCCCTACGCACATGGCCTGATTGAAGCAGCACAAAAGCGCGGCTGGCTGGGTGTGGTAATGCATTTTCGCGGTTGCAGCGGCGAACCCAATCGTCTGAACCGTATTTATCACTCCGGTGAAACAGAAGATGGCACCTGGTTTTTACACTGGCTGGAGCGTGAGTTCGGTCGCGTACCGACCGCGGCGGTAGGTTATTCACTCGGTGGAAACATGCTGGCTTGCCTGCTGGCAAAAGAAGGCAACGATATTCCGATAGATGCGGCGGTTATCGTTTCTGCACCTTTCGTGCTGGAAGCCTGTAGCTACCATATGGACAAGGGCTTCTCCCGGGTCTACCAGCGCTACCTGCTCAATCTGTTGAAAGCCAATGCCTCACGGAAGCTTGAAGCTTATCCAGGTTCGCTGCCGGTGAGTCTGGCCCAGTTGAAATCTTTGCGCCGCATTCGCGATTTTGACGATCTAATCACCGCCAAAATTCACGGTTTCGCCGATGCTATAGACTATTACCGCCAGTGCAGCGCCATGCCGTTGCTCAATCGGATCGCCAAACCAACGCTGATTATCCATGCGAAAGACGATCCGTTTATGGATCATCATGTGATCCCGAAACCGGAAAATCTGCCCTCACAGGTGGAGTACCAGCTTACTGAACACGGCGGCCACGTCGGATTTATAGGTGGCACGGTGCGCCGTCCTGAGATGTGGCTGGAGTCAAGAATCCCGGACTGGCTGACAACGTATCTGGAGACGTCATCATGATTATCCCCTGGCAAGATATCTCCCCGGACGCGCTGGACAATTTGATTGAAAGCTTTGTCTTGCGCGAAGGCACCGATTATGGTGAACATGAACGCTCGCTCGAACAAAAAGTCGCCGACGTCAAACGCCAACTACAATCAGGTGAAGCCGTGCTGGTGTGGTCTGAACTGCATGAAACGGTCAACATTATGCCGAGGAAGCAGATTCACGAGTAATCCGTAGCCGCCGGCGACTTTACTATAATTACAACCATTTCATGGAGTTGTTATGTCTGCCAAACATCCGGTGATTGCGGTAACAGGATCCAGCGGCGCGGGGACCACCACCACCAGCCTCGCGTTTCGTAAAATTTTCGCGCAGTTAAATCTGCGCGCCGCCGAGGTGGAAGGTGACAGTTTTCATCGCTATACCCGTCCGGAAATGGACATGGCGATTCGCAAAGCGCGCGATGCCGGGCGGCATATCAGCTATTTTGGCCCCGAAGCTAATGACTTCGGCTTGCTGGAACAAACCTTCATCGAATACGGTCAGACGGGCAAAGGCCAGTCGCGAAAATATCTGCACACTTACGATGAGGCCGTACCGTGGAACCAGGTTCCGGGGACATTCACGCCCTGGCAGCCGCTGCCTGAACCGACGGATGTACTGTTCTACGAAGGGCTGCACGGCGGTGTCGTCACCCCACAGCAAAACGTGGCCCGGCATGTCGATCTGCTGGTTGGCGTGGTGCCGATCGTAAACCTGGAATGGATCCAGAAGCTGACCCGCGATACCAGCGAGCGTGGACATTCGCGTGAAGCGGTGATGGACTCGGTGGTACGTTCAATGGACGATTACATCAATTACATCACACCGCAGTTTTCCCGGACGCATATTAACTTCCAGCGCGTACCGACCGTCGATACCTCCAACCCCTTTGCCGCTAAGAGCATTCCATCACTGGATGAAAGCTTTGTCGTGATTCATTTTCGTAACCTGGAAGGGATCGATTATCCCTGGTTACTGGCCATGCTGCAGGGCTCATTCATTTCCCATATCAATACGTTAGTCGTACCTGGCGGCAAGATGGGTCTGGCGATGGAATTGATTATGCTGCCGCTGGTACAGCGACTGATGGAAGGTAAGAAGATCGAGTGATGTGGTCTTTTGCCGGATGGCGGTTGATGCCTTATCCGGCCTACGCGTTTATATCCTGTAGGCCTGATAAGTGTATCGCCATCAGGCAGCAGCAACCACTTCATAGGAATGGGTAATATTCACCGCCTTTTCCAGCATCAACGCCACGGAGCAGTATTTTTCCGCTGAAAGATCGACGGCGCGGGAGACAGACGCATCTTTCAGATCGTTACCCGTTACGATGAAATGCAGGTTGATGTGGGTAAACAGGCGCGGCGCTTCATCACGACGCTCTGAAGTCAGCTTCACTTCGCAGTTGGTCACATCCTGACGACCCTTTTGCAGGATCGATACCACATCAATTGCGCTACAACCGCCAGCAGCCATTAATACCATTTCCATCGGGCTCGGCGCTTTATCACCGGAGTTACCGTCCATCAAAATTTGGTGGCCAGAGGCGGACTCACCGAGGAAGGTTAACCCCTCAACCCACTTTACACGCGCTTGCATATTTCGTAACTCCAATGTTTCAATTTTCCTGACAGATTACGCGCACATAACAATTCTCGCAACGGAAGGCGACCTGCGTCATGCTGAAGCGAGACACCAGGAGACACACGGCGAAAGCTATGCTAAAACAGACGGGATGCTACAGTAATACATTGACGTACTGCATGTATGCAGAGGACATCACATTACAGGCTGCAGTATATTTTTGACAGCCCCTTTCCCAGGTAGCGGGAAGCATATTTTTGCAAACCCAGAGGCAGCGTCGTTTTCTGGCTCTGGAGACAGCTTATAACAGAGGATAACCGCGCATGGTGCTTGGCAAACCGCAAACAGACCCGACTCTCGAATGGTTCTTGTCTCATTGCCATATTCATAAGTACCCATCGAAGAGCACGCTGATTCACCAGGGTGAAAAAGCGGAAACGTTGTATTACATCGTTAAAGGCTCCGTGGCAGTGCTGATCAAAGATGAAGAAGGGAAAGAAATGATCCTTTCTTATCTGAATCAGGGCGATTTTATTGGTGAATTAGGCCTCTTCGAAGAAGGTCAGGAACGTAGCGCCTGGGTACGTGCCAAAACCGCATGTGAAGTCGCTGAAATTTCCTACAAAAAATTTCGCCAATTAATCCAGGTCAACCCGGATATTCTGATGCGCCTGTCTTCTCAGATGGCTCGTCGTCTGCAGGTCACGTCTGAAAAAGTGGGCAACCTTGCCTTCCTCGACGTAACCGGTCGTATCGCGCAGACTCTGCTGAATCTGGCGAAACAGCCTGATGCGATGACCCACCCGGACGGCATGCAGATTAAAATCACCCGTCAGGAAATCGGCCAGATCGTTGGCTGCTCCCGTGAGACCGTCGGTCGTATTCTGAAGATGCTGGAAGATCAGAACCTGATCTCCGCACACGGTAAGACCATCGTCGTCTACGGCACGCGTTAACCCCATCGAAGTGGCGCGTTACCCAGTAATGCGCCACTTTTGTTTACTCCGATGTGGCGAAGACTGATATACCACCCAGAGATCAACTACGCACTACGACAAACGCTGGTGCTATGTTTACCTGTGGCTGTTGGTCTGATCATCGGTCAGCTTCATTTGGGACTTCTCTTTTCCCTCGTCCCTGCCTGCTGCAACATTGCCGGTCTTGATACCCCGCACAAGCGCTTTTTCAAACGCTTAGTCATTGGTGCATCGCTGTTTGCCGGGTGCAGCTTGATCATGCAGCTACTGCTTGCGCAAACTATACCGCTACCATTGATCCTCACCGGCCTGACGCTGATTCTTGGCGTAACCGCCGAGCTAAGCCCCTTGCATGCGCGATTACTGCCAGCCTCGCTTATCGCGGCGATTTTCACGCTCAGCCTGGCCGGGAATATGCCCGTCTGGGAGCCGCTGCTGATCTACGCGCTGGGCACGTTATGGTACGGCCTGTTCAACTGGTTCTGGTTCTGGATGTGGCGCGAGCAACCGCTCCGCGAATCGCTCAGCTTGCTGTACCGTGAATTAGCCGATTACTGTGAAGCCAAGTACAGCATGCTGACCCAGCATGCCGACCCAGAAAAAGCGCTGCCTCCCCTGCTGGTTCGCCAACAAAAGGCGGTGGATCTGATCACCCAGTGCTATCAGCAAATGCATATGCTGTCGGCACATCACAACAACGAATACAAACGCCTGCTGCGTGCCTTTCAGGAGGCGCTGGATTTACAGGAGCATATTTCCGTTAGCCTCCACCAGCCAGAAGAAGTGCAAAAACTGGTTGAGCGTAGCCACGCGGAGCAGGTAATTCGCTGGAACGCGCGAACCGTCGCCGAACGCCTTCGGGTACTGGCCGATGATATTTTGTATCACCGCTTGCCGACCCGTTTCTCGATGGATAAGCAGATTGGCACGCTGGAGAAAATCGCCAGGCAGCATCCGGACAATCCGGTGGGGCAATTTTGCTACTGGCACTTCAGCCGTATTGCCCGCGTGCTACGGACCCAGCGCCCGCTGTATGCCCGTGACTTAATGGCTGACAAGCAGCGTCGGTTGCCGCTGATCCCTGCCCTGAAAAACTACCTGTCGTTGAAATCCCCAGCGCTGCGCAATGCCGGACGCATCAGCGTTATGTTGAGTATCGCCAGCCTGATGGGCAGCGCCTTACACCTGCCAAAGCCTTACTGGATTTTGATGACAGTCCTGTTTGTTACGCAAAATGGCTACGGGGCGACCCGGGTGCGCATCTTACACCGTTCCGTAGGTACGCTCGTTGGACTGGTTATTGCCGGCGTCACGTTGCACTTTCATATTCCCGAAGGTTTCACGCTGGCGGCCATGCTGCTGATCACCCTGGTGAGCTATCTGATCATCCGTAAAAACTACGGCTGGGCTACCGTCGGTTTTACGGTAACGGCGGTATACACCCTGCAACTGCTGACGCTGAACGGGGAAGAGTTTATCGTGCCGCGGTTTGTCGATACGGTCATTGGCTGCTTAATCGCCTTTGGCGGCACGCTCTGGCTGTGGCCACAGTGGCAGAGCGGTCTGCTGCGTAAAAACGCCCACGATGCGTTAGAAGCCGACCAGGAGGCCATTCGTCTGATCCTCAGCAACGATCCACAGGCCACGCCGCTGGCGTATCAACGCATGCGCGTCAACCAGACGCAAAACACGCTGTTCAACTCGCTGAACCAGGCAATGCAGGAGCCGGGATTTAACTCGCACTACCTTGCAGACATGAAACTGTGGGTCACGCACAGCCAGTTCATCGTTGAACACATCAACGCGATGACCACGCTGGCAAGGGAACATACGATGCTGACGCCGGATTTGGCGCAGCGGTATCTGGAGTCCTGTGAAATTGCACTCCAGCGTTGTCAGCAGCGGCTGGAATATGATGGGCCGGGAAGCTCGGGAGATGTGAATATTCTCGAAGCGCCAGAGATGCTGTCCCATGGTCCGTTAAGCACCCTTGAGCAGCATCTGCAGCGGGTTCTTGGGCATCTGAACACCATGCATACCATTTCGTCGGTAGCATGGCGTCAGCGACCGCACCACGGGATCTGGCTGAGCCGCCGACTACGGGACATGAAGGGTTAAGAGATTTGCCGGATGCGCTACGCTTATCCGGCCAACGAATCACACCTTACCCTGTAGGCCGGATAAGGCGCTCGCGCCGCTATCCGGCAATCAGCCCACCACCTTCGCTACCGCCTGCGCGAAGCGCTGCATCCCTTCATCGATATCCGCCTGCTCTACTACCAGCGACGGCGCGAAACGCATTACGTCCGGCCCGGCATTCAGCACCATCACCCCTTCGTGCGCGGCGGCATAGAGGAAATCGCGAGCCCTGCCTTTAAACTGCGGCTTCAGCTCGGCGCCAATCAGCAGCCCCATCCCGCGAATATCGCTGAAAATGTCGAACTGTTGATCAATCTTGTGCAAATGCTGGACAAACGCCTGACGCCGGGTCTGAATGCCTCCCAGCACGTCCGGCGTGTTGATGATATCAAACGCTGCCCCCGCTACCGCGCAGGCCAGCGGGTTACCGCCGTAGGTGGAGCCGTGCGAACCCACGTGGAACGCGGAGGCAATCTCCTGAGTGGTCAACACCGCACTTACCGGGAAGCCGCCACCGAGCGCCTTCGCGCTGGTGAGGATATCCGGCGTCACGCCGTAGTGCATATAGGCAAACAAATCGCCGGTACGCCCCATCCCGCTCTGCACTTCATCAAATACCAACAGCGCCTGGTGCTGGTCACAAAGTTCACGCAAACCTTGCAGGAATTCCGGCGTTGCCGCAGTGACGCCGCCCTCTCCCTGAATAGGCTCAACCACCACCGCGCAGGTGTGATCGTCCATCACCGCTTTGACCGCATGCAGATCGTTAAACGGGACATGGATGATATCCGCCGGTTTTGGCCCAAAGCCGTCGGAGTATTTCGGCTGCCCACCAACGGATACGGTAAACAGCGAACGGCCGTGAAACGCATTATGGAAGGCAATGATTTTGGTTTTGAACGGGCTATGACGCACGCAGGCATAGTGGCGCGCCAGCTTAAAGGCGGTTTCGTTGGCTTCAGTACCGGAGTTCATGAACAGCACGCGCTCGGCAAAGGTCGCATCAATGATTTTACGGCCTAAGCGCAACGCCGGTTCGTTGGTAAAAACGTTGCTGGTATGCCACAGGGTTTCACCCTGGGTTTTTAACGCCTCAACCAATGCCGGATGGCAATGCCCTAACGCGGTCACTGCAATGCCGCCCGCGAAATCAACATACTCTTTGCCCTGTTGATCCCACACTCGACTCCCTTTTCCTTTTACCGGGATAAACTCAGCCGGTGCATAAATCGGCAGAATCACTTCATCGAATGTCGCGCGCGTAATTGCAGTTTGTTCAGTTGCCATGTCATTACCACCCTGTTAAGCAGAAACGCCAGTGAAATTATAATCACAAAATATGAATAAAAAATCACTGAATAGCAACTACAAATCAGCGATTGAGAAAATTAGCCAGCAGCTGATGCCCCTGTTCGCTGAGAATACTCTCCGGGTGAAACTGTACGCCTTCCATATCCCACTCGCGGTGACGAATGCCCATAATCTCCTGCGTTTCACTCCAGGCCGTCACCTCAAAGCACTCGGGAAGCGTCTCAGGGGCAACCACCAGAGAGTGGTAGCGCGTCACCGTTAATGGGTTAGCGAGTCCCTGAAAAACACCCTGCCCGGTATGGGTAATCGGCGAGGTTTTACCGTGCATCACTTTAGCCGCCCGAACCACGCTCGCGCCAAAGGCCTGCGCCATCGCCTGGTGGCCAAGACAAACACCCAACAAGGGAAGCTTACCGGCGAAATGACGAATAACGTCCAGTGAGATACCGGCGTCATCCGGCGTGCATGGTCCAGGGGAAATCACGATTTTTTGCGGGTTCAGCGCGTCGATTTGCGCCAGCGTCAGCTCGTCGTTGCGCCGGACAAGGACATCAGCACCCAGTTCGCAGAAGTATTGGTACAGGTTCCAGGTAAAAGAATCATAGTTATCAATAAGCAGGATCATGGCGGCTCCGGTACATAAGAACCGCGCTATTCTACTCAGTTTCCGGGGCTTCGCTTACCACTTTACGAAATATCGCCCGCAGTGCAGACAGGTCACCCATCGCCCCGCTCTGATTAGCCTGATTCCACTCCTCAACCGGAATGCCATCCCAGCTCAGCATATACCCGGCATGAATCGCTAACTGTTCGAAGAAAATACGCTGCGCCAGGCCACTGCCAATGCGAAACGGATGCAGCACATTGATTTCGCAATAATAGTGCGCAAGACGATCGACAAACTTGTCTTCCGGTAATCCCACCAGCCAGGACTCATCTTCCAGGTCCTGCATCAGCGCATTGCCCTCTTTCTCGATATAGGCGAAGTGGCAAAAGCGAGTATCGCCCTGGTAAATATCGACTTCACGCAGGTGTCCCGCCCAGTCAAAAATATCCCGATACAGCTGGCGATGAATGGCGCACAGGTGCGGTAAGCCCCGTTTAAGCGGCCCCAATTCGATAGTCGCCGCACGCAGCGCTGTCAGTTCATAAGCCGCCTGCGCCAAACGCTGCGCCTGATGAATCCCCAGACGGTTACGCATGACATTCAGGCCCGGATATAAATACGGGTCGCGACCATCACCGAATTTATCGCTCATAGTGCCTCCTCAGCTCTTCAAGACGCGCCAGGGCGTCTTCAGCACTCAGAGTAACCCGTGGAATATCTACGCCTTCCAGCCGTCGGCTGGCCTGGAAATTGGCGTTTCGCCGTTGTTCCCACAGCCTGGACTTTTGTTTATCGGTGAGTTTTTTCACGTGACCTCCCTGAATGAGCCGACACTTGCCACAAGTATAAGCAGCAATTTCGGGTTACGCAGAGAGAGGGGTGAACGCGGGCAAGAACTACCCGCGCAAGATACGATTACGGCAGGACTTTAGCAGAAAGGATAACAATCGGTTTTGACGGGACATTCTGGTATGGACCGACATCATGGGTCTGTACCTGAGAGATCTTATCCGCGACATCCATACCTTTCACAACTTTACCGAAAACAGCGTAGCCAAAGTCGCGCTGGCCGTGATCGAGGAAAGCGTTATCTGCTATGTTGATAAAGAACTGGCTGGTCGCGCTGTCTTTATCCGCTGTACGCGCCATAGCAATCGTGCCGCGAGTGTTACGCAGTCCGTTATCGGCTTCATTCTTGATTGGCGGGTTAGGTTTCTTCTGCTGCATCTGCTCGGTAAAACCGCCGCCCTGCACCATGAAGCCTGGGATCACACGGTGGAACGTGGTGTTGTTATAGAAACCACTGTTGACATAATCGACAAAGTTTTGCACTGAAACCGGGGCTTTCTGACTGTTCAGCTCCAGCTCAATGTTACCAGCAGAGGTTGTCAGCAGAACATGTGGATCACCTTTTGCTGCCAGTGCTGCGGGGGAGAGAGCAGAAAGAGCGAGAACAGCTGCAACAGCCGCCAGAGTCGATTTGAGCATGAGAATTCCTTAACAAGAGCAGAAATGAAGCAAGTGAATTGATTCTAAAGAGCCTTCAAGGACAAGGCCATCCCTTTACTTAATTTTACGTACCTGAAACAAATGTAACCTCATGGCTGCAAGTATCAATGTGATCAAGATCACATAGAAAAATGTAACGCACCAAGTTATTACCGATAAATATTTAAATGCGTCACTAAAGCGCCTAAAATCTGCCCGCTCACGGCGCAGTCAATGCGCCTTACACTTCTATACAGGCCAGTCATGACTAACAGCAATCGCATCAAGCTCACATGGATTAGCTTTCTCTCCTACGCCCTGACAGGTGCGTTGGTAATTGTCACCGGGATGGTGATGGGAAACATCGCAGATTACTTCCATTTGCCCGTTTCCAGCATGAGTAACACCTTCACCTTCCTGAATGCCGGCATTCTGATCTCTATCTTTCTGAATGCATGGTTAATGGAAATCGTGCCACTGAAAACCCAGTTGCGCTTCGGCTTTATCCTGATGGTACTGGCCGTTGCCGGACTGATGTTCAGCCATAGCCTGGCCTTGTTCTCCGCCGCCATGTTTGTATTGGGCCTGGTGAGCGGTATTACCATGTCGATTGGTACGTTCCTGGTAACGCAAATGTACGAAGGTCGCCAGCGCGGTTCCCGCCTGCTGTTTACTGACTCCTTCTTCAGCATGGCCGGCATGATTTTCCCGATGGTTGCCGCGTTCCTGTTAGCGCGCAGCATCGAATGGTATTGGGTCTATGCCTGCATCGGCCTCGTATACGTCGCCATTTTCCTGCTGACCTTCGGTTGTGAATTCCCGGCACTGGGTAAACACGCTCAGCAGTCAGACGCGCCGGTAGTAAAAGAAAAATGGGGGATTGGCGTGCTGTTTCTGGCGATCGCTGCACTGTGCTACATCCTCGGTCAGTTGGGTTTTATCTCCTGGGTCCCGGAGTACGCCAAAAGTCTGGGCATGAGCCTGAACGATGCGGGTAAACTGGTCAGCGACTTCTGGATGTCTTACATGGTTGGCATGTGGGCATTTAGCTTTATTCTGCGTTTCTTCGATTTGCAGCGCATCCTGACCGTACTGGCGGGTCTGGCTACCGTCCTGATGTATCTGTTTATCACCGGTACGCCAGAGCATATGCCGTGGTTTATTATGACGCTGGGCTTCTTCTCCAGTGCGATTTATACCACCATCATTACCCTTGGCTCCCAGCAGACGAAGGTCGCCTCACCCAAACTGGTTAACTTCGTTCTGACCTGCGGTACCATCGGCACCATGCTCACTTTCGTCGTCACCGGCCCTATCGTGGCACACAGCGGCCCGCAGGCGGCATTGCAAACAGCTAACGGCTTGTATGCGGTTGTATTCGTGATGTGCTTTATTCTTGGGTTTGTCACGCGCCATCGCCAGCATAACGCCCCAGCAACGCATTAATCTCACTGCCGGATGGTATCCACATCATCCGGCACATTCTCACTCTCCTCTTCTTTCACTGGTCATGTAGGCCAATTCTTACAAAAACCCCTTAATTTGTACGCTATTTATACAAACACGAAAATCCAAATAATTCCGTCACTTATAAAAATGCTGACAAATCAGTTATATACCTCTTAAGGAGTATATAAGGGCGAATTTGATTTGCATCAATAAGCGCGGTTGCTGAATCGTTAAGGTAGGCAGTAATAGAAAAGAAATCGAGGCAAAAATGAGCAAAGTCAGACTCGCTATTATCGGTAATGGTATGGTCGGCCATCGCTTTATTGAGGATCTTCTTGATAAATCCGACGCTGCCAATTTTGATATTACCGTCTTCTGTGAAGAACCCCGCAAAGCGTACGACCGCGTACACCTGTCTTCCTACTTCTCCCACCACACCGCCGAAGAGCTTTCTCTGGTGCGTGAAGGATTCTACGAGAAGCACGGCGTTAAGGTGTTAGTGGGTGAGCGCGCAATTACCATTAACCGCCAGGAGAAGGTAATCCACTCCAGCGCAGGTCGTACGGTTTACTACGATAAGCTGATCATGGCGACGGGCTCTTACCCGTGGATCCCACCGATTAAAGGTTCGGAAACCCAGGACTGCTTCGTTTACCGCACCATCGAAGACCTCAACGCGATTGAGTCTTGCGCGCGCCGCAGCAAACGCGGTGCTGTTGTCGGCGGTGGTCTACTGGGCCTGGAAGCCGCCGGTGCGCTGAAAAGCCTCGGCGTTGAAACCCACGTGATTGAATTCGCCCCAATGCTGATGGCTGAACAGCTGGATCATATGGGTGGAGAGCAGTTACGTCGCAAAATTGAAAGCATGGGCGTGCGTGTGCACACCAGCAAAAACACCAAAGAGATCGTTCAGGAAGGCACCGAAGCGCGCAAAACCATGCGTTTTGCCGACGGTAGCGAACTGGAAGTCGATTTCATCGTCTTCTCTACCGGTATTCGTCCACGCGACAAACTGGCCACCCAGTGCGGTCTGGACGTCGCGCCACGCGGCGGGATCGTCATTAACGACACTTGCCAGACATCTGACCCGGACATCTATGCCATCGGCGAATGCGCCAGCTGGAACAACCGCGTGTATGGTCTGGTCGCTCCAGGCTATAAAATGGCGCAGGTTGCCGTTGACCATATTCTCGAAACTGAAAACGCCTTTGAAGGCGCAGACCTGAGCGCCAAGCTGAAGCTGCTCGGCGTTGACGTCGGCGGTATTGGCGACGCGCATGCGCGCACGCCGGGCGCACGTAGCTACGTCTATCTCGACGAAAGCAAAGAAGTCTACAAACGCCTGATCGTTAGCGAAGATAACAAAACCCTGCTCGGCGCGGTTCTGGTGGGCGACACCAGCGATTACGGCAATCTGCTGCAACTGGTGCTGAACGCCATCGAACTGCCGGAAAACCCGGATTCACTGATTCTGCCAGCACACGCGGGCAGCGGTAAGCCGTCTATCGGTGTCGATAAACTGCCGGACAGCGCGCAGATTTGCTCCTGCTTCGATGTCACCAAAGGTATGCTGGTTGCCGCTATTAACAAGGGCTGCCATACCGTTGCGGCGCTGAAAGCGGAAACCAAAGCCGGTACCGGCTGCGGCGGGTGTATCCCGCTGGTAACGCAGGTCCTGAACGCCGAACTGGCGAAACAGGGTATCGAAGTTAACAACAACCTGTGTGAACACTTCCCGTACTCACGTCAGGAACTGTTCCATCTCATCCGCGTAGAAGGCATCAAAACCTTCGAAGAGCTGCTGGCAAAACACGGGAAAGGTTACGGCTGCGAAGTGTGTAAACCTACCGTAGGTTCCCTGCTGGCTTCCTGCTGGAATGAGTACATCCTCAAACCGCAGCACACGCCGTTGCAGGACACCAACGACAACTTCCTGGCGAACATCCAGAAAGACGGTACTTATTCCGTGATCCCGCGCTCTGCGGGTGGCGAAATTACCCCTGAAGGCCTGGTAGCTGTGGGCCGTATCGCGCGTGAATTTAACCTGTACACCAAAATTACCGGTTCTCAGCGTATCGGCCTGTTCGGCGCGCAGAAAGATGACCTGCCGGAAATCTGGCGTCAGCTGATTGAAGCCGGTTTTGAAACCGGTCACGCGTATGCCAAAGCGCTGCGTATGGCAAAAACCTGCGTAGGTAGCACCTGGTGCCGTTACGGCGTCGGCGATAGCGTGGGCTTCGGCGTGGAGCTGGAAAATCGCTACAAAGGCATTCGTACCCCGCACAAAATGAAATTCGGCGTCTCCGGCTGTACCCGTGAATGTGCGGAAGCTCAGGGTAAAGACGTGGGTATCATCGCCACTGAGAAAGGCTGGAACCTGTACGTTTGCGGTAACGGCGGGATGAAACCTCGTCATGCAGACCTGCTGGCAGCGGATATCGATCGCGAAACGCTGCTCAAGTACCTTGACCGTTTCATGATGTTCTACATCCGTACTGCCGACAAACTGACCCGTACCGCACCGTGGTTAGACAATCTGGAAGGCGGTATCGAGTATCTGAAGTCCGTCATCATCGACGACAAGTTGGGCCTGAACCAACATCTTGAAGAAGAGATGGCCCGTCTGCGTGAAGCTGTGGTGTGTGAGTGGACAGAAACCGTTAACACCCCATCCGCGCAGGTTCGCTTCAAACACTTTATCAACAGCGAAAAACGCGATCCGAATGTCCAGGTTGTGCCTGAACGTGAACAACATCGTCCGGCCACGCCTTATGAGCGTATCCCGGTGACTCTGGTGGAGGAAAACGCATGAGCCAGTGGAAAAACATCTGCAAAATCGATGACATTCTGCCTGCAACAGGCGTCTGCGCCCTGTTAGGTAACGAGCAGGTTGCGATTTTCCGCCCGTATCACAGCGACCAGGTGTTTGCGATCAGCAACATCGACCCGTTCTTTGAGTCCAGCGTGCTTTCTCGTGGGCTGATTGCTGAACATCAGGGCGAATTGTGGGTTGCCAGCCCGCTGAAAAAACAGCGTTTTCGCTTAAGCGACGGTCTGTGCATGGAAGACGAACAGTTCTCCGTGAAACATTACGAAGCGCGAGTGAAAGACGGCACGGTGCAACTGCGCGGTTAATTAATTTTGGGAGGCGCAACGCCTCCCCTTTTTTGACGTATTTGTAGGTCTTTTAATGGTAGGCCTGATAAGCGTAGCGCCATCAGGCAATTGCACAGGCACATTGCCGGATGGCGGCATAAATGCCTTATCCGGCCTACGGTTACGATTTCTTTTTATTGTTTGTACTTCAAGGATAATCAACACATGTTCACAGACACTATTAATAAGTGTGCGGCTAACGCTGCGC
This sequence comes from Citrobacter sp. Cpo091, assembly GCF_030332645.1. Classification (NCBI taxonomy): domain Bacteria; kingdom Pseudomonadati; phylum Pseudomonadota; class Gammaproteobacteria; order Enterobacterales; family Enterobacteriaceae; genus Citrobacter; species Citrobacter sp. Cpo091. The sequence goes on from NZ_JAOWHL010000041.1 coordinate 30,515, forward strand.
GCATCGCACGCCTGTCGGCTAATAACCCGCTTGGATTCTGGATCAGTTCGGCAATGGCGGGAGCCTATGTGGGTCTCGGCATCATTCTTATTTTCACCCTCGGTAATCTGCTCGACCCGTCCGTTCGTCCGCTGGTGATGGGTGCAACCTTTGGTATCGCCTTAACGCTGGTCATTATTGCCGGTTCGGAACTGTTTACCGGTCACACCATGTTTCTGACACTCGGCGTCAAAGCAGGCACCATCAGCCACGGTCAGATGTGGGCAATCCTGCCAAAAACATGGCTGGGTAACCTGGTCGGTTCCGTGTTTGTCGCCCTGCTTTACAGCTGGGGTGGCGGTAGCCTGCTGCCGGTCGATACCAGCATCGTCCATTCGGTTGCTCTGGCGAAAACGACCGCGCCTGCAATGGTTTTGTTCTTTAAAGGCGCACTGTGTAACTGGTTGGTTTGTCTGGCAATCTGGATGGCAATCCGTACCGAAGGCGCGGCAAAATTCCTCGCTATCTGGTGGTGTCTGCTGGCGTTTATCGCTTCCGGCTACGAGCACTCCGTTGCCAACATGACGCTGTTTGCCCTCTCCTGGTTCGGCCACCACAGCGAAGCCTATACCCTGTCAGGAATTGGTCATAACCTGCTGTGGGTGACACTCGGTAATACTTTGTCCGGTGTCGTATTCATGGGATTGGGTTATTGGTATGCTACGCCAAAATCGGAGCGTCCGGCTCCGGCAAAAATCAATCAGCCAGAGGCTGCTGCCAATAATTAAGGGGTAATGTCGTGGATCATTTGCCTATATTTTGTCAACTACGTGACCGCGACTGCTTGATCGTCGGCGGTGGTGATGTCGCAGAACGCAAAGCGCGGTTACTGCTGGAAGCGGGCGCTCGTTTAACGGTTAATGCGCTGGCGTTTATTCCGCAGTTCAAAGTATGGGCAGATGAAAACATGCTGACGCTGGTGGAGGGGCCGTTCGATGAGTCCCTGCTCGACACCTGCTGGTTGGCTATTGCCGCCACCGATGACGATACCGTCAACCAAAGCGTCAGCACCGCCGCAGAATCACGTCGTATCTTCTGCAACGTGGTCGATGCGCCAAAAGCAGCCAGTTTTATCATGCCCTCCATTATCGACCGCTCACCGCTGATGGTGGCGGTCTCCTCCGGCGGGACATCGCCAGTGCTGGCCCGTCTGCTGCGTGAAAGGCTTGAATCCGTACTGCCTCAGCATCTGGGCCAGGTCGCGCAGTATGCCGGCAAGTTGCGCTCCCGAGTGAAGCAACAGTTTGCCAGCATGGGTGAACGTCGCCGCTTCTGGGAAAAATTGTTCGTGAATGACCGCCTGGCGCAGTCGTTGGCGAACAATGACCTGAAAGCCGTCGAGGAAACCACTGAGCAAATGCTCAGCGAACCGCTGGATCACCGTGGTGAAGTGGTGCTGGTTGGCGCCGGTCCTGGCGATGCCGGCCTGCTGACGCTGAAAGGGCTACAGCAGATCCAGCAAGCGGATGTCGTGGTCTATGACCGTCTGGTTTCCGACGACATCATGAACCTTGTACGCCGCGATGCAGACCGAGTGTTCGTCGGTAAACGTGCGGGCTATCACTGCGTACCGCAGGAAGAGATTAACCAGATCCTGCTGCGTGAAGCACAACAGGGCAAGCGCGTGGTTCGACTGAAAGGTGGTGACCCGTTCATCTTTGGCCGCGGTGGCGAAGAGCTGGAAACGCTGTGCCATGCCGGTATCCCATTCTCTGTAGTGCCGGGTATTACCGCAGCCTCCGGTTGTTCTGCCTATTCCGGCATTCCACTGACCCATCGTGATTACGCTCAGAGCGTGCGTCTGGTTACCGGACACCTGAAAACCGGCGGTGAGCTGGACTGGGAAAACCTGGCAGCAGAGAAACAAACGCTGGTGTTCTACATGGGGCTGAACCAGGCGGCCACGATTCAGGAAAAATTGATCGAATTTGGCATGCAGCCCGACATGCCCGTCGCCCTGGTAGAAAACGGTACCTCCGTGAAACAGCGTGTCGTCAATGGCGAGCTGACTCAGCTAGGAGAGTTGGCGCAACAGGTTGAAAGCCCAGCGTTAATTATTGTTGGTCGTGTGGTAGGCCTTCGCGATAAGCTGAACTGGTTCTCAAACCATTAATTGAATGCAAATAAATGCCCTGACTCTCAGGGCATTTATTTTCTCGTTTATTATTCATGATTTATTCTCAAACCTGAATTAAGAAAGACTAAACTCATTCACCAACAAAATGAATCTGCGCTCTAATTTATAAAAAACACGTAAAATACCCTATTTATATCCGTACAACCCATAAATCTAATTCACATTCTAAATAATACATGACCATTGAGTAATTTGACGAAGCACGGTCATTCAGTGGCAAAATAATAAATTACCTCGAAATAAATTTATGCCTTCAATGGCATATTTTGTGCGTATTTATTTAAGGATGTCGATTATGCAAAGGAAAAAACTCATTGCTGTGGGTATTGCTCTTGCGTTGCAAACTTACTATCTCCCGGCGATAGCCGCAGATAGTAGCGACGATGACAATGATTGCCCTACTGATATATCCGTATTATCAAAAGCCGAACGTAACAAACTCTCCGCACGCTGCCTGGCAGATTATACAGAACAAGACAATCACTGGGGATGGGTCGCAGGTGGTGTCGCTGCGCTAACAGCTGGTGTAGCGATAGGTATCGATAACAATGGCGGCGGCCATTCCCACCATAATGATACTCCGGCAACCCCATCAGATAATGGCGATGTAACGCCCACACCTCCTGACGACGATAGCGGCAATGTAACGCCCACACCTCCTGACGACGATGACGGCAACGTAACGCCCACACCTCCTGATGACGATGACGGCAATGTAACCCCCACGCCTCCTGACGACGATAGTGGCAATGTAACGCCCACACCTCCCGACGACGATGGCGGCGATGTATCACCTACACCATCTGATGATACCTCTGTTATTACCTTCAGTAACGGCGTCACCATCGATAAAGGTCTGAACACACTGACATTTGACGGCATCAAGCTGGATAGCGGCACGGACCTCGGCGGCGCGGTGTGGAATTACGTCGAACAGGATGATCTGTGGCAGATCGCGTTACAAGACGGTAAAACGCTGCTGGTTTCCGACTGGAAAGTGACCGACGATAATGCCGCCGTCATTGAAGGTACGGTACAAGGAAGCGGCCTGTACTGGAAATATGACAACCAGGGATACCTGATCGTTGCCGATGACCAGACAACCGTCGTCGCTGGCGATGACGCTTCAAATACTGCCGATCGCGGGGTTGATACCCGTGGTGAAAGTAAAACTGGCGTCATCATCTCCGGCGATCGGACAAACAACGCGTTAAGCGGTGATTCCTCCGTCAGCGATGGTGCGGTCGGCATCGTCATTACCGGTGACAACACCACCAATACGATTTCAGGACAAAGCAACGTCGACGGCGCAACCGGCGCGCTGATTTCAGGTAACGGCACCACCACCCGCATTTCCGGTGGCATTGACGTCACAGGTGGCGGCACCGGCATGGTGATCGATGGCAACGAAACCACGGTGGCGAATACCGGCACCTCTAACATCAGCGGTCAAGGTTCAACCGGCTCCATCGTCAATGGCGACAACTCGCACGTTATCAACGATGGCGAACTCTATGTGGCCGACGGCGCTACCGGGGCAAAGATTACCGGTGATGATGTCCTCATCGACAACAAAGGCGATACCACCGCCAGCGGCGCAGGCTCTACCGGGCTATATATTGACGGCGACAACGCAACCATTAACAGCGAAGGGAAGCAGGATATTTCCGGCGGCGCAACGGGCATCCTGATTAACGGCAACAGCGCCACCTTCGATAATATCGGCACCACCGATGTCAGCGGCGCAGGCTCTATCGGTATCAGCATCACCGGCGACAAAACGCGCATTACTAACGATGGCGAACTAAACGTTACCGACGGCGCTACCGGAGCCAAAATGACCGGTGATGGTGCGGTGATTGATAACACCGGCGACTCAACGGTATCCGGCGCGGGGTCTACCGGACTGTACATTGCAGGTAATAAGGCGCTGGTTATTGGCGAAGGAGATCAAACCATTGCGCAGGGCGCAACGGGTACCGTCATTGCGGGCGATAATTCCCGAATCGCGAATACGGGTGATATCACCGTGGATGGTGCGGGCTCTATCGCTGCAGTCATTGATGGAAATGATAATAGCCTGACTCAGGCAGGTGACATGCTAGTCACCAACGGCGCGACGGGTATCGTCACTGACGGGTCGGGTAACGAAATCAAAAACACCGGCAACGCGACCGTGCGCGATGCAAACTCCGTGGGTTTTGTGATCGATGGTGAAAGAAATGTCTTTAATAATAAAGGGAATATCGACGTCAGCCTGAATGGTACTGGCGCAAAAATGAGTGGCGACTCGTCACAGGCGACGCTGGATGGTGATATCAATGTGACCGCTGTCGAGGACAGCAACGGCCTATACCGTGGTGCACAGGGCCTCGATATGGCGGGTGATAACAATACGCTGAATATTACCGGCAACGTCACAATCAGCGGTGACTATGACGCAGATAGCCAGATGGCCAGCAACAGCGATACCCTCCAGGGAATCACCGTCAGCGGCACGAACAATCAGGTGGATCTAACCGGCTCGCTTAACATCAATGTTAGCGATGTGAGCACGGTAAGTGGACAGTGGCTGGATACATACGGCCTCACGGTCAAAGGTGATGGCAATACCGTCAATCTGATGGGCGGTATTGATATCAACTACGCCGAAAATGGCGATGGCGAAGTATCGTCTGTTACAGGCATAAATATAGACGGAGCTAGCAGTGTCACATTAAGCGGTGAGTCCACATTGAATATCACCACCCTCCCCGGCGGCTCAGTGACACTGGCCAATGTACAAAACGGCGGCAGCTTAACGTTAGACCAAAACTCTGTAATTAAAATCACAGAAACAGTTTTGCCCAGTGAGCATTACACCTACAACGCAATATTAACCGCAAAAGGCCAGGGTTCATCGATCGATAATCAGGGAGCCATCGTTGATGACGGCGCTGTCGCCCTATTATTCGCCCGCAGCGGCGCACAGGCAAAAAACAGTGGCGATATTAGCGCCTATGCCACAAGCGGTCATGACAACCGTAATGCAATCACTGCGGCTACCGATCAAGGATCGATAGTTAGCAACGCAGCGGGAGGATCAATCACGCTGGTATCGTCACTAACCCCAGGCAGCGATGGAGGAATAGGAACCTTCCCGCTGATTTGGTACAGCAATACGCTGTACGCCATGCTGGCGGAAAACTACGGCGAAGTGAGCAACGAGGCAGGCGCCACAATAAATCTTCAGGGGGCGGGGGTCTATGGCGTATCCGCCAGTAAAGGGACGGCCCTCAATGCCGGAGATATTTACCTGGACGGCTTCGTCCCGACGCTGAACGACGATAATACCGTCGCCAGCAAAAGCTACTGGTCACCATCACAACTCTATCTGACCAGCTCGGCAATGGTGGCAGGCACCACCGACGGTGGTTATGGCGATGCAACCGCCACCAATACAGGCACCATTACCGTCAATAATGCGGGCTTCGGTATGATGGCACTTAACGGCGGCACAGCCATTAACCAGGGCACTATTAACCTGACCGCCGATGCAGGCGTCACCAAAACCGATGATAACCAACTGGTGGGCATGGCGGCGCTGAATGGTGGCATCGTGATTAACGACACCACAGGCACCATCAATATTGATGCCAATTACGGCAAGCCTTTCCTGACTGATAGCAAAAGTACCGTGGTTAACTACGGTACGGTCTGTTATGACAGCAACTGCCAGGGCAGCGACGACTACAACCCAACCGACAGCAACGTTTCCCTTACTTTTGCTGATGGCGATGTCATTACCGCCGCAGGTGAAACGCTTACCGGCGAAACCATCATTACCAATCCGGTCGCAACGGAAACCGTACACATTAGCAACGCGGGCACCGTCAGCGGCGGCAAGGTCATCGTTAAAAATTACGGCGATTTAACCAATGCCGACACCGGCAGTATCAGCAGCGTCAGTATTGCAACAGGCGGCACCTATACCAACGAAGGTACAACAGCGGCAGTCTCCGTTGACGGCGGTGTCTTCAACAATACAGGCACCGTGACCGGGAAAACCGGCACCACCGTCGCAGGTTCCATTATCAACAACAGCGGGTCCATGAACACGGTTGAGCAATGGTCCAGCACCATGAACAATACCGGCATCGTGACGGACTGGACCGGCGCATCGGGTGGTGCGGTACTGAACAACAACGCTAGCGGCGAAGTCGATAAACTCAAATTTACCGCTGCCGCAACCGTCAATAACGCGGGTGTCATTAATAACGGCACCGTCGATAAAAACGGTACGCTCAATAATCTTGAAGGCGGCGTGATGACGCTGGCAGATAACGCCCTGTGGTCCGGCGCCTTCAATAACTGGGGGACAGTGAACAGCGATGCCGATATCACCACTGGCGGGAGCGGGCACACGCTGTACAACGGCAGCACTGGCGTCATTAACGGACAGGTCACTACCTCGAAAAATAATGGCGGCAGTAAAGCCATTAACGACGGCACCATCAACATTGATAAAACCAACAATGTGGCGATGTCCGCGCATGGCAGCGCGAAGATGGTCAATAACGGCACCATCAATGTGGGAACCAAAGGTACCACACAAACCGATATGGTCGGGATGCAGCTGGAATCAGATGCCAAATCCGATGCGGTGATCGAAAATAACGGCACCATCAATATTTACGCCAGCAACTCCTACGCCTTCAGCCAGTTGGGCAGTAACGGCCATATCGTCAACAACGGCACGGTCTACATTGATGACAACGTGACCGGCTCCGGCTTTATCAAGCAGGATGGTAAAACCATTGAAGGCAGCGGCGAAAACGGCGACGGTACGGAAGTGCATTATGTTAACTTCACGGCCCCCACGGAACCTGCTATTACCGATGGTACGACAACCGTTACCACCAGCGATAGTGCAGATTCAACGGCCACCAACAACCTGTCGGGCTATGTGGTCGGCACCAGCGCTGATGGCAGCGCCGGTAAGTTGATGGTCAGCAATGCCAGCATGAACGGCGTGGAGATTAACACCGGTTTTACCGCAGGTACTGCCGACACCACCGTCAGCTTTGACAACGTGGTCGAGGGCAGCAACCTGTCCGACGCAGGTGCCATTCAGTCCACCTCCGTGGTGTGGAATGCACAGGGCAGCACCGATGCCAGCGGCAACGTTGACGTCACCATGACCAAAAACGCCTATGCCGATGTGGCGACCGATGGTTCCGTCAGTGACGTGGCGCAGGCGCTCGACGCCGGTTACACCAACAACGAGCTGTACACCAGCCTCAACGTTGGCTCCACCGCTGAACTGAACAACGCGCTTAAGCAGGTGAGCGGCAGTCAGGCTATCACCGCGTTCCGTGAAGCCCGCGTGCTAAGCAACCGCTTTACCATGCTGGCCGATGCCGCGCCGCAAATTAAAGATGGCCTGGCGTTCAACGTCGTAGCGAAAGGCGACCCACGCGCTGAGTTGGGCAACGATACCCAGTACGACATGCTGGCATTACGTCAGTCGTTGGATCTCACCGCCAGCCAGAATCTGACGCTGGAGTACGGCATCGCGCGCCTGGACGGTGACGGTTCGAAGACCGCGGGCGACAACGGCCTGACCGGCGGCTACAGTCAGTTCTTTGGTCTGAAGCACAGCATGGCGTTTAATGAAGGTCTGGCGTGGAAGAACAGCCTGCGTTATGACGTACACAACCTCGACAGCAGTCGTTCTGTCTCTTATGGCGACACCAACAAGGTGGCGGATTCCAACGCACGTCAGCAGTATCTTGAGTTCCGCAGCGAAGGGGCGAAAACCTTCACCATGCTCAACGATACGTTGAAAGTCACGCCGTACGCCGGGGTAAAATTCCGTCATACGCTGGAAGGCAGCTATAAAGAGCGTAGTGCGGGTGATTTCAACCTGTCGATGAACGCTGGCAGCGAAACCGCTGTGGATTCCATTGTCGGAATGAAGTTCGACTATACCGGTGAAAATGGTTGGAGCGCCAGCGCCACGCTGGAAGGCGGTCCGAACCTGAGCTACAGCAAGAGCCAGCGTACTGCGTCACTGCAAGGTGCCGCAGGCCAGTCCTTTGGCGTAGACGACGACCAAAAAGGCGGAGGCATCAACGGCCTGGCGACGGTCGGTGTGAAATACAGCGCCAAAGACGCCAGCCTGAATCTGGACGCTTACCAGTGGAAAGAGGACAACATCAGCGATAAAGGCTTTATGTTGAATTTCAGAAAAACATTTCGCTAATTAATTAAACCCGCAGCCTGGTATTATTTATTAATACCAGGCTTTTTTATTTAAATTCAATTCACTAATCGTATGTTTTATATATAAAGCGACATGTCCTTTTCTGGACTATTTAAAGTTTATGTTAGTTGATATCTTATCCGGCGAAAAATGGACTTCATCCATTTAGAAATAGATATCTAACAAGGATTTTGACATGTTTAAATTTGCAAAAATCACCATCGTTGCTGGTGTTCTGGCTACGCTGACCGCGTGTACTGGTCATATCGAAAACACAAAAAATAACTGCAGCTACGATTATTTCCTGCATCCAGCAATTTCGATTTCAAAAATTATTGGTGGCTGTGGCCCGGCTGCGAATCAGTAATAGAAGCGATTGCGCAGATACAAAAAAACCGGGAACTTCCCGGTTTTTTTAACAACACAGAGCGCATTACGGCTTGGCGACAAAACCAATCGCTTCGTAAACGGCTTTCAGCGTAACAGATGCGCGGGCGCTGGCTTTTTCCGCACCTTCTTTCATCACTTTCTGCAGGAAAGCTTCATCGTTACGGAAACGGTGATAGCGTTCCTGAAGCTCGGTCAGCATACCGGAAACGGCCTCTGCGACTTCACCTTTCAGATGACCATACATTTTGCCTTCGAAGTGCTGTTCCAGCTCCGGAATGCTCTTACCGGTGACGGCGGAGAGAATATCCAGCAGGTTGGAAACACCCGCTTTGTTCTGCACGTCGTAGCGTACAACCGGCGGCTCTTCGGAGTCGGTCATCGCACGTTTGATTTTTTTAACCACAGATTTCGGATCTTCCAGCAGGCCGATCACGTTGTTGCGGTTGTCATCCGACTTGGACATTTTCTTCGTCGGCTCCAGCAGCGACATCACGCGCGCGCCGGATTTAGGAATGAACGGCTCAGGCACTTTGAAGATGTCGCCATACAGGGCATTAAAGCGCTGGGCGATATCGCGGCTCAGTTCCAGATGCTGTTTCTGATCTTCGCCAACCGGTACCTGGTTGGTCTGATACAGCAGGATGTCTGCCGCCATCAGTACCGGATAATCAAACAGACCGGCGTTGATGTTCTCCGCATAGCGCGCGGATTTATCTTTGAACTGGGTCATACGGCTCAGCTCGCCGAAGTAGGTGTAGCAGTTCAGCGCCCACCCTAACTGTGCATGCTCCGGTACGTGAGACTGCACGAAAATGGTGCTTTTTTCAGGATCGATACCGCATGCCAGATACAGCGCCAGCGTATCGAGCGTTGCTTTACGCAGCTGCTGAGCATCCTGACGAACGGTGATGGCATGTTGGTCAACGATGCAATAGATGCAATGGTAATCATCCTGCATGCTCACCCACTGACGCAGCGCACCCATATAGTTGCCAATGGTCAATTCACCTGAGGGCTGTGCGCCACTAAAAACGATGGGCTTAGTCATTTTTTGATTCCTGATTTTCGCTATGCGGAAGCCCGAGAGCGGGCAGTAGTTCATTAATACGGTTGTAAATAACGTCGGGCTGGCTCAGCGCGATCGACTCGCCGTAGTTGTAGCCATAGGTCAGGCCAACGGACGGACAGCCAGCAGCTTTTGCCGCCTGAATATCATTGCGTGAATCCCCTACGAAGAGCATTTGCTCAGGCTTGATGCCAAGCTTACTTGCCACCAGCAGCAGCGGATCCGGATGCGGTTTTTTATTCTGCACGTCGTCACCACCGATGACCACGCTAAAGTACTTGGCGATATCTAATGCTTCGAGCAATGGCGCGACAAACGGGGTCGGTTTGTTGGTCACCAGACCCAGCGGCAATCCTTTCGCATGCAGCGCGCCCAGCGTGTCGGCAACATCAGGGAACAGGAATGTCCCCTCTTCTGCGACATCGCCGTAGTATCTGTCGAACAGCTTACGCAAAATACGTACCTGCTCCTCGGCGGGAATATCATCATCAACGGGCGGTTTACCCATCGTTTTACGTAATGTTGCGCGCTCCTGACGGGACCACGCCAGCGCGCGCTCCATCAGTACATCTGCACCGTTACCAATCCAGGTGATAACGCGTTCTTCTCCGGCAACCGGCAGTTCCAGCGCATACAGCGCCATGTCCACCGCTGCGGCTAATCCCGGCGCGCTGTCGACCAGCGTGCCGTCGAGGTCAAATGCAGCACCCCGAATTTCCTGAAACTTATCCATGACTTACCTTCGCCAGTTCATTGCGCATTTCATCAATGACTTTTTTGTAGTCTGGTTGGTCGAAAATGGCGGAGCCTGCGACAAACATATCTGCGCCTGCTGCGGCAATTTCACCAATGTTATTCACTTTGACGCCACCGTCCACTTCGAGGCGGATATCGTAGCCAGATTCATCAATACGACGACGCACTTCGCGCAGCTTATCCAGCGTTTGTGGGATGAAGGACTGTCCGCCAAAGCCTGGGTTAACGGACATCAGCAGGATCACATCGAGCTTATCCATGACGTAGTCCAGATAGCTCAGCGGTGTTGCCGGGTTGAACACCAGGCCCGCTTTACAGCCATGCTCTTTGATCAGCTGTAAAGTGCGATCGACATGCTCGGAGGCTTCCGGATGAAAAGTAATGATGCTGGCGCCAGCGGCGGCGAAGTCCGGGACAATCCGATCGACCGGTTTCACCATCAGGTGAACATCAATCGGGGCGGTGATGCCATATTTACGCAGCGATTTCAGTACCATCGGTCCGATGGTCAGGTTCGGTACGTAGTGATTGTCCATGACGTCGAAGTGCACGACATCGGCACCGGCAGTCAGCGCTCTCGCGGTGTCCTCACCCAGGCGGGCAAAATCAGCCGACAGAATTGAGGGGGCGATCAAATACTGTTTCATCCGCTTCTCCTTGAGATTTATTACTTCGCAGGCGTTACGACTCCTGGTTTATACAGTGCCAGCAGTTCGTTCACCTTTTTACGCGTGCCGCCATTGCTGCTTATGCTGCGCCGCACTTTGACCTGAAAATGTTTCGCCGCTCGGTACCATTCACGGGTATCGGGCGTATCGTGGTTCGAAATTAACACCGGGATCTGCTTACTGACCAGCTTTTCTGCCATCTCGGCCAAATGCGCCTGCTCTTTCGGGCTAAAGCTGTTGGTGTGATACGCAGTGAAATTTGCCGTCGCCGAAAGCGGTGCATAAGGCGGGTCACAATAGACCACAGAGTTGCTATCCGCACGGTTCATGCACTCTTCATAGGAGAGGCAATGGAACTCCGCATTCTGCGCTTTCTCAGCAAAATGGTACAACTCGGCTTCCGGGAAGTAAGGTTTTTTATAACGCCCAAACGGGACGTTAAACTCGCCGCGCAGGTTATAACGGCACAATCCGTTGTAACCAAAGCGGTTCAGATACAAGAACAGTACCGCTCTGCGGAACGGATCCTCGCTGGCATTAAATTCTTCTCTGAACCGATAGTACACCTCAGCCTGATTGGTTTCAGGCATAAACAGCTCACGCGAAGCCTGCACATACTCATCGGTACGCGTCTTCACGATGTTATAGAGACTGATAAGGTCGCTGTTGATATCGGCAAGAATATAACGAGAAAAGTCGGTGTTGAGAAACACCGACCCGGCACCCACGAAAGGTTCAATCAGGCACTCACCCTGAGGTAAATGCCGTTTGATATCATCAAGCAGGGGGTATTTCCCCCCTGCCCATTTCAAAAAAGCGCGATTTTTTTTCATGCTGACTAACTAATTACACCTTCTCCGGCTGTGGAGAAAGCTCCGACAGCATCCTGCGCTTTAGTCTTTGTCCCGCAATTGGGCGAAACATCAAACCATTGCAGAACATATCCTATCTTACTTCAAATCGGCCTGAACCTGATGCAGCGGTTTTGCCCACGGGTTTTTCGCCTGAATATCAGCGGGTAACGTAGACACTGCACGTTTCGCGTCTTCTTTAGACGCATACACGCCTGTCACCAGAACATACCACGGTTGACCGTTACGCGTCGTCTGGTACACCACGTAGTTCTTCAGGTTTTCTTTCTTCGCCCAACCGTTCAGGTTGTCGTAGTTAGAAGAACTGCTGAGCTGCAGCGTGTAATGGCTGGACGGCGCAGATTTTAACGCTCCAACATTACCTGCGCTTTTCGCTCCGCCAGCAACAGGCGTTGTCGTTGTTGCTGTCGCCGTTGGCGCAGGCGTTGCGGTCTGCGTTGGCGTCGCAGTTGCTTTCGGCTCAGCGGTCGCTTTCGGCGTAGCGGTTACCACAGGTGCTTTAGTTGTGGTGGTCGGCGCGGTAGCAGTTACGGTTGGTTTTGCCTGAACAACAGGTTTCGGCTCTGTCGGCGTCGCTTTCACCGTAGTTTGCGGTTTGCTCTTCGGCTCAATAACGGCCTGTTTACGTTCCTGGCGCGTAGCAGCAGGACGCTCAGTCGTTTCCGTTTTCGCCGTCTGGCGCGCAGCATTACCATTACGCATCGGCGCAACGGTCGCAGGTTCGGTCGGCAGCGTAGAGTTAACCACTGCGTTGTTAACCTGCTCCTGACCCTGTGGTTGTGTCAGAGCATTGTTCAAATCGCCCTGCACTTCAACACGCTGCTGGCCTTCGGTTGCCGCAGGTGCCTGACCTTGAGTCGGGGTAGAGGAAATCGGTGGCAGGGAAACATCCTGCTGGGTATTGCCAGCGGTCTGCTCAGTGCCCGTTGCAGGTGTCGTTGCGCTCGCCTGATCCGTTGCATTGCTGCCAGAAAGATCGATGCTCTTCTCACCAGATGCTGCCTGCTCATTGGAAGAAGATGAGGGGGCTTTCAGCGCAGAACCAATGCCGATAATCAGCAACAGCAGTACCAGAACACCCACACCCATCATCATGTATTGGCGGGAGGCAGGTTTGCTGGCGGCTTTCTTACGCTTGCGCGGACGACGTTCTACACGCTCTTCATCCACGGCATCGTCATCAGATTCATACTCTTCTTCAATGTCCTGCTCTTCTTCACGCTCTTTGCGTGCACGTGCAGGACGGCGATCGTCAGCATCCAGATCAACATCATCAAAATTGATTTGCGGCTCATTATCGCGTTCAGACGATTGACGAGAACGACCAGTACGACGATCGCTGGGATCGGGTTTCAGCTCGTCTTCTGGTTTGAATTCATCCATTTAACACCCCACTCAAAGGTTAATGCTTACGACTTTGCACATAACCTGAAGCTAAAAGACCTACGTTTCGCAACGTAAGCCTGACCTTTCTTGTTGTTACGCCTGCTGGCAATCAGCAATAGCGTTAAGAACCACCTCGTGCGACACTCCGCCGCGCACTTCACTCTTCCCTATCGCTCGCGGAAGCACCAAACGAATCTCTCCCGCTAACACTTTTTTATCTCGCAGCATGTGCGGCAGATAAGCCTCGGTGGACATTTCACGCGGCCCATTCACCGGTAAGCCTGCTCGCTGTAACAGCGTAATGATGCGCTGCGTATCAGCGGAGGTGAACTGACCCAAACGTTCTGACGTACGGGCAGCCATTACCATACCTGCTGCGACTGCTTCACCATGTAACCAATTGCCATAACCCATTTCAGCTTCGATCGCATGGCCAAACGTGTGTCCCAGATTCAGTAAAGCACGTAAGCCCATTTCACGCTCGTCTGCTGCGACAACTTCTGCTTTCAGCTCACAACAACGACGGATACAGTACGCCATTGCCGGACCATCCAGGCGCAGTAACGCATCCAGATTGTTTTCCAGCCAGCTGAAAAATTCGCCGTCAAGAATGATGCCGTATTTGATCACTTCCGCCAGCCCCGATGTCAGCTCACGCGCAGGAAGCGTTTTCAGACAATCGAGATCCACCACCACGGAGGCCGGTTGGTAAAACGCGCCAATCATGTTTTTACCGAGGGGATGGTTTACGGCGGTTTTGCCGCCAACGGAGGAGTCGACCTGCGACAACAGAGTTGTCGGGACTTGAATAAAACGAACACCACGTTGATAGCTGGCTGCCGCAAAACCGGTCAGATCGCCAATCACGCCGCCGCCAAGGGCAACTAACGTGGTATCACGACCATGCGGTTTTTGCAGTAACGCGGTGAAAACCGTATCCAGAACCGTCAGGCTTTTATACTGCTCGCCATCGGGAAGGATAACGCTATCAACGTTAACACCCGCCTGTTCAAGTACGCCGCGAACCTTATCGAGATAAAGGGGAGCCAGGGTTTCGTTGGTCACCAACATAACCTGATCGCCCGATTTCAGCGGTAAGAATGAAGCTGGCTCATTGAACAAACCAGCCGCGATGGTGATAGGGTAACTACGTTCCCCGAGAGTGACTGTGATCCTCTCCATTACGCGACATCCACCTTAGTTACTTGTACCCGCAGACGAGTGTGTATTCAGCCAGAATTAGTTGCTTTCCAACATATGAATAATCTGGTTTGCTACGACTTTTGCGCTCTGATCGTCGGTGCGAATGGTCACGTCAGCAATCTCTTCGTACAGAGGATTGCGTTCGTCAGCCAACGCTTCCAGAACTTCACGAGGCGGTGATTCTACCTGCAGCAGCGGGCGTTTCTTGTCACGTTGAGTACGTGCAAGTTGTTTTTCAATTGTCGTTTCAAGATAGACCACGACGCCACGCGCGGAAAGACGGTTACGTGTTTCACGTGATTTTACAGAGCCACCGCCAGTTGCCAGCACAATACCCTGTTTTTCCGTCAACTCGTTGATGACTTTTTCTTCGCGATCACGGAAGCCGTCTTCACCTTCTACATCGAAGACCCAGCCCACATCAGCTCCGGTTCGTTTCTCAATCTCTTGATCAGAATCGTAAAATTCCATATTGAGTTGTTGAGCTAACTGGCGCCCAATAGTGCTTTTTCCGGCACCCATAGGCCCAACCAGAAAGATATTGCGTTTCTCTGCCATTTTTTCGGTACTACTAAGACTATTCGTTAATGGTAAACCCGCTTCGCAGACACCCAGCGCAGCAGGACATGAACTGAAACCTCATAAGATATTGCGAGAGTCAGACTGAAAATTATCTCAATACTCAAGCGGGTTTGGCAACTGAATAAATCACCAAACCTAACGCATTTCTGGTCGTGGCAGGCATGCTACCCTGCAAACATCAGACCTGGCGACGTATCGCGCAGTCAAATGACACCCAATAAGCCTATGGCACACCACCGGAAAGGCAAAGCGTATTCACTGCCGCATAAGTAAAGAAAAGTACCGACGCTCAAATCGGTACTCCTTGTATGCTAAATACACCCTCACGTCAAATCCCTGAAACGTGTTCAGTGCAAAAACAACGGCTTTTCATGCATAAGTTATTCCGTTGAAACCAGTCTGGGCGTAATAAAGACCACTAATTCGCGCCGTTCGTCTTCTTTACCATCATGGCGAAAAAGAGAGCCAAGCCAGGGAATGTCGCCTAATAGCGGCACGCTGTCGGCTGCGGATTTATTCTTATGTGAAAAAATCCCGCCAAGCGCAATCGTCTCGCCGCTTTTTACCTCGACCTGAGTTTCAATCTCCTGCTTGTCGATAGCCAGCACTTCGCCATCTGCCTGCTGTAGAACCTGTCCGGGAAAATTCTGGCTGATATGCAGTTTCAGCCTGATTCTCCCTTTCTGCAACACCGTTGGTGTTACCTCCATCCCCAGTACCGCTTCCTTGAACTCGACGGATGTCGCACCGCTTTCACCGCTGGAGACCTGATAAGGGATCTCACTGCCCTGCTTAATACTGGCAGGTTGCAGGTGAGATGCCAGTAATCGTGGACTGGCGATGATATCCAACTGCTGTTTTTGCTCCAGCGCAGACAACTCCAGTTCCAGTAAACGACCGTTAATACGGCCAATGTTAAATCCCACACGGGATGTGGCGGTGGCTACAGAAAGGTCGCTGGCGAGCGTCGTGACATTCCCAACCGCCCCCGAGTGTTGTGCGTCAGCCAGCGACCACTTCACTCCCAGCTCGCGCAAACTTTTTTCATTAATAGTCACGATATGCGCCGCCAGTTCGACCTGGGCAACCGGCAAATCCATTTCCGATACCCACTTTTCCAGGGTGTTAAGCGCAACGCTATTATCACGCAGCAGTAAGCGGTTGGTCCGTTTATCCACCGTCATGCTTCCCTTGGCACTGAGCAGCTTTTCTCCTGCTTTTGCCAGCTCGGCAGCATCGGCATAGTGCAAAATAATGCTGCGCTGCTCCAGCGGCATACTGGCCTGAATCCGCGCCTGTTCATTGTCCTGGCGGGCCGCATTTTCACTCTGCCATTGAACAGAATGTACATGCAGGATGTTTCCCTCCTGGCGTAATACCAGTCCGGCACTTTTTACCACCGTCTGCAATGCCTGCTTCCAGGGGACATCCGTCAAATGCAGCGACAGCACACCGCTGACATCTGGCGAAACCACCAGGTTTTTCTGTTCCTGTTCAGCCAGCGCCTGCAATACTTGCGTAACCGGCACATCATCGACCACCAGCGTCACGTTTTGCGGTTTCGTCGCCAGTGCGCTCGTTATCCCGACCGCCAGCGCTATTACTATCCACGCTATCCATCGCTTCATTTACCGCTCCTTGTCGTTGCCACTGCCACCGCGGCGGTTCGCAGTTTTTTTCTGTGCCGAGGGTTATGTTCTGGGCCGTTATCTGCGTAATCGTCCAACCGTTTTTCAGGACGTCATTTGGCTTAACCCGCCGCCATTTTTTCTGGCTATCCTGAACGATGCCAATGGGTCGCGTGCCCTGGCTCACCATGCCCTGAAAACGCCATGTCGACAGCTCAGCAATTTGGCAACGGTCCTCCGGCGGCAGGAAGGGATTACGCATACCGGTGAGCATCAGTACGCTTACGCATATCAACAGCCAGCGTTCAACCGTCATTCAGACGCTCCAGCTGTAGCGTTAGCAGCAGCTCCGTGTCTTCTGCGCTAAGCGAAAATCGGCTGACGTTCATCCCCTGATCCGCCAACTGGACAAACGTCTGCGGGATAGCATCCCAGGCCGATATCAGCGCCATCTCTCCGCCTTGCGCAGAGGGTTGCCAGTGGATAAGACGAGTAAGTGAAGTCTGAAACAGTAGTGGAGAGAACAGGGTCAGTTTCTCTTCCGGCTCTGCTGGTGATGCCGCTAACAGATAGACATCTCGCCATTGCATCTGAATAGCTGCCCGTTGCTGGACCAGCGTCTCGCGTTGCATCGTCCGCTCCCGCGCTACGGGATAAATACATAACGTCACCAGTATGAGTAGCCCCAACATCCAGCCGCACCAGCAGATGAGTCGAAAGCGCGGCGACTGCGCTAACCAGACATCACAGAGCGTTATCATGCGCACCGCTCCGTGTCAGTCGATAGTGGAATTGCCAGCGTCCCTGCGCATCCTGCTGCGTTTCACCGGGGCAGCTCAACTGAAACAATGGTTGCTGGCGTAATTGCGCTTCCAGCGCCTTCAGCGCGGCAAAGTTCAGCGTGTTTCCCGTCAGTTCCAGCGAGCCCTGCTGCCAGGTCATTTTTGTTAACCACGCCTGCTCAGGCAGTAATTCCGCCAGCTCTTGCAAAACCGACTGCCAGCTTCGGGTCTGCTCACGCTGTTTGCTCCGTGCCTGCACCTGTTGCCATCGTTGCTGGCGCTGCTGCATACGCGGCTTTAGCGCCATTAAGGCCTCGACACGCGTCTTTTCGGCATCTGCCAGCAACAATTCAGCCCGATTTTCTACACTCAACACGCTGTAGTAGCGCAACAACACGCCAATACTAAGCAGTAGCGAAGCGCTAAATAAGATGCCCCAGAAGCGCAGGCAAGCGTAACGCCGAGTCTGACGCCAGGGCAGAAGATTAATGGTCGCTATCATCGGTACGAGCCTCCCATAGCGAGTCCCAGCGCAATGGCGAAGTGATGACTTTGCGTTGGAATGGGCGGCTGGCGTACAGACACGGCGCTCAAAGGATCGAAGCCGCCAGGGGAGCATTGCGCAATGGCTGTCGGGGGAAGAGATAATGTCGTGGCAAGCTCATCGATACTGCCAATATCGCCCGTTGATTTACGTCCCCATACCGAACGGGTCGCCCATAACCACTGAGGATCATCACGCCATACCAGACACTGCTGATGTTCTGGCAAGAAGGGAATAAATCGCTGTAACGCGCTGGCATCCGGCGTAATCGCCGTAACGTGTACCTTCAACGTTTGGATAAGCGTCAGAAGCGCTGAAATCTCTTTGCTTTGCGCAGCAGTGACGTTAAATGCCGGGCTCAACGTGTCTTCGCTATAATCAAAATGCAGCGCATCCGGCGCCATATCGAGTTCACGCGCCATCGAACCGGACAACCATGCGGTTTGCTCTGGCTCGCGTAACGTCATTGTCGGACGAGGAAACTTTTTTTGTAACGTCCTGTTGGCGGGAAAAGAGAGATGAATATGGTGTCGGCGAGGAAGCTCCCGGCTCCACGGCAGCAGCGCGGCGACCAGCTGTTCAGGCTCGCGAATGTGGCCATCGACGATAGCCTGAGGCGTCAGCGGTATACGCCACCAGCGTTGCAGATACCAACCTGATGCTTCGCGAACGATAGCGACAGCCAGCGCTTCATGTTGCTGAATATGCAGACCAATTTTCCAGATATTGAAAGCCATTGCTGATGATCTCCTTATCACCCGTCGCTTTAACGGGTATATCAATGCGTCTGGCTTGCCTTTATACTACCGCGCGTTTGTTTATAAACTGCCCAAATGCCACTAAATGGGAAATCTCCAGTGAAGTTCGTAAAGTATTTATTAATCCTTGCAGTATGTTGCATCCTGCTGGGAGCAGGCTCGATTTATGGCCTTTATCGCTATATTGAGCCGCAATTGCCTGACGTCGCGACGCTCAAAGATGTGCGTTTACAGATCCCGATGCAGGTTTACAGCGCTGACGGCGAGCTAATCGCGCAATATGGCGAGAAACGTCGAATCCCGGTCACGCTGGATCAGATGCCGCCGGTAATGGTTAAAGCCTTTATCGCCACAGAAGACAGCCGCTTTTATGAGCACCATGGGGTAGACCCGGTGGGGATCTTCCGTGCGGCCAGCGTCGCATTGTTCTCTGGTCACGCGTCGCAAGGGGCGAGTACCATTACCCAACAGTTGGCGAGAAACTTCTTCCTGAGCCCGGAACGTACGCTGATGCGTAAGATCAAAGAAGTGTTCCTGGCGATCCGCATTGAGCAACTGCTGAGTAAAGATGAGATCCTCGAACTGTATCTGAACAAGATCTATCTGGGGTATCGCGCCTATGGCGTGGGTGCTGCCGCGCAGGTCTATTTCGGTAAGACGGTGGATCAACTCAGCTTAAGTGAAATTGCGGTGATTGCCGGTCTGCCAAAAGCGCCGTCAACCTTCAACCCGCTCTATTCGATGGACCGTGCAACCGCGCGACGTAACGTTGTACTGTCGCGTATGTTGAGCGAAAACTACATCACGCAAGCCCAGTACGATCAGGCGCGCGGCGAGGCCATTGACGCCAACTACCACGCGCCGGAAATCGCTTTCTCTGCACCGTATCTGTCTGAAATGGTGCGCCAGGAGATGTATAACCGTTATGGCGAGAAAGCCTATGAAGACGGGTATCGCATCACCACCACCATTACGCGCAAAGTACAGCAGGCAGCTCAGCAGGCAGTACGTAACAACGTGATGGATTACGACATGCGCCACGGCTACCGCGGCCCGTCGAACGTGCTATGGAAAGTGGGCGAAAGCAGTTGGGACAGCAAGAAAATTACCGATACGCTGAAAGCGCTGCCGACTTATGGCCCCCTGCTGCCGGCGGTTGTTACCAGCGCCAATCCACAGGAAGCCATTGCCGCGCTGGCGGATGGTACATCAGTGTCATTACGGATGGATGGTATGCGCTGGGCGCGTCCTTACCGTTCGGATACTCAACAAGGCCCAACGCCGCGTAAAGTGACCGACGTAGTACAGACTGGCCAGCAAATCTGGGTACGCCAGGTGGGCGATGCCTGGTGGCTGGCGCAAGTGCCGGATGTCAACTCCGCCCTGGTCTCCATCAATCCGCAAAACGGCGCGGTGCTGGCGCTGGTTGGTGGTTTTGACTTCAACCAGAGCAAGTTTAACCGTGCAACCCAGGCGTTACGCCAGGTGGGCTCCAACATCAAGCCATTCCTGTATACTGCCGCAATGGATAAAGGTCTGACGCTGGCGAGCATGCTCAACGACGTGCCGATCTCCCGCTGGGATGCCGGTGCTGGTTCCGACTGGCAGCCGAAGAACTCCCCGCCGCAGTACGCCGGTCCTATCCGCTTACGTCAGGGGCTGGGTCAGTCGAAAAACGTGGTGATGGTACGCGCCATGCGCGCCATGGGCGTGGATTACGCGGCAGAGTATCTGCAACGTTTCGGTTTCCCGGCACAGAACATTGTGCATACCGAGTCACTGGCGCTGGGTTCGGCTTCGTTCACGCCGTTGCAGGTGGCGCGTGGTTACGCGGTGATGTCTAACGGCGGCTTCCTGGTCGATCCGTATTTCATCAGTAAGATCGAAAGCGATATGGGCGGCGTTATCTTCGAAGCGAAGCCGAAAATTGCCTGCCCGGAATGCGATATTCCGGTGATATATGGCGATACCCAGAAATCTAATGTGCTGGAAAACAGTAACGTAGAAGATGTCGCCGTCTCGCAGGAACAGCAGAATGCCGCCGTGCCTATGCCGCAACTTGAGCAGGCAAACCAGGCTCTGGTCGCGCAAAGCGGCACACAAGAGTACGCTCCGCACGTGATCAACACGCCGCTGGCCTTCCTGATTAAAAGCGCGCTGAACACCAATATCTTTGGTGAACCAGGCTGGATGGGAACCGGATGGCGAGCAGGTCGCGATTTACAGCGTCATGATATCGGCGGGAAAACCGGGACTACCAACAGCTCTAAAGATGCGTGGTTCTCCGGTTACGGACCAGGGGTAGTAACGTCGGTATGGATCGGCTTTGATGACCATCGCCGCAACCTTGGTCATACAACGGCTTCCGGCGCGATCAAAGACCAAATCTCCGGCTACGAAGGCGGTGCGAAGAGTGCACAGCCTGCATGGGATGCTTACATGAAATCCGTGCTGGAAGGTGTGCCTGAACAGCCGCTGACGCCACCACCGGGTATCGTGACGGTCAATATCGATCGCAGTACCGGTCAACTGGCGAGCGGCGGTAACAGCCGTGCAGAGTATTTCATTGAAGGTACTCAGCCAACGCAGCAGGCGGTACACGAGGTAGGGACAACCATTATCGATAATGGTGAGACACACGAACTGTTCTGATCGATTGCCGGATGGCGCTTCGCTTATCCGGCCTACAATTTCGGTACAATTATTTGATCTTCCGGAATTTTGTAGGCTGGATAAGGTATCAGTTGGCAATCGTAATTAAAGCCGTCCCTGCCCTTTCAGCCATTCACGGACGAGGAACAGCGCACTGACATTACGTGCTTCATGAAAATCAGGATCTTCCAGCAGGTCCATCAAATGCGCCAGCGGCCAGCGCACCTGCGGTAATGGCTCGGGTTCATCACCCTCCAGCGATTCAGGATATAAGTCCTCTGCCACCACGATGTTCATCTTGCTGGAGAAATAAGATGGCGCCATGCTGAGTTTCTTTAAAAACGTCAGATCTTTTGCGCCAAACCCCACCTCTTCTTTCAGCTCCCGATTCGCCGCCTCAAACACGCTTTCGCCAGGATCGATTAATCCCTTGGAAAAACCCAGTTCGTAGGACTCGGTCCCGACCGCGTATTCGCGAATAAGGATCAGATGGTCGTCAACAATCGGCACAATCATTACCGCTTCACGCGTGGATGGACGCATACGTTCATAAACGCGGCGTACGCCATTGCTGAACTCAAGGTCCACGCTTTCGACCTTAAACAGCCGGGATTGGGCGATGGTTTCCACTTTCAAAATCGTGGGTTTCTGTAATGATTTGCTCATTGTGAGGATCTTTGCTGTGAAATCTGGGGTTATTGTGCGATATACCGCACGGTTTCGGCAATGTGAATTGCCGTTTATTTACATTTATGTAACGTACTAAAAGTTAATCCCTATTTCAAATTAAAAGTCAATAGGTTGAAATAACTCCAGGAATTTGCTGATATTCCATTTTTGGTGATTTTGCTATGATTCGCATTTACTGGGCTGTACTTAAAGATGCTCAAGTTCGACTCCACACTTGCCGATAGCCAACCACAGAATCACGAATATTGAACAGGGTGCGACTGACCACGCCTGACAGACTAAGTAAGATGGGGAAAGCATGAGCACCATTCTGATTTTTTTAGCTGCTTTGCTGGCCTGCTCATTGCTTGCAGGATGGCTACTCAAATCAAAATCCAGGCAGAAAAATTTACCCTTGAGCAGCGTCTTCTCAGACGCCTCGAAACGTAAACTCACACCTGAAGAACGCAGCGCAGTCGAAAACTATCTCGAAAGCCTTAGTCAAATTCAGCAAGTACCCGGTCCCACAGGAGCCAGTGCTGCACCGGTCTCATTAACGTTGAATGCCCAAAGTAATAGCGTCATCGTGCTTACTCGTTCGATTACACGTTACGGCATTACCACCGACGATCCTAACAAATGGCGCTACTATCTTGATTCCGTTGAGGTACATCTTCCCCCTTTCTGGGAACAATACATCAACGACGAAAACAGCGTTGAGATAATCCACACCAATACGATACCGCTGGTTATCTCGTTGAACGGCCATACGCTGCAGGAATATATGCAGGAAGCGCGAGGTTATGCGTTACAGCACACCGCTTCTACCCAGGCGTCCATTCGTGGTGAAGAAAGTGAGCAGATTGAACTGCTGAATATTCGCCAGGAAACCCATGAAGAATATGCGCTCAGCCGCCCTTCGGGATTGCGCGAGGCGTTACTGATAACCGCCTCATTCCTGCTGTTCTTTTTCTGTTTGGTTATCCCGAATACGTTTGTTCCGTGGGCAGTTGGTGGCGCGGTGTTGCTGTTAGCTGCGGGTCTGTGGGGATTGTTCGCCCCGCCGTCCAAAAGCGCCCTGCGGGAAATTCATTGTCTGCGCGGTACGCCACGTCGCTGGGGGTTATTTGGCGAAAACGACCAGGAACAAATTAATAATATCTCGCTGGGTATTATTGATCTGATCTACCCACCTCACTGGCAACCTTACATCGCCCAAGACCTTGGCCAGCAAACGGATATCGATATTTATCTCGATCGCCACGTTGCCCGCCAGGGGCGTTTTTTATCTCTGCACGATGAAGTGAAAAACTTCCCGTTACAGCACTGGCTGCGCAACGCCGTCATCGCAGGCGGCTCGTTGCTGGTACTGCTGATGCTGCTGTTTTGGATCCCGCTGGATATGCCGATAAAGGTCACGCTCTCCTGGATGAAGGGCGCGCAAACTATCGAAGCTACCAGCGTTAAACAGCTCGAAAACGCGGGCGTTCGCGTGGGTGACACGCTGCACCTGAGTGGTACGGGTATGTGTAACATTCATACCCAAGGAAGCTGGAATGCGCAGCCTGCCACGCCGTTTATGCCTTTCGATTGCTCGCAAATTATCTGGAATGACGCGCGCGCATTGCCGCTGCCTGAGTCTGACCTGGTGAACAAGGCTACCGCGCTCACACAGGCCGTGAGCCGTCAGCTGCATCCCAAACCTGACGATGACTCTCGCGTCAGCGCATCGCTACGCTCAGCAATCCAAAAGTCCGGCATGGTATTACTGGACGATTTTGGTGAGATTGTCCTGAAAACGGCCGATCTGTGTGCTGCCAAAGATGAATGTGTGCGCTTAAAAAATGCGCTGGTTAACCTCGGTAACAGTAAAGACTGGGCCGCGCTGGTGAAACGGGCAAACGCAGGCAAACTGGATGGCGTGAACGTGCTGCTGCGTCCGGTAAGCGCAGAGTCACTGGATAATCTGGTAAATACCTCTACGGCACCGTTTATTTCACGCGAGACTGCACGAGCAGCCCAGGCGCTGAATAGCCCTGCCCCTGGCGGTTTCCTGATTATCAGCGATGAAGGCAGCGATCTGGTCGATCAGCCGTGGCCGACGACCTCGCTATATGACTATCCACCTCAGGAACAGTGGAACGCCTTCCAGCGCCTGGCACAGATGCTAATGCAGACGCCGTTTCGCGCGGAGGGGATCGTCACCAATATTTCGACTGACGCCAATGGCACCCAGCACATTGGACTGCACCGTATCCCGGACCGCTCAGGTTTATGGCGCTACCTTGGCACGACGCTGCTGATGTTCTCCATGCTCGGATGCGCTATCTACAACAGCATACAGGCATTCAGACGCTACCAGCGTCACCGCACCCGCATCGCGGAAATTCAGAGCTACTATGAAAGTTGCCTCAATCCAACACTGATTGACAACCCGGAAAGCCTGATTCGATAACACGCTCGCGCGACAGGATATGCTACCCTGTCGCGCATCATGTTTTCTTCTGGGGAGTTTCCATGCAGATCAATATTGCCTGGCAGGATGTCGACACCGTGTTGTTAGATATGGACGGCACGCTGCTCGACCTGGCATTCGATAACTATTTCTGGCAAAAACTGGTGCCGGAAACCTATGGCGCGAAGCAGGGTATCTCTCCTCAGGAAGCTCAGGACTATATTCGTCAGCAGTATCATGCCGTGCAGCATACGCTAAACTGGTATTGCCTTGATTACTGGAGCGAGTGCCTGGATCTGGATATTTGCGCCATGACCACGGAACAGGGACCGCGCGCCGTTTTGCGCGAAGATACCGTACCGTTTCTTGATGCCTTAAAAGCCAGCGGCAAGCGCCGCATTTTGCTCACCAACGCGCATCCGCATAATCTGGCGGTGAAGCTTGAGCATACCGGTCTGGCCTCACACCTTGATTTATTACTTTCCACCCACACATTTGGTTATCCCAAAGAGGATCAGCGGTTATGGCACGCTGTGGCTGAAGAAACGGGAATGAGTGCAGAGAAGACGTTGTTTATTGACGACAGCGAACCCATTCTCGACGCCGCTGCTCTGTACGGTATTCGTTACTGCCTCGGCGTGACCAATCCCGACTCCGGCATCGCCGAAAAACAGTACGCACGCCATCCGTCACTGAATGACTACCGCCGACTGATCCCCTCACTGATGTGAAGGAGACGCCATGAAAGAAAAGCCCTCTGCTGAAGTTAGGCTGGATAAATGGCTGTGGGCTGCACGCTTTTACAAAACGCGTGCGCTAGCCCGCGAAATGGTTGAAGGCGGTAAGGTGCACTACAACGGCCAGCGCAGTAAGCCAAGCAAGATTGTCGAGCTGAACGCCACCCTCACCCTTCGCCAGGGAAATGACGAACGAACAGTCATTATCAAGGCCATTACCGAGCAGCGTCGCCCGGCAACGGAAGCCGTTACGCTGTATGAAGAAACCGCGGAAAGCGTGGAAAAACGCGAAAAAATGGCGCTGGCGCGTAAACTTAACGCGTTAACCATGCCGCACCCGGACAGACGACCGGACAAGAAAGAGCGCCGCGACCTGTTACGATTTAAACACGGCGACAGCGAGTGACTGTCACCTGCAAGAGAGATGATTATGCCGCAACATGACCAATTACATCGTTATCTGTTTGAAAACTTTGCCGTGCGCGGCGAGCTGGTGACCGTATCGGAAACCCTGCAACAGATCCTCGAAAATCATACTTACCCGCAACCGGTCAAAAACGTACTGGCTGAGCTGCTGGTTGCCACCAGCCTGCTCACCGCCACGCTGAAATTTGCCGGTGATATCACTGTGCAGTTGCAGGGTGATGGTCCGCTGAGCCTGGCCGTCATCAACGGCAACAACAATCAGCAGATGCGCGGTGTGGCCCGCATGCAGGGTGATATTCCTGAAGATGCCGATCTGAAAACGCTGGTGGGCAACGGTTACCTGGTGATCACCATTACCCCGGAAGAAGGCGAGCGTTATCAAGGCGTGGTCGGTCTGGAAGGTGACACGCTGGCAGCGTGTCTGGAAGATTACTTCATGCGTTCTGAACAGCTGCCGACACGCCTGTTCATCCGCACTGGCGACGTTGATGGCAAACCCGCTGCTGGCGGAATGCTGCTGCAGGTAATGCCGGCGCAAAACGCGCAGGCAGATGATTTCGATCACCTGACAGCCCTGACCGAAACCATCAAAGCCGAAGAGCTGCTGACGCTGCCGGCCAACGAAGTGCTGTGGCGCCTGTACCACGAAGAAGAGGTTACTCTCTACGATCCGCAGGACGTTGAGTTCAAATGCACCTGTTCACGCGAACGCTGCGCAGGCGCACTGAAAACGTTGCCGGACGAAGAAGTGGACAGCATTCTGGCGGAAGAAGGCGAGATCGATATGCACTGCGATTACTGCGGTAGCCACTATCTGTTTAACGCCATGGATATTGCTGAGATCCGCAGCAATGCCTCCCCTGCCGATCCACAGGTTCATTAATCACTGTCTTGCCTGATGGCACGGCGCTTATCAGGCCTACGGAAAATCTGTCGTAGGCCTGATAAGACGTTCGCGCTGCCATCCGGCAAAAACGATGTCGGCAACACACTCATTCGGTGTAATAAGTCATCGGCAGTCTTTTGCCATCAATAGTGATATCCCGCCAGATTCTTGGGGCTGAGCCCAGTTGCTGATTCGCTACCGCCTGCAGCAATTTATCCTTAGTGAATCCGTCAGGTAGCGTGGCAACAGCTAACAAATCCCATTTGTTTTTTTGCATGCCGAAGATCAGACTCTCCCCATCGCCAAAGGCATATAACACCTGCTCAGGATGACCATCCGCATTGAGGTCCTGACTCACCAGTACGCACGCATTCTGCTCAGCACAAGAGGTGATGCGATACCCCTGTGTTTTGACAAACGCCCAGAACGCATCGTCTGGCTTCTGGCTCCCCGGAGCAATCACAACCTTCGATACTAACTGTGTTGCGCTTAGCTCTTTAACCGGATCCCGGCGCCCTTGCAGCAGAGAATTCAAGTCGCGTCTGCGTTTACTGTCTTGATTAAACGCCACATCTTTTTGTAATGCTTCCAACGCTGCGCGCCCCGGTTTTCCGCTGTGATCCAACATATACAGGCTGACTTGATTCGGTTTAATTTTCCCGCTGTGATACAGCCCCATATGGCTGTTAACGCTGATGCGCCAGGCATCAATAACCGGCGATGACAGCAGAACCAACAGCCCCAATGCCAGCAACGAAACGCCAAGAATGACCGGCCCCTGAAGCTCAAGCGGATTGCGCCCGCGGCGCAAAATGCTGGCCAGATAGCCAAACGACCATACCAGCAGTACCACGACCACCAGCACGCCATAAACACGCTCAGGCGTCCAACCGTACTGCTGTATTCGCACCCACAGTGACCAACCGGCAATCAGCATATAGATGGGCGCGACAATCAGAGAGCATTTGATCAGGTAGCGTAACGCGCCTGGATAGGGTAACGCCTCTTTTTGCGGTTCACGCACGATAGCCATCAACAGCAACAGGAGCAGCGTCAGCGTTGACATCAACCCGGCCGCAGACACACGTTGCGAAATAGCCTCCAGCCCGGTGAAGGGTAAGGTCAGTATGAACATCAGCGCCAACAGCGCGACCAGAGGTAACAGACCGGTGGCGATAAACGTCAGTAATTTTTGTACCGCCGTGACCAGACGCGACTGTGTTCGGGCCAGTACCACTGCCAGTGCGGTAATCAGACCAAAGGCCACATAGCCAAACCAGTCGGTATCAAAGAAGAGCGTGCTGAAGAAGGGAATACCGACCAGCTTAAACATCTCGCTCCATAGCAGGAGCACCAGCCAGAACAAACCGTTGGCGACAAAGACAATCAGCAACGTCAACGCATTAAGCCACAATTGCCGATAAAAATGCGGGTAACGCGCCTGCTCACGAGAGACATGAAGCGAGTACTGAATCCAGGGCAAAGCAAGCATTGCCATCAGCAGTAAGCGCCAACCGTAGAACATAAAAACTTCATGTTGCCGCCACTTATCACTGTCCTCGACTTGCCACTTTAGCCAGACGCTCATCGCCAGCACCACAACAAAGATCAGCGCCATCCAGTACCACAGCGCGCGTTGTTTGAAAGAAACAACAGTAAGCAAAAGTGTCGAGGTGATCGCAATCGTCGCAGGCATGCCATAGAACAGCCAGCCGTCATTATGGGGCGCCAGATATGTCATCAGCAGATAGCATAATGTCCCCTGCAACAGGCCGATGAATATCATGCCCCAACGCGTCGTACGTGAAATTTCAGCACTATCCATGTCAGTATCCAGAATGAAGGGAAAAGCTAATTATCGCATCAACTTCACAATTTTGAGCATTGATAGAGCGATTTCAGACCACGACGACGGGAAGTGAATCGATATTGTTTATGTATATCCCACATTCATTTCTTACGTGAATGCGATTACACTCACAAGATTCCCGCCAAAAACACTCTCCATTAACGTTTTAAGAACATTTTCCACAACAAAAAAGGGTTTCCTGCCATAATATCTGCCTCTTTGTGACAGGAGTCGCAGCGCATTCGGTCGCCCGTGATTTTCCCGGATGCGTAAATCTATGAGCCTTGTCGCGGTTAACAATCCCTAAAAAACCTTACTATTCCAGGTAATACATATTGGCTAAGGAGCAGTGAAATGCGTGTGAACAACAGTTTAACCCCGCAAGATCTCAAGGCTTATGGTATCAATGACGTTCAGGATATCGTTTACAATCCAGACTACGACACGCTTTTCCAGGAAGAACTTGATCCAAACCTGGAAGGTTATGAACGTGGTGTGTTAACGAATCTGGGCGCCGTTGCCGTTGATACCGGTATCTTTACCGGACGTTCGCCAAAGGATAAGTACATTGTCCGTGACGACACCACGCGCGACACGCTGTGGTGGTCCGACAAAGGTAAAGGTAAGAACGACAACAAACCGCTCTCCCCGGAAACCTGGCAGCATCTGAAAGGATTAGTCACCCAGCAACTTTCCGGCAAGCGCCTGTTTATCATTGATGCTTTCTGCGGCGCTAACGCCGATACCCGTCTTTCCGTGCGCTTCATTACCGAAGTTGCCTGGCAGGCGCATTTTGTCAAAAACATGTTCATCCGCCCAAGCGACGAAGAGCTGGTTGATTTCAAACCTGATTTCATCGTGATGAACGGCGCTAAATGCACCAACCCGCAGTGGAAAGAGCAGGGGCTGAACTCCGAAAACTTCGTGGCTTTCAACCTGACTGAGCGTATCCAGTTGATTGGCGGTACCTGGTACGGCGGCGAAATGAAGAAAGGTATGTTCTCCGTAATGAACTACCTGCTGCCGCTGAAAGGCATTGCCTCCATGCACTGCTCGGCAAACGTTGGGGAAAAAGGCGATGTGGCAGTCTTCTTTGGCCTGTCCGGCACCGGTAAAACCACGCTGTCCACCGACCCGAAACGTCGCCTGATTGGCGATGACGAACACGGCTGGGATGACGACGGCGTGTTTAACTTCGAAGGCGGTTGCTATGCGAAGACCATCAAACTGTCTAAAGATGCTGAGCCGGAAATCTACAACGCGATCCGTCGTGACGCGCTGCTGGAAAACGTCACCGTGCGCGAAGATGGTTCCATCGATTTCGATGATGGTTCAAAAACTGAGAACACCCGCGTTTCCTACCCGATTTATCACATCGATAATATCGTTAAGCCGGTGTCAAAAGCGGGTCATGCTACCAAAGTGATCTTCCTGACTGCCGACGCATTTGGCGTGCTGCCGCCGGTTTCTCGCCTGACGGCAGACCAAACGCAGTACCACTTCCTGTCTGGCTTCACCGCCAAACTGGCCGGTACCGAACGCGGCGTCACCGAACCGACCCCAACCTTCTCTGCCTGCTTCGGTGCAGCATTCCTGTCTCTGCACCCAACGCAGTACGCAGAAGTGCTGGTGAAACGTATGCAGGCGGCAGGTGCACAGGCGTATCTGGTTAACACAGGCTGGAACGGTACCGGCAAGCGTATCTCTATCAAAGATACCCGTGCGATTATCGACGCCATCCTGAACGGTTCGCTGGATGACGCGGAAACTTTCCGTCTGCCGATGTTTGACCTGGCTATCCCGACCGAGTTGCCGGGCGTGGACACTCGCATTCTCGATCCGCGGAATACCTACGCGTCTCCGGAGCAGTGGCAGGAAAAAGCCAATGCGCTGGCGAAGCTGTTTATCGAGAACTTCGAGAAATATACCGATACCCCTGCAGGTGAAGCGCTGGTTAGCGCCGGACCGAAGCTGTAATTTTTGATTCGTTATATAGCCCCTTATCCGAGAGGATAAGGGGTTTTTTATTATGTCTATCTTTTAAAATGTACTCCGTACACCTATAATCTGTACTATCAATCCCATGCGCAGGACGCGCTATGTTCACATTTATTGAGCTACAAGGATTTAGTAAACGCCGTCCGTTACTTTTGCCTGACGATGAGTTTCGCGCCTTTCAAGAGACGCTTATAGAGAACCCTGAGGCTGGAGATACTATCGCTGGTACAGGTGGATTCAGAAAAATTCGCTGGAGCCGCTCTGGTATGGGCAAACGCAGCGGTATTAGGGTTATTTATTACAACGTGACGCGCAAAGGTCGAATCTATCTCGCTTTGCTCTATCCTAAAAATGAACAGGATGATTTAACCGAAGAGCAAAAAAGAGTTTTAATGCACTTATCCAATATGCTGATTTAATCATGGGAATTTTAATCATCAGGACACCGCTATCCGGTGTGGTGAGGCCAAAATGAAAGACGAATTATTTGCCGATTTGCTGGCCAGTGCAGAAGAAATGGTGCGTATAGAGAAAGGTGAAGAAACACCTAAGCCTGAACATGTACATACCTTTAGCGAAATTGATGTTAAAGCCATCCGCGAAGCAACAGGGTTACGCCAACAGGATTTTGCCATCGCCGTTGGCGTGAGTTATGACCTGGTTAAAAGCTGGGAAACGAAACGACGCCAGCCCACAGGAGCACCCAGAAAACTGCTTTTATTAATTCAAAGAAATCCTTTTATAATTAATCAATTAAAAGCAATTTAAGTCCGTTATTTTACGGCCTATCCCGCAAACAAAAAGGGAGGCATTTTGCCTCCCTTTGTTATGCGTCTTTCGTGTTGCCCGGCGCGCGAGTGAAGGGAACCGGAAGCCATGCACGAATCGACAACCCACCGCGTTCACTGGTACCAATCTCCAGCATACCGTTATGGTTATCAATAATACGCTGCACAATCGCCAGTCCCAGGCCCGTACCGCTGGTACTGCGCGCGCTGTCACCGCGGACAAACGGCTGGAACAGGTGCTTACGCTGCTCCGGCTTGATGCCCGGACCATCATCTTCTACCTGGAACCAGGCGCGATGCTGCTCCATTCCGCTACTAACCTTAATCCAGCCGTTGCCGTAGCGGGCGGCGTTAACCACCATATTGGCAACCGCACGCTTGATCGACAGCGGGTGCATCTTCACCTGAATGCTGCCCGGCAGCAGCGCAGTTTCGATTTCACGTTCGTAGCCGCTTTCTGCCGCCACCACTTCACCCAGCACCGAGTTCAGATCTGCCATCTCCATTGGCATCTCCTGACCGGTACGCAGGTAATCGATGAACTGCTCGATGATGGCGTTACACTCTTCGATGTCCTTATTGATGGACTCCGCAAGATAACCGTCCTCTTCGCCCATCATTTCCGTCGCCAGACGAATACGCGTCAGCGGGGTACGTAAATCGTGGCTCACGCCCGCCATTAACAGCGTACGGTCATCGGCCAGCTGCTTCACGCCCGCGGCCATATGGTTAAAGGCTCGGGTTACGGAGCGCACCTCTGAAGCGCCATACTCACGCAACGGCGGCGGAATGATACCTTTCCCCACCTGCAGCGCCGCATGTTCAAGATCCACCAATGGCCGGTTCTGGATACGGATAAACAGCCACGCCCCACCGATAGCCAGCAGCATAATCGCTAGCGTATAGCGGAACAGCGGCGAGAAGTCACCCTGATGAATTTCTGTAAGCGGCACGCGTACCCAGATATTGGGCGACAGCCAGGTTTTCAGCCACACGACCGGCGAGCTTTTGTTGACCTCAACGCGGACTTCCGTTGGGCCACCCAGCTGCTGCGCCATCTGATGGCTTAAGAATTCATAGTGTTGTGCCCAACGCAGTCCGGCCTCTTCAGCAGCCTCGTTGGAATAGAGGGAAATACCCAGCTCACGATAAATTTCCCGGCGGAATGCGGGCGGCACCACCAGTTGCGTACCGTCCTCCAGTTGCAGTTTATCGGTCATCAGCATACGAACTTCGTACGCCAGGACCTTATTAAACTGCTGGAGGCTCGGCAGAATCGCGAAGTTCAGCACTACCAGGTATGTCGTCACCAGGCTGGCAAACAGCAAGGTGACGATGAGCAACAACGTGCGGGCAAACGAACTTCGTGGTGAGAAGCGCATTCGCCTCATGCTTTAGAACCGTCCGGAACAAAGACGTAGCCCAAACCCCATACGGTCTGAATGTAGCGTGGATGAGCCGGATCTTCTTCCACCATGCGGCGCAGACGGGAGATCTGGACGTCGATAGAACGTTCCATCGCGGAATATTCACGACCACGGGCGAGGTTCATCAGCTTGTCGCGGGACAGCGGCTCGCGCGGGTGGCTTACCAGCGCTTTCAGTACCGCAAATTCCCCGCTGGTGAGCGGCATCGGCTCATCTTCGCGGAACATTTCACGCGTACCGAGGTTCAGTTTGAACTTACCAAAAGCGATAACCGCTTCTTCCTGAGAAGGTGCGCCCGGCAGTTCATTCGCCTGACGACGCAGGACTGCGCGAATACGTGCCAGCAGCTCACGCGGGTTAAACGGTTTCGGGATGTAATCGTCGGCACCGATTTCCAGCCCTACGATACGGTCAACTTCTTCACCCTTCGCTGTGACCATAATGATCGGCATCGGGTTGCTCTGGCTGCGCAGGCGACGGCAAATAGACAGGCCATCTTCTCCCGGCAGCATTAAATCCAGCACCATCAGGTGAAAGGACTCACGGGTCAGCAGACGATCCATCTGCTCAGCGTTTGCGACGCTTCGAACCTGGAAGCCCTGCTCGGTCAGATAACGCTCCAGAAGCGCACGCAAGCGCATGTCGTCATCGACCACCAGAATCTTATAGTTCTCTTGCATTGTTATTACTCCCAAAGGTTCGCAACAATTAAGTGTATATTCTTAAGAAAGCTAACGTGAGTCACCAGCGAATTCTGGTATGAATTCCAGGCTAAATTGTTACAAAGCATATTAAACAGCAGCTTAAGTATACAATGTTTCTCGCAATACATTATTTATTCTGTTGATATGCTCACGTAATACTAATTGTGCGCATCATCACAGAGTCGAAGGTAAAACAATAAGATGAAAACGCCCCTGATAACCCGTGAAGGGTATGAAAAACTTAAACAAGAGCTGAATTATCTCTGGCGTGAAGAGCGCCCGGAAGTCACCAAAAAAGTTACCTGGGCCGCAAGTCTGGGTGACCGCAGCGAAAATGCCGACTACCAGTATAATAAAAAGCGCCTGCGTGAGATCGACCGCCGCGTCCGTTATTTGACCAAGTGCATGGAGAATCTAAAAATCGTCGATTACTCCCCGCAGCAGGAAGGCAAAGTCTTCTTTGGCGCATGGGTTGAGATTGAAAATGACGATGGCGACATCCGCAAATTCCGTATTGTTGGCTACGATGAGATCTTCGGTCGTAAGGATTACATCTCAATCGACTCACCAATGGCGCGGGCGCTATTGAAAAAAGAGGTCGGCGATCTCGCAGTAGTAAACACCCCAGGTGGCGAAGCCAGCTGGTACGTGAATGAGATTGAATACGTGAAGTGAGACCGGAACAATCCGAAGCCCCGGCAGATGGCTGGCATTTTTGCCAGTCAATCCGTATAACTATCCCCTGATTTTTTATCCTATAGACGAAGCTATCCATGATGAATGATTCTTTCTGCCGCATTATCGCAGGTGAAATTCAGGCTCGTGCTGAACAGGTAGAAGCTGCCGTTCGCCTGCTTGACGAAGGGAACACCGTGCCGTTTATCGCACGATATCGTAAGGAAATCACCGGCGGTCTGGACGATACGCAACTGCGTAATCTGGAAACCCGTCTGGGATATCTGCGTGAACTGGAAGACCGCCGTCAGGCAATCCTGAAATCTATCGGCGAGCAAGGCAAACTGACCGACGATCTGGCGAAAGCGATCAACGGCACGTTAAGTAAGACCGAACTCGAAGACCTCTATCTGCCGTACAAACCTAAGCGCCGCACCCGTGGGCAGATCGCCATTGAGGCCGGACTGGAGCCGCTGGCAGACCTGTTGTGGAACGAACCGTCTCACGACCCGGAAACGGAAGCCGCAAAATATCTCAACGCCGAAAACGGCGTGGCGGATACCAAAGCCGCCCTCGACGGCGCGCGCTACATTCTAATGGAGCGCTTCGCTGAAGACGCTGCTCTGCTGGCGAAAGTACGTGATTATTTGTGGAAAAACGCCCACCTGGTCGCCACCGTGGTAAGCGGTAAAGAAGAGGAAGGCGCTAAGTTCCGCGACTACTTTGATCACCACGAACCGATTTCTACCGTGCCATCCCACCGTGCGCTGGCCATGTTCCGTGGCCGTAACGAAGGCGTGTTGCAACTTTCACTGAATGCCGATCCGCAATTCGATGAGCCACCAAAAGAGAGCCACGGCGAGCAGATTATCCGGGATCACCTGGGACTACGCCTGAACAACGCCCCAGCAGACAGCTGGCGTAAAGGCGTGGTTAGCTGGACGTGGCGCATCAAGGTGCTGATGCACCTCGAAACGGAGCTGATGGGTACCGTGCGCGAACGTGCGGAAGATGAAGCTATCAACGTCTTTGCCCGTAACCTGCATGACCTGCTGATGGCCGCTCCGGCCGGGCTGCGCGCCACCATGGGCCTCGATCCAGGTCTGCGTACCGGTGTAAAAGTGGCAGTGGTTGACGGTACCGGCAAGCTGGTCGCGACCGACACCATTTATCCGCATACCGGTCAGGCCGCCAAAGCCGCCGTTGCCGTTGCGGCGCTGTGTGAAAAACACAACGTTGAACTGGTGGCGATTGGTAACGGTACGGCGTCGCGCGAAACCGAGCGTTTCTTCCTCGACGTGCAAAAGCAGTTCCCGCAAGTGACCGCGCAGAAAGTGATCGTCAGTGAAGCCGGCGCGTCGGTTTACTCCGCATCCGAACTGGCGGCGCTGGAGTTCCCGGACCTCGACGTATCTCTGCGTGGCGCGGTGTCTATCGCCCGTCGTCTGCAGGATCCGCTGGCTGAGCTGGTGAAAATCGATCCGAAATCTATCGGCGTGGGCCAGTATCAGCACGACGTAAGCCAGACTCAGTTGGCGCGTAAGCTGGATGCGGTGGTGGAAGACTGCGTGAACGCCGTCGGCGTCGATCTGAATACCGCCTCCGTACCGCTGCTGACCCGTGTTGCTGGTCTGACGCGCATGATGGCGCAGAATATCGTTGCCTGGCGCGATGAGAACGGTCAATTCCAGAACCGTCAGCAACTGTTAAAAGTCAGCCGTCTTGGGCCTAAAGCCTTTGAACAGTGCGCGGGCTTCCTGCGTATCAACCACGGCGATAACCCGCTGGATGCCTCAACCGTTCACCCGGAAGCTTATCCGGTTGTGGAACGCATTCTGGCCGCCACCGAGCAATCGTTGCGTGACCTGATGGGTAACAGCAGCGAACTGCGTAATCTGAAAGCCGCTGATTTTACCGACGAACGCTTCGGGGTGCCGACCGTCACCGACATCATCAAAGAGCTGGAAAAACCGGGCCGCGATCCGCGTCCTGAATTTAAAACCGCGCAGTTTGCCGATGGTGTAGAAACCATGAACGATCTGCTGCCGGGAATGATTCTGGAAGGGGCAGTCACCAACGTCACCAACTTCGGCGCGTTTGTTGATATCGGCGTTCATCAGGATGGTCTGGTGCATATCTCTTCGCTGTCGAATAAGTTCGTCGAAGATCCGCACACCGTGGTGAAAGCAGGAGACATTGTGAAGGTGAAAGTGCTGGAAGTGGACCTGCAACGTAAGCGTATCGCGCTGACCATGCGTCTGGACGAGCAGCCGGGTGAAACCAATGCGCGTCGCGGCGGCGGGAATAACGATCGCGCTCAGGGTAATCGCCCGGCACCAAAAGCGGCGAAACCGCGTGGCCGTGACGCACAGCCTGCAGGCAACAGCGCGATGATGGATGCGTTGGCGGCGGCGATGGGTAAAAAACGCTAAGTTTAAACCCTGTGCCGGATGGTGGTGTAAACGCCCTGTCCGGCCAGGTTATCGCAATTAATTTGCAGGCCGGATAAGACGCATGAGCGACGCCATCCGGCATATTTAATCCATGCCCCGCTTTGCACCACAATATATTTATCACTTCATTAACAGATGAAACCTTAATTAAACATTAAGATCCCCAATAATTACTTCCGCGAATCACTCGTTTCCAACCAGAATAAATATTGAGGAATATCAAAATTGGCTCAAATTATTATCCAATTGTACATTCCGTCACATTTATTCTATTGATGATAGAAACCATTCTCATTATCATTGATTTGTTGATTATTTACTCTTTCCTTACGTTGGCTAATCATCTGGTCTCATGCCGCCCTGTCGCCCCATGAGGTTATCATCCAGTTAGCGAGATATAAGTAGGTCCCTATGCAATTCACTCCTGACAGTGCGTGGAAAATTACCGGTTTTGCCCGTGAAATCAGCCCGGCTTATCGTCAGAAACTGTTGTCACTTGGCATGCTACCCGGCTCATCCTTCAACGTGGTACGCGTCGCCCCGCTCGGCGATCCTATCCATATCGAAACGCGTCGCGTAAGTCTGGTATTGCGTAAGAAGGATCTGGCGTTATTAGAAGTGGAAGCGGTTTCCTGTTAATACAGTGAGTCTATAAAAATGAAAAAACTAACCATTGGTTTAATTGGTAATCCTAATTCCGGCAAGACAACCTTATTCAACCAGCTCACCGGCGCGCGCCAGCGTGTAGGCAACTGGGCTGGCGTTACCGTTGAGCGTAAAGAAGGCCATTTCGCCACGACGGACCACCAGGTCACGCTGGTCGATTTACCCGGCACCTATTCTCTGACGACAATCTCATCCCAAACCTCTCTCGATGAGCAGATTGCCTGTCACTATATTTTAAGCGGCGACGCGGATCTCTTGATCAACGTGGTCGATGCTTCAAACCTTGAACGCAACCTCTACCTGACGTTGCAACTGCTTGAGCTGGGTATTCCCTGTATCGTCGCACTGAACATGCTGGATATTGCTGAGAAACAGCAAATCCGTATCGATATCGACGCCCTCTCCGCTCGTCTTGGCTGTCCGGTGGTTCCACTGGTATCCACCCGCGCCCGCGGCATTGAAGCACTGAAGCTGGCGATCGATCGCTACAAAGAAAACGACACCGTTGAGCTGGTCCATTATGCCCAGCCGCTGCTGCAAGAAGCTGATTCCCTCGCCGACGCAATGGCCAAAGATATGCCGCTCAAACAGCGCCGCTGGCTAGGCCTGCAGATGCTCGAAGGCGATATCTACAGCCGTGCATACGCCGGTGATGCAGCACAAAACCTTGATGCCGCTGTTGCTCGCCTGAGTGAGACAATGGACGACCCGGCGCTGCATATTGCCGATGCACGTTACCAGTGCATTGCTGCTATCTGCGATACCGTCAGTAATACCCTGACGGCAGAGCCGAGCCGTTTCACCACCGCGGTAGATAAAATTATCCTCAACCGCTTCCTCGGTCTGCCGATTTTCCTGTTCGTGATGTACCTGATGTTCCTGCTTGCCATCAACATTGGCGGCGCGCTGCAGCCGTTGTTTGATGTTGGCTCCGTGGCACTCTTTATCCATGGTATTCAGTGGATTGGCTATACGCTGCACTTCCCGGACTGGCTGACCATCTTCCTGGCGCAAGGTCTTGGCGGCGGGATTAACACCGTGCTGCCGCTGGTGCCGCAAATCGGCATGATGTATCTGTTCCTCTCCTTCCTTGAAGACTCCGGCTACATGGCGCGCGCTGCGTTTGTGATGGACCGTCTGATGCAGGCGTTGGGACTGCCGGGCAAATCGTTTGTCCCACTGATCGTCGGCTTTGGTTGTAACGTACCGTCGGTGATGGGCGCACGTACGCTGGATGCCCCGCGTGAGCGTCTGATGACCATCATGATGGCGCCATTTATGTCCTGCGGCGCACGTCTGGCGATTTTCGCCGTCTTTGCCGCCGCGTTCTTTGGTCAGAACGGCGCGCTGGCGGTCTTCTCGCTGTACGTACTGGGTATCGTCATGGCGGTGTTGACCGGCCTGATGCTCAAACACACCATCATGCGTGGCGAAGCAACGCCGTTTGTGATGGAACTGCCGGTATATCACGTACCGCACATTAAGAGTCTGATCATTCAAACCTGGCAACGTCTGAAAGGCTTCGTTCTGCGTGCAGGTAAAGTCATCATCATCGTCAGTATTTTCCTCAGCGCGTTTAACAGCTTCTCACTGAGCGGAAAAATCGTCGACAACATCAACGACTCTGCTCTGGCTTCCGTTAGCCGCGTCATTACCCCTGTCTTCAAACCGATTGGTGTTCACGAAGATAACTGGCAGGCAACCGTAGGTCTGTTCACCGGCGCGATGGCGAAAGAAGTGGTTGTCGGTACGCTGAACACGCTCTATACCGCAGAAAACATTCAGGAAGAAGAGTTCAACCCGGCAGATTTCCACCTCGGTGACGAGCTGCTCGGCGCGGTAGATGAAACCTGGCAAAGCCTGAAAGACACTTTCAGCCTGAGCGTGCTGGCTAACCCTATCGAAGCCAGCAAAGG
Source organism: Citrobacter sp. Cpo091 (assembly GCF_030332645.1). Taxonomy (NCBI): domain Bacteria; kingdom Pseudomonadati; phylum Pseudomonadota; class Gammaproteobacteria; order Enterobacterales; family Enterobacteriaceae; genus Citrobacter; species Citrobacter sp. Cpo091. The sequence goes on from NZ_JAOWHL010000041.1 coordinate 69,871, forward strand.
CGACGGTGAAATGGCTACCGGTGCAATGGGCGTGATGGGCGAGAAATTTGGCAGCGCCGCCGCCGCGTACAGCTACCTGATCTTTGTTCTGCTGTATGTACCGTGCATTTCAGTGATGGGCGCTATCGCACGTGAATCCAGCCGTGGCTGGATGAGCTTCTCGATTCTGTGGGGCCTGAATATCGCCTACTCTCTGTCGACGCTGTTTTATCAGACGGTCAGCTACAAAGAGCATCCGACCTACAGCCTGGTGTGCATTTTAGCGGTCATCCTGTTTAACATCGTGTTGCTGGGCCTGCTGCGCCGAGCTCGCAGCCGCGTGGACCTCGCACTGCTGGCAACCAACAGGACGGCGAGTTCCTGCTGTTCCAGCACGACTGGCGATTGCCACTAAGGTTATCGACAATGGCATCGCTTATTCAGGTTCGTGATTTACTGGCTTTGCGGGGGCGCATGGAGGCGACACAAATTAGCCACACGCTGCATACCCCGCAGCCCATGATTGACGCCATGTTGAATCAGTTAGAAAAGATGGGCAAAGCGGTGCGGATTCAGGAAGATGCCGACGGGTGTCTTTCCGGAAGCTGCAAAAGTTGCCCGGAAGGTAAAGCCTGCCTGCGCGAGTGGTGGGCTTTACGCTAATCAGATGCTCTTTGCCGGATGGCGCTACGCTTATCCGGCCTACAAATGATGCAAACGTCCAGGCCGGATAACGCGTTTACGCTGATATCCGGCTTTTTTGCGTAATGGATTCCACACAGATTTCATTATTTCAGCAAAAAAGATCTATCCTCCAGCCAGCCACGCATCGTTATTAATCCGTGGATGATTACTGGTAACCTGGGAAGTAGAGTCTCGTCATCTTTTTTCTCAGGTATAGCACCGCGTTTCCACTGATCGATATCACTGTTGTGCCCGATGACGAGATTATGCAGCATCGCCGGATGGCGCTGTTGGAGCTCATCCAAAAGCATATTCGTAAACGCGATTTGATGGGGCTGGTAGAAAAACTGGCCATCCTGCTTGTTAAAGGACACGCTAATGACAACCAGTTGAAAGCCTTGTTTAATTATTTAATGCAGGCTGGTAACACCACACGCTTTGGCGAGTTTCTTCATGAAGTCGCCGAACGTTTACCCCAACATAAGGACAAGTTGATGACTATCGCCGAAAGATTACGACAGGAAGGGCACCTTAATGGTCTTCAGGAAGGCCATAGGAAAGGGTTGCAAGAAGGGTTACAAACGGGTCTGCAACAAGGCAAACGAGAGGAAGCATTACGTATTGCATCAACCATGCAGGCTGATGGTATAGACCCACTAACCATCTTCAGAATTACTGGCCTGACCGCTGAGGATCTGGCTACGCGCAGCCATTAATCTTAGGCCCGGCGAGCATGGCACCACCGGGCAACACATCAAATTTATAGTTTCTGTTTTAACGCCACAAGCGCTGCACAGAATTCGGCGGGATGCGAGATAAACGGCGCATGCGCCGCTTTGGCAAACACCAAAGACTCGCTCTGCGGCCACAGTGCATCCAGCATTGGGACGACTTTGCGCGGCACCAGCCCGTCAAGATAGCCGTACAACCGCAGGAAAGGCATTTCCACCGCGCACAGCGGTTCGCGCAGATTGACCGTTTTCAGGATCTCAAGTCCACCATTGAGCACCTCGACGTCCGGCATGGGTAAAGCCAGTACCGTTTTCTTCAGCGCTCGCGCATCCTGACGCGCAGTTTCTGTGCCCATCGTTTGCAATGCCAGAAAACGCTCCACCGTACGCTGGAAATCTTCGCTCAGCTGCTGCTGGAAGCCTGCCAGCACCTCTGGCTTGATTCCCGGCCACTCATCCCGCGCGCTAAAGCAAGGAGAAGACGCGACGGTCACCAGCGCCTGAACACGCTCAGGATGCGTTAACGCTACCTGACTCGCGACCAGCCCGCCCAGACTCCATCCGAGCCAGATAGCTTTCTCCGGTGCCTGTTTCAATACCCGCTCAGCCATCTCTTCCAGTGACATTGCACCGAAACCCTGGCTACGACCAAATCCCGGTAAGTCGACAAGATGCAGCGTAAAATGCGAGCTCAGTTCCTCGCTTATGCAATGCCACACTTGCGCATTCAGTCCCCATCCGTGCAGCAGCACAAGATGGCAATTTCCCGAACCCTGGGTCTGCCACCAGATGTCATTCATCAGTTATTGTTCTCTTTTAGCCTGAAAGGATGCATCTATGCTAACAGTACCGGGATTGTGCTGGCTATGCCGAATGCCCCTGACGTTAGGGCATTGGGGGATCTGCTCAGTCTGTACGCGGGCAACGCGTCAACACGCCAGCCTGTGCCCTCAATGTGGACTCCCTGCCGCTCATACCGTCATTCCCTGTGGGCGCTGCCTGCAAAAACCGCCGCCGTGGCAGAGACTGGTTACCGTCAGCGACTATGTTCCGCCGTTGAGCGGGCTTATCCACCAGCTCAAGTTTTCACGACGCAGCGAAACAGCCTCCGCTCTTTCACGTTTGCTGTTGCTGGAGGTACTACAGGCCCGGCGCACCAGCGGCCTTCCTCTACCGGACAGGCTGGTCAGCGTCCCGCTCTGGCAACGTCGACACTGGCGCAGAGGGTTTAATCAGAGCGATTTACTGTGCCGTCCGCTGGCACGCTGGCTGGGTTGCGACTGGGACATCCGGACCATCTCGCGGGTTCGGGCAACCGCCACACAGCACCATCTCAGCGCCCGATTACGTAAACGTAACCTGAAAAATGCCTTTCGCCTTGAATTGCCGGTGCAGGGACTCCATATGGTTATTGTGGATGATGTCGTCACTACCGGAAGTACCGTCGCGGAAATCGCGCAGCTGCTTTTACGCAACGGCGCGGCGACTGTCCAGGTATGGTGCCTGTGTCGAACCTTGTAGAGCCTCGATGATGGGCGTATTATAACCAAGTAAAATAGTCAACTATTAGGCCATTACTATGATCCATATTTCCGATGCTGCACAAGCGCACTTTGCCAAACTGCTGGCAAATCAGGAAGAAGGGACACAAATCCGCGTATTTGTGATTAATCCCGGCACGCCTAACGCTGAATGCGGCGTTTCTTATTGTCCGCCGGACGCCGTGGAAGCAACCGACACCGCCATTAAATTTGACCTGCTGACCGCATATGTTGATGAACTGAGCGCACCGTATCTGGAAGATGCAGAAATCGATTTCGTTACCGACCAGTTAGGCTCCCAGCTGACCCTGAAAGCACCAAACGCCAAAATGCGTAAAGTTGCCGATGATGCGCCGCTGATGGAACGCGTGGAGTACATGCTGCAATCGCAGATCAACCCACAGCTGGCTGGCCACGGTGGTCGTGTCTCTCTGATGGAAATCACCGATGAAGGCTACGCCATTCTGCAGTTTGGCGGCGGCTGTAACGGCTGTTCAATGGTAGATGTAACGCTGAAAGAAGGTATAGAGAAGCAGCTGCTGGCTGAATTCCCTGAACTGAAAGGCGTTCGCGATTTAACCGAACACCAGCGCGGCGAGCACTCTTACTACTAACGCCCGAACCTGTAGAGTATCCGTAGGCCCGATAAGACGCACCCGCGTCGCTATCGGGCATTAATGCCGGGTGGTAGCGTAATCGCGGTCTCCGGCTTACACCCCAACATTTCTTCGCATTTATCCTGCAACAATCCCCCGCATAATTTGACCAGCTTCTCATATTTTAAATTTTGCCTGTCCAAGTGATTTTCAAGCGTAGCATGTTACCCGTATCATTTGTGTCAGCACCTAACACACACATAATAGCCAGTTAAACTGATTAGTTTTGAAGGCAACCAGCATTGGTGCTGAGAATACTCTGTTCCCGGTCGGGACAATCGGAATTTGTCATCTAAACACTGACGTTACCCATAACAAAGTAAAGGCCAGGTAAATCATGCCATTAGTCATCGTTGCTATCGGTGTAATCTTGTTACTCCTCCTGATGATCCGTTTCAAAATGAACGGCTTCATCGCTCTCGTCCTGGTGGCGCTTGCTGTCGGATTGATGCAAGGGATGCCACTGGATAAAGTCATCGGTTCGATTAAAGCCGGCGTCGGCGGAACCCTTGGCAGCCTCGCCCTGATTATGGGTTTTGGCGCCATGCTGGGCAAAATGCTGGCGGACTGCGGCGGCGCACAGCGCATCGCAACCACGCTGATTGCTAAATTCGGCAAAAAACACATTCAGTGGGCGGTGGTATTAACCGGATTCACCGTCGGTTTTGCCCTGTTCTACGAAGTCGGCTTCGTGCTGATGCTGCCGCTGGTATTCACCATTGCTGCCGCTGCTAACATCCCGCTGCTGTACGTTGGTGTGCCGATGGCGGCTGCGCTGTCCGTTACTCACGGCTTCCTGCCACCGCACCCGGGTCCAACCGCTATTGCCACCATTTTCCACGCAGATATGGGTAAAACTCTGCTGTTTGGTACGATTCTGGCAATCCCGACCGTTATTCTCGCCGGTCCGGTATACGCGCGTTTCCTGAAAGGCATCGATAAGCCAATCCCGGAAGGTCTGTACAGCGCAAAAACCTTCACTGAAGAAGAGATGCCAGGCTTTGGCGTCAGCGTCTGGACCTCTCTGGTCCCGGTTATCCTGATGGCAATGCGCGCCGTGGCGGAGATGATTCTGCCGAAAGGCCATGCTTTCCTGACGGTTGCAGAATTCCTCGGTGACCCGGTCATGGCAACGCTGATTGCGGTGCTGATTGCGATGTTCACTTTTGGTCTGAACCGCGGACGTTCGATGGATCAGATTAACGACACGCTGGTGTCCTCAATCAAAATCATCGCGATGATGCTGTTGATCATCGGTGGTGGCGGTGCCTTCAAACAGGTTCTGGTTGATAGCGGCGTAGACAAATACATCGCTTCAATGATGCACGGCTCTAACGTTTCTCCGCTGCTGATGGCATGGTCTATCGCTGCAGTACTGCGTATCGCACTGGGTTCCGCAACCGTTGCAGCGATTACTGCAGGTGGGATTGTGGCACCGCTGATTGCAACGACCGGCGTAAGCCCTGAGCTGATGGTTATTGCGGTTGGTTCCGGTTCCGTCATCTTCTCCCACGTGAACGATCCTGGGTTCTGGCTGTTCAAGGAGTACTTCAACCTGACCATCGGTGAAACCATCAAGTCATGGTCAATGTTGGAAACCATTATCTCCGTCTGCGGTCTGGTAGGGTGTCTGCTGCTGGGTATGGTGGTCTGATAAAACTGAGCCTGATGGCGCTACGCTTATCAGGCCTACGTGCTACGAGCCATCACCATAAAAAAGCCGGGGAAATCCCCGGCTTTCTTACTTCTTCTTCGCGGCCGCTTTTCGCCGCTTATCCAAATCCTTAATCAGCTTATTCACGCCCTCATCAGCAAACATCTGCTCCAGCGTGGCGGTGAGTTTTCGCCGCCAGTTTTTGTACTGGTCGCTGGTCCCCGGAATGTTGACCGGCTCAGCCATATCCAGCCAGTCCTCCGGTTGCAGGCCCAGCAACGCACTGTTGCTGTCAGCGATGTAGCGTTGCATGCCGCGATTCAGAATCGGCGTCATCGACATCAGGGACGCCTTGTGACCGGCACGTTTTGGCAGGCAGCCGTATTTGTGCAGCGCGTCCAGCAGCCCCTGTTTCGCCAGTTCCCGGTCCTGATACAACCCGCGCAGCACGACTTCATCCGGATACAGGCCCAGTGCTTTACCCAGCGTCAGATCGCCGCTATCCCAATAACCTTTAAGCGTAGGAAGGTCATGCGTCGCCGCGACTGCCATTGATTGTTCCGGGTACGCTTTCGGCGCACGGAAGTTTTTCTCATGGTCATTCTCAAAATAAAGCACTTTGTAGGAGTAGACGCCACTGTCACGCAGCTTGCTGACGATCTCCACCGGCACGGTACCCAGATCTTCACCAATCACCATGCAGTGATGACGTTTACTCTCCAGCGCCAGAATTGACAGCAGATCGTCGACCGGATAATGCACGTAGGCACCGTGATCGGCTGTTTCACCGTAAGGGATCCACCACAGACGCAGCATCGACATGACATGGTCGATACGCAACGCGCCGCAATTCTGCATATTGGCGCGCAGCAGTTCGATAAACGGTTCGTAGGCGCGTGCCGTGATGATGTGCGGATCCATCGGCGGCAGTCCCCAGTTTTGCCCAAGCGGACCGAGAATATCCGGCGGCGCGCCAACTGAAGCTTTCAGGCAATACAACTCGCGGTCACACCAGGTTTCCGCCCCGCCTTCGGCCACGCCAACGGCCAGGTCGCGATACAGCCCTATCGGCATTGCAAAGCCCTGGCTGGTTTTCCAGCAGTCAGCAAACTGGGTATACGCCAGCCACTGCAACCACAGGTAGAAATCTACGTCATCACGATGTTCTTCGCAGAAGCGTTTTACCTCTGGCGAGTCCACTGGCTGGAAAACTTCTGGCCACACCGGCCAGCCCCAGCGCAATGCGTCCTCTTTCACCTGATGCGCATGCAGCGCATCAAAGGCCGCCTGCCAGTAGAGGCTATCCCCTTCCTGAGCCACAAACTGGCGAAATACCGCCATCTGCTCATCATCACGCGCAGAGAAGCTTTTCCACGCCATACGTAGTGCCGTCATCTTCAGTGCGGTAACAGCAGAATAATCAACCCACTCGGCATCGCGGGCGCGTTGCAGAGCTTGCTGAGTCGCGGGTTTCTTCCACCACGCCTGCGCCTCTTTACTCAGACGGAAATCATCTACGGCGTTTACATCAATATAAATAACGTTCAACCAGCGACGTGACGACGGGCTGTACGGGCTGGCACTCTCCGGATTCGCCGGATACAGCGCGTGAATCGGGTTAAGCCCGATAAACGCGCCGCCGCGTTGCGCCACATCCACCAGCATGGTGCGGAGATCGCCGAAATCGCCAACCCCCCAGTTCTTTTCCGATCGCAGGGTGTAGAGCTGAACACATGCGCCCCACAGCTTCTGCCCGGCTAACAACGCCTGCGGTTCATAGCAGCGCTTTGGTGCCACGATGATACGACAATGGGAACGCAGCTCGCCCTGGGTCAGGGTCAACGTGTGATACCCCTCCGGCAGCTTCGCCGGAAGGTTAAAAGATTTACCACCGACGGCATGCCCTTTGTGCTGCACGCCCTCTTCGGTGGTCAGCAGCCAGTTAAACTCTCCATTTCCCTCAACCGCCAGCGGCATTTTCTTGCCAGCGGTATAGACCATGACATTCGGCACCGGGGTTACCGCCACCTGAGTGGCAGCGGTGGTGCGATGCATGGCGTCAAGCAAACGCCGTTTGGTTTCGGCGCCAATAGACTGCGGTTTACCGTGGGCATTAATGTAATTGGGGCTGATCCCCGCCGCCAGCGCGGCATTATCCAGACGTTTGCTTTCCATCGCGATTCCTTAACGTTTCGCCTGCCAGATACGAGCCTGATAATCGCGGATGGAGCGATCCGAGCTGAACATGCCGCAACGCGCGGTATTCAGAATCGCCGCCCGGGTCCAGGCGTCCTGGTCACGATACAACACGTCAACCTGCTTCTGAGCTTCAACGTAGGCCGCGAAGTCCGCCATCACCAGATACGGATCGCCGCCCTGCTTGCCGATACTGTGCAGCATCTGGTCAAAGGCATGCTTGTCGCCATCGCTGTATTTCCCGCTTTCCAGCTCTTTCAGGACAGCATCCAGCACTTTGTCTTTTTTACGCCATTTCACCGGGTCGTAGCCTTTGGCTTTGAGCGCCTTCACCTCTTCCACGGTATGACCAAAGATAAAGATATTCTCGTCACCCACCTTCTCGGCGATTTCGACGTTTGCGCCATCCAGCGTACCTACGGTTAACGCACCGTTCAGCGCCAGCTTCATGTTACCGGTGCCGGAAGCCTCTTTCCCTGCGGTTGAAATCTGCTCAGAGATATCCGCCGCCGGGATCAGCATTTCCGCCGCCGAGACACAATAATCCGGCAGGAATACGACCTTCAGCTTGTCGCCGACTGTCGGGTCGTTATTGATGGTTTGTGCAACCTGGTTGATGGCGAAGATGATATTTTTCGCCAGGTAGTAACCCGGAGCAGCTTTTGCGCCAAACAGGAATACGCGCGGCACGCGATCTGCCTGCGGGTTCTCACGGATTTCTTTGTACAACGCCAGAATATGCAGCAGATTCAGGTGCTGGCGCTTGTACTCATGAAGACGTTTAATCTGAATATCAAAGATAGCGTTAGTCGTTATTTCAATACCGGTACGCGCTTTAATAAACTTCACCAGACGCTCTTTGTTCGCCAGCTTGATGTCACGATACTGCTGACGGAACTTCGCATCGTCCGCGTATTTTTCCAGGTTAATCAGCTGGTCGAGGTCGTTAGCCCACTCTTTTTTCAGCGATTTATCCAGCAGTGCGGCAAGCGCCGGGTTGCATTGCTTAATCCAGCGACGCGGAGTAATCCCGTTAGTGACGTTATGGAATTTGTTCGGCCAGAGCTGGTGATATTCCGGGAACAGATCTTTCACTACCAGATCGGAGTGCAGCGCCGCCACGCCGTTGACCGCAAAACCGCTGACCACACACATGTTGGCCATACGCACCTGTTTATTGTGCACCACTGCAAGCTTCGCCCAGACTTCAGCATCACCCGGCCAGGTTTTATCAACCAACGTCTTAAAGCGGTCGTTAATCTCTTTGATGATTTGCATGTGGCGCGGCAGGAGTGCTTTCACCAGTTTCTCATCCCAGCACTCTAACGCTTCCGGCATCAGGGTGTGGTTGGTGTAAGCGAAGGTCTTGCTGGTAATCGCCCACGCATCGTCCCAGCTCATCTGGTGCTCATCAATCAGCACGCGTAGCAGTTCAGGGATCGCGATAGTCGGGTGAGTATCGTTAAGTTGAATGACTTCGTAATCAGCCAGTTCGTGCAGCTTACGTCCTGCCAGATGATGGCGGCGCAGAATGTCGGCTACGGAGCAGGCGCACTGGAAGTACTGCTGCATCAGGCGCAGCTTTTTACCCGCGGTGTGGTTATCGTTCGGGTACAGCACTTTCGTCAGTTTTTCAGCGTCGATGCCCTGCTGCTCTGCGCGCAGGAAATCGCCGTCATTAAATTTGGTCAGGTTAAACGGGTGCGCGTGGCTGGCCTGCCACAGACGAAGCGGTTGCGCTACACCGTTGCGGTAACCGAGAACCGGCAGATCCCAGGCCTGGCCGGTGATGGTAAACGCAGGCTCCCAGTGCCCTTCTTTGGTGACTTTGCCGCCAATCCCAACCTGCACGTCCAGCGCCTCGTTGTGACGGAACCACGGGTAGCTGCCGCGATGCCAGTCATCCGGGGCTTCCATCTGTTGGCCATCGGCAAACGACTGACGGAACAGGCCGTACTGGTAGTTGAGGCCATAGCCCGTCGCCGACTGGCCGACTGTCGCCATCGAATCAAGGAAGCAGGCCGCCAGGCGTCCCAATCCACCGTTACCCAACGCCGGATCGATCTCTTCTTCCAGCAGATCAGTCAGGTTGACGTCATGCGCTTTCAGTTCATCGCTCACCGCCTGATACCAGTCGAGGTTGAGTAAATTGTTGCCGGTCAGGCGACCAATCAAAAACTCCATCGAGATGTAGTTGACGTGACGCTGATTTTTTGCCGGTTTCGCCGCAGGCTGGGCGCTGAGTAACTCAGCCAACGCCCCACTCACTGCCTGCCACCACTGGCGCGACGTCATTTCTTGAGCCGACAGTAAACCGAAGCGCTGCCACTGACGCGTCAGGGCAGCCTGAAATTGATCTTTGTTGAAAGTAGGCTGTGACATAGGGGTTCCAGATCCTTAGGTAATAAAACAACGTTATCGCTAGTTTGCCTGGCTCGTTGTTGACATTCCTCATCCTGGCACGGATTAGGGAGGGAGGAGGAGCGGGGATGAGCATAAAAGTGTGATCACCACCACTTAAAGGGGAGGTAATTGCCCGTAAATTCGCGCAAACCCCGCATAACACTCTTCGGATGACGCATTAGTAACAAAGGATTAATCGACAATATCAAATAGCGATATGACGATGAGAAACAATGTGTAAATAGGGAAATAGTTTCTAACCTGAAATATCTGTGCCGGATAAGATAGTTCACATAAAACTTTTAAGTCGGCCACAAAATTCGGTGATATTCATTAGCTATTTGAGTAACCATATAAAAAGAGAGGGATTTTTCAACACAGTTAAAATAACGACGGATCCAGTCGCCACGCCTGTTGCGACTCTTTAAAGCATTTATTGCAATAGATGTATAGATTTGTGACATAGTGCAAAATCAGACACACAAAAAGTCCGCTTAGCTTGCATAAAACACCAATCTGGCCGACCTTATATCTATTAATTACGAAGCGCAAAAAAAATCATTCTTCCCTATTTTCACACAGTGAAGTGACTAACTTATGTTGATTCCGTCTAAATTAAGTCGTCCGGTTCGACTCGACCATACGGTGGTTCGTGAGCGCCTGTTGGCTAAACTTTCCGGCGCGAACAATTTCAGGCTTGCCCTGATAACAAGTCCTGCTGGTTATGGAAAAACGACGCTGGTTTCACAATGGGCGGCAGGGAAAAATGATTTAGGCTGGTATTCTCTGGATGAGGGCGATAATCAGCAAGAGCGCTTTGCCAGTTATCTGATCGCCGCTATCCAACAGGCAACCGGTGGACACTGCACCACCAGCGAAGCGATGGTGCAAAAACGTCAGTATGCCAGCCTGACGTCACTGTTTGCCCAGCTATTTATCGAACTGGCCGAGTGGCACCGCCCGCTCTACCTGGTAGTAGATGATTATCATCTGATCTCTAATCCGGCCATTCACGAAGCGATGCGTTTCTTCCTGCGTCATCAGCCTGAGAACCTCACGCTGGTCGTGCTGTCGCGCAACCTGCCGCAGTTGGGTATTGCCAACCTGCGGGTACGCGATCAACTGCTGGAGATAGGCAGCCAACAGCTGGCCTTTAACCATCAGGAAGCCAAACAATTTTTCGACCGACGTTTGTCCTCCCCCATCGAAGCGGCTGAAAGCAGCCGGATGTGCGATGACGTTGCTGGCTGGGCCACGGCATTACAATTGATCGCCCTTTCCGCCCGCCAGAACAATCATTCCGCGCACCAGTCAGCACGACGCCTCGCGGGGATCAACGCCAGCCATTTGTCCGATTATCTGGTTGATGAAGTGCTGGACAGCGTCGACCTCGGCACCCGTCACTTCCTGCTGAAAAGCGCCATTCTGCGTTCCATGAACGATGCGCTAATCGTCCGCGTTACCGGGGAAGAAAACGGGCAAATGCGGCTGGAAGAAATTGAGCGCCAGGGGTTATTCCTGCAGCGAATGGATGACGTTGGCGAGTGGTTCAGCTATCACCCGCTGTTTGGCAGCTTTTTACGCCAGCGCTGCCAATGGGAGCTGGCGAACGAACTGCCCGAAATACACCGCGCCGCAGCTGAAAGCTGGATGGCGCAAGGCTTCCCCAGCGAAGCTATCCACCACGCGCTGGCGGCCGGCGACGCCCATATGCTACGCGATATCCTGCTTAATCATGCGTGGGGACTGTTTAACCATAGCGAGCTGACGTTACTGGAAGAGTCGCTGAAAGCCCTGCCGTGGGAAAGCCTGCTGGAAAATCCGCGTCTGGTTCTGTTGCAAGCCTGGCTGATGCAAAGCCAGCACCGCTACGGAGAGGTTAACACCTTGCTGGCGCGCGCAGAACAGGAAATGAAAGGCGACATGGAGCCGACACTGCACGCCGAATTCAACGCTTTACGGGCGCAGGTAGCGATTAACGACGGCAATCCTGACGAAGCCGAACGCCTGGCGAAACTGGCGCTGGATGAGTTACCCATCGCCTGGTTCTATAGCCGGATCGTCGCCACCTCGGTGCACGGCGAAGTCCTGCACTGTAAGGGCGATCTCACGCGCTCTCTGGCGTTGATGCAGCAAACCGAGCAAATGGCGCGCCATCATGACGTCTGGCATTACGCACTGTGGAGTCTTATCCAGCAAAGCGAAATTTTGTTTGCCCAGGGCTTTTTACAGGCCGCCTGGGAAACTCAGGAAAAAGCGTTCCAACTGATCAAAGAACAGCACCTGGAACAGCTGCCGATGCACGAATTCCTGGTACGTATTCGCGCGCAGCTACTGTGGGCATGGGCGCGTCTGGACGAATCAGAAGCCTCTGCCCGTAGCGGTATTGAACTGCTTTCCACCTTCCAGCCGCAGCAACAGCTACAGTGTCTGGCGCTGCTGGTTCAGTGTTCACTGGCACGGGGCGATCTCGATAACGCTCGCAGCCTGCTCAACCGCCTGGAAAACCTGCTGGGTAACGGTCACTATCACAGCGACTGGATCTCCAACGCCGATAAGGTGCGGGTGATTTACTGGCAAATGGTGGGCGACAAAAACTCGGCCGCCAACTGGCTGCGCCACACGCCGAAACCAGAATTCGCCAATAACCACTTCCTGCAAAGCCAGTGGCGCAACATCGCTCGTGCACAAATCCTGCTCGGAGAGTTTGAACCGGCTGAGATTGTGCTGGAAGAGTTGAATGAAAATGCGCGCAACCTGCGCCTGATGAGCGATCTGAACCGCAACCTGTTGCTGCTTAATCAGCTCTACTGGCAGGCAGGGCGCAAAAATGACGCCCAGCGTGTGTTACTCGACGCCCTACAGCTGGCGAACCGTACCGGGTTTATCAGCCACTTTGTTATCGAAGGCGAGGCCATGGCGCAACAACTGCGTCAGCTGATTCAGCTCAATACCTTACCGGAACTCGATCAGCACCGCGCCCAGCGCATTTTGCGTGAGATTAACCAGCACCACCGCCATAAATTCGCCCACTTCGATGAAGGATTCGTTGAGCGTCTACTTACTCACCCGGAAGTGCCGGAGCTTATCCGCACCAGCCCGCTGACCCAGCGCGAATGGCAGGTTCTGGGACTGATTTATTCTGGCTACAGCAACGAGCAGATCGCCGGAGAGCTGGCCGTCGCGGCAACGACCATCAAGACGCACATCCGCAATTTGTACCAAAAACTCGGCGTCGCACATCGCCAGGATGCGGTGCAACATGCGCAGAAGCTGCTGAAGATGATGGGGTACGGCGTTTAGTTAATGCCTGATACGCAACGCTTATCAGGCCTGGAATTACCTTAGCACAGCTCTAACTGGATATGATGGTCAGCAATCACCTGCATCACACCAGCAGGCGGCAGCGTGTCGGTATACACCGCATCCACCATACTGATGCTGCCCATATTCACCATCGCGTTACGCCCAAACTTCGAGTGGTCCACCACCAGCATCACATGCCGTGAATTCTCAATGATCGCGCGCTTGGTACGAACTTCGTGATAATCAAACTCCAGCAGAGAACCATCGCTGTCGATGCCGCTGATCCCTAAGATGCCGAAGTCCAGACGGAACTGAGAAATAAAGTCTAGGGTCGCTTCGCCCATAATACCGCCGTCGCGGCTACGCAGTTCACCACCGGCGAGGATTATGCGGAAATCCTCTTTCGCCATCAGCGTGTTCGCCACATTGAGGTTGTTGGTCACAATGCGTAAATTGCTGTGATTAAGCAGCGCGTGAGCCACCGCTTCCGGCGTGGTTCCGATATCAATAAACAGCGTTGAGCCGTTCGGGATTTGCGTGGCAACTTTGCGGGCAATGCGCTCTTTTTCCGCCGTCTGCGTCGCTTTACGGTCATGCCACGGGGTGTTGACCGAGCTGGATGGCAGCGCCGCGCCGCCGTGATGGCGCAAAATCATGTTCTGATCGGCCAGATCGTTAAGATCGCGGCGAATCGTCTGCGGGCTGACGGAGAAATGCTCCACCAGCTCTTCAGTACTGACGTATCCCTGTTTTTTTACCAGCTCGATGATCGCGTCATGTCGTTGTGTTTGCTTCATTAGTGTTCCCTGAAATTTTGCCGGATGCGCTAACGCTTATCCGGCCTACAAAGTTCGTTTCCGCACATTCATCGTATCGGCAAACGCCATTGCCAGACCCACGGCCAACCCGGCGATATGAGCGCCATTCGCCATCGACATGCCGAATAGATCAAACCAGCCGGCAACAATCCAGATCAAAGCAAAGATAATCAAACCACGCTGCAGGAAAATACCGCTTTGCGGATCGCGCTCGCCGCGCAACCACACGTAGCCCATCAGCGCATATACCACGCCAGACAGTCCACCAAACCACGGGCCGCTAAATTTCTGCTGAACATAGCCGCTCAACAGGGCGCTGATCACGGTAATAACAATCAGTTTTCCACTGCCCAGACGCTTTTCAACCGCACCGCCGAGATACCACCACCACAACAGGTTGAACAGAATATGCATCAGCGAGAAGTGCATAAAAGCGTGGGTGAAATAACGCCAGAATTCAAATTTCAGCGAAGGGTCAAACGGCCATGCCAGCCAGAGCATCACCGCCTGGTCGCCCAGCACGTTCATCGCGATAAACACCAGCACACACGCGGCCATCACCAACCAGGTTACCGGGCCTGCGCGTTCGCGCAATGTGGCCAGGAATGGATAACGCTGGTAGTGCAGACCGCTGTCGGTCTGACCAGACTGCCAGCTTGCCGCTAGGTAGCGCGGATCGCCCGGATTCTCCAGAAATCGCGCCAGTTCAGCATGCACGCGCTCGGCCTGGGACTCATCCGCCAGCCAGACATCCGTTTGCTGATGTTGTTGAATCGTCAGGATAACGCCCTGTGTCGCCATATAATCAACAAATGCCTGCGCCACGCGGGGGTTAGCAAAAGAGGTAATCATCAACATGGTTGCTGTCGCTTCATCCACACAAAAGAGGACAGTATATATACCCTTCTTACTTCGAGCTGCATCTTTGTTGGCTTTCCTCGCTCACTCCGGTCACGTACTGTTCGTACGCTCCCGGAGATTCGCTGCGTCGCCGTCGCGATGCAACTCGAATTAATTTGGGTATAGCCTTACGAACCGTATGCCACTTCTGCCGGAAAATGTCGATGCCAGGCGTCGAAGCCGCCATCAACGCTGTAAACCGCGTCATAGCCCTGCTGAAGAAGATATTGCGCCGCGCCTTTACTGCTGTTGCCGTGATAACACATCACCAACACAGCGGTGTCGAAATCATGCTCGCGCATAAATGACCCCAGCGTGTCGTTCGTCAGATGAAACGCCTGCGGGGCATGACCCATGGCATAGCTTTGCGGATCACGGATATCCACTAACACCGCGCTCCCCTGATGCAGCTTCTGATGCGCTTCTTCGACATTAATACATTCAAACTGATCCATTGCTCTCTCTTCTTTATATGGCAGGTGATGCTTTTCGGACATGTTACTGCTTAGTGTACGTCCCGACGGCAGTTAAACGCCATAATGTTATATGTATCACTGTAAATTGTTTATCCGATGTTACCAATGGCGCGATTCTTTGCTATTATGCTCGATAACGAACATTAATGAGCTATAACGAAAGTGCGAGAGGCCAGCATGGAAACCAAAGATCTGATTGTGATAGGTGGAGGCATCAACGGTGCCGGTATCGCGGCAGATGCCGCTGGACGCGGTTTATCCGTGCTGATGCTGGAAGCGCAGGATTTAGCCTGCGCCACCTCTTCCGCTAGCTCCAAACTCATCCACGGTGGCCTGCGCTACCTGGAACACTACGAATTTCGTCTGGTAAGCGAAGCGCTGGCCGAACGTGAAGTGCTGTTGAAAATGGCACCGCATATCGCCTTCCCGATGCGCTTTCGTCTGCCCCACCGCCCGCACCTGCGTCCGGCGTGGATGATCCGCATTGGTTTGTTTATGTACGATCATCTGGGCAAACGCACCAGTTTGCCAAGTTCTACCGGTTTGCGTTTTGGCGCAGATTCCGTAATGAAAACTGAGATTGTGCGCGGTTTCGAATATTCTGACTGCTGGGTCGACGATGCGCGACTGGTTTTGGCAAACGCCCAAATGGTTGTACGTAAAGGCGGAGAAGTATTAACCCGCACTCGCGCCACTTCTGCTCGCCGTGAAAACGGTTTGTGGATTGTTGAAGCTGAAGATATCGATACCGGCAAAAAATACACCTGGCAGGCGCGTGGCCTGGTCAACGCCACCGGTCCGTGGGTGAAAGAGTTCTTCGACGACGGTATGCACCTGCCATCACCGTACGGCATTCGCCTGATTAAAGGCAGCCACATCGTAGTGCCGCGCGTACATACCCAGAAGCAAGCTTATATTCTGCAGAACGAAGATAAGCGTATCGTGTTTGTTATCCCATGGATGGACGAATTCTCGATCATCGGGACGACAGACGTTGAATACAAAGGCGATCCGAAAGCAGTGAAAATTGATGAAAGCGAAATCAATTACCTGCTGAAGGTCTACAACGCGCACTTTAAGAAACAGCTGGGCCGTGATGATATCGTCTGGACTTACTCGGGCGTGCGTCCGCTGTGCGATGACGAGTCTGACTCACCGCAGGCGATCACCCGTGATTACACGCTGGATATCCACGACGAAAACGGCAAAGCGCCGTTGCTGTCGGTCTTTGGCGGTAAGCTGACAACCTATCGTAAGCTGGCTGAGCACGCGATGGAAAAACTGGCATCGTACTACCAGGGAATTGGTCCGGCATGGACGAAAGAGTGCATTCTGCCAGGCGGTGACATTGGCGGCGATCGCGAAGATTACGCGGCCAAACTGCGCCGTCGCTACCCGTTCCTGACCGAGTCGCTGGCACGCCATTATTCTCGCACCTACGGCAGCAACACCGAATGGGTTATCGGCGAAGCCACCTCGCTTGCCGAGTTAGGTGAAGACTTTGGCCATGAGTTTTATGAGGCCGAACTGAAATATCTGGTCGATCATGAATGGGTTCGTCGTGCGGAAGATGCGTTGTGGCGTCGCACGAAAGAAGGTATGTGGCTGAATGCTGAGCAGCAGTCGCGTATGACCCAGTGGCTGGCGGAGTACATTGAAAAACACCAGCTGTCGCTGGCGTCCTGATAAAAATGCCGGATGCGGCTAGCGCCTTATCCGGCCTACAAGAGTGCATAAACGTAGGCCGGGCAAGCGAAGCTCCCCCAGCATCGTGTGTTACAACCGCACCGAATCGATATGCCAGATGTTTTCGGCGTACTCTTTGATCGTCCTGTCCGACGAGAAGTACCCCATGTTGGCGATATTAATCATCGACTTGGTGGTCCACTCTTCCGGGTGACGATACAGTTCATCAACCTTATCCTGGCAATCAACGTAGCTGCGATAATCCGCCAGAACCTGATAGTGGTCGCCAAAGTTAATCAGCGAATCCACCAGGTCGCGATAGCGTCCCGGCTCCTCAGGGCTGAATACGCCGCTGCCGATCTGCGTCAGCACCTGGTGCAGCTCTTCGTCTTTCTCGTAATACTCACGCGGCTTGTAGCCCTGGCTGCGTAAAGCCTCGACCTCTTCCGCCGTATTACCAAAGATAAAGATATTTTCTGCGCCCACATGCTCCAGCATCTCAACGTTGGCACCGTCCAGCGTCCCGATGGTCAGCGCACCGTTAAGAGCAAATTTCATATTACTGGTACCGGAGGCTTCGGTCCCGGCCAGAGAAATCTGTTCAGAAAGGTCGGCGGCAGGAATAATCACCTGCGCCAGGCTGACGCTGTAGTTGGGGATAAACACCACTTTCAGCTTGTCGCCAATTTGCGGATCGTTGTTGATCACTTTGGCGACGTCGTTGATCAGGTGAATGATGTGTTTCGCCATGTAATAAGCCGAAGCCGCTTTACCGGCGAAGATATTCACACGCGGCACCCACTCAGCGTCAGGATCGGCCTTAATGCGGTTGTAGCGGGTGATCACATGCAGCACGTTCATCAACTGTCGTTTGTATTCGTGAATACGCTTTATCTGCACATCAAACAGCGATTTCGGGTTCACCACCACGTTCAGTTGCTGGGCGATGAGCGTGGCCAGACGCTTTTTATTCTCCAGCTTCGCGCGGCGCACCGCCTGATTTACCAGTGGGTAATCGCAGTGCTGCTCAAGCTCGCTGAGCTGGCTGAGATCGGTTCGCCAGGTGCGACCAATGTTCTCATCCAGCACTTCAGAAAGCGACGGGTTAGCCAGCGCCAGCCAGCGGCGCGGCGTCACGCCATTGGTGACGTTGCAGAAGCGAGTCGGGAAAATCTTCGCAAAATCAGCAAACAGCGACTGCACCATCAGGTTGGAGTGCAGCTCGGAAACGCCGTTAACCTTGTGGCTCACCACCACCGCCAGCCATGCCATACGCACACGACGGCCGTTAGATTCATCGATAATCGACGTCCGCCCCAGCAGAGCAGTATCGTTTGGATACTGTTCCTGTAACGTCTTCAGGAAGTAGTCGTTGATTTCAAAGATGATTTGCAGATGGCGCGGCAAAATTTTGCCCAGCATATCGACGGGCCAGGTCTCCAGCGCTTCGCTCATCAAGGTGTGGTTGGTATACGAGAAGACCTGGCAGCAGACCTCAAACGCATCGTCCCAACTGAACTTATGCTCATCGATCAGTAAGCGCATCAGCTCAGGGATCGACAGCACCGGATGGGTATCGTTGAGGTGAATGGCGATTTTATCCGCCAGATTGTCGTAGGTTTTGTGCAGCTGATAATGACGGTTCAGGATGTCCTGCACCGTAGAGGAGACCAGGAAATACTCCTGGCGCAACCGCAGCTCGCGTCCTGAATAGGTGGAGTCGTCCGGGTACAGTACGCGGGAGACGTTCTCGGAGTGGTTTTTATCTTCCACAGCCGCAAAGTAGTCGCCCTGGTTAAATTTACCGAGATTAATCTCGCTACTGGCCTGGGCATTCCACAGACGCAGCGTGTTGGTGGCGTCGGTGTCGTAGCCGGGGATAATCTGGTCGTAGGCGACCGCGAGGATCTCTTCGGTTTCTATCCAGCGAGTTTTCTTACCTTCCTGCTGAATACGCCCGCCAAAACGCACTTTGTAGCGCGTGTTGTGGCGTTTGAATTCCCACGGGTTACCGTATTCCAGCCAGTAGTCCGGCGACTCTTTCTGGCGGCCATCAACAATGTTCTGCTTGAACATACCGTAGTCATAACGAATACCGTAACCGCGTCCCGGCAATCCCAGCGTTGCCAGAGAGTCCAGGAAGCAGGCCGCCAGGCGCCCGAGACCGCCATTGCCAAGACCCGGGTCGTTTTCTTCGTCGATCAGATCTTCAAGATCCAACCCCATACCTTCCAGCGCATTTTTGACATCGTCATAAATGCCCAGCGATAACAGTGCATTGGAAAGCGTGCGGCCAATCAGAAACTCCATAGACAAGTAATAGACCTGACGAGTTTCCTGAGATAATTGCGCACGGTTAGAACGCAGCCAGCGCTCCACGAGACGGTCGCGCACCGCGAACAACGTGGCGTTCAGCCACTCATGTTTATTGGCAATGACCGGGTCCTTACCAATCGTGAACATCAGCTTATAGGCAATAGAATGCTTAAGTGCCTCTACGCTGAGTGTGGGCGATGCATAAGTAAATGGAGCATTCATATAGGTGATTCCTGGATATCTATTTCAAGCGATAGTAAAGCTCACGGTATGACTTCGCCGCGACTTGCCAGCTAAAATCCATGGTCATGGCCTGACGTTGTACAAACCGCCAAAGCGAAGGCCGGGACCACAATACGAAAGCACGCCGGATCGCGCGTAACAGCGACCAGGCATTACTATCTTCAAATACAAACCCACTGGCGATACCGTCCGCCAGGTTTTCCAGCGAACTGTCAGAGACTGTATCAGCCAGCCCACCGGTGCGCCGCACCAGCGGCAGCGTGCCGTACTTCAGTCCATACAACTGCGTTAAGCCACACGGCTCAAAACGGCTGGGAACCAATATCACATCGGCCCCACCCATGATGCGGTGCGAGAAGGCTTCGTGATAGCCGATCTGCACACCCACCTGTCCTGGATGTTCCGCCGCTGCGGCGAGGAATCCTTCCTGTAATACCGGATCGCCCGCGCCTAGCAATGCCAGCTGTCCACCCTGCTCTAACAACCCCGGCAGCGCTTCCAGCACCAGATCCAGCCCTTTTTGACTGGTCAGACGGCTCACCACGGCAAACAGCGGTACTTTATCGTTGACCTTAAGTCCCATCGCTATCTGAAGCTGACGTTTGTTTTCTGCCTTCTCCTCCAGCGTGTCGCGCGTATATCGCGATGCCAGCAGGAGATCGGTTTCCGGGCTCCAGATTTTTTCATCAACGCCGTTCAGCACACCGGAAAGACGGCCTTCACGATGACGCTGCTGCAACAGACCTTCCATGCCGTAGGCAAACTGCGGCTCGGTAATTTCCCGCGCGTAGGTCGGACTGACCGCCGTAATGTGGTCGGCGTAGTACAACCCTGCCTTCAGAAACGAAATCTGCCCGTTAAACTCCAGTCCGTGCACATTAAAGAACGACCATGGCAATTGGATGTCATCCATATGCTTTGCATAAAACATGCCTTGATACGCCAGATTGTGGACGGTGAACACCGATTTCGCCGGATGGCCGCGCGCCGCCAGATACGCCGGGGCCAGACCCGCATGCCAGTCGTGCGCATGCACCACATCCGGGCGCCAGAATGGGTCAAGGCCACAGGCCATTTCACAGCCAACCCAGCCCAGCAATGCAAAACGCTGCACGTTATCGGTATACGCAAACAGGTTAGTGTCGTGATACGGGCTACCGGGGCGGTCATAGAGATGCGGCGCGTCAATCAGGTAAATACCCACGCCGTTGAAATGCCCGAACAGCAGCGTGATACGTCCGGCGAAGGTATCCCGACGCGTTACAACCTGCGCATCGGGAATGCCGCGACGAATATCAGGAAACGCCGGGAGCAGCACGCGGGCATCCACGCCGTCCGCTATTTGCGCTGCGGGTAACGCCCCAATAACATCCGCCAGTCCCCCGGTTTTTAACAGGGGGAACATCTCTGAACAAACGTGTAAAACCTGCATTATCGCTCCTGTTTGATCTGCAGTTTGCGTAGCATTTCACGCGTGACCAGCACAATACCTTCCTCTGAACGGTAGAAACGACGCGTATCTTCTTCCGCGTTTTCACCAATCACCATGCCTTCGGGAATAACGCAGGCGCGGTCGATAATGCAACGACGTAAGCGGCACGAACGTCCCACCCACACTTCAGGTAACAACACTGCCGAATCAATGTTACAGAATGAATTCACCCGCACTCGCGGGAACAGAACGGACTGCACCACCACCGAACCTGAAATTATGCATCCGCCAGAAACCAGCGAGTTCAGCGTCATTCCGTGGCTGCCGGAACGGTCCTGAACAAATTTCGCCGGTGGCAGCGATTCCATGTGCGTACGGATTGGCCAATCCTGGTCGTACATGTCCAGTTCAGGCGTCACCGAAGCCAGATCGAGGTTCGCCTTCCAGTAGGCTTCCAGCGTACCCACGTCACGCCAGTACGGCTCGGATTCCGGGTCAGACTGCACGCAGGACAACGGGAATGGATGTGCATACGCCATGCCAGCTTCGGTGATTTTCGGGATAATGTCTTTACCGAAATCGTGACTGGAGTTTTCATCGAGGTCATCTTCCGCCAGCAATTCATACAGATAATCGGCGTTGAAAACGTAGATCCCCATACTGGCAAGAGATTTGGTCGGGTCGCCTGGCATGGCTGGCGGGTTGGCGGGTTTTTCAACGAACTCGATAATTTTATCGGTGTCGTCCACGTCCATTACGCCAAACGCGCTGGCCTCTTCAATAGGCACTGGCATACAGGCCACGGTGCAACGCGCGCCTTTCTCGACGTGGTCGATCAGCATGCGTGAGTAGTCCTGCTTGTAGATATGATCGCCCGCGAGGATCACCACATATTCCGCTTTATAGCGTCGAATGATGTCCAGGTTTTGGGTCACCGCATCCGCCGTACCGCGATACCAGTTTTCACCCTGCATTCTCTGCTGGGCAGGCAGCAGATCGACAAACTCGTTCATCTCTTCGCTAAAGAACGACCAGCCGCGCTGAATATGCTGCACCAGCGTGTGGGACTGGTACTGGGTGATCACGCCAATACGGCGGATCCCGGAGTTAATACAGTTGGATAAGGCAAAATCGATAATGCGGAACTTACCGCCAAAGTGCACAGCAGGTTTGGCACGTTTGTTGGTTAAATCTTTTAAGCGGGTACCGCGGCCACCGGCCAGGATCAGGGCAACAGATTTTAATGGCAGCTGGCGCGCCAACATTACACGATCGTTCTTCTCTAAACTCACCATGACTAACTCCTTTTTTATCTTCTCTGGAACACACACAGTCCGTGCGCAGGTCCCTGCCAGACAGCCGTAAGCACCGGATTATCCTCTCCGGCAAATGGGGGAACGGCGCACCATTCCCCTTCAGGTAAAACGATATCTGTCACCTCAAGCGTGGCATTTATTGCAATCAGAAAACGGTCTGATAGCAGGATTTGCATCTGCCTCGGGCCGTTTTGCCACTCATCCGCACTTAAGGGTTGTGCGTACTTATTCAGCCAACGAACATTGCCATCGCCCTCTTCCCACCAGCGATCGTCCGTTAATGCAGGAATTTGCTGACGAAGATGGATCAGGGCAGCGGTAAATGTGGTTAGCCCGCTGTTTGCCTGCTGCCAGTCTAGCCAGGTTAGAGCGTTATCCTGGCAGTAAGCGTTATTGTTGCCGTGCTGGCTATGACCATGCTCATCGCCCGCCAGCAACATCGGCGTCCCCTGGGAGAGCAACAGCGTGGATAACAGCGCATGAATGCTGTCGCGCCGCCGCTCAATCAGGTCCAGCGTGCCACCTAATCCTTCTTTACCATGATTGTCGCTGTAGTTATTGCTAGTGCCGTCGCGATTTTCCTCACCATTCGCTTCATTGTGCTTATTTGTGAAGCACACACAGTCGCGTAGCGTAAAACCGTCGTGCGCAGTCACCAGATTGACCGTCGCGCTGGGTTTGCGACCATCGCGTTTAAACACGTCGCTTGATGCGGCAAAACGCCCGGCAAACTCACCCAACGAGAGATTACGCTGGAGCCAGAAGCGTCGGGTCGCATCGCGGAAATGGTCATTCCACTCGGCAAACGGCGGGGGGAAATTCCCCACCTGATACCCGCCTTCACCAATATCCCACGGTTCCGCAATCAGCTTAACGCGTGAGAGCAGCGGACAGTTTTGGATCGCGGTAAACAGTGGCGCATCCTGACGAAACGCAGGTGTACGCCCCATGACGGAAGCCAAATCAAAACGAAAACCATCCACATGGCAGGTTTCAACCCAGTAGCGCAGGCATTCACATGCGTATTCCACAACGCCCGGATGGCTCAGATTGAGGGTGTTCCCACAACCGGTCCAGTTGTAGTAATCACCATCGTCCCTGATCCAATAATAGCTACGGTTATCAATTCCGCGCAGCGAGAAGACGGGGCCTTCGAGATCCAGCTCGGCGCTGTGGTTCAAAACGATATCGAGAATGACCTCAATCCCCGCTTTGTGCAGCGCTTTTACCGCGTCGCGAAACTCATCAAGCGCACTCTCCGGCGAACAGGCATAGGCCGGATGCAGCGCGAACATCGCTACCGGGTTGTAGCCCCAATAGTTCGACAGCCCCAGCCGCTGAAGCCGTGGTTCGCTGGCAAAATGCGCCACCGGCAGCAGCTCCAGCGCGGTAATGCCGAGGCGCTTGAAGTAATCGATCATCACTGGATGGCCCAGCGCTTTGTAGGTTCCGCGAATCTCTTCCGGCAGCTCAGGATGCAAATACGTCAACCCTTTGACATGCGCTTCGTAAATCACGGTATTGCCCCACGGCGTGCGCGGCGGGGTATCATCCTCCCAGTCATAATGATCGGACACCACCACGCCCTTCAGCGCGATGGTGGCATTATCATGATGATCCGGTTCATTTAGCCCACCGTGCAGCAGCGGGTTATCTTTTAACTCGCCATCCACCCGACGGGCGCAAGGGTCAAGCAGCAGCTTGGCCGGATTAAACCGGTGGCCCTGCTGCGGTTGCCATGGGCCATGAACACGATAGCCATAGCGCAGACCGGGCCGGGCGTTGGCCAGATAGCCGTGCCAGACATCACCGCTACGCCCCGGCAGGTCATAGCGAAGTTCGCACCCTTGCTCATCGAATACGCATAATTCAACGCGTTCAGCGTGGGCAGAGAAGAGTGTGAAATTGACACCATGGCCGTCATACGTTGCACCATGGGGGGTGGCGTTGCCGGTTGCCAGTTGCGTCATTACCCCTCCCGGACCAGCCAAATCGTTGCCAACGGCGGTAACGTGAGGCTCAGTGAGTGCTGACGACCATGGCTGGCGATTTCATCGCTGTGCACCGCACCGCCGTTGCCGGTATTGCTACCGTGGTAATGCATCGAGTCGGTATTGAGGATCTCACGCCATTTGCCTGGCTGATTGATACCGAAGCGATAGCCGTGGCGGGGCACAGGCGTAAAGTTACTGACCACGATGATTTCATTGCCGACCTTGTCACGACGCACGAAAGCCAGCACCGAACGTTCGTTGTCATCTACCACCAGCCACTCAAAGCCATAGGCGTCAAAGTCGAGCTCGTGCAGCGCTTTGTGATGACGGTAGGTGTGGTTCAGATCGCGCACCAGACGCTGTACGCCGTGGTGCCAGTTATCGCCACCTTCCAGCAGGTGCCAGTCGAGGCTGGCGTCATGGTTCCATTCACGTCCCTGCGCAAACTCGTTGCCCATAAACAGCAGCTTTTTGCCCGGGAAGGCCCACATCCAGCCGTAATAGGCGCGCAGGTTGGCAAACTTCTGCCATGCGTCTCCCGGCATGCGGTCGAGAATGGATTTTTTACCGTGTACCACTTCATCATGCGACAGCGGCAGGACAAAGTTTTCGGTGTAGTTGTACAGCATGCCGAAGGTCAGCTTGTCGTGATGGTACTGACGATGAATCGGGTCCAGCTTCATGTAGTCCAGCGTGTCGTGCATCCAGCCGAGGTTCCACTTATACCAGAACCCTAAACCGCCCATATCCTGTGGTCTTGAAACGCCGGCAAAATCGGTGGACTCTTCCGCCATACTCACCGCACCAGGCACCTGCTCGCCAAGAATGCGGTTGGTATTGCGCAAAAATTCAATGGCTTCGAGGTTTTCACGACCACCAAATTCGTTTGGGATCCATTCCCCTTCTTTGCGGCTGTAGTCGCGATAAATCATCGACGCCACGGCATCCACGCGCAACGCGTCAATACCAAAGCGTTCAATCCAGTACAGGGCGTTGCCCACCAGGTAGTTGCTGACTTCACGGCGACCATAGTTGTAGATCAGCGTGTTCCAGTCCTGGTGATACCCTTCGCGCGGGTCGCTGTGCTCATACAGGTTGGTGCCATCAAACTCAGCCAAACCAAAGTCGTCCGATGGGAAGTGGCCCGGCACCCAGTCGAGAATGACGTTCAGCCCCGCCTGATGCGCGGCATTCACGAAATAGCGGAAATCATCGCGCGTCCCGAAGCGACGGGTCGGCGCATACATACCGGTAGGCTGGTAGCCCCAGCTACCGTCGAACGGATGCTCGTTAATCGGCAACAGTTCGAGATGAGTAAAGCCCATCCACTTGGCGTAAGGCACCAGTTGATCCGCCAGCTCACGGTAGCTTAGCCAGAAGTTGTTATCGGTATGACGACGCCATGAGCCCAGGTGCACTTCATAGATAGAGATCGGTGCATCAAACTGGTTGGCTTTTTTGCGCGCCTCGCTTTGCACTACTTTTTCCGGCAGACCACAGATAAGCGACGCGGTTTCCGGACGCATTTGCGCTTCGAAGGCGTAAGGGTCCGCTTTGATTCGCAGCTTACCGTTGGCATCGATCATCTCGTATTTATACAGCTGACCATGCTGCGCGCCGGGGATAAACAGCTCCCAGATACCGCTTTCTTTGCGCAGGCGCATTGGGTGGCGACGGCCATCCCAGTAGTTGAACTGCCCAACCACTGACACGCGTTGAGCGTTAGGCGCCCAGACTGAGAAGCGCGTACCGGTTACGCCATCCATGGTATCCGCATGCGCACCCAGCGTTTCGTAAGGTCGCAGATGCGTACCTTCAGATAACAGCCAGGCATCCATATCCTGGATCAGCGGGCCAAAACGATAAGGGTCATCAATCAGATTCTGTTGTCCATGCCAGACAACGGCCAACTGGTAGCGAAAGAAATTTTTACGGCGGGGAAGTACAGCACAGAAAAAACCGCGAGAGTCGAGGCAATCCAGCTTGCCGACTTTGCGTCCGGTTTTGGGTTCGATCACCCACACTTCGGTGGCGTCAGGTAATAGGGCACGGACTTCAAGTCCAGCATCAGTTTGGTGCATACCGAGTACGGAAAAAGGATCCGCAAAATGGCCTGCAA
Source organism: Citrobacter sp. Cpo091 (assembly GCF_030332645.1). Taxonomy (NCBI): domain Bacteria; kingdom Pseudomonadati; phylum Pseudomonadota; class Gammaproteobacteria; order Enterobacterales; family Enterobacteriaceae; genus Citrobacter; species Citrobacter sp. Cpo091. The sequence goes on from NZ_JAOWHL010000041.1 coordinate 96,321, forward strand.
TTAGCGCATTAATCACGTCTCTATCGATACGAACGGACATGGTTGTCATCCTGTTTTATGGCGTCACCCCTTCCAACTGATTTTCGACATCAGGTAGTGACACTTTTTTTGACCTGAACGGCGCAGCACAATTGTGCATCCTCTCTGCGTCGTCCCACCTTCAGGCAACAACTTAATACCTCCGGTACTAAGTCACCCTTAAAGAATAGCCAATGCTTTATCTTACTCCTGGTAAAAAATGAAACATCTGCGCTTACTCCTGTATTACGCAAAAAAAGGGGTGATTCCTCACCCCTTGATCGTTAACAAACTATTACGCCAATTGGCGCAGCATACGGCGCAATGGCTCCGCAGCCCCCCACAGCAACTGGTCGCCCACGGTAAAGGCTGACAGGAACTCCGGTCCCATGTTCAGCTTACGCAGACGGCCTACTGGCGTGGTCAGCGTGCCGGTAACGGCCGCCGGGGTTAACTCACGCATGGTGATATCCCGATCGTTTGGTACAACTTTGGCCCACGGATTGTGCGCCGCCAGCAGTTCTTCCACGGTCGGAATAGACACATCTTTTTTCAGTTTAATGGTGAACGCCTGGCTGTGGCAGCGCAGCGCACCGACGCGCACGCACAGGCCATCAACCGGGATCACGGAAGACGTGTTGAGAATTTTGTTGGTTTCCGCCTGTCCCTTCCACTCTTCACGGCTCTGACCGTTATCGAGCTGTTTGTCGATCCACGGAATCAGGCTACCGGCCAGCGGTACGCCAAAGTTATCAACCGGCAGTTCGCCGCTGCGGGACAGGGTCGTTACTTTACGTTCGATGTCGAGAATAGCAGAGGAAGGGGTCGCCAGTTCCTCGGCCACATGGCCATACAGATGACCCATCTGAGACAGCAGTTCACGCATATGGCGCGCGCCGCCGCCGGAAGCCGCCTGATAGGTCGCTACGGAAACCCAGTCAACCAGGTCATTGGCAAACAGGCCACCGAGGGACATCAGCATCAGGCTAACGGTACAGTTGCCGCCAACAAAGGTCTTAATGCCTTTGTTCAGGCCGTCGGTGATGACATCCTGGTTAACCGGATCGAGAATAATGATGGCATCGTCTTTCATACGCAGCGAAGAGGCTGCGTCAATCCAGTAACCCTGCCAACCGCTTTCACGAAGCTTTGGATAGATTTCGTTGGTATAATCGCCGCCCTGACAGGTCACGATGATATCGAGCGCCTTCAGCGCATCCAGATCAAAAGCGTCCTGAAGTGTGCCGGTCGCGGTGCCACCGAACGTCGGTGCCGCCTGCCCAAGCTGGGAAGTAGAAAAGAAAACAGGGCGAATGGCGTCGAAGTCACGCTCCTCAACCATGCGTTGCATGAGAACAGAGCCGACCATACCGCGCCAGCCGATAAAACCAACATTTTTCATAGCGTTTTTTCCTGCAGAGATGTGTGCTGTGTATGCTAACCAGTATCCTACTGGCCTATCCTTCACCATACAAAAAGCAGCCAAAGTCGCAAGTGAAATTAATCAATGATAGCGAAGCCATCAGTAATGCGACTTATCCCGCTGCGCAAGCAAGCAGAAAGTCCGCGGTAATTATCAGGGAATTTGAGTTATGAATGAAATCATTTCAGCGGCAGTTTTATTGATCCTGATTATGGATCCGCTCGGAAATCTGCCCATTTTCATGTCCGTATTGAAACATACCGAACCAAAACGTCGCCGCGCGATTATGATTCGCGAGCTGTTTATTGCTCTGTTGATGATGCTGATATTCCTGTTTGCGGGCGAGAAAATTCTGGCATTTCTTAACCTGCGTGCAGAAACCGTATCGATCTCCGGGGGCATCATTTTGTTCCTGATCGCCATTAAGATGATTTTCCCCAGCGCCACCGGGAATAGCACCGGGCTTCCGGCTGGTGAAGAGCCGTTTATCGTACCGCTGGCGATTCCGCTGGTCGCCGGTCCGACAATCCTGGCCTCATTAATGCTGTTGTCGCATCAGTATCCAAACCAGATGGGGCATCTGGTGATTGCGCTGCTGATCGCCTGGGGCGGTACATTCGTGATTTTGCTGCAGTCTTCGCTGTTTTTACGTCTGCTGGGAGAGAAAGGGGTTAACGCGCTGGAGCGCCTGATGGGGCTGATTCTGGTGATGATGGCAACCCAGATGTTCCTCGATGGCGTGCGGATGTGGATGAAGGGGTAACGCACTCACTTTACGCCGGGTGGCGGCTTCGCCTTACCCGGCCTACGGTGTTGATATATGCTCGTGTGTAGGCCCGGTAAGCGCTAGCGCCACCGGGCAATCAGCGCCGTGAATGTGTTTGTGAGAAACACCTCAATCATTTAAGTCTCTGAAAAAGCGTATTTTCATTTCTGCGAAGCGCCTTCCGGAATACGCTCTTGTCAGCATCGCGGATTAGCATTATCTTCTCGCTGCACTTGCAAAATCAGGTGCCAGGATTGGTCCCCTGATTACCTCATTCGCGATAAAATTCACTTTTGTCGTGCGACCAGCTACACCTCAATGGTGGGCTGGACGGTGGCGTCACAAGACGCACCGGTATCCAATGAGGCCGGTAGGACCAACTCCGTTCAGCCCGCCACCAAAAGGTTGGTCCCTTCGGTGGTGGTAAATTTCACTCATTGGAGGCTGCCCTATGGCGACTATCCCTCTCTTTTCACACTCTTTATTTACCCTGCCCTTTAGCCATGCAACGGATTTCACCGAGCTGGCAGATAACTGTGAGCGTTTTGTCGAAGGGCTTGTTGAATGTCATGACCCTGTTGAAAAACTGGCGATTTGTGCGCGCCTGCCGGCCTGTCTGGCACTACTACAACCAACCTTAACGGAACCTGTACCGCAGCATCTACAGGCCAGCCTGACGGTAGAAACCTTACCGACCCGCTCTCCCCTCTTTGAACCCGAACCAGATCAGATGGGGCGTTACTGCCAGCTTTTGACGCATTTACTGATGAGCAAAACGCTGTCTGACGAGATGGAACGCGTGGCGGGCGATTTACTGCAGGATTTGGTAGGCTATTTCGCCGATACGTTAAAAGCGCCGCGTTGGTTGAAAACCGAGGATGGTGTGATGGTGCTGTAAAAAAGCCGGGTGGCGGCTTTGCCTTACCCGGCCTACGGTGTCGATATGTGCTCGTTTCCAGGCCCGGTAAGCGCAAGCGCCACCGGGCAATGCCATCAGCTCAACAGCTGGAAGGCAATCATACCGACAATCGCGCCGACCGTACCGAGGATGGTTTCCATCATCGTCCAGGTCTTCAGCGTTTGCGCTTCAGTCGCACCGGTAAATTTACCGAACAACCAGAAACCAGCGTCGTTAACGTGGCTGACCACGATAGAGCCGCCCGCGATACAGATAGACAGCGCCGCCATCTGGGCACCGGAGTAGTTCAGTTGCTCAATCACCGGCATCACCAGACCGACCGCCGTTAAGCAGGCCACTGTCGCGGACCCCTGAATGATACGCACCGCCGCCGCCAGCACGAAGCAGGTGATAGCGATCGGCAAGCCCATACCGGTTAACGCTTCGCCCAGTGCAGGGCCAACGCCGGAATCTACCAGTACCTGTTTGAACACGCCGCCCGCACCAATCACCAGCAGAATAATCCCCGCTGGCTGAAGCGCATGGCCGCAGATTTCCATCACGCGGTCTTTTGGCATGCCCTGGCGCACCGCCAGACCGTAAATCGCCACCAGACAGGCAACCAGAATCGCGGTAAACGGATGACCGATAAACTCGAACCATTCGTAGGTTGAAGAACCGACCGGAACAAAGCGTGCGGCGATGGTTTTCAGACCAACCAGCACCAGCGGCAGCAGGATAAGCGATAAGCTGAAGCCAAAGGAGGGCATTTTGCCTTCGCCCAGATGCGGCTCGGTAATGTCTTCCGGTACGTGCAGCTCAACGTAACGGCTGATGAAGTTACCCCACAGCGGCCCGGCGATAATCATGCCCGGGATCGCGGCGCACAGGCCAATCAGGATCATCCAGCCAAAGTCGGCGTGCATCTGAGAGGCCAGCAGCATCGGCGCAGGCCCCGGCAGCAGGAACGCTGCGGCAGCCGCCACGCCCGCAAACAGCGGAATGACCAACTTAACCAGGTTAGTACCGGTATGGCGCGCCATTGAGAACGCTACGCTAATCAGCAGCACAATCGCCACCTCAAAGAACAGCGGCAGCGCGCAAATCAGACCGGCCAGGCCAATCGCGTAATGTGCGCGGCTATGACCGAAGGATTTCAGCATTTTGACGGCAATCTGATCGACCGCGCCGGTCTCATGCAAAATCTTGCCGAACATCGCCCCCAGCGCCACCACAATCGCCAGGAAACCGAGCGTGCCTCCCATCCCTTTTTCCATGGTCGCCGCGATTTTATCGAGCGGCATACCGGAAAAGAGACCTGCACCAATGGATACCACCATCAAAGCAACGAAGGCGTGCATACGCGCCTTCATCACTAAAAACAGCAGTAATAAAACGGACCCTACTGCTGTTAAAACAAGCGTTAATGTGCTCACTACTTACTGCCTTGGTTAATAACCTCAATGGTGCTGGCGACCACACCGTCCAGTGGTTGATCGATATCGACCACCAGTACATCGTTTTCATTCGCACCCGGTTCTTCCAGCGCTTCAAACTGGGTAACCAGCATCTGCGTTTTGAAGAAGTGGCCTTTACGCGCCTTCAGACGGCTTTCGATAACGTCAAAATCCCCTTTCAGATAAATGAAAGAGAGGTTCGGGTTACCGTCGCGCAACTGGTCGCGGTAGACTTTTTTCAAGGCAGAACAGACGATCAGCGAAACCTTGTTGGTACGCTGCATCGCAAAAGCGGCGTCATTCAGCGCCTGTAGCCACGGTTTACGGTCGTCATCGTTGAGTGGCTCACCGGAAGCCATTTTCATGATGTTGCTGCGCGGATGGAGAAAATCGCCATCAAGAAACGCGGCCTGCAGTTGATGCGCCACTTCGCTGGCGACAGCAGATTTACCGCTGCCCGATACGCCCATCAGAACGTAAACGTGGTGATCATGATTAGTCGTGCTCAAAGCGTTGCCCCCACTGGTACAAGAATCAGGAAATTGTTACGGGTAACTGTTATCGGTAACATTGTCCAGCCGGATAAATAGAGAAGCAATATCCATTCGTGCTCGAAGTGTATAAGTGTGAGCTACTTCAAACTTGTTGGCTTAAATAGATCCGCCCGGTGACAAGGTGAAACCTAAATCTAACATTTTAGGCGTGACTGCTTCACCACGAATGCGCGCCAGCAGGCGTTCTGCGCCAATGCTGCCCATCCGTTCACGTGGCGTGAGCACACTCGCCAGACGCGGCTCCATCACCTGCCCGATGTCGTGACCGTGGAATCCGGCAATCGCCATGTCATCCGGGATTTTCAGCCCTAAACGCTGGCATTCGAAAGCCGCCCCTACCGCCAGGTCATCGTTGGTACAGAAAACGCCGTCGAGCTGCGGGTATTCACGCCGCGCCTGACGGATGAGTTCAATACCGGAGGAGTAGGAAGAAGACTGTTCCACCATCACGCTGTACGGCACCAGGTTGGCATCGCGCATTGCCTGCTCGTAGCCTCTCTGTTTGATGATAGTACGTTCATCAAGACGAGCGCCAAGATAGGCTACATGACGGTGCCCGCGGGCGATAATAGCGGCAGTCATCTGACGCGCGGCTTCGAAGTTGTCGAAACCGACGGCGATATCCAGACACGGAGACTGGCTGTCCATCAGCTCAACCACCGGGATACCGGCAACTTCAATCATTTTCAGCGTGCGGGGCGTGTGGCTACGTTCGGTGAGGATCAGGCCATCGATATTCCACGACAGCATCGATTCCAGGCGCTCTTGTTCCATCTCAGGCTTATAGCCGTAGTGCGCGAGCATCGTTTGATAACCATGGGCGTCGGTGACGGCCTCAATGCCGCGTAGCACTTCAGCAAAAACCTGGTTAGTGAGAGACGGTAACAGCACGCCGATAGCGCGGCTGGTAGCGTTAGAAAGGATATCAGGAGCGCGATTGGGAATATAACCCAGCTCATCAAGTGCAGCGGCAATTTTGCCCCGCAGCGCCACGGAGACCTGCTCCGGGTTACGCAAAAAGCGACTGACCGTCATTTTGGTCACGCCCACGCGGTCGGCTACATCCTGAAGTACGGGTCTTTTCTTTTTCATCGTCCTGAAGCGTTAAAAAGGGATAGATTCCCCCAGTTTACCACGGACGTGCGTGAACCTTTGCAGAGAAAAAAAGGAGTTTTTATTGTGATAAATACACAAAATCATTCGAGTTGCATCAAGGCGGCGACGCAGTGAATCCCCGGGAGCGTACATTAAGTACGCGACCGGGGTGAGCGAGGAAAGCCAACACAGATGCGGCTTGAAGGATGACGTGTATTTTTAGACTGGCGGCAGGTCAAACAGTAACACTTCACTGTCGCTGTCGGCATGAATAGAAATTGCCTGTTCATCCCAGATTGCCAGACCGTCGCTGGTGGTCGCTTTGGTGCCGTTAATCGTCACGTTGCCTTTTACCACCTGGATCCAAACGCGGCGTTCCGCGGCAATCTGATGCACCGACTGCTCATCTTTGACCAGTGCCCAACGGTACAGCTCCATATCCTGGTACACTTTCAGTGAACCATCACGGGCATCCGGCGACAGCACCAGTTGTTTACCCTGAGCGGCATCGAAACGACGCTGTTCATAGCGCGGTGTAATACCGTTCTCCTGCGGCATGATCCAGATCTGATACAGATGCAGCTTCTCAGTATTGCTCGGGTTGTACTCCGAGTGACGGATCCCCGTCCCGGCGCTCATAATCTGAAACTCACCGGCCGGAACCTGCTCTTTATTGCCCATGCTGTCCTGATGCTCTACCGCGCCTTCCAGCACGTAAGTCAGGATTTCCATGTCTTTATGGGGGTGAGTACCAAATCCCTGACCTGCATCGATCACGTCATCGTTAATCACGCGCAGTGCCGAGAACCCCATAAAGTTCGGGTCATAGTAGTTGGCAAAAGAGAAGGTATGCCATGAATCAAGCCAGCCATGATTAGCGTGGCCACGGTCGTTAGCTTTGCGTAAGTAGATCATTGTGTTCACCCCCAGATGTTTTCGATGGAGTAAGTGTGGACTCAATCCGTCTGGGATCATAGAGGGTGAAAATTGACTCCTCTGTTCAAAAAATATGAACAAGCCCAGAGGAGTCTGTGCAGGCTATTTGGCGAGGGTTATCGTGGCAGGCGTTGCCTGTTCAAAGGCGCGTTCGAGGATCTCCAGGTTGGTAAGAACTTCAGATTCCTTGACGTAATTAGGCGTACCGGTGGTCAGCGTCTGGTACAGCGCGTCATACACGCGACCGTAATCCCCCACTTCCGGCTTTACCTCTTCTTTTACCGTGATGCCGTCATCGTTGACGTACTCTAGCATCCCAATGGAATCATCAGCAGCGAAACCTGGCTCACCCGGCATGATATTGGCCTTCAGGCTGGTTTCCTGCTGGTCGATGCCGTACTTCACAAACGAGCCTTTGGTGCCATGGACGATAAACTTCGGATAGTCGATTTTCACCAGATGACTGGTTTTAACAATGGCTTTCAGGTCGCCGTAAAACAGCTGCGCTTCAAAGGTATCGTCCGGGTTCGCTTTGTTGCGCAGGCTGCGGATGTCATAGGCCACATGATCGGGACGTCCGAACAGCGAGATAATCTGATCCATGGTGTGTACGCCCAGACCATAAAACGCGCCGTCCTGCGGCAGTCCCGGCTTGGTTTCTGCTTCAGGACGGTAGTAATCGAAATGGCTTTCAACCTCAACAATCTTGCCGAGCTTGCCGCTCTCAATGGCTTTTTTCGCGGTGAGGAAGCAGGAGTCAAAACGGCGATTCTGATACGGCGTAACGGTCAGTCCTTTGCTTCGCGCCAGTTCGAACAGCTCTTTTGCTTGCGCAAGCGTCGGCGTGAAGGGTTTCTCAACCAGCACATTTTTACCCGCTTCCAGCGCGCGTTTAGCATATTCAAAATGGCTATCAGCATGGGTACAGACGATCACCAGTTTCACCTGCGGATCGTTTAAGATCTCGTCGAGGTCGCTGGTGAAGTGAATATGCGAATACTGCGGCGCCTGCTCTTCCGGCCTGGCGTTGCGGCGGAAAATGTGCGCGACGTGCCAGCTATTTTTGCGGTTTAGGACGTACGGCAAATGGTAGCGGGTGGTGCTTTTACCAAAACCAATAAATGCGCAGTGTAAGGTCATGAGACGATCCTTTTGAAGGTGATTGTCTACACCATAGCGCAAAGCGGCTGGAGACTGAATCCATCCTGTCATCGTGCCGGATGCGGCGTTGCCTTATCCGGCCTACCGCATTATACAGCCAAAAGATCGGGCGTAAGTGGCGTAGGCAGATTATTCACGGCCTGCGCGCAGCAACCGGAGCGTACACAGAGTACGTGAGGATTGCGAGCACAGCCCGGGATTAAGCTGGCAAGCAAACTAGCCCGAAACCCAGCCAAAAAAAAAAGCCAGCAAAAGCTGGCTAAAGTAATACTGGAAGCAATGTGAGCAATGTCGTGCTTTCAGGTTCTCCGTAGGGGTTCCCCTGAACGCAGAGCAATAATAATCATTCTCATTCGCACTTGTCTACTTCTTTTTGCAAAAAAATGCAGTTGACGGATTTTTCTTTCTCAGCGAGTGTAAATGCACAATTAACCCTGCAGGAGATAAGGAATGAGTGAGATAGTGATACGCCACGCTGAACCGAAAGATTACGACGCAATTCGTCAGATCCACGCCCAGCCGGAGGTGTACCACAACACGCTACAGGTTCCTCATCCTTCTCTCGAAATGTGGCAAGCGCGGCTAACCGAGCAAGCCGGTGTCAAACAGCTGGTTGCCTGCATTGATGATATCGTCGTGGGGCACCTCTGTATTGAGGTCGCGCAGCGCCCGCGCCGCAGCCACGTGGCCGATTTTGGTATCTGCGTGGATGGCAGGTGGCACAATCGTGGCGTTGCCAGCGCGCTGATTCGTACGATGATCGACATGTGCGACAACTGGCTGCGCGTCGAGCGCATTGAGCTGACAGTATTTGTTGATAATGAGCCTGCTGTAGCAGTCTATAAGAAGTACGGCTTTGAAATCGAAGGCACCGGTAAGAAATACGGCCTGCGCAACGGTGAGTATGTTGATGCCTACTTTATGGCGCGCGTGAAATAAATTTAAGGGCGAGCCTTATCGCCCTGCTTATTGAAAGGACGCAATAGTGAAAAAGTTTCTTCCCCTGGTTTTGCTGGCCTCGCTCTCCCCTGCTTTTGCCACTACCGTACAAAATCTCGATTCCGTAGCCAGTGCCATCCAACATCCTGAAGGTAAACAGATTTTTGCTGAGCAAATGGCAGGAGCAACCCCTGCGAAAGGATTTGGTGAGCTTCCTCAGGGCTTATCTGAAAAGCAGTGGATTGCCTGGGTTGCACCAAATGAAGATCCTGACAACCTGATCCTGACCGGTGCTAAATCTTGGGGAAAAGACGGTAAATATATTGGCATTGCTTGTTTTGCCGATAATAAGGCTGACGCCGAGCAAGCAAAAAAATACGCGGATAACACCTGCCCGGAAAACTACAGCAACGGGCGCGCTAATAAATTATATCTCGGCATTTTTTCCTGGCAGAACCCACAGCTAACGCCGATTGCACGTTCAGAAAAACCGTTAAACCAGCTATCAGAGTGGAATAAAGCCGCTGAAAAAGAGAGCGATGATGAGTCCGTCAGACCGCTGGCTTATTATACAAAACTGGATCTGGCACCGTACCGGATAGCACCCGATACCCTGGCATTCGGGGTGCGGGGTGGATACTCTGATGCGTATTCCGGCGGCGGCGCATTTTATGAAGTGCTGGAACTCTACACCATCAAAGACAGCAAGATAATCAACGTGTTTTCTGACCTTGTTTATTACTATTCGGACATTGCTGGAGACTGGAATAAAGACGGCACAAGGCAGCACGACATTAGCGAAAGTAAGTACATTCTCAAAATGCGCTCGGCAAAGACGCACGGATTTTATGACTTAGAGCGCGTTAGCCTACAGGATAAAAGCAGCCAAATATTCCGCTGGTCCGAATCACTGCAGCGATATGCGCCATAACCTACCGGTCAGGCCTACATCGTTCAGAACGCTGTAGGCTGTTGATATGGGTTAATAAACATCAATAAAAACTCCATTAATAACCCTCCATTATAAAATAAATAAAAATAACCCCCTTAGCTATTTATATTCGGATTCCCCTCAAGAAAATTCACTTAAAGTGAAACGTTTTATTTCCGCTATATACGAACGCCATCAGAAAGCGTAATAAAAACAAAAAGCAATTTACCGTTTTTATGACAGCAAATAATAAAAGGATAAGGATATCATGAGTGATATCGTCTATCTGATGGTTTCAGGGCAGCAGCAGGGCGATATTTCTGACGGATGTGGAACCATTGCATCCGTGGGTAACCGCTGGCAAATAGGGCACGAAGACGAAATTTTTACCTTTTCGCTCTCTAATAGTATAACCAGTACTGGCAGAGGTTCACATTTTCACGGACTGCAATTTTGCAAACTGATAGATAAAAGCACCCCATTGTTTGTAAATGCTATTAACAACAACGAGCAGTTGTATATGGAATTTTATTTCTACCGCATCAATAGGTTCGGTAGATGGGAGAAGAATTATTATATTCAACTGCGGGGAGCATTTCTATCAGCCATTCAACACCAATTCAGCGACAATAATTTAGACACAGAAACAATAACCATCAACTATGAATATATCCTCTGCAAACATCTTATTGCCAACACTGAGTTCAGCTACCTGGCGTTGCCCGAGAACTACAACCGCCTGTTTATCCCCCGCCCAAAAACACCCGCAGACAACGGCCTCAAAACGTTAAACAGCAAAGGGGTTGGCAGACTGCTTGCCGCCGGAGGTATCTACAACGGCAATATCGACGGTTTCAGGGAAACGGCGAAAAAGCTGGGAGGCGATGCTCCTACGGGTTACGAGCAGGTTATGGATAACAAAGGATTGCTGATTCTTGGTGCTTCAGTAGCTGCAGGCTTAACTATGGGAAGGATGAAATTTCCTGAATTAGAAGAACTGGAGCAGTTTGGAGCGAAAGGAACTTATACATCAAGGCCATTTGATCCAGATAAAGCGGGAGGCCCTGTTGAACATCTTACAACTGAAGGCGTAAATATTACCCATGAAGGAATTGCAATTGTAGAAAAACACATATCTCGCTTCGATCCAGATCCTGGTAATGAATTTATGGTAAGCCGTTTAAAAAAGATAGCGAACGGTGAATTGTTACCAGAACAAGTGGATTTAAACTACTACACTCATGAATGTCGAGAGTATCAACGTTATTGCAATTTAGGTTGGGAAACTGGCAGGCCAAGCGATAACCAAGAGGCTTATGATCTATGGAATAACACGCATACATCAACACTCGAAGATTATAGAATAACTGGTAATGACCTTTATCACCCGGATGCACCATCATGGTAAACGATACTGAACTTAACATATTGAAATTATTAGCTTCCAGAGATGACGTAAATTGGACCTGGTATAATCTTGATCGCGCAATGACCAGTAGGAGAATGGATGGAGTTGGTAACGTAGTTAGGCTCATAAATAACCTATCCAAAGCGGGTTTAGTCGATATAGTAGCAAGAACCCCCTCAGGAATGGATTATTATCGCGTATCCGCCCAAGGCCATAAGTTGCTAATCGAAATTGACCGGTATCACCAAGACCATTCACTATAGTAAAAAATATTTGTCAAGCCCTCTCCCACCGAAGAGGGCTGTTATGCTTAGTACCCCGCCGTTAAGTCATCCACGGAACGCGGGTCAGAAGCACCATACAGTGCGCCATCCGGTCCAACCATAATGCTCTGCGTGCTGCCCATCGCCTCTTTCAGCGCTACTTTCTGTCCTTTTTGCTCCAGCAGCTTGATTGTATCCGGGCTGAAGCCCTTCTCGATGCGCAGTTCATCCGGCAACCATTGATGATGGAAGCGCGGTGCGTTGGTCGCTTCGGCGACGTTCATCCCGAAATCAATGCTGTTGACCACCATTTGCAGTACGGTAGTGATGATTCGGCTTCCACCTGGGCTGCCGGTAACCAGCCAGGTTTTCCCGTCTTTTACCACGATAGTCGGCGACATCGACGACAGCGGACGCTTCTTCGGTCCAACCGCGTTGGCATCACCGCCCACCAGTCCATAAACGTTCGGCACGCCCGGCTTAGCGGAGAAGTCGTCCATTTCGTTATTCAGCAGAATACCGGTGTTACCCGCCACGATGCCGGTCCCGAAGGTGGTATTCAGGGTATACGTTACCGCCACGGCATTGCCGTCTTTATCCACTACCGAGAAGTGCGTAGTCTGGTTGCTTTCATACGGGGCGAGCTTGCCAGGTTTGATCTGGCTGGAAGGCTTAGCCTTGTTGATATCAATCTGATCGGCAAGCGTTTTAGCATAGGCTTTGTTGGTCAGCGCTTGCCACGGCACTTTCACAAAATCCGGGTCGCCCAGATATTCTGAACGATCGGCGTAAGCATATTTCTCCGCTTCAGCCATAACCTGCATAGCATCGGCGCTGCCAAATCCGTACTTCTTCATATCGAAGTTTTCGAGAATATTGAGGATCTGCACGATGTGAATACCGCCAGAGGACGGCGGTGGCATGGAGAAGACCTGATACCCGCGATAGTCACCGCCGATCGGCATGCGCTCCACGGCTTTATAGCTGGCTAAATCCTCTTTGGTCATCAGCCCGCCGTTCTTCTGCATTTCCCCGGCTATCTGATCGGCAATCGCCCCTTTATAAAACGCATCCGGGCCATTCTCGGCAATCATTTCCAGGCTTTTCGCCAGATTCTTTTGCACCAGCTTGTCGCCCTTTTTCAGCGGCTCGCCGTCCTTCCAGAAAATGGCTTTGCTGTTCTCGTGATTAGGGAGCACTTCGCTGCCATAGGTTTTCAGATCGTCGGCCAGCGCGTCATTAACCACAAAGCCCTCTTCCGCCAGCTTCATCGCCGGGCGCACCACTTTGTTCAGCGGCATCGTGCCGTATTTCTCCAGCGCCAGCGAGAAACCCGCCACGGTACCCGGCGTACCGGATGCCAGATGCGACGTCAGCGACTTTTTCGCATCGGCGTTGCCCTGCTCATCGAGGAACATGTCACGGGTCGCGCCAGCAGGCGCCATTTCACGAAAATCGATCGCGGTGGTGTTACCGTCTTTGGTACGCAGTAGCATAAAACCACCGCCGCCCAGATTGCCCGCCTGGGGATGCGTCACCGCCAGCGCATAGCCAACGGCCACGGCGGCATCGACGGCATTCCCACCCTGTTTAAGAATGTCCACACCAACCTGGGTAGCTAAAGCATCCACAGAGGCCACCATCCCATGCTTAGCACGTACGGGATGGAACACATCTTCCTCGACTCCGTAAGATACCGGCGGTGGCGCAGCCGGCGCGGCAGCAACGCTAAAACAACTTCCTGAGAGCAGAGCAGCAATGGCTACCCGGCGTAAAAACGTCGGTTTTATCATCGTTATTCTCCAGATGTATGGGGGTCTGCCCCCACTAAGCCTGGTGCATAACTCTGAAATAATCATCGTAACGGCGAGAAAGGAGTAAACTTAAGAGATCCCCGAGAGGAGAAAAGCGATGAAACGACTCTTACTTTTAGCCATGCTGTTGCCGTTTGCAGGCTTTGCACAGCCCATCAACACCATGAATAACCCGAACCAACCCGGTTATCAGATCCCGAGTCAGCAGCGTATGCAAACCCAAATGCAAACGCAGCAAATTCAGCAGAAAGGGATGCTCAACCAACAGTTGCAAACGCAGACGCGTATGCAGCAACAGCATCTGGAAAACCAAATTAACACCAACTCCCAGCGGGTCCTTCAGTCTCAGCCAGGCGAGTTGAATCCCAGCCAGCAGCAAATGCTGCCCAACAGCAACGGTGGGATGTTGAGTGGAACCCGTAACCCGGACAGCTCTCTGAATAAGCAACATATGCTGTCAGAGAAAAAGAACGGCGACATGCTGAAGCCCTCCAGCACGCCGCAGCCTAACGTTCCGTTAAAAACGATTGGGCCTTAAAAAGGTTGGAAATCCGGACCAATCGTATCAATGGCATCGGTACAGATGCAGTCCACGCCCCAGCGCAGCAGTTCCGCCGCGCGCTGGGGTCGGTTGACGGTATATACCAGAATACGTAGCCCCGCATCACGCAGCGCATCCACACGCGCTTCATCCAGCAGTTTGTGATTAAGATGAATAGAGACGCAGCCAAGCCGCGTGGTCAGCTCGCGCCAGTCCTCGCGCCATTCATCAAGCAGCAAGCCTCTCGGCAGTTCAGGTACCGCCAGCTGCGCCGCTTCAAGTGCATCAATTTCAAAGGATGACAATAGTGGCGGCGTCATTCCCGCCCACAGCTCCCGCGCGGCCAGCGCCACGACTTTGCCAGTTAACGTTCCGGTGCCGGTTGTGGGTTTAATTTCAATATTCGCCATCATACCGTGCTGACGGCAGCGCTCGGCCACTTGCGAGAGCAGCGGCAGCGGTTCACCTTTAAACTCACCGCTAAACCAGCCGCCGGCGTCCACGCGCAATAAATCCTGCCAGTTCAGCTCGCCTGCCACGCCCCAGCCGTTGCTGGTTCGCTCCAGGTTGTCATCATGCAGTAAGAAGATCTCACCGTCTTTCGACAATTTAGCGTCAAACTCGATCATGGTATGCCCGTATCGCGCCCCCACGTCGATCGCCGCCAGGGTGTTTTCCGGGGCCAGCTTACCGCCGCCACGATGGGCGACAATATGGGGGTAAGGCCAGTTACTCATACGCGTTGTCCTGTTTCGCCATCAAAAAGATGCAGATGATTTTCCGGCAGATGCAGCCACAGCGTGCTGCCTGCCGTTGGGCGATGCTGATGCGCCAGTCGCACCACCAGCTTTTGCTCGCCCCAGCGTCCGTGTGCCAGGTTATCTGCGCCCAGCATTTCCAGTGTATCAACAACCAACGGCACGCCGCCTTCGGCCTGCGAGCTTAGCGCAATATGCTCTGGGCGGATACCCAACGTCATTTTACGCCCAATAGACTCTCTCGCGCTTCTGCCGATGGGTAGCGTCATGCCGCCCTCCAGTTCAAAATGGGTGCCCGAGGTACTGATGCACCCGTCCAGCAGGTTCATCGCCGGGCTGCCGATAAAACTCGCCACAAAGCGGCTGGCAGGCTTTTCATACACCTCAACCGGTGTACCTATCTGCTCGGCAATGCCTTTGTTCATCACCATCACCCGTTGGGCAAGGGTCATCGCTTCAACCTGGTCGTGCGTCACGTATAGCGAAGTGGTTTTCAGGCGGCGATGCAGATGTTGTAACTCCAGACGCATCTGCACGCGCAGCTTGGCATCGAGGTTAGAAAGCGGCTCATCGAACAGGAATACCGCTGGGTCACGCACAATCGCTCGCCCCATCGCTACGCGCTGGCGCTGACCGCCAGAAAGTTCGCGCGGACGACGTTTGAGCAGCTCACCCAGCTCGAGAATACGCGCCGCCTCATTTACCCGTTCAGCAATGTGCTCCTTGCCCATCCCGCGGATTTTCAGCCCCCAGGCCATGTTTTCTTCCACGCTCATATGCGGGTAGAGCGCGTAGTTTTGAAAGACCATCGCAATGCCGCGATCCTTCGGCTCCATCTCGGTGACGCGTTTATTATCAATCCAGATATCGCCACCGCTCACCCGCTCCAGCCCGGCCACCATCCGCAGCAGCGTAGACTTTCCGCAGCCGGATGGGCCAACCATCACGATAAATTCCCCGTCCGCGACGTCCAGCGTCAGCGGTTTAATTACCTGGGTTTTGCCGTCCCAGCTTTTGGTTACTGCCTGTAGTTTTAAACCAGCCATTTTTATTTCTCACTATCGACCAGACCGCGTACGAAGGCACGCTGCATGGCTAACACGATGATTACCGGAGGGATAAGCGTCAGCAGCATGGCTGCCATTACCTGGTTCCACTGCGTGGTGCCTTCACCGGTGGCGATCATGCCTTTGATACCCGCCACCGCAGTGCCCAAATTGACGTCGGTAATAATTAACAACGGCCACAAATACTGGTTCCAGCCGTAGATAAAGGTGATAACGAACAGCGCCGCCAGATTGGTTTTTGACAGTGGTAGTACGATATCGCGGAAAAAACGCATCGGTGACGCACCGTCAATACGCGCCGCCTCAACCAGCTCATCCGGCAGGGTCATAAAGAACTGTCGGAACAGGAAGGTCGCAGTAGCCGATGCCATCAACGGCAGCGTCAGACCCGCATAGCTGTCGAGCATTTTCAGGTTGGCGATAACCTCCACGGTGGGGAAGATTCGCACCTCAACCGGCAGCATCAGGGTGATAAAAATCATCCAGAAGAACAGGTTGCGCAGCGGAAAACGGAACCAGACGATGGCGAATGCGGAGAGCATGGAGACGGTGATTTTCCCTACCGTAATACTGAACGCCATGATGAAGCTGTTAAGCATCATCAACCAGAACGGCGCGCTGTTGACGCCCACACCGTTGACCCAGATGTATTTCATGTTCTCCAGCAACTGCGTGCCGGGAACCAGCGTCATCGGCGTTTCAAACACCGCTTTGTTGTCCAGCGTCGCCGCGACAAACGCGACGTACAGCGGAAACAGGATCACCATGATCCCCATAATCAACATGGCATGGCTGAATATTGTCAGCCCACGACGGTTCTCAATCATTGGTAACGCACCTTACTTTCCACATAGCGGAACTGCACCACCGTCAAAATAATGACCAGGAACATCAGCACCACCGATTGTGCGGCGGAAGAAGCCAGATCCAACCCGACAAACCCTTCACGGTAGATCTTATAAATCAGCGTGGTCGTCGCCTGCACCGGCCCACCCGCCGTGGCGGCATCAATAACCGGGAAGGTATCAAAGAAGGCATAAACCAGATTCACCACCAGCAGAAAGAAGCTGACCGGGGCTATCAACGGCAGCGCCAGCTTAAAGAAGCGGCGAACCGGCCCTGCGCCATCAATCGCAGCAGCTTCGATCAGCGATCGCGGGATAGACTGCAGTGCGGCAAAGAAGAACAGGAAGTTGTAACTAATCTGCTTCCAGACCGATGCAAACACCACCAGGAACATCGCCTGACCGCTGTTTTGCGCATGGTTCCAGTCATAGCCAAACTCACCGAGAAAATGGGTAATCAGCCCACGTCCTGGGTTAAACAGGAAGATCCACAATACGGCGGCGACGGCAGGCGCGACGGCGTATGGCAACAGCATCAGCGTCTGGTAAAAACGGCTGCCGCGCACCACGTAATTCACCAGCGCCGCAAAAAATAACGACACCAGCAGACCACTTACCGTGACTAACGTACTGAACTTAATGGTGGTCCAAAATGAGTCGAGGTAGTACGGGTCATGAAACAGCGCGACAAAGTTTTCCAGTCCGACAAACTGGCTGGAAAGACCAAACGGATCAACGGATTGTAGCGAGTACCACAGCGCTTCACCGGCGGGCCAGATAAAGAAAATAACGGTGATAACCAGCTGCGGAGCCACCAACAAATAGGGAAGCCAACGCGAGCGGAATACCGGACGGGATGAAGACATGTAGGTTCTTTCCTGGAAGGTGCCGGATGGCGGTGCAAGCACCTTACCCGGCCTACAAACTACGAACTTGTAGGCCGGATAAGCGCAACGCCATCAGGCACTTATACACTTAAGACTTGGTCGATTGCTCAAAGCGGCGCAGTAACTGATTGCCACGCTCAACGGCGGCATCCAGTGCCTGCTGCGGGGTTTTCTTCCCAGTCCAGACGCTTTCCAGCTCTTCATCCACAATAGTGCGGATCTGCGGCATATTGCCCAAACGCAGCCCTTTGGTGAACGGCAACGGCGGCTTGTTCAGCATCTGGCGGGTGGCGATATCAGCCCCAGGGTTCTTCTCATAGAAGCCCTGTTCACGGGTCAGGTCGTAGGCAGCGGTGGTGATCGGTAGATAGCCGGTCTTCTGGTGCCATTCAGCAGCAATTTCAGGCTTCGCCAGGAAGTTGAGGAACTGCGCCACGCCTTCGTAGGTTGCTTTGTCTTTACCCTGCATCACCCACAGGCTGGCCCCACCGATAATCGCATTCTGCGGCGCGCCCTTCACATCGGCATCGTACGGCATCATCCCGACGCCATAATTGAATTTAGCGTAGTGGCGGATGTCGGCCAGCGAACCGGAAGAGGCGGTGGTAATGGCACAATCCCCGTTGTAGAACTTCTCAGTGGATTCGTCCTTACGCCCGAAGTAGCTGAAATCACCTTTTTTGTTCAACTCTTCCAGCAGAGCGATGTGTTTCACCTGTTCCGGTTTATTGAACTCCAGCACCGCGTCGGTACCGTCAAAGCCATTGTTTTTGGTTGCTACCGGCAGACCGTTCCAGGCGCTGAAGTTTTCAATCTGAATCCATCCCTGCCAGCCGCTGGCGTAACCGCACTTCATGCCTGCGGCTTTCAGCTTCGCGGTGTACTCCGCCAGATCCTGCCAGGTTTTCGGCGGCTGCTCCGGGTCTAAACCGGCTTTTTTGAAGGCATCTTTGTTGTAGTACAGCACCGGAGTGGAGCTGTTAAACGGCTGGGAGAGCAAGTGTCCGCTTTTAGAGTCGGTGTAGTAACCGGAAACGGTCGGTACGAACTGAGACTCATCGAAGTTAATGCCAGCCTCTTTGAATACTTCATAGACCGGTTTAATGGCTTTTGAGGCCATCATGGTTGCCGTACCCACTTCATAAACCTGCAGCAGCGCAGGCGCGTTTCCGGTACGGAAAGCGGCAATTCCTGCACTCAGGCTCTGCTCGTAGTTACCTTTGTACTGCGGAACAATTTTGTAGTCGGGATTGGCTGCATTAAAACGTTGCGCCAGTGAATCAACTTCTTTACCCAGTTCGCCTTCCATTGAGTGCCAGAACGGGATAGTGGTGACCGCCAGTGCCTGACCTGCAAATGCCAGGCTAAGTGCCAGTCCTAAAGCTGTATGTCGTAACGATATCATCGGTTATCTCTCTTGTTGTGCCGGATGCGCGATATCACGCGTTTTATGCTCGCGGGGGTAACATGACATGCTCGAATGACAGAAAAATAACTTTTTTATTACAAAAAAAAGATAGTAAGGCGACAAACAGATGGCAAGGCGGTGAAAGCGTAGTGACAGGAAAATGCGGGGTGGTGCACAACAAAGCCGGATATCGCTATACCTTCTCCGGCCTGGATGGCGTTATCTGCTGCTCCAGCAAGGAAGATTAATCCCGACGCCAGCGTCGCTCATATTCATTCTGTAAACGCTGCTGCTCTCGCCGCTCACGTTCACGTTGGATATCCGATTTATCATCATCCCAGCCTGGGCATACCGAGCTGGTAAACACTTCGCAGGGCGAGTCGGATTGCGCTAACGGGTTGTCCGGTTTCTCTTCCCAGATAGCGGGATCGCGCGGGTCAAACGCTGGCGGTGTTGAGGCCAGGGTAGTTAATGAAAGCGTCAAAAACAAACTGCCAATCATCATGCAGGTACCTGAACGAATCATCCTTTCTCCATGTTCATTTTTATTATTGATAACTATTCTCAATAATAACATAGAGCAATAAAAAGGGGCCACAGCGGGCCCCTTGTCTATTCAGATAATGATTAACCGCCCAGATACGCGCTACGCACCGCTTCGTTAGCCAGTAACGCATCACCGGTGTCTTCCAGCACCACATGACCGTTTTCCAGCACGTAGCCGCGATCGGCGAGCTTCAGCGCCTGGTTGGCGTTCTGTTCGACGAGGAAGATGGTCATCCCCTGCTCGCGCAGTTGTTCGATAGTATTAAAAATCTGCTGGATGATAATCGGCGCCAGACCCAGCGACGGTTCATCAAGCAGCAGCAGCCTCGGCTGGCTCATCAGCGCGCGGCCTATCGCCAGCATCTGCTGTTCACCGCCGGACATCGTTCCCGCACGTTGAATACGACGCTCATGCAGACGGGGAAACAGGTCATACACCCATTTGATGCGTTCCTGAAACTGGTCCTTTTCGGCAAAGAAGCCGCCCATCGCCAGGTTCTCTTCCACCGTCATGCGGGAAAACACGCGACGCCCTTCCGGCACAATCGCTACCGCTTCGCGCATGATTTTCGCCGTCTGCCAGTCGGTAATGTCTTTACCATCAAAGACGATTCGCCCGCTGGTCGCTCGCGGGTCGCCACACAATGTGCCGAGCAGCGTGGTTTTTCCCGCGCCGTTAGCACCAATCAGAGTAACGATTTCACCCTGGTTGATATACAAGCTGACGTCGTGCAGCGCCTGTATCTTGCCGTAGTGGGCGTTGACTTTGTCGAACGATAACATCGCCTTATCCATAGTAATACTCGCCCCCATTATGCTTCACCTAAATAGGCGCGGATAACATCCGGGTTATTACGAATCTGTTCCGGCGTCCCATTCGCCAGCGGCGTGCCCTGGTTCACCACGTAAATACGGTCAGAAATCCCCATCACCAGCTTCATGTCGTGCTCAATCAACAAAATGGTGGTGTTGTGATGGTTACGCAGTTCAGCAATCAGCTCGTCCAGCTCTTTGGTCTCTTTCGGGTTGAGTCCAGCAGCGGGTTCGTCGAGCATCAGGATTTCCGGCTGGGTCACCATGCAGCGCGCAATTTCCAGACGACGCTGGTCGCCATAGGCCAGGTTACTGGCCTGACGGTTGGCATGCTCCAGCAAGCCAATACGCTCCAGCCAGGTGGCGGCGCGATCCAACGCTTCACTCTGCGCGCGACGGAACGACGGGGTTTTCAACAGGCCGGAGAAGACGCCGGTTTTCAGTTGCTGATGTTGCGCCACCAGCAGGTTTTCAATCACCGTCATTTCGCGAAACAGACGCACGTGCTGGAAAGTACGTACCACGCCCATACGCGCGATTTGCTGACCCGGCAGCCCTTCCAGGTGCTGGTCACGCAGCTTAATCGTCCCGCCGGTCGGCTTATAAAAACCGGTCAGACAGTTAAAGACCGTGGTTTTCCCCGCACCGTTCGGGCCGATTAACGAAACGATCTCCTGCGGTCGCAGTTCCAGTTCAACGTTGTTTACCGCCAGCAGACCGCCGAAGCGCATCATCAGGCCGTTAACGGATAATAATGGCTGACTCATGCCTGCTCTCCTTTTGCTTCCCCGTTTTTCAGCTTCAACTGTGGACGGGTCATCGGCAACAAGCCCTGCGGACGCCAGATCATCATCAGTACCATCAAACCACCCAGCATTAACATGCTGTATTCATTGAAATCACGCATCAGTTCGCGTGACACCACCAGCAGGATAGCTGCGAGGATCACCGCAAACTGCGAGCCCATTCCGCCCAGTACCACAATCGCCAACACAAAGGCCGACTCGGCAAAGGTGAAGGATTCCGGGCTGACGAAGCCCTGCCGCGCGGCAAACAGCGTACCGGCAAAACCGGCAAACGCGGCGCTGATGGTAAAGGCTGTCAGCTTGATGCGCGTAGGGTTTAAGCCCAGCGAGCGACAGGCAATTTCATCTTCACGCAGCGCTTCCCACGCACGACCCAGCGGCATACGCAGCAAACGGTTAATAACAAACAGCGAGAAGACCACCAGCAGCAGCGCCACCAGATAGAGGAAAATGACGCGGTCAGACGGATCGTACTTGACGTTAAAGAAGTTGCTGAAGGTATCCCAGCCGCCTTCACGGGCGGTACGGCTGAACTCCAGACCGAAAAAGGTCGGTTTCGGGATCTGGCTAATACCGTTTGGACCGCCGGTTATTTCGGTGTTGTTGAGCAGCAGGATGCGGACGATTTCGCCGAAGCCTAAGGTCACAATCGCCAGATAATCACCGCGCAGGCGCAGTACCGGGAAGCCGAGCAGGAAGCCCGCAGCAGCGGAAACCAGTCCCGCCAGCGGCAGACAAGTCCAGAAGCCGAGTCCGTAATAGTGGTTCAGCAGCGCGAAGGTGTAAGCGCCGATGGCATAGAAGCCGCCGTAGCCCAGCACCAGCAGGCCCGAAAGCCCTACCACCACGTTTAAGCCGAGGCCGAGGATGATATAAATCATCGTCAGCGTGGCGATATCCACCGTACCGCGTGACACCATAAATGGCCACGCCACGGCAATCACCAGCAGCGCCACCAGGAACAGCTTCTGTTTAACGGTGGATCCGTCAATCGCCGGCAGAATAAATTTCGGTCCGGAGACGCTCTTCAGGCCTTTCTGGAAGGCTGGACGCAGCAGTTGGAAAAGAAAGACCACGCCAGTGCCGATAAACACCCACTGCCAGCGGATATCCGCGGCGGTATCGACCACCAGCTTGGTACCGTCCAGCTCTAACTGAACGCCCATAAAGACGCCCGCCAGGACGAAGAACATAGCGGCAGAGAGCAGCGCCATTGCAAAATGCATCGGTTTCATACTTTCTCTACCTCCGGGCGACCCAGAATACCGGTCGGCATCACCAGCAGCACCAGAATCAGCAGCGCGAATGAAACGACGTCTTTGTATTCGGTACTCAGATAAGCAGAGGAGAGCGCTTCCGCAACGCCCAGAATCAGGCCGCCGATCATCGCCCCTGGAATGCTGCCGATGCCGCCCAGTACCGCCGCGGTAAAGGCCTTCATCCCGGCCATAAAGCCGATGTATGGGTTAATTACGCCATAGAACTGACCGAGCAGCACGCCCGCTACCGCCGCCATTGCCGCACCAATCACAAAGGTCAACGCAATCACGCGATCGGTGTTAATGCCGAGCAGGCTGGCCATCTTCAGGTCTTCGGCACAGGCACGGCAGGCGCGGCCCATACGGGAGTAACGGATAAACAGCGTCAGCGCCAGCATCGCCAGGAAGGTTACGATCCAGATAACCAACTGCATGGTGGTGATGGAAGCAGAGAAGTTATCGCTACTGCCTACAGTCCACTGGCCATTAAACAGGCTGGGCAGCGCCACGTCGCGCGAACCTTCCGTCAGGCTGACGTAGTTTTGCAGGAAGATGGACATCCCGATAGCGGAAATCAGCGCGATCAGGCGCTTGGAGCTGCGCACGGGCCGATACGCCACGCGTTCAATGCTCCAGCCGTAGGCGCTGGCAATGACAATCGCGCCGACGAAGCCCGCCGCGACCAGTAGCCAGCTGGAATCGATGCCCATCATCATTAGCGCTGCGATGATCATAAAGGAGACATAGCTGCCGATCATATACACCTCGCCGTGGGCGAAGTTGATCATGCCGATAATGCCGTACACCATCGTGTAACCGATGGCGATCAGCGCGTAGGTGCTTCCCAGCGTGACGCCGTTAAACATCTGCTGCAAGAAATAGAGGAACTGCTCGGACATAAGGTAACCTTTTTAAACCCGCCCGTTTTGCACGGGCGGTGGGATAACTCGTCTTCAGGTATTACTTCGCGACGGTCGAAGAACCGTCTGCATGCCACTGGAAGACACCAAACTCAAATCCCTTCAAATCGCCTTTTTCATCCCATTTCAGCGGCCCAATCACGGTATCAGCCCCGTGTGCTTTCAGATCTTTCACCAGGTCCAGCGGCTCTTTACTACCGCTGCGATCCATTGCTGTCGCCAATGACTGGACGGCTGCATAAGTGATCCACACGTATGGTCCGGTTGGATCTTTCTTGTCAGCTTTGAGCGCATCGACGATAGCCTTATTCGCCGGATCCTGGTCATAGCGTTTTGGCATGGTTACCAGCATGCCTTCAGCAGCATCACCGGCGATGTTAGACAGCGACGCATTGCCGACGCCCTCAGGTCCCATAAACTGGGTTTTCAGTCCGACGGAACGCGCCTGGCGCAGCATTTGCCCCATTTCCGGGTAGTAACCGCCGTAATAAACAAAGTCGATATTTTCTTTTTTCAGGCGAGCGATCAGCGCAGAAAAATCTTTTTCCCCGGCGGTGATACCGTCAAAGAAAACGATGTTGGCTTTGCCCGCTTTCAGGCTGTCCTGCACCGAACGCGCCAGACCTTCACCGTATTGCTGTTTATCGTGAATGATGGCGATACGCTGTGGCTTCACCTTCTCCAGAATGTATTTCGCGGCGGTCGGCCCCTGAGAGGAGTCCAGGCCCGCTGTACGCATAATGTGAGCGTAACCGCGCTGGGTCAGTTCCGGGTTTGTGGCACCCGGAGAAATCATCAGAATGCCTTCATCTTCATAGATATCTGATGCGGGCTGCGTGGAAGATGAGCACAGATGTCCAATAACGTACTGAATGCCGTCATTGACGATTTTGTTCGCTACCGCAACGGCCTGTTTCGGATCGCAGGCATCGTCATATTCCACAGCGACCAGTTTGTCGCCTTTGACCCCGCCTTTGGCATTGATATCTTTAATGGCCTGACGTGCGCCATTAAATTCCATATCGCCCCACTGCGCGACCGGACCTGACATCGCGCCGACAACAGCGACCTTGATATCTTCCGCCATGACCGCGTGTGACATTGCCAGTGCTATCACCCCTGCGATGATTGTTTTCGCATTCCGTTTCATTACCTGAATCCCCATTCGTGACGTAATTAATATTTTGTATTTATGTGGTTAAAAAGCAGTCTGTGCTTTTTTTGAACTGCACTATTTTTACCAGTCTCATTAATGGTTTAGCGCAGTTTTTTAAGCAAAATCAGGCTAAAATCTCTATTTTTCAGTCGATTAAGAAAAGATAATATTCTGCTTTTCACTATAGATAAACAAAAAAAAGCACGTTTGTCAGCATAAAATAACGGCACAAAGAGCCGAATAAAATGCTGCATTCCAGGGTATTATTCTGCCTGTTTTTCAATCTCTACGGTTTCAAACTGTCATTACCGTTGTTACAAAATTATTAATCTGGTTATTCACATAAAAAAGAGAAAGCATCCGGGCGAATTATTTCGGTACACTCATTCCATCTTTTGTGATTTGGACATGCTGTTAATGAAGCTGACCATCGTTCGTTTAGATAACTTTAGCGACCAGGACCAGATTGATCTGGGCAAAATCTGGCCGGAATATTCCGCCTCATCGTTAAGCGTAGATGAAACGCACCGGATCTACGCCGCACGCTTTAACGAGCGTCTGTTAGGCGCAGTTCGCGTAACCCTGAGCGGCACGCAAGGTGCATTAGATTCATTGCGCGTACGCGATATCACCCGCCGTCGCGGCGTCGGGCAGTATTTGATCGAAGAAGTCATCCGGGAAAACCCTGACGTGAGTTCATGGTGGATGGCCGACGTCGGCGTTGAAGACCGCAGCGTGATGGCCGCGTTTATGCAGGCGTTAGGGTTTACAGCCCAGGAGAATGGCTGGGAAAAAAGATAAAAAAGCCGGATGGCGCTGACGCTTATCCGGCCTACATGCTGGGAGCAAAAAATAAAAAACCACCTCGCAATTTTCCAAGAATTTCACGTTGCAGGAAGGCGGCAAGTTATGAAGTCCCCGGGAGCTTACATAAGTAAGTGACCGGGGTTGAATAACGTAGCCAACGCATTTGCAGCGCGAAAGGCACCTGGAAAATTATTTGGCGTCGGTCGCCGTCCCGTTTGCATGCCAGTCAAACACGCCGAATTCGAAGCCTTTCAGATCGCCCTTCGCATCCCATGACAGCGGCCCCATTACGGTTTCCACTGAGTTTGCTTTCAGGTATTTGGCAATTTCAGCCGGATCGTCAGACTGGTTCAGACCGGCCTGCAAGGATTGCAGCGCGGCGTAAGTGGTCCATACGAATGCACCGCTCGGATCCTGTTTCTTGGCTTTTATCGCGTCCACGATCGGTTTGTTCGCCGGAACCTGATCGTAGTTCTTCGGTTTCGTTACCAGTAAGCCTTCTGCAGACTCACCCGCGATGTTAGACAGCGACACGTTCGCTACCCCTTCTGGTCCCATAAACTGGGTTTTCAGACCTGCGGCACGAGACTGACGCAGGATCTGCCCCATTTCCGGGTGATAACCACCGTAGTAAACGAAATCGATATTCTCTTTCTTCAGGCGCGCTACCAGCGTCGAGAAGTCTTTTTCACCGGCGGTGATCCCGTCGAAGAACACCACGTCAGCGTTGGCTTTCTTGAGGTTGTCCTGCACGGAACGCGCCAGGCCTTCACCGTACTGTTGTTTATCGTGAACGATCGCAATGCGCTTCGGCTTCACTTTTTCAACGATATATTTGGCAGCGGTTGGTCCCTGATCGGAATCCAGACCGGTGGTACGCATCACCAGGTTATAGCCGCGCGCGGTCAGCTCCGGCGCCGTTGCCGCTGGGGTGATCATCAGAATGCCTTCGTCTTCATAGATATCTGACGCAGGCTGAGTGGAAGACGAGCACAGGTGGCCGATAACATATTTAATCCCGTCGTTGACCACTTTGTTAGCTACCGCTACCGCTTGTTTCGGGTCACAGGCATCGTCATATTTCACCATGACCAGTTTGTCGCCTTTCACGCCGCCTTTGGCGTTGATATCTGCAATCGCCTGCTCTGCGCCAGTAAATTCCTGATCGCCATACTGCGCTACCGGACCGGACATCGCGCCGACGACGGCAACTTTAATATCCTTAGCAAACGCCATATTGCTCAAAGACAGGGCGATACATCCTGCCAATAACGCTTTACCCTTCATATTCATCCTGACAATCCCCATTATTGTGGTTATTACGTGTGTTGTGATGTTGTTGTTCAGCACTTTATTTCGATTATTGGATAGCCACCCGTGCTTTAGCAGCATACTCTGCTAAAACATACCCGATTTTTATTATTTTGGAATAGCTAAATTTACATCCAGATAACAAATTCGTATCTGGGGAGGGGAGGAAAGGTCGTAGGCCCGATAAGCAAAGCGCCATCGGGCAAAGGTGTTGCCGGATGGCAGCGTAAACGCCTTATCCGGCCTACAAAAAACAAAACCCCCGAATTCACATTCGAGGGTTCATTGGCAATGCGCGAAGATTACGCTTCGATCGCCGCGCGCAGTTTTTTCATGGCGTTCTTTTCAAGCTGACGAACACGTTCAGCGGAAACGCCGTAGCGATCGGCCAGTTCCTGCAACGTCGACTTGTTGTCTTCGTCCAGCCAACGGGCACGAATAATGTCCTGGCTACGCTCGTCCAGACCTTCCATTGCGTGGGTCAGTTTGTTCGCGGCCTGATCTTCCCAGTTATCTTCTTCAATGCCGTCGGCAAAGTTAGAAGATTTATCCTGCAGATACAGCACCGGGGCCATCGGCTGGCTGTCAGACTCATCATCTGAAGACATGTCAAACGTCATGTCCTGTGCCGCCATACGGGATTCCATTTCGCGCACGTCTTTGCTGGAAACACCCAGCTCGCGAGCAACCATTTCAACTTCGTCCTGGTTAAACCAGCCCAGACGCTGCTTGGTTTTACGCAGGTTAAAGAACAGCTTACGCTGTGCTTTGGTGGTCGCAACTTTAACGATACGCCAGTTACGCAGAACGTATTCGTGGATCTCAGCTTTGATCCAATGCACGGCGAAGGAAACCAGGCGCACACCCACTTCCGGGTTGAAACGGCGCACAGCTTTCATCAGGCCGATATTACCTTCCTGAATCAGATCCGCCTGCGGCAGGCCATAGCCCGCATAATTACGAGCAACATGAACAACAAAGCGCAGGTGAGACAGGATCAGCGTTTTAGCTGCTTCCAGATCGCCCTGGTAATGCAGCTTTTCAGCCAGTGCCCGCTCCTCGTCAGCCGACAACATCGGCCACGCGTTCGCAGCCCGGATGTAAGATTCCAGGTTACCAACAGGGGCTAAAGCTAAATTTTGCATTTCTTTGGTCATTCAAATCCTCTCAATCTTTTCATCTGGCGCATTGGCTAAAAACTAATTAACAAAAACCAGTAGCAACAACCATGCCAGAGCTTATGAGCAACGAGAATATCATTCAATCTTTTATCAGACAGTGATTTTATCCACAAGTTCCATGTCGTAATGTGTATAGATTACGCACAAAATGTGACATCACAATGA
Organism: Citrobacter sp. Cpo091; assembly: GCF_030332645.1. Taxonomy (NCBI): domain Bacteria; kingdom Pseudomonadati; phylum Pseudomonadota; class Gammaproteobacteria; order Enterobacterales; family Enterobacteriaceae; genus Citrobacter; species Citrobacter sp. Cpo091. Next base: position 124,454 of record NZ_JAOWHL010000041.1, read on the forward strand.
ATACGCCGGGAAGAGATCACAGGGACTCTTTCCCTGCAGAGCGAACTACTCAGTGCAGGGAAAGATTATACCAGAGATTTTTTAATCGGGGGTAAAGTGGCGTAAATGTTGAACCGTGGCAAGCCAGGCTGCCACCCAGCCAATCATTGAGCACACCAGCAGCAATAACAGGCACTCATCGAATGATAATCCATTGATATCAAACTTGGTTCCAAATACCTGTGCCACCTCAGTCACCGCTGACGACAGACGCATCACCAAAATTTCTGACAAAATCAGTGAAAGAAATGCACCGGAAAAACCGAGCAGTGCACCGCCGTAGAGGAACGGACGCAGGATAAATCCATCCGTCGCGCCAATCAGTTTTTGCACGTTAATGGTATCGCGACGCGCAAAAATACTCAGCCGCACGCTGTTACCGATGACGAGGAAGACCGCCGCCACCATCAGCACGCCAATCATCGCGGAAACGCGCCCGACAAGGCCCGTCAGCGCCGCCAGGCGAGCGAACCAGCTGTCATCCATTCGCACTTCATCAATACCGTTGATTTGTGCGATGCGGTCACGCAGCGTGTTCAGCGACTCCGTACCCTGGAAGTCCAGTTTCGGGATAACAACCGCCACGGCCGGAAGCGGGTTCTCTTCCAGCATATCCAGCGCGCCGCCAAAGCCAGACCAGTTGCGGAATTCACCCAGCGCGTCGTCACGAGAAAGATAATTCACTTTCTCCACGCCCTGCTCGGCCTGCAACTGACCAACCACCCGCGCCGCCGCATCATCATCCAGCGTTTTTTGCAGGTAAACGGTGATCTGCGGAGACGGATAATACTGGCTTGCCGCATGGTTTACGTTCTTATAAACCATGTAACACACGCTTGGCAGCGTCAGGGAGATGGCAATGACCATCACCGTCAGAAACGTCGCCAACGGCTTGCTTTTCAGGTCCTGTAATGCGCCCTGAAACGCATAACGTACCTGCTCGTTAAAGACATTAGTTTTACGCGAGTTCGGCTTTGGCGCGGCTTTCGCACGCTTTGGCGCGTTGCGACCGCCGTCACCCGGCGCACCGCCCGATTTACGAAAGCGATCCAGTCGGCCACCGAACTGTTTGATTTGGTTAATAGCGTCACGTCTATTCATGCGCCAGGCCTCCATGCAGATGTCCATCGCTCAGAACCATTTGGCGATAGGAGCGACGGGAGATCAGGCCAATATCGTGCGTGGCCATTAATACCGTGACCCCGACGCGGTTAAACTCTTCGAACAGGCGAAGGATCCCTTCTGACAGCGCGTCATCCAGGTTCCCCGTTGGTTCATCCGCCAGCAGTACCGCAGGTTTGTTCACCACCGCGCGGGCGATGCCGACGCGTTGTTGTTCACCGCCGGAGAGCTGAATCGGGAAGTTTTTCGCTTTGTCCAACAGCCCGACCTTATCCAGCGCTGCAGACACGCGACGACGAATATCGTCCCCGCTGGCACCCGCGATGATCAGCGGGATTGCCACATTGTCAAACACGGTTCTGTCCATCAACAGGTGGTGATCCTGAAAAATCATGCCAATCTGGCGACGCAGAAACGGCACTTCACGGTTTTTCAAACGGCTGATGTCATGCCCGCTAAAGTAGATTTTCCCGGCGCTGGGCCGTTCAATTCCACAAATCAGCTTCAGCAGGGTACTTTTCCCCGCGCCGGAGTGGCCGGTCAGAAACGCCATCTCGCCAGGCTGCATATGGAAAGTCACTCCCTGCAGCGCTTGTCTCCCACCGAGATAGGCCTTGCTGACATGTTCAAAGCGAATCATTGTTAATCCTCTCGGGCAAAAAGTGCCTCTATAAAATCGTCCGCTTTAAACGGACGTAAATCCTCGATACGTTCGCCCACACCGATATAGCGGATAGGGATGCCAAATTGATCGGCAACCGAGAAGATAACCCCGCCCTTCGCCGTACCGTCCAGCTTGGTCAGGGTGATACCGGTTAAGCCCACCGCTTCATGGAACAGTTTGGCCTGGCTTATCGCATTCTGCCCGGTGCTGGCGTCGATAGTCAGCATAACTTCATGCGGCGCATCTTCGTCCAGCTTCTTCATGACGCGAACGATTTTTTTCAATTCTTCCATCAGGTGCGATTTATTCTGCAAACGCCCTGCGGTATCAGCGATCAGCACGTCTACGTTACGCGCCTTCGCCGCCTGGATGGCATCAAAGATAACGGACGCGGAATCCGCGCCAGTATGCTGAGCAATCACCGGGATGTTGTTACGCTGACCCCAAACCTGCAGCTGTTCTACCGCCGCCGCACGGAAAGTATCACCTGCCGCCAGCATTACCGATTTACCCTGCTGCTCAAACTGACGCGCCAGCTTACCAATAGTGGTGGTTTTGCCCACGCCGTTGACGCCAACCATTAAGATAACAAATGGTGTTTTGCCATCAACGTTCAGCGGTTCGTCAACCTTCGCCAGAATCTCGCCCATCTCTTCTTTCAACAGACCGTACAGCGCTTCCGCATCTTTAAGCTGCTTACGGCTGGCGCCTTCCGTCAGATTCGCAATGATCTTGCGGGTCGTTTCTACACCCACATCAGCGATCAGCAGCTGCTCTTCCAGCTCTTCAAACAGATCATCGTCGATTTTTTTACCACGGAACAGACTGATAAATCCGGAACCGAGGTTTTCTTTTGTTTTCAGCAGGCTGCGTTTCAGGCGCGCAAAGAAACCTTCTTTGGTTGGTTTTTCCTGCTCCTGGACCGCCTCTTCTTCTACCGGTTCTTCTACAGCAGGTTCTTCTACCGGCACCACCATAACCGCTTCTTCAGCAGCCTCAGCGGCCAGCGCCTGTGCTTCCAGCTCTTCGTCGGTCAGCTGCGGTTCGTTTTCAGCTTCTTCTTCAGCCGCCTCAACGATTTCCACGGTTTCCGCTTCGGCCTGCCACTCTTCGGCAGAAACTTCTTCAGTTTTCACCTCTTCCGGCAGCGGCAATTCTTCGCGTTCAATAACCACCGCTGCTGGCGTTTCCACTACAGTTTCAGCAACGGGTTCAGCAACCGGCTCAATCTCCGGCTGCGCTTGTTCGGCGACAGGTTCTTCTTCCGGCTGCAGTTTTTCGATTTCCGCAACCTGTTCAGTTACTTCAACGACTTCAGCTGCAAAGGCTTGCGTTTCAGCCTCGCTACGGGTTTCCTCAACGTGCGGTTGTTCGTCAACGACGGTAGTTTCTTCAGCAACCGGTTGTTGTTCTTCATTTTTTACTTCTGTCTCGTTTTCCGGTGCCTGCTCTTTTTGACCAAAGCCCAGCCAGGAAAAAAAGCCACGTTTTTTCTCTTTCGCCATTTGCGACTACACTCCCCCGCTGTTGCTTCATGGCACAGCGTCAACGCTATGTACATAGCAGCTAAAAAAATGATGAAATAGTCTATCACTTAACTTAACTCACATCACCGCCTGGAATGACATGCTATAGGCGGATTGAGCAATAATAGAAATGAAAAAACCGAATCACTCTGGTAGCGGCCAGATCCGCATTATTGGCGGGCAATGGCGTGGCCGTAAACTCCCGGTTCCGGACAGCCCCGGCTTACGTCCGACCACCGACCGTGTGCGCGAAACGTTGTTTAACTGGCTGGCCCCGGTAATGGTCGATGCTCACTGTCTGGACTGCTTCGCCGGCAGCGGTGCGCTGGGGCTGGAAGCCCTCTCTCGCTATGCGGCAAATGCGACGCTTCTGGAGATGGATCGCGCGGTATCTCAGCAGCTACAAAAGAATCTCGCCACGCTGAAAGCCTCCCATGCCCGCGTCGTCAATACCAATACGCTGACATTTTTGGCTCAGGCAGGTACGCCGCATAACGTGGTATTTGTTGACCCGCCGTTTCGCAAAGGATTACTGGAAGAAACATTAACTCTTCTGGAAACTCATGGCTGGCTGGCAAATGAAGCGTATATTTACGTTGAAAGCGAAGTAGAAAACGGCTTACCGCCGGTTCCGGTGAACTGGTCGCTATACCGTGAGAAAGTCGCCGGACAGGTCGCCTATCGCCTGTACCAACGTGAAGCACAAGGAGAGCACGATGCTGATTAACCTGGGACGCCTGTTGATGCTGTGCGTCTGGGCATTTTTACTACTGAATATTTTCCAACCCTTTCCACGCCCGCTTAACATCTTCGTTAACGTCGCACTGATATTTATGGTGCTGATGCATGGCATGCAGCTGGCGCTGCTAAAAAGCACCATGCCTAAAGATGGCCCGCAAATGACCAACGGAGAGAAAATCCGTATTTTTCTGTTCGGCGTCTTTGAACTACTGGTGTGGCAGAAGAAGATTAAAGATCAGTTGAAGAAGTAGCTGTGATCTTTTCGCCCGGCGGCACGTTGCGGGCCGGGCTGGGCCTGCAACTCACCATCACGGTGGTAATATACCGTCCAGTTGATCTTTCAGTTTTGGAATATCTTTACTGGCTCTTGTTTTCCGCAGGTGTTTCACCTGCTCGCAAATCTCTTCGGTCCGGGTGTAATAGGTGCCAGACGTCGGGCCTGGACGCTCACATAAAACATAGTTAGTACCAAGAGGATAAAAAATGACAATAAAAGAGAAAATATTACCAATAACAAATCCTACACCCGCAACGTGGATACCGATAGTAAATGCCCTGTCGAAGAATTTGGGCGGCTGCATGCTTTTCGTAAAGGTCACGTAGGCAATACATAAAACAAAGAAAAAACCCACCGGAAACATCAGCAGCAGAGAAAATGAGCCCCAGAAAAAATAAACAATGCTTCTGGATTCAATAAGATCGGTAATGTCTGGCACACTGGCATAATAAAACCCCCAACTAATCCCTCCCACAAAAAGCATAAAAAGAAACAAACAACATCTTTTCTTGATGTTCTCCAGATTAATATTCATATCAATAAATTCCGCCGTAAAGGGAGTTTCTGTATCCCAGGCGTTGGGCGTTCCACTCTTCGATTCTTTGCCGTTCTTTAAGTCCCTCACGTATACACGCTATCAGTTTGTCTGATAGCTCATATTTTTTGTCCACTTCATTCAGAGACCAGGCAATGAATAGACCTAATGCAACAGCACCAACAATTCCCCCCCAAACTGGAACAGTCGCACTCGTTACAAAAAGAGAGACGCCCCAACGAATAACATTACCTGATAATCTTGAGACAAAAATACTCACAATCACCTTCGCCACATCCATCGTGACATTCCCCAGCAATGCGGCGACGTCATGTTCTGATTTAAAGGCCAGCTCAATCAACCGCCAGCATGCGGAAAACCAGATGCAGAATCTGGCCCCTGACATTATGCCATTTCGAAACCCGGCGCTGCCAATACCCACCTCAAGTACCTTAGGATGGTTAATCCGGTAACGGGTTCCGTTAAGAATGCGCCGCAGAGAAGGGTAGCCCGTAATCTTCACATACAGCTTTCCCTGATAAGCATATTGCGTTGCTTTAATCCCAAGGCCTTTTAAAGTGAAGACAATCTTTCCGGCCTGCTGATAAGAAAAAAGCTTTGACAGCTTTTTAGTCGCATCAGCCGCATCTTTGATATTACCTGCATAATTGGTCGAAAAACTGACGGATTTGCTGCCCAGCAAATCATCAATCACGCCCTGCGCCTCTTCAAGCGTTAGCAGCATAATGTGTTGTGTATTGCTATTCAGATTATTTTTCAGCGTTCTGATTTCGTTCTCAATACGCTGATTACGTTGCCGGTTATTTCCTCTAAGAATATCTTCACGGTGATTCCCTATCCAGTCATAATACCTTTCCATCATTACTCCTTAATAAATTCGCTCATCCCAAATGCTGTATGCACTGGTTCCCGCCATAATGTGATCCCAGGTAATTGACTCATAGGAAAGCTCAATGATTTCTTCTGGCTGACCCGCACTGTCATCGATAGTATGAGGCACCTGTAAATGGATGCTGGATATTCTGGCATTCATAAGTTTTATCGCGTAATAACACTCATTTAAACCCGCAGGACTCGTGCGATAGAAGCTAAATTCACAGTTCAATGTTTCATTGTCAGTTATGGCTTTCCCTAATAACGGTGAGGATTTATCTACTGGCTTTATAAACGTCAAACATTGATGGTTCACATTCTGTACCCGACTCATGCCATGATTCACTGTCATGACCATTATCTGATCACGGTGGGCCGTTTGTGATTTATTTCCTATCGAATTTACCGATGCACAACCAGCAGAAATCAATCCCTGCGCCTGCCCATTCAAGGTCAACCACATTGTATTCGCCATTTCAATTCCTTAGCCATTTAAATTACATATTTATATTCATGCGACAACGTTGGAATAATAGGATAGTGAAAGGCGGATAGCAGAATAGTGATACAATCGATACTTTAGTCACACAAAAAAACATAATGCCAACGTTATTTTCACAGAAGAATAGATAATAACTATATTTGAATAGTGTTATATATTTCAGTTGAATTTATTATCGGCACTGGCAAGATAAATACAGTGCCGATCGGCTTTATTGCCCATGCGTAAAATCAACAAATCGCGAACCTTTGTAACTCAGCGTGCCTTTATCCCCGACCGTTAACGCGTGGTACTGCTGGGCATCCAGACGAAACGTCTGCTCCATCCCCCCGTTTTGTGGCTTAAAGCTGGCTTCATAGCGCATGCTGGTTCCTGCCGGGCTCACTTCCTGCTGACGGGATCGCCGATCGTTTAGCGGTTTTTCCCGTTTGTTACTCACCACCACCTGCTTTTGCACCAGCGGCGCCGTATCATTATCGGCTTTTTCTCGCCGCTGCTGAACAAAGCGAAACGACGCAGCGATAACGATTAAGACAATGATAACAATGAAAAAAAGTGGTGGTTTGCTCATATTATTAACCCATCAGAAAATGCGGAAATAAGCATACATCGCCTGTTATGGTGTTGTCATCTGGCTGTGTCGACCTCTACACTGGACAGTAGAGCCGTGAGCACCCCGCTTACGAAAAAATAACGAATTCAAGGAACTAAGATGCTTTGGTCGTTTATCGCTGTCTGTCTTTCCGCATGGTTGTTCGTGGATGCTTCCTATCGTGGACCTGCCTGGCAACGCTGGGTCTTTAAGCCCCTGACGTTACTCCTGCTGGCGCTGCTGGCCTGGCAGGCGCCAATGTTTAACGCTATCAGCTATCTGGTGCTGGCTGGCCTGCTTGCCTCGCTGCTGGGCGATGCGCTGACGCTGTTACCGCGCCAACGCCTGCTGTACGCCGTGGGGGCATTCTTCCTGTCGCATCTGCTGTATACCATTTACTTCGCCAGCCAAATGACGCTGTCGTTCTTCTGGCCTTTGCCGTTGGTGCTGGTAGTGCTGGGGGCGTTGCTGATCGCCGTGATCTGGACGCGTCTGGAAGAGCTGCGTGTCGCTATCTGCACCTTTATCGGCATCACGCTGATGATGGTCTGGATGGCCGGTGAGCTGTGGTTCTTCCGCCCGACCGCCCCGGCGCTGTCGGCATTTATGGGCGCATCCCTCCTGTTCATCGGCAACATTGTCTGGCTGGGTAGCCATTACCGTCGCCGCTTCCGCGCCGATAACGCCATTGCCGCCGCCTGCTACTTCGCCGGACATTTCCTGATTGTTCGTTCGTTGTATCTTTAAAACGCTTGACTCTGGAGTCGACTCCAGAGTGTATCCTCCGGTTAATACGAAATGATTATCAACCGGAGGATGCCATGTCGACACCCGATACCCGTGGCAAAAAAGTCCCACAATTCTCTTCTTTCAAGCCAGCGCCTGCACCACAAAAGGCGGATGACTGCTGCTGCGAAGGAAGCTGCTCCACTACACCAACCGTATCCGATACCGTAATAGGTACCCGCTATTCCTGGAAAGTGGCAGGCATGGACTGCGCAGCTTGCGCCCGCAAAGTAGAGAATGCGGTCCGCCAGGTCAGCGGCGTCAACCAGGTCCAGGTTCTGTTCGCCACTGAAAAACTGGTGGTCGATGCCGGTTCCGATATCCGCCAGCAAGTTGAAAACGCGGTGCAAAAAGCAGGCTATACCCTGCGCGATGAGCACACGACGGACGCCGCCCCCGAGTCACGTTTTAAAGAAAACCTGCCGCTGATTTCGCTGATTATTATGATGGCGATTAGCTGGGGGCTGGAGCAGTTCAATCATCCTTTCGGTCAGATAGCGTTTATCGCCACCACGCTGGTCGGACTGTATCCCATTGCCCGTCAGGCCCTGCGTCTGATGAAAACCGGCAGCTACTTTGCCATTGAAACGCTGATGAGCGTCGCCGCCATTGGTGCACTGTTTATCGGCGCGACGGCGGAAGCCGCTATGGTGCTGCTACTGTTTTTAATTGGCGAGCGTCTGGAAGGATGGGCCGCCAGCCGCGCCCGTAAAGGGGTCAGCGCTCTGATGGCGCTCAAACCGGAAACCGCCACACGCTTGCGTAACGGCGAACGCGAAGAGGTGGCTATCAATACCCTCCGGCCTGGCGATGTTATTGAAGTTGCCGCGGGTGGGCGTTTACCTGCCGACGGCAAACTGGTCTCCGGCTTTGCCAGCTTTGATGAGAGCGCCCTGACCGGCGAATCGATCCCGGTTGAACGCGCCACCGGCGAGAAAGTCCCGGCGGGTGCCACCAGCGTGGATCGTCTGGTAACGCTGGAAGTGCTCTCAGAACCGGGTGCCAGCGCGATTGACCGTATTCTGAAGCTGATTGAAGAAGCGGAAGAACGCCGCGCTCCCATTGAGCGCTTCATTGACCGTTTCAGCCGAATTTATACCCCAGCTATTATGGCGGTTGCGCTGCTGGTCACCCTCGTGCCGCCACTGCTGTTTGCTGCATCCTGGCAGGAGTGGATTTACAAAGGGCTGACGCTGTTGCTGATTGGCTGTCCTTGCGCTCTGGTGATTTCAACGCCCGCAGCCATTACCTCTGGTCTGGCCGCTGCGGCGCGTCGTGGGGCGTTAATCAAAGGCGGAGCCGCGCTGGAACAGTTGGGTAGAGTCACTCAGGTGGCGTTTGATAAAACCGGCACCCTGACCGTCGGTAAACCACGCGTCACGGCGATTCATCCGGCAAGCGGTATTGGTGAGGCTGAACTGCTGGCACTGGCGGCAGCGGTAGAGCAAGGCGCGACACACCCGCTGGCACAAGCAATTGTTCAGGAAGCACAAACGCGCGAGCTGACTATTCCTGTCGCAAAAGAGCAACGGGCGCTGGTTGGCTCTGGAATTGAAGCGCTGGTCAACGGCGAACGCGTACTGATTTGCGCCGCTGGTAAGCAGCCTGCCGACGCCTTTGCCGGGCAGATTAGCGAGCTGGAAAGCGCGGGCCAAACGGTGGTGTTGGTGCTGCGTAACGATACCGTTCTCGGCGTACTGGCCCTACAGGACACGCTGCGCGATGACGCTCGCAGCGCCATCAGCGAGCTTAATCAGATTGGCGTGAAAGGGGTGATCCTGACCGGTGATAACCCGCGTGCGGCCGCCGCCATTGCCGGTGAACTGGGCCTCGAATTCAAAGCGGGACTCTTGCCGGAAGATAAGGTGCAGGCCGTTACCCATCTTAACCAACAGTCGCCGCTGGCGATGGTCGGCGACGGCATCAACGACGCTCCGGCAATGAAAGCGGCCACAATTGGTATTGCGATGGGAAGCGGGACCGACGTCGCGCTGGAGACCGCCGATGCCGCTCTGACCCACAACAGTCTGCGTGGTCTGGTGCAAATGATTCAGCTGGCGCGGGCCACCCACGCCAATATTCGCCAGAACATTGCGATTGCGCTGGGTCTGAAGGGGATTTTCCTCGTCACCACGCTGCTCGGGATAACCGGACTGTGGCTGGCGGTGCTGGCGGATACGGGGGCGACGGTGCTGGTGACCGCGAACGCGCTGCGGTTGTTGCGTAAAGGGTAGTGCCTGTTTCTCGCCTGATGGCGCTTCGCTTATCAGGCCTACAGATTACTCAGTCTTTATAGGCCGGAGAAGCGTTAGCGCCATCCGGCATAACAAGATTACTGGCCTTTGCGCACCAGATAGCGGTACGGCAGCGAGTCGGTCTCTTTGGCCACCAGCTCATGTTCCATAAAGGTACAGAAGCCAGGAATATCGCGGGTTGTTGCCGGATCGTCGGCGACAATCAGTAGCGTTTCACCGGCCTGCATGCCGCGTACGGTTTTACGTACCATCATTACCGGTTCCGGGCAGCGCAGCCCCTGGGCATCAAGAGTATGGTCGGGGGAAGTAAACAGGTCGCTCATCGTCGTCTCATTCATACAAAAACGGCGTTATTTTACGCTCTGTTGTGGCGTAAGCCAATCAGGTTAACGATTGCGTGAAAAACAACCATTGCAATGTGCTCTTAAAGCAGTATCATGCGACGGTTTTTTATTGGGTTCCCTCACCCCATCCAACAAAAAGGTCACAATATGACTCCGTTTACACAAACTCAGCGCGTAAAAGCGTTGTTCTGGCTATCGCTATTTCATCTGCTGGTGATCACCTCCAGCAACTATCTGGTGCAGCTTCCAATCTCCATTTTTGGTTTCCATACCACATGGGGCGCGTTTAGCTTTCCGTTTATTTTCCTCGCGACCGACCTGACCGTGCGTATTTTTGGCGCGCCGCTGGCTCGACGTATCATCTTTGCGGTTATGATCCCCGCACTGCTGATCTCCTATGTCGTTTCATCGCTGTTCTATATGGGATCGTGGCAAGGATTCGGCGCACTGCTGCACTTTAATCTGTTTGTCGCCCGTATCGCCGCCGCCAGCTTTATGGCCTACGCGCTGGGACAAATTCTGGATGTGCATGTCTTTAACCGCCTGCGTCAGAACCGTCGCTGGTGGCTGGCACCGACGGCGTCCACGCTGTTTGGCAATATCAGCGATACGTTGGCCTTCTTCTTTATCGCTTTCTGGCGTAGCCCGGATGCCTTTATGGCCGAGCACTGGATGGAAATCGCATTGGTCGATTACTGCTTCAAAGTGCTGATCAGCATTATTTTCTTCCTGCCAATGTATGGCGTGTTGCTGAATATGTTACTGAAAAGGCTGGCAGATAAATCTGAAATCTCTGCATTGCAGACGAGTTAAAGGTTCATTTTCCGAGTTGTGATAAGATGGACGAATGAGCCGTTATGGCCGTTTATCGAAAGGAAGAAGTCAATGCGCAATCTGGTTAAATATGTCGGTATTGGCCTGCTGGTTATGGGGCTTGCGGCCTGTGATAATAGCGATACAAAAGCGCCAGCCGAGGGTGCTGCCGCAGAAAGTAACGCCACCGGACAACCGGTCAGCCTGCTGGACGGCAAACTCAGTTTTTCCCTGCCAGCGGATATGACCGATCAGAGCGGCAAGCTGGGCACCCAGGCGAACAATATGCACGTATATTCTGACGCAACCGGCCAGAAAGCGGTGATTGTGATTGTTGGCGACAACACCAACGAAGATCTGGCCGTGCTGGCAAAACGTCTGGAAGATCAGCAGCGTAGCCGTGACCCGCAGTTGCAGGTCGTCACCAATAAATCTATTGAGCTGAAAGGCCACACGCTGCAGCAGTTAGACAGCATCATCTCGGCCAAAGGCCAGACCGCATACTCTTCCGTGGTGTTGGGTAAAGTGGACAACCAACTGCTGACGCTGCAAATCACGCTGCCTGCTGACGATCAGCAAAAAGCGCAGACTACCGCAGAAAACATCATTAACACGCTGGTTATCCAGTAACGGTTAAGACGATGACGCGGCCTCCGGTGACACCACCTGAGGCCGTTTTTTTAACCGCCAGGTCAGCAATAACGCCACCGCTACCAGCCCTGCCGCTGCCAGATAGATAACCGGCACACCCGCCCACGTCATGACCAGCCCGGCCAGCGGCCCGGTAACCCCCAGCGATAAATCCATAAACACCGTGTAGGTCGCCAGCGCAGCACCCTGATTTTGCTGAGGAACGGCTTTTACCGCCACCACGCCCAGCGCCGGGAAAACCAGTGAGAACCCAGCCCCGGCCAGCAGAACGCCGATTTTCGCCATCCACGGCATCGAAGCCATCCCGACCAGTAACAGCCCGACAATCTCGACGCTAAAGCAGATCATCGCCACATTCAGCCCGCCTAAACGGTTGATACCATTTGGGAACAACAAACGAGTACCGACAAACGTGCAGCTAAAAAGCGTCAGCGCGAATGCGGCGCCATCCCAGCCTTTGGCATCATAGAACAAGGTAATGAAGGTAGCGATTACCCCAAATCCGGCGGAGGCCAGGGCCAGCGCCATGCCATACAACCAGACGCGCCCAAGCACCGCGCGAAATGGCAACGGTTTACCTTTACTGGCCTTCACCGCCGGACGAGGGAGCGCCAGCAGGATTGCCAACAGTGCCACGCCCATCACGGTCAGCGCCAGCCCCTGTAAGCCACCCCAGGCATAAAACAGAACACCCAGCGGCGCGCCTATCGCCATCGCGCCATAGGTCACGATGCCATTCCAGGAAATCACCCGTCCGATGTGCATTGAGCCAACCACCCCCACGCCCCACAGCGTAGAGCCGGTCCCGGCAAAGCTTTGCCCGATCCCGAGAATCACGCGCCCCAGACATAGCAGCAGCAGACTGGCCAACGGCCAGCCGTTCGTTGATCCCGCCAGTAAATAGCCCAGGCCACTTAAAAAGCAGCCGCACAGCCCAAATACCACAATCTTCTTTGGCCCCAGCAGATCGGCATAGCGACCGGCATGCGGACGGCTCAGCAGCGTAGCGAAGTATTGCAGGCTGATGACCAGCCCAGCCCAGAAAGCGCTAAATCCCATTACATCATGGACGTAGCCAGGCAACACCGCGAGCGGCAGGCCGATGGTCAGGTAGCTGGCGAAGTTAAACATCACCACAGAAACAATACGCAGGTTCAGGCGTAAACCGCTAAGCGTCGGTTCAGCGACGGGTTCGGGCATGGAGGGTCACCACGTTTTCACAACAGTGTTTCATTTCTACCATGTTGCAGAGCAGAAATCAGTAGCCAGTTTAGGAATATCAGTCGCAAGCCAGCCGCTACACTTAATGCAAAAACGCAAACAGGAAGAAGACATGATAACCACCCAGCCCGATAAAACGGGTTTGCACATTTTGCTCAAACTGGCCGCTCTGGTGGTGATCCTCGCAGGTATCCATGCTGCGGCGGATATCATTGTGCAGCTGCTGCTGGCCCTCTTTTTTGCCATTGTATTGAATCCACTTGTCACCTGGTTTATCCGCCGGGGAGTCGGTCGCCCAATCGCTATTACCTTAGTCGTGGTGGTGATGCTGATCGTTCTTACGGCGTTGGTTGGCGTGCTGGCGTCGTCAATCACTGAATTCATGGACCTGCTGCCAAAATATAATAAGGAGCTAACGCGCAAGGTTCTGTATTTGCAAGAGATGGTGCCTTTTCTGAATCTGCATATGTCCCCGGAACGTATACTGCAACGCATGGACTCTGACAAGCTGATGACCTTCACAACCACGCTGATGACGAGTCTTTCTGGTGCCATGGCCAGCGTCTTTCTGCTGGTGATGACGGTAGTTTTTATGCTGTTTGAGGTGCGTCATGTCCCCTATAAGATGCGTTTTGCGTTGAATAATCCGCAAATTCACATTGCGGGGCTACATCGGGCGCTGAAGGGTGTGTCACACTATCTGGCGCTGAAAACGCTGCTCAGCTTATGGACCGGTGCCATAATCTGGCTGGGACTGGCACTGATGGGGATTCAGTTTGCTCTGATGTGGGGCGTACTGGCATTCCTGTTAAACTACGTGCCCAACATTGGCTCGGTCATTTCCGCCGTCCCGCCCATGATCCAGGCACTGCTTTTTAATGGCATTTACGAATGTCTGTTGGTTGGCGCACTGTTTCTGGTGGTGCATATGGTGATTGGCAATATTCTCGAACCCCGAATGATGGGGCATCGGCTGGGATTATCGACGCTAATCGTCTTCCTCTCTCTGTTGGTATGGGGATGGCTGCTCGGTCCGGTCGGCATGTTGCTCTCCGTGCCGTTAACCAGCGTATGTAAAATCTGGATGGAAACCACCACAGGCGGCAGCAAACTGGCGATTTTGCTGGGGCCCGGCAGGCCCAAAAGCCGGCTTCCCTGAAAAACTACCAACCGAGGTAGTTTTTATATTTTTATATGACCGTTAAAATGACGCTAACGCAGTTATATATAGAAGCTTATCTTAAATAAAGAGTGAAAGGGATTTCATTTTTTATAAAGAAAATACATAAGTCAAGATGATGGTTTCTTTACCAAAACGCATAAAAATAATGAATACCCCCCAAAGCATTTAACTTAAGCTATCTACTTAGCTTTAAAGGTTATTTTATTTGATACATTTTCTCTAAAAATCTATACTTCTCGCCAATGATGATGCTGAAAAATTTCCGTTGAAGAAAGTCTTGGGATATTACTATCCGGTCATCTCATTACCTTGCTACCAACTATATGAAATAAAATGCTAATTTAGCTTAAATATAATCATAGGCAATACAAGGTGCCCATGATTTCGGAGTTTATTATTTAACACGTATAAACGGTACTTTGATAGGGAGCTTTAATGAAACAGTATATTAAGTGGTTTGCGGCCATTGCCGTTGTCGGTGCTCTGGCGGGTTGTGCACGTACTGCGCCGATTGATCAAGTTCACACCAGTGTGAGCGCGGGGCATACTCAGGACCAGGTTAAAACCGCAATCCTGAAAGCCGGTATTCAACGCCAATGGGTCATGTCTGAAGTCGGACCAGGTGTTATTAAAGCTCGCCAACAAACCCGCGATCATGTAGCTGAAGTCCGTATCACTTATACCGCCACCAGCTATGACATCAAATACGACAGCAGCCTTAACCTGCAGGCATCTGGTGGAAAAATTCACAAAAACTATAACCGCTGGGTACGCAATCTGGATAAAGACATCCAGCTTAATCTGTCAGCCGGCGCCAATCTGTAATTATGCCTAAAGTCGGGCCGAAAAGGCCCGATACTCTTATTATCTGCCATTTAACAGGTTGTCCCCACATGTACGAACAGGATTCGCTTAGCGCACTGGATGCCATTACTGAAGCACAACGTATCGCCTTTGCCCCTATGCTTTTTCAAACCGCGTTGTGTCTGCGAAATGCGGGAGTACTCACCTGGCTAGACAAGCAAGGTAAACGCGGCGCCACGCTCGACGAAATTACCGAAAACAGCACCATCAACGAATATGCCGCCAGCATCCTGTTGGATATGGGGTTAAGTGGGCGAATCATTACCCACAAAGAAGGATATTATTACCTCGCTAAAGTCGGTCATTTTCTTTTACATGACACCATGACGCGCGTGAATATGGACTTCACTCAGGATGTTTGCTACCAAGGATTGTTCTATCTTGAAAATGCGTTGAAAGATGGAAAACCCGCGGGACTAAAAATTTTTGGCGACTGGCCAACAATCTATCCTGCGCTATCACAATTACCGCTGGCTGCGCGTGAAAGTTGGTTTGCTTTTGATCATTACTATTCAGATGGCGCATTTGATGCCGCATTGCCATATGTATTCGCCAGCGCCCCTGCAACCCTGTACGATGTCGGTGGAAATACCGGGAAATGGGCATTACGTTGTTGTCAGCATGATGACAATATTACAGTCACCCTCTTAGATTTGCCGCAACAAATTGCACTTGCCCGCGAAAATATAGAAAATGCAGGATTATCTCATCGCATAAATTTCCATGCTGTGGATATGCTTAGCGACTCGCCTTTACCTGACGGCGCTGATATCTGGTGGATGAGCCAATTCCTGGACTGTTTTTCCCCGGAACAAATTATCGCTATGCTAAGCAACGTTGCTCGGGTGATGAAACCGGGCGCGAAGCTGTGCATTATGGAGCTGTTTTGGGATGCCCAAAAATTTGAGGCGGCCTCATTTAGCCTGAATGCGTCTTCGCTTTATTTTACCTGTATGGCGAATGGCAACAGCCGTTTCTACAGCGTAGAGAAGTTTTATCACTATCTGAATCAGGCAGGTTTTCAGGTAGATGAACGCCACGACAACTTAGGTGTTGGGCATACTTTATTGATATGTCAGAAGAAAAAATAAGAAACAATCGGAACAACCGATTTACCGCGGATACGCGTTGATGAAATTTGCTTTCAACATTATTGACTGGCAGGCCAAGGCACCAGGGTTAAGCGAAACAGAACAGTGGCATGAATGGTCACGGCTTTCGCACGCCATCGATCCCACCGCGCCGTTGGCTAAGCTCCATGAGTTACCGATGATGACAGCTCGCCGCCTCAGTTCCGGCAGCAAACTGGCCGTCGATTGCGGTCTGGCGATGCTACGCCGTCATGATATCAATGCCGTTTTGTATACCAGCCGCCATGGTGAACTGGAGCGTAACTACAGGATCCTACACGCTCTTGCGACTGAGCAAGCGCTCTCACCGACCGATTTTGCCCTTTCTGTCCATAACTCTGCTGTGGGTAACTTGACCATCGCCGCAAAAAAACCGATTGTCTCCTCCTCGCTTTCTGCTGGCAGGGATACATTCCAGCAGGGGTTATGCGAAGTCATCGGGCTGTTGCAGGCGGGATATCAGCGCGTATTGATGGTCGATTTCGACGGTTTTCTGCCCGAGTTTTATCACCCACAGTTACCACCAGACATGCCAACGTGGCCGTTTGCCGTCGCGCTGGTTATTGAATCCGGTGATAGCTGGCAATGTGAAACCCGTCCACACAGCGCACAGGACGAGACAACGTTGCCGCAAAGCCTGTTGTTTTTACAACATTACTTACAAGATGCCAGGGCGTTTACCCTGCCTGGCGAACGCGTACAGTGGCAGTGGAGTCAGTGATGAACACGATGATACTGCGGCTTAACCGGGTATGGCGACTGGTGATGACCGGTTTTTGCTTTGCCCTGTTTGGCCTCGGCGGGCTCCTCCTATCTACGATTTGGTTTAACGTCCTGCTGATCGCGGTATGGGATAAAGCCCGACGTCGGCGTATCGCCAGACGCAGTATCGCCGCCAGTTTTCGTCTCTTCTTAACCGTGGCGAAGCGGCTTGGCGTGCTGGATTACCAGATTGAAGGGCGAGACATTTTACGCAACGAACAAGGGTGTCTTGTCGTCGCCAACCACCCGACGCTGATCGACTATGTCCTACTGGCCTCGGTCATGCCAGAAACCGACTGTCTGGTGAAAAGTGCACTACTAAAAAATCCTTTTCTCGGCGGCGTAGTCCGGGCCGCAGATTATCTGATTAACAGCCAGGCTGATGCGCTATTGCCCGCTTGCCAGCAACGTCTGGAGCAAGGCGATACCATTTTAATTTTCCCCGAGGGAACCCGTACACGCCCCGGAGAAGCAATGACGTTACAGCGTGGTGCGGCGAATATCGCCGTGCGCTGCAGCAGTGATTTACGCATAGTGACTATTAACTGCAGCGAACAAATGCTGGATAAAGAAAGCCAATGGTACAACGTCCCATCTGTAAAACCGATGTTTACCATTTCAGTACACGAACGGGTTAAGATCGACCAATTTTACGACGCAAACTCACAAGAACCGGCGCTGGCCGCAAGGCAGTTGAACCGGCATCTTTTGCTTCAATTACAATCAGGTACTTTACCTCTTTCAGGAATTAATGATGCAAGCGCTTTATCTTGAAATCAAAAATCTCATTATAACGACATTGAATCTCGACGAACTGACAGCTGATGATATTGAAACCGAAGCGGCACTCTTTGGCGATGGCTTAGGTCTGGACTCAATCGATGCCCTGGAGCTGGGTCTGGCGGTGAAAAACGAGTATGGCGTGATCCTCTCAGCAGAGAGCGAAGAAATGCGTCAGCACTTCTTCTCCGTCGCCACGCTGGCATCTTTCATTCACGCGCAACGTGCCTGAGGATAGTCCGTTATGACCGAACAAAAAGCCATTTACGCAGAAGTCTCCTCGCTGCTGGTCAAGCTGTTTGAAGTTGACCCGCAAGATATCAAGCCTGAGGCGCGCCTGTACGAAGATTTGGAACTCGATAGCATCGATGCCGTCGACATGATCGTGCATCTGCAAAAGAAAACCGGTAAGAAAATCAAGCCGGAAGAGTTCAAAGCAGTACGCACCGTACAAGATGTCGTCGATGCGGTAGAACGCCTTCTCAAAGAAGCGTAATTCTCCGTGTCGGGCACACGCTCGTTGCCAGTCGTACAACTGCTGACAGGTCTACTGTTGCTGGCCTGGCCGTTTTTGATCTGGTTTGGCCTGGCGCATAACAGTCTGCACTGGTTGCTACCGTTGATGGCGCTACTCCTTTTTTTACGCTTTCGCCAGACCCGGCGACAGGCGGGGCCGCTGCGCGTCATGACACAGGTAGTGGCGGTCGCGGGTATCACCTTGTGCATTGCCAGTTATCTGCTCAAAACGCACCAGCTGCTGCTGTTTTATCCGGTAGTGGTAAACGCCGTTATGCTGTCGGTTTTTGGTGGATCGTTATGGTCAGCAATGCCCATTGTTGAACGTCTGGCACGACTGCGCGACCCAAATCTGCCCGATGCGGGCGTGCGCTATACGCGCCGTGTGACACAAATCTGGTGCGCCTTTTTCATCATCAATGGCAGCGTTGCGCTCTTTACCGCACTGAATGGCGATATGACCCTGTGGACCACCTGGAACGGCATGGTTTCCTATCTGCTAATGGGAACATTGATGGTAGGCGAGTGGTTAATTCGCCAACTGGTGATAAAACGAGATACCCAATGAAGCAGCCCCTCACACTCGCTCAATGGCTCTGTGCCCCACGTCCGGACGACGTTCCTGTTGCGTGGCAGGAAGAGCATACCTGGACTCTTGGCCATCTGCGCCATGATGTGGCCCAGTTGATAACATATCTGCGAAAGCAGGAAGGTGAACGCTGGGCATTGTGCTTCGAGAACAGCTATTTATTCATCGTCGCGCTGCTGGCAACGCTCCATGCCGGCAAAACACCGGTGATCCCAGGACATTGTCGCGTTTCGTTGTTAAACGAGCAGCACTTGCTGTTTGACGGCGTACTGAGCGATAAAGCGATGGACTGGCAGGGAACGCTGCGGGTGGTCAGCTCCGCCATGACATCCGTGGCTCACGACATCACGTTCCCAGCAATACGCAGTGACGCCTTTGTGGAGCTATTCACTTCCGGTTCGACCGGCCAGCCGAAACGCGTGATCAAACCGATCGCTCGTCTGGATAGCGAAGCGGCATTGCTCGCTACACGCTTTGCCGATCGTCTGGCAGGTTGCCGGGTGGTCGCGTCAGTGGTACCGCAACATCTGTATGGCTTGACGTTCCGTATCTTTTTGCCGATGGCCTTAGGTCTGCCGCTGCACGCGGCGATGCTTTGGTATGCCGAACAACTGGCGGCGCTGAGCGCTGAGCATCGGTATGCGTTTATCAGCAGCCCGGCGTTTCTGAAACGCCTCGACCACAACCTGACACCGCCGCCGGTCGAACTGATTCTGTCTGCGGGCGGCATGCTGCCCTGGCAGGACGTCACGCAGGCTGCTGACTGGCTAAATGTCTGGCCCGATGAGATCTACGGCAGCACTGAGACCGGGATCCTTGCGTGGCGCTATCGCCATCAGGATGATGTGGCATGGCTGCCCTTTCCCGGCGTCAGATTCCAGTCAGAAGACGACGCATTTCGTGTGTTTTCACCGCTAATTAACGCTGATGATGGCCTGTTACTCGATGACGTTCTGCAGTTTATCGAAAATGGACAGTTCCGCCTGATGGGCAGACGCGGGCGGGTGGTCAAAATTGAAGAGAAACGTATTTCACTCAGCGAAGTGGAACAACGTTTACTGGCACTGGATGGTATCTGTGAAGTCGCGGCATTGCCGGTCTCACGTGGAGGACGTCAGGGCGTTGGCGTCCTGCTGGTACTGGATGACGAAGCCCGGCAACGCTGGCTTGAGTGCGGTGGTAAACCGCAAGAACTGACCTGGCGACGTTCGCTGCTGCCCTGGCTGGAGCCTGTCGCGGTTCCCCGCTACTGGCGGGTGATTGATGAGATTCCGGTCAACAGTATGAACAAGCGTGTCTATGCGCAATTACAGGAGTTATTTCATGAAACCCCATGAAATCGAGCGCCATCAGGCACTGCCTCACCAGGCTGAGATTGTTTTACAACTAGACCCTTCTCTGTTTTGGTTCAGCGGGCATTTTAGCGTGCAGCCACTGCTGCCGGGCGTTGCACAGCTGAACTGGGCGATGGATTACGCCACCACGCTGCTGGCCCCTGGCTGGCGTTTTCACAGTATTCAAAACGTGAAGTTCCAGTCGCCGTTATTGCCAGAGGCCACCGTCACCCTGAGTCTGAGCTGGCAGGAAGCGCGTCAGATGCTCTCTTTTAGCTACCAGCGCCACGACGGTGACGTGCGCCATACCGCCAGCAGCGGGAAGATTCGGTTATGCCGCTAACCTTTTCCCCGTGCGTCTTGATCCCCTGCTACAACCACGGCGCGATGATGTCGGACGTATTGGATCGTCTTCAGCCGTTCAATCTCCCCTGCATTGTGGTGGACGATGGCAGTGACGAGACTACACGAGATGAACTGGCACGCCTGGCGGCAGAATACAGCCATCTGACGTTAATTCGCCTGCCCATCAACGCAGGCAAAGGCGCGGCGGTTATTCGCGGAATGCAGACGGCGGCAGATGCCGGGTTCAGTCATGCCGTGCAAGTCGATGCCGACGGGCAACATGCCATTGAAGATATTCCCAGGCTGCTTGCATTGGCAAAAGAACATCCGACAGCACTGATTTCCGGGCAACCGATTTACGATGATTCGGTTCCTCGCTCGCGCCTGTACGGTCGTTGGGTAACCCATATCTGGGTGTGGATAGAAACGCTCTCGTTGCAGATCAAAGACAGTATGTGCGGCTTCCGGGTGTATCCGGTGGCCCCCACGCTGCAACTGGCACAGCGCGTAACGCTCGGCAAACGGATGGATTTTGATACTGAAGTGATGGTGCGCCTCTACTGGCAAGGCAACACCAGCTATTTTATCCCCACGCGAGTCACCTATCCGCAGGACGGGCTATCCCATTTCGACGCGCTTAAAGACAATTTGCACATTTCATTGATGCACACTCGCCTGTTCTTTGGCATGTTGCCACGCATCCCCTCCCTGCTTTGTCGTCGTTCATCGACACACTGGGCGCAGCAACAGGAAGTCAAAGGGTTGTGGGGAATGCGCCTGATGCTACTGGTCTGGCGTGTACTGGGTCGCAAAGCCTTCTCCCTGCTGCTGTATCCGGTCGTCGGCGTATACTGGCTCAGCGCTTCAACTGCCCGAAAAGCCTCTCAACGCTGGATTAGCCGCGTAAGGGCGCAACTGATCACTCGGCGGATGCCAGTACCGCCAAACCTGACCAGTTATCAGCATTTCCTGCGTTTTGGCGGCGCGATGCTGGATAAGATCGCCAGCTGGCGTGGTGAGCTGCACTTCGGTCGCGATGTGATTTTTGCACCAAGTGCAGAAACGACGCTGAATATCAGCGATCCTCGGGGAAAACTACTACTGGCTTCACATCTTGGCGATGTCGAAGCCTGTCGGGCACTGGCCCAGCTACAGGGCAGTAAAACAATCAATGCGCTGGTATTTAGCGATAACGCCCAACGCTTTAAACAAATCATGCAAGAGATGGCCCCGCAGGCTGGATTAAATCTGCTCCCGGTGAACAGTATTGGTCCAGATACTGCCATTCTGCTCAAAGAGAAATTGGAGCGCGGTGAATGGGTAGCCATCGTAGGCGATCGCATCGCAGTCAATCCCCAACGCGGCGGCGAGTGGCGCGTGTGCTGGAGCCGCTTTATGGGGCAAAACGCGCCATTCCCTCAGGGCCCGTTTATTCTCGCGTCTATTTTACGCTGCCCTGTAGATCTGATTTTTGCCCTGCGTCAGCAGGAGAAACTCCACATCTACTGCGAACCGTTTGCCGACCCGCTGCTCTTACCGCGCGCCACACGACAACAGGCATTACAAAATACTGTCGATCGCTACGCCGAACGCCTTGAGCACTATGCGCTTCAGTCGCCCCTCGACTGGTTTAACTTTTTCGATTTCTGGCAACTGCCGGATACCAATGACAAGGAGTAAAGGGTGCTTAACGATCCCCGCTTTACGGCTGAAGTCGAGCTAACTATTCCGTTTCACGACGTCGATATGATGGGCGTAGCGTGGCATGGTAACTACTTCCGTTACTTCGAGATTGCCCGTGAGGCACTGCTGAACCAATTCGATTATGGCTATCGGCAGATGAAAGAATCTGGCTATCTGTGGCCCGTGGTCGACACTCGGGTGAAGTATCGCAATGCGCTGACTTTCGAGCAGCGTATCCGTGTACGCGCCCAAATTAAAGAGTACGAAAATCGCCTGCGTATTGGCTACGAAATTTTTGATGCCGAAACAGGTAAACGCGCCACAACAGGCTACACCATCCAGGTCGCCGTCGACGAAAAAAGCCGTGAACTGTGCTTTGTCAGCCCGGATATTCTGTTTGAACGGATGGGAGTGACACCATGAAATTATGGCCATTGCTCGTGCTGCTCGTCAGCCCTTTCGTCAGTGCCCTGACGCTCGACTCCCTACAACAGCGTTTTACCGAACAACCGGTGGTTCGCGCCCACTTCGATCAAACCCGGACGATAAAGGATCTGCCGCAGCCGCTGCGATCTCAGGGCAAGATGTTGATCGCCCGCGACCAGGGGTTGCTGTGGGATCAAACGTCCCCGTTCCCCATGCAACTGCTGCTGGACGACAAACGGATGGTTCAGGCAATTAACGGTCAACCACCGCAGACCATTACCGCTGAGAATAACCCGCAAATGTTCCAGTTTAATCATCTGCTACGGGCGTTATTCCAGGCGGATCGTAACGTGCTGGAACAAAACTTCCGCGTGGAGTTTGCAGACTTAGGAGAAGGTCGCTGGACGCTACGCCTGACGCCAATCACCACACCGCTGGATAAGATTTTTGCGACGATTGATTTAGCCGGAAAGACTTACCTGGAGAGTATTCATCTCAACGATAAGCAGGGGGATCGCACCGATATCGCGCTTTCCCAACACCAACTAACGCCAGCGCAACTGACCGATGACGAACGCCAACGCTTTGCCGCCCAGTAAACGCCCCGCGCTGTTATGGGGAGTCGTCTGCCTGCTCCTGCTGGGCATCTTTCTGACGCTGCTACCTCAGGCCCGCCTTAACAGCAGCGTGCTGGCCATGTTGCCAAAGCAGACGCTGGGCGCTATACCTCCGGGTCTTAACGAGGGATTTATGCAGCGCCTTGACCGTCAGGTGGTCTGGCTAGTGAGCCCCGGTAAGCAACCGGACCCAGCTATAGCCCGGGACTGGCTGGCTTTACTGCAAAAATCGCACGCGCTAGCCCAGGTAAAAGGTCCAATGGATGCCGACAGCCAGCAAGCCTGGGGGGCATTCTTCTGGCAACATCGTAACGGCCTGATAGATAACGAGACCCGCGCCCGGCTGCAAAACGGCGGCGAAGCGCAGGGCCAGTGGATCCTGTCCCAACTTTACTCCGCATTCTCCGGCGTCAGTGGCAAAGAGCTACAAAACGATCCCTTCATGCTGATGCGAGGCTCGCAGCTGGCCATGGCCAAAACCGGGCAGCGTCTGCGCCTGATGGACGGCTGGCTTGTCACCCAGGATGAGCAAGGCAACTATTGGTATCTGTTACATGGCGAGTTGACCGGCTCATCGTTTGATATGCAACAGACGCATCAATTGGTCACCACGCTGAATACGCTGGAGGGTGAGCTCAAAGCCCACTATCCACAGGCTCAACTGCTGTCTCGCGGGACGCTGTTCTATAGCGATTACGCCAGCCAGCAGGCGAAACAAGATATCTCTACCCTCGGCATAGCCACTGTGCTCGGGGTGATCCTGCTCATCGTGGCTGTATTTCGTTCGCTGCGTCCGCTGCTGCTGTGCCTGATTTCGATTGGCATTGGTGCGCTGGCGGGGACCGTCGTCACGCTGCTGATTTTTGGCGAGCTCCATCTGATGACGCTGGTGATGAGCATGAGCATCATCGGTATTTCCGCCGACTATACGCTCTACTATTTGACCGAACGGATGGTGCACGGTGCGGAAACATCGCCATGGCAAAGCCTTGCCAAAGTGCGCAATGCCCTGTTCCTGGCTCTACTCACCACCGTAGCGGCTTATCTGATTATGATGCTGGCCCCCTTCCCCGGTATTCGCCAGATGGCGGTATTCGCGGCGGTAGGTCTGAGCGCCTCCTGCCTGACGGTCATTTTCTGGCACCCGTGGTTGTGTCGTCGGTTGCCGGTACGCCCGGTGCCGGCAATGGTACTCATGCTACGCTGGCTTGCTGCATGGCGGCGGAATAAGAAATTATCCGTTGGCCTGCCGGTGGCGCTGGCGTTGTTCTCGTTGGCAGGTATGGCGACGCTACGCGTAGATGATGATATCTCCCAGTTACAGGCGCTGCCGCAGGGTATTCTTGCTCAGGAAAAAGCGATTACCGCCCTGACCGGGCAAAGCGTCGACCAGAAGTGGTTTGTGGTGTACGGCAAATCCGCTCAGCAAACGCTGGAGCGGCTGGAAACCTTTATCCCCGCGCTGGAACAGGCAAAAAAAGATGGTTTACTCAGCGGATATCGCACCATTCCGCTCAATTCACTCGCCCAGCAACAGCAGGATCTGTCTCTGCTAAAAGATGCCGCGCCCGCCATCACGAAAGCCTTAAACAACGCCGGTCTGGCAACGGTGAACCCCGATCTTAGCGCCATGCCCGTAACCGTCGATGCCTGGCTTGCCAGCCCGGCCAGTGAAGGCTGGCGCTTGCTATGGTTGTCTCTGGCTGATGGCGAAAGCAGCGTACTGGTTCCCGTTGAAGGGGTGAAACAAAGTGATGCATTAAATACGCTCAGCGCGAAATATTCCGGCGTGGCGTGGGTGGATCGTAAGAGCAGCTTTGACAACCTGTTTGCCCTTTATCGCCATATTCTGACCGGTCTGCTGTGCATTGCGCTGGCGGTGATTGCCTGTGGCGCCGTCATTCGGCTTGGCTGGCGTAAAGGCTTAATTAGCCTGGTCCCCTCAGTGCTGTCTTTAGGTTGCAGTCTGGCGGTGCTGGCCCTGAGCGGTCATGCGCTCAACCTGTTCTCGCTGCTGGCACTGGTGCTGGTACTGGGAATTGGCATTAACTACACGCTGTTTTTCAGTAATCCACGCGGTACGCCACTGACATCGCTGCTGGCTATCACGCTGGCAATGATGACCACGCTCCTGACGCTCGGCATGCTGGTCTTTAGCGCCACTCAGGCAATCAGCAGTTTTGGCATTGTGCTAGTGAGCGGTATTTTCACCGCCTTCCTGCTGTCACCGCTGGCGATGCCAGGAAAAAAAGAGAAAAAAAGAAGATGATTAAACAGACATTCTGGCGCACCGCTGCGCTCGTCGCCACGTTGCTGTTGGCAGGTTGCAGCCACTCGCAACCGGAACAGAAAGGCCGCCCGCAAGCCTGGTTAGAGCCGGGGACTCGTGTAACGCTACCTGCCCCGGGGATTTCTCCCCCGGTGAATTCACAACAGCTACTAACCGGAAGTTTTAACGGCAAAACTCAGTCACTGTTGGTCATGCTCAATGCTGATGACAAGAAAATCACACTTGCCGGGCTATCATCAGTCGGCATTCGCCTGTTCCTCGTGACTTACGATGAAAAAGGACTGCACACCGAGCAATCGATCATCGTTCCACAATTGCCGCCAGCCAGCCAGGTGCTGGCTGACGTGATGCTCAGTCATTGGCCGATTAGCGCCTGGCAACCGCAATTACCCACAGGCTGGACGCTCGTCGATACGGGTGACACGCGTGAGCTGCGCAATGCCCGCGGCAAAGTGGTCACGGAAATCACGTATCTGAATCGAAAAGGAAAACGCGAACCGATCAGCATTGAACAGCACGTTTTTAAATACCACATCACCATTCAATACCTGGGTGACTGAGATGATCTACATTTCTGCCGTTGGCATGATTAATGCGTTGGGCAATAACACTGATGAAATCGCAGCCAACATCACTCGTGGCATAGCGCCGGGAATGCGCCCGCGCACGGGCTGGCTGCAAGGACACCCATCCGCCGTGTTAGCAGGCGTTGACGGTGAGCTGCCCGCTATTCCTCAGCACTTTAGCGCTCATCGTTCGCGCAACAACCAGCTATTGCTGGCAGCACTGATGCAAATCCAGCCGCAGGTGGACGACGCTATCGCCCGATTTGGTCGCGATCGTATTGCTGTTGTTCTCGGCACCAGCACCTCCGGTCTGGATGAGGGTGACGTTCACGTAGATTTGATGCTCAACGGCAAAGAGAGCACTGACTGGCGCTATCCGCAACAGGAACTGGGCGATCCGTCGCGTTTTCTTAGCCACTGGCTGGCGCTGGATGGCCCGGCCTTTACGCTCTCAACCGCCTGCTCGTCCAGTGCAAGAGCTATCATGAGCGGACGTCGTTTGATCGAATCTGGTCTGGTCGATATCGCCATTGTCGGCGGTGCGGATACGCTAAGCCGAATGCCAATCAACGGATTCCACAGTCTGGAATCACTCTCCCCAACGCTGTGTCAGCCGTTTGGCCGCAACCGTTGTGGGATCACCATTGGCGAAGGCGCAGCATTGATGGTATTAACCCGCGAGCCACAGCCTATCGCGCTCCTTGGCGTCGGCGAATCCAGCGACGCGTACCATATTTCTGCTCCCCATCCACAGGGGGAAGGTGCCATTCGCGCCATCGGCCAGGCGCTTAACGACGCAGGAATGACGCCGGAACACGTGGGCTATATCAATCTGCACGGTACCGCCACACCGTTAAACGATCAGATTGAGTCCAACGTCGTGAGCGCGCTATTTGGCGAAACGGTCCCGTGCAGTTCAACCAAACACCTGACCGGGCACACGCTGGGCGCTGCGGGGATCACCGAAGCAGCGATCAGTATGCTGATTCTGCAACGCGAGCTGCCGCTGCCGCCGCAGGATTTTAGCCAGTCGCCACGCGATGAAACATTGCCACCCTGCGGCATCATTGAACAGCCGCAGCCGCTGACTCGCCCGGTTATCTTGTCTAATTCGTTTGCCTTCGGTGGCAATAATGCCAGCATCCTGCTCGGGAGAATCTCATGAGCCACTATTTATCACCGGGCGATTATTTACCGCATGATGCGCCGATGCTGCTTCTTGAAGAGGTCGTCAGTGTGGCGGACGAAACCGCCACCTGCCACGTGACGGTATCAGCAAACAGCGTACTGGCCCCTTTTCTCGACCCTGATGGCAGTCTGCCTGGCTGGTTCGCACTGGAACTGATGGCGCAGACCATTGGCGTCTGGTCTGGCTGGCACCGCCAGCAACAAGGTCAGGCGAGTATTACGTTAGGTATGGTACTGGGCGCACGTGAGTTAGTCTGTGCTACAGGTGTTCTGCCTGCCGGGAAGACGCTGAGCATCCATGTCAAATTGCTGATGCAGGATGCACGATTCGGTAGCTTTGAATGTGCCATCCAGGCAGACAACGAGACGCTGGCAACCGGTCGAGTCAACACCTTCCAGCCGACATCAGAAGAAATTAACACGCTATTTCAACAAGGAGCGTCCACATGAGCCGTTCAGTTTTAGTTACGGGTGCCAGCAAAGGTATCGGTCGCGCCATCGCCAGACAACTGGCCGCGGACGGTTTTGTGGTCGGCGTACACTATCATCGCGATGTGCAAGGAGCACAAGAAACGCTGGATGCTATCCTCGCCGCTGGCGGCGCAGGGCGCCTGTTGACATTTGACGTTGCCAATCGCGAGCAGTGCCGTGAAATACTGTCGCAAGATATTGAGGCAAACGGCGCATGGTACGGTATTGTCAGCAACGCTGGAGTCACTCGGGATGCCGCTTTCCCTGCGCTCAGTGATAACGACTGGGATTCGGTGATCCATACCAACCTCGACAGCTTTTACAACGTCATTCATCCGTGCATTATGCCGATGATCAGCGCACGCCAGGGGGGCCGTATCATCACATTGTCTTCGGTTTCGGGCGTGATGGGCAACCGCGGTCAGGTCAATTACAGTGCGGCAAAAGCCGGAATTATTGGTGCCACCAAAGCGCTGGCTATCGAACTGGCAAAACGCAAAATTACCGTAAACTGCATTGCACCGGGACTCATTGATACCGGGATGATCGAGATGGAAGAAGCCGCATTGAAAGAGGCGATGTCGATGATTCCCATGAAACGAATAGGTCAGGCTGAAGAAGTGGCCGGGCTTGCCAGTTATTTAATGTCGGATGTGGCGGGCTATGTAACTCGCCAGGTGATTTCCATCAATGGAGGGATGTTATGACACGTCGTGTCGTGATTACAGGCATGGGCGGCGTCACCGCCTTTGGGGAAAACTGGCAGGCTGTCTCCGCCAGGTTATTGGCATATGAAAATGCGGTACGCAAAATGCCGGAGTGGCAGGTTTATGACGGACTGCACACACTGCTGGGAGCGCCGATCGACGACTTCACTCTGCCGGAACACTATACCCGCAAGCGAATTCGCGCCATGGGGCGCGTATCGCTGATGTCCACCCGCGCAACAGAGCTGGCGCTTGAGCAGGCCGGGCTGATTGGCGATCGGGTACTGACTAACGGTGAAACCGGGATCGCTTATGGTTCATCAACCGGTAGTACCGGTCCAGTGAGCGAGTTCGCGACCATGCTGACCGAGAAACACACCAATAACATCACCGGCACGACCTACGTGCAAATGATGCCGCATACCACTGCCGTTAACACCGGATTGTTTTTCGGTCTGCGTGGGCGAGTCATCCCGACATCCAGCGCCTGCACATCCGGTAGCCAGGCAATTGGTTACGCATGGGAAGCCATTCGACACGGCTATCAAACGGTGATGGTCGCCGGCGGCGCAGAAGAACTGTGTCCTTCCGAAGCCGCCGTGTTTGATACGTTATTCGCAACCAGCCAGCGCAACGACGAGCCGAAAACCACCCCATCCCCGTTCGATGAAAAACGCGATGGTCTGGTCATCGGAGAAGGTGCAGGTACGCTAGTGCTGGAAGAGCTGGAACACGCTAAAGCGCGCGGAGCAACGATTTATGGTGAAATTGTTGGCTTTGCCACTAACTGCGATGCAGCCCATATCACCCAGCCGCAGCGCGAAACAATGCAGATTTGCATGGAAAAATCACTGAATATGGCAGGTATTAGTGCCCGGGATATCGGCTATATTTCAGCGCACGGAACCGCAACCGATCGTGGTGATGTTGCAGAAAGTCAGGCAACCTCTGCAATTTATGGTGATAATGTTCCGCTATCCTCGCTTAAAAGCTATTTTGGACATACCCTTGGCGCTTGTGGCGCACTAGAGGCCTGGATGAGTCTGCAAATGATGCGTGAAGGCTGGTTTGCGCCTACGCTAAATTTGAGCCAGCCAGATGCCAATTGTGGCGCGCTGGATTACATTATGGGTGAAGCCCGCAAGATTGATTGCGAGTTTTTGCAGAGCAACAACTTTGCGTTTGGCGGCATAAATACTTCTATCATCATTAAACGTTGGCCGTGATATGTACCGGATCGTTCTTGGGAAAGTTTCTGTTTTAAGCGCTGGTGCACTGCCTGCCGCACTGAGTGAGCAAGCGCCGCAAGGTGCTCGCCGTGCGCGCTGGCTGGCCGGTCGCGTGCTGCTTTCCCATGCCCTTTCGCCATTACCAGACATCATCTATGGCGAGCAAGGAAAACCGGCCTTTTCTGCTGACACGCCGCTGTGGTTCAATCTCAGCCACAGCGGTGATGATATCGCCCTGCTGCTCAGCGACGAAGGGGAAGTCGGCTGCGATATAGAAGTCGTTCGCCCGCGCGATAACTGGCAAACGCTGGCAAATACGGTATTCAGTCTTGGTGAACATGCCGAAGTCGAGGCCGAACGCCCGGAGCAACAGCTGGCGGCGTTCTGGCGCATCTGGACGCGTAAAGAAGCTATCGTGAAACAGCGCGGCGGTAGCGCCTGGCAAATCGTCAGCGTCGACAGTACCGCGCTAACTTCCTCACTCTCCGTCAGCCAGTGCCAGCTCGATACCCTGAGCCTGGCGGTGTGCACCCCCACGCCGTTTACCCTGACCGCAGACGCCGTGCAGCGACTGGAAGCCTTAGCGTAAATTTTCCGGGAAGTTTTTCGGCAGCTCGCTCGCCGCACAGGCAATAACGTCATCATTGTTCGCGCCGCAGTCACGTACGAAAGTGATGGTCGCGAACTCATCAATCACCTCGGTGGGATACGCCGGGCCGGCATCGCGGTACGACATCATCAGCGGAATATGGTCATTCTGGAAGCAGACCGTTTTTTCCGGATTATTGATCACCCAGCGAGGGAAAAAGATGGTGCCGTGAAAGAGTTTGTCACCCAGGTTTACGATCAGACTGACGTCGGTCCCGGTCGGTTCGGTCCACGAAATTTTATAAACGCTCTCCCCCACCCGCACAATATAGGCCCGCTGATCTTTCACCCAACGATTCCCCACAATGCCGCTGTGAATGCGGTAGTCCAGCGTAGTGTCGTTTTTCACGTAGATCTCGTAATTCCAGCCATTATCGTAGGTATAGACCAGATGTTTGCCGACAAATCCGCTTAAATCATGTTTATCAAACGCACTCATATTCGTTCTCCTCTTACTTGATGCGAGGATCTTAACGCTTCAAAAATTGGATGAATAACGCTATATTTGCATCAAATTCATTCAATTATTAGATGAGTTATGCACAAAACAACCCTCGAGCAGTGGGCCCTATTGGAGAAAGTGGTGGAGCTGGGCAGCTTCGCTAAAGCGGCGGAAGAGACCAACCGTAGCCAGTCTTCGGTAAGCTACAATCTGGCACTGTTACAGGAGCGACTTGGCGTAACGCTGCTGACCCCGGAAGGGCGCAGGGCTGTCCTGACACCGGCCGGAGAGCTATTGCTCAATCAGGTCAAACCGCTACTGAAGGCCTTTTTATGGGTGGAAACCCGGGCCGCAACGTTACAAAACGGTACGCGAACGCGGCTGGATTTGATGGTAGATAGCATCTTCCCACGCAAACGCCTGTTTGCCATTCTCAAACAGTTTCAGCAGGCCTGGCCGCAAACGCAGGTGCGTCTGACCGAAGTCCTGGAGAATGGTGATGCTCGACTGGCAGCACATGCCGATGCGGACGTAATGATCCTGACCCGGCGTCAGGATGTCACCGGACGCGGCGAATGGCTGATGAATATTGACTTCGTGGCCGTGGCCCACCGCGATCACCCACTCTGCATGCTGGATGCGCCGCTGAATGAAGACGCATTACGCGCCTGGCCGCTGATTCGCATTGCCGATCGCGACAACCCACAACAACCGGTGCGCGATGCCTGGACCTTCTCGACCATTGATGCCGCGATTGATGCGGTGATGTATCAGGTCGGTTACGGCTGGCTGCCCGAGGAACGTATTCAGACGCAACTTGATCAGGGGCTTTTACGCCCACTGCCGTTAAGCCATGGTGCTCGCCGCGCCACGCCTTTGCATCTGATCGTTAAAGATACGCTTGCCCCGCTGGATGAACAGGTCAGTACTCTGCTGCGTTTATTGCGAGAGCATTAACCTTTTCCCCGGATGCCGGACGTGTGTTACAAAATACGCTATTCCCCTTACTCCCTGTGCGCCAACGCGCCACATGAAAGGTTAACTGCAGATGCAACGAGTCACCATTACCCTCGATGACGATTTACTGGAAACGCTCGACGGCCTGAGTCAGCGCCGTGGCTACAACAACCGTTCCGAAGCGATCCGCGATATTCTGCGTGGCGCACTGGCGCAGGAAACTACCCTTGAACACGGCACTCAGGGCTTCGCGGTGCTCTCGTATGTTTATGAGCATGAGAAGCGTGATCTGGCCAGCCGTATTGTTTCTACCCAACACCACCACCACGATTTATCGGTCGCCACGCTGCACGTGCACATCAACCATGACGACTGCCTGGAAATCGCCGTGCTAAAAGGCGACATGGGCGATGTACAGCATTTTGCCGATGACGTGATTTCCCAGCGCGGCGTGCGCCACGGCCATCTACAGTGCCTGCCGAAAGAAGAGTAATTGCCTGTTTCGTTGCGGGATGCCGGATGGCGGCTACGCCTTATCCGGCCTACGTCCGTTACCGTTTGTAGGCCAGGCAAGCGAAGCACCCCCGGCAATAATGATTACGCCATCGTACCAATCGTCTTTCTGAAACGCAGCAGTGCTATCAGGAAGAACGCGCTGCCAATCGCCAGCAGCGTCAGAAACTGCGGCCAGACAATGCTAAACCCGGCTCCGCGATAAAGTATCGCCTGCGCGAGACTGACGAAATGGGTAGTCGGCATGGTCAGCATAATGTCCTGCACCGCCTGCGGCATGCTTTCACGCGGTGTGGAGCCACCTGAAAGCATCTGTAACGGCAGCAGCACCAGAATCATCAGCAGCCCCAGCTGCGGCATGGAGCGCGCCAGCGTGCCCATAAAAATGCCGATCGAGGTGGTGGCGAACAGGCTCAGCGCCACGCCCAGCATAAACAACGGTATCGAACCTTCAATCGGCACCCCGAGCACGCCTTTTACCATCAGCATCAGCGACAGACCGGAAACCACCAGCACCACCAGCCCCATCGACCAGATTTTTGCCATCATGATCTCAAACGGCGTCACCGGCATCACCAGCAGATGTTCAATGGTCCCGTGCTCGCGTTCGCGGATCAACGCCGAACCGGTCAGCACAATCGCCAACATAGTGATGTTGTTGATAATCGCCATCACCGCGCCAAAGCGGGCGGGTTCCAGATTAGGGTTAAAGCGCATGCGCATTTCCAGCGCCACCGGCGGCTCATTGTTATCGCGGTAACGCGCCACAAAGCTGTTCACCTCGCCGCTGATGATATTCTGGATATAGCTGTTGCCGGTAAACGCCTGGCTCATGCGCGTGGCATCGACGTTAACCTGTATATCCGGTTGTCGTCCGGCCAGCACATCACGCTGAAAATCAGGCGGAATGTTTACGGCGAAGGTATAGCGCCCGGCGTCCAGCCCGGCATCCATTTCATCGGCAGTGATCATCTCCGGCGGTAAAAACCACGGGCGATAAAAGCTGTTCACAATCCGATTCGACAACTGCGACTGGTCCATATCGGCAATAGCAATCGGTGCCAGATGCAGCGAACCCGGCAGGACGGTCGCGGAAGAATAAACCGAAATCGTGAAGGCGAAGACGATCAGCGTCAGCATCGCTTTGTCACCCAGCAGGCTGCGCAACTCTTTGATGCCGAGGTTATAAATATTGCGTAATCGGCGCATCACCCCTCCTGTTTTTTCAGCAGTAATACGCTCAGACCAATCACCACCGGAATGGCTACCGCCAGCGGAATAAACAGCTGCCAGAGATCGGTCAGATCCAACGCTTTAGAGAACGTTCCACGCGCGATGGTCAGAAAATGGCTGGTCGGATAAATTTCACCAATCCACCGACCCGGCCCTTCCAGCGAGGCAACTGGATCGATCATTCCGGAAAACTGCGTCGCCGGGATCAGCGTAATAATCGCCGTACCAAAAATGGCCGCGATCTGGCTTTTCATAAACGTGGAGATTAACAGCCCCAGCCCGGTGGCAATGGTGACGTACAGCAGCGCAGCCAGCGTCAGGGTCACAAAGCTCCCCTTATGCGGAACGCCGAATACAAACACCGACAGCGCGCACAACAGCAGGAAATTCAGCATGCCCAGCACGATGTACGGCAACTGTTTGCCGAGTAAAAACTCGCTGCGGGTCGTGGGCGTAACGTACAGATTGATAATCGACCCCAGCTCTTTCTCACGCACCACGCTGAGGGCGCTGAGCATGGAAGGGATCATCATCAACAGCAGTGGGATCACTGCCGGAACAATCGCCGGTAGACTCTTCACATCCGGGTTGTAACGATAGCGAGTTTCAATGGTCATCAGCCCGTTTTGCCCGCTGGCATTTGGCTGGCGCGCCATCACATCCTGCAGCCAGGTCTGGTGCATCGCCTGCACGTAACCCCTGACCGTTTCAGCGCGGCTTGGCATTGCGCCATCGACCCAGACGCCAATCTTCACCGGCGTTCCACGCGCGATATCGCGGCCAAAATTTGGCGGAATTTCAATTGCTACCGCAACTTCACCTGAACGCATCCGTTTGTCCAGCTCGTCATAACTGGTGAGCGGCGGTTGTTCGATAAAATAGCGCGATCCCGCCAGATTCAGCGTCCACGCCTGGCTGCTGACGGTCTGGTCGCGGTCGAGCACCGAAAAACGCAGGTTTTCCACATCCATGCTGATGCCGTAGCCCATGATAAGCATCAGGATCACTGTGCCCATCAGCGCCAGCGTTGAACGTACCGGGTCACGTCGCAGCTCCAGCGCTTCACGACGGCTGTAGCTGAACAAGCGCCGCAGGCTAAAGCCTTGCCGCGGCGGCTTACTGTTTTCATGCACTGTCTGGACATTGGCTGGCGCTAACTGAGCTTCCGGCGCCGGGCCTGCCGCTTCCTGCAACCAGGAGATAAACGCCTCTTCCAGACTGGCAGCTCCACGCTGTTTCACCAGCTCCTGCGGCGTACCGCTGGCCAGTACTTTTCCGGCGTGCATCAGCGACATGCGGTCGCAGCGCTCCGCTTCGTTCATAAAGTGGGTGGAGATAAAAATGGTCACTTTGTCCTGGCGCGACAGATCAACCATCAGTTGCCAGAACATATCCCTCGCTACCGGATCGACCCCGGAGGTCGGTTCATCAAGGATGAGCATCTCCGGGCGATGGATCACCGCCACCGCCAGCGACAGGCGTTGACGGATCCCCAACGGCAGCGCACCGGGCAGCGCATCTTCGACATCGGTCAGCGAAAAGCGCTCACTCATCTCCTGCACCCGCCCAGGGATTTCTGCTTCGGGGATATGGAACAGCCGCGCATGTAGTTCGAGGTTTTGCCGGACGGTCAGCTCGCTGTAGAGCGAAAATGCCTGCGACATATAGCCTACCCGGCGGCGGGTATCGATATTCTTCGGATCAACCGCTTGTCCAAACAGCCACGCCTCGCCTTCGCTTGCGGGCAGCAGTCCGGTGAGCATTTTCATGGTGGTGGATTTACCGCAGCCGTTGGAGCCGAGAAAACCGAAGATTTCCCCGCGCGGAATGCGGAAGTTAACGTGGTCCACCGCCACAAATTTACCGAAGCGCATGGTCAGGTTTTTCGCCTCGATGGCAATCTCTTCCTGCTCAGCGTGATACGGCGGGATCACTACCGGTTTATGCGCCTGGCGCTGGGCTTCAGGTAACAGCGCGATAAACGCCTGCTCCAGCGTGTTGCTGTTGGTTTGCTCACGTAGCTGCTGCGCGCTCCCGGTAGCTAACACCTCCCCGGCGTTCATCGCCACCAGCCAGTCAAAGCGCTCGGCTTCTTCCATATAAGCGGTCGCAACCAGCACGCTCATGTTGGTCTGCCGCTGGCGAATGCTGTTAATCAGATCCCAGAACTGGGCGCGGGACAGCGGGTCGACCCCGGTGGTGGGTTCATCGAGAATTAACAGTTCCGGGTCGTGGATTAACGCGCAGCACAGCCCCAGCTTTTGCTTCATCCCGCCCGAGAGCTTCCCGGCAGGACGGTCGCGAAACGGTGCCAGTCCGGTGCTATTCAGCAGCTCGGTAATCCGCGCCTCACGCTCCGCTTTGTCATGCCCAAACAGGCGGGCAAAGAAATCGACGTTCTCATATACCGACAGCGTGTGATACAGGTTTTTCCCCAGCCCCTGCGGCATCCAGGCAATGCGCGGGCAGACATCCCGGCGATGTTTTGGGTCGCGCATATCGCCGCCCAGCACCATCACGTTGCCGTGTTCAATAACCCGTGCGCCGGAGATGAGCGATAGCAGGCTCGATTTTCCGACGCCGTCCGGGCCAATCAGCCCCACCATACAGCGGGCAGGGATATCCAGCGTGATATTGTTCAGCGCTACCGTTTTCCCGTAATGCTGACTCACGCCGTCAAGGTGCGCCACGGGAGGAACGGGAACCAGCGCCAGATGCGTCATTGCGGCAACCTCACCACCAGGTCGTCAGGCCAGGCGCGACTTTCATCAACACGCACCCACGCCATGCCCGGCAGACCGGTTTTCACGTACTCCAAATGCTGCTGTAACAGCTCTGGCGGGATACGCGCTTTGACGCGAAACATCAGTTTCAGCCGTTCATCGCTGGTTTCGACCGTTTTCGGCGTGAACTGCGCGACGCTAGCCACAAAGCTGATGGTCGCCGGAATACGCAGATCCGGCGCAGCATCCAGCACCAGCCGCGCTTCTCCGCCAATCTTCAGTAAACCAGCCTGTTCGGTTGGCAAGAAGAACGTCATGTAGACATCGCTGAGATCGACCATATTCAGCACGCGACCGCCTGCGGAAAGCACCTCGCCCGGTTCAGCTACGCGGTACTGTACGCGGCCATCGCGCGGGGCTTTCAACTCGCTGTCATCAATATCAGCCGCAATACGACGTTCGGTAGCCTGCGCGGCTTCTACGCGGGTTTGCGCCTGAATGATGCTGGTACGAGCGGCTTCAATTGCCGCTTTGGCCGCAGAGACCTGCGCCTTTGCCGACTCCAGCGCGGCACGTGCGCTTTCTGCCGCGGCCCGATCGTCATCCAGTTGTTGCTCGGACACCGCCCCTCGCTGGGATAGCGAACGGGAACGCACGTGACGTTTAGAGACCGACTGCAGTTCCGCCTCACGCTGTTTTACCACCGACTGCGCGGCGCGCATTTCACTTTGCCGCTGCTCTAACAACGCCCGCGCTGCCGCCACCGCACTTTCGGCCTCTTTGATTTGGGCTACCGCTTCCAGCCGCTGCTCCTGCAGCACGCGGGTATCCATTTTCGCCAGCACTTCGCCCTGGCGAACGAACTGCCCTTCCGACACGAGGATCGTGTCAATTCGCCCGGCAATCTTGGTGGCAATATCCACTTCGGTAGCTTCAATTCTGCCATTGCTGGCTGCAAACCCCTCCGGTATTCCCGCAGGGCGCAGCATCCACCAGGCTATCGCGGCCACCACGACCAGAATGCCCGCCACCCACCACATCATATGACGTTTAAACTTATCCATATTCGACCCGCCGTAATCCCTGTTATCAAACGATGCGTGTCACAAAGCCCACTGAACAGCTATTCAGCGGGAGATTCCATCCGGGATAAGAAGGAATGAGAAACAATGGCCAGAGAGCAGACAGGCATGTAAGCAACCTGCGCCGCGAAGGAAGTGAATGATGAAAATGCTGTGATATCGGGTAGTAATGTTGTCATCATCAGCGTTCCTGGCCGGAAATGAAACACGCATACTCATTACTGCTGTCTATTGAATACTAACACCTGGATTCAATATGTCTATTCGGTTGTAGCAGGTATGTTGCAGGCAAAAAACCGTGCCCGGCAATCCATTTACCGGGCAAATTTCACAAGTGAGCTTTATGTAAAACGCAGCGGGTCCACGCTCAACGTATCGTCTTCGCTTATTCAGACACCAAATCCTGCGCGCATGCCCAGGCGCTCGACCATGCCCACTGGAAGTTATAGCCTCCCAACCAGCCGGTGACGTCCATCACTTCGCCGATAAAGTAGAGCCCTGGCACTTTGCGGGCTTCCATCGTGCGCGATGACAGCTCGTTGGTATCAACGCCGCCCAACGTGACTTCAGCGGTACGATACCCTTCCGTACCGTTCGGCTGCACCCGCCACTCGGTCAGCGTTTCAACCAGCGTCTGTTGATCGCGCACGTTAAGCTGCTTCAGAGACACGTCAGGAATTTGCCCTAACTGCTGCAGGCATTCCACCAGACGCTTTGGCAACTGCATTGCTAAGGTGTTCTTTAAGCTCTGGTTAGGGTGTGCGCTACGTTGTTCGTCGAGGAAGCTCGCAAGGTCAACATCCGGCAACAAATTAATGCTGACAAATTCGCCTGGCTGCCAAAAACTGGAAATCTGCAAAACAGCTGGGCCCGAAAGTCCTCGGTGTGTAAAGAGCAGATTTTCGCGAAATACGGTGCCATCCTCGGCAGTGATAACGGAGGAGACCGACACGCCAGAGAGCACCTGAAGCTGCTCCAGCAGTGGCTTATGCAATGTAAAGGGCACCAGTCCCGCGCGCGTTGGCAACACCTTCAGTCCGAACTGTTCGGCAATTTTATAACCAAAAGGCGTTGCCCCCAGACCCGGCATCGAAAGCCCACCGGAAGCGA
Source organism: Citrobacter sp. Cpo091 (assembly GCF_030332645.1). Taxonomy (NCBI): domain Bacteria; kingdom Pseudomonadati; phylum Pseudomonadota; class Gammaproteobacteria; order Enterobacterales; family Enterobacteriaceae; genus Citrobacter; species Citrobacter sp. Cpo091. The sequence continues at coordinate 162,804 of NZ_JAOWHL010000041.1, forward strand.
TAACCAGTTTTTTCGTGCCGACCGTCATGCCGTTCAGTTCGAGGGTGAAACCTTCATCATCCTGCACCACGCTCAGGACTTCGCTCCGTAACCGCATAGTTACGTTACCTTTTTCACACTCGTCTACCAGCATATCGACAATTTGCTGAGCGGAATCATCGCAGAACAGCTGACCCAGCGTTTTTTCGTGCCAGGCAATACCGTGTTTGCCCACCAGGTCGATAAAATCCCACTGCGTATAGCGTGCCAGTGCCGATTTGCAAAAATGGGGGTTTTGGCTCAAATAGGCGGCCGGTTCGACATAAAGATTGGTAAAGTTGCAGCGTCCCCCGCCAGACATGAGAATCTTGCGTCCTGGCTTTTTACCATTATCAATAAGCAGTACTCGACTACCTGCTTGTCCTGCCTGCGCGGCACAAAACATACCCGCTGCGCCAGCGCCTATAATAACGGTATCAAACCTTTCCACGTTGCGATCCTCTCTAAAAAGCGGGTGTGAATTGTAAAGATTCCTCAGTGGTCGCACCAGCACCAAACTACCGATAAAGGGTATTTAACTGAAATATATAGGATAATTCTTTAGTGGTGTAAAACAAAGCAGGAGACAAATCAAAAAAACTCTATATTTCACTTTGCCCGCGCCGCCAAAGTCACTGATAATGCGCCGCGTTCATGTCCTCAAAATGGCGTAACGTCCTATGCTACATTTGTTTGCTGGCCTGGATTTACATACCGGGCTTTTACTATTGCTTGCTCTGGCTTTTGTGCTGTTCTACGAAGCAATTAACGGCTTCCATGACACAGCCAATGCTGTCGCAACCGTGATCTATACCCGTGCAATGCGTTCGCAATTGGCGGTGGTCATGGCTGCGTTGTTCAACTTCTTTGGTGTTTTGCTGGGTGGTCTCAGCGTGGCGTATGCCATCGTGCATATGCTACCAACGGATCTGCTGCTTAATATGGGATCGTCACATGGCCTTGCCATGGTGTTCTCCATGCTGCTGGCGGCAATTATCTGGAACCTGGGTACCTGGTACTTTGGTTTACCTGCATCCAGCTCCCACACGCTGATTGGCGCCATTATCGGTATTGGTTTAACCAATGCACTGATGACCGGCACCTCGGTGGTGGACGCACTTAACATTCCGAAAGTTATCGGTATTTTTGCTTCGCTTATCATCTCGCCAATTGTTGGTCTGGTGGTTGCAGGCGGTCTTATTTTCATTCTGCGTCGTTACTGGAGCGGTACAAAAAAACGTGCCCGTATCCACCTGACGCCAGCAGAACGTGAAAAGAAAGATGGCAAGAAAAAGCCGCCGTTCTGGACCCGTATCGCACTGATCCTCTCCGCTATCGGCGTAGCGTTCTCTCATGGCGCTAACGACGGGCAGAAAGGCATTGGTCTGGTGATGCTGGTGCTGATTGGCGTAGCGCCTGCAGGCTTCGTGGTGAATATGAATGCTTCCGGTTACGAGATTACCCGTACCCGTGATGCAATCAATAACGTCGAAGTCTTCTTCCAGCAGCGCCCTGACCTGCTTAAACAGGCCACAGGCGTAGACCAGCTGATTCCGTCCCCGACGGACGCGGCACCCGCGACGACGACAGAGTTCCATTGCCACCCGGCGAATACCATCAACGCGCTGGAACGTGCGAAAGGTATGCTGGCGAACCTGGAAACCTACGACAAATTAAGCGTCGAACAGCGTGGTCAACTGCGCCGTATTATGCTGTGCATCTCTGATACCACCGATAAAGTGGTTAAGCTGCCTGGCGTAAGCGCTGACGATCAGCGTCTGCTGAAAAAACTGAAAGCTGACATGCTGAGCACCATTGAGTACGCGCCTATCTGGATCATTATGGCCGTCGCATTGGCGCTGGGTATTGGTACGATGATTGGCTGGCGTCGCGTTGCCACCACCATCGGCGAGAAAATCGGTAAGAAAGGCATGACTTATGCCCAGGGGATGTCGGCTCAGATGACCGCCGCAGTCTCTATCGGTCTCGCCAGCTACACCGGTATGCCCGTTTCCACCACCCACGTTCTCTCCTCTTCCGTTGCGGGGACGATGGTTGTTGATGGCGGCGGATTGCAGCGTAAAACGGTAACCAGCATTCTGATGGCCTGGGTCTTCACCCTGCCAGCTGCGATTATTCTTTCCGGGGTGCTGTACTGGCTCTCCCTGAAGCTTATCTAAGCGAATGCACGGTAAAAAAGCGGGTCAGGAAGCTGACCCGCTTTTTTTGTATCTGTTGTTGGCATCAGTGCCAGATAATCAGCGCAACCATGCTGATTAGCACCAGGCCGCATAGCGCGCTGGTGAGAATGAACTGACCGCGAACCCGCTCACAGCGGCGAATAAATTCATCATCATGATGATCGCGGTAACGCTGAGCGTAGATATACCACACCAGACGCATCTGCTTGTTCGGTTGCCCATGCGAGGTAAAAAAGCCCCCTCCATCTACATACTGGTAAAGTAATGGATCGCAACCACGAAGTACCACTAACAGTGCGCGTAGCGAAGAAAAATAGCGCGCCATATTAACAATGCAAACGACACATAAAGCCCAGAATAATGCAATGGTGCTTATCATACCTCCTCCCCGGCGACCCGCCCACGGAACTCCTTTCCGGGACTACCGCTCCCCGATACCCTGCCAAACCATTCAATGAAGAGTGCAGCCGAAACCGTTCGTGTTAGTATCACGCATCCGAACGCCTCTTTAAATAGTGTAGGAGATTAGTTAATTTTTTTGCCATAAGGTTAATCGCTATCAATGCAATTAACTAAAAAATTTGTTTAACTATTTGGCAAGCAAGGCGGATTGACGGATTATCCTGGTCGCTATAATGTAAGGATAGTCCTTATATGGTACGTTTTTTACGACTGGGCTAGCCCCGCGCACAAGGTTCGCAGGACGCGGATGACGCGGCGGCATATAACGCCAGCAGGCTAGTCATCGACAACTTATGGAAGGAGTAACACTATGGCTTATAAACACATTCTTATCGCGGTTGATCTTTCTCCGGAAAGCAAAGTTCTGGTTGAAAAAGCGGTTTCTATGGCGCGACCTTACAATGCTAAAGTCTCCCTTATCCACGTTGACGTAAACTATTCCGACCTGTACACCGGGCTCATCGACGTGAATCTGGGCGACATGCAGAAACGCATTTCTGAAGAAACCCACCACGCGTTAACCGAGCTGTCCACCAATGCAGGCTACCCTATCACCGAAACCCTGAGCGGTAGCGGCGACTTGGGTCAGGTTCTGGTTGATGCCATCAAAAAATACGACATGGATCTGGTCGTCTGTGGTCACCACCAGGATTTCTGGAGCAAACTGATGTCCTCCGCGCGCCAACTGATCAACACCGTCCACGTCGACATGTTGATTGTTCCGCTGCGTGACGACGAAGAAGCATAAAATGCTTGCCGCCGGAAGTTAACCCGGCCCACTGCAAGTCGTTAAGCCTGTAAACGCCCGCCTTCGCGGGCGTTTTTGTTTTTATCACTCGGTCACAATTAGTACATCAACCCAACAAACAAATCATAATTAGTGTGATCAACTAATTGGATCGAAAACTATCTCTATAATACTCTACCCTTGCGGCCAATAACCGCAGTCTATAACAAAATAAGACTTTTTCGGCGCGTTTAAGCATACGCGTTCATACTTTTCGGGATGGCTTTGAAAGGCGATGGAATATGAATAAAACTGCACCTACGGGCTTGCTGCAGCAACCTCGTCCGTTCTTCATGATCTTCTTTGTGGAATTATGGGAACGATTTGGCTATTACGGCGTACAGGGCATCCTGGCGGTATTTTTTGTTAAGCAGCTCGGATTTTCACAAGAACAGGCATTTGTCACCTTTGGTGCCTTTGCCGCACTGGTTTACGGCCTGATCTCGATCGGCGGCTACGTCGGCGACCACCTGTTAGGCACCAAGCGCACGCTGGTACTCGGTGCCATTGTGCTGGCAATCGGCTACTTCATGACCGGGATGTCGCTGCTTAAGCCGGATCTGATCTTTATTGCTTTGGGTACCATTGCCGTTGGTAACGGGTTATTTAAAGCCAACCCGGCAAGCCTGCTGTCAAAATGCTATCCCCCGAAAGACGCCCGTCTGGACGGTGCTTTCACCCTGTTTTACATGTCGATTAACATCGGTTCGCTGCTGTCACTGTCGCTGGCGCCGGTGATTGCCGATAAGTTTGGCTATGCTGTGACTTACAACCTGTGCGGAGCCGGACTAATCGTCGCGCTGCTGGTCTACTTTGCCTGCCGCGGAATGGTGAAAAATATCGGCTCTGAGCCAGACCATAAGCCACTGAACTTCCGTAACCTGCTGTACGTGCTGGCCGGTACGGTAGTGATGGTATTTATCTGCGCCTGGCTGATGCACAACGTGCAGATTGCCAACCTGGTGCTGATCGTCCTGTCGATTGCCGTGACCATCATCTTCTTCCGTCAGGCATTCAAACTGGATAAAACCGGGCGCAACAAGATGTTCGTGGCCTTTATCCTGATGCTGGAAGCGGTGGTGTTCTACGTGCTGTACGCGCAGATGCCGACATCGCTAAACTTCTTTGCGATCAATAACGTACACCATGAAATTCTTGGTTTCGCCATCAACCCGGTGAGCTTCCAGGCGCTGAACCCGTTCTGGGTGGTACTGGCGAGTCCGGTACTGGCCGCAATCTATACCCGTCTGGGCAACAAAGGCAAAGACCTGACCATGCCGATGAAATTTACGCTCGGTATGTTCCTGTGCTCATTGGGCTTCCTGACGGCCGCCGCTGCCGGGATGTGGTTTGCCGATGCACAAGGGCTGACGTCGCCGTGGTTTATCGTGCTGGTGTATCTGTTCCAGAGCCTGGGTGAACTGCTGATTAGCGCCCTGGGACTGGCTATGGTCGCCGCTCTCGTGCCACAACACCTGATGGGCTTCATTCTTGGGATGTGGTTCCTGACGCAGGCCGCAGCCTTCCTGATGGGGGGTTATGTCGCTACGTTCACCGCCGTACCAGAGAACATCACCGACCCGCTGCAAACGCTGCCTATCTATACCAACGTCTTCAGTAAGATTGGCCTTGTCACCCTGGCCGTAACGGTCGTGATGGCGATTATGGTGCCATGGCTGAACCGTATGATTAATACGCCGAGCACCGAGCAATAACCTTCAGTGCCGGATGGCGGCTATTGCCCCTATCCGGTCTACATTCAACATGCCCGGTCGCCTTGCGCTATCGGGCATTTTCACTCACTACCCTTTACGCGCGTCTATCCACTCCTGCACTTCCACCACAAAAGTGTCCGGTGCTTTACGGTACATTTTGCGCGCCAAGTCCAGAATCGTATGCTGGCCGAGCGCTTCTTCCATTCGCTGCTGAGCCATGTCCATTACCGAACGCACGCCACAAATGCCTTCACAGGCCCACTCCGGTGGATGTTCCTCAAATACCGCCAGCCGCTGGCGAATTTCACGACATTCAAAGATGCGCTTATCGCCATCAATAGCATTCACCACATCCAGCACCGTGATGTGTTCAGCGGGTTTAGCTAACTGGAAACCGCCACCTTTGCCTTCAATGCTGCGCACCAGACCCGCTTTGGACAGACGGGTGAAAATTTTTGCCAGATAGTCATACGGTACGCTTTGCAGTTCGGCTATTTCCCGCACGCTCATATCCCGCGCGTCGCCCTTACTGTCGACCATACACATCAGGCTATGAATGCCGTACTCAACTCCCGAACTGTAGAATGCCATTTTCTTATCTCAGCCAAAATGAATCTGAGTTTATTGTAGCTTTTTCATCTCATTCATTCCAGACAGCAAAGTGACCCCTTTTCACAAAACAAATTTAAACACATATTTATCAAACAGATAATCAAGAAACACCACCCTTTAAGGCAAAAAGGAGCTCGATCGCATTGCAATTCATAACTACGACAAATAAAATCCGAGTAAATAATTCGTAGTCACCAGTGAGAAAACCCCAATGCGTAAACAAATTCTGATCGTGGGCGCCGGCTTTGCCGGTATGTGGGCAGCATTAAGCGCCGCACGACTGGCGGATAAACATCAGCAGGCAATTGATATTACAGTAATTGCTCCACAGCCGGAGCTGCGTGTCCGCCCACGATTTTATGAAAGCGCCGTTCATACGCTGGTCGCACCACTGCAACCGTTGTTTGACGTTACCGGCGTCAACTTCCTGCAAGGTCACGTCGAGCAAATCCTCCCGGACTCTAAAGAGGTGAGCTGGAAAGATGCCAACGGTGACACTCATCTGCGTCGCTATGACCGCCTGGTGCTCGCCAGCGGAAGTCACGTAAACCGCGACGCCGTCGCCGGTGCCGCCGAGCACGCGTTTGACCTCGACCAACTCGAGAGCGCCGCTGTACTGGAGCAGCACATTAATAATCTGGCATTACAACCGGAAAGTGAGGCTCGTAATACCGTGGTGGTCTGTGGTGGTGGTTTCACCGGGATAGAGATGGCGCTGGAATTACCGGGTCGTTTGCGCGAAATATTGGGCACTGATGCTAAGACCAGAGTTGTCGTAGTTGAACGCGGTGCTCAGCCAGGCGGACGCTGGAGCCAGGAATTACGTGACGTGATTATCGAAGCCTCTGCTGAACTGGGCGTCGAGTGGCTGGTCAATGCGGAAGTAGAGTGTGTGGATGCCTCCGGAGTCACGCTGAAAGATGGGCAGGTGATTGCCTCTCAGACGGTTATCTGGACCGTCGGCGTGCAGGCTAATAGCCTGACAGCACAGATTAACGCCCCGCGCGATCGCCAGGGCCGTCTGCATGTGAATGCCAATCTGCAGGTTGTGGGTCACGATGATATCTACGCCACTGGCGATGTGGCCTATGCCGCCACCGACGACAAAGGCAACCATGCGTTAATGACCTGTCAGCACGCGATTTTGTTGGGTAAATTTGCCGGTAATAACGCCGCGGCGGACCTGTTGGACGTAACGCCATTGCCATATCGTCAGGAAAACTACGTCACCTGCCTGGATCTTGGTGCCTGGGGTGCGGTGTATAGCGAAGGATGGGATCAGCAGGTGAAACTGACGCGCGCAGAAGCGAAGAAGCTGAAGGTGTCGATTGTCAGCGAGCTGATTTACCCACCGAAAGCAGACCGAGCAGTAGCATTTGAGATTGCCGACCCGCTGGCACCGTTTGTTTAATAGGTTATGCCGGATGCGGCTAACGCCTTATCCGGCCTACAAACCACGCACAGCCGTAGGCCTGATAAGCGCAGCACATCAGGCAGCACAGCGCACCAAGCCGGATGCGGCTAACGCCTTATCCGGCCTACAAACCACACGCTGCCGTAGGCCTGATAAGCGCAGCACATCAGGCAACACAGCGCACCAAGCCGGATGCGGCTAACGCCTTATCCGGCCTACAAACCACACGCTGCCGTAGGCCTGATAAGCGCAGCGCATCAGGCAGCACAGCGCACAGATCTACAAACTATGCTGTCCCAGCGTAGATATCAAACCGATGCCCTTTCGTGACTACCGCATTCGGCGTGGCGACATCCGCCAGCGGCGGAGCGTAATCAGGGCGCTTCACCACCACACGTTTGGTGGCCAACTGACGCGCAGGCTCCAGCAGCCCATCCGCATCTAAATCCGGCCCCACCAGCGACTGAAACACCCGCATTTCTTTTTTCACCAGCGCGCTTTTCTGCTTATGTGGAAACATCGGATCGAGGTACACCACCTGCGGGCGCGGCGTGATATCGGTTAACGCCGTCAGACTCGACGCATGGATCAGCTGTAAACGTTCCTGCAGCCACGGACCGATTTCCGGGTCGGCATAGCCGCGCGCCAGGCCATCATCGAGCAGTGCCGCAACCACCGGATTACGTTCCAGCATTCGTACGCGGCAGCCTACCGAGGCCAGTACAAACGCATCGCGCCCGAGCCCCGCGGTTGCATCGACCACATCCGGCAGGTAATCGCCTTTAATGCCAACCGCCTTCGCCACCGCTTCACCGCGTCCACCGCCAAATTTGCGCCGATGGGCCATCGCACCACCCACGAAATCCACGAAGATACCGCCGAGTTTGGGTTCATCACGTTTGCGCAGTTCCAGATGTTCCGGCATCATCACCAGCGCCATCAGGTTATCTTCATCGTGTTCCAGTCCCCAGCGGGCGGCAAGAACAGATAAGGCGCCGTCTCCGGCGCCTGTTTCATCTACTAAGCAGATTTTCAATTCCGCTTTACCCTAAATAATTCGAGTTGCATCAAGACAACAAGTGAAGGAATCCCTGGGAACGTACAAATAGTACGTGACCAGGGTGAGTGAGCGCAGTTGCCGAAGAGGCAGCTTGAAGTATGACGGGTAAATCAGCCTTTGATCCCGTAATGCTCCAGCATTGCATCCAGCTGTGGCTCGCGGCCACGGAAGCGCTTGAACAGTTCCATCGGCTCTTCAGAACCGCCACGGGTGAGGATGTTATCGAGGAACGATTGTCCGGTTTGACGGTTGAAAATCCCTTCATCTTCGAAGCGAGAGAAGGCATCTGCCGCCAGTACGTCTGCCCACAGATAGCTGTAGTAACCCGCTGCGTAGCCACCAGCAAAAATGTGGCTGAAGGCATGCGGGAAGCGGCCCCACGTTGGGCCCGGCACCACGGCGACCTGTTTTTTAATTTCCGCCAGCGTCTCGAGGATTTTAGCCCCTTGCTGCGGGTTAAACTCCGCGTGCAGACGGAAATCAAACAGACCGAACTCCAGTTGACGCAGAATAAACAGCGCTGCCTGGTAGTTTTTCGCCGCCAGCATTTTATCCAGCAGTTCCTTCGGCAGCGGCTCACCGGTCTCAAAGTGACCAGAGATAAACGCCAACGCTTCCGGCTCCCAACACCAGTTCTCCATAAACTGGCTCGGCAGTTCGACCGCATCCCATGGCACACCGTTGATACCGGAAACGCCCGCGGTTTCGACACGGGTCAGCATATGGTGCAGACCATGGCCGAACTCGTGGAACAGGGTGATCACTTCGTCGTGGGTGAACAGCGCAGGTTTACCGTTCACCGGACGGTTAAAGTTACAGGTCAGGTAAGCGACCGGCTTTTGCAATGTGCCGTCTGTCTTACGCATCTGGCCGACACAGTCGTCCATCCACGCCCCACCGCGTTTGTGTTCACGGGCATACAGATCAAGATAGAAGCTGCCGCGCAGCTCGTTGTTTTCGTCGTACAGCTCGAAGAAACGAACTTCCGGATGCCAGACGTCAACATCGGTGCGCTCTTTGGCGGTGATGCCATAAATACGTTTAACCACTTCAAACAGACCGTTAACGGCTTTGTTTTCCGGGAAGTAAGGACGCAGCTGCTCGTCGCTGATGCTGTAGAGGTGCTGTTTTTGTTTCTCGCTGTAGTAAGCGATATCCCACGGCTGTAGCTCATCAACACCAAATTCCGCTTTCGCGAAGGCGCGCAGCTGAGCCAGCTCTTTCTCACCCTGCGGACGGGCACGTTTCGCCAGATCAGTCAGGAAGTCGAGTACCTGCTGCGGGTTCTCCGCCATTTTGGTAGCCAGAGATTTAAAGGCGTAGCTTTCAAAGCCCAGCAGTTGTGCCAGTTCGTGGCGCAGCGCGAGGATCTCTTCCATTATCGGGCTGTTGTCCCATTTGCCCGCGTTTGGCCCCTGGTCAGATGCGCGCGTGGAGTATGCGCGATACATCTCTTCACGCAGCCCCTGGTTATCACAGTAGGTCATCACCGGCAGGTAGCTTGGGATATCCAGGGTTAACAGATAGCCTTCCTGCTCTTTGGCTTCAGCCTGCGCTTTTGCGGCGGCCAGCGCGCTTTCCGGCATCCCGGCAAGTTCCGCTTCGTCGGTCACCAGCTTGGTCCAGCCCATCGTAGCATCGAGGACGTTATTGCTGTACAGGTTGCCAAGCTCAGACAGGCGGGTGGCAATCTCACCATAGCGCTGCTGTTTTTCCTTCGGCAGACCAATACCAGAAAGCTCAAAATCGCGCAGCGCGTTATCAACCGCTTTTTTCTGTGCGGTGTTCAGGGTGGCGTAATGATCGCCATCACGCAGGTCGCGGTACGCTTTGTACAGGCCTTCATGTTGTCCAACCCAGGTACTGTATTCAGACAGCAGCGGCAGCGTTTGTTCGTAGGCTTCACGCAGTTCCGGGCTGTTTTTCACCGAATTCAGGTGGCTAACAGGAGAGAAAATACGCCCCAGCACATCGTCGACTTCTGCCAACGGCTGGCAGAGATTTTCCCAGGTGTACGGCGCGCCCTGCGCAACCACTCGCTCAACATTTTCACGGCAATCGTTCAGCGCCTTAGTGACGGCAGGCACAACGTGCTCTGGCTGAATTTTAGAAAACGGCGGCAATTCGAAGGGAGTCAGCAATGGATTGGTCATTAGCGCGGTCCTGTTGAAAAGAGTGAATGAAGCGCGTATCCGGCGCTGTGCATATTAATTTGTACAATGGGGTTAAGTGTAGAGGATTTCAATGCTAACCGTGATGGAAAGACGCCCGGTGACGCTGCGCTTACCGGGCCTACGGGTAATCCGTGTCGATCTGCTGTAAACTGTGGCAAATCGTCATTTCAGCGGAATTTCATTACCCATGCTCAGTTATCGCCACAGTTATCACGCAGGCAACCACGCCGACGTCCTTAAACACACCGTTCAGAGCCTGATCATTGAATCGCTCAAAGAGAAAGAAAAACCGTTTCTCTATCTGGACACCCATGCTGGTGCTGGCCGTTATCAGCTGAGCAGTGAGCATGCCGAACGCACCGGTGAATACCTGGAAGGGATCGCGCGTATCTGGCAGCAGGACGATTTGCCTGTCGAGCTGGAACCCTACATTGGCGTGGTGCAACACTTCAACCGTAGCGGTCAGCTGCGCTACTACCCGGGCTCTCCGTTAATTGCTCGCCAGCTGCTGCGCGAACAGGACAGCCTGCAATTAACTGAACTGCACCCGAGCGACTTCCCTCTGCTGCGCGGCGAATTCCAGAAAGATGAGCGCGCTCGCGTGGCCAAAGCCGATGGTTATCAGCAGCTGAAAGCAAAATTACCGCCAGTTTCCCGTCGTGGGTTGATCCTTATCGATCCACCCTACGAAATCAAAAGCGACTACCAGGCAGTAGTGACCGGTATTAACGAAGGCTACAAACGTTTCGCGACCGGCACCTATGCGTTGTGGTATCCGGTGGTTCTGCGCCAACAAATCAAGCGCATGATCCACGACCTGGAAGACACCGGCATCCGCAAAATTCTGCAAATTGAGCTGGCAGTACGCCCGGACAGCGATCAGCGCGGCATGACGGCATCCGGCATGATTGTGATTAACCCACCGTGGAAGCTGGAGCAGCAGATGAACAACGTCCTACCGTGGTTACACAGCAAACTGGTTCCGACAGGAACTGGTCATACTTCAGTCAACTGGATCGTCCCTGAGTAATCACAAATATCAGTGGAACCTATCAGGCGGTGTCATACAATTACGGCAATCACCGACGATGTTTGTTAGTCCTGATAAGCACGATATTGTCAGGTAATCATTCACAGAACAGTTAAAGGAAAAGCCATGACCAGGCATTACGATTACATCGCTATTGGCGGCGGCAGCGGCGGTATTGCCTCCATTAACCGTGCAGCAATGTACGGTCAAAAATGCGCACTGATTGAAGCCAAAGAGTTAGGCGGCACCTGCGTTAACGTTGGCTGCGTACCGAAGAAAGTGATGTGGCATGCCGCACAGGTCCGCGAAGCGATCCATATGTACGGGCCGGATTACGGTTTCGACACCACCATCAATAAGTTCGACTGGGATAAACTGATTGCCAGCCGTACCGCTTATATCGATCGCATTCATACCTCGTACGACAACGTGCTGGGCAAAAATAATGTCGATGTGATTAAAGGTTTTGCGCGCTTCGTTGATGCAAAAACCGTTGAAGTGAATGGTGAAACCATTACTGCCGATCATATTTTGATTGCCACTGGTGGTCGCCCGAGTCGCCCGGCTGTCCCTGGCGCGGAATACGGTATTGATTCTAATGGTTTCTTTGAGCTGCCAGCGTTACCAGAACGCGTGGCTGTTGTTGGTGCAGGCTACATTGCCGTTGAGCTGGCAGGCGTGATTAACGGCCTGGGTGCCCAAACGCACCTGTTCGTACGCAAACACGCGCCGCTGCGTAGCTTTGATCCGATGATCGTCGACACGCTGGTTGAGGTGATGAACGCCGAAGGCCCGACTCTGCATACTCACGCGATTCCAAAAGCGGTTGTTAAAAACGCTGACGGCAGCCTGACTCTGCAACTGGAAGATGGTCGTAGCGAAACGGTGGATTGCCTGATTTGGGCGATTGGTCGTGAGCCAGAAACGGACAACTTCAATCTGGCTGTTACCGGCGTGAAAACCAACGAAAAAGGCTACATCGTCGTTGATAAATTCCAGAACACCAGCGTGCCGGGTATTTATGCCGTCGGCGACAATACCGGTGCCGTTGAGCTGACGCCGGTTGCCGTTGCCGCGGGCCGTCGCCTGTCCGAGCGTCTGTTTAACAACAAACCGGACGAGCATCTGGACTACAGCAACATCCCGACCGTGGTCTTCAGCCATCCGCCAATTGGCACCGTGGGCCTGACCGAGCAGCAGGCTCGCGAACAGCACGGCGATGACCAGGTGAAAGTGTATAAATCATCATTTACCGCAATGTATACCGCTGTCACCACACACCGTCAGCCATGCCGCATGAAGCTGGTTTGCGTCGGTCCGGAAGAGAAAATTGTCGGTATTCACGGTATTGGTTTTGGAATGGATGAAATGCTGCAAGGCTTCGCGGTGGCGCTGAAAATGGGCGCGACTAAGAAAGACTTCGATAACACCGTCGCTATTCACCCGACTGCGGCAGAAGAATTCGTCACTATGCGCTAATTGCCCATGTGTAGACGTTATTCACTACACGCTTAAGTAACACTCCTCCGGCAACCGGAGGGGTGTTATGTCACCGCCGCCCGCGCTATTCGGCCAACGCGCGCATCTCTTTAATCAGGTCAGATTTCCCTTCAAACCCTATGCCCGGCAGTTCTGGCATGACGATATGACCCTCTTCCACCTTAACTGAATCCGGGAAACCGCCGTACGGTTGGAACAGATCCGGATAACTTTCATTCCCACCGAGACCAAGACCCGCCGCAATGTTCAGCGACATCTGATGACCGCCATGCGGTATGCAGCGTGATGGGGACCAGCCAAACTGCGCCAGTACGTCGAGGGTACGCAGATATTCGACCAGACCGTAGGAAAGCGCACAGTCAAATTGCAGGTAGTCGCGATCCGGGCGCATGCCGCCGTAGCGCAGCAGGTTGCGCGCATCCTGATGAGAAAAGAGATTTTCACCCGTCGCCATCGAACCTGGGTAAAATTCTGACAGCGCGGCCTGGAGAGAATAATCCAGCGGGTCGCCAGCTTCTTCGTACCAGAACAATGGATAATCTCGTAGCATTTTGGCATAGGCAATACTGGTTTCCAGATTAAAGCGTCCATTGGCATCAACGGCAAGACGCGCTTCATCGCCAATTTCAGTCAACACCGCTTCGATACGGCGACGGTCCTCTTCCAACGATGCGCCGCCGATTTTCATTTTAACCACGTTGTAGCCGCGGTTCAGGTAGCCTCGCATTTCCTGACGCAGCGCGCTCAGATCTTTACCCGGATAATAGTAACCTCCCGCCGCGTAGACAAAGACGCGTGGATTCGCCTCAACACCCTTCATCTCAGCCAGCAGACGGAACAACGGCTTGTTGGCAATTTTGGCAACGGCATCCCAGATAGCCATATCCAGCGTGCCCACAGCCACCGAACGCTCACCATGGCCCCCCGGCTTCTCATTACTCATCATGACGTCCCAGATTTTATGCGGATCCAGGTTATCGCCTTCGGCATTCAACAAACTTTCCGGGTCAGCGTCCAGAATGCGGTTACGGAAGCGTTCGCGGATCAATCCCCCCTGGCCGTAACGGCCATTAGAGTTAAATCCGTATCCCACCACACGGCGGCCCTCTATCTCAACATCAGTCACAACGGCCACCAGGCTGGTCGTCATCTTGCTGAAATCGATATAGGCATTACGAATAGGGGAAGCGATGGGTTTGGTAATTTCTACAACATCGAGGATACGCATGTTTTCTCCGGCGGGTTCTTGGTCAGTTATGCTTGCACTTACGCGCCTGTAAAAAGTGATAACTCATGCCGGTTTATTATTGGCATAATGCACTCAGGCAGCATTTAAGGACGCCATCGTCCTGTATTTCTCCATCTTAAGCAGTGCCTATTTACTGATCTAATGCCAAAGAGGCTGGCTGTAATGCAAAATCGGCATCACCTGGAACTCACCTGGCTTGAAGACTGCGTTGCGCTGGCGCAGTCACTCAATTTCTCCCGCGCAGCCGCTTCCCGATATGTGACGCAGCCCGCATTCAGTCGGCGCATTGTTTCGCTGGAAGAGTGGCTTGGAACGCCGATTTTTGAACGTAACCGCCGTGGTGTCAGCCTGACCCGTGCGGGGGAAGTTTTCGTCGCTCAGGTGCCCGAACTGATCCGGGCGCTATACACCCTGAGAAATGAAACCATCGAAGCGGCGGGAAATTCCCGACCGGATGTTATTTTCTCCGCAACGCATTCCCTGTCGTTCTCATTTTTTCCGGCGCTGATGCGCAATAATGAAAAAATCGCCCGTTTCGGCTCATTTCGCCTGCTGTCAGACACGCTCAGCGCCTGTGAACGGATGATTGAAAAAGGGGATGCGCAGTTTCTGCTGTGTTATTACCACCCTCACATGCACATCAACCTCGATCAGACGAAATATCTTAGCGTCCGTCTCGGTCGAGAAATGTTATTACCTTACTCCAAATGCGATCCCCGCTCTCATCAGCCGCTCTGGCAGGCTACGGGGGGCAAAAAATTTCCGTTTCTCTCCTTCTCTGCAGAATCCGGTCTGGGGAGGATCCTCTCGAACACGTCATCGGTGAATCATGCCCGACGCGGTATGGACATCGCATTCACCGCCGATCTGGCCGCCACGCTGCTGGCGATGGTCAAAGCCGGGGACGGCATTGCCTGGCTGCCGGAAAGTCTGGCGGCCCCGGACGTTCAGGCCGGGACGATCGCCGCGGCGGCTTCACAGAAGAGCGGGTTATGGATACCCATTGATATCCGACTGTTTCGGCCTGCGGGCAGAATGTCCAGAGCAGTAGAAGAATTGTGGGGAATATTTGTGGATGAGCAGAGGTAAATACTCGCCAGGTAAAGAAGAATTATCCAGCCTGCAAAACGCGTCAGGCTGGATAACGCCAGAGGTTATTTACCCTGCATATATGGCGTATACACGCCGTTTAAGCTTTCGAGGAACGCCACGATATCGTCGATATCTTCCTGCGGCAGTTCTTTACCCACCTGATAACGCAGCATCAGTTTTACCGCACCATCGAGCGTAGGCACATCACCGCGATGGAAATAAGGTGCGGTCAGCGCAACATTACGCAAGCCCGGGACTTTTTGACGCAGCTTGTCACGTAATTCATTAGTGACGTTCATGCGGCCAATATCTGCGGCAGTGACCTCACCGAAATTAAAGTCCTTTTTCAAACCCAATGGCTCAAATGAGCGCCCGCCTAAAATAATACCGCCATGACAGGTCGCACACTTATTATCTTTAAACAATTGATAGCCATGTTTCTGCTGAGCAGTTAACGCCGCTTCATCGCCGCGTAGCCATTTATCAAACGGCGAATTTGGCGTAATTAGCGTTTTCTCAAACTCAGCAATCGCATCAGTAATATTATCCCCGCTGAATCCCTGCGGATAAACCGCGATAAACTCTTGCTTCAATTGCGGATCTTTATCCAGTTTCTGGATAATTTCATCCCAGGATTTAGACGCCATTTCGATAGGGTTCAACGGCGGGCCGCCTGCCTGCGCCTGCAATGTTGGCGCACGACCATCCCAGAATTGTTCAACGTTGAAGACCGAGTTAAACACCGTCGGCGCATTAATCGGGCCAACGGCGCCACCTACGCCGATAGACGTTTTCCGGCCATCCACGCCGCCTGCATTCAGGGCGTGGCAATGCGCGCAAGAAATCGTGCTGTCGCCTGAAATACGCGGGTCGTGGTAAAGCGTAAAGCCAAGCGCTACTTTGCGGGCATCGGTCGGGATACTTTCTGGTATCGGTTGTACCGGTTCATTACGATGCTGCGCGGCGGTATCGTTACTGGCGTAATACTGCTCACGCTGTTTCGCAATCCAGCCCAGGATCTCGGCTCGCTCCGTATCGCTGACCTTCCCGGCCCAGTGCAGCGCGGTATATCGCGTTGGCGGCATGGTGTCGTACTGCATCACCCATTCAATTTTATTCAGGTCGCTTTGCGAAACGGGTTTATCTGCGACCAGCGCCGCACGAACGGCCTCAAGATTGAATGATTTGTATCCCAGTTGAATATCATAATTCATCAACTGCTTAGCGACAGGAAAAGAAGAATAGAAAGGTAATTCAGCTGAAGGCGTGTGACAATAATCGCATCCTTTTTCGCGTAAAAATCCTAATACCTTATTATTTTCTTCCAGCGTAGAGGCCTGAACATCAGCCTGTTTGCTACGTTGATTATCGTGATACCACACATAACCGGATAATCCAAAATAACAAATCACGATGCCAGCTATGGCAATCGCGGTAAGACGGGTAATGATTTTCATTATTTTACCCTCACCGTTGTGAGTTATTGTGACCCAGAAAAATTAGAATAATTAATGCACAGTCTTTGTCAGACCTGACCATCATAGGAAATAAGGGGATTACTATTTTGATAAGTATCAAGCAATTACATGGAGGAGAACTATCAATAGAATAGCCTGCGCCTATTATAGAGATAAGGCGTTACCTGTCTCTGTTCACACCTCGTTGCAATCGAATGCTCTGAAAATGGAATATATTCAGATCATGCAGAACTTTGAATTATCCATTATTTTCATTGGGATAGTCTGATTCTTTAAATTTTGCTCAGCATTAAAACGTGATCAACCGCACGCTTTACTCACCCGACACCGAAGCGAATGTCTACGCTTAACTGACGACCGGGCAATAGCCTTAATCTTTCAACGTCCATCGGAGGTCTTTCTCATTATGCTCAACCAGAAACTACCCCACGCCCCTTCTGAAGAAATGACGATCGACATCGATCTGCTTTATGAAATGGATCCGTGCGAGTTAAAGCTGGATGAAATGATTGAGGCGGAGCCTGAGCCGGAGATGATTGAAGGACTTCCCGCTTCAGATGCGTTAACCCCTGCCGATCGTTATCTCGAACTGTTCGAACACGTCCAGTCATCCAAACTGTTTGCGGATAGTAAAACCTTCCCAGATTGTGCGCCCAAAATGGACCCGCTCGACATTTTAATTCGCTATCGCAAGGTTAAACGCCATCGGGACTTCGATCTGCGACTCTTCATCGAGAACCATTTCTGGCTCCCGGAAACGCCCTCCAGCGAATACGTTTCTGACCCGGAAAGTTCGCTGAAAGAACATATCGATCAACTGTGGCCGGTGCTGACGCGCGAGCCGCAGGATCACATTCCCTGGTCCTCGCTGCTGGCGTTACCGCAGTCATACATTGTGCCTGGCGGGCGTTTTAGCGAAACCTACTACTGGGATTCCTACTTTACCATGCTGGGTCTGGCAGAGAGCGGCCGCGAAGATCTGCTGAAATGTATGGCAGATAACTTTGCCTGGATGATTGAAAACTATGGTCACATCCCGAACGGCAACCGTACTTACTATCTGAGTCGCTCACAGCCGCCCGTTTTTGCCCTGATGGTGGAGCTGTTTGAAGAAGATGGCGTACGCGGCGCGCGTCGTTACCTTGATCATCTAAAAATGGAGTACGCGTTCTGGATGGATGGCGCCGATTCCCTGGTACTCAACCAGGCCTACCGCCACGTGATCAGAATGTCGGACGGCTCTCTACTTAACCGCTATTGGGACGATCGTGATACGCCGCGCGATGAGTCATGGCTTGAAGACGTCGAGACCGCCAAGCATTCGGGTCGCCCGCCCAATGAAGTGTATCGGGATTTACGCGCGGGCGCGGCTTCTGGCTGGGATTATTCATCGCGCTGGCTGCGCGACGCAGGCCGCCTTGCCAGCATACGCACCACGCAGTTCATCCCAATTGACCTGAACGCATTCCTCTACAAGCTGGAAAGCACTATCGCCAATATTTCCGCGCTGAAAGGTGACAAAGAAACGGAAGAGCTGTTTCGCCAGAAAGCCAGCGATCGTCGTGATGCGGTAAACCGCTATCTCTGGGACGATGAAAACGGCTGCTATCGCGATTACGACTGGCGGCGCGAACAAATGGCCCTGTTCTCTGCCGCCAGTATTGTGCCGCTGTATGTCGGTATGGCAACGCATGAACAAGCCGATCGGCTTGCTAACGCAGTTCGCAGTCGCCTGCTCACGCCCGGTGGCATTTTAGCCACAGAGCATGAAACCGGGGAACAATGGGATAAACCCAACGGCTGGGCGCCGCTGCAGTGGATGGCGATCCAGGGCTTCAAACTGTACGGTGACGACCATCTCGGGGATGAAATTGCCCGTAACTGGTTGAAAACGGTGAATCTCTTTTATCAGGAACACCACAAGCTTATCGAAAAATACCACATAGTCGACGCCGCGCCGCGTGAAGGCGGCGGCGGGGAATATCCGTTGCAGGACGGCTTTGGCTGGACCAATGGCGTGGTGCGCCGACTCATCGGTTTGTATGGCGAACCCTAGCGGCTGACGGTCTGAGTCATCAGGCTGTCAGTTAATTGCATCGTACAGCTCGGCGTGAATTTTCTGCCATTTCTTGTTCTCAGGGCTTGGCTGGGCGCGAACACGCAGCTCGGCCTGCTCAAGATCATATTGCTGACGCGCAACGACCGCAGGCACGGAACAAAAACTTTGCAGATAACTTTTATGCAGCGAAGTGAGCGATGCCCCATTCGACATCGCATGGCTGAGCGTAGTCATAAACTGTCGGCATGGTTTGCTTTCATCCATCTGCGAAGGGTAACGCAGCAACAGTCTCAACACCTCAGTATTGCCCGCCGAAAATGCCTGCTCCGTCCACGCCAGCTTCCAGTCCATCCCGCCCTGCAGGAACAGTGACGTCACGCGGATGTCATTGCGATCGATAGCCGCCCGCATGTTAAAGGCATCCCAGGTGATGCCCATTCGGGTCACCGCCTCCCGTGCGCTGGGGGCATCGCGTCGCGGTTCCTCCTGCACAATTTCAACGGATTGTCCGGAAGACGACTGTGGCGCCGGCGAAGTGAATAACCAGAACGCACCCAGCGAAATCGCCAGCACCATCACGCCGACCGCTACCCACAACATGCCGGAAATCAGCTGTTCACGTTCTTCCGCCGTGCGCTTGGCCCGCTTTTCCGGCGGATCAATACTGTCTGCGATTTCATGCTTATCGCCTCCCGCTTGCTCGTCTTTTTGCTTTGCTGTTTCCCAAAACTGGCGGACCATGGCCTCATCAGATTCCAGATACGACGCAGGATTAATGCGCGTACGCCGTTCTTCAAATGCCCGTTGCACAGGATGAGTTATCTGTCGGTACTGGTAGTCCAGCAACATCAGTTGTACTGACGTCAGCGGCTGCTGCGCGATAACGCAGTTACGAGCCAGGCGGCAATCATCCAAAAACATGCGTAGCGTGATGCGCGGCTCAACAAATGACATGAGCACTGAGGTATCGTTAAAAATCTGCGTAAAGTGGCGAACGAATAATTTCTTATCGACGACCATCAGCGCCAGCTCGCTAAACATCATACCGTCCAGCGCATCTCGTCCTTCGCCCAACTTTAGCCAGCGACGCAGACGTTCACCACCAAAGTGCTGTTTCAGAAAGCTGTTGAGAGGATGTTGATCCGGCCATACCCGTGCAATCAGAGATTTGAGGGTTAATTCTATTGCGCGAAGTTGACGCTGCGCCCGCATCTGAGCATCCGGCTCCACAGGTGCAATTTCGGTTTGATACTTCAGGATGGGCTGTTGCTGGCGTAATTGTTCCAGAGAAGCCACAAAGCGCAGCGCTGAAATCAGCTGGTTTTCACTGACGTCCTGGCCATTTTCATATTGGGGTACACTCTGTTGAAGATGACGTAGCCGCAGAGTGAACTGGCTCAATTGCGCATCATTCATCTGCAACCGTCTGGCGACAGCCCCCCAGCCGCCCAGATTCAGTCGTGCCTGATCCAGTTGCTCGAGAAACCACCGTGGGTCTTTGCCTTCTGCGGCATGTACGCCTAGCAGCAGTAATATTTCAACCGACGCCTGGCGGATAATCCCCAGACAATGTTCAAAGGGTGTACATGTCGCTTGTAACGCGCTATTGGTCATCATCTTCCCTAAAAGGACCCAAAACGTGCGGCCTCACCATGGTATGTAATTATCTTTTTTAAACGCAACGTTGTGCCGATGTAGACTAGAACACATTCATATAGCAAATAAATAAGTTTTACAGTGACTTCCGCACAATCATTGAAAATTATTCTGGAGATAAGCCTGTGCCTGTACTGCAAACATCACGTCTGCTCTGCCGCCCACTGACAGAAAATGACTGGACGTTCTTCTTAACGCTACAGCAGAACCCAGATGTGATGCGCTTTGTCGCTGACGCACGTACTGAAGAGGAAATACGGACAGCCTTCGACTCCCGCCTGCCTGAATGGTATCCCGGCAGCCCATACTGGCTATGTCTGCTCCTGTGCGATAAGACATCGGGAGCACCGCTTGGCGTGACCGGATACATTCAGGATAACAATGAATGTGCCGAGGTTGGCTTTCTGCTCGCCCCACAGGCACAGGGTAAAGGTTATGGCGCTGAATCTCTGCATGCCGTGTGTGAATACGCTTTTGCCAGCGGCGGTCTGCGGCGGCTAACCGCCTGTGTCACCGCAGGAAACGAAGCCTCACGGCGTCTGTTGGAAAAGGTCGGGTTTATTCATGAAGGCACGCTACGCGCAAGCTATTGGCTACATCAAACCTGGCACGATGACTGGATTTTTGGTCTGTTAAAACAGGAATATCAGCCGCCCACGGCATAGGTCGTTTTGCGGTAAATACTGGCTGTCAGGCAACTAGCGTAACGGCGTGTTTTTTTTAGAATAGATCTCTTTGCACAGAGATGATTATGCCGCTGCGTTCGACGCATTTCACGCCCGCTTGTATTGCATTTATTAAGCAATGGCAGGGCCTGTCGCTGGAAAAGTATCAGGACAAAAAAGGCATCTGGGTCATTGGCTACGGACACGAAATCACCGCCAATGAATCCTTTGATACCCCAATTACGGTGATGCAGGCAGAAACATTGCTGCTCGCAGATATGAGGATCTGCGAGGCATTCATCCATAAGGAAATGACGCAAATAAAAGACAGGTTTCAGCTGGAAGCATTAATTACGTGGATATTCAGTGTGGGAATTACCCAATTTTGCGCTAAAAATATCTGGCCGGTGTTTATTTCACAGCCAGAAATATTCTGACTGTGAAATATGTTCCTAGTAAATGGTGTTGTTTAACATCATTGCCGCCTGCGTACGGTTTTTTACCTCCAGGCGCTGGTACAACGATTCAAGATGGGCTTTTACCGTTCCGGTACTGATATTTAACAGTCGACCAATTTGTTTATTAGATTCTCCGGCGGCCAGCATGGTCAAAATCTCCCGCTGACGCGCGCTGAGCAATCTGATATTTTGCCCACCGCTTTCGGTAGCGGTTATGCAGTCTCTGGGGATAAACATCATACCCATCGCGACGCTATTGAGGGCCAGCGTAAATGTTTCCGCGTCAGAATCGCGCGGAACAATGGCCAGCACGTTCAGTTTAGTGACCTCTTGCAGCCATTTTTTACGGCAGTCCGTTGCGGTCACCAGCACCTTCACCATCGCAAAGCGCTCTGCTATCTGTTGCAGCAAGCTACAGCAGAACTCAGCATCAAGGTCACCATCCAATATAACTAATGCCTCGGGTTTATCTTCCAGCGTCAGCCAAAGTTCATCTGCCTGACTGACACCCTGAACATCCACTCCTGGAATACGTTGCTGCAAACTTACATTCATTCCATGAATAAATATTGACTGCCTGTCAAACATTACTACCTGCATTATTTATCTCCATCCGAATAGGATATTAGCCTTAACATGCGGAAGGGTATTACCCATAGGGTAAAATAAGAAGTCACCATTTGGCGGGGGGCCATTTTACCGATAGACGGAGAAGAAAGAAGCAGAAGTTATGAATAGTTACAGCTCAACCCGAAGGATCATACAAAGGAGCAAAAACAGGTTCGAAAATTAGGGAAAGTCTTAATATTCGACGCTCATGATAAGACAATGAATATTAATTAATATGATTTTATATTTTTAGCTAAAAATAAGATATCTACGACAATGGATAAATCTGTTACAAAATACAATCTAGCATTAAGTGCTTATTCAACGCATGCCGTGACCTGTTGAATAAGCACCTTATGGGTTTACAGGAACATTCCGCCGGATACCTCGATACGCTGTGCCGTCATCCAGGCCAGTTCATCGCTTAGCAGCGCAGCAATGGCATCGCCGATATCATCCGGCAAACCAACGCGTCCCAGCGCCGTTTGCGATGCAATGTACGCATTCAATTGCGCATTATCCCGCACATTTCCGCCGCTAAAATCCGTTTCTATTGCGCCTGGCGCAATAATATTCGCCGTTATGCCGCGCTCTCCCAGCTCTTTTGCCTGATAACGGGTTAACACTTCCATCGCACCTTTCATGGCTGCGTATGCGCTGTAACCCGGTAGCGCAAAGCGGGCAAGCCCGGTCGAGACATTGAGGATGCGACCACCTTTATTCATCAGCGGTAGCAGGCTCTGCGTCAGGAAAAAGGGGCCCTTAAAATGGATGTTCAAAAGTTGGTCAAATTGCGCTTCAGTAAATGCCGGATACGGTGCGTTAATGCCGATTCCGGCATTGTTCAATAAATAATCAAACACGTTACTTTGCCACTGCGTTTGTAACGTTCCCTGCACCTGTTGAACAAACTGAGGGAATGTAGAAATATCACCGACATTCAACGGTAATGCCGCCGCTTTACCGCCAGATTGGCGTATTTCATCCACAACCTGCTGCGCTTCTTTTTCATTGCTGTTCCACGTCAGGATAATACCGATTCCTTTACTCGCTAGCTTCAGCGCCGCGTTTTTACCGAGTCCACGGCCGCCGCCAGTCACCAATGCGATACGTTGCGTCATAAGAAACCTCATTTCAGGTGTTGTGAAGATTGAGACAAAGCTTATTAGGTGATAGAAGAACAATAAATACTGCTAACTGCGCATTACTGTTTCATTTAGAACAACAATAGGGCATGAGAATGGATAAAATTCACGCAATGCAGTTGTTCATCCGCGTCGCAGAACTGGAGAGCTTTTCGCGTGCCGCAGACACCCTCGGACTTCCTAAAGGTAGCGTATCGCGCCAGATCCAGGCTCTGGAAAATCATCTGGGCACGCAGTTGTTGCACCGCACAACACGCCGCGTTCAGCTCACGCAAGACGGCATGATCTATTACGAACGCGCGAAAGATCTGTTGAGTAATCTGGATGAGCTGGATGGGCTGTTCCATCACGATCCGTCCAGCATCAGCGGCAAGCTGCGCGTTGATATGCCGGTCGGTGTAGCAAGAAACCTGGTGATGCCCCGCTTACCGAGCTTTTTGCATCAGTATCCGGGCCTGGAACTCGAACTCAGCAGCAGCGACCGCCTGGTGGATTTGATCCGCGAAGGTTTCGACTGTGTGGTACGCGTAGGTACGCTGAAAGATTCAGGGCTGATTGCGCGCCCGCTGGGGAAACTCACGCAGATTAACTGCGCCAGCCCGCAATACCTCGCCCGCTTTGGTTATCCGGAAAATCTGGAGGATCTTGCCTCGCATGCAGTGGTGCATTACTCGGTCAATTTGGGAACGCGTGCGCAAGGTTTCGAAGTGGCGACAGAAAACGGCACGCAATGGGTTAAAACCGGCGGCATGCTAACGGTAAACAGTACCGAAACCTATCACGCAGCATGCCTTGCCGGTCTGGGCATTATTCAGGTGCCGCGCGTTGGCGTGCGTGATGCCCTGCGCGCCGGTACGCTGGTCGAAGTGTTGCCGCAATATCGCGCCGAGCCAATGCCAGTATCTTTGCTATATCCGCATCGGCGCAACCTCTCCCGCCGGGTACATCTGTTTATGGAATGGCTGACTGGCGTGATGAAAGACTATGTGGATTAGTCCATTTTTCAGGATGCGCCCCTGAGCAGGCTATAATGTCATGAGTGAACAAAATAAGGACAACCGATCGGATGACGCAGGAACAAGACGCAAAACACCCTACGCCAGAACATAAATCAGCCTCCGCCGCGCCGGAGAAAAACGCTAAAGCGAACCAGGCGCTGAAAACCGCGCTGACCTTCGCCGATAAAATTCAACGCCAGCCCATCATCGCCCATCTTATTCGTGCCGCAGAGCGGTTTAACGATCGTATGGGAAATCAGTTTGGCGCCGCCATTACCTACTTCTCGTTTCTGTCGATGATCCCAATCCTGATGGTGTCGTTTGCCGCCGCGGGTTTTATTCTCGCTTCGCACCCTACGCTGTTGCAGGATATCTTCAGCAAGATTCTGCTGAACGTCAGCGATCCGACGCTCGCCTCTACGCTGAAAAACACCATCAATACCGCCGTTCAGCAGCGTACGACCGTAGGTTTGGTTGGGCTGGGTATCGCGCTCTATTCCGGCATTAACTGGATGGGGAACCTGCGCGAAGCGATTCGTGCCCAGTCGCGGGATGTTTGGGAACGTACGCCGCAGGATCAGGAAAAAATTTGGGTCAAATATCTGCGTGATTTTGTTTCCTTGATTGGCTTACTGGTTGCGCTGATTGTTACCCTGTCCATTACCTCTATCGCCGGTTCCGCCCAGCAGATGATTATCTCTGCGCTGTATCTCGACGGTATCGAATGGCTGAAGCCCGCCTGGCGGCTGATCGGCCTGACCATCTCTATTTTCGCCAACTACCTGCTGTTCTTCTGGATTTTTTGGCGGCTACCGCGTCACCGACCGCGTAAGAAAGCGCTCATTCGAGGTACCTTTATCGCGGCGCTGGGGTTTGAAGTCATCAAAATGATCATGACGTATACGCTGCCATCACTGGTGCAGTCGCCGTCGGGCGCGGCATTTGGTTCCGTGCTTGGACTGATGGCGTTCTTCTACTTCTTCGCTCGTCTGACCCTGTTTTGCGCAGCCTGGATTGCCACGGCGGAATACAAAGACGACCCGCGTATGCCGGGGAAAACACACCGCTAATCTTTGTTAACTGGCCGGATGGCGCTGCGCTTATCTGGCCTACGGGAGAGTTTTGTTGGCCGGATAAGCGCAGCGCCATCCGGCAATTATAATGCCGCCTGCTCTCACTGATTTAGTGAATAAATCCAACCCGTAACTTTTATTTAACCAAAAACCAGTTTTATCATCCAAGTTTTAAATTGTGTGAAGCATTTCATGGAAGTGAAATCTCAAGCCTAAAAATTATCCCCTTTTTGCTCTATTTTTGACCGATCTCAAAGTTTGTTACAGATTGAAATGTCTCTTTTGCTGTGCGTAATATGACCTTTCGTTCGGCCAAAAATAAGAAAATATTATGCAAGCAACAGCCACAACACTCGACAACGAACAGGAACACACCCCGGTCAACTCGCGCAATAAAGTTGTCGTCGCCTCGCTCATTGGCACCGCCATTGAGTTCTTCGACTTCTATATTTACGCCACCGCCGCGGTGATCGTGTTCCCGCATATCTTCTTCCCGCAGGGGGATCCGACCGCGGCTACGCTACAGTCCCTCGCCACTTTTGCTATCGCCTTTGTGGCCCGACCAATCGGTTCCGCGGTGTTCGGACATTTCGGCGATCGCGTCGGCCGTAAAGTCACGCTGGTTGCTTCACTGCTTACCATGGGGATCTCGACAGTCGTCATTGGCCTGCTGCCGGGCTATGAAACTATCGGCATTTTCGCCCCACTGCTGCTGGCGCTGGCGCGTTTTGGTCAGGGTTTAGGTCTGGGCGGTGAATGGGGCGGCGCAGCGTTGCTGGCGACGGAAAACGCGCCACCGCGCAAACGAGCGCTGTACGGATCATTTCCGCAGCTGGGCGCGCCTATCGGTTTCTTCTTCGCCAACGGTACCTTTCTGCTGCTCTCCTGGCTGCTGACCGACGAACAGTTCATGAGCTGGGGCTGGCGCGTACCGTTTATCTTCTCCGCGGTGCTGGTGATTATCGGTCTGTACGTCCGCGTTTCGCTGCATGAATCCCCGGTCTTCGCCAAAGTAGCCGCGGCGAAAAAACAGGTGAAAATCCCGCTGGGTACTCTACTGACAAAACATGTTCGCGTGACGATCCTCGGCACGTTCATCATGCTGGCGACCTATACGTTGTTCTATATCATGACCGTCTATTCGATGACGTTCAGTACCGCCGCAGCGCCCGTAGGGCTTGGCCTGCCGCGTAATGAAGTGTTGTGGATGCTGATGATGGCGGTTATTGGTTTTGGCGTCATGGTACCGGTGGCGGGCCTGCTGGCCGATGCGTTTGGTCGCCGCAAGAGCATGCTTATCATCACCACGCTGATCATTCTGTTTGCGCTGTTTGCCTTTAAACCGCTGCTCGGCTCTGGCAATCCGGTGCTGGTGTTCGCCTTCCTGTTGCTGGGCTTAAGCCTGATGGGTCTGACATTTGGCCCGATGGGCGCACTGCTGCCGGAGCTGTTCCCGACCGAAGTGCGCTACACGGGGGCGTCGTTCTCGTACAACGTTTCGTCGATTCTCGGCGCATCGGTTGCCCCATACATCGCTGCATGGTTGCAGGCGAATTATGGTCTGGCGGCTGTTGGTACGTATCTGGCATCGATGGCGGCATTGACGCTGATTGCACTGCTGTTGACCCACGAAACCCGCCATCAGTCGTTGTAATTCTTTTGCCGGATGCGGCATAACCACCTTATCCGGCCTGGGTTGAGCATGAAATCCAGGCCGGATAAACATCCGGCCAGACATCACTTCTTCATCTGCGACAGGATCGTCCTGCACTGATTCGCGTCACCCTCTGACGGCGAAATCAGCGCCAACAAGGCCGCCGCAGGAGTAACTAACGTGGCTAATGCGGCAGCAACCGCACCGCGCGCAATCAGCGGTCCGGCCTTCACGCCAGCCTGCGGATTCTTAAATGTGCCGCGAACATACAGCGGCGAACGCAGAGTAATAATACGAATCCCTTTGCTCTCCGGATCGATGGTTAAATCCAGTTGCTCCGACGCAAAGCTTGCCGTACCAGTGACATTGATGACTGCGTTTTCCGTGTCGAAAGCAAAAATCTGCGGACGCGCCACGCCGTTAACAATATCCAGATTCGCCGCCGCGCAGTTCACCCGCACTTCGTCATCACCAAATATCTGCCCGACAAGATAATTCCCCAGATTCAAGCCCACAATTTCCATCAGATTCCGGCTGATCAAGCCGTCATTCATCAGCAGTTTCAGGTTGCCATTGCTGTTACCCAGCAGCGCCGCTACCGAGTTTCCACTTCCGCTAAACCGGGCGTCCCCGTTCATTTCACCGAGCGTTTTCTGCATCAGTTCCACATCGGGCATCAGCGCTTTTAGCTTCAGCCGCCGCGCCTGAATATCCGCCTGTCCCCGCATCGGCTTTTTATCCCCTTCCAGATGGATGCTGGAGACAATGCTGCCTCCCGCAAGACCAAATTTCAGCGGTTGCAGGCGCAGGTCGGCATTTTTCAGGATGATATGAGTGGAGAGATCGCTGATCGGCAGACTACTGCCATGCTCAATACGCCGTCCTTTGAAACGCACGTCAGCGTCCATCACGTTCCATTTATCGGTTTCAAAACGGTCATACGGCAAGACCTTGTCCGCAGGCTGAACGCTCTTCTCACCTTTGCGTTGTTCAGATTGTTTTGCCCGTTCCGCCCCTTTGCCTGAATCTACCCCGATCAGCGGCCCCAAATCGGCCAGCCTCAGCTGGCGTGATTCCACATCACCCTTCAGCATGGGTCGCGGCTTACCGGTGGTGTAGGCCAGCGTTCCGTGAATATCGCTGTCGCCAATACGACCATTGAAATCGCGATAATCAAAAACAGAGGATTTTTCCGGGTCAATTTTCGCCACCAGACGTCCGTCGGTTTCAAACGGCGGCGTATCCGGGAGCAGTACGCCGGTCAAATCGTACAAATCGCCTAGCGAATCTCCCGAGAATTTAAGCCGCAGATCCGCCCCGCCCATATTCATCGGATCGTTTATCGTGCCGATAAACGCTACGCGCGTATTGCCCGAACGGAAATCAGCCTGAATCGGGAAAGGCGTATCTTCGCCACGCAGCGCCAGCATTCCACCTATTTTTCCGCTACCGCTTAGCGGTTCGCCGTTATATCGCCCTTGCGCTTTCAGCCCAAACACGTAGTCCTCGACGCGGGCGTTGCTCTCTTTACCTTTTGCGCCGGTCACTTCGCTAAAGGGTAACGGTTTACCCAGCGGATCGACCAGGATCTCAATCTCCGACTTCGTCACCTTATCGTTAATGGCGATACGTCCCTGGTCGAACAGAATGTTATCCAGCCGGAAAGACCATGCGGATGGCGGCGCATCAGGCTCGCGGTTTTCGTCCCCAGCTAAGTTAAAGGTCCAGT
The DNA here is from genome assembly GCF_030332645.1 of Citrobacter sp. Cpo091. Classification (NCBI taxonomy): domain Bacteria; kingdom Pseudomonadati; phylum Pseudomonadota; class Gammaproteobacteria; order Enterobacterales; family Enterobacteriaceae; genus Citrobacter; species Citrobacter sp. Cpo091. Next base: position 191,642 of record NZ_JAOWHL010000041.1, read on the forward strand.
TATTGTTTTTCTCCGACAGACGGATCAGCCGCGCATCGGGTTTGACCAGCTTGACCCACGGGAGCCAGACGGTTTTTGTCAGCAGTGCCAGCGGGGCGAGCGTAGCTTCAACACGCGGAAGATGCACCATGGTGACGTCGGGAATGTCCGGCGGGTTGCCGAGGATGATATCTTCAGCATGAACATGTGGCCACGGAACCCAGCTACGCCAGCCTGTTTCCTGCTTCTGGCGTTCCCAAACCACACCCAGGTCACCCCGTATAGCAAAGGGCCGGTTGAGTTCTGTAGAGACTTTCTGGTTGATGGTCGGTTTGAGCCGGTTCCAGTCAAATGTCGCAATCACAATGATGAGTACGACGATCAACAACAAGAAAACCCCTATTACTGATGTGGTTATTTTACCTGTTTTCGTCATGTCTAACCTCCTTACTTCCTTCCTTGCCTGTCCTAAAGATAGTCCAGCAGGATGAAAAGGAGGTGCACTACGCCCTCATCAAAGCGACAGGATCACCTCTTCAAGCGTATCCAGAGGCACTGGACGAGAGAGAAAATAGCCTTGCGCAGCGAAAGCCGGTGAGTTTTGCACATCGCGCCACTCTTCCAGCGTTTCAACGCCTTCGACAATGACACCGCGGCAATAGCGGTTCATGAGCTGTAATAGTAGTGTGAAGAGATTACGTCCCTCCGGCGTCTTACGCAGCATGACGAACAGATCCCGCGCCACTTTGATATAGTCATAACTCACTTCACTAAGCGCCGAGAAGTTCGCCATTCCGGTACCAAAGTCATCCAGCCAGAGCGGGCCGAACTCGCACATTGAGGCGAACGACGACCCCTTCGGCAAGCGGATATGTTCCACCAGCTCAAAACGCAGCCACGGCAGGCCTTCAATGATTTTCAGGATTTCGGGATCCTGACGCATCGCAATGAGTGTTGGTCCATCGACATTCACTGAAGCCAGCAGGTTGTTGGCTCTGAAAAAGCCCCCTTTCAGCTCAAGCTGCAGAAGTTGCTCTTTCACTACATCAACACGATGCCGTACAGCCACTTCAGCAAAATAGCGGTCTGGTGCAATACGTTGGGAAGGGTTATCAGGATGGCTCACGACGGTCAGCAGTTCAACGGCCATCAGCCGTCCGTTGGTCTGGTAAATTGGCTGGTAGGTGTAAGCACGCTCGCACTGCAGCCAATAGCGTCTTTCCAGCAAGCTTTCAATACTCGCATCGGGCGTAATGAGCTGCTGGGTAACCTGCTTTATCATCTGAGATGTCCTGTAAATAAGAGTGTGACTGACCGGACTCGTCAAAGGTTATCGGCGCTCAGACGAAGAACTTTACGTTCAGCTGTGCGCAAAAATAAAAACTAAGCGGCAAAAACAACGCAGAACACGTGCTGGCTCAAAAAAATAATGGAACGATGTTTTAATATAGTTGACCACTTAACACCCACAGCGCACACTAACGCTAATTTTTTTCAGAGCAGGTTACGACTATGTCCAGAAAGATTGCCGTGATTGGCGAATGCATGATTGAGCTGTCACAGAAAGGCGCTGACGTTCAGCGCGGATTCGGTGGCGACACGTTGAATACATCCGTTTATATCGCCCGTCAGGTCGATGCGGCGGCACTTTCCGTACACTATGTGACTGCACTGGGTACCGACAGTTTTAGCCAACAAATGCTGGAGTCCTGGCAGGGTGAAAACGTAGACACTTCATTAACCCAGCGCATGGAAAACCGCCTGCCAGGTCTCTACTACATTGAGACCGACAGCACTGGCGAGCGCACCTTCTATTACTGGCGTAATGAAGCCGCCGCAAAATTCTGGCTGGAGAGCGAGCAGTCTGCCGCGATTTGCGAAGAACTGGCGACATTTGACTACTTGTATCTGAGCGGAATCAGCCTGGCGATTTTAAGCCCGGCAAGCCGTGACAAGCTGCTGTCATTGCTGCGTGAATGCCGTGCCAACGGCGGAAAGGTCATTTTTGACAATAACTACCGCCCACGTCTGTGGAGCAGCAAAGAAGAAACCCAGCAGGTGTATCAGCAGATGTTGGAATGCACCAATATCGCATTCCTGACGCTGGACGATGAAGACGCACTGTGGGGTGAAAAACCCGTTGCCGAGGTGATTGCCCGTACTCACGCAGCTGGCGTTCAGGAAGTGGTAGTGAAGCGCGGCGCAGACTCTTGCCTGGTTTCCATTGCAGGCGAAGAACTGATCGACGTTCCGGCCGTTAAATTGCCGAAAGAGAAAGTGATCGATACCACTGCGGCCGGAGACTCCTTCAGCGCCGGGTATCTGGCGGTCCGTCTGACCGGTGGCGATGCCGCCGAAGCCGCAAAACGCGGCCACCTGACGGCAAGCACCGTCATTCAGCATCGTGGGGCGATTATCCCCCGCGACGCCATGCCGCAATAATTTATTGTTCCTGTAGGCCGGATAAGGCGTTAACGCCGCATCCGGCACTGGGTAAGCCGGGAGCGCTTCACTTGCCCGGCTTACAGGTTACGATACCCTTTACTGTACAGGCGGGATATCCGTCACTTCAGGGTGTGATTCATCCGTTTCAACAGACGTTGCCGCTGCGGTAACGGGCGCCATAATGCTATCCCACGTCGCCTGCAGATCCTTCATATTGAATTCAGGTTCACCCTTCGGCTGCAGCAGAATTAACGCCATATCTTGCGACAGCTGCTGACGCAGGTCCTGATTCAGCATCTCAACGCTCAGGCTGTTGAGGAAGCTCTGGCGTAAACGCTGGTACTGTTCAGGCGCAATATCCACCACCTGATTTTGCAGCGAGCGCAAACGCTGGCTGATCAAAATATCGGTATCGGTACGACCATAGGTGGCAAACAGCTTCTGCAGTTCCAGATTCTTTTGCGCTACCAGCGCATTGAACTCTTCTTCCGGCAGTCCCTTATCACGCACTTTCGCCAGCTCACGCGCAACCGTACCCAGATTGGCGTTCAGCTTATCGTTCGGCGACTCAACGTTAATCGCGCACTGCGCGCGCAGGAACAGCACCCGGCAGTCAAATCCGAGGCCAATGTCTTTGGCATTGTTTTTGGTTAGCTCTTGCTGAATGTGCCAGAACAGCGCCTCACGAGCTAAATCAGCGCGCCAGTAACGTAACAGCGCGGCAGATTCACGGATCGGCTGCCACGGCGTATCCCACATAATAGACAGGCGATCCTGGCGTACCGCATCGGTCATAATACTCACGGCTTCAGCTCGCAGCGGAGAGAGCGTGGGAACCGGTGCAGGCGTTTCGCGTTTTCCTTTTAACTCGCCAAAGGTTTTATTGATTTGCTCAGCTACGCTGCGTGCATCAACGTTACCGACGATGATCAGCGTCATCGCGTCCGGGGTATACCATTTCTGGTAGAAAGACTGAATTTTCGACGCGTCTACCGGCGTTTTCAGCGGATCGGCGGGATCGTGCCCCAACAGGGTCGATCCCTTCAGACGGTAACGCCACCACCCTTCTTTGGTATCTGACGGCCAGGTTGCAACCATGTCTTCGCTATTCAGCGCATGATTGACCGTTTCAGAGGTGATGCTCAGTTTACCGGAGATATTTGCCAGATAAGAAAGTGACTCTTTCAGTAGGTCGTTACGGCTGTTAGGCAGACTGAGGTTATACAGCGTGGAATCATAGGAAACGATAACCGGCGGCATGGGACGTTTGGGATCGAACCCCTGCTGCCACAGTGAACGGGCTTGCGTGGCATCGAGGCCACCGCTTTGCGTCAGCGCGATACGCGGGATCGCATGGCTGAAACCACTCTGTTGCGCACTTTCGGTGAGTGAACCGGTATTGACCAGCAAGCGAACCTCAATACGGTCGCTCGGACGCTGGGGAGTGGCTAACACTTGCCACTGTAAACCATTTGCCAGCGTGCCCTGTTGCCACGCTGGATCAGGCTGGAGCGCATCTGCCTGCACATAGCCGGCAGTGGCCATCATCAGCAAGCCGCCCGCTAAAAGTCGAATTTTTGTGCCCTGCATGTGAACCCCTGATCAACTATCCTGGAAATAAAAAGACAGCCCTCGAAAGGACTCTCTGAATATGACGTTAAAAACACTTCGTGTTAGACCGCGAGAACATAAAAATGTCACGGAAGAAGTGAAAAAATCCCGAGCCGCCGAATCGACGGTTTCAGGCACAGGGGGTAATTATGCGCAAACGCCCGCAGTCCTGGAAGGGACTACGGGCATAAGTGACGAGATTAAGAGGATAAATCGTGCGTTTTGCCATCCGGCGCACGATTATTCAGCGTGTCATCCAGCTTTTTGGTATCCAATTCTTTCACCCATTTAGCCACAACGACAGTTGCAACACCGTTACCAATCAGGTTGGTCAGCGCACGGGCTTCAGACATGAAGCGGTCAATACCAAGAATCAGTGCCAGGCCTGCAACCGGTAAATGCCCCACCGCAGAGATAGTCGCGGCCAGAACAATGAAGCCACTCCCGGTCACACCCGCTGCACCTTTTGAGGAGAGCAGGAGCACTACCAACAGGGTTATCTGATGGAAGATATCCATGTGGCTGTTGGTCGCCTGAGCGATAAACACCGCCGCCATCGTCAGATAGATTGATGTCCCATCAAGGTTAAACGAGTAGCCCGTGGGTATAACCAATCCGACAACCGACTTCCGACAGCCCAGTTTTTCCATCTTATCGAGCATACGCGGCAGCGCAGACTCGGAAGAAGAAGTACCCAGAACGATCAGCAGCTCTTCACGGATATAGCGGATGAATTTAAAGATACTGAAGCCGGTTGCGCGCGCAATTGAACCCAGCACCAGCACCACAAACAGAATACAGGTGATGTAGAAGCAGATGATTAGCTGACCCAGTTGCACCAGCGTTCCGACGCCATATTTACCGATGGTAAAGGCCATAGCACCGAAAGCACCGATAGGCGCCAGGCGCATGATCATATTGATGATGCCGAAAATAACCTGCGAGAAACTTTCAATCACGTTGAAAATCATCTGGCCCTTGCTGCCCAGACGATGCAGCGCAAAACCAAACATTACTGCAAACAGCAATACCTGCAGGATGTTACCGCTGGCAAACGCGCCAATGACGCTCGCCGGGATAATATCCATCAGGAAACCTACGATCCCCTGGTCTTTTGCCTGTTCGGCGTAAATCGCAACCGCTTTGGCATCCAGCGTCGCCGGATCGACGTTCATCCCGGCACCGGGTTGCACCACGTTAACAATGATAAGACCGATGATCAGCGCAATCGTACTGACCACTTCAAAATAAAGCAGTGCAACCGCACCGGTGCGGCCTACGGCTTTCATACTTTCCATGCCTGCAATGCCGGTAACGACAGTACAGAAGATGACAGGTGCGATGACCATCTTGATGAGCTTAACGAAGGCATCACCAAGCGGTTTCATTTGGGCGCCTAATTCAGGGTAGTAATGGCCAAGGAGAATACCAATGGCAATCGCTGTCAGGACCTGAAAGTAAAGGCTTTTGAATATAGAGGTTTTCATAGGGTGTCCTTAAAGTAAAAACCACAGGTCTTGTAAGGTTTTGTTTAACCTGCGGCCTTAAAGTAACACCCACACAACTTGACAGAAATGTACCTGGATCATAATTGATACAAAAATGTTAAAAATTTTGAGCTGGCTCGCACAAGCGAGACCTTTTTTAACTTTTGTAATCAGCGCTTTCCGGCGCCAGATAACGTTCTTCGAAGATATTTGCCGGAACCGGTCGGGCAAACAGGAACCCTTGTGCCACTTCCACCCCGGCTTGTGATAGCCATTCACGCTGCGCTTCGGTTTCGACACCTTCGGCGATCATCTGCAAATTAAGGCTGTGGGCCAACTGAATGATGGCGGAGATCATGCTGCAATCCTCAGGTACTCCGTCGACAAACATCTTATCGATTTTGAGGACATCCACCGGTAGCGACTTCATGTGCTGCAGCTGTCGCAGGCCCGCATACCCCATGCCAAAGTCATCCAGTGCGATACGTACTCCCGCATTACGCAATGGGCGCAAAATGGCCACCGCGGCGTGGGGATCATCGATATGCCGGCTTTCAGTCACTTCCAGGATCAACGTACCAGGCTTGATGCGATAGCGGTTTAACAACTCCAGCAGGTCCGAGACCATACTCGGGTGCATCAGCTGTAGTGCGGACAAATTCACCGACAGCGGCAGCATCAGACCCCGTTCCTGCCACGCTGACAGCTGGCGACACGTCTCTTCCAGCACCCAGTAACCAACCGTCACCATCAGGCCGCAGGACTCAATCCTGTCGATTAACCCTTCGGGCAACTCCCAGCTTCCGTCCGGCTGCTGCATCCGCAATAATGCTTCTGCGCTCAATACCTTACCGCTGGACATTTCCACCTGCGGCTGCATCCAAAGCGCGAACTGACGATTATCCAGCGCGCTGAGAATATCGTTCTCTTCCGTCAAACGCTGCTGCGCCTCTTCCATCTGTAACGGATCAAAGAACTGAATTTGATTTTTACCCTTATGGCGCGAGGTTAATACGGCCGAGAGAGCGCGGCGGTAAAGCTGTTCTGCGGTCAAATCACCATAGAACATTGCTACCCCAATGTTGCAGGTAGGACGCAGTTGAATACCCTGAATAGGTAATCGCTCGTTAACGATAGTGAGTACTTGCTGACCTAAAGTAATAGCGTGCCAGGGTTCTTTTACGCCATGGGCGATGATGGCGAAGTCATAGCCACTCACCTGGGAAAGCACCATCCTGGGGGCTAATACCGACTTGAGTTTTTCGACCAGCGTAAGCAGCAGGATTTCCCGCTGAGTTTCGGTTAACACACCCGCGGTGTCACGTAGGGTTTCGCAGGTGACAATCATCAGCGCCGTCGTCTGCTGGCGGGTAACAACCTGCTCCAGCAGCCCCATTAAAAACGACTTATTGGGCAGTTCGGAAACCGGGAAACGCATTGCAAAGTCGCTTTGCTCTTCGCTATGTCGCTGAATCAACTGCTGATTAAGATTGTAGCTACGCACCAGCATACCAATCTCATCATCCTGATGTAGACGCGGCAATGCCAGTTGATAGCCAATCAGATCCTGCTGTTGGATGTCGTTCAGCTCACGGGCAATTTTACGTAAGGGGTGCACAATCAAGCGGTTAATGCACCAGGAGATGGCGACGGTCAGTATTAACGACAAAAGTAAGTAAATGGTCACTAACGTCGAGAGCGTACTCATCACGAATTTGTACATGCGGTACGAATCCGCCTGCAGTACCAGATACGCCAGCGGTTGCGGGTTAGCTGAACGCTCAAGAGAATAGATCGGCAGCGAAATTTGTACCGGAAGCTCAAACAGGCGAGTCACCGTAACAGGAACGGGGCGTTCAGGGATAAAGCTCATCCGCAACGCCTGAAACTGATTGGGCAGCACCACATCGGCGCGACTTACCACGCCCGCTGGCCGAATACTTTTTAAAATGGCTTCCGCTTCGGGAATATCCCCTTTCAGGATAGTGTCCGACAGAGGCTCACGGACGGAGCGAGCGATACTTTCCAGTTGCGTAGCCGTGTTATAGCGGTTTTGCTGGACCAGATGGAACAACAAAACGGTGCAAAAAATAAAAACGAACACCATAACAACGGCCGCAACCATTGCCATCTGCTTAATTGTTAACGAGCGACTGACACGCAAACTGACTCTCCACGGATAGACGAAACTGCCGTCAGAGTATACCCGATCGTAGCGGTATTAAGAGAGGCGGTATCTGAAAACTTCCCAGCGTGCATTATCGCGACAGGATAGGCACCTGGCGACGAGATTTATCTGCATTTAAGCCGAAAAAGGCCGCAAGGTCGCCCCCTGCGGCCTGGTTCGGGCGCATGTTGCCATCACGGCAGGCAGACGCCTACAAAGCGCATTACTTTCTGTTACGCAGCCAGCTCACAATCAGGCTGGCAATGGTGCCAGCGATAATTGGAGCCGCTAAATCGTGCCAGAAGGCCACGCCTAACTGTGCGAGCGTCATATAGCCGCCTGTGTTGCAATGGCAACTGTTCACGGCTATCCTTGAGTTGTTCAGGTTCAAGTCAGCCCCCGTTTTGTTGCCAGGTTTATACCGAACAACGTGCGGGGGTTTTCTCTTTCCAGCAACCGATGCCGCCGGGGATCAAGCCCCCGCAACATTGCGCCTCACCGGGAATTCCCGGCTTGCCGCTGATTCTACGGCAGCCCACTTGCCATATCACTGCGCAATATTGCGCTCTGCGTAGCGCCTCGCAATTCACCCATTTTCTTACCAGCACGCTGGAAAGATACTTTCCAGTTGGCAACATTCCTGCCGACCATTAGTTCAGACAAAAACATAACACATTGATATCTATCAGTTCATTTTCTGGCACAGCGATTGCTATTTGACTGTGAGCTGTTCTGTTCCGAATTAAAGGAGATATCATGTCTGACTGTCGTACTTACGGATTCAACACCCAGATCGTTCACGCGGGGCAACAACCCGACCCTTCAACTGGCGCGCTTAGTACGCCTATTTTCCAGACCTCAACGTTTGTTTTTGACAGCGCCGAACAAGGTGCCGCCCGCTTTGCGCTCGAAGAGTCCGGGTACATTTACACCCGTTTGGGTAACCCCACCACCGATGCGCTGGAGAAAAAGCTGGCGGTACTGGAAAGAGGTGAAGCCGGGTTGGCAACCGCGTCCGGTATTTCTGCTATCACCACAACGCTGTTGACGCTTTGCCAGCAGGGTGACCATATCGTTTCCGCCAGCGCGATTTACGGCTGCACCCACGCGTTTTTGTCGCACAGCATGCCGAAGTTTGGGATTAACGTCAGCTTTGTCGACGCGGCAAAGCCTGAAGAAATCCGCGCCGCCATGCGACCAGAAACCAAAGTTGTGTATATCGAAACGCCCGCCAACCCAACGCTGTCGCTGGTCGACATTGAAACGGTTGCCGGTATCGCCCATCAACAGGGCGCATTGCTGGTGGTGGATAACACCTTTATGTCGCCGTACTGTCAGCAGCCTTTGCAACTGGGCGCGGATATTGTGGTTCACAGCGTCACCAAATATATCAACGGTCACGGGGATGTGATTGGCGGCATCATTGTTGGTAAGCAGGAGTTTATCGACCAGGCGCGGTTTGTAGGCCTGAAAGATATCACCGGCGGCTGCATGAGCCCTTTCAATGCGTGGTTAACACTGCGCGGCGTTAAAACGCTGGGCATTCGTATGGAACGCCACTGTGAAAATGCGCTGAAAATCGCCCGCTTCCTCGAAGGGCATCCATCTATTACTCGGGTGTATTATCCTGGCCTGACTTCGCATCCGCAGTATGAGCTGGGCCAGCGGCAAATGAGCCTGCCAGGTGGAATTATCAGCTTCGAAATCGCCGGCGGCCTTGAGGCTGGTAGGCGGATGATCAATTCTGTAGAATTGTGCCTCCTCGCGGTCAGTCTCGGTGATACCGAAACCCTCATTCAGCACCCAGCGTCTATGACACATTCGCCCGTTGCACCTGAGGAACGGCTCAAAGCAGGTATTACCGACGGGCTTATCCGTCTTTCTGTGGGTCTTGAAGATCCAGAAGATATTATTAACGACCTTGAACACGCCATCAGAAAGGCAACATTCTGACCAATATGGCCTGAACCGACGCCGTTCGGTTCAGGTTGTTGAGAATCAAGGCACAACAGTCTGGCAATACACACGATCCTCTTTCGGGGAGAACGTGTATTTTGGGCAGGGGGTTCTATGCAGGACAACACATTACAATTAAGCAACAATACAGCAACCGCCGTACCATTCTCAAAAAAAATACCGTTTACGAAATACGATTTTGGCTGGGTATTACTGTGTATCGGCATGGCCATTGGTGCCGGAACGGTACTGATGCCGGTACAAATTGGCTTAACAGGCATTTGGGTATTTATCGTTGCCTTTATTATTGCTTATCCGGCAACTTATATTGTGCAGGATATTTATTTAAAAACATTATCAGAAAGCGAAACCTGTAATGACTACACGGATATTATAAGTCATTACCTGGGAAAAAACTGGGGCGTATTTCTTGGCGTCATCTATTTCCTGATGATTATTCACGGCATATTTATTTATTCTTTATCCGTGGTTTTTGACAGCGCCTCATATATTAAAACCTTCGGCTTGACCGAGGCCGATCTTTCGCAGTCGATAATCTACAAAGTGGCCATTTTTGCCGTGCTGGTCGCCATTGCTTCCGGGGGAGAAAAGCTGCTGTTCAAAATCTCCGGCCCGATGGTGGTGGTCAAAGTAGGTATCATCATCGTATTTGGTTTTGCGATGGTTCCGCACTGGAACTTCGCTAATATCAGCGCCTTCCCTGAAGCATCGGTCTTCTTTCGTGATGTACTGCTAACCATCCCGTTCTGCTTCTTCTCGGCGGTGTTTATTCAGGTGTTGAACCCAATGAACATCGCCTACCGCAAACGGGTGGCGGACCGGGTGCTGGCTACGCGTATGGCAATCCGTACGCATCGCATCAGTTACATTACTCTGATTGCTGTCATTCTGTTTTTCTCCTTCTCTTTTACCTTTTCCATTAGCCATGAAGAGGCCGTTTCGGCTTTCGAACAAAATATTTCAGCACTGGCGCTGGCGGCTCAGGTCATTCCTGGGCAGATTATTCATATCACCTCAACGGTATTAAATATCTTCGCCGTATTAACCGCGTTCTTTGGTATTTATCTGGGATTCCACGAAGCGATCAAAGGTATTATTCTCAACGTTCTGAGCCGCGTCATTGACATTGAGAAAATTAATCCGTTGGTGCTTACGCTGGGTATTTGCACCTTTATTGTTATCACCCTGGTCATTTGGGTGTCATTTCGCGTATCGGTACTGGTGTTCTTCCAGCTAGGTAGTCCGCTTTACGGGATTGTGTCGTGTATTATTCCGTTCTTCCTGATCTATAAAGTAACGCAACTGGAAAAACTGCGCGGACTGAAAACCTGGTTGATCCTGCTGTACGGAATTCTGCTGTGCCTGTCGCCCTTATTGAAGCTGATTGAATAACCCATGTATATCGCGCCGTCAGACGCTGGCGGCGCTTAACCCACACTCTCCAGCTGATAGCCGCGAATTTTATTCAGCACCGTGGTGTGCGACACGCCCAGCGCTTTGGCGATATGCCGTGACGACACATTATCTTCCACCATCTGTTCAATGAGCTGGCGTTCAGCACACAGAACCTGCTCTTTAAAAGGACGTTCTGTCGGGCCCCGCTCAACGGCAGGCAAATTCACCATCCCTAATTCTTCCCGCGTAATAACATCGGATTCCGCCATCAGCATCAGGCGAATAATGGTATTTTCCAGTTCGCGCACGTTTCCCGGCCAGGTGTGATGGTGCAGGGCATCAAAACAGGCTTTATCCAGAATGATCCGCCGCTGGAATTCCTTTGCGTATTTCTGCACAAAGTGGCGAATCAGCAGGCTGATATCCTGTGGACGCTCGCGCAAAGGTGGAATGGTCAGTGAAAGCACGTTGATGCGGTAATAGAGATCGGCGCGCAGCAGACGTTGTTCTACCATCTCTTCCAGATTGGCATTGGTTGCCACAATAATGCGCACATTGACCGGAATAATTTGTGCCCCGCCAACGCGCCGAATCCCGCCATCCTGAAGCACGCGCAGGAGTTTAGCCTGTAAGCTCAGCGACATTTCGCCAAACTCATCGAGAAAAAGGGTGCCTTTATCGGCCATTTCAAACAGCCCTTTTTTGCCTTTACAATCCGCGCCGCTGAAAGCCCCTTTCTCATAGCCAAAGAATTCACTCTCCATTAGCGACTCAGGTAGCGCAGAGCAGTTGACCGGAATAAACGGATAAAAACGTCGCTGCCCGGAATTATGGATAGCCCGGGCCAGCAGCTCTTTACCGGTCCCCGTATCGCCACGGATCAGAACGGTATATTTGCTGTCGGAAATTTTTATCGCCTTTTCGATAAGCGCGTGCATGCTCTGGCTGCTGCAAATAATGTCAGAGAAATAGCGCGGCCGTTCCGGCTCCGGCGTTGACAGCTCACTTATCTCCTCACAGAGGTAAGCGACATGAATAATATCGGCGCGCTGGCTTAAACAGGATTGCACACAGGAAATATCCTGTAGCTGGCGGCACCAGGATTTAATCAGGATCCGCCCAGGCGTGACTTTCATGGAGATGATATTGATATCACAGCAGGAAAACTCCTTCAGGACATCCTCAACCATCGACAGACGATCAATTGTTTTAATATCCCAGCGTATCGTGACCACATTTGCTCCTGGTAGTTAGCAACTGCGAAATAGATATTTTTGTGACTAGAGGGAATCTGACTACATTCTAGACGCTGTGGAATAATGTTCTGCCAAAGGACTCACATTGTGGACGTAAAGAGAAAATATAAAAAAACCGGAGCACAAGGCTCCGGTTATCGGGTCATAACCCAGGTTTATTGCTGTGGGTTTTCATCCTGGTCAACGGCAAAACAAGCCACCAGTTGACCGCCGTAATCTTTCAACTGCGGCTGAAGCTGGGTACACGGACCAAAGCGACGACGGCAGCGGGCGTTAAACGCGCAGCCCGGCGGCGGATTCAGCGGGCTTGGCAGTTCACCGGTCAGCTTGATACGCTCACGGCGATCGTCCGGGTTCAGACGCGGCGTTGCGGAGAGCAGCGCTTGCGTGTACGGATGACGCGGATTATTGAAGATTTGGTCCTTCGTCCCTTTCTCCACGCAGCGGCCTAAATACATCACCATCACTTCATCGGCAATGTGCTCGACCACCGACAGGTCGTGCGAGATAAAGACGTATGACAGCCCCAGTTCCTGCTGCAAATCCATCATCAGATTCAGCACCTGCGCACGCACCGAGACGTCCAGCGCTGAGACCGGTTCATCGGCAATCACCACGTCCGGGTCAAGCATCAGACCGCGAGCGATGGCAATACGCTGACGCTGACCGCCGGAGAACATATGCGGATAGCGGTCGTAGTGTTCGGTTTTCAGCCCCACTTTCGCCATCATCGCCAGCGCTTTTTCACGACGCTCCTCTTTGCTGAGCGTGGAGTTGATCAGCAGCGGCTCTTCCAGAATCTGCCCCACTTTCTTACGCGGGTTCAGGGAACCGTACGGGTTCTGGAATACAATCTGGATTTTCTGCCGACGCAGCTTTTGCGCCTGCGGGTCGTGCTTAAGCAGATCCTGTCCCTGGTAATACAGCTCACCGCCGGTCGGGACTTCAATCATCGTCAGCAGGCGGCCAAGGGTGGATTTCCCACAACCCGACTCGCCTACCACCGCCAGCGTTTTACCACGCTCTAAGGTAAAGGAGACGCCGTCCAGCGCTTTCACCAGGCGCTCCGGGGCGAACATGCCCTTTTTCACCGGGTAGTGTTTTTTCAGATCAATAGCCTGCAACAGCGGCTGTGACAAAGTGGCCTTTTGCGTACTCATAGCCCAGGCCTCCCGGCATCATCAAGTGGGTAGTGGCATTTCGACTGACGACCGCCTTCCAGCAGGTTCAGTTCAGGTTCTTCAGCGCGGCATTTGTCGGTCGCATAGGGGCAGCGTGGGTTCAGCAAACAGCCGCTCGGGCGGTCATATTTCCCGGGAACCACGCCCGGCAGCGAGGCCAGACGTGCTTTATCCTGAGCAAACTCAGGCAGCGCGCGCAGTAGCGCCTGGGTGTAAGGATGACGCGGCGCGCGGAAAATATCCTGCGCGGCTCCGGTTTCTACCACCTGGCCGGCGTACATCACGATGATTTTGTGTGCCGCTTCAGCCACCAGCGCCAGATCGTGCGTGATTAAGACCAGCGCCATGTTCTCTTTTTGCTGCAATTCCAGCAGTAGCTCGATGATCTGCGCCTGAATAGTCACATCCAGCGCCGTTGTCGGTTCGTCGGCAATCAGCAGTTTCGGACGACAGGCTATCGCCATCGCGATCATCACGCGCTGACTCATCCCACCGGACAACTGGTGCGGATATACATCAAGACGCGAGGCCGGATCGGGGATCCCCACCAGCGTCAGCAGGTCTATTGCCCGCTGAATACGCGTTTTTTTGTTGCCGCCCTGGTGCACTTTAATGGCTTCCATAATCTGGTAGCCGACGGTGTAGCAGGGGTTAAGGCTGGTCATCGGGTCCTGGAAGATCATCGCCACTTCCGCCCCCACTAACTGGCGACGCTCTTTCTCAGAGATGCGCTTCAGGTCGCGACCATTAAACTCCAGATTTTCGGCCATAACGCGGCCTGGGTAGTCAATCAGTCCCATAATCGCCAGCGAACTGACGGACTTACCAGAGCCGGACTCTCCTACAATGCCAACCACTTCACCCTGATTCACACTGTAGCTAATGCGGTCTACGGCGCGGAATTCGGAACCTACGTCGCCGAAATGCACCGATAATTTATCTACATTTAATAACGCCATCTCGAACCTCTTACTGCTTCAGTTTGGGATCGAGCGCGTCACGCAGACCGTCACCCATCAGGTTAAATGCCAGCACCGTCAACAGGATCGCCAGCCCCGGGAAGGTCACAACCCACCAGGCGCTTTGGGCAAACTGCAGAACGTCAGAGAGCATGGTGCCCCATTCCGGCGTAGGCGGCTGTGCGCCCATCCCCAGGAAGCCGAGGGCAGCCATATCGAGAATGGCGTTAGAGAAGCCAAGCGACGCCTGAACAATCAGCGGCGCAAGACAGTTAGGAAGAATGTTGACGAACATCTGGCGCATCGCGCCGGCTCCCGCCACGCGAGATGCGGTGACGTAGTCGCGGTTAACCTCCACCAGCACGGCGGCGCGCGTCAAACGGACATAGTGCGGCAATGCCACGAACGTCAGCGCCAGCGCGGCGTTGCCAATCGAGGGGCCAAATACAGCCACCAGCACCAGTGCCAGCAACAGGCTCGGCAATGCCAGCATGATATCGACCACACGCATGATGACGTTATCGACAATCCCGCCAAAGTAACCGGCGATCAGCCCAAGAACCACGCCCATCAGCAGGGAGAGTACTACCACCAGACAGCCGACCAACAGCGACAGACGCGCACCGTACATCAGGCGGGACAGCACGTCGCGGCCTACATCATCAGTACCAAACAGATGCGCCATGGTACCGCCGTCCTGCCACGCGGGAGGAGCCAGCAGCGTATCGCGGAACTGGTCTGCCGGGTTGTAGGGTGCGAGGACGTTGGCAAAGACCGCAATCAGGATCATCACCACAACGTACACCAGCCCAACAACCGCACCTTTGTTGCGTTTAAAATAGTGCCAGAACTCCTGCAGCGGAGTCATCGGCACCGGTGCAGCAATAACTTTATTTTCAGTAACCTGTGACATGATGGCCCCTTACTTCTTATGCCGAATACGCGGGTTCACCACGCCGTACAGCAGGTCTACCAGCAGGTTGACGAGGATAATCATCGTCGCGACCAGCAGTACCCCGCCCTGCACCACCGGATAATCGCGGCGTTGCAGCGCATCGATCAGCCAGCGCCCCAGTCCCGGCCACGAGAAGATGGTCTCGGTCAGGATCGCTCCGGCCAGCAACGTACCAACCTGCAGGCCGATAACGGTCACCACGGGCAGCATCGCGTTACGCAGAGCGTGAATAATGATGACGCGCATACGGGTCAGGCCTTTGGCGCGCGCGGTACGGATGTAATCTTCACCCAGCACTTCCAGCATCGATGAACGGGTCATACGCACAATGACCGCCAGAGGAATGGTACCCAGCACCATCGCAGGCAGGATCATATGCGCCAACGCATCAATAAAGTTGCCCTCTTCACCCCAGATGGCGGTGTCGATCAGCATAAAGCCGGTTAGCGGATTGGAATCATCAAGGAACACCATGTCGCTCACCCGCCCAGAAACTGGCGTCAGGTTCAACTGCACGGAAACCAGCATGATCAGCATCATGCCCCACCAGAAAATCGGCATAGAGTAACCGGTCAGCGCCAGGCCAACTGCCGTGTGATCGAAAATGGAGCCGCGCTTAACGGCAGCAAGTACACCCACTGGGATACCCACTGCGACGGCGAAAATCATCGCGCAGACGCCGAGTTCCAGCGTTGCTTTGAAGCGAGGTACGAACTCTTCCCACACCGGTAAGCGGCTTTTCAGTGAGATACCTAGATCACCATGCATAACCCCCCAGATATAGTGGAGGTACTGCTGCCACATCGGCTTATCCAGACCGAGTTCAGCCAACAGTTGAGCATGACGCTCAGGGGAGATCCCACGTTCACCCGCCATGATCATAACCGGATCGCCGGGGATCATATGGACGAAGGCAAAGGTGAGAAGAGTGATACCGATAAACGTGGGGATGACGAGTCCCAAACGTCGGAGAATGAACTGCAACATAACCCGGATTCTCTCTAATGACGCACGGCCTGGAACCGTGAGTCTGTATTGCTCACAAATCTTATCCCACGCAAACTGCATCGCGGGTAAAGCATTACGCCGGAGGGCGCTGCGCTTATCCGGCCTAAACAACATCGGGGCGCAGCGCTTCCTTAATTGCTTTTAATTATTCGACAGAGACGTTTTCGAAGTGGTGTTTGCCTAATGGATCAACCACATAGCCTTTCACTTCTTTACGCACTGGTTCGTACACGGTGGAGTGAGCAACAATCAGAGCCGGAGCCTGGTCGTGCATAACAACCTGAGCTTGCTTGTACAGTTCAATACGTTTGTTGTGATCGTCGGTCGCACGCGCCGGCTGGATCAGGTCTTCAAACGGCTTGTAGCACCAGCGAGAGTAGTTGGAACCGTCTTTCGCTGCCGCACAGCTGAACAAGGTCGCGAAGAAGTTGTCCGGATCCCCGTTGTCACCGGTCCAGCCCATCATCACCGCCTGATGTTCACCCGCTTTGGCGCGTTTCAGATACTCGCCCCACTCGTAGGTCACAATCTTGGCCTGAACGCCAATTTTCGCCCAGTCAGCCTGAACCATTTCTGCCATACGACGTGCGTTCGGGTTATATGGACGCTGTACCGGCATAGCCCACAGCTCAACGGTAAAGCCTTTGTCCTGACCCGCTTCCTTCAGCAGCGCTTTGGCCTTCTCAGGATCGTAGGTGTAGTCTTTAACGTCGTCGTTATAGCCCCACATGGTCGGCGGGATCAGGTTTTTCGCGGCAACGCCAGCGCCCTGATAAACCGCTTTGATGATCGCTTCTTTGTTTACCGCGTAGGTCAGCGCCTGACGGACTTTCACGTCATCAAACGGTTTCTTCTCGGTGTTGAAAGAGAGGTAGCCAACGTTCAGACCCGCCTGCTCCATCAGGTTGATGTTTTTATCCTGCTTCATGCGCGCGATGTCTGCCGGGTTCGGATACGGCATCACCTGGCACTCGTTCTTCTGCAGTTTGGCGTAACGCACGGAAGCGTCAGGCGTAATGGAGAAGACCAGACGGTCGATCTGCGGCTTGGTGCCCCAGTAACCTTCGAATGCTTTATACAGAATACGGGAGTCTTTCTGGTACTGCTGCAGCTGGAACGGACCGGTACCAATTGGGTTCAGATCCACTTTCTCCGGAGAACCGGCTTTCAGCATGTTGTCAGCATATTCTTTGGAAAGAATAGAAGCGAAGTCCATCGCCAGGTCAGCCAGGAACGGCGCTTCCGGGCGAGTCAGCACGAACTGAACGGTTTTATCGTCTACTTTTTTCACTTCGGAGATCAGATCCGGCAGACCCATCCCTTCGAAGTATTCATAGCTGCCGCCAGAGACTTTATGGTACGGGTTCTGGGCATTTTTCTGACGATCGAAAGAGAACACCACGTCATCGGCGTTAAAATCGCGCGTCGGTTTAAATTCTTTGTTGTCCTGCCACTTCACGCCCTGACGCAGGTGGAAGGTGTAGGTTTTGCCGTCTTCGCTGATTTCCCACTTCTCAGCAAGGCCCGGGATCACTTCAGTCGTACCGGTTTTGAACTCGACCAGGCGGTTATAGATCGGTACGGAGCTGGCATCATAGGTGGTGCCAGAGGTGAAAAGCTGCGGGTTAAAGCCTTCAGGAGATCCTTCTGAACAATAAACCAGAGTTTTAGCCTGTACGCTTGCTGCGACGGTCATAGCCACCAGGCTCAGACCAAGCTTCAGCATCCCTGACTTCTTCAAGGAAATACTCATTCTTCTGCTCCAATGTGATGTTTGTTGTTTTACCCTTTGCAGTGGGTTTGCACCGCCTGGCCTTTTTTGTTTTTTACCCGGCCGGGTCGGCGTTAAGAGGATGGGGATTCCGTTCACATAAGCGACTGAGTTGCAGTGCGGATTCTCCATGAAATGCCCCTCATACCCTACAATCTGTCAACAGAATGTGAAAACGTCAATACAGGTCACCGTGATTTACGCCAACGGTGAGAATTCACAAACAAAGATTAAAAAAAGTGCGGAAGGACATTTTCAGCAGGGAAATTTGTGCTACGCGTACTATGCCAGAATAAACATCTTCATATTTCGCAACATTTGGTGATTAACATTTATGCAATTTATTCAAACTTTCTAAATTAATGCTGCATATCTGAGCGATTAATACCATGAACGTTAAAGCGCACAGCGGAAAATGCCAGCTTCAGCCATAAGTAGCGCAAAAAAAGTTTCAAGCAAATATAAAAAAAGGCAATGGAATATGTCACAGAATCGTTAACAGTCAGTGGGAAGTGGTGCACAATTTTTGCAGATAAAATGAAGGTCAAACGTGGGGTCGGAAAAACACAAAATACGCCCGCCTGTAGGCCGGATAAGGCGCTTGCGCCGCATCCGGCAATATCTGTTATAGCGTGATGTTTTGCCTGATGGCGCTTCGCTTATCAGGCCTACAAAAGCCACAAATGCAAAAAGCCCGCTCAGAGAGCGGGCTTTTCTAATTTGGTCGGTGATAGAGGATTCGAACCTCCGACCCCTTCGTCCCGAACGAAGTGCGCTACCAGGCTGCGCCAATCACCGAATGCGGGGCGCATCTTACTGCTCAGCTGCGCGCCCGTCAATCCCTTAGTATCAAAATGCCATTTGATCGGCGAGAAAGTCAGCAGCTCAGTTACTGGGCTGTAGCCTTATTCGCGTCCGGGATACGACACCAGTTATTATTCTCGTTAATACCACCATTTGGCGAGGTATAGCCGAGGCAACCCAAAATGGTGTCGTACAGTTCCACATGACGACGCGGCACCTTCATATCAGCTTCTTGCTTCAGATGTGCAAACGCCTTCGCATGGTCGGGGTCTTCCAGATATTTGTCAGACATCCACACCATCATAGGAACGCGGAACTGCTCAGGTGGCGCCATTTTACGCGGCGTACCGTGCAGGTGCTCGCGCTCGTTAATCGACTCACCGTGATCGGCGGCGTAAAACACGATCGCTTTCTTATCGCGTAGCTGATCAAACACTTTGGTAATAAAGTGATCAACATAGGTTACCGAGTTATCGAATGAGTTGATCATCTCAGCTTTCGAGCAACCGCTATCAACATTGACACATTCCGGCTTCCACTGCGCATAATCACGGGTATAGCGCTGGGTGTAGTTAAAATGCGAGCCCTTGGTATGCAGAATAATTAGATGCTTGCCACCATCTTCATTATTTTGCAGAGACTGCTGCATCTCGGTAATCAACAGCATATCGTCAACGTTCTTGCCACGGTTGCGCGGCTCTGCGCCAATCTGCTCACGATAGGCGATGTTCTCCGCCATGGTGTTACTGTAGAACCACATCTCGCTTTGCATCGCGTAAAGATCGGTCTTGAACCCTAACTGGCCGAGCACGGAGAAGACGTTTTGTTCTTTCAGAGTACGCTGCGGGTTTTCTTCTGCCCCCCCCTCACGCACAAACATGCAACGCAGCGAAAGTTTGGTTGCCGTATCACAGGAATATCCACGGAAGGCGGCCAGATTTTTCTCCTGGGCGAGCCTTGGCGTGGTATTGCGCTCATAGCCAAAAATTCCCATATGATCCCAGCGGGTCGTTTCGCCGATAATAAAGACCACATAGGTGTCGTCGAGGTTTTTGGGGGCAACATAGGTAAACTTCTTCGCCGGGTTCATCAACGATTTGTTGTCTGAGGATTCATCCACCTGTGCCCAGGCGTACAGACCCAGCGCGGAGAGCCAGTTTGACGGCAGATAGGAATTCGCCACTACCCCGCCATAGCTGGGTAAATCGATTCCCGTTGCTCGCTCAACGCTTCTCTGTTGCATGCTCAGCAGGCGAATCGGGACCCATACCATCAGACCAGCCAGTAAAACTACCGCCACGCTGCGCCATCTCATACCAGGCGTACGGATCTGTTTCATCAGGGTATAGCGGCAGCGATTACTCCAAATCAGAACCAACGGTAAAATGCTGACCGAAACCAGCCACACTACAAAATGCCAGCCAACCACTTCTTTCGATAAATCAATATCCGTGGTCATTACGGAGGCAATAATACCGTAACCAATTACCACGTTCAGGAAGGTCATGTAATAGCTGGCACCGGCAGAACACAGCACCACTAACGTTGTCAGGACACGCCAGGCGCGCCGACCAAATAAAGAGAGAAGTCGTAGTAAAAAGAAGGTCACCAGCACAGTGCCGGCTAATTCAACAACCGCAGAGAGTCCTTTCCAGACGGTAAACTCGTGTGCATATCCGCTAAAGCGCCGGAAAAATACAGCAC
Organism: Citrobacter sp. Cpo091; assembly: GCF_030332645.1. NCBI lineage: Bacteria > Pseudomonadati > Pseudomonadota > Gammaproteobacteria > Enterobacterales > Enterobacteriaceae > Citrobacter > Citrobacter sp. Cpo091. Next base: position 212,341 of record NZ_JAOWHL010000041.1, read on the forward strand.
AGTTCATAAACAAACCGATATAGATTGCCAGCAGGAAACTGAGTTTCTGCTGCGTCATCGACTTAATATATCTCATGCAAACAAACCCTGGGAATCGGGATTAAAACACCCTGAGCAGTAGTCAAACAGACCAGGCAGGGGAAAATGCGACAACAGCAGAAGTGAAATGTCTACGGGCGCGGGTAAGTAGACCACAGGAGGGGGAAAAAGTGCTTATGGAGAATGCAAATGACGCATATATTTTTGTAAATATATGCGCCAGGTATTAATCAGACTACTAATAGGTTTAGGCGTGCGCCTCGGTATATACGCTACGCTGTGGCTGGCGGATGGTGGTGGAGAGTGCCAGCGAGATAATTAACAGCGCAAAGATAACGCAGAAGGTCACATAGAAACCGCCGAACAGCGAGGCGATAATGGAACCACAAATGCTGCCGATACCGAAACCTAAGTAAATGACGCCGTAGTTTTTAGCCAGGTTATTCAAACCGAAGAACTCGCTCACCAGTGACGGGAACACGGTGATGGTACCGCCAAAGTTAAATGCTACGCAGGCAATCGCCGCGAAGAAGGTCGCATCATTCAGCGGGGCGAACAGCAGTGCCGCCATACCGACCAGCGAAACGACCTGCCCAATGGTGATAACGCGAATACGAGAGATTTTGTCGGACAGAATCCCCAGAACCAGACGACCTGACAGGTTAGCGATAGAAATGACGGTAACCGCATTTGCCGCCGTTGCCACATCCATATGCGCCAGGCTTTGTGCAATATCTTTCGCCACGCCAATCACATACAGCCCACTCATACACGCCGTCAGGAACATCACTGCCAGCATCCAGTACTGCGGTTTACGCATGGACTGCGCCAGGGTGTAGTCATTCTCAACCACGCCATTTTTCGTTTTCACTTCCTGATTCGGCGCGTCTTTCATCAGCGTGGAGCCAAAGACGATCATCACCAGCACAATCGCGCCCCAAATCATGAAGGTTTTTTCCAGACCCACAGTGCTCAACAGTTGGCTGTCGATGAATTTAAAACCGAGGCTGCCAAGACCGTAAGAACCGATGGCAAAGGCGGAAATCAGCCCTTTACGCTCAGGGAACCATTTTACACAGTTGGAAAGTGTTAACAGGTAGCCTGCGCCATCCGCCAGACCGACCAATACACCGGCGCTCAGCCACAGCATAATCAGGCTGTCAGAGTGGGCGGTTAAGAAGAAGCCGACACCCAGTAAAATACCGGAGGCCATGGTGACGCGTTTCACGCCAAAACGTTCCTGCAGTTTCCCGGCGACGGAAGAAGAAATTGCCAGCCCGAGGCTCAGCAGGCCAAAGGAAAAGGCAACCTGACTCACCGGCGCATCAAGCTTAGAAGAGAGCGCACCGTTAAACAGGCTCCAGGTATAAACAGAACCTAAAGCAAATTGGGTAATGATGGTGCCGATCAGTGTCAGCCAGCGGGTACGCTGATAATCAGAAGTTTTCATGGCAGTCTTCCTGCATAAACAAAATGGGAAATTCTCTGCCAACAACCATACCGAAGCGCTTTTATGAGCAGGAGAAAACGGCATGAAATGCCGCCAGGACGGAATGAAATGCCTGGAATGCGGAATGAATGACGAGACAAAAAGTCGGGTTACTGAATTTTATCGCATGAGTTAGTACACGCTATCGCTGGAGTGCGTGTGATTGTTGATCTCAACATGTAATCAAGATGTTTATATGCTGATTACTTACGTTAAAATTTGGCGCTCACTCCCATGGTGTACATATAGTCGCTGTTGTTGGTACTGTTTTCCGCCTGCGAAAGCGCTGCGTAAGCCGCCATGTGCGGGTTCAACAGCATATCCGCACCGACGGTGACATCCACCCAGTTACCATCCTGACCCGCTGCTGACATGCGGCTGAGACCCGACTGCGCCTTCCAGATATTCTCGCCAAACTGCTGGTTATAGCTGATTTGCGCCCACGGTCGCACATCACCGAACTGCGAATTGACTCGCCAGCCCAACGAGCTCACGCTGGCATGCCACAGCGGATCGTTCTGCGTTACCGACGTCGCGCTATCGCCAAATTCGTTGTAAGTAGATGTGGTTGAACCATCATAATGCAGCGCGGCAACCGGACCAGTTGTCACCTGCCTTGAAAGCGGGAAGTTCCAGCCCATACTCATGCCGCTGGTCGCATCCATAGGCGTCTCATCCGCCAGATTCACCACGGGACCCGCCACGTTCTGAGTGGAACGAATACGTTCTTCCAGAATGTCGTTATAACGTGGTTGGTGATCGCTGTCCCATGTATAACGTTCAGCCGTATGCCCTGACATCGCATCAACGATATATTCTTGTTGCCAGCCATATGCTGTATTGATGGACAGCGCACAAACTACAACGCTCACCAGAGTTAACCTCTGATGACCACTACTGTTTCTTATAATCATCAACGCGACTCCAGAAAAGAGCCGAATTCGGCAATATTATTGTCATTGTATGAAGGATATGGGCCCATCTGGCCCTGTATTAAATATTGTCTTTTTAGCTGGCGCGTCAAGGCGGGCCGAATGAAATTTTTACGCCAGTAAAAACAGCGAGGAAGAATATGCAGCGTTGCGGATGGGTCAGTCAGGATCCACTTTACATTGCCTACCACGACAAGGAATGGGGCGTCCCCGAAACCGATAGTAATAAACTGTTCGAAATGATCTGCCTGGAAGGTCAGCAGGCCGGGTTATCGTGGATTACCGTGCTAAAGAAACGGGAAAATTATCGCCACGCTTTCCACCATTTTGACCCGGAAAAAGTGGCGGCCATGACCGAAGAGGATGTGGAAAGGCTGGTACTGGATGCCGGCATTATTCGCCATCGCGGAAAAATTCAGGCCATTATCGGCAACGCTCGTGCTTTTCTGACGATGGCGCAAAACGGAGAGTCGTTTAGCGAATTCGTCTGGTCATTTGTTGATAACCAACCGCAAGTGACTCGCGCCGCCAACCTGAGCGATATTCCCACCTCCACGCCTGCGTCAGACGCGCTGTCTAAAGCGTTAAAAAAACGCGGATTTAAGTTTGTCGGCACCACCATTTGTTACTCCTTTATGCAGGCGTGCGGCCTGGTCAACGACCATGTCACCAGCTGCATCTGTTATCCGGGAGAACAACATGATTCGTGAATCCAAGGCTGACGATCTGCCGTCAATTTTGGCGCTGTGGATGGAAAGCACAATCCATGCCCATCCATTTATCGAAGAGCGCTACTGGCGCGAAAGTGAATCCGTGGTGCGGGATGTTTATCTGCCAGCCGCGCAAACCTGGGTTTGGGAAGAAGAAGGCGAGCTCAAAGGCTTTGCCAGCGTGATTGACGACCGCTTTCTCGGCGCGCTGTTTGTCGCACCTGCCGCCATCAGAAGCGGGATCGGCAAAGCGCTGGTGCAGCATGTCCAGCAGCGCTTTTCGATACTCAGCCTTGAGGTCTACCAGAAGAATCAATCAGCGGTGAACTTCTACCATGCGCTGGGTTTTCGCATTGAAGACGGCGCATGGCAGGAAGAGACTCACCACCCCACGTGGATTATGGGCTGGCAGGCGGATCAAACGCCGTAAGCGCCAACGTTGGTCCGCTATATTTTTCAAGCCACGCCAACGCAGTATTGCCCGCGCAGCCATTCCCCAGCTTCGAGCTGGGGAGATCTTTGGTCAGCACGTTGACGGCACCATTTTTACAAATACCGTTCGCTGCGAGATCCAAATCAGGCCAGGCACCTTCATGAATACAGATGACGCCGGGTTTAATACCCGCCGTCACCACCGCGCCCGCCAGAACTTGCCCGCGCAGGTTCCACACCCTGACCGTATCGCCATCCGCAATGCCGCGCGCGTGGGCGTCCTGCGGATGAATCGTTATCGGCTCACGATCCGCTACCGCGTACTGCTCACGTAGCGCACTGTAGTTAAGCTGACTATGCAAACGGTGCGCCGGATGGGCGGAAAGCAGCTGTAGCTGGTCCGGTTCGGCGTTACCGAACCACTCATCCGGCTCCAGCCACATCGGGTGCCCCCCGCAGTCCGCGTAGCCGTAACCTGCAATCCTCGCGGAGTAGATTTCAATTTTGCCGCTGTCCGTTTTCAGCGGATGCGCCTGCGGGTCGCGGCGAAAATCCGCAAAACGGATAAACTGCGCGCTGGCGGCGTTTTCCGGCATTTCGATCAGGGCGTTGCGCTGCCAAAACTCGGCGAAAGGCGGCAATGTCACCTGCTGACTGGCCCCACGTTGCCCGGCAATATTGTAAAAAGTCTCCAACCACGCCAGTTCGCTTTTACCTTCGGTGAACCGTTCATATCCGCCCTTTTCCCAGCGCTCACTCAGCTCGGCAAAGACATCAAAATCATTTCGCGCTTCGTCCTGCGGCGGTACGACCTGCTTCATCGGCACCAGGTGCTGGTTGCTGTAATCGCCAGTCATGGTCAAATCATTACGCTCAAAGGAGGTGGTTGCTGGCAGCACGATATCGGCATGCTTTGCTGCGGCGGTCCAGAAACACTCCGAGATGACCACCAGCTCCGGTTTTTGCCAGGCGCGAATTAAACGGTTAGTGTCCTGATGATGGGTGAAGTTAGCCCCGCCCGCCCACCACAGCATACGGATGTCCGGGAAATGGCGGTCCATGCCGTTGTGCTGATAAAAACCGCCGGGATTTTCCAGCGCTTCGACAATTCGCGCCACCGGGATTTTATCTACCGCGTCGGTGCCGCCTTTAACGCTGCCCTGCATTGAAGCCAGCACCGCAGCCCGGCGCGTTGGGTTGCCGCCATTGGCAAAATGGTACGACAGCCCAAAACCGCCGCCTGGCGTCCCGATTTGTCCGAGCATGGCGGCCAGGGTGACAATCATCCAGTGTTTCTGCTCGCCATACTGTTGGCGCTGCATGCCCCATCCGGCCATCAGCATGGTGGTATTTTGGTGAAATATCGCCGCAAGTTCGCGTATCTTCGCCGCCGGAATGCCACAAATCTCTGCCGCCCATTCTGCCGTTTTTGCAACATCATCAGATTTACCCAGCAGATAGTCGGCAAAACGGTCATATCCAGTGGTACACCGGGCGAGAAAGTCCTCGTCATGCCAGCCGTTTTCCACCAGCGTATGCGCGATGCCCAGCATCAGCGCTACGTCGGTCCCCATATGCGGGGCAATCCATTCCATCTTATCGCCAAAGAAATCGACGCTTTCCGATCGCATCGGATCGATACAGATCAACCGTTTACCGCTGTCGCGCAATGCCTCAAAGTACGCGAGGCCCTGCTCATCGGACGCGTTCCAGGCAATCTTCAGGGTATTCAGCGGATTGGCGCTCCACAACACCACCACCTCGCTGTTCTCCAGCACCACCGGCCAGCTGGTTTGCTGCTGGTAAACTTCGTTCCCGCCCACCACGTACGGCATGATCGCCTGCGCAGCCCCCGTCGAGTAATCCCCCAGATGCCCGGTATAACCGCCCGCCAACGCCATATAACGCTGTAACAGGGTCGCCGCTTTGTGTAACACGCCGTTGGAACGCCAGCCGTACGAACCGGCAAAAATTGAGGCCGGGCCGTAGCTGTCACGGATGCGTTTATGCTGCGTATGGATAAGATTCAGCGCGTCGTCCCAACTGACGCGAACAAACTCATCCTGCCCACGTACGCCCTGTGGGTTCTCCGGCGAGGCGAGAAACCCTTTACGCACCATCGGAAAACGTACCCGCGTTTTACTGTGAACCTGGTCGCGCACCACGGTTTGCAAAGAGTTGGGATGAGCGGTGGGCAGCGCGCCACGCGAGGAGAAAACCGTCTCACCATCAGTGTCGACGAGGATTGGTCCCCAGTGGGCGGCGGTTAACACCGAGTAATGTGCGGGTGAATTAGCCAAGATGGCGCTCCTGAATGCGATGTGACGGCTTATTTATTATGCCGTTCAATGTTACTTACAAATTTCAGAGTCTTCCCTGGAATTTTCTTCATGTTCACACGTCATAATCAACCGCCACGATCGCTGTGGCAAAGAAGAAAAAGTCATTAAGGAATTAAGATGAAGAAACGTGTATTTGTTATTGCTGCCATCGTGAGCGGCGCCCTAGCGGTTTCTGGCTGCACAACAAACCCTTACACCGGCGAACGCGAAGCGGGTAAATCCGGCATTGGCGCAGGTATTGGCTCTCTGGTCGGCGCGGGCATTGGCGCACTCTCTTCTTCGAAGAAAGATCGCGGCAAAGGCGCACTGATTGGCGCAGCGGCTGGCGCGGCCGTTGGCGGTGGTATCGGCTATTACATGGATGTACAGGAAGCAAAACTGCGCGAAAAAATGCAGGGAACGGGCGTCAGCGTGACACGCAGTGGCGATAACATCATTCTGAACATGCCAAACAACGTCACCTTCGACAGCAGCAGCGCCAACCTGAAGCCTGCGGGTGCTAACACCCTGACCGGCGTGGCGATGGTACTGAAAGAGTACAATAAAACCGCCGTCAATGTGCTGGGCTTCACCGACAGCACCGGCAGCCAGGATCTGAATATGCGTCTGTCACAGCAGCGCGCAGACTCCGTAGCCAGCGCCTTGATCACTCAAGGGGTCGCAGCTAACCGCATCCGCACTCAGGGTATGGGCCCGGCAAATCCGATCGCCAGCAACAGCACAGCGGAAGGTAAAGCGCAAAACCGCCGCGTAGAAATTACCTTAAGCCCGATCCAGTAACGTTTTGTGCCGGATGGAAGCAGACCGCGTCCATCCGGCATGAAGCACTTGCCATCGTTGATTTTCGCGTTAAGGTGTTGTCACCAAATTCAGGGAAATCAGCGATGAGCAAATCAACACGGGCAACCATCAGCGATGTGGCGAAAGCTGCAAAAACCGGCAAGACCAGCATTTCACGTTATCTCAACGGTGAAAAGCACCTGCTTTCCGACGCGCTGCTGGCCCGCATTGAACAAGCCATTGCCGATCTCGACTATCGTCCCAGCCTGATGGCAAGAGGCCTGAAACATGGTCGTACCCGCCTGATTGGCCTGATCATCGCCGATATTACTAATCCCTACTCCGTCAACGTGTTAAGTGGTATTGAAGCCGCCTGTCGCGATAAAGGCTTTACCCCGCTGGTGTGTAACACCAACAACGAAGTGGATCAGGAGCTGCATTATCTCGACCTGCTGCGCAGCTACCAGGTCGAAGGGATAGTGGTCAACGCCGTCGGGATGCGCGAAGAGGGGCTGAACCGCCTGCAACAGTCTGCGCTGCCGATGGTGCTGATTGACCGTAAAATTCCCGATTTCGCCTGTGATATGGTCGGGCTGGATAACACCCAGGCGGCAACGGTTGCCACCGAGCATCTGGTCGAACAAGGTTTTGAAGCCATCCTGTTCCTCAGCGAACCACTCGGCATGGTGAATACCCGCCGCGAACGCCTGAGCGCTTTTCGCGCCACGCTCGCGCAATACCCCGGCGTTATCGCGCAAAATGCCGAAGTCCCGCTCACGGACAATACGCAACTGGACGACACCCTGCGCCAGTTTCACCAGCAGCATCGTGGAATGCGCAAAGCCGTTATCTCTGCCAACGGTGCCCTCACGCTACAAGTAGCCCGCGCCCTGAAACGCATTGGCCTCAACTGGGGGAGCGACATTGGCTTACTCGGCTTTGACGAACTGGAATGGGCTGAGCTGGCGGGCGTTGGTATTACCACGTTGAAACAACCCACCTGGCAGATTGGTTACACCGCCGTTGAGCAGGTTGTGCGCCGGATTGATGGCGGCTCGGCTGCCATTCAGGAACAGGTCTTCTCCGGCGAGCTGATCGTGCGCGGCTCTACCGCCCGTTAAATTACCTTCGTGATGGTGATCATAAATTCGACATCATAGGCTTTTCTTTGGAACCGGTTCCATCTAGCGTTATAACAAGAACGCTAGTCTGGAGTTTCCATGAAAAGAAAAATTATGGTGGTCACCGCCGCTTACGGCCACGACCAGGTACGGGCCGCAGGCGGGCAAACGGCAATGCTGCCCATCATCGCTGAAGCCGGTGCTGACGGCGTCGAAATCCGCCGCGAGCTATTAACCGACGCCGAGCTGAAGACGCTGTCAACGATGGCTTCTGCGATCGAAATCTTCGGCCTGCTGGCCTGTTACTCAGCGCCTGAACCGTTGTTCCTTGAGGACGGTAACCTCAACCCCCGTCTTCCAGAACTACTTGAGGAAGCGCAGGCCTTGCAGGCGCTGTGGTTAAAAGTCTCCCTCGGCCATTTTTCCCATACAAAACAGTTCGACGTTCTACGCCAATGGCTGGACAACAGCGGAATGGAGCTGGTTGTCGAGAACGATCAGACCGACTGCGGACGCCTGCAGCCAATGCAGCGCTTTAACGAAGCCTGTCAGGCGCAAAACCTGCCGATATCTCTGACCTTCGATATGGGCAACTGGCTGTGGGTGGGCGACTCCCCGGAAGAAGCAGCACAAAACCTGGCGTCAACCGTTGGCTATATCCATGTCAAAGCCGCAGTTGCATATCACGACAGCTACCGCGCCGTACCGCCTGATGAAGCCGATCCGCGCTGGCTGGCGCTGCTAAAAACGCTGCCCAACGATGTCCCACGCGGCATTGAGTTCCCCCTGGAAGGGCAGGATTTGGTGGCGGTTACCCGCCGCTACGTTGAGCTGTTACGCGAGGAGTAACGCATGAAAAATTCACTGGATGTGGTCACTATTGGTGAAGCGATGGCGATGTTTGTCGCCACGCAAACCGGCGAACTGGCGGATGTGGAGCAGTTTATCAAGCGCGTTGCAGGCGCGGAGCTTAACGTAGCGACCGGTCTTGCCCGTCTGGGCCTGAAGGTCGGTTGGGTGAGCCGCGTTGGCAACGACAGCTTTGGCCGTTTTATCGTTAAGTCGCTGGAAAAAGAAGGGATTGATGCGCAGGGAGTCACCCAGGACGGGCGTTACGCTACTGGCTTTCAGCTTAAATCTAAAGTCGAAAATGGAACCGATCCCATTGTGGAATATTTCCGTAAAGGTTCCGCTGCCAGCCACCTCAGCATTGAAGATTATCACGAGGCCTATTTCGCCAGCGCGCGCCACCTGCACCTGAGCGGCGTAGCAGCAGCACTTTCTGCCAGCTCTTATGAACTACTGGCGCATACCGCCCGCACCATGAAGGCCCAGGGGAAGACCATCTCGTTCGACCCGAATTTGCGCCCGGTATTGTGGAAAAGCGAAGCCGAAATGGTGGAAAAACTGAACCGGCTGGCATTTCAGGCTGACTGGGTTTTACCTGGGTTAAAAGAGGGCATGATTTTAACCGGCCAGCAGACGCCTGAAGCCATCGCCGACTTTTATCTGCGCCATGGCGTGAAGGCTGTGATCGTCAAAACCGGGGCTGATGGCGCCTGGTACAAAACCGCCAGCGGCGAACAAGGCTGCGTGGCACCGGTAAAAGTCGACAACGTGGTCGATACGGTCGGCGCAGGCGATGGCTTTGCCGTGGGCGTTATTAGCGCCCTGCTGGAAGGCCACTCGTTGCATCAGGCGGTGACACGCGGCAATAAAATTGGCGCACTGGCCATTCAGGTTCAGGGCGACAGCGAAGGATTACCCACACGTGAACAATTAGGGGAATAAACTCCCGGCCAACTCTGTACCCTACATACAGAGGCGGCGTATCAGCATAACCAGAGGGCAGTCTATGAATAGCTCAACTAATGCAGCAAAACGCTGGTGGTACATCATGCCAATCGTGTTTATCACGTATAGCCTGGCGTACCTTGACCGCGCGAACTTCAGCTTCGCCTCCGCCGCCGGTATCAACGAGGACCTCGGCATTACCAAGGGGATCTCTTCCCTGCTGGGCGCGCTGTTTTTCCTCGGCTATTTCTTCTTTCAGATCCCGGGCGCAATTTACGCTGAACGCCGCAGCGTACGAAAACTGATTTTTGTCTGTCTGATCCTCTGGGGCGCATGCGCGTCGTTAACCGGCATGGTCAGCAATATTCCAATGCTTGCCGCCATCCGCTTTATTCTTGGCGTCGTTGAAGCCGCCGTGATGCCGGCAATGCTGATTTATATCAGCAACTGGTTTACGAAATCTGAACGCTCGCGCGCAAACACTTTCCTGATCCTCGGTAATCCGGTCACCGTCCTGTGGATGTCCGTGGTTTCCGGTTACCTGATTCAGGCGCTGGGCTGGCGGGAAATGTTCATCATTGAGGGCTTCCCGGCCATCATCTGGGCGTTCTGCTGGTGGGTGCTGGTAAAAGACAAACCGTCTCAGGTCGGTTGGCTGTCAGAATCTGAAAAAGCCGCTCTTCAGGCACAACTGGAAAAAGAGCAGCAAGGCATCAAAGCCGTACGTAACTATAGCGAGGCTTTCCGCTCACGTAACGTCATCCTGCTGTGTATGCAGTATTTCGCCTGGAGTATTGGCGTCTATGGTTTTGTCCTGTGGCTGCCGTCGATTATCCGCAACGGCGGCGCAAACCTGGGGATGGTGGAAGTTGGTTGGCTGTCATCCGTACCGTATCTGGCGGCAACGGCGGCGATGATCCTCGTCTCCTGGGCGTCCGATAAGCTACAAAACCGTAAGCTGTTTGTCTGGCCACTGTTACTGATCGCGGCGTTCGCGTTTATCGGCTCCTGGGCCGTAGGCGCAGACCACTTCTGGATTTCTTACACGCTGTTGGTTATTGCAGGCGCGGCAATGTATGCCCCCTATGGTCCCTTCTTCGCCATCATCCCGGAAATGCTGCCGCGCAACGTCGCCGGTGGAGCAATGGCGCTGATCAACAGCATGGGCGCGCTAGGTTCATTCTTTGGTTCATGGTTTGTCGGCTACCTCAATGGCGCTACCGGCAGCCCGTCCGCCTCGTACATTTTTATGGGGGTAGCGCTTTTTGTCTCAGTGTGGCTAACTTTAATTGTTAAGCCTGCTAATAATTCCCAAATTCCGGTTGGCGCACGCCACGCTTAAATTTTAACTTACGGAGATTCGCATGAAGCCGTCCATTATTCTCTATAAAGCGTTACCTGACGATTTACTGCATCGCCTGGAAGAACATTTTACTGTGACTCAGGTGCCTAACCTGCGCCCGGAAACGGTCGCACTGCACGCCGACGCTTTTGCCAATGCAGAAGGTCTGCTGGGCTCCAGTGAAGCCGTCAATACCGCTCTGCTGGAGAAAATACCCAGGCTGCGTGCGACATCTACGATTTCCGTAGGCTATGACAACTTCGACGTCGATGCCCTCAACGCGCGTAAGGTGCTGTTGATGCACACGCCAACCGTGCTGACGGAAACCGTCGCCGATACGGTAATGGCGCTGGTGTTAAGCACCGCTCGCCGCGTAGTGGAAGTTGCCGAACGGGTAAAGGTCGGCGAATGGACCAAAAGTATCGGACCGGACTGGTTTGGTACCGATGTACACCACAAAACGCTGGGGATTGTCGGTATGGGCCGCATTGGGCTGGCGCTGGCACAACGTGCGCATTTCGGCTTTAGCATGCCGATTCTCTATAATGCGCGCCGTCATCATCAGGAAGCAGAAGAGCGCTTCAATGCACGTTACTGCGACCTCGATACGCTGTTGCAGGAGTCTGATTTTGTCTGCCTGATCCTGCCGTTAACCGACGAAACGCATCATCTGTTCAGCACCAAGCAGTTTGCCAAAATGAAATCTTCCGCCATTTTCATTAACGCCGGACGTGGCCCGGTGGTCGATGAAAAAGCGTTGATTGCTGCCCTGCAAAAAGGCGAAATTCATGCCGCTGGCCTGGATGTATTTGAGCAAGAGCCATTATCGGTAGACTCACCGCTGCTGTCACTGCCCAACGTGGTGGCCGTACCGCACATTGGTTCAGCCACGCACGAAACGCGCTACAACATGGCGGCCTGTGCGGTGGATAACTTAATCGATGCGCTGCAAGGACACGTTGAGAAGAACTGCGTAAACCCGCAAGTCGCATCATAAACAAAAGGCCGGGTAGCGCTTACGCTCACCCGGCCTTTCATGTATTACCGTATCTTAATTACTGAGCGGCATTCACCGCAGCAGTCCAGGCCTGATTAAATGCCTGATGCTGAGCAGCCAACGGGCCAATCAGCGTATTGTACTGACTTGCCTGCTGTGACGTTGGGAACTGGATACCGTTGGCGACAAAGCTCACCTGCGTATCCTGCTGCGCCACAAAATCACCAACCTGCACCAGCTGCTGCGTGAAAATTTGCGCGGCAGGGATCAGCGGCTGTAAGGCCTCTGCTGGTGCAGTAACAACTTTGTTGTACACCTGATCAAAGACCGGTTTCAGATCTTCGCCCTGCTTCAGCGCGCCATGCGCAGCATCTGCCTGTAGTTTCGCATTCTGCAACTGTTGCCCTAATACACCTAGCGCACCATTTGCCTGACGCAGCGGTTCACGCTGAGTCACATAATCCTGAGGAACACGAATCGCATTTACGCTATCAACCACCGGACGCAGACCGGAGTCCATCGCCTGATTAACCTGTTGCGAATAGCCATACAGAATCGCGTAATCGGACACAAACGGGCCAAACTGTTTTTTCTGATCGGCGGTCAGCGTTGGTAAACGCTCTCCGCTACGCATTGCAGTATTCTGCAGAAAATCGATAAACGCTTTGCGTTGATCGCCTTCTTTATCAAAACACCCACTCAGGCCAACTACCATTAAGAGCGCCAAAACAGGCGCAAACCAGCGAGAGCAGGACTTACCTGTCGCCATTTTAATACTCCTTTCACCCAAAAATGCGCACAACGACACCCGCGTGCCTGACGTTGACAAGGATAGTCCAGGTCAGCCCCGCAAGATACCCTTTCCGCGTAATCTTGTGGGGGAAAATAACCGTTCCCGCCACCGTTCGTTTTGCTAAACAATGCTGCATTCACCACTCGGCGTCATATTTTAGTCATCTTTACAATCGGAATCGATCGTTCGGAGATCCCGACCTTTATCAGTTCGTTAGCCAGCAAAAGATTGTCACCTGCGATCCGCTGAAACGAATCCATCACACAACCCTTAAATCCGGCTTCATTTTTTCCGACTACTCTTAATGAGCTTCGAAGAAATTCACGATCCCGCTGTGTGATTTGTAGGAGTTCTCAATGGAATACAAAGATCCTATGTTTGAACTGCTAAGCAGTCTGGAGCAGATTGTTTTTAAAGATGTATCGCAGACGGTCACTCTGCCGCAAAAAACCAACCCTTTCACCGAATTTGAACAGCTACGAAGAGGGACAGGTTTAAAAACAGATGATTTTGCCCGAGTGATGGGCGTGACGGTCGCGATGGTTCATGAATGGGAGTCTAAACGCGTAAAGCCTTCCACTACCGAATTGAAGTTAATGCGCCTGATTCAGGCAGACCCTAGGTTAAGTAAGCAACTGATGGATTGAACTATTTTTCAATTTTGCTTAAGAACGGTCCTGTTTCAGGGCCGTTCTCTTAGGAAGGTTATCCACAAAAAAGAAAATAGTAGTTGCATCCACATGCGTAAAATGAGTTAATGCCCTCAACGGTTTGACGTACAGACCATTACAGCAGTTAGTAAGGCAAGTCCCTTCAAGAGTTATCGTTGATACCCTTCGTAGTGAGCATTTCCTTTACTGTTAAAAAATCTGTAAAGCACGCCATATCGCCGAAAGGCACACTTATTTTTTAAAAGGTAATACACTATGTCCGGTAAAATGACTGGTATCGTAAAATGGTTCAACGCTGACAAAGGTTTCGGCTTCATCACTCCTGACGATGGCTCTAAAGACGTGTTCGTACACTTCTCTGCTATCCAGAACGATGGCTACAAATCTCTGGACGAAGGTCAGAAAGTTTCCTTCACCATCGAAAGCGGCGCTAAAGGCCCGGCAGCTGGCAACGTAACCAGCCTGTAAGCTTAAAAAGCTCAAAATTCTGAATCCCTGCCAAACGGCGGGGATTTTTTTTATCTGTACTTCGCAGTACATCCCACCTAAACGCTTCTTTGCATTACTTTACCCGTCGCCCCTTTGACCTTTCCCTAAGGGCAAGCTTTATAGTGAGCCAGTCTATATTCCACAATTTTCACAAGGAATTGAAGCTATGTCGAAATCCTCACTGCTGCTGATTTTAGGTTTGCTCACCACTGGTACTGCGTTCGCGGCAACGCCGGAAGCTACTTTTCTGGCCGAACACGGGCTTAGCGGGAAATCCGTCGAACAAATCGTAGAGACGATTGATCAGTCACCGCAGAGTCGCCCGCTGCCGTACTCTGCATCCATCACCAGCACCGCGTTGAAGCTCTCTTCGGGCGATCAGGTTTATACCCTGCCGCTCGGTGAAAAATTCTATCTGTCATTTGCCCCGTATGAATGGCAAACACATCCTTGCTTCAACCACAGTCTTTCTGGCTGCCAGGGCGAAATGCCGGAGAAGACATTCAATGTCAAAGTGACGGATAACAAGGGTGATGTGGTGGTACAAAAAGCGATGAAGAGCGGCCGTAATGGCTTTGTCGGGGTATGGCTACCGCGCAATATGGAAGGCACCATCGCAGTGAGCTACAACGGTAAAACGGCGGAGTATCCTATTAAGACGATGGAAGACAGCCAGACCTGTCTGACAAAATTGCAGTTGCGCTAACAACATAAAAAAATGCCGGATAAGGCGAAGCCACCATCCGGCATTTTCTAAGTCAGCGCAGGGCCGTTACTGCAGCAGAGAAATATCAGCCACGCGCAGGAACAGCTCGCGCAGTTTTTCGAGCATAGACAGACGGTTAATACGCAGATCTTTATCTTCTACGTTGACCATCACTTTCTCGAAGAACGCATCAACCGGTTCACGCAGTTCCGCCAACTCAACCAGCGCTTCCTGGTAACGACCGGCAGCGAAGACAGGCTCCAGCTTATCGCGCAGCACAACCACCTGCATCGCCAGCGCAATTTCTTCCGGCTCTTTCAGCGTTGCCGCATTCACGCGGTCATTCAGCGTCTCTTCAGACTTCGCCAGGATGTTCGATACACGCTTGTTCGCGGCAGCCAGCGCGGACGCGGCTTCCAGCGTACGGAAGTGCGAAACCGCCTTCATACGTGCGTCAAAATCAGCCGGACGAGTCGGACGACGTGCCAGTACGGCCTGAATGGTGTCGACGGTGTAACCTTCGTCCTGATACCAGGCGCGGAAGCGACCGAGCATAAAGTCGATAACGTCATCCACCACGTTGGCGTTGGTCAGCTTGTCACCATACAGACGAACCGCTTCTTCGGTCAGCGTTTGCAGATCCAGATTCAGGTTCTTCTCAACGATAATACGCAGCACACCCAGCGCAGCACGACGCAGCGCAAACGGGTCTTTGTCGCCTTTCGGATGCTGACCGATACCGAAGATACCCGCCAGGGTGTCCATCTTGTCAGCAATCGCCACGGCACAAGCTACCGGGTTCGACGGCAGATCATCACCGGCAAAACGCGGCTGATACTGCTCGTTCAGCGCCACAGCTACATCTTCCGCTTCGCCATCGTGACGCGCGTAGTGCATGCCCATCACACCCTGGGTGTCGGTGAACTCGAAGACCATGTTGGTCATCAGGTCACACTTGGACAGCAGGCCAGCACGCGTTGCGTGGTTAACATCAGTGCCAATCTGACCAGCAATCCAGCCCGCCAGCGCCTGGATACGGTCAGTCTTGTCGCGCAGCGTACCCAGTTGCTGTTGGAACAGCACGGTTTGCAGACGCGGCAGATGGTCTTCCAGACGTTTTTTACGGTCGGTATTGAAGAAGAACTCGGCATCCGCCAGGCGCGGACGAACGACTTTCTCGTTACCGGAGATAATCTGGATCGGATCTTTCGATTCGATGTTGGCAACGAAGATAAAGTTCGGCAGCAGTTTGCCGTCGTTCGCGTAAACCGGGAAGTACTTCTGGTCACCTTTCATGGTGTGAACCAGCGCTTCAGACGGAACTGCGAGGAATTTCTCTTCGAATTTCGCGGTCAGCACTACCGGCCATTCCACCAGCGAGGTGACTTCTTCCAGCAGGCTTTCGCTCAGGTCAGCGTTACCGCCAATCTTACGCGCCGCTTCTTCAGCATCGGCTTTGATTTTCGCTTTACGCTCAGCGTAATCCGCAATTACTTTGCCGCGCTCACGCAGGATTTCCGGGTACTGATCGGCAGAATCGATGGTGAATTCCGGCTCGCCCATAAAGCGGTGTCCACGGATCACGCGATCGGACTGAATGCCCAGAATCGTTGCCGGAATCACTTTGTCGCCCAACAGCAGGGTCACGGTGTGAACCGGACGCACGAAGTGGACATCAGACGCGCCCCAGCGCATCAGTTTCGGGATAGGCAGCTTCGCCAGTGACGTGGCGATCATGTTTGGCAGCAGCGTTTCTGCGCTTTCGCCTTTTACATGCGCACGGTACAGCAGCCATTCGCCTTTGTCGGTAGTCAGACGCTCAGCCTGATCAACCGTGATACCGCAGCCACGTGCCCAACCTTCTGCCGCTTTGCTCGGTTTGCCTTCAGCGTCAAACGCCTGAGCAATGGCCGGACCGCGTTTTTCAACTTCGCGATCGGGTTGAGATTCCGCCAGATTCGCGACTTTCAGCGCCAGACGACGCGGCGCGGCGAACCACTCAACGTTGCCGTGCGCGATGCCAGCGTTATCCAGCTCCGCGGTAAAGTTTGCAGCAAAGGACTCAGCCAGGCTGCGCAGTGCTTTTGGTGGCAGCTCTTCAGTGCCGATTTCCACCAGAAAAGTTTTCTCAGACATGGCCGCCTCTTATTTGTCTTTGTTGCACATCGGGAAGCCAAGGGCTTCACGGGAAGCGTAATAAGCTTCTGCCACTGCTTTGGTCAGGGTGCGAATGCGCAGGATATAGCGCTGACGCTCGGTGACGGAGATGGCTTTACGCGCATCCAGCAGGTTGAAGCTATGGGCGGCTTTCAGAATACGTTCATACGCAGGCAGCGGCAGCGGATTTTCCAGCGCCAGCAGCTGCTGCGCTTCTTTCTCGTACTGCTCGAAGCAGGTGAACAGGAAGTCCACGTCGGCGTATTCGAAGTTGTAGGTGGATTGCTCCACTTCGTTCTGATGGAACACGTCGCCGTAAGTGGTTTTACCCAGCGGGCCGTCGCTCCAGACCAGGTCGTAAACGCTGTCTACGCCCTGAATGTACATGGCCAGACGTTCCAGACCGTAAGTAATTTCCCCGGTTACTGGTTTACATTCCAGGCCACCAACCTGCTGGAAGTAGGTGAACTGCGTCACTTCCATGCCGTTCAGCCACACTTCCCAACCCAGACCCCAGGCACCCAGCGTCGGGTTTTCCCAGTTATCTTCCACGAAACGGATATCGTGAATGGTCGGGTCCATACCCAGCTCTTTCAGAGAACCCAGGTACAGCTCCTGAATGTTGTCCGGAGACGGCTTAATCACTACCTGGAACTGATAGTAGTGCTGTAAGCGGTTTGGGTTTTCGCCATAGCGGCCATCGGTCGGACGACGAGAAGGCTGCACATACGCAGTCGCCATCGGTTCCGGCCCCAGCGCACGCAGGCAGGTCATTGGGTGAGATGTTCCCGCGCCGACTTCCATGTCCAATGGTTGAACGATGGTGCAGCCCTGGCGAGCCCAGTAATCCTGTAAGGTCAGGATCAAGCCCTGGAAGGTCCTGGTATCAAACTTTTGCATATTATTTCGTGCTGGATACGTGTGGATTTAAAGGAAGCGATCAGTATACCCGCTGGCTGCAAGATATACAGTACGAAACGGGAAAAAGGGGGAACTTAGCGCATGGAAAGGTGCAAAAACTGCCCGTCTGCATCAAAAGAACAGACAAAACTCTCTTTACGGAAGGTAGAACCACGCATCTCATAGCTGCCCTGGAATTGCTCCAGGCCGGAGATATCAATTTTCTGCGCGCCAGTGTTGTAGCGTTGCGCCGCCTCATTTTTGCACAATGACTCCATATCCAGCGAACGTGTGGCACTGACCTTAACCTTTTGCGCTTTCTGCGCAGGTGCAGACGGTTGTGTGTCAGCGCACGCTACCAGCAAAAGGGCAGCGATCGCGGGAAAGAAATACTTCATCATCATTTTATTACCGCCTGGTTTGCTGGTCAGTCTTATTATTAGTGTCTGGAAACAGATCCTATTTTGAGAATCTCATCAGACCATCTCAAGCTTTAGCGTAAGAACTCGGATTATTCCAGTGAGCTACGTTCGCAAAATATCGGTCAGACTTTTTTTAATGGACACAGAGGAACTGATGCAGCCCAAAATTTTCTGGATTGATAACCTGCGCGGGATAGCCTGTTTAATGGTCGTGATGATCCACACCACAACCTGGTACATCACCAATGCGCAAAGCGTCAGCCCGTTGAATTGGGATCTGGCTAACGTGCTCAATTCAGCCTCTCGCGTCAGCGTTCCGCTGTTCTTTATGATTTCGGGCTATCTGTTCTTTGGTGAGCGTAGCGCCAAACCGCGCCATTTCCTGCGCATCGCACTTTGCATTCTGTTCTACAGCAGCGTGGCGCTGGCCTATATCCTGCTGTTTACCTCGATCAACGCGGAGCTGTCGCTGAAGAACCTACTGCAAAAGCCGGTGTTCTATCACCTGTGGTTTTTCTTCGCGATCGCCGTCATCTACCTGGTTTCTCCGCTGATACAGGTGAAAAATATCAGCGGTAAGATGCTACTGGCGCTCATGGTTGTGATTGGGGTGATTGCCAATCCCAACACCGTCTCGCAAAAAATCGGCGGCTTTGAGTGGCTCCCAGTCAACCTGTACATCAGTGGCGATACTTTCTATTACATCCTGTACGGCATGCTGGGCCGGGCGATTGGCATGATGGATACGCAAAAGCGTGCGCTCAGCTGGCTCTGTGCGGCGGTATTTATTACCGCAGTATTTATTATTTCTCGCGGCACATTGCATGAACTGCGCTGGCGAGGCAATTTTGCCGACACCTGGTACCTCTACTGCGGCCCAGCGGTATTTATTTGCGCCGCCTCGCTCCTGACGCTGGTCAAAAATACGCTCAGCACACGTACCCTGCCGCTACTGGGCCTTATTTCTCGCCATTCATTGGGCATATATGGTTTTCATGCGCTGATCATTCACGCACTACGTACCAACGGAATTGAACTCAAAAACTGGCCGCCGCTGGATATGCTGTGGATTTTCAGCGCCACGCTGGCAGGAAGTTTACTGTTGTCTATTCTGTTGCAGCGTATTGATACGCGCAGGCTGGTGAGTTAGGTGTCTCCAGGCAGCGCCCGATTACACGAACGCTGCAGTAAAAATTGCCCCATTAAACAGACGAAGAATGCTGCCGGGTATAACCCTATTTCGAAGGGCGCCAACGGGGCATTCCACACCCCCACCAGCAACAACCCTGCCGTGATGAGCACCACCATCTGACATACGGAAGCGAAGCGTTCATCGTTTTGATTGAGATTTACTGCGCGCTGATAGGCATACGTTACGAACATCCCCGTCATCAGCGCCCCCAAAAAATACCCCTTGCCGCTCAATAACGGGCATGCGCGCCATAAACCGATACTGTAAGTCAGTATGCCTGAGAGAAATAATATCCATGGCAACAGCCTGGTTGTCTTCATTGGGATCTCCTTATCCATCATGGATACAATATGAATAACCCGCTAAAGACAACACAGAAAAAAGCGACTACGCAGGACTTTCAGAATACATCCATACGTGTAACTTATTATTTTTGTGGATATATGTATGCGGCAAATTCCCCTCTGCTAGCCAGAGGGGAAAGTGATCAGGACATCAGCGGTTGTAATTGCTGATAGATACGACGGAAGGTTTCTCGACGCTGTTGATAACGAGCATGACGCTCCGCGTCAGGATAATGCGCCTGCTCCAGCGTAAGCTGAGGCAGTAACTCTGATAACGACGTTTGCGGATTCATGGCAACTTGCGCCAGGCGCGCCGCGCCGAGTGCAGGGCCAACGTCACCGCCGGTACGGTAATCCAGCTGCAATCCGCTGATGTCAGATAGCATCTGACGCCAGTATTCACTGCGTGCCCCACCGCCGATCAGCGTAATGCTGGCGGGCTGAACGCCACAGGCATGTACCACGTCCATACCGTCAGCCAGCGCGAAACCCACACCTTCCAGCACCGCCTGCGCCAGTTCTGCCGGACCATGCTGATGAGTCAGACCGAAAAATACGCCCTTAGCCTGCGGATTGTTATGCGGCGTACGCTCGCCGGACAAATAAGGTAAAAACCAGACCGGCTCCGCGTGTTCATCCGCCTGTTGCGCAGCGTCAATCAACGCAGGAACGCTCGCCAGTCCGGTTAATTTTGCCGCCCAGTCCAGACACGATGCCGCACTTAACATTACAGACATCAGATGCCATCGCTCAGGCAAAGCATGGCAAAAACTGTGAACCGCACTTTCCGGTTTGCTAAGGAAACCATCACTCACCGCAAAATAGACGCCGGATGTCCCCAGCGAAAGCATCGCCTGACCGGCATTCATCATACCTACGCCAACCGCGCCCACCGCGTTATCACCGCCTCCGGCAACAACCGCAACCTCCTGCATTCCCCAGGCTTTAGCGACGTCTGGCAATAAGGTTCCGGTAATCTCGCTGCCTTCATAGAGCGCAGGCATATGTGCGCGAGTCAGTTTACAGGCAGCCAGCATGACATCGCTCCAGTCACGCTTCGCGACATCCAGCCACATTGTCCCTGCCGCATCAGACATATCGCTGGCAAAATCACCGGTCATGCGCAAACGCAGGTAATCTTTCGGCAGCAGGACTTTATCAATCTGGTTGAAAATCTCCGGCTCGTGGCGTTGCACCCACAGCAGTTTTGGCGCGGTAAAGCCAGGCATCATCAGGTTGCCAGTGATGGCTCGAGACTGCGGAACCTGACTCTCCAGCATCACGCACTCTTCAGCACAGCGACCGTCGTTCCATAAGATAGCCGGACGCAATACCTTCTGTTGTTCATCCAGTAGCGTCGCGCCGTGCATCTGCCCGGCAATCCCCAACGCTTTCACCTCGCGGAGTGAATGCTGCTGACCCAGTGCTTTTACCGCGCGATCCGTTGCCAGCCACCACTGCTCTGGGTCTTGTTCTGACCATAACGGGTGCGGGCGCGAGACGGTGAGTTTCTCCGTTTTTGAAGCCACCACATCGCCCTGCTCATTGAGCAGAATGGCCTTTACGCCTGATGTGCCAAGATCTATCCCGATATACATAAGGCATCGTTCCTTAAAGAAAGGCCCGGTAGCGCTAGCTGACCGGGCTTACGGACGTTCTCAGAGACCCGTTATTTGTCGAACAAATAATGGTTTACCAGATTTTCCAGCAATTCCTGATGACCGCTCTGGTGCACTGGCGCCAGGTTGTGTTGTTCAGCGTACTGCGCAATTTCTGTCAGCGTCATCTGGCCTTTCAGAATTTGCTGGCCCAGTTCACCATTCCAACCGGCATAACGTTTAGCCACACGCTGATCCAGGCCACCGTCTTCAATCATACGGGCCGCAATTTTCAGCGACAGCGCCATGGTATCCATCGCGCCAATATGACCATAGAACAGATCGTATTTATCGGTGCTCTGACGACGTACTTTGGCATCAAAGTTCAGGCCGCCGGTAGTGAAGCCGCCCGCTTTCAGGATTTCGTACATCACCAGCGCATTCTCTTCTACGCTGTTCGGGAACTGGTCTGTATCCCAGCCCAGCTGTGCGTCGCCGCGGTTGGCATCGACAGAGCCAAACAGACCCAGCGCGATAGCAGTGGCGATTTCGTGATGGAACGAATGGCCTGCAAGCGTAGCGTGGTTGGCTTCGATATTCAGTTTGATCTCTTTTTCCAGACCGAACTGCTTGAGGAATCCGTACACGGTCGCCGCATCGTAGTCGTACTGGTGCTTGGTCGGTTCCTGTGGTTTCGGCTCGATAAGTAAAGTGCCCTGGAAACCGATTTTGTGTTTGTGTTCCACGACTAATTGCATGAAACGACCAATCTGCTCACGTTCCTGACGCAGATCGGTATTCAGCAGTGTTTCATAACCTTCACGGCCGCCCCACAGAACGTAGTTTTCACCACCTAACTTGTGCGTGGCATCCATGGCCGTAACCACCTGCGTGGCGGCCCAGCTGAACACTTCTGGATCTGGGTTTGTGGCCGCACCCGCACCGTAGCGTGGGTTAGTGAAGCAGTTTGCTGTTCCCCACAGCAGCTTCACGCCGCTCTGTTCCTGTTTTGCCGCCAGCACATCAACCATCTGCGCAAAGTTGTTTTTGTACTCTTTCAAAGACGCGCCTTCCGGCGAAACATCCACGTCATGGAAGCAGTAGTAAGGCACGTTCAGCTTGTGGAAAAACTCAAATGCCACATCCGCTTTGCGTTTCGCCAGCGCCAGAGCTTCACCAGGCTGCTGCCATGGACGATCGAAAGCGCCCATACCGAACATATCCGCCCCGTTCCAGCAGAAGGTATGCCAGTAGCAGGCCGCAAAACGCAGATGATCTTCCATGCGCTTGCCCAATACGATTTCGTCAGGGTTGTAATGGCGAAATGCGAGCGGGTTGGTGGATTGAGTGCCTTCGAAACGAACACGATCGAGTTGGTCAAAATAAGCCGGCATAATAAGCTCCATAATCAGGTAATACGGCAAGTAAACTGCGATATGGCTATACTGGAATTTCCTGATTTATTGCTCAATTACGTTATTTCACACCGCCATTAAGAGAATACCCAAACGTGCGCTGGCTCCCAAAAAAACGCGCTAAATAAAGAAATAAAAAAGCGATCGCGATCGAAGGTTAGTCATTAAACAAAAAACCGTAATGCGCAGATAAAAAATGACAATTGTCATCCCGCGACCAGTATGTAAATTTTGCGTAGCCTCAGGCAATCAGGAATTTTGTCACGCTTCATCAAGCAGTCGTACCTGCGGTTTTGCTAGTATCGACAGGCCCACGTTAACCTTTCCAGGACAGGTTCTTATGTTTGATAAACGTCACCGCATCACTCTGCTATTTAATGCCAATAAAGCCTACGACCGCCAGGTGGTAGAAGGTGTGGGTGAATATTTACAGGCATCGCAATCCGAGTGGGATATATTCATTGAGGAAGATTTCCGAGCCCGTATCGATAATATTAAAGACTGGTTAGGCGACGGCGTTATTGCTGATTATGACGATGATGATATTGCGCAATTACTTGCCGATGTTGAAGTTCCCATCATCGGCGTTGGAGGCTCCTACCATCTGGAGCAAGATTATCCACCGGTACATTACATCGCCACCGACAACCACGCGTTGGTAGAAAGCGCTTTCCTGCACCTGAAAGAAAAAGGGATTAACCGCTTTGCGTTCTATGGTCTGCCATCGTCAAGCGGCAAACGCTGGGCCGCGGAACGTGAATATGCGTTTTGCCAGCTGGTTGCCAAAGAGAAGTACCGCGGCGTTGTCTATCAGGGGCTGGAAACCGCACCGGAAAACTGGCAGCACGCGCAAAATCGTCTGGCGGACTGGCTACAAACACTACCGCCGCAAACCGGTATTATCGCCGTTACCGACGCGCGGGCACGACACGTCCTGCAAGTCTGCGAGCACCTGCATATTCCAGTACCGGAAAAGCTGTGTGTGATTGGTATCGACAACGAAGAACTGACCCGCTATCTGTCGCGGGTGGCGCTGTCATCCGTGGCCCAGGGAGCCAGGCAGATGGGGTATCAGGCCGCTAAGCTCTTACATCGTTTACTGGCAAATGAAGAGCTGCCGCTGCAACGTACACTGGTTCCTCCGGTGCGCGTCATTGAACGCCGCTCAACCGACTACCGTTCATTAACCGATCCGGCGGTGATTCAGGCGATGCACTTTATCCGCAACCATGCCTGTAAAGGTATTAAGGTTGAACAAGTGCTGGATTCAGTGGGGATTTCTCGTTCGAATCTGGAGAAGCGTTTTAAAGAAGAGGTCGGAGAGACTATCCACGCCGTGATTCATGCCGAAAAGTTGGAAAAAGCGCGCAGCCTGTTGATATCTACCACGCTTTCAATCAACGAAATCTCACAGATGTGCGGCTATCCGTCTCTGCAATACTTTTATTCGGTCTTTAAGAAAGAGTATGACACGACGCCCAAAGAGTATCGCGATGTGAACAGCGAAGTGTTGCTGTGAGGATTATTGCCGGATGCGGCAAAGCCGCCATCCGGCACACAGAATTACATATGCGCGGCGATTAAACGCTGGTTATCCTGATACATTGCGAACAGATAGTTGTTGTAGCTCTGTCCTTTAGTGGAATAACCCTTCAGCTTATGAATCATCGCGGTAGCGGTGACTTCCTGATCGGCTTTACGCAGTTGCGCACGTGACTTACGGAATGAAGAGTAAGCCGGATGCGTGTTCAGGTTGATGACGTAAGCATTCACCGACTCTTTCACCGATTCAAACTGTGAGTAGCCTTTCACCTTACCCGGGGCATTATTACAACGACCTTTGCCACATTTCATGCCAAACAGGTTGTTGTTGCTACGCGCCAGCTTCGACGTACCCCAGCCACTTTCAGCCGCAGCCATGGTTGCCACCATACTGGTCGGGATAATGTCTACGCGCTCAAGCAGCGTATTCCATGGGATTTTACGCGTGTTGCCAGACCAGCTCACCTTGTAGCGCTTCGCTATATCTTTCATACGCGTACGCTCAGTCGGTGACCAGCGGTTCTGGTACTGTTTTGAAATCAGCCAGTTACGGTCCGCCGTAATGGCAGCATTTTGACTGGTAATATAAGGCATAACCGTCCGGAGAAACGCTTTTTTCCTTGGTGTTCCGGAAGGGTATTTTCGCAAATCAGGAAGTGAACTACTCTTTGCACTATTGCGAGAATACTCTTGTTTACTGCTTACCTGTGTATTACTTGTCTTGATTACCTGGGGCTTGTGACTCGTTGTCGCCGTGTGTGTCTTTGCCAGCACCTCACCCGAAAATGCAACGGTGAGTAACATAAGAATCATTGCCCCATATCGTCGAATGGGAGTCAATATCATTAGGTCTCCTGGTCGGATTTATACATTCCAACACCTTATATTTTTCACAAAAATGAGAGATGAATCTCAAATCATATCAAAAATAGCCGTCAAGAGCACCCAAAGGAATAGTCCAATTCTGAAACCATGTCACGTATTAACGGTTCAGGGTGCTATTAATTCGAAGAAAATGTGGAGGTTATCGCAAAATAAGTTCATTTTTTGCGCGCGATCGCTCACCCTCACCTCTCCTCCTGGCGGAATCGACTCAAAGGAGGAGTTTCCGGTCTGATTTCACTGGCAAACTGGCGAAAATCGCAGCACCAAGGACAGCATTATGAAACTTGCCGCCGTTGCGCTGGCGCTCATGCCCGGCATTGCCATCGCCTCATCATGGACTTCTCAGGGACTCCCCACCTTCGAAGCGGAAGGTACGGGTAAATTCGTCAGCCATGCAGCGTTGACGAAGGGTACGCGTCCTTTAATCCTAAATTTTGACCAACAGTGCTGGCAGCCTGCTGATGCGATAAAACTCAACCAGATGCTGTCGCTAAAACCGTGTGAAGGCGCCCCGCCGCAGTGGCGCTTATTCAAAGACGGCGATTACACACTGGAAGTGGATACCCGCTCCGGAACGCCAACGTTGATGCTCTCGGTAAAAAGCGCCGCAGACCCTGTCACGACCCAGATTCGCCAGTGCCCGAAATGGGATGGTTCGCCGTTAACACTGGATGTGAGCCAGACCTTTCCGGAAGGTGCCGTGGTGCGCGATTTCTACAGCCAGCAAACGGCAACGGTAAAAAATGGGACAATTACCCTACAGCCTGCCGCAGCCAGTAACGGACTGTTGCTGCTGGAACGGGCGGAAACTGATGCCCCGGCCGCTTTCGACTGGCATAACGCTACGGTGTATTTCGTCCTGACAGACCGCTTTGTAAATGGTGACCCGAGCAACGACCACAGCTACGGGCGTCGCAACGACGGCATGCAGGAAATTGGTACTTTCCACGGGGGCGATTTGCGCGGGCTCGCCAGCAAACTCGACTATCTACAACGGTTAGGCATCAACGCCCTGTGGATCAGCGCGCCGTTTGAGCAAATCCACGGCTGGGTCGGCGGTGGCACTAAAGGCGATTTCCCCCATTATGCTTACCACGGCTATTACACTCAGGACTGGACCACGCTCGATGCGAATATGGGTAATGAAGCTGACCTGCGTGCGCTGGTTGACGGCGCGCACCAGCGCGGCATTCGCATCCTGTTTGATGTCGTCATGAATCATACCGGCTACGCCACGCTGGCGGATATGCAGGAGTATCAGTTTGGGGCCCTGTACTTGTCGGGCGATGAACTGAAAAACACGCTCGGTGAACGCTGGACGGACTGGAAGCCAGCCGCCGGGCAAAGCTGGCACAGCTTTAATGATTACATCAACTTCAGCGATAAAGCAGGCTGGGAAAAATGGTGGGGGAAAAACTGGATCCGCACCGATATTGGCGATTACGACAATCCGGGTTTTGACGACCTGACCATGTCGCTGGCTTTCCTGCCCGATCTGAAAACCGAATCCACCACGCCTTCCGGGCTGCCAAACTTTTATCAACACAAACCGGATACGCACGCTAAAGCTATTGCTGGTTATACGCCCCGCGATTATCTGACCCACTGGCTCAGCCAGTGGGTGCGTGATTACGGGATTGACGGGTTTCGGGTCGATACCGCCAAACACGTCGAACTTCCCGCCTGGCAGCAGTTAAAAACACAGGCCAGCGCGGCGCTGGTTGAATGGAAGAAAGCGAACCCGGATAAAGCGCTTGATGACAAACCTTTCTGGATGACCGGCGAGGCCTGGGGTCACGGCGTGATGCAAAGCGACTATTACCGTCACGGCTTTGATGCGATGATCAATTTCGACTATCAGGAGCAGGCGGCAAAGGCCGTCGATTGTCTGGCAAATATGGATGTCACCTGGCAACAGATGGCTGAGAAATTGCAGGATTTCAACGTTCTGAGCTATCTTTCCTCGCACGATACGCGTCTGTTCCGCGAAGGTGGAGACAAAGCCGCCGAGCTATTGCTGCTGGCGCCAGGCGCGGTACAACTCTTTTACGGAGACGAGTCGGCCCGGCCCTTTGGACCAACAGGTTCAGACCCATTGCAGGGTACGCGCTCAGAAATGAACTGGCAGGATGTGGCCGGGAAATCTGCCGCCAGCGTCGCTCACTGGCAGCGCATCAGTCAGTTCCGGGCCAGACATCCCGCCATCGGTGCTGGTAAACAGACCACGCTGACATTGAAGCAGGGATACGGATTTATCCGCGAGCATGGCGACGATAAGGTGATGGTGGTGTGGGCCGGTCAGCCCTGATCCCAACAGGCTTCCCGCTGTGCATACAGCGGGAAACCCAACACAAAATAAAAAACCAGCCAGGCAAACATCTGTAGCACAAAACATCAATCCAGCCCGCTCCCCCTGATTTGCACCCTGCCATAGGTAGCGCTATGGTTAGCCACTTTACTACTCAGTTCGACAGACCCCCTGCTATGACATTCTCACTTTTTGGCGACAAATTTACCCGCCATTCAGGCATCACCCGCCTGATGGAGGACCTCAACGACGGTTTACGCACCCCAGGCGCCATCATGCTCGGCGGTGGTAATCCGGCGCAAATTCCAGAGATGCAAAATTACTTCCAGTCTCTGCTGACAGATATGCTGGCAAACGGCAAAGCCACTGATGCGCTTTGCAATTATGACGGTCCGCAAGGGAAAACCGAGCTACTGTCTGAACTGGCGAAACTGCTACGTGAGAAGCAGGGTTGGGATATTGAGCCACAAAATATTGCACTGACAAATGGCAGTCAGAGCGCGTTTTTCTACTTATTCAATCTGTTCGCCGGACGCCGCGCTGACGGAACAACGCAAAAAGTGTTATTCCCGTTAGCCCCGGAATACATTGGCTATGCCGATTCCGGGCTGGAAGAAGATCTCTTCGTCTCAGCACGTCCGAACATTGAGCTGCTACCGGAAGGCCAGTTTAAGTATCACGTTGATTTTGAACACCTGCACATCGGTGAAGAAACGGGCATGATCTGCGTGTCGCGCCCCACTAACCCGACAGGCAACGTGATCACCGACGACGAGCTGATGAAGCTGGACCGGCTGGCCAACCAGCATGGGATCCCACTGGTGATTGATAACGCCTATGGCGTACCGTTCCCTGGCATTATCTTTAGCGAAGCACGCCCACTGTGGAACCCCAACATTGTGTTGTGCATGAGCCTTTCCAAGCTGGGTCTGCCAGGTTCCCGCTGCGGCATCATTATCGCGAATGAAAAAATCATCACGGCGATTACCAATATGAACGGCATCATCAGCCTGGCACCTGGCGGAATGGGTCCAGCGATGATGTGCGAGATGATTAAACGTAACGATCTGCTGCGCCTGTCCGAAACGGTTATCAAGCCGTTTTACTATCAGCGCGTTCAGGAGACGATTGCGATTATTCGCCGCTACTTGTCGGAAGATCGCTGCCTTATCCATAAACCTGAAGGCGCGATTTTCCTGTGGCTATGGTTCAAAGATTTACCGATCACCACCGAACTGTTGTATCAGCGCCTGAAAGCGCGCGGCGTACTGATGGTTCCTGGTGACTACTTCTTCCCGGGGCTGGATAAACCCTGGCCGCATACCCATCAGTGCATGCGGATGAACTACGTGCCAGAGCCGGAGAAAATCGAAGCTGGCGTGAAGATTCTGGCGGAAGAGATCGAACGCGCCTGGCTGGAAGGCTAACGCAAACCCGACCCAGGTGCGGGTCGGGCTCACTTCACAGCGGCTGTGAACGCAGGCGCTGTCGCTGAATACTGACGGCATCAATACACTGCAACGCGCTGGTCGGGCAGGCCTCGACACACGCGGGCCCCGTCTCGCGATGCCAGCACAAATCGCATTTTATCGCCTGCGCCCGCGACGAACGGGCAACGACATTCATTGCCCCAAACGGGCAGGCCAGCATACAGCTTTTACAACCAATACAACGTGCCTGTTCAACGAAGATATGCCCATGTTCACGACGAATGGCGTGAGTTGGACAAACATTCGCACAGGGAGCGTCTTCGCATTGATGGCAGGCGACCGCCGTGGTAAAGGCGTCGTCTTTGATGACCCGAATCCGCGGTATAAACGCAGAAGAAGAGACCGAAGCACAGTCCTGATTTTGCTGATGCGCGACGACGCAGGCAACTTCGCAGGTACGACACCCAATACATTTTGCCGCATCCGCCATAATAAACGCGTTCATTGCCCCCTCCCTCTGCGTGAAAACCACAGAGTGCCAGAGAGACCGCCCCTGACGCTTTGATCGGACAGGGGAAACGGTTAAATACTGTTAGGTGCCTGAACGACTTTGGGGATTGCCTGCAATTTTGTAGGCCGGGTAAGCATAGCGCCACCCGGCGATCCTCATTTACGCCGAATTAATATGCTCTTTGCAGTAGCGCCTTTTCCACGCCGCAGGCGTCAGGCTGGTATGCTTACGAAAGATTTTGCGAAAGTAACCCACATCATTAAATCCACATTTAATCGCCACTTCGGTAAGTGACAGCGAGTCACTGATCAACAACTTTTCCGCTGCCCTTACCCGCTGACGATGCAATGCTTCAGTTAGCGTCAGCCGGAAAGCGCTACGGAATACACGCCCCAGATAATCCGCATTGCAATGCAGCTCTTTCGCCAGAGTTGAAGCACTAATCGGCAGATGGAACTGGGTGTGGATTATTTGTTGCGCTTTCCATGCCAGCGCATTACCGGGGCTATCTGCGGGTTGCTCACTAGCCGCCGCGGAGATTTGCTGCAAAATCAGCAGTAGGATCAGTTCTAGCGCAACGCTGCGATGAATATTTTCCTGCTCACGTAAGAACTGGCGAAACAGCGAAATAATATATTGTGGCTCGCTAACCCGGGCATGCTGAGGAATCGCAAGCAACGGTTCTGTAAGTGAAGCATCGTTTTCTGCTGTCACCTCAAAGTGTAGCCAGTAAAATTTTAAATCAGCCGGAAACTGTCCCACACCAATATGCGAACGCTGCGGCCATAACAGCAAACTTTCTCCAGCATTCACGCAAAAAACGGTCTGACCTTCGCGAATCATTAATGTCCCTTTTTCGACAAAGATGATTTCCCAGGATTGCAATTGCCGCGCCGGATGGCTTCCCACACCTCGGGAAATAAATAGCCCACCATTTTGCACTTTAATCGGAAGAGACATGGATAATTCGAGCATATATATTCAAATTCCCGCTTTTTGCATTATTTAAACTTCTCTTTATTATTGATTATTCACGATAAACTTGCTTTTCGCTGGATCGAAATCACATTTTTATAATGAAGTCGGAATTGTCATCTTTTTATACTTTTCTCTTCCCTTGTTGACCCAAACATTTCGTGCAGAATAAATAACGTACTTTGCAAATTACAAACAAATAACCCGCAACGTAGCGGGATACTTTCTGAACATCCTCTCCGGGAGTTATTTATGACTTCGGCTCCGATTACGACATCCGATTTGGCACAGCGTGCCCAGGACGACAAATTATCCCTGCGTGAAAAAATAGGTTATGGGTTAGGCGATGCAGGCGGGACGGTAATTACCTGTCTGATCATGAACTTCCTGACATTTTTCTACACTGATGTCTTCGGGTTAACGCCCGCGCTGGTCGGCACATTGTTTATTGCCCTGCGCGTATTTGATGCCATTTCCGATCCGATAATGGGCATACTTGCCGACCGCACGCAAAGCCGCTGGGGGCGTTTTCGCCCATGGCAGCTGTGGGTGGCAATTCCCATTGGCATCATTGGCGTACTCACGTTTACCGTCCCTGACGCCAGCATGAGCGTAAAAATCGCTTGGGCATTCGGCACCTATCTACTACTCTCTGTCGGCTATACCGCCATCAACGTACCGTATTGTGCGCTGATCAACACCATGACGACCCGCCATAACGAGGTGATCGCCTGTCAGTCCTGGCGCTTTGTGCTGTGCGGCGTGGCGGGATTCCTTGTCTCCGTTGGTCTACCGTGGATGGTGGATATTCTGGGTCAGGGCAATGCCGCGCAGGGTTATCAGTTCGGCGTGGGCATCCTGTGCGCCATCGCTGTGGTGATGTTCCTGTGCTGCTTCTTCTGGGTTCGCGAGCGTGTACCGCTGGCGATGATGGGGAAATTTACCCTGCGTGAACACATTGGTGGGCTACGCAAAAATGACCAGTTGCTGCTAATGCTGGTGATGTCTTTCCTGCTGATTAACGTCTTCAATATTCGTGGCGGCGGGTACATGTATTTCATTACCTACGTGCTGGAAGGCAGTACCGCTTACACGTCGCTGTTTTTCACCATGGTGACCTTTGCGTCCATCATCGGTTCAGTGGTTGTCAGCCCGCTGACTCGCCGTATAGATACCGTCAAACTCTATTACTACACCAACCTGGTGCTGGCAGCCCTGGCAGTGATGATGTGGTTCCTCCCGACCGGCCCGGCTTATCAAACATTATGGCTGGCGGTTATTCTCGGCAACGGCATTATTCTGGGCTTTACGCTGCCTCTGCACTTCTCGCTGATGGCCTTTGCCGACGATTACGGCGAGTGGAAAACCGGCGTGCGTTCTTCCGGCATGAATTTCGCCTTCAACCTGTTTTTCATCAAGCTGGCCTGGGCCTCAAGCGCGGGGATCATCAGCCTGTTATTTATTTTTGTCGCCTATCAGCCAGGCGCTGGTAACCAAACCGCCAGTTCGCTGCAAGGAATTACCGCGATGGAGACGCTGCTTCCCGCGCTGTTCCACCTGCTGTTGGCGCTGTCTATCCGCATCTGCAAACTCAATAATCCGATGATGTCGCGCATTGCCACCGATCTGCGTCAGCGTCATGTACAGCCTTAAGGAGCACGAAATGAACGTACTGGAAGTCGACCTGCATAAGCTCACCGTCAGCGATCCGTTCCTCGGACAATACCAACAGTTGGTCCGTGATGTAGTGATCCCCTACCAGTGGGATGCGCTGAATGACCGCATTGCAGAGGCGGAACCAAGTCATGCGATAGAGAACTTTCGTATCGCCGCAGGACTGCAGGATGGCGAATTTTACGGCATGGTTTTTCAGGATAGCGACGTAGCGAAATGGCTGGAGGCAGTCGCCTGGTCCCTGTGCCAGAAACCTGATGCGGAACTTGAGAAAACCGCAGATGAGGTCATCGAGTTGGTGGCCGCTGCGCAGTGTGAAGACGGCTATCTCAATACATACTTTACAGTGAAAGCCCCGGATGAACGCTGGACTAACCTCGCCGAGTGTCATGAGTTGTACTGTGCAGGTCATTTGATCGAAGCAGGCGTCGCGTTCTTTCAGGCGACGGGAAAACGTCGTCTTTTAGATGTAGTGTGCCGTCTGGCAGACCACATCGATAACGTTTTCGGGCTTGGTGATAATCAACTGCGCGGCTATCCGGGACACCCGGAAATTGAGCTGGCGTTAATGCGCTTATACGAAGTGACCCAGCAACCACGCTATATGGCGCTGGTAAATTACTTTGTGGAACAGCGCGGCGCGCAACCCCATTTCTATGACGAAGAGTACGAAAAACGCGGCCAAACCTCTTACTGGCATACTTACGGCCCGGCATGGATGGTGAAGGATAAACCCTATAGCCAGGCTCATCAGCCCATTTCAGAACAGCAAACGGCGATCGGTCATGCAGTACGTTTTGTTTATCTGATGACCGGCGTGGCGCATCTGGCACGCTTGAGTCAGGACGAAGGCAAGCGTCAGGATTGCCTGCGTCTGTGGAAAAACATGGTCCAGCGTCAGTTGTACATTACCGGCGGTATTGGTTCACAAAGCAGCGGCGAGGCGTTTAGCAGCGATTACGATCTGCCTAACGACTCCGTGTATGCGGAAAGCTGCGCCTCAATCGGTCTAATGATGTTCGCCCGCAGAATGCTGGAGATGGAGGCAGACAGCCAGTATGCCGACGTGATGGAGCGCGCCCTGTATAACACCGTATTGGGCGGGATGGCGCTCGATGGCAAGCACTTCTTCTATGTGAACCCGCTGGAAGTGCATCCTAAATCATTAAAATTCAATCATATTTATGACCACGTGAAACCCGTTCGTCAGCGCTGGTTTGGCTGCGCCTGTTGCCCGCCGAATATCGCCCGCGTACTCACCTCTATTGGTCATTACATCTACACACCACGTCAGGACGCGCTGTATATCAATATGTACGTGGGCAATAGCATGGAAGTCCCCGTGGCGGATGGCTCGCTCAAGCTGCGCATTAGCGGGGATTATCCATGGCATGAGCAGGTGAAAATCGCCATCGAATCACCGCAGTCGATATATCACACCCTGGCCCTGCGCCTGCCAGACTGGTGCACCGCACCGCAGGTTTTACTGAATGGTCAGCCAGTTGAGCAGGATATTCGTAAAGGCTATTTGCACATCAGCCGAACCTGGCAGGAAGGCGATACGCTCAGTCTGACCCTGCCAATGCCGGTGCGTCGGGTGTACGGAAATCCATTAGTGCGTCATGTTGCCGGTAAGGTCGCCATTCAGCGTGGACCGCTGGTGTATTGCCTGGAGCAGGCCGATAACGGTGAGGAATTGCATAACCTGTGGTTGCCAAAAGAGAGTGAGTTCAGAGTATTCGAGGGTAAGGGATTGTTCAGCCATAAAATGTTAATTCAGGCTGAAGGCGTGAAGCAAAGTACTGCCGATGCAGCACAACAATCGTTGTGGCACTACGATGTTTCCCCAGCTTCGCGCCAGGCGCATACATTGACGTTTATTCCGTGGTTTAGCTGGGCGAACCGTGGTGAAGGCGAAATGCGTATCTGGATAAACGAGCAGTAATAATAAGGCGGATGGCGGCGGTTAGCCCCCATCCGTCAATGTCTCATGAAAAGATTGCCCTCCTCCCTGAGGACAAACGGGTGAGAATCAGAAACGCCAGGTCAGACCGGACATAAAGGTGAAGCTGTCATCACGATCAACCATCGGGCTATTTTTAATGTCATCCGGCAGTGCGCTATAGTTGGCGCTTGCCAGCAGCGTCAGGTTAGTGGTTAATGCGTATTTAGCGGACAGGCCAACATACGGTGTCCAGCTATCGCCTGGGGAATAGCTTGATAAACCACTACGACGGGACTCATTACCCGAAATGCCGTAGTAGTATTCATTGAATTTTTCGTCATAGTAGAGCACGCCAATTGATGGCGTCAGCGTCAGCTTGCCCATCGGCATTGGACGGAACAGTGAAACTTCCCCTACCCAGCCATTACTGTTGTCCAGCACATCCGCAGCGGCGGAGACTTTCACGCTACCCCATCTTTCATGGTGATACCACGCGGCACCCGCCATTGCAGTTGCGTCACGCTTATCCAGCGTTTTCATCGCGTGATCGTCATTGTCGCCGGGATCAAACTCCAGCGGCATATAAGAGGCAGTAATACTAAATTCATTACTTTCACTCTTAGACAAAATATAACCTAGCGTTGTTTGCCTAAAATAAAATGATTCACTTTCATAACTGACAAGCGGTACTGCGTGAACATTATCATTATACCCGCGATAAGGTGATTCATTATATACAGCGCCAGCGCCAATAGAAAATTCTGCGGCAGTTGCACTCGCCATAAAAGAAAAGGCGAGCAGCGCCACAATATTGCGTTTAATTAACATGCCAACATTCCATTTTAAAATAAGCTACAAAGCGGGTGCATAATAATGCTTACAATTTCATCGGTGCAAGGTTCTTATTTATATAGTAATATATATAAAATTATATATATTGGGCTTGGCGATGAATAAATTACAACTTAAACACCGGGAACTGAAGATTATTTCGGTAATTGCTGCCAGTGAAAATATCAGCCATGCCGCTACTGTTCTCGGCATTGCTCAGGCCAACGTAAGTAAGTATCTTGCTGATTTTGAATCAAAAGTGGGGCTAAAGGTATTTGACCGCACCACCCGACAACTGACCCTCACGCCGTTTGGTATTGCGTTACTTCCTTACATCAATGACATGTTAGACAGAAATGAGCAGTTAAATAATTTCATTGCTGATTATAAGCACGAGAAACGTGGCAAAGTAACGGTATATGCACCAACCGGAATTATTGCTTACTTATCGCAACATGTTATTGCAAAAATAATGGATATTGGCGATATCAGTCTGGTGCTAAAAACCTATAACCTGGATCGCAAAGCATTTTATGAAGGCGTCGACTTTCCTGACGATTGTGATATTTTACTTTCCTATGCTCATCCTAAAGATGAATCACTGGTCGCCAGTTTTATCACTAAATATGCGGTTATTGCTTTTGCCAGTCGGGAATATCTCACCAAGAATCCTATTAGTAGTCCTGATGAATTAGTCAACCATTCCTGCATTCTAATTGATTCTATGATGATTGATGATGCCAACATTTGGCGATTCAATTCTGCTGAAGACAAAAAGATGCGTGACTATCGTGTGACGGGAAATTACATCTGCGACAATACACAATCCGCACTGGCGCTGGCACGTAATCATTTGGGGATTGTTTTTGCGCCAAATGAAAGTGTGCAAAGAGATTGTCGTTCCGAGATGCTGGTCCCGTGTTTCTCGGAGCAACATGAATGGTGGCTGGATTTAGTGGCGATTTTCCGCAAGCGTGAATACCAGCCCTGGCGTGTGCAGTATATTCTCGATGCAATGCTCGCGGAGATACGTCAGCAGCTTGCTCAGGCGATACGACAGCCTGAGTAAGCGAAATAGCCTGCGCTTAGTGGTCGAGATACAGGTAATGCACCCAACTGGTCATCCGCAGCAACACCTTGCGCATGACCGACACATGTTCGAAATGGTCAGAGTAAACGGCAACCTGGGCGTAGATCCCATCAGGCAACGCATTCACATCCGCATTGTCGTTCAGCTCAATCGTGGCGATTACCCCTTCCGAACCGGGCGTAGAGTTTAAAGATTGCAGTGCCCCGTTCGACTGGTATGTACCACCCGGTACTGCCGGACTAATAGCTGCCAGTTTACCGCTAAACACCTTACCCGGCAGGGCGTTAAACACCACTTCAGCTTCATCGCCTGGTTCCAGTCGCAACAGCGAGTTTTGACGGAACTGGGCGATAATTTGTCGTTTCTGATCCGGGATGAATACCATGACCGGACGCATCGGCAGCGCGGCGGCATAGGTTCCTGGGCGCATCAGCACCTGAGTGACGTAACCATCGCTGGGCGCGCGAACCACGGTCTGGTCCAGGTTGAACTCTGCTTCCGCTAGCTGTGCTTTCAGGCTGGCAATTTGCGAATTCTCACCCAGTACCAGGCTGTCCAACTGGCTCTGAATTTGCTGTTGTTCTGCAACGGAGGATTTCACCGAGGCTTCCTGCGCCAGGTAGTTTTGGCGCGCCGCGTCGATATCGCGTTCAGAAAAAGGATTCACCTTCGCCTGACTCCCCTGCGCATAGCGCTGGTAATCTTTTGCCAGTTTGTCACGCGTGGCCTTTGCCCGCTGCGTGTTGGCTTTCATTTCGTCTAACTGCGCAACCAGAGCCTGCTCTTTATGCTGTGCGGTGACAATATCAGCCTTCAGGCGATCGACCCGCGCCTGATAACGCCCTGGATTAAGCTTAAACAGAACCTCGCCTTTTTTGATTAGCGTATTCTTCTTATCCGTCACTTCTGTCACTACACCCGTTACCTGCGGCACCACGGGAATAGAAATTACCGCTTTTTGTGCCTTAAATGTATACGGATGGTTATAATTCATCAGTAATATAAGTCCGCAAACAATGAATATACCGCCTAATGCCGCGGTAGGAACTGTCCATTTATTTACAGGAATTTTAAAAATTTTAAATATTGACCATGCACACGCCACATAGGTCAGAACAATCAGTAAATCCATCGATATTACTCCGCCGGAGAGGTCTTGGCCTCACCCAGTTTCTTTTCCAGATCCGCAACCCTTGCCTGAAGCTGGATCAGGGAAGAATCCGCGCTCTGCATACCCCACCCGCGTTCCGGGCGATAAAGCGTTGCCCAGATCCATAAAAAGGGCCAAATAACATGTAAGGTAAACAAACTAACCCAACCCGCAACATGTATTGCGTCGGCATGAGGATGGTTACGTTTCTTTGCAATTAGATAGGGAATATCATGCAGAATAATAATCCCGTAAAAAATGACCAGGAATACAAAAATAAGCACTCCTAATGCAAAATAATTAAGGAACATATTTGCCTCAGGGATTTAAATTAAGGAATTCGGATGCAATTTGATTTAAACAATAGAGTTGATAATAGTATTGGAATGACCAGATTGGATGCAATTATCTTATTTATATAACGATATATGGGTTTATATATACCCGTCGTCTTTCGAGCTGCTTCTTTGTTGGCTGCGTTCGTTCACCCCAGCCACTTACCTGAGGACAAAACTTGATGCCCGGTACGCTAAACGCGACCGGGCAGTAGGTGACGTGAAATTAAAACAGCCCCAGTGGTTTATCAGAGTAGCTCACTAACAGGCATTTGGTTTGCTGATAATGCTCAAGCATCATCTTATGCGTCTCGCGCCCGATACCCGACTGCTTGTAGCCGCCGAACGCCGCATGTGCCGGGTAAGCATGGTAACAGTTGGTCCAAACTCGCCCCGCCTGAATCCCACGCCCCATTTTGTAAGCCAGATTTCCGTTACGACTCCAGACGCCAGCGCCAAGCCCATATTGGGTGTCATTAGCGATTTCCAGCGCTTCCTCCATAGTTTTGAAGGTCGTGACGGCCAGCACCGGTCCGAAGATCTCCTCCTGGAAAACCCGCATGTTGTTCTTACCAAACAGAATAGTCGGTTCGAGGTAGTACCCCTCTTTTAACTCGCCATCCAGCTGCTTGCGCCGCCCGCCGGTGAGAACATCTGCCCCTTCTTTTTTACCAATGTCGATGTAATTCAGAATGGTTTCCAGTTGACCATGCGACACCTGCGCGCCCATTTGCGTCACGCTGTCTAACGGGTTGCCGCTACGGATACTTTCCACCCGACGTATGGCTCTTTCCATAAAACGTTCGTAAATGGATTCTTGTACCAGCGCACGACTCGGGCAGGTACATACTTCGCCCTGGTTGAAGGCAAACAATGCAAAACCTTCCAGCGCTTTGTCAAAGAACGCATCTTCTTCATCCATCACGTCCGCGAAGAAGATATTGGGGGATTTCCCGCCCAGCTCCAGCGTGACAGGGATAATGTTCTGCGTGGCGTACTGCATGATCTGCTGCCCAACTTCCGTTGAGCCGGTAAACGCCACTTTTGCAATGCGTTTTGACGTCGCCAGATACTCACCGATTTCCCCACCCGCGCCGTTTACCACGTTCACCACGCCAGGCGGGAGCAGATCGCCGACAACTTCCATCAGCAACAACACGGACAGCGGCGTCAGGCGCGCAGGTTTAAGCACGACACAGTTACCGGCAGCCAGGGCAGGCGCCATCTTCCAGCTGGCCATCAACAGCGGGAAGTTCCACGGGATAATTTGCCCCACCACGCCAAGAGGTTCATGGAAGTGATACGCCACGGTATCGCTATCAACTTCGCTTATTCCCCCTTCCTGTGCACGAATACAGGACGCGAAATAGCGGAAATGGTCAATCGCCAGCGGCACATCTGCCGCGCTGGTTTCACGGATGGGTTTACCGTTATCCCAGGTTTCAGCCGTCGCCAGCAGCTCCAGATTTTGCTCCATACGATCGGCAATTTTGAACAAAATCGCCGCCCTGTCCTGCACGGAAGTCTGCGCCCATTTATCTTTTGCTTTGTGCGCGGCATCCAGTGCCAAATCGATGTCCTTTTTGCCGGAAGAGGCCACTTCGCACAGTAATTGCCCGGTTACCGGCGTCAGGTTTTGGTAATACTCACCGTCCACCGGTGCGACCCAGTCACCGCCGATAAAGTTATCGTATCGGGCTTTTAACTTCAGAGGGTAACCATACTCGCCGGGATAAATACGTGTTGAAGGGGGGTTATTGGTCATGACCGTCTCCTTGCTGTAGGGGTACTACAAGGGTAGACGGGACTGGCGAATTATTCGCCAGCCTTTTACTGCTTTACGACAGGTATCACGAATTACATCGCAGCACGATAAATCGCCATGATTTCTTCATGTGTCGCCTGAATCGGGTTAGTGAAACCACAGGCATCTTTCAGGGCATTAGTCGCCAGAACGGCAAAATCTTCTTCTTTCACGTTCAGCTCACGCAGCCCAGCCGGAATATTCACTTTCTGCGCCAGTTCGCGGATCGCCGCGATGCAGGCTTCTGCCCCTTGCTCTTCGCTCAGACCAGCAACGTTCACACCCATTGCCGAGGCGCAATCGCGCAGGCGGGCGGCAGCAACTTTGCTATTAAATACCTGTACGTGCGGCAGCAGTACGGCATTACATACTCCGTGTGGCAGATCGTAGAAGCCACCCAACTGGTGCGCCATCGCATGCACGTAGCCAAGGGAGGCATTGTTAAAGGCCATACCTGCGAGGAACTGCGCATAGGCCATGGCTTCGCGCGCCTGAGCATTGCCGCCCTCTTCCACGGCGACCGGCAGGTTTTCCGCAATCATGGTGACGGCTTTAAGCGCGCACGCATCGGTAATGGGGGTCGCAGCAATAGAAACATAGGCTTCGATAGCGTGAGTCAGCGCATCCATACCGGTAGCCGCCGTCAGAGACTTCGGCATACCGACCATCAGCGAGGAGTCATTGACGGACAGCAGCGGTGTAACATGCTTATCCACAATCGCCATTTTAATGTGGCGTACTTCATCAGTGATGATGCAGAAGCGGGTCATTTCAGATGCCGTACCCGCCGTGGTGTTGATGGCGATCATCGGCAGCTGCGGTTTTGCAGAGCGGTCTACGCCTTCGTAGTCACGAATATCGCCACCGTTAGCCGCCACCAGCGCAATGCCCTTCGCACAATCGTGAGGAGAGCCGCCGCCGAGAGAAATAACGCTATCACAGTCATTTTCTTTCAGCATTTTCAGGCCAGCGGCAACGTTACTGGTCGTGGGGTTAGGATGCGTACCATCGTAAATTACGCTGGAAATATCATGTTCCTGTAGCGTTTTTTGAATATCGCCAGCCATACCTAATTTCGTCAGCATGGCATCCGTAACAATCAGCGTACGGCGAAAACCATATTCCGCCATTGTATTCATTGCGTCTTTTAATGCGTCAGCGCCGATTACATTCACGGAAGGAATAAAAAATGTTGAAGCAGCCATTGTACGATCCTTAATTACTCTAAAGAGGTAGGAAGCATACGAGTGAAATTTCCAACAAAATATGATCGTGGTTGTTATTTTAATAACACTTACAATTAAAAAGCACATTAGGTTCATAATCTAATGTGCTTATTTCAATCAACATCTATTTTGTATTAATTCATTTAATCCATGAATTAATTGTTTCATTATTTTTCAGGGAACAGCAACGCATCGCGTAATAAATGATCATTTCCCCGACGACGAGTAAAACCAATGCGGTCAAAATATTCCAGAATTTGGATAGCCAATTTGCGCCCAACGTTAAGCCTGTCGCGAAAATCGGCGGCACATGTCGATCCCCTTTCCTGATCCAGTTCGCGGATCATATTGGCAAAGGCCACAATCCGATCGTTACGGTAATAACGATCTTTCACGATCGCGGTAATGATGCCTTGCTGTGCCGCTTGTCGTAACGCCACACGCATCATCTGTTCATCCGTTCCCGTCTGTTTTGCCAAATCGCGCACCCACCACGGCTCATCGCCAAAAAGTGGTTCTACCTTTTGCCAGATTGCCAACTGCTCATCGCTGAAACCCGCCTTATGTTCCGGCAAATGCAACCAGCCATGATGGCTATGAATAGCGCCACTCTCGCGCATCTTTTCAATTAGCAGCAATACCAGCGCTTCGTCTTCCATCGGCAAAGCCATACGGCGCAGGCGCTCGCGCCCGGGCCCTGGTTCATCACGGTGCTGCTCATGGTAGGTCGCCAGCGTATCGAGAACTTTCCGCTGCCAGCGCGCGGCAACGGGGGCATTCAACAGGCTGTATCCCGCCTGAATAAATCCATGTTGCTCAATCAACGGACGCATACCATTGCCATTGAGCTGACGCGCCCAGGCAAAGTCAGGAATATTCACCGCCCCACGCGCCAGGTGCAGCGCCAGAGCGTCACCGTCAGTCTGCGCGTTTTCCAGCGCCGACAGCCACTGTAAATATTCCGGCTTACGCTTTCCGCGTCGCGGCGGATTAAGCGTCACAACACGTGCACCTGCCAGCGTTGTGCGGGCAGAAATATCACGCAGCACCAGACGGTCGTTATCGGCAAGCCAGAGTGGTGTATCAAACACCAGTTCAGCTAGTGTCCCTTCAAGCAGAGA
Organism: Citrobacter sp. Cpo091; assembly: GCF_030332645.1. Classification (NCBI taxonomy): domain Bacteria; kingdom Pseudomonadati; phylum Pseudomonadota; class Gammaproteobacteria; order Enterobacterales; family Enterobacteriaceae; genus Citrobacter; species Citrobacter sp. Cpo091. The sequence goes on from NZ_JAOWHL010000041.1 coordinate 253,833, forward strand.
GATGCGCCCGGTGACATGGCTGGCCGCGTGGTGAATATGCAACGGTTGCCACTGCATCAGCGGCGCGGCATGTTCTAAAGAAACAATCACGCGGGTAAAAGCCTCTGGCGGCGCATCGGAAAGCAGCCAGTCGCCGCGGTTTAGTTCTTCTTTTTGCGCATCGCCGGCAATATTCAGCGCAATACGTTGTCCCGCTTGCGCGCGGTCGGTGGCTTGGTTTTGTGCATGCAAGCTACGTACGCGCATCGGTTTGTTGACGCCCGTGAGCCACAGCGTGTCACCGACATTCACTTCACCGCTGAGCGCCGTCCCGGTCACCACCAGCCCTGCGCCTTTGACCGTAAAGGCACGGTCAATCGCCAGGCGGAAGCTGTGATCACGGGCATGCTCGCGCGACGTTAATTGCAACAAATGGTCACGCAGTTCCTCGATGCCATGGCCTTCACTGGCCGCAGTGACGAAAAGCACCGACTCCGCAAAACCATAATTCCCCAGCGTGGACTGAATCTCCGCACGCACCTCTTCAATTCTTGCTTCGTCTACGCGGTCGGCTTTCGTGAGTGCCACGGTGATCTGCGGATTGCCCGTCAGCTGCAGAATTTGCAAATGCTCACGGGTTTGCGCCATTACGCCATCATCACACGCCACCACCAGTAACGCGTGATCGATGCCGCCGACCCCCGCCAACATGTTGGACAGAAACTTTTCGTGTCCAGGAACGTCGATAAACCCCAGCACCCGCCCATCCGGCTGCGGCCAGTAGGCATAGCCGAGATCGATGGTCATGCCGCGCTTTTTTTCTTCCGGCAGACGGTCGGCATTCACACCGGTAATCGCCTGTAATAACGTTGTTTTTCCGTGGTCAACGTGTCCGGCGGTTGCAATAATCATTTCAGCATCATCTCCATAAACCGGGTCTCGTCTTCAAGGCAGCGCAGATCCAGCCATAAGCGGCCATCATAAATTCGCCCAATAACCGGCACGGGCAGCGTACGCCAACGGGTTGCCAACGCTTCAAGGCGGCTCCCGCGCCCGTCATGTGGGGTAAAGGTTAGCGCCGCGCTGGGCAGCCTATCAACAGGTAGTGAGCCGCTGCCAATCTGCGACAGGCAAGGCATCACATTCAGGGCGAACTCATCACCGTAATGCTCTGCAAGCTGTGCCTGTAATTGCTGTGCCTGCGCGTGGATCGCTTCTTGTGAGCGGGTGAGCTGGCGCAACGTCGGCAACTTCTCCGCCAGTGCTTCCGGGTGCAGATAGAGCCGTAGCGTCGCTTCCAGCGCAGCCAGTGTCATTTTATCTGCCCGTAATGCGCGTTTCAGCGGATGGCTCTGCAAACGAGCGATCATCTCTTTTTTACCGACAATTATCCCAGCCTGCGGCCCGCCCAGCAGTTTATCGCCGGAGAAACTCACCAGACTGACGCCAGCGGCAATCAGTTGCTGCGGCATCGGCTCCTGCGGCAAACCATACTGGCTGAGATCGACCAGCGAACCACTGCCCAGATCCGCCACCACCGGTACATCCAGCTCCTGGCCAATTACGGCCAGCTCCGCCTCATCCACCGACTTTGTGAAGCCTTCAATGCTGTAATTACTGGTATGCACTTTCATCAGCAGACCGGTGTTTTCATTCACCGCCTGGCGGTAATCTTTCGCATGGGTCCGGTTGGTGGTCCCCACCTCGCGTAGAATGCATCCGGCCTGACACATGACGTCCGGAATACGAAACGCGCCGCCAATTTCCACCAGCTCGCCGCGAGACACAACCACCTCTTTGCCGTTCGCCGTGGCGGCCAGCATCAGCAGAACAGCTGCCGCATTGTTATTGACGATACAGGCGTCTTCCGCCCCCGTCAGACGGCAGAGTAAATCCGCCAGGGCCCGATCCCGATGTCCCCGCCCGGCATCATCCAGACTGTATTCCAGCGTCACCGGCGTGCGCATCGCCTGTACCACCGCTTCAATTGCTTCTTCGGCCTGCGACGCGCGCCCAAGGTTGGTATGCAGCACCGTTCCGGTCAGGTTAATCACCGGGCGTAGCGCGCTTTGCGATTCTCGTTCCAGCCGGGCGCTGGCTTCTTGCGCCCAGTCCTCACACCATTCCGGGAGCGCGTGCGTGTCGCGAATAGCTTCTCTGGCTTCGTCGAGCATGTGACGCAGCAGGTCAACAACCCGGGTATGGCCGTGAGATTCACGTAAGGCTGGGAAGGCGCTATCGCGCAATAAACGATCGATAGCAGGAAGCTGGCTATAGAGTGAACGCATGTCGGTTGTCATGAAAGGGCCTGGCTGTTGGTGGCCCTCTCCACCGTGGAGAGGGATATCGATATAGGAAGGATTGTACCGTGACTTTGCTCAGGCGGACATAATACGCATCAAGCCTTTGGCGGTTCTGTACGGGCAAAACTCTCGCGTTGAAAGAGCGTTTCCACCAGTTTGACCAGACGGGGGCGATCAACACACCAACCGGGCGCAACCCGACGGAAATTGAGATAACCGACGGCGCAGGCAATCGCAATGGTTGCCAGGTTAACCGTATCCGTTTTCAGCGTACCATCCGCCAGATAGCCTTCCAGCACATCCAGACTACGGGTGATCTTCTCACGCTGACGTAATAATTCAGTTTCTGACTGCTGCGCGGCAGGGCGAGCCTGTTCGCGCACCGAAACTAAACCGGCATCCATAATGCCGTCTGCCAACGCTTCCAACTGGCGTACCTTCAGCGCAGCCAGCGGATCACGCGGCAGCATGGCTGGTGCAATATCCAGTAGCTCTATATATTCCGCAATGATAGGAGAATCAAACCAATACTCGCCCGCATCGGTGACCAACGCGGGTACTTTACCTAACGGGTTATAGCGCGCCACGCCGCTATCCGCGTTATAGGGGAGTTCATTCACAAATTCGAAGGTGATGCCCTTTTCCAGTAACAGAATAGAAATTTTACGCACAAAAGGGCTGGTATAGCTGCCAATGAGTTTCATGCCGGGTCCTTTTTGCCAACAAAAAAGCGGTGCCCAACGATAGTGGGACACCGCTTAGTATGGCTCAGGTCACTGAAAATGGCAGGTGATGGCAGTCTCAATGATCCAAATAAAGGTAATGCATCCAACTGGTCATGCGCAGCAGTACTTTACGCATTACCGACACGTGGGCGAAATGGTCGGAATAGACTGCAACCTGAGCATAGATACCGTCCGGCAGCGCATCCACATCGGCATTCGGATCCAGCTCAATCGTGGCCAGCACGCCATCGGTACCCGGCACCACCGTTAAGGACTGTAATGCGCCCTGCGCCTGATAAGAACCGCCCGGAACGACCGGAAGAATACTGGTCAGCTTGCCGGTGAAAACCTGGCCAGGCAGCGCATTAAACACCACTTCCGCTTCATCGCCCGGTTTAAGGCGCAGCAGCGAGTTCTGGCGGAATTGCGCCACGATTTGCCGTTTTTGCTCAGGAATAAACACCATTACCGGACGCAAAGGTAATGCTGCTGCGTAAGTCCCCGGACGAATTAAAATCTGCGTGGCATAACCGTTGCTGGGGGCACGAACTACCGTCTGTTCAAGATTGTATTTAGCCTCGGCAAGCTGGGCACGTAGGGACGCAACCTGAGATTGCTCACCGTTGACCATACTGTCTAATTGGCTCTGAATCTGCGTCTGTTCTGCAACCGAGCCTTTGACCAGCGCATCCTGTGCCAGATAGTTTTGCCGGGCGTTATCGATATCGCTTTCAGAGAACGGGTTAACCTTCGCCTGGCTGCCTTTCAAATAGCGTTGATAATCTTTATACAGACGGTCACGTTCAGCAGATACACGGGTGGTATTGGCGACCGCTTCCGACAACTGTGCTTTCAGGTTGTCGATGTTGTGCGTAGCGGTAACCAGATCAGCCTGCAGCCTGTCGACACGCGCCTGATACCGTACCGGATCGAGCTTAAACAGCACATCGCCTTTTTTAATTAGCTGATTATTTTTATCCGTTACCTCACTAACAATTCCTGTGACTTGCGGAGTGACCGGAATTGAAATAACCGCTTTTTGCGCCGTAAAGGTATACGGGTGGTTATAGTTCATTAATAAAATCAATCCCGCAACAATGAACACCCCACCTAATGCAGCGGTAGCAAGCGTCCATTGGTTTACCGGAATACGGAATATTTTAAAGATGGCCCAGGCAAAGGCCACATAGGTCAGGACTATCAACAAATCCATGATTAAATCTCCGGAAAGGTGGAGTTATCGGTTTTTTTCTCCCCATCCAGTCTTTTTTCCAACTGGGTGATTCGCGCTGCCAGCGCGGCAATCTCAGGGTCTGACTCCTTTCCGGTCGGTGTGATGTGTGACTGCATTCCCCATCCCTTTTCAGGCTGGTAGAGCGTGGCCCAGATCCACAGGAACGGCCAAATAACATGAAGAGTGAACAAGCTCACCCATCCTGCAGTATGGATGGCATCGGCATGGGGATGGTTACGTTTTTTAGCCATGTTATAGGGAATATCGTGGATGGCGATGATTCCATAAAACAGAACCAGAAATACGAAAATCAGCACGCCCAACGCGAAATAATTTAGAAACATACCTGCCTCGAATTCACGCTAATTAGAGTTTTTTTATGCCGGCAGCCGTATGCACCCTGGCTGATGTTTTGAACATAACTGGAGTTAAGGGTTTTTGCCATACCACAAAATAAATATTTTTTCTGGTGAGAAATTGCTTTGTTTTGCAATAAAAAATGTCGGGGGTAGAACCTGCCGCAGATCACATCTGATAAATTTCAGATGAAAATACTTTGCGATTCACATCACAAAAATCCAACAAACAAGGAAAGCAAAAATGTGAATCACTTCACATTTAATCCTCATTTTCAGCGAATTATTGCACTGCGATGTTTTTTTGTACCGGTATTTTGTGATGAAAATCACATTAACTAACGCCATACACCCTATATTTACGTGACGAATGTCACATAAAAGGCCGTCGACTGGACAGTTGAACGATTCAGTGCCAGATTTCGCAGTATCTACAGGGTCCGGCTACCTCCTGCCGCTACATTAACAAACCTCGGGCTTTCAGCCTGCGTGATAGCAAACATAAGAAGGGGTGTTTTTATGTCATCCGATATTAAGATCAAGGTGCAAAGCTTTGGTCGATTCCTCAGCAACATGGTGATGCCAAATATCGGCGCGTTTATCGCGTGGGGTATTATCACCGCATTATTCATTCCGACAGGGTGGTTGCCGAACGAAACGCTGGCGAAGCTGGTCGGCCCGATGATCACCTATCTGCTGCCGCTACTGATCGGTTATACCGGTGGTAAACTGGTTGGCGGCGAGCGTGGCGGCGTAGTTGGTGCAATCACCACCATGGGCGTTATCGTCGGTGCGGACATGCCAATGTTCCTCGGCGCGATGATTGCAGGTCCACTGGGCGGCTGGGCGATCAAACACTTCGACAACTGGGTAGACGGTAAGATCAAATCCGGTTTTGAGATGCTGGTGAATAACTTCTCCGCTGGCATCATCGGTATGATCCTCGCCATTCTGGCATTCCTCGGCATTGGCCCATTGGTTGAAGCACTGTCCAAAATTCTGGCGGCAGGCGTTAACTTCATGGTTGTCCATGACATGCTGCCACTGGCATCGATTTTCGTTGAACCGGCGAAAATCCTGTTCCTCAACAACGCCATTAACCACGGTATTTTCTCACCGCTGGGTATTCAGCAGTCCCATGAGATGGGTAAATCCATCTTCTTCCTGATTGAAGCTAACCCAGGTCCGGGTATGGGCGTCCTGCTGGCGTACATGTTCTTCGGTCGCGGCAGCGCTAAGCAGTCTGCAGGCGGCGCGGCTATCATCCACTTCCTGGGTGGTATCCACGAAATTTACTTCCCGTACGTGCTGATGAACCCGCGCCTGATCCTGGCCGTTATTCTCGGCGGTATGACTGGCGTATTTACCCTGACTATCCTGAACGGCGGTCTGGTTTCTCCGGCGTCTCCGGGTTCTATCCTGGCCGTGCTGGCAATGACACCTAAGGGAGCTTACTTCGCTAACATCGCTGCTATCTGTGCGGCTATGGCAGTCTCCTTTGTGGTCTCAGCCATTCTGCTGAAAACCAGCAAAGTGAAAGAAGATGATGACATTGATGCCGCAACCCGTCGTATGCACGACATGAAAGCGGAATCCAAAGGCGCATCCCCGCTGGCGGCTGGCGACGTCACCAACGACCTGAGCCATGTGCGTAAAATCATCGTTGCCTGCGATGCCGGTATGGGTTCCAGCGCTATGGGTGCGGGCGTACTGCGTAAGAAAGTACAGGATGCAGGGCTGTCTCAGATTTCCGTCACTAACAGCGCGATTAATAATCTGCCGCCGGATGTGGATCTGGTCATTACCCACCGTGACCTGACCGAACGCGCGATGCGCCAGGTGCCTCAGGCACAGCACATTTCGCTGACCAACTTCCTCGACAGCGGTCTGTACTCCAACCTGACCGAACGTCTGGTCGCTGCGCAGCGCCACAACGTGAACGAGGAGAAAGTTCGCGACCACCTGAAAGACAGCTTTGAAGAGGGTGATACCCACCTGTTCAAACTGGGTGCGGAGAACATCTTCCTTGGCCGTAAAGCGGCTAACAAAGAAGAAGCGATTCGCTTTGCTGGTGAGCAACTGGTGAAAGGTGGTTACGTTGAGCCAGAATACGTCGAGGCGATGCTGGACCGCGAAAAACTGACCCCGACTTACCTGGGTGAGTCCATCGCAGTACCGCACGGTACGGTTGAAGCCAAAGACCGCGTGCTGAAAACCGGTGTGGTGTTCTGCCAGTACCCGGAAGGCGTTCGCTTCGGTGAAGAAGAAGACGATATTGCCCGTCTGGTTATTGGTATCGCAGCGCGTAACAACGAGCACATCCAGGTGATTACCAGCCTGACCAACGCTCTGGATGATGAATCCGTAATCGAACGTCTGGCCCATACCACCAGCGTGGATGAAGTTCTGGAACTGCTGGCAGGTAAAAAAGCTTAACAGTTAAGTATCCCCAAAATAGTTCGAGCTGCAGGAAGGCGGCAACGCAGTGAATCCCCAGGAGCGTACATAAGTACGTGACTGGGGTGAGCGAGGAGAGCCAACGCATCTGCAGTTCGAAATATGAAGGCGATATCCTCTCCCTTGTGGAGAGGGTTAGGTTGAGGGGAAATCAATGCAGTCCCTCACCCCAGCCCTCTTGGGTAAAAACATTAATGAAGGTTAATACTATGAAAGCATTACATTTTGGCGCAGGTAATATCGGTCGTGGCTTTATCGGCAAACTGCTGGCGGACGCGGGGATACAGCTGACGTTCGCGGATGTAAATCAGGTCGTGCTCGATGCCCTGAATGCCCGTCATAGCTATCAGGTTCATGTCGTGGGTGAAAATGAGCAGGTTGATACCGTCTCCGGCGTCAACGCTGTAAGCAGCATCGGCGATGATGTTGTTGAACTGATTGCCCACGTAGATTTAGTCACTACCGCCGTCGGTCCGGTTGTACTTGAGCGTATCGCTCCAGCCATCGCCAAAGGACTGGTTAAACGCAAGGCGCAGGGCATCGCTACTCCACTAAATATCATCGCTTGTGAAAACATGGTGCGCGGAACGACCCAGTTGAAAGGCCATGTAATGAACGCGTTAGCAGATGAAGATAAAGCCTGGGTTGAAGAACATGTTGGCTTTGTCGATTCTGCCGTGGACCGCATTGTTCCGCCTTCGGCTTCAGCAACCAACGATCCGCTGGAAGTTACCGTCGAAACCTTCAGTGAGTGGATTGTCGACAAAACACAGTTCAAAGGTGAACTGCCAAATATCCCAGGAATGGAATTAACTGATAACCTGATGGCATTTGTCGAACGTAAACTCTTCACGCTGAACACCGGGCATGCTATAACCGCGTACCTCGGAAAATTGACCGGTCATCAGACCATCCGTGACGCGATTCTCGACGAGAAAATCCGCGCAGTGGTAAAAGGTGCGATGGAAGAGAGCGGCGCGGTACTGATCAAACGCTATGGCTTTGATGCAGCAAAACATGCGGCATACATTCAGAAAATCCTCGGTCGTTTTGAAAACCCGTATCTGAAAGATGACGTTGAGCGCGTAGGTCGTCAGCCGCTGCGTAAGCTGAGCGCAGGCGACCGCCTGATTAAACCGCTGCTGGGTACGCTGGAGTATGGTTTGCCGCATGCGAATCTGGTTACCGGTACTGCGGCAGCGATGCACTATCGCAGCGAAGAAGATCCGCAGGCACAGGAACTGGCCGCGCTGATTGACGAAAAAGGTCCACAGGCCGCGCTGGCGCAAGTTTCCGGGCTGGATGCCAATAGTGATGTCGTGCTTGAGGCTGTTAACGCGTATAACGCAAAGAAATGATGCAGGACCTGGCGCAGGATATCCTGCGCCTGAATAATAGATTGTCAGATATGCAGGCAATAATGGAACAAACGCAGGCCTTTGAAAATCGTGTGCTTGAGCGTCTGAATGCTGGCAAAACCGTACGCAGCTTCCTCATCACCGCCGTAGAACTGCTCACCGAGGCGGTGAATATCCTTGTGCTTCAGGTATTTCGCAAAGACGACTATGCGGTGAAATACGCCGTAGAACCGCTGCTAGACGGCGATGGTCCGTTGGGCGATCTTTCTGTTCGTCTGAAGTTAATCTACGGCCTGGGCGTACTCAGTCGCCCGGAGTACGAAGATGCGGAGCTGCTGATGGCGCTGCGGGAGGAGCTGAATCACGACGGCAATGAATACGCATTCACCGACGACGAAATTCTTGGACCGTTTGGTGAACTTCACTGCGTGACGGCACTCCCGCCGCCACCCCAGTTTGATACCTCAGACTCTGGTTTGCATGCCATGCAGATCCAGCGTTACCAGCAGATGGTACGATCCACCATGGTCCTTTCCCTGACCGAGCTGATTTCTAAAATCAGCTTAAAAAAAGCCTTTCAAAAATAAGACGATGTTTGCTTATTTCTCTTCCTGCTGCGGTCGATACAGCTGCCGATAGTACGCCAGACGTTGCAGATACAGCTGCGCGTTTTCCTGCGGTATTTCTGAAGGGACAACGTTGCGCGGCGGTGTTTTATTCAAATATTCGCGAAAAGCCTGGCTTGAAGCCATAAAATCGACAGTTTTATCAATCAGGATTGAAACGTTCTCACCTATTTTCGCCATAATCTTCCCTCCTCCATGTATTAACCGCGCTCAGCCTGTGCGGTTGATCATTTAAGTTTAGGATCAGTTGGGTGTTTATATTGAGGAAAACGTGCTTCACCACGAACACGCCAATAAAAAGCACCACGGCCGATCTTATCGCTTAAAATTCCTTGTTAATCAATGCAGTAACATTATCATTAGCTAATTAATACTTACGGTATTTGATTATTTATCTTCGAGCAGTTGTGAATAATCCCGCTCTGCGCGCATACTATAGGGCATTCATCCTATTTTTATCAGAAGCTATCCTATGAAAGAAGTCGAAAAAAACGAAATTAAACGCCTGAGCGATCGTCTGGACGCTATTCGCCACCAGCAGGCAGACCTGTCCCTGGTTGAAGCCGCCGACAAATACGCGGAGCTGGAAAAAGAGAAAGAAACTCTGGAAGCCGAGATCGCACGCCTGCGTGAAGTTCACAGCCAGAAGCTGAGCAAAGAAGCGCAAAAGCTGACAAAACTTCCGTTCCGTCGGGCCATCACCAAAAAAGAGCAGGCTGACATGGGCAAACTGAAGAAAAGCGTGCGCGGCCTGATCGTCGTCCACCCGATGACCGAGCTTGGCCGTGAAATGGGCCTGAAAGAGATGACTGGCTTTGCGAAGAACGAGTTCTAAACACTCTCGTATCACAGGCTCTCAAGACACCCGTCGTACAGCGGGTGTCTTGAGAGCATCGGGCTATATTCCGAATTTTTCCCCATAAATATTTACACCGCTTATATACAAGTTCATTTTTAACGGCCCTCCCTGCTTTTCATGAAAATAAATTACTCCACCATGTCTATTTGTATTTATACAATGAATTTTTTCTTCCACTTTTCTCATGACCCGCAGAATATAATTGACCCACAAAATTAAATAACATTATCATCTATAAAACAATGCCCCATACATAAATATTATGATTATATTTTTATAAGGCATTGCCATGGGTAATTAATTAAAATTATCGAGCAATGGCTCAATCCTATAAAAGCAATGAATATGTTCATTATACCATGTATTAACGGGTTATTGACAATACTCGCAGGATGATGAGTTAGCTGTATAAATAATAGGTTAACTATTAATACTACATTAGTAATTAATAAGGATATTTTATATGCACAAAAATGGAAAATTTATCCCCCTGATTGTTTTTGGATTCACATTCTTGTTATCGGGTTGTGATTACTTTGCAGATAAACACCTTGTCGAAGAACTAAAAAAACAGCAAAAAGAACAAGAAGCAAAGATAGACCTTTTAGAAAAACAACAAACTACGCTTATCCAGGCGACCCAAAAGGTCGCCGAAGTCGTTGGCCGTATTGAACGTAAACAACGACTATTCGACTACACAGAACTGGACCCATCACAAACGCACTATTTTATTATTAACAACGGCAATATTGGATTAGCCGGGCGTATTTTATCTATTGAGCCAATAGATGATGGAAGTGTTATTCATCTTGATTTGGTTAACTTACTCAGCGTTCCCGTATCAAACCTGGCGTTTAATATGACATGGGGTACGAAAAAACCTTCCGAGGCAAAAGATCTACCTCGCTGGCGACAACTCCTGCTCAACACGCAAATGGATTCGACAATCGAACTCTTACCGGGAGCATGGACCAATGTCACGCTGACATTAAAAGGCGTATCGCCCAATAATCTTAAGTATCTAAAAATAGGCATTAACATGAAGAATGTTACTTTCGAAAGCACACAACCTATTAACGATACAAAAAAGAAGCCCAAAAAATAATAGCTATTGATACAACTATTTTAGAAAAGGAAAGCACTTATCCATGAACAGAATATTTAAAGTCCTCTGGAATGCCGCTACGGGAACATTTATTGTCACCAGTGAAACCGCAAAAAGCCGCGGCAAAAAAAGCGGCCGCAGAAAGCTGGCGGTTTCCGCACTCATCAGCCTTAGCGGTATTATGATCTCAGCGGATGCGCTGGCCAACGCAGGGAACGATACTGGCAGCGGTGTTACTGTATCCGGTACAACGGGAACAGGGTGGATTGCAATTGGTACCGCTGCCACAGCCAATACTTACACCAACGAAGATGGCGCAAGCGCCGCGATGGGTTATCACGCCTCCGCGATGGGGAAATGGAGTACCGCTATTGGTTCATACAGTGATTCATCCGGTGACTCTTCGCTAGCGCTCGGCGTAAAAGCAAGCTCAACCGGCAACCGTGCCATTGCGATGGGTGCCTCATCTTCAGCCGCGGGAAGTTATTCAATGGCAATGGGGGTCAACGCTAACGCCAGCGGAGAAACCTCGGTTGCGTTGGGCAATAAGGCTACCGCGGGCGGCAATAATAGCGCCGCTCTCGGTAATGGAGCAAAAGCGACAGGCACTAACTCCGTTGCCATTGGCGCAGGCTCTACCGCCCAGGAAGACAATTCCGTTGCTGTGGGTAACAGCACCACGCAGCGGCAGATCACCTACGTTGCTAAAGGCGACATCAATTCCAGCAGTACAGATGCAGTCACAGGTGCGCAAATTTATTCTTTAAGTCAATCCGTTGCCGACCGACTAGGCGGAGGCGCCTCCGTTAACTCTGATGGTACAGTGAATGCTCCCCTCTACGAGGTAGGCACAGGCACCTACAATAACGTAGGCAGTGCGTTAAGCGCACTGAACAACTCTATCACTAACACAGAAGCCTCTGTCGCTGACTTAACCAATGACGCGTTATTGTGGGATGACAGCGCAAGCGCATTCAGCGCTAACCACGCGGGAAGCGCCAGCAAGATCACCAATCTGGCGGCAGGCTCCCTGACCGCGGACAGCACCGATGCCGTTAACGGCTCCCAGTTGTTTGATACAAATGAGAAAGTGGATCAGAACACTGCTGATATC
>NZ_JAOWHL010000002.1:0-205 GCF_030332645.1 Citrobacter sp. Cpo091
CGGTGGCGGTGAACGGCAGGACCTTTACCGGCCTGGTGGTGACCGATGAACACGGGGCGCTGCGCTATGAAGTGGCGGTGAACTCGTCGGTACTGACCGAAGGCAGTAACAATGTGGAAGTGACGGTGACCGGGGTGGATACGGCAGGCAACACCGCGGTGGCGGTGCAGCACACCACGGTGGTGCTGGACACCCAGGCGGCCAA
>NZ_JAOWHL010000001.1:0-206 GCF_030332645.1 Citrobacter sp. Cpo091
TATAGCTCAGCTGGGAGAGCGCCTGCCTTGCACGCAGGAGGTCTGCGGTTCGATCCCGCATAGCTCCACCATCCTTACTGCAAAAACACAAGAAAACTTCAGAGTGTACCTGAAAAGGTTCACTGCGAAGTTTTGCTCTTTAAAAATCTGGATCAAGCTGAAAATTGAAACGACACACTGTTTCATTTCTCCGTAATAAGAAATGA
>NZ_JAOWHL010000003.1:0-379 GCF_030332645.1 Citrobacter sp. Cpo091
TGTCCGCGGCCAGGGTGCCTGCCGCCAGATTGGTGATCTTGCTGGCACTTCCGTTGTGCTTAGCACTGAATGCACCAGAGTCAGCATCCCACAGCAGGGCATCATCGGTGAGCGTGGTAACAGCGTCGCTCAGGTTATTGATATTGGTAGTGTTGGTGGCGATATCAGTGGTGTTCTGATTGATGCTGGTCGTATTAGCGGCGATATCGGTTGTGTTCTGGTTAATGCTGTCGGTATTGGCGGTAATATCGGCAGTGTTTTGGTTGATGCTGTCGGTATTGGTGGTGATATCAGCAGTATTCTGATCCACTTTCTCATTTGTATCAAACAACTGGGAGCCGTTAACGGCATCGGTGCTGTCCGCGGCCAGGGTGCCTGC
>NZ_JAOWHL010000004.1:0-241 GCF_030332645.1 Citrobacter sp. Cpo091
GATACAAATGAGAAAGTGGATCAGAACACTGCTGATATCACCACCAATACCGACAGCATCAACCAAAACACAACCGATATCGCCACCAATACCACCAATATCAACAGTCTGAGCGACTCCGTCACCACGCTCACCGACGATGCCCTGTTGTGGGATTCAGCCTCTGGTGCATTCAGTGCTAAGCACAACGGAAGTGCCAGCAAGATCACCAATCTGGCGGCAGGCACCCTGGCCGCGGACA
>NZ_JAOWHL010000005.1:0-305 GCF_030332645.1 Citrobacter sp. Cpo091
GTTGCGGGGGCCAGATTTGAACTGACGACCTTCGGGTTATGAGCCCGACGAGCTACCAGGCTGCTCCACCCCGCGTCCGTCTTTTTGCTTCGTATTTCAAACCACATCAGCGTTGGCTTTCCTCGTTCACCTCAGCCACTTACTGGAGTAAGCTCCTAAGGATTCACTGCTTCGCCGCCTTGCTGTGATTCGAACTACTTTGCAAAAATCTTACATCAAATTTTAATTGGTTGCGGGGGCCAGATTTGAACTGACGACCTTCGGGTTATGAGCCCGACGAGCTACCAGGCTGCTCCACCCCGCGT
>NZ_JAOWHL010000006.1:0-206 GCF_030332645.1 Citrobacter sp. Cpo091
TTTCACTTCTGAGTTCGGCATGGGGTCAGGTGGGACCACCGCGCTACAGCCGCCAGGCAAATTCTGTTTATCAACACACCCCCCGGGCATGTCGATGTCATCTGTAATCAAGCAGAATCTTGTGTCTGTCTCTTCGCCAAAACATCTTCGGCGTTGTAAGGTTAAGCCTCACGGTTCATTAGTATCGGTTAGCTCAATGTATCGCT
>NZ_JAOWHL010000007.1:0-281 GCF_030332645.1 Citrobacter sp. Cpo091
CTCAGAAGTGAAACGCCGTAGCGCCGATGGTAGTGTGGGGTCTCCCCATGCGAGAGTAGGGAACTGCCAGGCATCAAATTTAGTGTGCTGATATGGCTCAGTTGGTAGAGCGCACCCTTGGTAAGGGTGAGGTCCCCAGTTCGACTCTGGGTATCAGCACCAGTTTTTCGGTTAAAGTTCGGCACTTAGTAAAGAATTTGTCTGGCGGCTGTAGCGCGGTGGTCCCACCTGACCCCATGCCGAACTCAGAAGTGAAACGCCGTAGCGCCGATGGTAGTGTG
>NZ_JAOWHL010000008.1:0-264 GCF_030332645.1 Citrobacter sp. Cpo091
CTTGTAGCTCAGGTGGTTAGAGCGCACCCCTGATAAGGGTGAGGTCGGTGGTTCAAGTCCACTCAGGCCTACCAAATTCTTTCTGATACCGCGTTGTGAAACGACTCGCATACTTCAGTATGCTTCGCCGCTCCACGCCTTGTCTCAGCAAGAATTAAGGTGAATGAGATAACTACGATGGGGCTATAGCTCAGCTGGGAGAGCGCCTGCCTTGCACGCAGGAGGTCTGCGGTTCGATCCCGCATAGCTCCACCATCCTTACTG
>NZ_JAOWHL010000009.1:0-526 GCF_030332645.1 Citrobacter sp. Cpo091
CGCTCCGGCAAGGACCTGACCCTGTGTAAAGACTACGTCGTCCCGGGCGGCAGTTTTACCTTCCTCCCGTCAACGCAGGCATTTATCAACGGTAAAACCTACCCCTATGGCAACTGGGATTAAGAGGGATGAAAATGCGCAAACTACTGATACTTGCCCTGTTACTGGCCGCTGCAGGCTGCAGCCCACATCAATCTCACCCTTTACAGTCAAAACAGGCCGCCAGCGGGGACTGGACTCTACCTTACGGTAAGTGGAATTTTTCTTTTATCACCCCCTATGAATTACCCTCAATGGTCAACCACGCAAGAGTTATCGACACCGATGGTTACTTGTATACCTTTAACACGCTTGACCCAACCTCTCGTGACTCTGAATCCGTGGACAAGTGGACTGATGTGACCTTTGGCGGCAGCGTTAATTTCAACAAAGTCAAAAAACCCCCGCAGTACATTGTCTTCTGCTGGGATTCCTATATTGACCAGCAGACCTATGAAACCAGCGCCGTCTTCGGCCCCGAAACCTG
>NZ_JAOWHL010000010.1:0-251 GCF_030332645.1 Citrobacter sp. Cpo091
AAATAACTCCCTATAATGCGCCTCCACTGACACGGAACAACGGATTACAAGCCGCCGGGTCAGCGGGGTTCCACTGAGAACTCCGGCGAAGAAAGCGAAATTAAATGCTTGACTTCGTAGCGGGATGGCGTAATATGCACACCCCGCGCCGCTGAGAAAAAGCGAAGCGGCACTGCTCTTTAACAATTTATCAGACAATCTGTGTGGGCACTCGAAGATACGGATTCTTAACGTCGCAAGACGAAAAATGA
>NZ_JAOWHL010000011.1:0-404 GCF_030332645.1 Citrobacter sp. Cpo091
GTGATGAGGCCGTGTTTTTCCGGGGCGCGGTAGGCAATCAGCCAGAGCACGGACCAGACAATCCCGAAGACGCTCGCCACGACAAAGGCGATGCGCCAGTTGTAATGGATGATGGACCAGGCGACTACGGGCGGAGCGAGCATGGCCCCGGCTGAAGTGCCGATGCTGTAGATCCCACAGGCCAGGCCACGCTCCCGGGGCGGGAACCACTGGGCTGAGACTTTCATTCCGGCAGGATTGAAGGTGGATTCGGTGAGGCCAATGCCCATCCGGAGTATCATCATGGGGAGCCAGGAGCTGAAGAAACCGGTCAGCGCGTTAAAGACGGACCAGAGGATGGCCATCATGGCGAAGACCCAGCGTACGCCGAACCGGTCCATGATATAGCCGGCACAGACCCCGCC
>NZ_JAOWHL010000012.1:0-385 GCF_030332645.1 Citrobacter sp. Cpo091
GTGAATACATAGCGTAATGAAGCGAACCGGGGGAACTGAAACATCTAAGTACCCCGAGGAAAAGAAATCAACCGAGATTCCCCCAGTAGCGGCGAGCGAACGGGGAGCAGCCCAGAGTCTGAATCAGCATGTGTGTTAGTGGAAGCGTCTGGAAAGTCGCACGATACAGGGTGAAAGTCCCGTACACAAAAGTGCATGTGTTGTGAACTCGAAGAGTAGGGCGGGACACGTGGTATCCTGTCTGAATATGGGGGGACCATCCTCCAAGGCTAAATACTCCTGACTGACCGATAGTGAACCAGTACCGTGAGGGAAAGGCGAAAAGAACCCCGGCGAGGGGAGTGAAAAAGAACCTGAAACCGTGTACGTACAAGCAGTGGGAGCA
>NZ_JAOWHL010000013.1:0-521 GCF_030332645.1 Citrobacter sp. Cpo091
GTGGTCATGCGGTTTTCAATGGCGTTGACCACATTGTCGTTCGCGACGGTGTCGATATGTACCGTGTTTTCCGCGAAGTTGTCGATATGCACATCGTGGCTGCTGGTGGCAATCGCCAGGTTGCCCGCCGCATCGTGAGAGGTGACGCTGACATGGACCGTCACCTCTTTAAGCACATGACCCTGGTTATCGGAGAATGCGTCCGAATCCACCTCGATGCGATAACCGAGGGTATTTTTCCCGGTATCAATCACTTGGCCGTGATACTGGTGGCCGTTAATCTCTACCAGCACCGGGTCGCCCGCTTTCGCGTCTTCCCCGCGCACGTTTCCGGCAATCGTCTGCTTCGCCGTCGACAGCTCAGTAAAGTTCAGGGTGTTGTCGGCGGTGACATCATGAATATTGACGGTGTTATGCGCTTTAGTGTCCAGCACCACCGTAGTGTGCTGCACCGCCACCGCGGTGTTGCCTGCCGTATCCACCCCGGTCACTGTCACTTCCACATTATTACTGCCTTCGGT
>NZ_JAOWHL010000014.1:0-957 GCF_030332645.1 Citrobacter sp. Cpo091
GCTTATCAGGGAAAGCTGTATGTGAAGATTACGGGCTACCCTTCTCTGCGGCGCATTCTTAACGGAACCCGTTACCGGATAAATCATCCTAAGGTACTTGAAGTGGGCATTGGCAGCGCCGGGTTTCGAAATGGCATAATGTCAGGGGCCAGATTCTGTATCTGGTTTTCCGCATGCTGGCGGTTGATTGAGCTGGCCTTTAAATCAGAGCATGACGTCGCCGCATTGCTGGGAAACGTGACGATGGATGTGGCGAAGGTGATTGTGAGTGTTTTTGTCTCGCAATCAGTGGGTAGTACTCTTGGGTTAGCTGTACCTCTATTGTTCTCTAGCGCCGCCGTTCCGGTTTGGGGAGAAATTGTCGGTGTCGTTGTATTAGGTTTTATTATTACCTGGTCTCTGAATGAAGTGGACAACAAATATGAGCTATCAGACAAACTGATAGCGTGTATTCGTGAGGGACTTAAAGAACGGCAAAGAATCGAAGAGAGGAACATCCAACGGCTGGGGTGCAGAAGCTCCCTTTATGGCGGAAATTATTGACATGAAGCATAATATTAATCTGGTGAATATTAAGAAGAGATGCAACTTATTTCTCTGTATATTCATTTTTGGGGGGGGGACTTGGGTGGAGTATATTGCCAGCGTACCGGATCTCACCGATCTTATTGAATCCAGAAGCATCGTCTATTTTTTCTGGGGTTCATTTTGCATGTTTTTCATGATTCCGGTGACCGGTTGCTTTACTTTGGGCACTGCCTATCTGGCTTTTGCGAAAAGCATGCAGCCGCCAAAATTCTTCGACAGGACATTTACCATTGTTTTCCACGTCGCGGGGGTAGGATTTGTTATTGGTAATATTTTCTCTTTTATTGTTATTTTTTATCCTCTTGGTACTAACTATGTTTTATGTGAGCGTCCAGGCCCGACGTCTGGCACCTATTACACCCGGACCGA
>NZ_JAOWHL010000015.1:0-360 GCF_030332645.1 Citrobacter sp. Cpo091
CTAAGAATATCTTCACGGTGATTCCCTATCCAGTCATAATACCTTTCCATCATTACTCCTTAATAAATTCGCTCATCCCATAGACGGTATGCGTAGGTTGCATAAATAATCACAACTCCAGCACCACAAATATCATTCATGGTTATTATTGAATAAAATACATTTACAGAAATTGCGTTTAGAAACTGCACAAGTAAGCAGAATCACTCAACCGTGTTCACACTTTGGTACACTGAAGTAGCAAACCGGTCCTGCAAACCACCATCACGGTGGTAATATGCCGTCCAGTTGATCTTTCAGTTTTGGAATATCTTTACTGGCTCTTGTTTTCCGCAGGTGTTTCACCTGCTCGCAAATCTC
>NZ_JAOWHL010000016.1:0-246 GCF_030332645.1 Citrobacter sp. Cpo091
CAGAAGTGAAACGCCGTAGCGCCGATGGTAGTGTGGGGTCTCCCCATGCGAGAGTAGGGAACTGCCAGGCATCAAATAAAAGCGGAAGGCTCAGTCGAAAGACTGGGCCTTTTGTTTTATCTGTTGTCTGTCGGTGAGCGCTCTCCTGAGGAGGACAAATCCGCCGGGAGCGGATTTGAACGTTGCGCAGCAACGGCCCGGAGGGTGGCGGGCAGGACGCCCGCCATAAACTGCCAGGCATTAATT
>NZ_JAOWHL010000017.1:0-202614 GCF_030332645.1 Citrobacter sp. Cpo091
GCTTGTAATCCGTTGTTCCGTGTCAGTGGAGGCGCATTATAGGGAGTTATTTCAGGCTGACAAGGGGAAATTTAAAATAACTTTCCGAGTGCGTGTTTTTTCACCAAAACAACCATTAACATGCCATAAAATAAGCAAATTGCCGTTTTTGCAGCCGCAATCACACTTCCAGGTGGCATACTAATGAATAAGAAAAAGAGTAAGGAAGAACATTCATGCCGTTAAATGCCCAACAGCTAGCCGCACAGAAAAACTTGTCCTACGTTCTGGCCGAAAAGCTGGCTCAGCGAATATTAAAAGGTGAATACGCGCCGGGTGCGATATTGCCTGGCGAAATAGAGCTGGGCGATCAGTTTGGCGTGAGTCGCACCGCGGTAAGAGAGGCGGTAAAAACATTAACGGCAAAAGGTATGGTATTACCGCGCCCACGTATTGGCACACGCGTCATGCCGCAAGCAAACTGGAACTTCCTTGACCAGGAGCTACTCACCTGGTGGATGACGGAAGATAATTTCCCGCAGGTCATTAAACATTTTCTGGTGATGCGTATCAGCCTGGAGCCTCAGGCGTGCTTACTGGCAGCGACCATAGGTACGGCTGAACAGAAAGCGCACCTCAACACGCTGATGGAAGAGATGGTCGAGCTGAAAAGAAACTTCAGACGCGAACGCTGGATTGAGGTTGATATCGCCTGGCATGAGCACATCTATGAAATGAGTGCGAATCCGTTCCTTATTTCCTTTGCATCTCTGTTCCATTCGGTTTACCAGACCTACTTTACCTCTATTACCTATAACGATGTGGTGAAACTGGATTTGCACCAGGCCATTGTCGATGCAATAAATGATAACGATGGCGATCGCGCCTTTGCTGCCTGTCAGGCATTGCTGATAGCACCGAACGTGCTACCGGATAAATAATATGTCAGAAAAGAAATCTCGCAGTATGGCCGGGCTACCGTGGATAGCAGCCATGGCCTTTTTTATGCAGGCACTAGACGCCACGATCCTCAATACCGCCCTACCCGCAATAGCACATAGTCTTAACCGCTCTCCACTCGCCATGCAGTCGGCCATTATCAGCTATACCCTGACTGTCGCGATGCTGATCCCGGTAAGTGGTTGGCTGGCAGACCGATTTGGTACCCGACGCGTCTTTATGATTGCCGTTAGCCTGTTTACGTTGGGATCGCTGGCCTGTGCGCTGTCCAGTTCCTTAAGCGAGCTGGTGATTTTCCGTGTCATTCAGGGGATCGGTGGCGCCATGATGATGCCCGTTGCCCGTCTGGCGTTATTGCGTGCTTACCCCCGCAGCGAACTGCTTCCCGTGCTTAACTTCGTCACCATGCCAGGACTTGTGGGGCCGATTTTAGGTCCGGTATTGGGCGGTGTACTGGTTACATGGGCCAGTTGGCACTGGATCTTCCTGATTAATATTCCAATTGGCATTGCCGGTATCTTCTATGCCCGCAAATATATGCCGAACTTCACCACGCCACGCCGCGGTTTTGATATGACCGGTTTCTTTCTGTTTGGTTTGAGCCTGGTGTTGTTTTCCAGCGGCGTTGAATTGTTCGGTGAGAAGCTTGTCGAGACCTGGGTCGCACTCGGTATTATTCTTGCCAGTGTGTTGTTACTACTCGCCTATATTCGCCATGCGCGTCGCCACCCAACGCCGCTGATATCGCTTCCGATATTTAAGACTCGGACCTTTTCTGTTGGGATCGCCGGAAACCTCGCCACTCGCCTGGGCACAGGCTGCGTGCCCTTCTTAATGCCGCTGATGTTGCAGGTAGGATTTGGATATCCGGCTCTGATAGCCGGCTGCATGATGGCGCCAACAGCGTTGGGTTCAATTCTGGCAAAATCCATGGTGACGCAGGTTCTGCGCAAACTCGGCTACAGGACCACATTGGTGGGTGTTACGGTATTTATCGGCCTGATGATTGCGCAGTTCGCTTTGCAATCTCCTGTCATGCCGATCTGGATGCTAATCCTGCCGTTGTTCATTTTAGGTATGGCGATGTCCACCCAGTTTACTTCAATGAATACCATCACTCTGGCGGATCTGACCGATGAAAATGCCAGCAGCGGCAACAGCGTATTGGCTGTTACTCAGCAGTTATCAATCAGTTTAGGGGTTGCCATCAGCGCCGCCGTTCTGCGTATCTATGAAGGTATGGAAGGAACCAATACGGTCGAACAGTTCCACTACACCTTTATGACGATGGGCGCTATCACGGTAATATCCGCGCTGATGTTCATGCTGCTAAAAGCCAAAGATGGACGTAACCTGATCAAAGATCGGCACAAACCTAAACCGACCCCCGCTCCATCAGAACAGGAGTAAGCTGCAAACGCTGTTGCTGTAATGCGGGCTGCGCCATCCGGTGAATTAATACATCGATGGCCAGTTCGCCCAATTCATCTTTTGGTTGGTGGATGGTCGTCAGGGGCGGCGTCATATAGCGCGCCAGCTCGATATCATCGTAACCCACCACAGCCATATCCTGCGGAATGCGCAATCCTGACTGGTACAGAGCCTGATACGCGCCAACTGCCATTGCATCATTGCCGGTAAAAACGGCCTGCGGTCGCTGTTTATGCGACAGCAACGTTTGCATAGCTTCAAAGCCGCCGCCGAACTCAAAGTCACCGGTAATCTCATAGCCTTCCGGGACAGGCAACCCCGCCCGCTTCATTGCTGCCCGATATCCTTCCAGACGCAAACGCGCCGGGGTTTTATCCAGCGGCCCGGTGATGCAGGCAATGCGCGTAAACCCTTTTTCGATAAGATGTTGCGTGGCTAAATCCCCGCCCAGCAAGGAGTTATCCTGAATCAGATCGCTTTCACCATCAAAAGGCGACCAGTCCATCATCACGGTCGGTATAGAAGGATAACGCTGCATTATCTCTCTGGAAGGCTGATGTGTTTCGGTGCAGAGCAGCAACAAGCCGTCCACACGTTTTTGCATCAGAGTTTCCAGGTTACGGTTCATGCGCTGTTCATCGCCTTCGGTATTGCACAGCACCAGGCTGTAGCCGCGCTCAAAACAGCTACGTTCAACGCCGCGCACTAGTTCAGAATAGAAGGGATTGGTACTGGCAGTGATTAACATGCCAATCGTGCGGGTCTGGTTTAACTTGAGGCTACGCGCCAGCGCGGAGGGCGCGTAGTTAAGCGCTTTAATTGCAGCTTCTACTTTGTCAGTGACGGACTCACTGACAAAGCGATCTTTATTAATGACGTGAGAAACCGTCGACGTGGAAACACCCGCCAGGCGGGCGACGTCCTTCATTGTAGCCAAGCGTTACCTCTGTTGACTTAAAAACGCTTCTATTTCTTCGCGCCACGGAACGGAAGGCTGTGCGCCTTTACGGGTAACCGCAATCGCCGCAGCGGCATGCGCAAAGCGGATCGCTTCAGGCAGCGGAGTCTCTTCCAGCAACGCTGTAATTAACGCGCCATTAAAGGTGTCTCCAGCGGCAATAGTATCAACGGCTTCCACTTTAAAACCGGGCACACGCTGACCTTCACCATTAACGCTGGCCCACACACCGCGACTACCTAAAGTAATCAGTACAGTATGGATACCTTTAGCGTGCAATGCCTGCGCCGCTTTGGCCGCGTCTTCATCATTTTCGACCCGGATCCCCGTCAGCTTTTCAGCCTCGGTTTCATTCGGGGTAATAATATCCACCAGCGCCAGCAGTTCATCAGAAAGTTCACGAGCCGGTGCCGGGTTCAGGGCGACCATGGTCTTATTTTGATGTGCAATCTTTGCTGCAGTCAGTACGCTTTCGATCGGCGATTCTAACTGCATCAGTAAGGCGGAGGCCTGCGCAATGCGATCGCGCTGTGCTTCCACCAGCGCTGGCGAAAGAGCTGCGTTTGCACCGGCGTGAATGCCGATAACGTTCTCACCTTCACCATTCACAAAAATCAGTGCCACACCGGTCGATTCCCCCGAAATTACGCTAATCGGCGCAATATCGATGTTGTCTTTGGCTAACTGTTTACGCACACTTTCGCCAATATCATCATCGCCCGTACAGGCAATGAATGCGATATTCGCGCCACTACGACCCGCAGCAACAGCCTGATTCGCGCCTTTACCGCCAAATGCGACCTGATAATGGCTACCTGTTACGGTTTCGCCAGGTGTCGGGAAAGAGTTAAGGTTAAGGATGTGATCGGCATTGATACTGCCAAGAACAACGAGGTTGCCTGCGGTTTTCATATTTGGTGTTCCAAGTCAAAGTGCGCCACCGGGTTAGGGTGGCGCGTGCCCTGCTTTTCTTTTTACGCTTTCATCCCCGAAACCAGATACGGGGATAGCGTATTTATGTCTCCATCAGGCCGCGAGCGACCTGAATCGGTATTACTGCTTGATGACCAGCTTCAGGTCAACCGGATATTTAGCCTGAACCTTCTCGCCTTTCAGGACTTTATCTGCAGTCTCAACGCCTTTCGCGCCGATCTGATCCGGCAACTGAGCAATGGTCGCAGCCAGTTTGCCATCATTTACTGCTTTTTCGCCATCTGGAGTGCCGTCAAATCCAACCACCATCACATCAGATTTACCCGCGGTTTGCAGTGCGCGCAGCGCACCCAGCGCCATTTCATCGTTCTGGGCAAATACGGCCTGCACATCAGGATGAGCGGTCAGCAGGTTCTGCATGACGTTCAGACCTTTGGTGCGGTCGAAATCTGCCGGCTGGCTGGCCAGTACGTTAAATTTGTGTGCCGCAACGGCCTGCTGGAAACCTTCGCCACGCTCACGCGCCGCTGAAGTTCCGGCAATCCCTTGCAGTTCGATAACTTTCGCGCCTTCACCTGCTTTCTTCGCGATGTAATCACCCGCAATTTTGCCACCCAACACGTTATCAGACGCGATGTGGCTTACCACTTCGCCTTTGGAGGCAACACGGTCAAGGGTAATAACCGGAATTTTTGCCTGGTTAGCCATCTTCACAGCATTACCAACGGCATCAGAGTCAGTCGGGTTGATCAGCAGAATTTTAGTTCCACGAACCGTTAAGTCCTGAACGTTAGCCAGCTCTTTCGCCGGGTTGTTCTGCGAGTCCAGAATCACCAGGTTGTAACCCAGCTTATCCGCCTCTTTTTGCGCCCCATCCTTCAGAGAAACAAAGAACGGGTTGTTGAGGGTGGAGACCACCAGCGCAATGGTATCTTTCGCCATCGCATTCGCGCTCACGGTGGCGCTCAGCGCAACAGCAGAAACCAGGGTAGCCAGTTTTTTCATGTTCATATTTAAGATGTCCTGTAATCGTTGTTACTGCTTTTTGTTGTCTACCAGTACCGCCAGCAAAATCACCACCGCTTTGACGATCATCTGGTAATAGGAGGATACACCTAACAAATTCAAACCATTATTGAGGAAACCAAGAATCAATGCGCCGATCAGCGTCCCAACAATACGTCCTTTACCACCCGACAGGCTGGTACCGCCTAACACCACCGCTGCGATAGCATCCAGCTCATAGCCAGTACCTGCCGTCGGTTGTGCGGAGGAGAGTCGCGCGACTTCAATGATGCCCGCCAGCGATGCCAGAAGACCGCACAGTGAGTAAACGATAATTTTGATTTTACTGACGCTGATACCAGACAAACGCGTTGCCGCTTCGTTACCGCCCAGCGCGTAGATATAACGGCCCAGACGAGTGTGGTGCAGCATGTACCACGCCGCGAGGAAGACAATCCCCATGATCCACACTGGCGTAGGGATGCCTAACGGACGACCAATACCAAACCAGCCAAACAGATCGGCATTGTCAGTAAACCCGGTATTAACCGGACTGCCGTTGGTGTACACCATGGTCACGCCGCGCAGCAACAGCATCATCACCAGCGTTGCAATAAACGCCTGCACCCGGCCTTTCGCAACAATCACCCCGGTGACTGCGCCAATGGCAGCGCCGAGCGCCAGGGCTGCAGCAACAGCCACCAGCGCATTGACCTCAATCCCTACAATTGAAGCCGCAACCGCGCCGGTAAGCGCCAGCAAGGAACCGACGGACAGATCGATACCCGACGTCAGGATAACCAGCGTCATGCCAACGGCCATGATGGCGTTCACCGACGTTTGCTGGAGAATGTTGAACAGGTTATTAACGGTAAAAAAGTTAGGGCTCATGGTGGAAACAATCGCGATCAGCACTAACAGAGCGATGAGCGACTTTTGCTCCAGAAGCCATGCTTTAGTGAAATAACGGCGACCAGAAACAGCCTGGGTAGTCATCTTTTTTACTCCTGATTCACGCGATTAAGCTTGCCCACAGCGGCAGCCATTAATACTTCCTGAGTGGCCTGCTCGCGAGTGAACTCACCGCCGAGATGCCCTTCATGCATAACGATAATTCGATCGCTCATGCCCAATACTTCTGGCATCTCAGAGGAGACCAGAATGATACTCAGCCCGTCAGCCTTAAACTGGTTGATAAGCTGATAGATTTCTTTCTTGGCTCCAACGTCAACGCCGCGCGTTGGTTCATCAAGGATCAGCACCTTTGGCCGGGTCATCAGACCGCGCGCAATCGCCACTTTCTGCTGGTTACCACCGGAAAGCAGGCCGATAGCCTGTTCCATTGATGGTGTTTTAACATTGAACAGACGAATAAAATCACCCACCGCCTGCTGCTCATCTTTATGTTTCAGGCTTCCACCGGCGCGGCTGAAATAACGCAGCGCGGTCAGTGACATGTTCTCTTTCACCGACATACCCAGCACTAAGCCATCGCGTTTACGGTCTTCAGAAATATAGACGATGCCGTTAGCCAACCCATCCTGCGGCGAACGGGTAACCACTTCATGGCCATCAAGCGTGACGTAACCGCTGGTGCGCGGCAATGCGCCGTACAACACTTTCATCAGTTCGGTACGTCCGGCCCCCATCAGCCCGGATACGCCAAGGATCTCGCCTTTACGCAGCGTGAACGAAACATCGTTTACGCCAGGACCGCACAGGTTATCGACCTTCAGGCGAATATCACCCGGCGCTTTTTCCAGGCGCGGGTACTGATCTTCCAGCTTACGTCCCACCATCATTTCAATCAGCGAGTCTTCAGTCAGCGAGGCAACTTCACGTTCGGCAATAAACTGCCCGTCACGGAAGACGGTTACGTCGTCGCAAATCTCGAAAATCTCTTTCATACGGTGAGAAATATAGACAATGCCGCGTCCCTGGGATTTCAGTTCGCGGATGACGCGGAACAGGGATTCGGTTTCGGTATCGGTGAGGGCATCCGTCGGTTCATCCATAATGATGACCTTCGATTCAAAGCTCAGCACTTTGGCAATTTCGACCATCTGCTGATCGCCAATCGACAGCTCACCAACCAGTCTGTCGCTTTTAAAGCGCAGATTCAGTTTGGCGAGCAGCAGATCGGCTTCGGCGTACATCTTCTTCCAGTCAATTTTGCCAAAGCGATTCACAAACTCACGGCCAAGAAAAATGTTCTCGGCGATAGTGAGTTGCGGGATCAGGTTCAGCTCCTGGTGGATGATACCGATTCCGGCTTCCTGGGAGGATTTCGGGCCGTTAAAGGTGGTCTCTTTCCCCAGCCACAATAAAGAACCGGCATCACGGGTATAGATCCCGGTCAGCACTTTCATCATGGTGGATTTGCCCGCGCCGTTTTCGCCCACCAGCGCCATTACGCGGCCAGGGTAGACATTCAGCGCGGCGCCGGATAGCGCTTTTACGCCCGGGAACGCTTTATCGATCCCTTTGAGTTGCAGTAATGCGTTCATGATGGCCTCAGAACGTGACGCCAGCACAGAGAATGATATTCGCATACGGAGAACATTCTCCGCTGCGAATTACCGCCTGACTGTCTGCGGTTTGTTTTTTGAATTGTTCATGCGTGGTGTAACGAATTTCTATGGTGTTTCCCTGGTGTTGTTGCAGTTGCTCAATGTGGCTGAGCAACGTTTCGTGGAGTTGCGGATTATGTTGTTTAATTTCCGACGCGAGAATGGCTGCCTCGACCTGCATTTCACGTGTGACCACATCCAGTACCTGCATAAAAGAAGGTACGCCCTGGGTTAATGCCATATCAATACGCGTTGTGCTGTTCGGGATGGGTAAACCTGCATCACACACCACCAGCGTATCGGTATGCCCCAGACGGGAGATCACCGTTGAAATTTCAGAGTTGAGTACCGTGCCTTTCTTCATTTTCTTTCCCCACTAGCGAAACGTTTCGCTGGAGATAAGTGTAGTGCGAAGAGTGGACAGAAAACCACCGCGACGTTACGAAAATGTGATCGCCATCGAAACGTTTCGCAAGGATTATCATTTGATGAAATGAAAACTGAGAGGGGCAAAACAAAACGCCCCCTTTCGCGATGAAAGAGGGCGTCGATGAGATTAAATCTCTACCTGAGTACCAAGCTCAATAACCCGGTTCGGTGGGATTTCAAACTGGTCCGGCGCGCGCAGCGCGTTGCGCTGTAGCAGCAGATACAGCTTGCCGCGCAGACGCAGGTACCATGGCCGCTTGCCTACAATCAACGACTCATGCGACATGAAGAAGGACGTTTCCATCATCCGACAGCTTAAGCCTTCCAGACCGCAGCGATGGAACACTTCCTCCACGTTCGGCGTTTCGCGCCAACCGTAGCTGGCCACCACGCGCCAGAAGGTGGGCGATAACTGCTCAATCTGCACCCTACGCACGTTGTGAACATAGGGTGCATCTTCCGTGCGCAGCGTCAGCAGAATAACGCGCTCATGCAGCACCTTGTTATGCTTGAGGTTATGCAGAAGCGCAAACGGGATGACGTTCAGTGCGCGGGACATATACACCGCCGTTCCCGGCACGCGTACCGGTGGCGATTTCTCCAGAGAAGCAATCATCGCCTCCAGAGAGTTACCGTGCTCATGCATGCGACGCAGCAGACGGAAGCGTTCGCTTTTCCAGGTGGTCATGATGGTGAACATCACCAGACCCAGCGTCAGAGGCAGCCAACCGCCGGAAATAAGCTTATCGAGGTTCGCAGAGAACAGCGGAACATCGACGCACAAGAACGCCACCAGGATCAGGAAGACGAAGTATTTATTCCAGTGCCAGTTTTTGCGCGCCACGGTGGTAGACAGAATAGATGTCAGTACCATCGTCCCCGTTACCGCAATCCCATACGCCGCGGCCAGATTACTGGAGTGTTCAAAGCTCACAATCACGATAACTACCGCAAAATAGAGCATCCAGTTAACGAAAGGAATGTAAATCTGGCCCGATTCCATTTCCGAGGTATGGATGATACGCATCGGCGATAAATACCCCAGACGTACGGCCTGACGCGTCAGCGAGAAGACGCCGGAGATAACCGCCTGAGAGGCGATAACCGTTGCCAGCGCGGCGAGGATCAACAATGGAATTAATGCCCAGTCCGGCGCCAGCAGGAAAAACGGGTTTTTGATCGCTTCAGGATGCTTTAACAGCAACGCGCCCTGCCCAAAATAGTTCAGCACCAGTGAAGGCAATACCACGGAGAACCATGCCAGACGAATCGGCAATTTACCGAAGTGGCCCATATCCGCATACAGCGCTTCAACACCGGTAATCGACAGCACCACCGCACCCAGCGCGATAAAGGACAGCGTTTTGAATTCGAGGAAGAAATGCACCGCCCAATACGGATTGAGCGCCTGCAGCACTTCCGGATTGCCAATAATACTGCGCACACCTAATACCGCGAGCGTCAGGAACCATAGCAGCATAATCGGCGCAAACAGCTTACCGACCATGCCGGTACCGTGTTTTTGAATCAAAAACAGCAGGGTCAGCACAATTATTGAGAGCGGAACAATCCAGGTATCCAGTTGCGGGGCAACTATCTCCAGACCTTCAATTGCAGACATCACCGAAATAGCTGGCGTAATCACCACTTCACCATAGAAGAAGCTGCCGCCTATCAATCCCATAATGACCAGCATGGAGGTTGTTCGCGCCGAGGTATTGCGCCCGGCCAATGACATCAGCGTCAGGATCCCGCCTTCTCCGGCGTTATCTGCGCGCATGACAAACGTCAGGTATTTAATGGAGACAACAAAGATCAGCAGCCAGAAAATCAGCGAGAGAAAACCAAATACGGCATCACGTTCAACGCCAAAACCAAACTGGCCGGACAAACATTCACGAAGCGTATAAAGTGGGCTGGTACCAATATCACCGTAGACAACCCCAATGGCCGCAAGGGTAATCGCAGACAATGATTGTTTATTATCAGTGCTCATAGACTCGTCTTTCGTTTATACACATCATCTCTCAAGCCACTCCGTGTGGGCTGCATTCGTTATTCCCCCCATCCCAGAAGAAAACTCCATTGCCGCCTTGGTGCAGCTTGATTGATTTGGTGTATATATAAGAAATGTGTGCGTCGTCCCTTGGCCCACAAAAAGGCGCACAGTATGCACGATTAATCACAAAATCGTACCCCTAAATGAGACCAGATTAATCTGGCTCAAAGAAAAATAAGCGCACCTTCAGTCTATTACTGCAATGGTGTGAAGCATCTATACTCGCAGTTTATGCAGTACATTTGGCGAAAGGACGCCACTTCATTATGGCTCACCCACATTTATTAGCGGAAAGAATTTCCCGTCTGAGCAATGCGCTGGAAAAGGGACTTTATGAACGTAGCCACGCCATTCGTCTGTGTCTGCTGGCAGCACTCAGCGGCGAGAGCGTTTTCTTATTAGGCCCCCCGGGGATCGCAAAAAGCTTAATTGCCCGCCGACTGAAGTTTGCCTTCCAAAACGCACGCGCCTTTGAATACCTGATGACGCGCTTCTCTACGCCCGAAGAGGTGTTTGGTCCGCTGTCCATTCAGGCATTAAAAGATGAAGGTCGCTATGAACGCTTAACGGCGGGCTATCTTCCTGAAGCTGAAATCGTTTTTCTCGATGAAATCTGGAAAGCAGGCCCGGCAATCCTTAACACCCTGTTGACCGCCATTAACGAACGTCACTTCCGTAACGGCGCGTATGAAGAAAAAATTCCAATGCGTCTGCTGGTGGCGGCTTCCAACGAACTGCCTGAAGCCGACAGCAGCCTGGAAGCGCTGTACGACCGTATGCTGATTCGTCTGTGGCTGGATAAAGTTCAGGACAAGGCCAATTTCCGCTCCATGCTGTTAAGTCAGCAGGATGAAAGCGACAATCCGGTCCCGGCATCATTGCAGGTGACGGATGAAGAGTATCACCAGTGGCAAAAAGACATTGGTGCCATCAAGCTTCCCGATCGCGTGTTTGAGCTCATTTTCACGCTGCGCCAACAGTTGGACGTGTTACCGAATGCTCCTTATGTGTCCGATCGTCGCTGGAAAAAAGCGATCCGCTTACTCCAGGCCAGCGCTTTCTTTAGCGGACGCGATGCGGTAGTACCTATCGACCTGATCCTGCTGAAAGATTGCCTGTGGTACGACGCACAAAGCCTGAATCTGATGCAACAGCAGCTTGAAATATTGATGACCGGACACGCCTGGCAACAGCAAGCCATGCTGACGCGCCTGGGCAGCATTGTGCAGCGCCGCATTCAGCTCCAGCAGCAGCAAAGCGATAAAACGGCGTTCACGGTGATCCGCCAGGGCGGAATGTTCAGCCGTCGTCCTCATTATGATTTACCGCCAGAAGCCTCGTCTTCTGTCGTGACATTACTGCTGCAAAAGCCTTTAAAACTGCATGATATGGAAGTTATCCATATAGCTTTCGAACGTGGTGCGCTGGAACTGTGGCTAACAAAAGGCGGTGAGATCCGCGGAAAACTAAACGGGATCGGCTTTGCCCAAACGCTGAATATGGAAGTCGATAGCGCACAGCATCTGGTTGTACGCGATGTCAGTTTACAAGGTTCTCGCCTGGCGCTGCCGGGTGCTTCGCAAGAGAGTATGCCCGCAGAGATAAAACAGGAGCTTGAAGCGCTCGATAATGAGTGGCATCAGCAGCACAGCGCATTCAGCGAACAGCAAAAATGCCTGTTTATTCATAGCGACTGGTTAGGCCGCATTGAGGCCAGCCTGCAGGATGTCGGGGCGCAAATCCGCCAGGCGCAACAATGCTGACCCTTGATACGCTCAACATCATGCTGGCAGTCAGCGAAGAGGCAATGATCGAAGAGATGATCGTCGCCCTGCTGGCTTCCCCAAAGATGGTGGTATTTTTTAAAAAATTTCCTCGCCTTAAAAAAGCGATCACTGACGACATTCCCCGCTGGCGTGAATCATTGCGTAGCCGCCTCAAAGATACCCATGTACCGCCGGAGCTGATGGAGGAGGTTATGTGCTATCAACAAAGCCAGCTCCTCTCTCATGCGCAGTTTATCGTTCAGCTACCGCAAATATTATCGCTATTGCACCGCCTTCATTCGCCTTGGGCCGGGCAAGCGCAGCAACTGGTCAATGACAACAGCACCTTTACGCCCGCACTACATACGCTTTTTCTCCAGCGCTGGCGCCTGAGCCTGGTGGTGCAAACCACAACGCTAAATCAGCAACTGCTGGAAGAAGAGCGCGAGCATTTGCTCAGTGAAGTACAAGAACGGATGACCCTCAGCGGGCAACTGGAACCTGTACTGGCAGAAAATGACAACGCAGCAGGCCGGTTGTGGGATATGAGCGCGGGCCAAATCAAGCGCGGTGATTATCAGTTGATGGTGAAATACGGCGAATTTCTGACGCAACAACCCGAACTCCAGCGCCTGGCCGAGCAGTTAGGTCGTTCCAGAGAGGCGAAATCCGTGCCGCGTAAAGATGCGCCAATGGAAACCTTCCGTACCCTGGTGCGCGAACCGGCAACCGTCCCGGAGCAGGTGGATGGCATCCAGCAAAGTGACGATATCCTGCGCCTGCTACCGCCAGAGCTGGCCACGCTGGGCATTACCGAACTGGAATACGAGTTCTACCGACGGCTGGTGGAAAAGCAACTGCTCACCTACCGCCTGCACGGCGAAGCATGGCGTGAGAAAGTAACGGAACGTCCGGTGGTGCATCAGGATTTTGACGAGCAGCCGCGCGGGCCTTTTATCGTCTGCGTTGATACCTCGGGATCGATGGGCGGATTTAATGAGCAGTGTGCGAAAGCCTTTTGTCTGGCGCTAATGCGCGTCGCCCTTGCCGATAACCGGCGCTGTTTCATTATGCTGTTTTCAACAGAAGTGGTGCGCTATGAGCTTTCCGGTCCGGAGGGCATCGAACAGGCGATCCGCTTTTTAAGTCAGCGCTTTCGTGGCGGCACTGATATTGCCAGCTGTTTTCGCGCCATAATTGAGCGCATGCAGGGTCGGGAATGGTTTGATGCAGATGCGGTGGTAATCTCAGATTTTATCGCTCAGCGATTGCCCGATGAGGTCGTCAATAAAGTGGGTGAATTACAGCGGGTGCACCAGCACCGTTTTCACGCGGTGGCGATGTCAGCACATGGCAAACCCGGCATCATGCGCATTTTCGATCATATCTGGCGCTTTGATACCGGGATGCGAAGCCGCCTGCTCAGACGCTGGCGGCGTTAATTGTTACAGCAGAGATGCGACGCTTTCACGTACCTGGGCTGGCCATACGCCACACTGAACCTGACCAATGTGAGGTAATTGCAGCAACAGCATGGTCAGACGCGACTGCCCAATGCCGCCACCAATTGTCTGCGGCATTTCACCGCGCAGCAGCGCCTGGTGCCACTCCAGACTCAGGCGATCTTCATCACCGGTCAGAGACAGCTGGTGTTTCAGGGCGTCAGCATCCACACGAATCCCCATAGAAGACAGCTCAAACGCATCTTCCAGAACCGGGTTCCAGACCAGAATATCACCGTTCAGACCGGCATGACCCAGCTCGGACGCTGAACTCCAGTCGTCATAATCCGGCGCACGTACGTCATGACGGTGACCGTCACTGAGCTTACCGCCGATCCCCACCAGGAATACCGCACCCAGCTCTTTAGCGATCGCACGTTCACGACCTTTTGCATCAAGATCCGGATAACGAGATAACAGCTCCTGGCTATGAACAAAGTGGATCTGCTCTGGCAGGAACGGTGCCAGACCAAACTCTTTGCTAACCGCAGCTTCGGTGGCCTTAATTCCCGCCCAGATAGCCTCTACCGTGCTTTTCAGAGTGGAGAATTGACGCTCACCGTCACCCATCACGCGCTCCCAGTCCCACTGGTCAACGTACACTGAGTGCAGCGGGGAGAGGCGATCTTCATCGGGACGCAGGGCTTTCATGTGCGTGTACAGCCCCTCGCCTGCGCTAAAGTCGTGTTGTCCTAACGTTTGACGCTTCCACTTCGCCAGTGAATGAACCACTTCGAATTGAGCGTCTGGCAATGCTTTAACCTTCACCTGCACCGCTTTTTCACAGCCCGACAAGTTATCCTGCGTACCATCTCCAACGCGGCTGAGGATCGGCGCCTGAACTTCGATCAGGCCTAAACGCTCTTCCAGCTGGCGAGAAAAATGAGATTTTACGAAGCTAATTTGACGTTGTTTGGCAATGTAAGCGGTTTTCATTATGTGTACTCCTGTGTCCTGTTGCCTATGATTAAGCAACAGAATGGAGGTAATATTCAATAATCAACAAACAAAAAGCCGACTTCGATTTTGATTCGTTAAAAATTAAGTCTAAAATAGAGGGAATCATTAATCTACATAAGAAAAACCTATGGAAAATTATCAGATCGACAATCTGGACCGCGGCATTCTTGACGCCTTAATGGAAAATGCTCGTACCGCCTACGCAGAATTAGCCAAACAGTTCGGCGTCAGCCCAGGAACAATTCACGTTCGCGTAGAAAAGATGAAGCAGGCGGGGATCATTACCGGCGCGCGGATTGATGTCAGTCCCAAACAATTGGGTTATGACGTCGGCTGCTTTATCGGCATCATCCTGAAAAGTGCGAAAGACTATCCGTCAGCGCTGGCCAGACTGGAAAGCCTCGATGAAGTGACCGAAGCGTATTACACCACCGGGCACTACAGCATCTTTATTAAGGTGATGTGTAAGTCGATCGACGCATTGCAGCAGGTACTTATCAACAAGATCCAAACAATTGACGAAATTCAGTCCACGGAAACTCTGATCGTCCTGCAAAACCCGATCATGCGTACCATCAAGCCGTGATCGCTTTTTTTAATACCCTGGTTTTCCACAGGTAGATCCCAGCTCGCTCACAGCGTACAATACGCCCTCTTTATAAAGGTGGGCGATCATGGCAGACATCACTCTTATCAGCGGTAGTACGCTTGGCAGTGCGGAATATGTAGCAGAGCATCTGGCTGAAAAGCTGGACGACGCCGGTTTTTCCAGCGAAATACTGCATGGGCCAATGCTTGAAGAGGTTCCGACTGACGGGATCTGGCTGATTATCAGCTCCACGCACGGTGCGGGAGATATTCCTGACAACCTGCAGCCTTTATATGATGCGTTACGCGAGCAAAAGCCGGACCTGTCACACGTACGCTTTGGTGCAATCGGGATCGGTAGTCGTGAATATGACACCTTTTGCGGCGCAATCGACAAACTGGAAGCCGAATTGAAGGCCTGTGGGGCAAAACAGATCGGCGAAACACTCAGGATCAACGTGCTGGAACATGAAATTCCGGAAGATCCGGCAGAAATTTGGCTGGGATCGTGGCATCCGTTGCTCAGAGATTTGTAAAGATCGTACTTTTTTATGTGGATAACTCTGGTTAAAAGCTTGGATCAACCGGTAGTTATCCCAAGAACAACCGTTGTTCAGTTTTTGAGTTGTGTATAACCCTTCATTCTGATCCCAGCTTATACGGACCAGGATCACCGATCATTCACAGCTAATGATCCTCAGCAACCTGTTGATCTTACTTAAAGGATCGTCCTTATCCACAGAAAGGTGCGATCCTAATAAGAGATCACAATAAAACAGATCTCTAAATAAAAAGATCTTCTTTTTAATACCCAGGATCCCAGGTCTTTCTCCATCGACTAAAGTTGAGTAGAATCCACGGCCCGGGCTTCAATCCATTTTCACACCGCGTTATGCGAGGCAATTACCATGTTTTATCAGGATCCTTTTGACGTCATCATCATTGGCGGGGGTCATGCAGGCACCGAGGCCGCAATGGCCGCGGCGCGAATGGGTCAACAGACTCTGCTTTTGACACACAATATCGACACTCTGGGGCAGATGAGCTGCAACCCGGCGATCGGCGGTATTGGGAAGGGACACCTGGTAAAAGAAGTGGATGCGCTTGGTGGGTTGATGGCAAAAGCGATCGACCACGCGGGTATCCAGTTTAGGATACTAAACGCAAGCAAAGGGCCAGCTGTTCGCGCTACCCGAGCTCAGGCCGATCGTGTGCTCTATCGCCAGGCGGTACGCACTGCGCTGGAGAATCAACCTAACCTGATGATCTTCCAGCAGGCGGTTGAAGATCTGATTGTTGAAAACGATCGCGTTGTGGGTGCAGTAACCCAAATGGGACTGAAGTTCCGTGCCAAAGCGGTCGTATTAACTGTGGGGACTTTCCTCGACGGCAAAATTCATATTGGTCTGGATAACTACAGCGGTGGCCGCGCTGGCGATCCGCCATCCATCCCGCTGTCACGCCGTCTGCGTGAACTGCCGCTGCGCGTCAGCCGCCTGAAAACCGGTACACCGCCGCGTATCGATGCGCGCACGATTGATTTCAGCGTGCTCGGCCAGCAAAACAGCGATAACCCGATGCCGGTCTTCTCATTCCTGGGCGATGCTTCTCAACATCCGCGCCAGATGCCGTGTTACATCACTCATACCAATGAGAAAACCCATGACGTGATCCGCAATAACCTCGATCGTAGCCCAATGTACGCTGGCGTGATCGAAGGTATCGGCCCACGCTACTGCCCGTCGATCGAAGACAAAGTAATGCGCTTTGCCGATCGTAACCAGCATCAGATCTTCCTCGAACCGGAAGGACTGACCTCTAACGAAATTTACCCGAATGGCATCTCCACCAGCCTGCCGTTCGATGTGCAGATGCAAATTGTCCGCTCCATGCAGGGGATGGAAAATGCCAGAATCGTCCGCCCAGGCTACGCGATTGAGTATGATTTCTTCGATCCGCGTGACCTGAAACCTACTCTGGAAAGCAAATTCATCCAGGGTCTGTTCTTTGCGGGCCAGATTAACGGTACAACCGGTTATGAAGAAGCCGCTGCACAAGGCATGTTGGCAGGTCTGAACGCCGCACGCTTGTCTGCCGAAAAAGAGGGTTGGGCACCGCGTCGCGATCAGGCTTATCTTGGCGTGCTGGTGGACGACCTGTGTACGCTGGGTACCAAAGAACCGTACCGTATGTTCACATCTCGCGCTGAATATCGTCTGATGCTGCGTGAAGATAACGCCGACCTGCGTCTGACCGAAATTGGTCGTGAACTGGGTCTGGTGGACGATGAGCGCTGGGCTCGCTTCAACGAGAAACTGGAGCGTATCGAACAGGAACGCCAACGTCTTAAATCAACCTGGGTGAATCCGTTAGCGGAGTCCGCAGCAGAAGTGAATGCTCACCTGGCTACACCTCTGTCACGTGAAGCGAGCGGTGAAGATCTGCTGCGTCGCCCGGATATGACCTATGCTCAGTTGACCTCTTTATCTGCGTTCGCACCCGCGCTTGATGATGCTCAGGCCGCGGAACAGGTTGAGATTCAGGTGAAATATGAAGGGTATATTGCCCGTCAGCTGGAAGAAATTGAAAGACAACAGCGCAATGAAAACACCCTGTTGCCTGCAACGCTGGATTATCGTCAGGTCTCTGGCTTGTCGAATGAAGTTATCGCTAAGCTGAACGATCACAAACCCGTCTCGATCGGTCAGGCATCGCGTATTTCCGGCATAACGCCTGCCGCCATCTCCATTCTGCTGGTATGGCTGAAAAAACAAGGTATGCTGCGCCGCAGCGCTTGATAACACTATTTTGGCGGGAGCGCTTCGCTTGCCCGCCGTACAAATTTGTAGGCCCGATAAGCGAAAGCGCATCGGGCATTTGATTATTAACAGGTAACGACCGTGCTCAACAAACTCTCTCGTCTGCTGGCTGATGCCGGTATTTCTCTTACCGATCACCAGAAAAATCAGCTGATTGCGTATGTCGATATGCTGCACAAATGGAACAAAGCCTACAACCTGACGTCGGTGCGGGATCCAAACGAAATGCTGGTACGCCATATTCTGGACAGCATTGTCGTTGCACCGTATCTGAAGGGTGAGCGTTTTATCGATGTAGGTACGGGACCGGGCCTGCCGGGAATTCCGCTTTCTATAGTGCGTCCAGAAGCGCATTTCACACTGCTCGATAGCCTGGGAAAACGCGTTCGTTTCTTGCGTCAGGTGCAGCATGAGCTTGCGCTTACTAACATCACTCCTGTGCAAAGTCGGGTTGAAGAATTTCCTTCAGAACCGCCGTTTGATGGGGTGATTAGCCGTGCTTTCGCTTCACTCAATGATATGGTGAGCTGGTGTCACCATTTGCCGGGCCAGAATGGGCGTTTTTATGCGCTAAAAGGGCAGTTGCCTGCAGATGAAATTGATTCGCTGCCAGCAGAATTCAGCGTTGAGTCCGTCGAAAAATTACGCGTTCCGCAGTTGGATGGTGAACGTCATTTGGTGGTTATTAAGCCAAACAAAATTTAATTTTTATCAAAAAAAATAGAGAAAAAACGGCTTTTCAGGTGTTAAAAGTCATAGGTAATAGTGTGGTTAAATGTCGTTACATTTCACTAGTGCCTTACGGTTTTGCATCATAACTATAACGTACCGTTTTTTGTTAAAAGCGAAACAAGTCAGCTGTGAAAATATCAGTCTGCTAAAAATAGAACGTAAGAATCACCGTTCGTGTTAATTTTTTATTATAAATGTCAATGAGCGGTTTTTTTGTTGTTAGGCGTTGTTTTTGAAATAGTGGCTATTTTTACGCTTAAATATCAAAAAGATGAAAAGGCATCAATTGCCACGTAAATAAATTATGCGAAGGTGAATATGTTCAATATGTGATCTGGTGCACGCTTTGACGCCAGTGTTTTCGCGGCATTTGCAGTTTTGCATGATCGTTCACAGTTTGCCTAAAAGTAATAAATGTGGGGCAGCGAAAAATATTTAAACATTTATTCACTTTTTAGCTACTTATTGTTTGAAATCACGAAGGCGCACCGTATAATTTGTCCGCTTTTTGATGCTTGACTCTAAGCCATAAAGAACGTTTTATACGACACGCGGCATACCTCGAAGGGAGCAGGAGTAAAAACGTGATGTCTATGTCGCTCTTGAGTCGAAACGTTGCTCGTAAGCTTTTGCTCACACAGCTTCTGGTTGTAATAGCAAGTGGATTGCTGTTTAGCCTCAAAGACCCTTTCTGGGGCATCTCCGCGTTGTGTGGAGGATTGGCAGTGTTACTGCCTAATGTGTTGTTTATGATATTTGCCTGGCGTCACCAGGTACATACACCAGCGAAGGGCCGAGTAGCCTGGTCGTTCGCTTTCGGCGAAGCCTTCAAGGTATTAGCGATGCTGGTGTTGTTGGTGGTGGCGTTGGCTGTTTTGAAAGCGGTATTCATGCCGCTGATCGTTACGTGGGTTTTGGTGCTGGTGGTTCAGATACTGGCGCCGGCTGTAATTAACAACAAAGGGTAAAGGCATCATGGCTTCAGAAAATATGACGCCGCAGGATTACATAGGACACCATCTGAATAACCTTCAGTTGGACCTACGTACATTCTCGCTGGTGGATCCGCACAACCCCCCAGCCACCTTCTGGACGCTCAATATTGACTCCATTTTCTTCTCGGTGGTTCTGGGTCTGTTGTTCCTGCTTATGTTCCGTAGCGTAGCCAAAAAGGCGACCAGCGGCGTACCAGGTAAATTTCAGACCGCGATTGAGCTGGTAATCGGCTTTGTGCATGGTAGCGTGAAAGACATGTACCATGGCAAAAGTAAGCTGATTGCTCCGCTGGCCCTGACGATTTTCGTCTGGGTATTCCTGATGAACTTGATGGATTTGCTGCCTATCGACCTGCTGCCGTACATCGGTGAGCATATCTTTGGCCTACCGGCTCTGCGTGTGGTTCCGTCTGCTGACGTGAACATCACCCTGTCGATGGCGCTGGGCGTATTTATCCTCATTCTGTTCTACAGCATCAAAATGAAAGGCATCGGTGGCTTCGCGAAAGAGTTGACGCTGCAGCCGTTCAATCACTGGGCGTTCATCCCTGTCAACTTAATCCTTGAAGGGGTAAGCCTGCTGTCCAAACCAATCTCTCTTGGTCTGCGACTGTTCGGCAACATGTATGCCGGTGAGCTGATTTTCATTCTGATTGCTGGTCTGTTGCCGTGGTGGTCACAGTGGATCCTGAATGTGCCTTGGGCCATTTTCCACATACTGATTATCACGCTGCAAGCCTTCATATTTATGGTTCTGACGATTGTCTATCTGTCGATGGCATCTGAAGAGCATTAATTTACCAACACTACTACGTTTTAACTGAAACAAACTGGAGACTGTCATGGAAAACCTGAATATGGATCTGCTGTACATTGCTGCCGCTGTGATGATGGGTCTGGCGGCAATCGGTGCTGCGATCGGTATCGGCATCCTCGGGGGTAAATTCCTGGAAGGCGCAGCGCGTCAACCGGATCTGATTCCTCTGCTGCGTACTCAGTTCTTTATCGTTATGGGTCTGGTGGATGCAATCCCAATGATCGCTGTAGGTCTGGGTCTGTACGTGATGTTTGCTGTCGCGTAGTAAGCGTTGCTTGAATTAAGAGCAATATCAGAACGTTAACTAGATAGAGGCATTGTGCTGTGAATCTTAACGCAACAATCCTCGGCCAGGCCATCGCGTTTGTCCTGTTCGTTCTGTTCTGCATGAAGTACGTATGGCCGCCATTAATGGCTGCCATCGAAAAACGTCAAAAAGAAATTGCTGACGGCCTTGCTTCTGCAGAACGAGCACATAAGGATCTTGACCTTGCAAAGGCCAGCGCGACCGACCAGCTGAAAAAAGCGAAGGCGGAAGCTCAGGTAATCATCGAGCAGGCGAACAAACGCCGTGCTCAGATCCTGGACGAAGCTAAAACTGAAGCAGAGCAGGAACGTACTAAAATCGTGGCACAGGCGCAGGCGGAAATTGACGCCGAGCGTAAACGTGCTCGCGAAGAGCTGCGTAAGCAAGTTGCTATCCTGGCTGTTGCTGGCGCCGAGAAGATCATCGAACGTTCCGTGGATGAAGCTGCTAATAGCGACATCGTGGACAAACTTGTCGCTGAACTGTAAGGAGGGAGGGGCTGATGTCTGAATTTATTACGGTAGCTCGCCCCTACGCCAAAGCAGCTTTTGACTTTGCCGTTGAGCACCAAAGCATTGACCGTTGGCAGGATATGTTGACGTTCGCCGCTGAGGTGACAAAAAACGAACAAATGGCAGAGCTTCTCTCTGGCGCGCTGGCGCCGGAAACGCTCGCTGAGTCGTTTATCGCCGTGTGCGGTGAGCAGCTGGACGAAAGCGGCCAAAACCTGATTAGGGTTATGGCTGAAAATAACCGTCTGAATGCGCTCCCGGATGTTCTTGAGCAGTTTATTCACCTGCGTGCAGCCAGTGAGGCTATCTCTGAGGTAGAAGTCACTTCTGCCAATGCACTGAGTGATGAACAGCTTACGAAGATTAGTGCTGCGATGGAAAAACGTCTGTCACGCAAAGTTAAGCTGAATTGCAAAATCGATAAGTCTGTAATGGCAGGCGTAATCATCCGAGCGGGTGATATGGTCATTGATGGCAGCGTACGCGGCCGTCTTGAGCGCCTTGCAGACGTCTTGCAGTCTTAAGGGGACTGGAGCATGCAACTGAATTCCACCGAAATCAGCGAACTGATCAAGCAGCGCATTGCTCAGTTCAGTGTTGTGAGCGAAGCTCATAACGAAGGTACTATTGTTTCTGTAAGTGACGGTGTTATCCGCATTCACGGCCTGGCCGATTGTATGCAGGGTGAGATGATTTCCCTGCCGGGTAACCGTTACGCTATCGCACTGAACCTGGAGCGCGACTCCGTAGGTGCAGTTGTGATGGGTCCATACGCTGACCTCGCCGAAGGCATGAAGGTTAAGTGTACGGGTCGTATTCTGGAAGTTCCGGTTGGCCGTGGCCTGCTGGGTCGTGTGGTGAACACTCTGGGTTCCCCGATTGACGGTAAAGGTCCGGTTGATAACGATGGCTTCTCGCCAATCGAAGTTATCGCACCAGGCGTAATCGAACGTCAGTCCGTCGACCAGCCAGTACAGACCGGTTATAAATCTGTTGATGCCATGATCCCAATCGGTCGTGGCCAGCGTGAGCTGATCATCGGTGACCGTCAGACAGGTAAAACTGCGATGGCAATCGATGCCATCATCAACCAGCGTGATTCCGGCATCAAATGTGTGTACGTGGCTATCGGCCAGAAAGCGTCCACCATTTCCAACGTGGTTCGTAAACTGGAAGAACACGGCGCACTGTCCAACACCATCGTTGTTGTGGCGACCGCGTCTGAATCTGCTGCACTGCAATACCTGGCACCATATGCCGGTTGCGCAATGGGCGAATACTTCCGTGACCGCGGTGAAGATGCACTGATCGTTTATGATGACCTGTCTAAACAGGCTGTTGCTTACCGTCAGGTTTCCCTGCTGCTGCGTCGTCCGCCAGGACGTGAAGCATTCCCGGGCGACGTATTTTACCTCCACTCCCGTCTGCTGGAACGCGCATCCCGCGTAAACGCGGAATACGTTGAGAAGTTCACCAATGGTGAAGTTAAAGGTAAAACCGGCTCCCTGACCGCTCTGCCGATTATCGAAACCCAGGCG
Organism: Citrobacter sp. Cpo091; assembly: GCF_030332645.1. Taxonomy (NCBI): domain Bacteria; kingdom Pseudomonadati; phylum Pseudomonadota; class Gammaproteobacteria; order Enterobacterales; family Enterobacteriaceae; genus Citrobacter; species Citrobacter sp. Cpo091. The sequence goes on from NZ_JAOWHL010000017.1 coordinate 22,861, forward strand.
GGTGACGTTTCTGCGTTCGTTCCGACTAACGTAATTTCCATTACCGATGGTCAGATCTTCCTGGAAACCAACCTGTTTAACTCCGGTATTCGTCCGGCAGTTAACCCGGGTATCTCCGTATCTCGTGTTGGTGGTGCAGCGCAGACCAAGATCATCAAGAAACTGTCCGGTGGTATTCGTACCGCTCTGGCACAGTATCGTGAACTGGCAGCGTTTTCTCAGTTCGCTTCCGACCTGGATGAAGCTACTCGTAAGCAGCTGAGCCATGGTCAGAAAGTAACTGAACTGCTGAAGCAGAAACAGTATGCGCCAATGTCTGTTGCACAGCAGGGTGTGGTGCTGTTTGCGGCTGAACGCGGTTACCTCGAAGATGTGGAACTGGCGAAAATCGGTAGCTTCGAAGCCGCTCTGCTGGCTTACGTTGACCGTGACCACGCTCCGCTGATGCAAGAGATCAACCAGTCCGGTGGCTATAACGATGAAATCGAAGGCAAGCTGAAAGCTATCCTCGATTCCTTCAAGGCAACCCAGTCCTGGTAACGTCTGGCGGTCTGCTTTAGGGCGGACCGCAAGGCATTGAGGAGAAGCTCATGGCCGGCGCAAAAGAGATACGTAGTAAGATCGCAAGCGTCCAGAACACGCAGAAGATCACTAAAGCGATGGAGATGGTCGCCGCTTCCAAAATGCGTAAATCGCAGGATCGCATGGCGGCCAGCCGTCCTTATGCAGAGACCATGCGCAAAGTGATTGGTCACCTTGCGAATGGTAATCTGGAATATAAGCACCCTTACCTGGAAGAACGCGACGTTAAACGCGTGGGCTACCTGGTGGTGTCGACCGACCGTGGTCTGTGCGGTGGCTTGAACATTAACCTGTTCAAAAAGCTGCTGGCGGATATGAAAACATGGTCCGATAAAGGCGTTCAGTGCGATATCGCAATGATTGGCTCTAAGGGCGTGTCTTTCTTTAACTCCGTTGGCGGAAACGTGATCGCTCAGGTAACCGGCATGGGGGATAACCCTTCCCTGTCCGAACTGATCGGTCCGGTTAAAGTGATGCTGCAGGCCTACGATGAAGGTCGTCTGGACAAACTGTACGTTGTCAGCAACAAATTTATTAACACCATGTCTCAGACGCCAACCATCACTCAACTGCTGCCTCTGCCGGCATCAGATGATGATGAATTGAAGCGTAAATCCTGGGATTACCTGTATGAGCCAGACCCGAAAGCGCTGCTGGATACCTTGCTGCGTCGTTATGTCGAGTCTCAGGTTTATCAGGGCGTGGTAGAAAACCTGGCCAGCGAGCAGGCCGCACGTATGGTGGCGATGAAAGCCGCGACCGACAATGGCGGCAGCCTGATTAAAGAGCTGCAGTTGGTATACAACAAAGCTCGTCAGGCCAGCATTACTCAGGAACTCACCGAAATCGTCGGTGGTGCATCCGCGGTATAACCAGGTTAATTCGTAGAGGATTCAAGATGGCTACTGGAAAAATTGTCCAGGTAATCGGCGCCGTGGTTGACGTCGAATTCCCTCAGGATGCCGTACCGCGCGTGTACGATGCTCTTGAGGTTATGAATGGTAAAGAGAGCCTGGTGCTGGAAGTTCAGCAGCAGCTCGGCGGCGGTATCGTACGTACCATCGCCATGGGTTCTTCCGACGGTCTGCGTCGTGGTCTGGAAGTTAAAGACCTCGAACACCCGATCGAAGTCCCGGTAGGTAAAGCAACCCTGGGTCGTATCATGAACGTCCTGGGTCACCCGATCGACATGAAAGGCGATATCGGTGAAGAAGAGCGTTGGGCTATCCACCGCGCAGCACCTTCCTACGAAGAGCTGTCCAGCTCTCAGGAACTGCTGGAAACCGGCATCAAAGTTATCGACCTGATGTGTCCGTTCGCTAAGGGCGGTAAAGTCGGTCTGTTCGGTGGTGCGGGTGTAGGTAAAACCGTAAACATGATGGAGCTGATCCGTAACATCGCGATCGAACACTCCGGTTACTCCGTGTTTGCGGGCGTAGGTGAACGTACTCGTGAGGGTAACGACTTCTACCACGAAATGACCGACTCCAACGTACTGGACAAAGTGTCCCTGGTATATGGCCAGATGAACGAGCCGCCGGGAAACCGTCTGCGCGTTGCACTGACCGGTCTGACCATGGCTGAGAAGTTCCGTGACGAAGGTCGTGACGTTCTGCTGTTCGTTGATAACATCTACCGTTACACCCTGGCCGGTACAGAAGTATCTGCACTGCTGGGTCGTATGCCATCAGCGGTAGGCTACCAGCCGACCCTGGCGGAAGAGATGGGTGTTCTTCAGGAACGTATCACCTCTACCAAAACCGGTTCTATCACCTCCGTTCAGGCGGTATACGTACCTGCGGATGACTTGACTGACCCGTCCCCAGCAACCACCTTTGCTCACTTAGATGCAACCGTGGTACTGAGCCGTCAGATCGCTTCTCTGGGTATCTACCCGGCAGTTGACCCGCTGGACTCCACCAGCCGTCAGTTGGATCCGCTGGTTGTTGGTCAGGAACACTACGACACCGCGCGTGGCGTACAGTCCCTGCTGCAGCGTTATCAGGAACTGAAAGACATCATCGCCATCCTGGGTATGGATGAACTGTCTGAAGAAGATAAACTGGTGGTAGCACGCGCGCGTAAGATCCAGCGCTTCCTGTCCCAGCCGTTCTTCGTTGCGGAAGTATTCACCGGTTCTCCGGGTAAATACGTTTCCCTGAAAGACACCATCCGTGGCTTTAAAGGCATCATGGAAGGCGAATACGACCACCTGCCAGAGCAGGCGTTCTACATGGTTGGTTCTATCGACGAAGCCGTGGAAAAAGCCAAAAAACTTTAACGCCTTAATCGGAGGGTGATATGGCAATGACTTACCACCTGGACGTCGTCAGCGCAGAGCAACAAATGTTCTCTGGTCTGGTCGAGAAAATCCAGGTAACGGGTAGTGAAGGTGAACTGGGTATTTTCCCGGGTCACGCACCGCTGCTCACCGCCATTAAGCCTGGTATGATCCGCATCGTTAAACAGTTCGGTCATGAAGAGTTTATCTATCTGTCCGGCGGCATTCTTGAAGTGCAGCCTGGCAGCGTGACCGTACTGGCTGATACCGCGATTCGCGGACAGGATCTCGATGAAGCGAGAGCCCTGGAAGCGAAGCGTAAGGCTGAAGAGCACATTAAGAGCTCTCATGGTGACGTGGATTACGCTCAGGCATCTGCGGAACTGGCCAAAGCGATCGCGAAACTGCGCGTTATCGAGTTGACCAAAAAAGCGATGTAACACCGGCTTGAAAAGCACAAAGGCCAGTCTGGTTTCCAGGCTGGCTTTTTTTATGGCTTGGTTACAGGAAATATGTAAATAAAAAGCAGTTTTATTGTTTCGTGATTTAGATCATAAAAATATTGATTGGTTAAAAAATGAGGCGTAGACTCTTTTTTATGTGATGTATGTCACATAATGAACTCAGATAAAAAAAGAGATACCAACATGAAATTGATCAACAAAATCATCGCCCTGTTCAGCAATATGAGTTTTTAGTCTTTCCCCGCCAGCTCTGTGGCGCGAAGCTTAATGCGGTTTATCAGCTAGCGCCATCGTTATTAAATCCCCCCTCCTTCGCTGTATCATTTGTTCTCTATCATTCCTCCCCTCAATTTTCCCAACCCATTTTTCTGCTTCTCACTGAATCACATAAATAAAATCGTTCTATGCTGATGTAATGCTTTATTCATGCGGTAAAAAAATAGCAAAAACATTAACCTAAGGCTTTAATAAGAGCAGACTCCAGGTTTTTGGGAGACAAAAGACGCAGATATAGACGAAAATAGTGAGTTATCAGATGGGGAATCACCCCTGTTGAACGTTTTATCTTCGGTCCATTTCACGCTGAAAAAAATGTAGTATTTTCAATGTGAAACGGTATAAATTCGTTCTCAAATTACAGTCAGGACGTGTATGTTGAATAATGCTATGAGCGTTGTGATCCTTGCCGCAGGCAAAGGCACGCGTATGTACTCCGATCTTCCTAAAGTGCTGCACACCCTCGCAGGAAAGCCGATGGTTCAGCATGTCATTGATGCAGCTAATGAATTAGGTGCGACTCATGTACACCTTGTCTACGGACACGGTGGCGATCTGCTTAAGCAAACGCTGAAAGATGGCAATCTGAATTGGGTTCTGCAGGCTGAGCAGTTGGGTACCGGCCATGCAATGCAGCAGGCGGCGCCATTCTTTAGTGATGACGAAGACATTTTAATGCTCTATGGAGATGTGCCGCTGATCTCTACCGATACCTTACGTCGCCTGCGTGAAGCCAAACCGCAGGGTGGTATCGGTTTGTTAACGGTAAAACTGGACGACCCATCCGGCTATGGGCGTATTACCCGTGATAACGGCAAAGTTACTGGCATTGTTGAGCATAAAGATGCAACCGACGAGCAGCGTCAAATCCAGGAAATCAACACTGGCATTCTGATTGCCAACGGCGCTGACATGAAGCGTTGGCTGTCTAAACTGACCAACAACAACGTGCAGGGTGAATACTACATCACCGATATCATCGCGATGGCGTATCAGGAAGGACGTGAAATTGCGGCAGTACATCCGGCACGAATCAGTGAAACGGAAGGGGTAAATAACCGCCTTCAGTTATCCCGTCTGGAACGTGTTTATCAGTCCGAGCAGGCAGAAAAACTGCTGCTGGCGGGCGTGATGCTGCGCGATCCTGCACGTTTTGATCTTCGCGGTACGCTGATTCACGGGCGCGATGTTGAAATTGATACTAACGTTATCATTGAAGGTAACGTAACCGTTGGAGATCGCGTCAAGATTGGCGCTGGCTGCATCATCAAAAACAGCGTGATTGGTGAGGGTTGTGAGCTTAGCCCGTACAGTGTGGTGGAAGATGCCCATCTGGAAGCCGCTTGCACCATCGGTCCATTCGCGCGTCTGCGCCCGGGTGCTGAGCTGCAGGAAGGCGCACACGTGGGTAACTTCGTCGAAATGAAAAAAGCGCGTCTGGGTAAAGGCTCTAAAGCTGGTCATTTGACCTATCTGGGCGATGCGGAAATTGGCGATAACGTGAATATCGGCGCGGGTACGATCACCTGCAACTACGATGGTGCCAATAAGTTTAAAACCATTATTGGTGATGATGTGTTTGTGGGTTCTGATACTCAGCTGGTGGCACCTGTCACCGTGGGTAAAGGTGCGACGATTGCCGCAGGAACCACCGTAACGCGTAATGTCGCCGATAACGAATTGGTATTAAGCCGTGTACCTCAGGTCCATAAACAGGGCTGGCAGCGTCCGGTGAAGAAGAAGTAATTTATTTTTGCCGGATGGCGGCTTTGCCTTATCCGGCCTACGTGCGGTGACGTTCTGTAGGCCTGATAAGCGTGAGCGCCATCAGGCAGACAAGAGATGAGGGGATAATATAATCCTCCGCTCAACAAGCAGTACCTATAAAAATAACCCCACTCTCTACAAGGCTCGGGGCGCCCGAAATACGGGTATCAGGTTGACCGACAACGACAGGCTAATGCCTAAATTCGGAATCAAAAAATATGTGTGGAATTGTTGGCGCTATCGCGCAGCGTGATGTAGCTGAAATCCTTCTCGAAGGTTTACGTCGTCTGGAATATCGTGGTTATGACTCTGCTGGTCTGGCCGTTGTCGATGCTGAAGGCAACATGACCCGTCTGCGTCGTCTGGGTAAAGTGCAGATGCTGACTGCTGCTGCGGAAGAACATCCGCTGCATGGTGGTACTGGTATTGCTCACACCCGCTGGGCGACACACGGTGAACCTTCAGAAGCGAACGCGCATCCCCATGTTTCTGAACACATTGTTGTGGTGCATAACGGCATCATTGAAAACCATGAACCACTGCGTGAGCTGTTGAAAACGCGTGGCTACACCTTTGTTTCTGAAACCGACACCGAAGTGATTGCTCACCTGGTGCACTGGGAGCTGGAACAGGGTGGTACGTTACGTGAAGCCGTGCTGCGTACTATTCCGCAGCTGCGCGGTGCCTACGGCACGGTGATCATGGATACCCGTAACCCGGAAACCCTGCTGGCGGCCCGTTCTGGCAGCCCGCTGGTGATTGGTCTGGGTATGGGTGAGAACTTTATCGCTTCCGATCAGCTGGCACTGCTGCCGGTAACCCGTCGCTTCATCTTCCTGGAAGAGGGCGACATCGCGGAAGTAACCCGTCGTTCGGTCTCTATTTTCGACAAGTCTGGCGTGGAAGTGAAACGTCAGGATATCGAATCTAATCTGCAATACGATGCGGGCGAAAAAGGTATTTATCGCCACTACATGCAGAAAGAGATTTACGAACAGCCGAACGCAATTAAAAACACGCTGACCGGCCGTATCAGCCACGGTGAAGTGGATTTAAGCGAGCTGGGTTCGCATGCCAACGAGCTGCTGTCTCAGGTTGAGCATATCCAGATTATCGCCTGCGGTACGTCGTACAACTCCGGTATGGTGTCCCGCTACTGGTTTGAATCGCTGGCTGGCATTCCTTGTGATGTCGAAATTGCTTCCGAATTCCGCTATCGCAAATCCGCCGTGCGTCGTAACAGCCTGATGATCACCCTTTCCCAGTCTGGTGAAACGGCAGATACCCTGGCGGGTCTGCGCTTATCCAAAGAGTTGGGCTATCTGGGCTCGCTGGCTATTTGTAACGTACCGGGCTCTTCTCTGGTGCGCGAATCCGACCTGGCGATGATGACCAATGCCGGTACCGAAATCGGCGTGGCCTCCACGAAAGCATTTACCACTCAGCTGACCGTTCTGCTGATGCTGGTGGCGAAACTGTCTCGTCTGAAAGGCCTGGATGTGGCTATTGAGCAGGAAATCGTTCACGGTCTGCAGGCGCTGCCGAGCCGTATTGAGCAGATGCTGTCTCAGGACAAACGCATTGCCGCTTTGGCTGAAGGATTCTCTGATAAACACCATGCGCTGTTCCTGGGCCGTGGCGATCAGTACCCGATTGCGCTGGAAGGCGCGCTGAAGCTGAAAGAGATCTCTTATATTCACGCTGAAGCTTATGCCGCAGGCGAACTGAAACACGGTCCGCTGGCGCTGATTGATGCCGATATGCCGGTTATCGTGGTTGCGCCGAACAACGAACTGCTGGAAAAACTGAAGTCCAACATTGAAGAAGTTCGCGCCCGTGGTGGTCAACTGTACGTCTTTGCTGACCAGGATGCTGGCTTTACCAGCAGCGAAAACATGCACATCATTGAGATGCCGCATGTGGAAGAGGTGATTGCACCGATCTTCTATACCGTTCCGCTGCAGCTGCTGGCGTATCATGTGGCACTGATTAAAGGCACCGACGTGGATCAGCCGCGTAACCTGGCGAAGTCGGTTACCGTAGAGTAATCCGTACCTAACTGAACTGAAAATGCCCTGCTATAAGCGGGGCATTTTTTTAAACTTGTTCTGTTTTTAATCAATTATCCCGCCTGTTTTATGTGACAAACCGTCATCTTCAGCTACTGTTTGCAGTGTCATAAAAAGAAAATTTTAGCGAAATGTTATTGTTATGGTAATAGATAACATTTTGTTTTAAATGAATTTTTAGACAAATAACTTCCCGTGTTTTTCATTGTCATAAAACTGTCATATTTCGTACATTTAACTGTCACCTGTTTGTCCTATTTTGCTCACAGTAGCAACTCAAACAACGATTTACGAAAACCGTGCAGGAGACATTATGAAAGTTATGCGTACCACTGTCGCAACTGTTGTCGCCGCGACCTTATCCATGAGCGCGTTCTCTGCGTTTGCAGCAGTGAGCCTGACAGGTGCAGGTGCAACCTTCCCTGCGCCAGTGTATGCCAAATGGGCAGATACCTATCAGAAAGAGACCGGTAGCAAAGTAAACTACCAGGGTATCGGCTCCTCCGGTGGTGTAAAACAAATTACGGCCAATACCGTTGATTTCGGCGCTTCTGATGCCCCGCTGTCTGACGAGAAACTGGCACAAGAAGGCCTGTTCCAGTTCCCGACCGTTATCGGCGGTGTGGTACTGGCAGTCAACATCCCTGGACTGAAATCCGGCGAGCTGGTGCTTGACGGTAAAACGCTGGGCGACATCTACCTCGGTAAAATTAAGAAGTGGGATGACGAAGCCATCACCAAACTGAACCCAGGTCTGAAGCTGCCTTCGCAAAATATCGCCGTTGTGCGTCGCGCTGATGGTTCTGGTACTTCCTTCGTCTTCACCAGCTACCTGGCGAAAGTGAACGAAGAGTGGAAATCTAAAATTGGTTCCGGCTCTACCGTTAACTGGCCGACCGGTCTGGGCGGTAAAGGTAACGACGGTATCGCCGCGTTCGTACAGCGTCTGCCGGGTTCTATCGGTTACGTTGAGTACGCTTACGCTAAACAGAACAACCTGGCGTACACCAAGCTGGTCTCTGCTGATGGTAAACCGGTAAGCCCGACCGAAGAAAACTTTGCCAACGCCGCTAAAGGCGCTGACTGGAGCAAAACCTTCGCTCAGGATCTGACGAACCAGAAAGGTGACGATGCGTGGCCAATCACTTCCACCACCTTCATCCTGGTCCATAAAGAGCAGAAGAAGCCTGAGCAGGGCGTTGAAGTGCTGAAATTCTTCGACTGGGCATACAAAAATGGTGGCAAACAGGCTAATGACCTGGATTACGCCAGCCTGCCGGACAGCGTGGTTGAGCAGATTCGTGCTGCATGGAAGACCAACGTGAAAGACAGCAGCGGTAAAGCGCTGTACTAATAGAATATCTTTAACGAGTTGGCGGATGGCGCTACGCTTATCCGCCCTACAGTTCCGACTGTAGGCCCAATTTGTAGGCCGGATAAGCGTAGCGCCATCCGGCAGGGCAATTTCGTAAACGCGTTTAACTTAAAGAGTGATTTATGGCTGCAACCAAGCCTGCTTTTAACCCACCGGGTAAAAAGGGTGACATGATATTCAGCGCGCTGGTAAAACTGGCTGCGCTGATTGTGCTATTGATGTTGGGTGGCATTATTGTCTCTCTGGTTATCTCCTCCTGGCCAAGCATTCAGAAATTTGGTTTCTCCTTTTTGTGGACCAAAGACTGGGATGCGCCGAACGATATCTACGGCGCGCTGGTACCGATTTACGGTACGCTGGTCACCTCGTTTATTGCATTGCTGATTGCCGTTCCGGTGAGTTTCGGCATTGCGCTGTTCCTGACTGAACTTGCACCTGGCTGGCTGCGTCGCCCGTTGGGTATCGCTATTGAACTGCTGGCAGCAATTCCGAGTATCGTATACGGCATGTGGGGCCTGTTTATCTTTGCCCCGCTGTTTGCGACGTACTTCCAGGAGCCGGTCGGAAACATCCTTTCCAACATTCCGTTTGTTGGCGCACTGTTCGCTGGCCCGGCGTTTGGTATCGGTATTCTGGCGGCTGGTGTGATCCTCGCTATCATGATCATTCCGTACATTGCTGCGGTTATGCGTGATGTGTTCGAACAAACGCCGGTGCTTATGAAAGAGTCAGCCTACGGCATCGGCTGTACCACCTGGGAAGTTATCTGGCGTATCGTCCTGCCGTTCACCAAAAATGGTGTGATCGGCGGTGTGATGCTGGGTCTGGGCCGCGCGCTGGGTGAAACCATGGCGGTCACCTTTATCATTGGTAACACCTACCAGCTCGATAGTGCCTCGCTGTACATGCCGGGCAACAGTATTACCTCTGCGCTGGCGAATGAATTTGCCGAAGCGGAATCTGGCCTGCACGTTGCTGCGTTGATGGAACTGGGTCTGATTCTGTTTGTGATCACCTTCATCGTACTGGCGGCGTCTAAGTTCATGATCATGCGCCTTGCGAAGAACGAGGGGGCACGCTAATGGCTACGCTTGAAATGCAAAACACCACTGCGCTGGCGGAGTCCCGCCGTAAAATGCAGGCACGTCGCCGTCTGAAGAACCGCATCGCGCTGACGCTCTCTATGGCGACCATGGCGTTCGGTCTGTTCTGGCTCATTTGGATCCTGATGTCCACGATCACCCGTGGTATTGACGGTATGTCGCTGGCGCTGTTCACCGAAATGACGCCTCCGCCGAATACGGCGGGTGGTGGTCTGGCGAACGCCCTGGCCGGTAGCGGACTGTTAATTCTGTGGGCGACCGTGTTTGGTACACCGCTTGGCATTATGGCGGGTATCTACCTGGCAGAGTACGGACGTAAGTCCTGGCTGGCTGAGGTTATCCGCTTTATCAATGACATTCTGCTGTCTGCGCCATCAATCGTAGTCGGTCTGTTCGTTTACACCATTGTGGTAGCAAAAATGGAACACTTCTCTGGCTGGGCGGGCGTTATCGCGCTGGCGCTGCTGCAGGTGCCCATTGTTATTCGTACCACGGAGAACATGCTCAAGCTGGTGCCGGATAGCCTGCGTGAAGCTGCCTATGCACTGGGTACGCCGAAATGGAAGATGATTTCTGCAATCACCCTGAAGGCGTCTGTCTCGGGGATCATTACAGGCGTTCTGCTAGCGATTGCTCGTATCGCAGGTGAAACGGCTCCGCTGCTGTTTACGTCGCTCTCCAATCAGTTCTGGAGCACCGACATGATGCAGCCTATCGCCAACCTGCCGGTCACTATCTTTAAGTTTGCGATGAGCCCGTTTGCTGAGTGGCAGCAACTGGCCTGGGCCGGGGTACTGATTATTACCCTGTGCGTACTGCTGCTGAACATTCTGGCGCGCGTCATTTTCGCGAAGAAGAAACACGGTTAATTTTTACGGCGTGGCTGATGCGGCGCCGGATGAGGAAGAGATTGAAATGAGTATGGTTGATACTGCCCCAGGTAAGATTCAGGTTCGTGATTTGAACTTCTACTATGGCAAATTCCATGCCCTGAAGAACATCAACCTGGATATTGCTAAAAACCAGGTAACGGCGTTTATCGGGCCGTCAGGCTGTGGTAAATCAACGCTGCTGCGTACGTTCAACAAAATGTTTGAACTGTACCCGGAGCAGCGTGCGGAAGGTGAAATCCTGCTGGATGGCGACAATATTCTCACCAATACCCAGGATATCGCTCTGCTGCGTGCCAAAGTGGGCATGGTATTCCAGAAGCCGACGCCGTTCCCGATGTCCATCTACGACAACATTGCTTTTGGCGTACGTCTGTTTGAGAAACTCTCGCGTGCGGATATGGACGAGCGTGTGCAGTGGGCATTGACCAAGGCCGCATTGTGGAACGAAACCAAAGATAAATTACACCAGAGCGGGTACTCTCTCTCGGGTGGTCAGCAGCAGCGTCTGTGTATTGCGCGTGGTATCGCCATTCGCCCGGAAGTGCTTCTGCTTGATGAGCCATGTTCAGCGCTCGACCCTATTTCTACCGGGCGTATCGAAGAGCTGATCACTGAGCTGAAAGAGGATTACACCGTCGTTATCGTTACCCACAACATGCAGCAGGCTGCGCGTTGTTCCGATCACACGGCATTTATGTACCTGGGCGAGTTGATTGAGTTCAGCAACACGGACGATCTGTTCACCAAGCCCGCGAAGAAACAAACTGAAGATTACATCACCGGTCGTTACGGCTGATTCAGGAGCTTGTTGTGGATAACCTTAACCTTAATAAACATATTTCCGGCCAGTTCAATGCAGAGCTGGAAAGCATCCGTACCCAGGTGATGACCATGGGCGGCATGGTCGAGCAGCAGCTTTCTGATGCAATCACGGCGATGCACAACCAGGACAGCGAGCTGGCAAAACGCGTCATTGAAGGCGATAAGAACGTCAACATGATGGAAGTGGCGATCGACGAAGCCTGCGTGCGTATCATCGCCAAGCGTCAACCGACAGCGAGCGACCTGCGTCTGGTGATGGCGATTATCAAAACCATCGCTGAGCTGGAACGTATTGGCGACGTGGCGGACAAAATTTGCCGTACCGCGCTGGAGAAGTTCTCGCAACAGCACCAGCCGCTGCTGGTAAGCCTGGAATCACTGGGCCGCCACACCGTACAAATGCTGCATGACGTGCTGGATGCGTTTGCGCGTATGGATCTGGACGAAGCAGTGCGTATTTATCGCGAAGATAAGAAAGTTGACCAGGAATATGAAGGCATCGTGCGTCAGCTGATGACTTATATGATGGAAGACCCACGTACCATTCCAAGCGTGCTGACCGCGCTGTTCTGCGCACGTTCCATCGAACGTATCGGTGACCGCTGCCAGAATATCTGCGAATACATCTTCTACTTCGTGAAGGGACAAGACTTCCGTCACGTGGGCGGGGATGAGCTGGATAAGCTGCTGGCGGGCAAAGATCCGAAGGAATAAGCAGCTTGTTGCGTGCGCCGGGATCCCCCGGCGTCGCTATTGTAGGCCGGATAAGGTGTTACGCCGCATCCGGCATTCTGCGCCATTCGCCTGATGGCGCTTTGCTTATCGGGCCTACTGTTTATTCGACGATATTCCAACCCCGCGCTTTCCACAATTCCGGCAACTGTGCCAGATCGGTAAACGTCGTCACTTTTGGATGATCGATCGGTTTGTTATGCGGATCGGCGCAGAAGTAGAACACTTCCATCCCGGCGGCAATCCCCGCCTGCGCACCTGCGCTGGAATCATCAACCAGAATGCAGTTCTCAACGTTAACGTCCATCGCTTTCGCCGCATGGAACATCAGGGCCGGATCGGGCTTCCAACGCTGAATATCGTAGCCGCTGAACAGTAAATCAGGGAAATGGTGCAACATGCCCAGCTTACCCAGCGAATGCTGCATTTTGCTGACTGGACCGTTAGAGACCACACACATTGGTACGGCCATGCTGTCCAGTAGCGCATTGGCACCGGCAATCACCTCCAGTTCCGTATCGAACAGACGTGCGACCTCAGCGCGATAAACCGGTTCTAAATCGGCTTTTGCCAGTTCGACACCGTGCTCCTCGTTGATAATGTCGATGATCTCGTACAGCTTTACCCCCTTGAAGCGTTTGAAAATTTCTTCAAGATCGAGCGTAATGCCAAACGCCTGGAACATGCTGACATACGCGCGAGAACAAATCACTTCACTGTCGACAAGGGTACCGTCACAGTCAAAAAATACGGCTTCTATCTGGGACATGTCATTTCCGTTTTAACAAGTTTAACGTTTTCGTAATGCATTATTGGGCGACGCAATCGTTGCCGTATAAGCAAAATCAATGAAAAAAGTTGCTCATAACCCAACCCTATTGTCGCATTTTGGTATAGGATAGCGACGAATTTTCCCTCCTTGTTCGGAAATTGATAATGAGTCAACAACACACAACCCAGGCTTCTGGCCAGGGGATGCTGGAACGCGTGTTCAAACTGCGCGAACATGGCACGACGGCACGGACCGAAGTGATCGCCGGTTTAACGACCTTCCTGACGATGGTGTATATCGTTTTTGTTAACCCGCAAATTCTTGGCGTGGCTGGCATGGATACCAGCGCTGTCTTTGTTACCACCTGCCTTATTGCTGCATTTGGTAGCATCCTGATGGGCCTGTTTGCCAACCTGCCGGTCGCACTTGCGCCTGCTATGGGCCTGAACGCATTCTTCGCTTTCGTGGTCGTTGGCGCGATGGGGCTGTCATGGCAGATTGGTATGGGCGCTATCTTCTGGGGCGCTGTTGGTCTGCTGCTGCTGACGATTTTCCGCGTTCGTTACTGGATGATTGCCAATATCCCGGTTAGCCTGCGTGTGGGGATCACCAGCGGTATTGGTCTGTTCATCGGCATGATGGGGCTGAAAAACGCCGGTGTTATCGTCGCCAACAAAGACACGCTGGTGTCTATCGGTAACCTGACGTCCCACAGCGTACTGCTCGGTATCCTGGGCTTCTTTATCATCGCGATTCTGGCGTCACGTAACATTCACGCGGCGGTGCTGATTTCTATCATCGTAACCACGCTGCTGGGTTGGATGCTGGGCGATGTTCATTACAACGGTATCGTTTCTGCGCCACCGAGCGTGATGTCCGTTATCGGACATGTCGACCTGGCCGGTTCATTTAACATTGGCCTGGCGGGTGTGATTTTCTCGTTCATGCTGGTTAATCTGTTCGACTCCTCCGGTACGCTGATTGGCGTTACGGATAAAGCCGGTCTGGCGGATGCGAAGGGCAAGTTCCCGCGCATGAAGCAAGCGCTGTATGTGGATAGCGTGTCGTCGGTTACCGGGGCGTTTATCGGGACTTCTTCCGTTACTGCGTATATCGAATCTTCTTCCGGGGTTTCGGTCGGTGGACGTACCGGTCTGACCGCCGTGGTCGTTGGTCTGCTGTTCCTGCTGGTTATCTTCCTGTCGCCGCTGGCGGGGATGGTACCGGGCTATGCAGCAGCAGGTGCGCTGATTTACGTTGGCGTCCTGATGACATCAAGCCTGTCGCGCGTGAAGTGGGATGACCTTACAGAAGCGGTTCCGGCGTTTATTACTGCCGTGATGATGCCATTTAGCTTCTCAATTACCGAAGGTATTGCGCTGGGCTTTATTTCTTACTGCGTGATGAAGATTGGTACCGGACGTTTCCGCGATCTCAGCCCGTGCGTCATCATTGTCGCGCTGCTGTTTGTGCTGAAGATTGTGTTTATCGACGCGCACTAATCGCTGTTTATTTGCCCATATATCAACAAGCCCGGCATATCGCCGGGCTTTTTCTTTTACGCTTTCACGCGCTGAATGTAGTCGCCAAATGCGGTCAGTTGACCGGTCAGATGGTCCAGCGTGCTTTGGTCGATCACTTCACCTGTCTGCGGGTCTACTTTATTCTGAATGACGCCGCCCATAAATTCCGGCTTGTTCATTACCATGGCGTCGAGGAATACCAGGATCTGACGCAGATGATACTGGCAGCGCGCGCCGCCAATAGCGCCCATAGAACTGGTCTGGATCAGCACCGGCTTACCCGATAATGGCTGATCGGGCAGGCGGGACAGCCAGTCGATGGCGTTCTTCAGTCCGCCCGGAACAGAATAGTTATATTCAGGTGTGACGATGACGACACCGTCAGCCTTTCTGATTTGCTCAGCCAGTGCTTCTACGCTGGCCGGAAAACCTTCTTCCTGTTGGAGGTCGGCATCGTACAGAGGGATATCACCAATCGACGGCAGCGCGTTCACTTCCATTCCTGCTGGAGCAATCTTGGGCAGCGTACGGGCAACCATTCCATTAAACGAACCTTTGCGCAGACTTCCCAGTAACGTAACAACATTCAATGTTTCAGACATGGTGGCTCCTGTTTCATCATGAAGGTTAAATCAAAGCGTATGGCTCTTCGCTGCACATAATTGAGAGAACCGGATCAGACGACCCGTTGGCTCATTGGCGCGAGTCTGGATATCGGGCAAACTTTTCCAGTCCTGTTTACCATCAAACTCCCAAACCTTGAGTTTTTCAATGGTTGGCGTAACCGCAACTGACCACACCAGTACATCTTCCGCATCGCAAATGGCTTCAACCTGCGCCACATGGGCACATTTCAGGCGCCCTGCGCCGGGTAAAAGCTGGAGCTCGCGCGGATCGTCATTGCACACATCGCCAGTGAGTTTGAGTACGCTCTGGCGCAATGTAATGAGCTGCGCGCGTGCTTCGTTGGGGTCGTTTTGGTTATTGATCCACAGGTTTTCGTTACTGGAGAAGCGCCACGTTTCCGCTGAATTTGGATTGTGAAATCCGCGGGTGGCCCGCTGAAGTTCCATATCCAGGCCGCACGTTCCTTCAGTTGTTAGCACAACACCGACGATATTCCCGGCATAGGAAATCGAAAAACCCGGCAGGTTCTTATCGCGAAAAACGGGCTTACCTTTGGCCTGAGTAACAATTTCGGGCAGCGTGCTGGTGCCGTAAAGCATAAACATCAGTTCAGCGAGAAGACTTCGGGAAGCCAGGAAACGTGTCCGGCGATGAGCGGGTAGATCTCTTGCTTCGATATGACATGGAGAAGGGAGGCGAGCTGAAACCAGGTGTCCCTCCGTAAGAATCCCTCTGGCAAAATGTGTCGCCATTTGTCGCTCCGTGATTAATGGTCCGTGATTATTACCAGAGTAACATTTACACGGCTTCCGGGCAGGCTTTGCTGCCCAAAAACTAAGCGAAAATGGGAGACATTACGCGATATTTACATTTCTGTTGCCAGAATGGTCGATTTAGCAACACCAAAATGAAGGATCGTCAGGAGATATCGCGATAAAGCGCCTTGATCGTGTCTTTTAGCCAGACGATCTTAGGATTGTGGCTGTTGCGTTTATGCCAAAGAAGAGTGAACGGTACGCGCATTTTTTCCAGTTGCGCCGTATCAAATGGCATTGGCCGTGCAACGAGTGGAAGCTGGTGGAGTTGGTTATAACGCTGGCAATAGACCGGTGCGGTGGCTATCAGCGCGTGATCCGGCTGCGCGGCCATAAACAGCGATTGCTCAAAACCGGGCAGACATAACGCGATATTGCGTGCGCGTCCCATTTCTTGCAGGACTTCATCCAGCGCCCATGTATCGCTTTGCTCCCAGCTAATGCTGATGTGCGGATAGCGCAGAAAGGTGTCCAGATTCCACTCTTCCTGCAGTGCGGGATGATCTTCACGTAGCCAGACGCAGGGCAGATCGGAAAACAGCACTTCATGGTCGATCGACAATGGCAACAAACTCAGCAGTTCGCGCGAACGCGGATGACTTTCGCGCCCGGTAAAGCCAATATCCACTTCACCGCGAATAATGGCATCCAGCGAGTCATAGTCCCAGTTGCGTATTTTGATTGTTGCCTGGGGATAGCGCTGATAAATCTGCTGGGAGAGCGCATTGAACATGATCATCACTAACGGCGTTTCGGCCGCCAGATCAAACTTCAGCCCGCGTGGAGACTCATGGTGCGGCTTATCGAGCAACTGATTGCCCATCTGCATCCATTCAGCAAGGCTCTGCTCCATGCTGACCATCAGCGGCGTCGGCGATAGCCCCAGCGGGGTGTTCACAAACAAGGGATCATCAAACCAGGTCCGCAGCTTCGACAGCGACTTACTGACCGCCGACGGTGTGACGTTCATCCGTTTGGCGGTTTTAGTGACGCTGCGTTCCTGCATCAACAGCTGCAGGCAGAGCAATAAATTAAGATCGAGACTGCTGAGGGATTTCTTCATGAGTTGGCGCGGACCGGTTAGGTGCAACAGTGATAATCAGCATGATACTCACTATGCTACAGCCAATCAGAATCCCGATCAGCATATTCAGCGCATCAAGGCCAAGAACCGCCGCCAGCCAAATCCACAGCGAGGAACCGCAAACCTGCGCAATACCTAATGCCGAGCTGGCGACGCCCGCGCGCAGCGAGAACGGCCCAAGCGCCTGGCTCATCGCAACACCGAAGCCGACCGAGAATCCGGCGCAGATTAACGTCAGCCCGAAAAGCGTTACTGCGTGTGAAGTGGCAAGGGTTAACACCACGCCGGCACACAGAAACAGCACCTGTGAGGTCAGCATCAGAACGCGAGGCTTAAATACGCTCAGAGCAAATGGCGTAGAGAAAGAGACCGCCATACTGATGCCTGCGGTCATGGCCATCGTGGTGGCGTACTCACCACGGTCGAAGCCCATCACTTCCATCAGCAGCACCGGAGACGTATTCACAAAGGTCAGGATCACCGACACGCTGAGGGTGGTAATGGCCAGACGGCTTAAGAAAAAGCGGTTTACCAGTGATTCGGTCGTGTGGTTCTTTTCCGTCGTCGCCATAAGCGTTGCTGGGCGCGATTCTCGCAGGACAAACACCGATAGCAGGCAAACAGCCACACCCATTCCCATCATCGTGTAGAACAGGCTCTGCCACGGGTATTTGAGCATGATCAGATGCCCCATCACTGGAGCCAGCACCGGCACAATACAGGTAATTCCGTTCAACAACGACAGTACCTTCGCCCGACGGCGATCGTCGAGCGTATCGCGCAGGATGGCGAAAGCCACCACGTAGCAACAGCCCGCACCTAAGCCCTGAATAAAACGACCTATGAGGAATGGCGTACCGCTTTCGGCGAAAGAACATAGCGCAGAGGCGAAAATAAAGATGAGTGCGCCGACTATGGCGACCGGTTTGCGACCTGACTGGTCGGCAATTTTACCGGCGAACAGCATCGCCGTCGCCATTCCTGCCAGATAAACCGAAAACGCGATATGCAGTTGCGCCTCGCTGGCCTGTAAATCGGCAGCAATACGGGGCAGCCCCACCAGATACATATCAATACCGGCAGGATAAAGAAGAACCAGGGCGAAACTGCAGATTAGAAAGCGTGTCATAGCGACCTCATAAGAAATGTGGCGCTAAGCATACGGTCAGAGAGTCAACTGCACGAGTTGCCATTTGGACAACAGTGATTTCCACATGGGAAATAGTTGTTGCCGGATGGCGGCGTAAACGCCTTATCCGGCCTACGGGGCCTGTAGGCCCGGTTAGCATCGCGCCACCGGGCAACACAACGTTACTTACCAATACAGAAGCTGGAGAAAATCCGTCCCAGCAGATCGTCGGAGGTAAATTCTCCGGTGATCTCACTGAGGTTCTGCTGCGCCAGGCGTAGCTCCTCAGCCAGCAATTCTCCGGCCCATGCTCCGAGCAGTTGGGCTTTACCCTGCTCGAGATGCTCCGCCGCTTCTGCCAGCGCCTGCAGGTGACGACGACGGGCCAGGAAGCCGCCTTCCATATTGGTTTCAAAGCCCATGCTCTGTTTGAGATGATTACGCAGTACGTCAACGCCTTCACCGGTACGCGCGGAGAGGCGAACCAGTGAGTGGCCATTTACTTCGCTAAGGCCCAGCGTCTCACCGGTAATATCCGCTTTGTTACGCACCACGGTGATCGGCAGTTTGGCTGGCAGACGGGCAATAAAGTCTGGCCAGATATCTGCCGGGTCCACGGCGTCGGTGGTGGTGCCATCAACCATAAACAGTACACGGTCGGCCTGTTCAATTTCCTGCCAGGCACGTTCGATACCGATGCGTTCAACTTCGTCGCTGGCATCGCGCAAACCGGCGGTGTCGATGATGTGTAGCGGCATACCGTCGATATGAATATGCTCACGCAGCACGTCGCGGGTAGTCCCGGCGATATCGGTGACAATGGCCGCCTCACGGCCAGCCAGCGCGTTCAGCAGGCTTGATTTCCCGGCGTTTGGCCGACCGGCAATCACCACCTTCATCCCTTCGCGCAGCAGGCTGCCCTGACGCGCTTCCGCACGCACGGCATCAAGATCGCTGATAACGCTGTTGAGTTGCGCTTCAATCTTGCCGTCAGACAGGAAGTCGATTTCTTCATCCGGGAAGTCGATCGCTGCTTCAACATAGATGCGCAGGTGAGTGAGCGCTTCCACAAGATGATTTACCCGTGCGGAAAATGCGCCCTGCAACGAGTTCAGCGCCGAGCGAGCGGCTTGCTCTGAGCTGGCATCGATCAGGTCGGCAATCGCCTCGGCCTGGGCTAAATCGAGCTTATCATTGAGAAACGCTCGCTCGGAGAATTCACCCGGTCTGGCAATGCGCAGCCCGGGAATGGTCAGAATACGTTTGAGCAGCAGGTCAAGAATCACTGGACCGCCGTGGCCCTGAAGCTCTAAAACGTCTTCGCCGGTAAAGGAGTTTGGGCCGGGGAACCACAAGGCAATCCCCTGATCCAGCGCGCTGCCATCCGCGTCTTTGAACGGCAGATAATCGGCATAACGCGGTTTGGGCAGTTTCCCCAGTACGGTTTCTGCGACCTCACGCGCTTTCAGGCCGGAGATACGCAGGATACCCACGCCACCACGTCCCGGTGGGGTGGCCTGAGCGACGATGGTGTCGTTATGGCTCATGGTTTGTCTCTTCTTAATGCAATAAAAAAGGCGGTCTAATGACCGCCCTTTACTTTATGTTCCGTTTGCCGGATGGCGGCTTCGCCTAATCCGGCCTACACCGAATCAGGAGTTTTTCTTCTCGCGGCTATGCAGGCCACGTTTCTCCAGACCACGGTAAATCAGCTGCTGCTGAATAATGGTTACCAGGTTGCTGACGATATAGTACAGCACCAGACCTGACGGGAACCACAGGAAGAACACGGTGAAGATGACCGGCATGAAGGTCATGATCTTCTGCTGCATCGGGTCGGTTACGGTGGTCGGAGACATCTTCTGAATGAAGAACATCGTCACGCCCATCAGAATCGGCAGGATGTAGTACGGGTCCTGTGCCGACAGGTCATGGATCCACAGGGCGAACGGTGCATGACGCAGTTCAATGGAGCCCATCAGCATGTAGTACAACGCCAGGAAGATTGGCATCTGGATGATCAGCGGGAAGCAGCCGCCCAGCGGGTTTACCTTCTCAGCTTTGTACAGGGCCATCATTTCCTGGCTCTGACGCTGTTTGTCATCGCCCAGACGCTCACGCATAGCCTGAATCTTCGGCTGCAGCATACGCATCTTCGCCATGGAGGTGTACTGCGCTTTGGTCAGCGGGTACATGATGCCACGAACGATAAAGGTGATAACGATGATGGAGAAGCCCCAGTTACCCAGGAAGCTATGGATCCACTTCAGCAGTTTAAACAGCGGCTGAGAAATGAACCACAACCAGCCGTAGTCCACGGTCAGATCCAGGTGCGGTGCAACGGCCGCCATTTTATCCTGAATTTCCGGGCCGACCCACAGGGTGCTGGTCATCGCGCCAGTCTGGCCAGGCTGTACCAGTACCGGCTGTGATTTATAGCCGATAGCGGCAATGCCGTTACCCAGGTTAGCGGTATAGAAGTTGTTGGTGCCGTCGTTACGCGGAACCCATGCCGTTGCGAAATACTGTTGCAGCATTGCGACCCAGCCGTCTTTAGCATTGACGTTCAGGTTTTCGTTTTCAGCAATGGTGTCGAATTTGTATTTCTCATACTTCTCATCCGGCGTGGAGTACGCCGCGCCACGGAAGGTGTGCAGCGCAAAGTTGCTGCTACCGGTGTCACGATGAGATGGCAGATTGATGGATTGCTTCAGCTGACCAAAGGTGGAGATTTCCAGCGGTTTTTCGCCGGCGTTCTGCACGCTGTAGTTAACGTTGACAGCATATTCACCACGCTTAAGAACAAACGTTTTAGTGAATGTGTTACCCGCTGCGTCAGTATAGGTCATCGGGATCTGCAGTTCGTTCTGACCGTCAGCCAGTACAAACGCGTCTTTATCGACGTTGTACAGCGGACGTGGGCCGTTAGCCGGGTTATCCGGGCCGTCACGACCTGTCAGGCCACTCTGTGCCTGGTAGATGAACTGTGGCGTAGTTTCCAGTAACTGGAACGGTTCGGTAGAACCGAGTTCTTTCGGGTAAGCTGGCAGTGAAGCCTGTTCCACATCACCACCACGGGTGTTGATGGTCAGATCAAGCACGTCAGTTTTAACCGTAATCAGTTTCCCCTGGCCACTGGCCGGTACGCCCTGGTCTGCGGCGCTACCCGCTGCGGTGGTCGTTGTCTGCGTGGTCTGTTGGGCCTGAGGTTGCGGGTTTTTATCCTGCTCCCAGGCTTGCCAGATCATGAAAGACACGAACAGCAAAGCGATGACTAAAAGATTGCGTTGCGAATCCATCGTTAGTGTTCTCTGGTATCAAATGGTCCGGGCGGGACGGGATCGTCACCACCAGGGTGTAAAGGGTGGCATTTTAATACGCGTTTCACCGTCAACCAACTGCCTTTTATCACTCCAAACCTGCGCAATGCCTCAATTCCGTAGCTCGAACAGGTTGGAGTGAAACGGCAATGCGGCCCAAGCAGCGGACTGATCAGGCGTTGATAGACCCGAATGAGGGCTATCAGGACCCGCGAGCCAGGCGACAATGGCGACGCCATAATTTTTCCAACGCTTCCGAGAGAGCACGGTTATCGAGGTCAGCAACCCCTTTTTTCGCCACCACCACGAAATCCATTGCTGGAAGCTCGTGCTGACGTAAACGGAAGCTTTCACGCGTCAGACGTTTAATCCGATTGCGTTCATGCGCACGTTTAACATTTTTCTTGGCGACTGTAAGACCGATACGGGGATGCCCCAGCGAATTCAGGCGGCCGAGGATGGTGATTTGCGGCGTGCCAGCCCGTTGTGGCTGCTGGAAGACGAATGTGAAATGAGTGGGAGTTAACAAACGTAACTCCCTGGGAAATGCGAGCTTAACCACTCAGGGGCTAGCTTTTATTACTTAGAAACGGTCAGACGAGAACGGCCTTTAGCACGACGACGTGCCAGAACCTGACGACCATTTTTATTAGCCATACGAGCACGGAAGCCGTGAGAACGGTTGCGCTTCAGTACAGACGGTTGAAAAGTGCGTTTCATGGCGATTTCTACCTAAACTTGAATAAATTCACTGACTTTTGCGTATACCCGAACGAATTTCGAACGACTTACGCCACAGTGTGGGTGATTAAAGAGGCCGGATTGTAATAATTGTACACTCCGGAGTCAATTCTCTTTCCTTATTTCCCGCTTTTTTCCGCATGGTTTCGCGTAAAAAACAGGCAGCGTTGACGCCGTAAGGCGACCGTTACTCGCTGGGGGTAAGAATTATACGGGCTGGTGGATAAAGCGCAAGGATCGCACGGGATCTTTATTAGATCGTTTAAGCAGTAAAGCATCTTTACTCATTAATTTTTTCAATATGCGCGCTAAAACCTGCAGCACTTCTCCAGGATCGTTTACACTTAGCCGATTCTGGATCATCCTGTGGATAAATCGGGAAGAATCTGTGAGAAACAGAAGATCTCTTTCTCAGTTTACGCTATGATCCGCGGTCCTGATCGTTTCAATGGATCCTGATCGGGTAAAAATTGCAGATAGCAATTCGCACGTCACCCTTTGCATAGGGTCTTGTCGATGTGCGTCAACAATCATGAATGTTTCAGCCTTTGTCATTTATCGACTTTTGTTCGAGTGGAGTCCGCCGTGTCACTTTCGCTTTGGCAGCAGTGTCTTGCCCGATTGCAGGATGAGTTACCAGCCACAGAGTTCAGTATGTGGATACGCCCGTTGCAGGCGGAACTGAGCGATAACACGCTGGCTTTGTATGCGCCAAACCGTTTCGTGCTCGATTGGGTAAGGGATAAATACCTTAATAATATTAATGGATTACTCAATAATTTCTGTGGAGCGGATGCCCCACAGCTGCGCTTTGAAGTCGGCACTAAACCCGTCACGCAAACGCTGAAAACGCCGGTCAACAACGTTGTTGCGCCCGCCCACGTGGCTCAGCAAGTGCAACCACAACGTGCTGCTCCGGCGGCTCGTCCAGGCTGGGATAACGTCCCGGCTCCGGCAGAACCTACCTATCGTTCTAACGTCAACGTCAAACACACGTTTGATAACTTCGTTGAAGGTAAATCTAACCAACTGGCGCGCGCGGCGGCACGTCAGGTGGCGGACAATCCTGGCGGCGCCTACAATCCGTTATTCCTATATGGCGGTACGGGTCTGGGTAAAACCCACCTGTTGCACGCTGTCGGTAACGGCATTATGGCGCGTAAGCCAAACGCCAAAGTGGTGTATATGCACTCTGAGCGTTTTGTGCAGGACATGGTCAAAGCCCTGCAAAACAACGCGATCGAAGAGTTTAAACGCTACTACCGTTCCGTTGACGCGCTGCTGATTGACGATATCCAATTCTTCGCGAATAAAGAGCGATCGCAGGAAGAGTTTTTCCACACCTTTAACGCCCTGCTGGAAGGCAATCAGCAGATCATCCTGACCTCGGATCGCTATCCGAAGGAGATCAACGGCGTTGAAGATCGTCTGAAATCCCGCTTTGGCTGGGGACTGACTGTCGCGATCGAACCGCCTGAACTGGAAACGCGTGTTGCGATCCTGATGAAAAAAGCCGACGAAAACGACATTCGTCTGCCGGGTGAAGTAGCGTTCTTTATTGCCAAGCGTCTACGCTCTAACGTACGTGAGCTGGAAGGCGCACTGAACCGCGTGATCGCCAACGCCAATTTTACCGGCCGGGCGATTACTATCGATTTCGTGCGTGAAGCGCTGCGCGATCTGCTGGCTTTGCAGGAAAAGCTGGTCACCATCGACAATATCCAGAAGACGGTGGCGGAGTATTACAAAATCAAAATTGCGGATCTGCTTTCTAAGCGTCGATCTCGCTCGGTAGCTCGTCCGCGCCAGATGGCGATGGCGCTGGCAAAAGAGCTCACTAACCACAGTCTGCCGGAAATTGGCGACGCGTTTGGTGGGCGTGACCATACTACCGTGCTTCATGCCTGCCGCAAGATTGAGCAGTTGCGTGAAGAAAGCCATGATATTAAAGAAGATTTCTCCAATTTAATCAGAACATTATCTTCGTGACGCTATGAAATTTACCGTTGAACGTGAACATTTATTAAAACCGCTTCAGCAGGTCAGCGGCCCGCTGGGTGGACGTCCTACACTGCCTATACTCGGAAACCTGCTGCTGCAGGTTGCTGACGGCACGCTTTCGCTGACCGGTACCGATCTCGAAATGGAGATGGTGGCGCGCGTGGCGTTGATCCAGCCCCATGAACCTGGTGCGACCACCGTTCCGGCACGTAAATTCTTCGATATTTGCCGTGGATTGCCGGAAGGCGCGGAAATAGCCGTTCAACTGGAAGGCGACCGCATGCTGGTACGCTCTGGTCGCAGCCGTTTCTCGCTGTCTACGCTGCCTGCCGCCGACTTCCCGAATCTGGACGACTGGCAGAGCGAAGTCGAATTCACCCTGCCGCAGGCGACGATGAAGCGCCTGATTGAAGCCACGCAGTTTTCGATGGCGCATCAGGACGTACGTTACTACTTAAACGGCATGCTGTTTGAAACCGAAGGGGAAGAGCTGCGTACCGTGGCGACCGACGGTCACCGCCTGGCGGTTTGTTCAATGCCTGTCGGTCAGCCGTTGCCAAGCCATTCGGTGATCGTACCGCGTAAAGGTGTGATTGAACTGATGCGTATGCTTGACGGCGGTGACAACCCGCTGCGCGTGCAGATTGGCAGCAACAATATTCGTGCGCACGTGGGGGATTTCATCTTTACCTCCAAGCTGGTAGACGGTCGTTTCCCGGATTATCGCCGCGTATTGCCGAAGAATCCGGACAAACATCTGGAAGCCGGTTGCGATATCCTCAAGCAGGCGTTTGCGCGTGCGGCGATCCTCTCGAACGAGAAATTCCGCGGCGTGCGTCTGTATGTCAGCGAAAATCAGCTCAAAATCACCGCCAACAACCCGGAGCAGGAAGAAGCAGAAGAAATTCTGGATGTCTCCTATCCTGGTACAGAACTGGAAATCGGCTTTAACGTTAGCTACGTGCTGGACGTTCTGAACGCGCTGAAGTGCGAGAACGTGCGTATTCTGCTGACCGATTCCGTATCGAGCGTACAGATTGAAGATGCAGCGTCACAATCTGCAGCCTATGTCGTCATGCCTATGCGCTTGTAAAGAATATCGGGCTATCTTACTTGTTATTCTGGCTCCGGGCAGTGCTCGCAATCCTCACGTACTTCAGTACGCTCCGGTTGCTGTGCGCTGGCCGTAACCAGACTAACTGCGACGATAACGCCCTGGTTATGAGTTGATATGTCGCTATCCCGACTGCTAATTAAAGATTTCCGCAATATTGAAAATGCGGATCTCGCTTTATCCCCCGGCTTTAACTTCCTGGTTGGCGCGAACGGCAGCGGCAAAACCAGCGTACTGGAAGCTATCTATACGCTCGGCCACGGTCGGGCGTTTCGCAGTTTGCAGATTGGCCGCGTGATTCGCCACGAGCAGGAGTCGTTTGTTTTACACGGGCGTTTGCAGGGTGAAGAACGTGAGACGTCGATTGGCCTGACGAAAGACAAACTGGGCGACAGCAAAGTGCGCATTGACGGCACTGACGGGCACAAGGTCGCAGAACTGGCGCACCTGATGCCGATGCAGCTGATCACGCCTGAGGGGTTTACTTTACTCAACGGCGGCCCCAAATACAGAAGAGCATTCCTTGACTGGGGATGCTTTCACAATGAAGTCGGTTTTTTCACCGCCTGGAGCAACCTGAAGCGACTGCTCAAGCAGCGCAATGCAGCGCTGCGCCAGGTGAGTCGTTATGAGCAACTGCGCCCGTGGGATAGAGAACTTATCCCGCTGGCGGAACAAATCAGCACCTGGCGCGCGGAGTACAGCGCCGGTATCGCGCAGGATATGGCGGATACCTGCCAGCAGTTTCTTCCCGAGTTTTCGCTCTCCTTCTCATTCCAGCGCGGCTGGGAGAAAGAGACTGATTATGCCGAAGTGCTGGAACGCAGTTTTGAACGCGATCGCATGTTGACCTACACTGCGCACGGCCCGCATAAGGCGGATTTCCGCATTCGCGCCGACGGTGCGCCGGTGGAAGATACGTTGTCGCGTGGGCAGCTAAAGCTGCTGATGTGCGCCTTACGTCTGGCGCAAGGGGAGTTCCTGACCCGTGAAAGCGGGCGGCGCTGCCTGTACCTGATAGATGATTTTGCCTCTGAACTGGATGACGCGCGTCGCGGACTGCTGGCCAGCCGCTTAAAAGCCACGCAATCTCAGGTCTTTGTCAGCGCAATAAGCGCTGAACACGTTATAGACATGTCCGATGAAAATTCGAAGATGTTTACCGTGGAAAAGGGTAAAATAACGGATTAACCCAAGATAAAATGAGCGAGAAACGTTGATGTCGAATTCTTATGACTCCTCCAGTATCAAAGTCCTGAAAGGACTGGATGCGGTGCGTAAGCGCCCGGGTATGTATATCGGCGACACGGATGACGGCACCGGTCTGCACCACATGGTATTCGAGGTGGTAGATAACGCTATCGACGAAGCGCTCGCGGGTCACTGTAAAGATATCGTGGTAACGATTCACGCTGACAACTCCGTGTCCGTTACCGATGATGGCCGTGGTATCCCAACCGGTATTCACCCGGAAGAGGGCGTTTCGGCAGCGGAAGTTATCATGACCGTTTTGCATGCAGGCGGTAAATTCGATGATAACTCCTATAAAGTTTCCGGCGGTCTGCACGGCGTGGGTGTTTCCGTCGTTAACGCCCTGTCACAGAAGCTGGAACTGGTGATTCGTCGTGAAGGCAAAGTGCATCAGCAAACTTACGTGCACGGTGTGCCGCAGGCGCCGCTGGCAGTAACCGGCGAAACAGAATTGACCGGGACTCAGGTCCGTTTCTGGCCAAGCCACGAAACCTTTACCAATGTTGTTGAATTTGAATACGACATTCTGGCGAAACGTCTGCGTGAGCTGTCATTCCTGAACTCCGGCGTCTCTATTCGTCTGCGCGACAAGCGCGACGGCAAAGAAGACCATTTCCACTACGAAGGTGGCATCAAGGCGTTTGTTGAATATCTCAACAAAAACAAAACGCCGATCCACCCGAATATCTTCTACTTCTCCACCGAAAAAGACGGTATCGGCGTTGAAGTTGCGCTGCAGTGGAACGATGGTTTCCAGGAAAACATCTACTGCTTCACCAACAACATTCCACAGCGTGACGGCGGTACTCACCTTGCAGGCTTCCGTGCGGCGATGACCCGTACCCTGAACGCCTACATGGACAAAGAAGGCTACAGCAAAAAAGCGAAAGTCAGCGCTACCGGTGACGATGCCCGTGAAGGCCTGATTGCCGTTGTTTCCGTGAAAGTACCGGATCCGAAGTTCTCCTCACAGACCAAAGACAAGCTGGTCTCCTCTGAGGTGAAATCGGCGGTAGAACAGCAGATGAACGAACTGCTGAGCGAATATCTGCTGGAAAACCCGTCTGACGCGAAAATCGTTGTCGGCAAAATTATTGATGCTGCGCGTGCTCGTGAAGCTGCACGTCGTGCGCGTGAAATGACCCGTCGTAAAGGCGCGCTGGACTTAGCGGGCCTGCCGGGCAAGCTGGCGGACTGTCAGGAACGCGACCCGGCGTTGTCCGAACTGTACCTTGTGGAAGGGGACTCCGCGGGCGGTTCTGCTAAGCAGGGCCGTAACCGTAAAAACCAGGCGATTCTGCCGCTGAAGGGTAAAATCCTCAACGTCGAGAAAGCGCGCTTTGACAAGATGCTCTCCTCTCAGGAAGTCGCGACACTGATCACCGCGCTCGGCTGTGGCATCGGTCGTGACGAGTACAACCCGGACAAACTGCGTTATCACAGCATCATCATCATGACCGATGCCGACGTCGACGGCTCGCACATTCGTACGCTACTGTTGACCTTCTTCTATCGTCAGATGCCGGAAATCGTTGAACGCGGCCACGTTTACATTGCACAGCCACCGCTGTACAAAGTGAAAAAAGGCAAGCAGGAACAGTACATTAAAGATGACGAAGCGATGGATCAGTATCAGATCTCTATCGCTCTGGATGGCGCAACGCTGCACACCAACGCCAGCGCACCGGCCCTTTCAGGTGAGTCGTTAGAGAAACTGGTTTCAGAATACAACGCGACGCAGAAAATGATTGGCCGTATGGAACGTCGTTTCCCGAAAGCGCTGCTGAAAGAGCTGGTTTATCAACCGACGCTGCCAGAAGCTGATTTGGCTGATGAAGCGAAAGTTACGGCCTGGGTTTCCCAGTTGGTTAACGTGCTTAATGAAAACGAAATGCACGGCAGCACCTGGAATAGCTTCGTGCGTAAAGACGCTGAACTGAACCTGTTCGAACCGGTGATCCGGGTGCGTACCCACGGTGTCGATACTGACTATCCATTGGAACATGAATTTGTGACCGGTGGCGAGTACCATCGTATTTGTACGCTTGGCGAGAAGCTGCGTGGGCTGATCGAAGACGATGCGTTTATCGAACGTGGCGAGCGTCGCCAGCCGGTTGCCAGCTTTGAGCAGGCGCTGGAATGGCTGCAGAAAGAGTCTCGTCGTGGCCTCGCTATCCAGCGTTATAAAGGTCTGGGCGAGATGAACCCGGAACAGCTGTGGGAAACCACCATGGATCCGGAAAGCCGTCGTATGCTGCGCGTTACCGTGAAGGATGCGATTGCTGCCGACCAGCTGTTCACCACGCTGATGGGCGATGCCGTTGAACCGCGTCGCGCATTTATCGAAGAGAACGCCCTGAAAGCGGCGAACATCGATATTTAAGCCAATCTGTAGGCCGGATAAGGCGGTTTACGCCGCCATCCGGCAAGACGTTGTATTGTGCCTGATGGCGCGTTGCTTATCAGGCCTACAAACGACAACCAATCTACAAAAAGGGGAATCTCGATTCCCCTTTCTATCCCCCTTTTCGTAGCTGTTTTTTGAGCGGAATCGCGTTAGCATGAGGACGGACTCATTTCATCCGGGGAACTCATGGCTATCAAACTTATTGCTATCGACATGGATGGCACACTTCTGCTACCCGATCACACCATTTCACCAGCGGTCAAAACGGCGATTGCCGCGGCACGCGCGCGTGGCGTGAATGTGGTGCTGACCACGGGACGCCCGTATGCCGGCGTTCACAGCTATTTGAAAGAACTACATATGGAACAACCCGGTGACTACTGCATTACCTACAACGGTGCGCTGGTGCAGAAAGCAGGGGATGGCAGTACCGTGGCGCAAACCGCGCTGAGCTATGATGATTATCGTTACCTGGAGCAGCTCTCCCGGGAAGTCGGCTCGCATTTCCACGCCCTCGATCGCAATACGCTGTATACCGCGAACCGTGATATCAGCTACTACACGGTACACGAATCGTTTGTCGCGACCATCCCGCTGGTGTTCTGTGAAGCCGAGAAAATGGATCCCGCAACCCAGTTCCTGAAAGTGATGATGATTGACGAGCCGGAGATCCTCGATAAAGCTATCTCTCGTCTACCTGTGGAAGTAAAAGAGAAGTACACCGTGCTGAAAAGTGCGCCGTATTTCCTCGAAATCCTCGATAAACGCGTCAATAAAGGGACGGGCGTAAAATCGCTGGCCGATGCGTTAGGCATTAAAGCCGAAGAGGTGATGGCGATTGGCGATCAGGAAAACGACATTGCGATGATTGAATACGCAGGCGTGGGCGTTGCCATGGATAACGCTATTCCATCAGTCAAAGAAATCGCCAACTTCGTGACGAAATCTAACCTTGAAGATGGCGTCGCCTGGGCGATAGAGAAATACGTCCTTTCCTGATGCGTGTTATGCCTGGCCTCGGCTGGGCAATAACATTAAGATGTTATAAAACATATATTTATATTATCAGATGTGAAACCGCACATTAATACCTCCACATAGTACGTAACTTCTATACTCTCCCTTCTTCTTTTATATCTGGGCAATTCCTGCCTGCTACTAAACTTTCTTATGACAAACACAAGCATCCGCGTGGTGTTGATAACGTCTTCCTGTCTGGTTTTTCATGCCAGTGCCGCGACGGATTCCAGCTCAACAATTACACCTCTCTTTGGCTATCAGGATAACGGTCTGTCTGCGCCTGTACCGGAAAAAACGACGGTTAAACCTGCCGAAAACCACACCATTTTGCCCTTTTTAGGCGATGAAGCGCGTAAGCGCGGATATGAACTACCGGCACCGTTTGGCGTGAATATTAACTACATGAATATCCGACAAAATATTAATGTGGATAGTATTAACTTCAACGGTCTTTCCCTCGGTGGCCGCTCACTGGATAACGCGTTTAAAATTAGCGTCGGCAATACGCGTGAACGCAGTAAAACCGAAACGCTGAAGCTGGATGCCTGGCTGCTGCCGTTTATGAATGTCTATGGCTTGATTGGCTATACCGATGGCCACTCCGTTTCGCAAATAGGCGTCGGGATAAAAGGCCCCCTTAAAGACCGCACACCAAGCAGTTTGCAGAATCTGGCGTTTCAGCTCGATTTTAAAGGCACCACCTACGGCGTAGGGACGACGCTGGTCGGCGGTGTAGGCAACTGGTTTACTGCTTTTGATGCCAACTACACCCAGACGCGGTTCGATATTCTGGATGGGAGTATTGACGCCTTAACTCTTTCTCCGCGCATCGGATATCGCTTTACCACCCCCAGTGTGGATGCGCTGCACCTGCCATCCGGAAAGTTGAATCTATGGGTTGGCAGTATGTACCAGGACGTGCAGCAAGAATTTAGCGGTAGCCTTAACGACCTCACCATGCCGTCTGAAACGCTGCAAAGACTCGTTGATATTGCCAACAAAGACGGTAATGGTCGCTTTGACGTTAAACAGCATCTGCAATCCCCCTGGAACGTGCTGGTGGGCGCACAGTATGAAATTACCCGGAACTTCAACGTCACGACCGAAATCGGCTTTGCTGAACGTAACAGTTTCTTCATGGCGGGAGAGTATCGCTTTTGAGCCGTCTTACCCTCTTCCTGCTGTTCAACATGCTCTCCTGTACAGTGCGGGCAGCGTTGCCGAGCCGAGGCGAAGTTGACGGTTGGCTAAATAAGTTGGGTGCCAGTGATAGCTTTGACGCCAGCAAAGGCATTGACTGGGGCGTAATGCCGGGACCGTTTTATACCCCGGAGCTGGGGTTAGGGATCGGTACAGCGGTGGTGGGGATGTATCGCCCTGACCCGAATGATACGGTAAGCCAAAACTCGACGCTGACGCTCAGCGGCTATTTTAGCTCAACTGGCGCATTCGGTATCACGATGCAAAATTACGCATTTTTTGCCGACGATCGGTGGCGATTCTTTCTCAATGGCGCATTAACGGATACTCCAACCTACTACTGGGGGCAAGGTTTTAGCGCTGGGGATAAAGATAACCAAAAACAGCAATACACCGCTCAGGTTCTGGAGTTGCGTCCAACGTTGTATCGCCAGTTGGCACCCAATGTTTATCTGGGGCTTGGCTGGTCGCTGAACGCCCAGCACGCTACCCAAATGGACGATAACGATCCGCCCAACATTGAGCATACCGGGCAGGGGGCGTCGGTTCTCAGCTCCGGAAGTAGTGTCGAACTCAGCTGGGACGATCGTGATTTCGTTCCCAACCCGCGTAAAGGACAGTATGCCGATGTCCGCTATACCCGATTCACACCAGAGGTGGGAAGCGATACGCGATTTGATGAATATCAACTGCACTACAGCCGCTATCACTCGCTGGACGAGAACAATGTGCTTGCCTGGGAGATGGACGGCGCGTTTACCCAGGGCGATGTGCCGTGGAGCATGATGCCGCTGCTTGGCAGCAATCAGCGTATGCGCGGATATTACGAAGGGCGCTATCGGGATAAAAACGCCGTCAGCGGGCAACTGGAGTATCGGCGGAAACTTGACTGGCGGCATGGCGTGGTTGGTTGGCTCGGTGCGGGCACGATGGGACCCTCTTTTCATGCGCTGGACGATGGACGCTGGTTACCGTCCGCCGGTGTGGGCTACCGCTTTGAATTTAAGCCCCGGGTGAATGTGCGTCTGGATTATGGGATTGGCAAAGGGAGCAGCGGTTTTTATTTTCAGGTTGGAGAGGCATTTTGATCAATAAGGTGGTGTTAATAGCGCTCTTATGGCTGGCAACGGCGATAGCCCGTGCGGCAATACCTGTAACTTTGCAGCTCGTTTCTACAGAGGATAAGGCCCAGGGTACTGCCTGGCCGGTAGTTTCGCCCCTCCCTGCACCTCAGGGATTACGTCCGTGCTGCGCGTTTGGCTACGACCTGCACGCACAGGTACTGCATATGCCGGTGCCATTTTATGAACTTGATAATGTTGTCACGATCGATAGCATCGGCGAGCACCGCTATAACGATAGCCTACTGTTAGGGCTAGCGAATCTGGCAGGGATCGGGCATGAGAATAACGGCATAGTGTATACCGCTCGCGGTGGCTTCATTGATACCGCACATGTCCGTGATACCGCAGACATGACGGCCTGGCTCTTTAGTCATCTTCTTCCACGACTTGGGCAAGCATTTACGCTGCGTCTGGATGATGAGCTTGCGCAACGGCATATCGTATTTAACGCTTTCACACCCCCCGCAGAGCCTGCTGAACGTTACGCGCTGGCGGCATGGATGGCCGCGCATCTGGCGTTTCAGCTCGCTGCCTGGCATGAAATTGCGCAATGGTATGGTTTTGAGTCCGTCCCTGGATTTTCAGAGGAGGTTTCTGCATTTTCCCCGGAAGATCTCTACTCAAATTTGTTGGGTGCCAGAATTGCGGTATCGCTGATCCTCAATGGGCAACTGGCAACAACGGAAATGTACGATGCGGCGATGAACAACGCGCTGCGCCAGGCGTTGATGCAATTGGGGGCAAAACCGGAAAAAATCACCCGCTTTCAGTTTGATATGCTGGATGGCAAATGGTGGAACAGCCAGCGTCGGGTACCAGAGAAATATTTGGTTCTGCACAGAAACTATGATGTGAGTGACTCGCGTTTACCGACGCCGGTACCGGGTGAACAAGCCTCGCCATTGAGACTGATGTTGCCACATCACTGGCGACAATATTCCCTTGATGCGTTGGCACAACTCGAACTTTGGCCTGGCCGTACAATGGAGCGGCTGCCTACGCCAGGTTCCTGGTACACCGTCGCCAACTTTCCCGCGCTGGCTACAGTGGCACAAGGCCGTGACAGCGAGGTGAACTCAGTCCCTTAAAAAAACGCGCCATAATGTCATAGCCATACTACGTTTTCTCTCACGTTTTTCTTTCGCTGGCGGGCGGCTTTCTGATTTTGCCAAGGGAATATGCGCAACGCCGCTGCGCATAATCCATTTACGGGAAAATGCCGACGTCAGGGCCCGGCTTTTCAGGATTTTGCCATACAGTTTGAGACGTAACTTGTGGGTGGCTTTACGGTAAGCGTGATTCATATCTGGCGTATCCCGCAGCAGTACCGATTTGAGGATCTCCGCGCTGTCCAGCGCATAGCTAATCCCTTCCAGCGAGCTGGCGCTGATAAAACCGGCCGCTTCACCAATCAAAAATGCGTTGTCCTCGCCGCAGACGAAGTCTTTCCAGCGTGAGGGGAATAGCACCGTACATTTTTCACTTTTCACCGGTTTGCCGAACTGGAAATGGAACGCTTCCAGCTTCTCTTTCAGCGCGTCAAAGCGTGCCTGTCCGTCCTTCATGGGGTAGGCGCCACCAAAGATAAAATAGCCATCTTTGCTGATACTCCAGGAATAACAGTCAGTTGCATCGTTATCAAAAATACAGGAATAGAACGGTGCGGCATGCTTTTCCACAAACCATTGTTGAATAGCGACATATTTACGGATTTGGTGCTGTGGATAGAGATGACGGCGCACCAGTGAGTTCGCACCGTCTGCCCCCACCAGATAACGTGCAGTTATCTGCTGCTCCCAACCGTCGGCGCGGAAGATAACATGCCATTTATCGCCCTCGCGCCAGATTTTCCGGCACAGGCTGTCGTGATAAACCTGCACATCATCAGGGATGAGAGATTTAAGCCATAAATCAAAAGCATGGCGGTTGATATTAATGTAGCTGCGCTGGTAGTTACGCGTCAAAGAAGCGGCAACATCAACCGTTTTAACGCTAAAAATCTGCGGGTTGGCGATAACATCAACGGGTAAGGTTATCCCGTCGCGGATAAACGAACGCTGGGCGTCCGGGGCCAGCAGACCGCCGCAGGGTTTAGTGAAACCTTCGTTGCCGCACTGGCGTTTTTTATCCAACGCAATCACGCGCATTTTTCCGCTCAACTGTCGCGCCAGCGCTGCGCCTGCCGGACCTAAACCGATAATCGCTACGTCAAAATGTTCCATCTTTCTGTCCGCAAAAATGAAGATGGCGATACGCTAAAGCCTGAAAGTGAAGTGCTTGTGAAGTATGATTGTTTTAATCGTCTTGTATCAGGGCATCTCATGAAGCAAATCACCTTTACGCCGCGTAATCATCAGCTTACCAATATCAATACCTGGACACCGGACAGCCAGTGGCTGGTCTTTGATGTGCGCCCTTCCGGCGCTTCCTTTACCGGTGAAACAATTGAGCGCGTCAATATCCATACTGGCGAGCTGGAGGTGATTTACCGGGCTACTCAGGGATCGCACGTTGGCGTGGTGACCGTTCATCCAAAGTTGGAAAAATATATATTCATTCACGGGCCTGAAAATCCTGATGAAACATGGCATTACGACTTCCATCATCGTCGTGGGGTGATTGTTACGCAGGCTGGGGTGGAGAATCTGGATGCAATGGATATTACCGCGCCGTACACGCCAGGCGCGCTGCGCGGCGGGAGTCATGTGCATGTCTTTAGCCCGAACGGTGAGTTTGTCAGTTTCACCTATAACGACCATGTTCTGCATGAGCGCTCTCCGGCGCTCGATTTACGCAACGTCGGTGTGGCCGCACCGTATGGCCCGGTGAAGGTCTTCGCGCAGCATCCGCGTGAATACAGTGGCAGCCATTGGTGCGTGCTGGTGAGCCAGACGACACCAACGCCAAAACCGGGTAGCGATGAGATTAACCGCGCCTATGAAGAGGGCTGGGTTGGAGAAAACAGGCTGGCGTTTATCGGTGATACGCTATCAGCCACTGGCGAGAAAGTACCGGAGCTGTTTATTGTTGATTTGCCACAGGATGAAAGTGGCTGGAAACAGCCGGGGGACGCGCCTCTGGAGGGGACTGACATGACCATGCCTGCGCCACCATCCGGTATTCGCCAACGCCGTCTGACGTTTACCCATGAGCGCGCCTTCCCGGGGCTGGTGAATCAGCCTCGCCACTGGGTACGCAGTAATCCAAAGGCATCAGAGATTGCGTTTTTAATGCGTGATGACAACGGTATTGTACAGCTATGGCTGATTTCTCCACAGGGTGGATCGCTGCGTCAGCTTACCCAGTGCGCTACGAATATTCAGTCAGCCTTTAACTGGCACCCATCGGGGAAATGGCTGGGATTTGTACTGGAGAACAGAATTGCCTGTTGTGATGTTCAAACGGGCGAGATTGATTTTTTAACGGAACGTCATGATAACCCGCCGTCGGCCGATGCGATCGTCTTCTCCCCTGATGGTCGACAGGTTGCGTGGATGGAAGACGTCGAGGGTTTCCGCCAGCTGTGGGTGACTGAAACCGGGCGTTAATTTATGGAGCAGACATTTCTGCCGGGGGAATAACGGCGTTCGTGGCCTGGGTTCTCTCCTCGCTCTTTTCTACGCGGGATCTCACCGAGTTATCTTTGCGAAAGAGATCCCAAGGTAGCAATACCGTATCGAGCACCGCGGTAAAAGGCATATCCAGAATCGCCAGCGACTTGGTTCCCCAGTTTGTATCACTTTCGCTAATCATTGTGGCACTGGCTCGCGTGCCAGGATACGTCCCTTCTTTACCACCTGTATGCGACATGATGCTGGAACAACCGCTTACAAACGCCATCCCACTACACATCGTCAGTGTTACCAACATTTTTTTAATCATCATTTATTCATCTGTATTTATCGTGTTTGCATGGTGAGTTAAAGCGATCCGTTGCGAAAATAACATCACCATTTCGTCGCACTGTGGCGGCCATCGCGATTTAACGAGAACAACTGCTCCCCCCAGTGTATGCAATAGACAACAAACTGCAAAAAAAGTCAGATGAATACGCTTGAAAAGTTTGTATTAAGACCCATTTTTAGAGTGTAGACAAATGAAGGGCATGCCTGATGGGTGTCCTGGCTACCTGACCTGTCCATGATGGAAGGTCAATTATTCTCGCTGATTTCAGGAGCTATTGATTATGCGTAACTTTGATTTATCCCCGCTGTACCGTTCTGCTATTGGTTTTGACCGTCTGTTTAACCTGCTGGAAAACAATCAGGGCCAGAGCAATGGCGGCTACCCTCCGTACAACGTTGAGCTGGTAGACGAAAACCATTACCGCATTGCAATTGCTGTTGCCGGTTTTGCTGAAAGCGAACTGGAAATTACTGCCCAGGACAATCTGCTGGTGGTAAAAGGCGCCCATGCGGACGATCAAAAAGAACGTACTTACCTGTATCAGGGTATTGCCGAGCGCAACTTTGAACGCAAGTTCCAGTTAGCGGAGAACATTCATGTTCGCGGCGCAAACCTGGTAAATGGTCTGCTGTATATCGATCTTGAGCGCGTGATTCCTGAAGCGAACAAACCGCGCCGCATCGAAATCAACTAATTCTGTAGGCCGCTTCAGGCGGCCTTGCTAAGTCATCGGCTTGCCGTCAGGGAGCCGAAAGGTACCTACTCGCTTCTTAGAAGGAGATTATTATGCGTAACTACGATTTATCCCCACTGCTGCGTCAATGGATCGGTTTTGACAAACTGGCCAATGCCTTGCAAAACACCGGTGAAAGCCAGAGCTTCCCGCCTTATAACATCGAAAAGAGCGATGATAACCACTACCGCATTACCCTTGCGTTAGCCGGTTTCCGCCAGGAAGATCTGGATATTCAACTGGAAGGCACGCGCCTGACCGTGAAAGGTACGCCGCAGCAGCCGGAAAAAGAGACCAAATGGTTGCATCAGGGGCTGGTCACTCAGCCGTTCAGCCTGAGCTTTACGCTGGCTGAAAATATGGAGGTCTCCGGCGCAAGCTTCACTAACGGCTTGCTGCATATTGATTTGACCCGGAATGAACCTGAAACCATTGCTCCACAACGTATCGCCATCAGCGAACGTCCTGCATTAGATAGTTAAATAGCTCCATGCCTTTGCCCCGCCAGAAATGACGGGGCTTTTTTGTGCTTTACCACCCATACATTGCGACTGTACTCTGCGAGAATCCATTTACTTAATGATGTTATTCACAGGGAACAGGATATGAGTGATATAGCATTGACGGTCAGCGTTCTGGCATTAGTGGCAGTTGTCGGGTTATGGATCGGCAACATAAAAATACGTGGCGTGGGTTTTGGCATTGGAGGCGTGCTGTTCGGCGGTATTATCGTCGGGCATTTTGTCGATCAGGCAGGGATGACCCTGAGCGGCGACATGCTGCATTTTATTCAGGAATTTGGCCTGATTCTTTTCGTCTACACCATTGGTATTCAGGTGGGGCCGGGCTTTTTTGCTTCTTTGCGCGTTTCGGGCCTGCGGCTGAATCTGTTTGCTGTGCTGATTGTCATCATGGGTGGCCTGGTCACCGCGATCCTGCATAAGATTTTTGCCATTCCTCTCCCTGTGGTGCTGGGAATATTCTCTGGAGCGGTCACCAATACTCCGGCGTTAGGTGCGGGGCAGCAAATTCTGCGCGATTTAGGTACGCCTGGCGATGTGGTTGACCAGATGGGGATGAGCTATGCCATGGCTTATCCTTTCGGCATCTGCGGAATTTTACTGACCATGTGGCTGATGCGCCTTATTTTCCGCGTTAACGTCGATGCTGAAGCCCAGCAGCATGAATCCACGCTGACCAACGGGCACGCACTGATTCAGACGATGAACATCCGCGTGGAAAACCCAAACATCAACAATATGGCGATTCAGGATGTCCCGATTCTGAACAGCGACAAAATCATCTGCTCGCGTCTGAAACGTGACGAGACATTGATGGTGCCGTCGCCAGGGACTGTTATCCAGATGGGCGACCTGCTACACCTGGTCGGGCAGCCTGCTGACCTGCATAACGCGCAGGTGGTGATTGGGCAGGAGGTAGACACATCGCTGTCCACGCGAGGTACCGATTTACGCGTCGAACGCGTGGTGGTGACCAACGAACAGGTACTGGGTAAACGAATCCGCGACCTGCATTTCAAAGAGCGTTACGACGTGGTGATTTCCCGCCTGAACCGTGCGGGTGTTGAGCTGGTAGCCAGCAGTGACGCCAGCCTGCAATTCGGGGATATCCTCAATCTGGTGGGGCGTCCCGCGTCCATTGATGCCGTCGCCAATGTTGTCGGCAACGCGCAGCAAAAACTGCAGCAGGTGCAGATGCTGCCGGTATTTATCGGTATCGGGCTGGGGGTTCTACTGGGTTCAATCCCGCTGTTCATCCCGGGGTTCCCGGTGGCGTTGAAACTGGGGTTGGCCGGCGGGCCGCTGATTATGGCCCTGATCCTGGGGCGTATTGGTAGCATCGGTAAGCTGTACTGGTTTATGCCTCCCAGCGCTAACCTGGCGTTGCGAGAGTTGGGTATCGTGCTGTTTCTTGCAGTGGTGGGTCTGAAGTCAGGCGGTGATTTTGTCGATACCCTAACACAGGGAGATGGTCTGAGCTGGGTGGGCTACGGTATTTTCATTACCGCGATTCCGCTTATTACCGTGGGCTTGCTGGCGCGAATCTTTGCCAAAATGAACTATCTGACACTGTGTGGCATGTTGGCTGGCTCAATGACCGATCCCCCGGCTTTGGCGTTTGCTAATAACCTGCATGCCACCAGCGGGGCAGCAGCGCTCTCCTACGCTACCGTTTATCCACTGGTCATGTTCTTGAGGATTATCACCCCGCAACTGTTGGCGGTGCTCTTCTGGGGATTAGGTTAAAACTGACGTATCCGGCCTGCATCTCCTGTAGGCCGGATAAAACGCAACTCTCCATCCGGCATTACAAACACCCTCTCTCTTTCCCATTGTCTCATCACCCGACTCGCCCTCTCGTTTGAGAATCAGGTTCATACTCCTTAACTGTTCCGGTATAACGACCAGACAACAATATTTAAGGAGCTGTCATGAAGATTTCTCGCCTTGGAGAAGCACCGGATTATCGCTTCTCGCTGGCAAATGAGCGTACTTTTTTGGCGTGGATCCGCACCGCGCTCGGATTTCTGGCGGCGGGGGTTGGCCTTGATCAACTGGCCCCGGATTTTGCCACGCCGGTCATCCGTGAGGCGCTTGCCTTGTTGCTGTGTCTGTTTGCCGGCGGTCTGGCGATCTACGGCTACCTGCGCTGGCTACGTAACGAAAAGGCGATGCGACTGAAAGAGGACTTGCCCTACACCCACAGCCTGCTGATTATCAGCGTCATGCTGACTATTGTGGCGGTGATTGTCATGACGCTGGTGCTGTATGCCGGATAGCCGCAAATCCCGACGCATCGCTGACCCAGGGTTACAACCGGAGCGGACTTCACTGGCCTGGTTTCGCACGTTGTTGGGCTATGGCGCGTTAATGGCGCTGGCGATTAAGCACAACTGGCACCAGGCGGGAGCGTTGTTCTGGATATCGGTAGTTGTGCTGGCGATAGTGGCGATTATCCTCTGGCGCTACACTCGCAGCCGTAATCTGATGGATGTGAGTCATAGCGATTTTTCTGAATCTCGCGCGGTGCGTGACAAATTTATGATCTCCCTCGCGGTGTTATCCCTCGCAATGCTGTTTGCTGTAACGCATGTTCGCCAACTTATCGTATTTATCGGGAATTTTGCATGGCAGGATGTGAGAACATGGATGTTAGTGATGATGTTTTAAACGTGGTGATTGACCATCAGAAGTGTTTACAACCGGTTGAAGTGTACCGTGGTTTGCAACAAGGAAATGTTCGCCTGGTACAATTTATTCCGCTGGTTAAGCACGATGGTTCAGGTCATCTGACAGACGAATCGGTTACGTCTGAGGCATGGGGCCGATTTTTAATTACGATATTTGATATCTGGGTACGTGAAGATATTAATCAGATATCTATCCAGCTTTTCGATAAAACGCTTCGCCAGTGGTGTGGTCTGACGGCACAGATTGAACGACAGACCATGTCATCAATGAATACGCGTTGCCAGACATGCTCATTGTTTCAATATTACCACGGTGATTGTCCTGCGTACTGCGAGGAAAATGGAAAGGGCGTGCTGTGTGCAGGCTATCAGGCTTTCTTCAGCCACACCGCACCGCATATGCGCGTGATGCGTGACCTGCTTAAGCAGCATCGCTCACCGATGGAGCTGATGGCGATGCTGCGTTAAGCTCAGCGGTATTTAACGTCCTTTGGCCAGATACTGCGCCATTTCATCTTCCGGGACCATTCCACCGCCGGTCGCCCACACCAGATGAGTGGCGTTATTGAGCTGATCCGCGCTGAAGCCGTGCATGTGCTGATAGTCAGCAGAGGCGCAAACGTGTTGCGGACCGGCCATCCCTGCCAGCGCTGACGGTTCGAGGCGAATACCTTCTTCCTGCGCCAGCCAGCCCAGCATGTCGTACATAGTCTGATCGTCCAGGGTGTACAGACCGTCGAGCAGACGTTCCATTGCCCGGCCAACAAAGCCAGACGCACGGCCGACAGCCAGCCCATCAGCCGCCGTCAGGTTGTCGATGCCAATATCCTGCACGGAAATCGTATCGTGCAGCCCGGTATAAATCCCCAGTAGCATGCACGGTGAATGGGTTGGTTCTGCGAAGAAGCAGTGCACGTTATCGCCAAACGCCAGCTTCAGGCCAAACGCCACGCCGCCAGGGCCACCGCCGACGCCGCATGGTAGGTAAACAAACAGTGGATGGTCTGCATCCACCACGCGCCCCTGCTGGGCAAACTGCGCCTTTAAGCGCTGTCCGGCCACCGCATAGCCTAAAAACAGCGTGCGGGAATTTTCATCATCGATAAAGAAGCAGTTTGGATCGGACTCCGCCGCCTTACGGCCCTGTTCAACCGCCACGCCGTAATCTTCTTCATACTCCACGACCGTCACACCGTGACTGCGCAGTTTGGCTTTTTTCCATGCGCGGGCGTCGGCCGACATATGCACCGTCACCTTAAAGCCGATACGGGCGCTCATTATACCGATCGACATGCCGAGGTTACCGGTGGAGCCTACCGCGATGCTGTACTGGCTAAAGAACTGTTTGAATTCGGGCGAAAGCAGAACGCTGTAATCGTCTTGTGTGGTCAGCAGACCGGCTTCCAGCGCCAGTTTTTCCGCGTGGGTCAGTACTTCATAAATGCCACCACGGGCTTTAATCGAGCCAGAAATTGGCAGGTGACTGTCTTTCTTCAGCAGAATTTCGCCATTGATGCGCTGCCCGTACTCTTTCTCCAGCCGCTTTTGCATGGCCGGAATCGCGGCCAGCTCAGATTCAATAATGCCGCCGGTGGCCGCGGTTTCCGGGAATGCCTTTGCCAGGTACGGCGCAAAGCGCGTCAGACGGGCGTGAGCATCCTGAACATCGTGTTCAGTCAGGCCAACATACGGTAAACCTTCCGCAAGAGAGGTGGTGCCAGGGTTAAACCAGGTTGTCTCCTTGAGAGCAACCAGATCTTCCACTAAAGGATACTGGGCGATAAGTGTTTGAATGTTTTCCATAGTCAGTCTCTTTGCGCTTAGATAATAAAGGAAAGCAGGAATGTGCAAGCCAGTGCAATCACGGACGCGATAAATGTCGCGGTCGTATAGTATTTAAACGTTTCATTCAGGGTGGCACCGCAGTATTGCTTCACCAGCCAGAAGAGGGAATCGGTAACGATCGTGCAGCCAATAGCGCCGGAACCGATAGCAATGGCGATGATCTCCGGGCTGACGTTGGGATAGAGCGGCAGCATCGGTGCAACGATTGCCGTGGCACCCATCATTGCCACCGTGGCGGAACCCACCGCGGCATGCAGGATTAACGCCACCAGCCACGCCAGCAGAATCGGGTGCATATGCATGTTCGAGAGGATCAGCGCAAGAGTATCCGCCAGCCCACTGCTCTTGAGGATAGCGTTGAATGAGCCGCCTGCGCCGATAATCAGCAGAATGTTAGCGATGGAGCCAAAACCGTTTTCAGTGTGGGTCAGCAACGTACCCATACCGATGTGCTGACGCAGGCCGAGAATGTAATAGGCAACGAAAACGGCAATAAACATCGCGGTGATCGGGTTACCAATAAACTCCAGCAGCGTATATACCGTGCTGCCTTTCTCCATGTTCAGCTCAGCGACGGTTTTTACCAGCATCAGGCCAATCGGCAGCAGAACGGTAAACAGCGTAGCACCCAGCGACGGTAGCGTACTTTCGTCACGCACTTTAAGGTCAGAAAACTCAGCCGGAACCGGTTTAAACGGGAGACGGTTACCCAGGAGCTTCAGGTACAGAGGACCACCGATCAGCGAGGCCATCAAGCCGACCAGTAAGCCGTAGACAATCACGGTGCCAATGTCTGCGCCCAGCTTGTTCGCCACGAACAGGGCAGCCGGGTGCGGTGGTACCACGCAGTGCACCGCCATCAGCGCCGTACACAGCGGAATCGCCAGCTTCAGTAATGAAGTATTGGTTTTCTTGGCAATTGAAAAGGCCAGTGGAATCAACAGCACCACGCCGACTTCAACAAACAGCGTGATCCCGCAAATCAGCCCAACCAGAACCATAATGACGTCGGCGGATAGCCAGCGGCAGCGCTGCAGCGTCAGGCCAATGCGTTCGGCTGCGCCAGACACTTCCATCATTTTGCCCAGAATGGTCCCAAGGCCGATAACCGCGGCGAGGAAGCCCAGCGTACCGCCGATGCCACTCTCAATGGCATTGACCATATCCAACGGCCCCATGCCCATCATCGTAC
This sequence comes from Citrobacter sp. Cpo091, assembly GCF_030332645.1. Classification (NCBI taxonomy): domain Bacteria; kingdom Pseudomonadati; phylum Pseudomonadota; class Gammaproteobacteria; order Enterobacterales; family Enterobacteriaceae; genus Citrobacter; species Citrobacter sp. Cpo091. The sequence goes on from NZ_JAOWHL010000017.1 coordinate 66,240, forward strand.
CCACGAAGAAGCTGGCTAACAGTAGCGCCAGAAACGGGTGGAATTTGAACTTCACGATGGTCAAAACGATTAACACGATGCTTATCAGCAGCGTGCTCACAACCCAGATTTGAGAGTGCATAACTCACCTTGCCCTGTGATTAATATAGGGTTATTGGACAAAAATAAGGCATGGTCTGACAAACGATATAAATCCCCATTCACATGAGCCAGATTGCATCAAATGCGTGATTTATGTCTAATTGCGCTTTGTTTATGCGATATGGTTCACTCTGATTCACCTTTGAGCTGATTTTTGCAGCGAACTTTTTTACACTCCAGCGCATGAATCAGAAGGAAAGGAGGTGAGAATGGATCCCCTACGCGAAGTCAGAAACCGGCTGCTCAACGGCTGGCAGCTATCAAAGCTGTATACTTTTGAAGTGGCGGCCCGGCATCAGTCTTTTGCGCTGGCGGCAGACGAGCTGTCATTGAGCCCCAGTGCCGTCAGCCATCGCATAAATCAGCTTGAAGATGAGCTTGGTATCCAATTATTTGTTCGTTCTCATCGCAAAGTGGAACTCACTCATGAGGGTAAGCGGGTATTTTGGGCTCTGAAGTCGTCGCTGGACACGCTTAACCAGGAGATTCTTGATATTAAGAATCAGGAGCTCTCGGGGACGCTCACCGTCTACTCACGGCCTTCTATCGCCCAGTGCTGGCTGGTTCCGGCGCTCGGCGACTTTACCCGTCGCTACCCGTCAATTTCGCTAACCATGTTGACCGGGAACGACAACGTCAATCTACAGCGTGCGGGTATCGATCTCGCCATCTATTTTGACGATGCACCCTCCGCGCAACTCACGCATCACTTCCTGATGGATGAAGAGATCCTGCCGGTGTGCAGCCCGGACTACGCCCGCCGCCATGACCTTACCGGTTCGCTGGTGAATTTGCCGCACTGTACGTTGCTGCACGACAGACAGGCGTGGAGTAACGATTCCGGGACCGATGAGTGGCACAGTTGGGCGCAGCATTTTGCGGCGAATTTGCCGACATCGTCGGGGATTGGTTTTGATCGTTCGGATTTAGCAGTAATTGCGGCAATGAACCATATCGGCGTGGCGATGGGCCGAAAACGGCTGGTGCAAAAACGCCTCGACAGCGGAGAGTTGATTGCGCCTTTTGGCGATATGGCGCTGAAATGTCATCAGCATTACTACATCACCACGCTGCCCGGCAGGCAGTGGCCGAAAATCGAGGCGTTTATTGGCTGGCTACAGGAGCAGGTTAAATAAGCGGGTCGCGAATATTTTTTACGCTTTCGCTCTACACTGAAAGTGAAAAAGCGTGCTAAATACGTGATATCACTCCTGATGATTTGCGTAAGGACGACCGTGTTAAAGCCGATTGTTTCCCTTTTACTGTTGGCCAGCGCCACCGTGTGTGCCGCGCAACCTGCGTTGACGGCGGCGCAGTATGTGCAGCAGCTTGGGGTTGGGATGGACGTAGATTGGGCGCGTACCGATCGGGGCATCCGTGAATTCGATCCGCTGGTGGTGAGGGATTATAAGGCGAAAGGGTTGACCCACGTGCGCATTCGCGTGGCGGGTGAGCCTACGGAGGCGCGGCTCATTCATCTGCGCAAGCTGGTGGAAGCCTGCGAGCAGTATGGCGTGATCCCGATAATCGCCTATCAGGCTGACGAGTATAAAAAAGACCCCAGTGCCAGTAACGAAAAAGAGGTGGTTAACTGGTGGGTGGCAGTGGCGCATTACTTTGGTCAAAGTTCGCCGTTGCTGGGTTTCGACCTGATTTATGAACCTGCCGATAAGCTCAACCATAATCAGGCGTCGCTCAATAGGGTGTATGACAAAACCATCCGTACCATCCATGCCATCGATCCACAGCGAATGATATTTATCGCGCCGAAACTGCATGCCGCTCCGGAAGATTTGCCCAACCTAAAGTTGCCGCCGCAAAGTCAGAATACCGTGCTGGCCCAATGGCATATTTTCCCGTGGGGGCCGCTGAAAAATAACGGTAAATACCCGTGGACCTCAGGGACAGCGGCAGAAAAGGCCGCCATTCGCGCCCGTATCAATACCGCCATTCACTGGCAGCAGAAAACCGGTCATGTTAGTTGGGTAGGAGGCTGGTCGCCGGGAGAAACCATCAGGAATGCGCCTTCTGCCTCGCAAATGGCGTTTGCCCGCTTTATGGCTTGCGAGCTGAAGAAAGCGAAAATTCCCTATGCTATCAATGCGGATACGCAGTTCTATGATGGTGAGGAAGGGGCATGGAGACCGGCGCTGGAGCCGTTGTTGAATACCATGATTGCCCCTGAGTGTGAAAAGCCCGGCGAGAAGCCGGGCCATCATACGCTTAAACCGCCTGTCCCTGATGCGACACGCGTGACGCCAGCGGAAGCCAGCAAACAAAAATCAACAGCCCCATAAGGGTCATCAGCAGGCCCAGACTGGCTTGCCCGGTCTGCGGTAGCATGGCAGAGAACCACGCCAGCACGCCGGAACCAATGTTCTGTAATCCACCAACCAGCGCACCAGCAGTACCGGCCAGGAACGGGAAAGGCTCCATTGCGCCGCTGGTTGCCAGCGGAAACAGCATCCCGGCGCCGAAGAAAAACAGTGCGGCGGGAACCAGCAGCGTCCAGACGTTCATCACGTCGAACAGACCAGGGATCCACATCATCAAACCGGCGACCAGACAGCAGATAACCGACTGCCACATTAGCGTCGAGAAACGTTTATTCGGGCGACCTGCGAACCAGGCACCAAAAAATGCCGCCGGAATGGGCAGAATAAACAGGATACTGACCACCATGCTGCTTAAGCCGAGACGCGCGCCTAACAACACCCCGGAACAGGCTTCGAAGACCGCAACGCCCGCCAGGCCGCCGATCAGCATCAGCACGTAACAGGTGAAAGAGCTGTTGCCAAACAGCGTTTTGTAGCTGGCGATAAGCCGTGGACGCGGCGCACCTGCGGGGCGCGTTTCCGGCATCCAGCGCGCCATGCTAAACGTGACGCCTGCGCACAGCACCAGCAGAAAGATGTAACAGGCACGCCAGTTCCACAGGGTATCCAGCATACCGCCAATCAATGGCGCCAGCAGTGGGCTGACCAGAATCCCCATGTTTAACAGGCTATTAGCGTGGCGTAACTGCGTGCCTTCATACAAATCGCGAGGTAACGTTCGCGCCATCACACCGCCGACGCCCGTTCCCATCCCCTGTATTGCGCTGGCGATAATCAATACCGTCAGGCTGTGGGTGGTTATGGCGACCAGCGTAGCCAGCATAAAAATGGACATCCCGGCGAGGATCACCGGGCGGCGGCCAACGCGATCGGAAAGTGGGCCGTAAATCAGTTGTGACAGGCCGTAGGTCAACAGATAGGCGGCCATTACGCTTTGCACCGCCCCTTCGCGAACGTTCAGTTCACGCGCCATATCAGCAATCGCGGGGATATAAATGGTTTGCGCCATCTGACCTACCGCCACCAGTAATACCAACATCAACAACAAATTGACGCTTCTATGCCTTTTCATTTCGCTGATTACTTTTCAAAAAGTGAAAAAATAAGAATAAGGTGCTGCACTTTCCCGTAAATGCGCGTGGAATCTACCACAACAGAAAAAGAAGGCCAGATAGTGGGCTGGAATGTTTAAACGATGAACGGCAGGAAATGTAAACAAAAAGCGGCAACAAATGTTGCCGGATTGCATCGGGTTTACAGAGGTCATGATAAGCGTAGCAAAACTGCGCCTATGGCAATGCCTCCAGCCGCAACAAGACGTATTCCGGCAACCTTCTCTTTCAGTAGCAGCCACGCGAGCAGCGCGCCAAACAGGATGGAAGTTTCACGCAGCGCAGCGACTACCGCCAACGGAGCCTGAGTCATGGCCCACAGCGCCAGACCGTAAGAACCCATTGTGCCAATCCCGCCAAGAATACCTTTCTTCCACTGCTGTACCAGATAGCGCGACGCTTCCCGGCGTCGGACAATCATCGCCCAGCCCAGCAGGCAGGAGCCGTTCAGAAAGAAGGTCCACAGCGTATAACCCAGCGCAGTTTCTGATAAACGTACGCCGGTGCCATCAACCAGCGTATATCCGGCGATAAAGCAGGCGTTAATGAGCGCCAGCACGATCCCGCGTTGCGAGCTGCTGCGTCCGTTAAACGCCATGCCGAGGATCGCCAGACAGATCGTGGCAATCCCCACCCAGGCTAGCACAGAGAGGCTATCGCCAAGAAACAGGACGCTGATAATTGCGACCAGCAGCGGCGCTGTGCCGCGCATTAACGGATAGGTCTGGCTCATATCCGAAACCTGATAGGTTTTGGCGACCAGGACGGTATATACAATTTGCAACGCAGTTGAGACAGCTAAAAATGGCAGGCTGGCGGCGGAAGGTTGCGGCGCAAAGGGTAAGCAAATCAATGCCATAATTGCAGCAGAACCGCTGACACCGATCGCTGAGTACAGTTTATCGTTTCCAGCTTTAACAATGGCATTCCAGCTGGCATGCAGCAGCGCGGCGAACAGCAAAATGCAGAAAACAGAAAGCGTCATGGTGGAATTCTTCCCTGAGAATGTCATAAAAACGTAACATATTGGCGCGACACAAGCACCAGGGAGAAGGTGAAAGGGGAGCGGAGTGTTACCCGCCCCCCTTAGGTGCGACTTGAATCCGAATTACTTAACGTATTTCAGAACGGCATCAAGTAGTTGCAGTGCTGCAACAATGAGTTTGAGGATAAGAATAGCGATATCCACGAGGCTCATACGCTCTCCTTTTGGTACAAGGAGCACGGTGCTGACGTACCTCGCCGCTGCCTGTTGCCAGCACCTTTGTTGACATAACACAGTGTGCTCACACGGGGGTTAAGGCGCTGACGGCACCACCCGTTTCAGCCAGGACTTTGATGCGCCGGTTTACGATGCGGCCCCCGCATAACACATTGCGTACCGAGACATTATAGATAAATACTGTATAAATTAACAGTATTTTATGGACGTTACGCTATTCATGTTCCATACTCAAAACCATCAAAATTCGTGCCGAAATTGCGTGTTCTTCGCAGAACGCGTATACTTTTTTCGTTGACATAACACAGTGTGTTCGGCGGCTACCAACCGCACAGCACTGAAAAAAACCTCGCTCCGGCGGGGTTTTTTGTTTTTCAGCAATGCACAACGAAATGTGATCGTTGACGCATTTTTATGCAGATGAAAATTTTTCCATTGTCACGCTGAAAAACCTGTGTTTGTATAAATCCAGTTAATCAACAAACAGACAGGTCCCTAATGAACCCTTCCATGCTGACTGCGACCCTACTAAAAACTGCGCCATCTCGCGCAGCGGTCGTCGTGCGTGTGGTGGTGGTCGTCGGCAATGCGCCGTAGGGTCCGAATCAACACACGATTCCAAAACCCCGCCGGCGCAAACCGGGCGGGGTTTTTCGTTTCAGAGACCTGCCCGGAGCAAAGGCCCAGAATAAAAGGACTGGAGCATGGCAAGTTCGGGCATAACATCCAAGCGTACGCGTTTTACGGGCGCAGAATTCATCGTTCATTTCCTGGAACGCCAGGGAATTCAGGTTGTTACCGGTATTCCTGGCGGATCGATTCTTCCCGTCTATGACGCCTTAAGTCAAAGCACGCAAATCCGTCATATCCTGGCGCGCCACGAGCAAGGAGCTGGGTTTATCGCTCAGGGAATGGCGAGAACCGATGGCAAACCCGCCGTCTGTATGGCCTGCAGCGGACCGGGCGCAACCAATCTGGTGACCGCCATTGCTGATGCGCGTCTGGATTCCATCCCGCTGGTGTGTATCACCGGGCAGGTTCCGGCCTCAATGATAGGCACCGACGCCTTCCAGGAAGTCGACACCTACGGCATTTCTATCCCCATCACTAAGCACAACTATCTGGTCCGACATATCAGTGAATTACCTCAGGTCATGAGCGATGCGTTCCGCATTGCGCAGTCCGGACGTCCAGGCCCGGTGTGGATAGACATTCCTAAGGATATTCAAACCGCCGTTTTTGACATTGAAGAGATGCCGGAGCCTGCGCAGAAAATGGCGGCACCAGCGTTCAGCCAGGACAGCATTCGCGATGCCGCAGCCATGATTAACGCCGCACAGCGTCCGGTGCTGTACCTCGGCGGCGGCGTGATTAACGCACCTGAGCGCGTACGTGAACTGGCAGAAAAAGCGATGCTGCCCACCACTATGACCTTAATGGCGCTCGGTATGTTGCCGAAAGCGCATCCGCTGTCGTTAGGCATGCTGGGCATGCACGGCGCGCGTAGCACTAACTTTATTCTGCAAGAAGCGGATTTATTGATTGTTCTGGGCGCACGTTTTGATGACCGGGCGATTGGTAAAACGGAGCAGTTCTGCCCGAACGCCAAAATCATTCACGTGGATATCGACCGCGCGGAGCTGGGTAAAATCAAACAACCGCACGTGGCGATTCAGGCGGATGTCGATGAGGTTCTGGCACAATTGATCCCATTAATTGACGCGCAGCCGCGAGAGTCGTGGCATCAGACGGTGGCCGATTTACAACGTGAATTCCCTTGCACTATTCCGCAGGAAAGCGACCCGCTCAGCCACTATGGATTGATCAACGCCGTGGCTGCCTGCGTAGACGATAGCGCCATTATCACCACCGACGTAGGCCAGCATCAGATGTGGGCGGCACAGGCTTATCCGCTGAACCGTCCGCGTCAGTGGCTGACCTCCGGCGGTCTGGGAACTATGGGCTTTGGCCTGCCAGCGGCAATTGGTGCAGCGCTGGCCAATCCCGACAAAAAAGTGCTGTGCTTCTCCGGCGACGGCAGCCTGATGATGAATATTCAGGAAATGGCGACAGCCAGCGAAAATCAGCTGGATATTAAAATCATCCTGATGAATAACGAAGCGTTGGGTCTTGTATATCAGCAGCAGAGTCTGTTCTATAAGCAGGGTGTTTTTGCCGCGACCTATCCGGGGATGATTAACTTTATGCAGATAGCCGCCGGGTTTGGTCTCGAAACCTGCGATCTGAATAACGAAGCGGACCCACAGGCAGCGTTGCAGGAGATTATTAATCGCCCTGGGCCTGCGCTGATTCACGTGCGCATCGATGCCGAACAGAAAGTGTACCCGATGGTGCCGCCGGGCGCGGCAAACACAGAAATGGTGGGGGAATAAGCCATGCAACAGCAGACTCATGACAACGTAATCCTGGAACTCACCGTACGCAACCATCCGGGCGTAATGACTCACGTTTGCGGGCTGTTCGCCCGCCGCGCGTTCAACGTGGAAGGCATTCTCTGTCTACCGATTCAGGACAGCGATAAGAGCCGCATCTGGCTACTGGTCAACGACGATCAACGTCTTGAGCAGATGATAAGCCAGATCGACAAGCTGGAAGATGTGGTGAAAGTGGCCCGCAACCAGTCCGATCCGTCGATGTTTAACAAAATTACCGTGTTCTTTGAGTGAGTTAATCGCCGTCTGAATCCGGGGTGATCACTTTGACAGAGCCGTTCCGGCAGTGGGTTGCGTAATCTGCCGGTAACGGACGGTCGCTTATCAGTACGTCAAAGGTGGAGAGTGGACCAATGCTGGCGGGGGCGACCTCATCGAACAGGGCGTGGCGCGTCAGCAGAATTTTGCGTAATCCGCGTTCCATCGCTTTGCGTTTTGTGGCCAGATCGTCCGGATTGAACCAGCTAACGCCGAAATGCTCATGGACTCCGCTGGCGGAGATAAAGACTTTCCGTGGGTTGAGTGCATCCAGCGGGGAGGGATTGCTGGTGTCGTAAAAGGCGTCACTTTTCGCCCGGTAGGTCCCCCCGCAAAGAATCGCTGTGGCGTTGGGCTTTTCATTTAGCGCTACGAACACCCGGTGCGAGTAGCAAATCCCGGTAAAGGAAATATCGTCCGGGATCATGCTGACCACCAACGGCATTTCCGCACCATTATCAAAAAAGACCAGATCATTTTCACTCACCAGTCCCGCAGCCAGAATGGCAACCGGTAAATCGTCGCGGTGATACTGTTTTTGCGCGGGGAGTGGCGCGTTAACGATGGCAGCAGGTTTGTTCACCATCACAATGTAACCACCGAGCAGCGTGAGTGGTAACGGTTCGTCATCCTGACTGAGATCCCGACGAATAGTCATCACGGAAACTTCCAGCATTCGTGCCGCCTCTTTCAGATGGATTCGGTCGGTCTTCTTCAACAATTCCATCAGACGTCGAATACGTTCTTTTTGCTTAGTTTCCATGTGCTTCTCCACGAATCATGTTCCCATGTTCCTTCAGTAACATTTTTGTGTTTCTGAGAACATGACATTGCCGCATTACTATACGTCTGACTATCCGGAAATAAAAGCGTGTTTTTTCACGTTTTATTGATTATATCCAGTTGATTTTCAGTCAATTGTAAGCAACTTCATCATTTGTATTGTGATGTGGGTGTAACGTTTAGTGCAATAAATAAACAATAAAATGATCTTCCAATCGCGATCCTAGTCACAAATGATACGAAAGTAACATGATAATGTTATTTTAATATCATTGTTGTGTGATTGTTTCTGAGAGGTAGTAAAATGGATATCGCGGTTATTGGCTCCAACATGGTGGATCTCATCACCTACATCAACCAGATGCCCAAAGAAGGGGAAACGCTGGAAGCACCGGCGTTCAAAATTGGCTGCGGGGGCAAAGGCGCAAATCAGGCCGTTGCGGCCGCTAAGCTCAATTCCAAAATGCTGATGCTGACAAAAGTCGGTGATGATATTTTTGCGGATAACACTATTCGCAATCTCGAATCCTGGGGAATTAATACTACCTATGTCGAAAAGGTACCCTGCACCAGCAGCGGTGTCGCACCGATCTTTGTTAATGCGAATTCCAGCAACAGTATTCTGATTATTAAAGGAGCGAACAAATTTCTCTCCCCGGAAGATATCGATCGTGCGGCGGAAGATCTGAAAAAATGTCAGCTTATTGTCCTGCAACTGGAGGTGCAGCTGGAAACTGTTTATCACGCGATTGAATTTGGCAAAAAACACGGTATTGAAGTGTTACTAAATCCCGCCCCTGCATTACGGGAATTAGATATGTCTTATGCCTGTAAATGTGATTTTTTTGTGCCGAATGAAACCGAGTTGGAAATATTAACCGGTATGCCAGTGGATACTTATGACCATATTCGCGCAGCAGCACGTTCTCTGGTTGATAAAGGTCTGAACAATATTATCGTCACCATGGGTGAGAAAGGTGCGCTGTGGATGACGCGTGACCAGGAAGTCCATGTTCCAGCGTTTAAAGTGAACGCTGTCGATACCAGTGGTGCAGGCGACGCTTTCATCGGTTGTTTTGCTCACTATTACGTTCAAAGCGGTGATGTGGAAGCCGCCATGAAAAAAGCCGCTCTCTTCGCTGCTTTCAGCGTTACCGGGAAAGGCACTCAATCATCTTATCCAAGCATCGAACAATTTAATGAGTTTCTTACCTTAAACGAATAATACTCCTGCACTGTAAAAGGTAGCACTATGAACGATAAAAACATCATTCAGATGCCTGACGGCTATTTGAATAAGACCCCTCTGTTCCAGTTTATTTTGTTATCCTGTTTATTCCCGTTATGGGGATGCGCAGCCGCATTAAATGATATTCTGATTACGCAATTCAAAAGCGTATTTTCACTCAGCAACTTTGCCTCGGCATTAGTTCAGAGTGCCTTTTATGGCGGTTATTTTTTAATTGCGATTCCGGCATCTCTGGTGATTAAAAAGACCAGTTATAAAGTCGCCATCTTAATGGGGCTGACCCTTTATATCGTTGGGTGTACGCTCTTTTTCCCAGCATCGCACATGGCCACCTACACCATGTTCCTTGCGGCGATTTTCGCGATTGCGATTGGTCTGAGCTTCCTGGAAACAGCAGCCAACACCTACAGTTCAATGATCGGACCAAAAGCGTATGCCACTTTACGCCTGAACATCAGTCAGACTTTTTATCCTATTGGTGCGGCTGCTGGCATTCTGCTAGGTAAATATCTGGTCTTCTCTGAAGGTGAAAGCCTGGAAAAACAGATGGCCGGGATGAACGCTGAGCAGATCCATAACTTTAAAGTGTTGATGCTGGAAAATACCCTTGAGCCATACAAGTACATGATTATGGTACTGGTTGTGGTGATGGTGTTATTCCTGCTGACTCGCTTCCCGACCTGTAAAGTCGCGCAAACCACGAGTCATAAACGCCCGTCAGCGATGGATACACTGCGTTATCTGGCCAGCAATGCCCGTTTCCGTCGTGGAATTGTGGCGCAATTTCTTTATGTGGGGATGCAGGTCGCGGTGTGGTCATTCACCATCCGTCTGGCACTGGAATTAGGTGATATCAACGAGCGCGACGCCTCAACCTTCATGGTCTATAGCTTCGCCTGCTTCTTTATCGGCAAGTTTATCGCCAACATTTTGATGACGCGCTTCAATCCGGAAAAAGTGCTGATTCTCTATTCCATTATTGGTGCGCTGTTCCTCGTCTATGTTGCACTGGCGCCAAGCTTCAGCGCTGTGTATGTCGCAGTGCTGGTGAGTGTCCTGTTTGGACCCTGCTGGGCGACAATCTATGCGGGTACGCTTGATACCGTGGATAACGAGCATACCGAAATGGCGGGTGCCGTCATTGTCATGGCGATTGTCGGCGCGGCGGTGGTTCCGGCGATTCAGGGCTATGTGGCAGATATGTTCCATTCATTGCAACTTTCGTTCCTGGTTTCCATGCTGTGCTTCGTGTACGTCGGTATCTATTTCTGGCGTGAAAGCAAAGTGCGCAACAACCTGGCTGAAGCGACCGTTTCCTGAGGAGAGCGATCATGACAACACGTATAACGCTGTGGCGAGAACTCTTTGCAGAGCATCCGCGAATCTTACTGAAGAATAACGACTTCACGGTTACCGCATTTCGTTACGCCAGCGGAGTGGAAGGGCTGAAGGTAGAAAACAGTCGTGGACATCTGGTTATTCTGCCCTGGATGGGGCAGATGATCTGGGATGCTCAGTTTGATGGCCATGACCTGACCATGCGTAACATGTTCAGTCAGCCGAAACCGGCGGCGGAAGTGGTGGCGACCTACGGCTGTTTTGCCTTCCACTCAGGTCTGTTGGCAAATGGCTGCCCATCACCAGAGGATTCACATCCTTTGCACGGTGAAATGGCTTGTGCCGCGATGGATGAAGCCTGGCTGGAGCTGGAGGGTGAGAATTTGCGCGTGGGTGGACGCTATGAGTATGTGATGGGGTTCGGTCATCATTATCAGGCGCATCCTGCGGTGGTAATGCACAAAGCGAGCGCGCTGTTTGATATTCAGATGGCGGTTACCAACCTCGCCTCAGTGGCAATGCCGTTGCAGTACATGTGCCATATGAACTATGCCTACGTACCGGAAGCCACCTTCAGCCAGAATATTCCGGATGAGGCCATGAAGCTGCGTGAGTCAATACCCGCGCATGTTAAGCCGACTGAGCAGTGGCTGGCGTTTAATCAGCGGATTGTACAGGGCGAGGCTTCTCTGGCGCGGCTCAATGAACCCCATTTTTACGATCCGGAAATTGTCTTCTTTGCTGACCAACTGGACAGGTACACCGATAAGCCAGAATTTAGCATGATCGCGCCTGATGGCACCACGTTCGTTACGCGTTTCTCCAGCACGGAGCTGAATTATGTGACGCGTTGGATCCTCTATAACGGCGATCAACAGGTTGCGGCATTCGCCTTGCCTGCAACCTGTCGACCTGAAGGATTCCTGGCAGCACAACGCAATGGCACCTTGATTGAAATAGAACCGCAGCACACCCGAACATTTACAGTCACAACTGGCATAGCCTGATCGCTCAAGGCTTGAACACCAAAGCACTTATCGTTAAGGTAAGCGCTTTTGCTGGGTGGAGGCATTAATGCCTTATCCGGCCTACAACGGCACCCGCCCGTAGGCCTGATAAGCGTAGCGCCATCAGGCATGCCTTAGCGCCAGGATGAACCCATGATTACCGTTGCCCTTATTGACGACCACCTCATCGTCCGCTCCGGCTTTGCCCAACTGCTGGGGCTGGAACCTGATTTGCAGGTGGTCGCTGAGTTTGGCTCAGGCAGTGAGGCGCTGGCGGGATTACCGGGACGCGGCGTGCAGGTGTGTATCTGCGACATCTCGATGCCTGATATCTCCGGTCTTGAACTGTTAAGCCAGTTGCCAAAAGGAATGGCGATTATCATGCTCTCTGTCCACGACAGCCCGGCGCTGGTGGAGCAGGCGCTCAACGCGGGCGCGCGTGGTTTCCTTTCTAAACGTTGTAGCCCGGATGAGCTGATCGCGGCGGTGCATACCGTAGCGACCGGCGGCTGTTACCTGACGCCGGACATCGCCGTCAAACTGGCGGCCGGTCGTCAGGATCCTCTCACCAAACGTGAACGTCAGGTGGCGGAAAAACTGGCGCAAGGTATGGCGGTCAAAGAGATTGCCGCTGAACTGGGTCTGTCGCCGAAAACGGTGCACGTGCATCGCGCTAACTTGATGGAAAAGCTGGGGGTCAGCAACGACGTCGAACTGGCCCGCCGGATGTTTGACGGCTGGCAATGAACACGCTCTGTTCCCGGTTAATCACCGTTGTTGCCTGCTTTTTTATCTTCTCCGCCGCGTGGTTTTGCTTGTGGAGCATCAGCCTGCATCTGGTTGAGCGCCCGGAGCTGGCGGTACTGCTGTTTCCGTTTGGCCTGCGTCTGGGGTTGATGCTGCAATGTCCGCGCGGCTACTGGCCGGTGCTGCTGGGCGCGGAATGGCTGCTTCTTTTCTGGCTGGCGCAGGAAGTGGCGCTGGCCCATTTACCACTTTTGATGATCGGCAGCTTCCTCACGTTACTCCCGGTGATGTTGATTTCGCGATACCGCCATCAGCGCGACTGGCGCACGCTGTTGTTGCAGGGCGCGGCGCTCACGGCGGCGGCGTTGCTGCAATCGCTGCCCTGGCTTGGGCAAGGTGAAGAGGCGTGGAACGCGCTGCTGCTGACGCTCACCGGCGGATTAACGCTGGCGCCGATCTGCCTGGTGTTCTGGCACTATCTGACCAGCACGACCTGGCTGCCGCTGGGCCCGGCGGTGGTGTCGCAGCCGGTGAACTGGCGCGGGCGACATCTGGTCTGGTACCTGCTGCTGTTTAGCGTCAGCCTGTGGCTACAGCTCGGTTTACCCGCCGAACTTTCGCGCTTCACGCCGTTTTGCCTCGCGTTGCCGATCATTGCGCTGGCCTGGCACTACGGCTGGCAGGGGGCGCTGATTGCGACGCTGATGAACGCCATCGCGCTGATTGCCAGCCAGACCTGGCACGATCATCCCGTTGACCTGTTGCTCTCGCTGCTGGTGCAAAGCCTGACCGGGCTGCTGCTCGGTGCGGGTATTCAGCGTCTGCGCGAACTTAACCAGTCGCTGCAAAACGAATTAGCGCGCAACCATCGTCTGGCGGAACGCCTGCTGGAAACCGAAGAGAGCGTGCGCCGGGATGTGGCGCGCGAACTGCACGATGATATCGGCCAGACCATCACCGCCATTCGCACCCAGGCGGGTATTGTTCAGCGGCTGGCGCCAGAAAACGCAGGGGTGAAGCGCAGCGGGGTGCACATCGAACAACTTTCTCTCGGCGTGTACGATTCGGTGCGTCGCCTGTTAGGCCGTCTGCGACCACGTCAACTGGACGATCTCACGCTGGAGCAGGCCATCCGCTCACTGATGCGCGAAATGGAGCTGGAAAGTCGCGGTATCGTCAGCCATCTCGACTGGCGAATTGATGAATCTGCACTTAGCGAAAGCCAGCGGGTGACGCTGTTTCGCGTCTGTCAGGAAGGGCTGAACAACATCGTTAAGCACGCCAACGCCAGCGCGGTGACGCTTCAGGGCTGGCAACAGGATGAACGGCTAATGCTGGTGATTGAGGATGACGGTAGCGGCCTGCCGCCAGGGTCGAATCAACAGGGATTTGGCCTTACGGGGATGCGTGAACGGATTAGCGCCCTCGGCGGATCGCTCTCGATTTCCTGTACGCATGGCACGCGGGTCAGCGTGTCGTTACCCCAGCGATATGTGTAAGGCGCGGTCATGTTTTCGTTTTTAAAAGCTCCGGCCAGTGCGCCGCTCATTACTGATAAGCGTGAAGTGGATGCCCTCTACCGCTACTGGCGGCGGCATATCCTGACCACCATCTGGCTCGGCTACGCGCTGTTCTATTTCACACGCAAGAGCTTCAATGCCGCCGTACCGGAAATCCTCACCAGCGGCGTGCTGACTCGCAGCGACATTGGGCTGCTGGCGACGCTGTTTTACATCACCTACGGCCTGTCGAAGTTTGTTTCCGGTATCGTCAGCGACCGATCCGACGCTCGCTATTTTATGGGCATCGGACTGATTGCCACCGGCGTGGTAAACATTCTGTTTGGATTCTCCACCTCGCTATGGGCCTTTGCGGTGCTGTGGGCGCTGAACGCCTTTTTCCAGGGCTGGGGATCGCCGGTCTGCGCGCGTTTATTGACCGCGTGGTATTCGCGTACTGAACGCGGCGGCTGGTGGGCGCTGTGGAACACCGCGCACAACGTCGGCGGGGCGCTGATCCCTATCGTGATGGCGGCGACAGCGCTGCACTACGGCTGGCGCGCCGGGATGATGATCGCCGGGCTGCTGGCGATTGTGGTGGGGATTTTTCTCTGCTGGCGGCTGCGAGACAGGCCGCAGGCGATTGGTCTGCCGCCGATTGGCGACTGGCAGCATGATGAACTGGAAATTGCCCAACAGCAGGAAGGTGCTGGGCTGAGCCGCAAAGAGATCCTCACCCGTTATGTGCTACTGAATCCTTATATCTGGCTGCTGTCACTGTGTTATGTGCTGGTGTACGTGGTCCGTGCCGCGATTAACGACTGGGGCAATCTGTATATGTCGGAGACACTTGGCGTTGATTTGGTCACTGCCAATACCGCCGTGACCATGTTCGAACTGGGCGGCTTCATCGGCGCGTTGGTCGCGGGCTGGGGCTCGGACAAGCTGTTTAACGGCAACCGCGGTCCAATGAACCTGATTTTCGCCGCCGGAATTTTGCTCTCCGTTGGCTCGCTGTGGCTAATGCCGTTCGCCAGCTATGTGATGCAGGCCGCGTGCTTCTTCACCACCGGATTCTTCGTCTTTGGCCCGCAGATGCTGATCGGCATGGCGGCGGCGGAGTGTTCGCACAAAGAGGCGGCGGGCGCGGCAACCGGATTTGTCGGGCTGTTTGCTTATCTGGGGGCATCGCTCTCTGGCTGGCCGCTGGCGAAGGTGATGGAGGTCTGGCACTGGACCGGATTCTTTGTGGTGATCGCTATTGCGGCGGGAATTTCCGCGCTGCTGCTGCTGCCGTTTTTAAACGCCCAGGCTCCGCGCGAACTCAACGAAGCGTGATGTACCTCACCTTTTTGCCCCGAGTGGAGCAAAACTAAGAAATTTTCCCGGTTTCACCTGGACGCTGTCTCAGGCGCGTCTTCCGGCTGATTTTTACAATGCCTGCCATTCGCAGGTATAAAAATTAGCTCGGGAGTGTCAAATGCTGGCCTTTCTAAACCAGGTGCGCAAGCCGACCCTGGATCTGCCGCTCGATGTGCGGCGCAAAATGTGGTTCAAACCGTTCATGCAGTCCTATCTGGTGGTCTTTATCGGCTACCTGACCATGTACCTGATCCGCAAAAACTTCAACATCGCGCAGAACGACATGATCTCCACCTACGGGCTGAGCATGACGCAGCTGGGGATGATTGGCCTGGGCTTCTCCATCACCTACGGCGTGGGTAAAACGCTGGTTTCCTACTACGCGGATGGAAAAAACACCAAGCAGTTCCTGCCGTTTATGCTGATCCTCTCCGCCATCTGTATGCTTGGCTTCAGCGCCAGCATGGGCGCGGGTTCAACCAGCCTGTTTTTGATGATCGCTTTCTACGCGCTGAGCGGTTTCTTCCAGAGTACTGGCGGCTCATGTAGCTATTCCACCATTACTAAATGGACGCCGCGTCGCAAGCGGGGTTCTTACCTCGGTATGTGGAATATCTCCCACAACCTCGGCGGTGCGGGTGCAGCGGGCGTGGCGCTGTTTGGCGCTAACTATCTGTTCGACGGTCACGTCATCGGTATGTTTATCTTCCCGTCGATTATTGCTCTGATTGTTGGCTTTATCGGCCTGCGCTACGGCAGCGACTCCCCGGAATCTTATGGCCTCGGTAAAGCCGAAGAGCTGTTCGGTGAGGAGATCAGCGAAGAAGACAAAGAAACCGAAGAAAACGAGATGACCAAATGGCAGATCTTTGTTGAGTACGTGCTGAAAAACAAAGTGATCTGGCTGTTATGTTTCTCGAACATCTTCCTGTACGTAGTGCGTATCGGTATCGACCAGTGGTCCACCGTCTACGCTTTCCAGGAGCTGAAGCTCTCCAAAGAAGTGGCGATTCAGGGCTTTACCCTGTTTGAAGTGGGCGCGCTGGTTGGCACGCTGATGTGGGGTTGGCTCTCCGACCTGGCTAACGGTCGTCGTGCGCTGGTGGCCTGTGTAGCGCTGGCGTTGATTATCGCCACTCTGGGCGTTTATCAGCACGCCAGCAACCAGTACGTTTATCTGACTTCGCTGTTTGCGCTGGGCTTCCTGGTGTTTGGCCCACAGCTGTTAATCGGCGTTGCGGCAGTCGGGTTTGTGCCGAAAAAAGCGATCGGCGCAGCCGATGGGATTAAAGGCACTTTCGCTTATCTGATTGGTGACAGCTTCGCCAAGCTCGGTTTGGGGATGATTGCCGACGGCACGCCGATTTTCGGGCTGACCGGCTGGGCAGGCACTTTCGCCGCGCTGGATGCTGCCGCTATCGGTTGTATCTGTTTGATGGCCATCGTGGCTGTGTTTGAAGAACGTAAAATTCGCCGCGAGAAAAAGATTCAACAATTGAAAGTAGCTTAAGTTAAGTGTGCATTGGTAACTTTTGCCCGCCTTAATGGCGGGCTTTTTTATGCTCTCAACTGGCTGGTTTCATGTACCAGATTGCGCAGCCACTGATGAGCGGCATCGCGGTGCGTGCGTTCATGCCAGGCCATGCTTTTTGTAAAACCGGCTATGGGCAGCGGGGGCGGTAAAACGTGCATACGGGTGTCGTCATACGCCAGACGGGCAGGAACAACGGCAATCATATCGCTGATAGCGAGGATGTCCGGCAATACCAGGAAGCTGCTAACCGACAAACCAATCTGCCGTTGGCGTCCGACGCTTGCCAGTGCCTCATCGGTGATGCCCCAGAAACTTTCACCCTCATAAGAAACCAGCACATGCTCCAGCGCGCAGAAGCGATCGAGCGTCAGCGGTTGCCCCGCATCAGGATGCGCATGACGCATGAGACAAACGTACTCTTCATCATATAACGCCCGGCTATGCAGGTTGTCGGGCGTGGAATCCGGCGTCAGCAATGCCAGGTCGATTTTCCCCTGCTCAAACTGTGTGGTGAGCAGCACTGGCTCAACCGGGATCACTCGTACACGAATGCCCGGTGCGCGCACGCGAAGCGCGGCAATAAATGGCACGATAACCGCTTTGAGCGCGTAATCCGTAGCGGCGACGGTAAAGGTGAGCGCTGCGGTGAGCGGGTCAAATTGTGTCGGTTTAAGCAGGATATCGATATCGCTGAGGATCTGTTTGACCGGGGCGGCCAACTGTTGGGCACGCAGCGTCGGAACAATGCCATGCGGTGTGCGACTAAACAGCGGATCGTCAAAATAGTCGCGCAGGCGGTTGAGCATACCGCTTACCGCAGGCTGAGTGAGCGATAGCCGCTGCGCCGCCCGGGTTACGCTGCGTTCATCCAGCAGGGCATCCAGCGTTTTTAACAGATTGAGATCGAGCGTTCTGATATCAGATTTCATGATGTCTGCCTGCGAGTTCGATAAGTCACATTATGACACGTTCAGTCGTCGACAGAGGTGAATTTGCCGCTATGATGGGCGTCCTGTCTGGTAATGGATGTGCGCATGATTTGGATAATGCTGGCCACGCTGGTGGTTGTTTTTGTGGTGGGATTTCGGGTGCTAACGTCCGGGTCGCGGCGGGCAATTCGCCGTCTGAGCGAGCGGCTGAACATTGATGTCGTGCCGGTAGAATCGATGATCGATCAGATGGGAAAAGTACAGGGTGAGGCTTTTTTACAGTACCTCCATCGTCCTGATGAATCGCATCTACAAAATGCTGCCCAGGTGCTGTTGATCTGGCAAATCGTTATTGTCGACGGCAGTGAGCAGAACTTGTTGCAATGGCACCGCTGGCTGCAAAAAGCCCGGCTGGCTGCACCGATTACCGACGCGCAGGTGCGTCTGGCGCTCGGTTTTCTGCGCGAGATGGAGCCGGATATGCAGGAGCTTAATGCGTTCCAGATGCGCTATAACGCCTTTTTCCAGCCCGAGGATGGCGTGCACTGGCTGCACTGATATCAAAATTTATGATGACGACTATTTTGAATCGTCATTATCTTTATATCTTACGCGAAAGCATGATGTACCTCGTTAACTCACACGACGAGGTACATCATGAATCAAGCGACTCAACAACGTGCAATTATCTGGCCTGCAGCGTATCTGCCGGGGACGACTGATAACTTTGCCTCAAATGAAATTATCGTTGCCGGACTGAGCGCCCGTGCCGTCTGGGCACAGCTTAATGACACAACGCGCTGGCCGACGTATTACAGCAACGTGGCGGATATCCGTTTTCACGACGGTTCCGGTCCATTGTTAAGCATGGATGCCCGCTTTCGTTTTACGACTTTTGGTTTCCCCATCGAAGCGCAAATCACCGAGTATGTGCCGCCGGTTGACGGCCAGGCCGCGCGTGTTGCCTGGCATGGCTGGGCGGAAGGCGATGCCACTACACGTCTGGATGTGATCCACGCCTGGCTCTTTGAGGATTTACCCGGCGGGCGCGTACGTATTCTGACCCAGGAATCACAAATTGGCGTTCCGGCACAAGAACTGGCACGTACGCTGCCCAATCCGATGATCAACGGTCACCAGGAGTGGATAACCGGCCTGGCCCGGGCTGCGCGTGACGCTTAATTGAGCCAGAAAGGGCTCTCTGTCCTGGGCCGGATAAGGCGCAGCCGATCTCTGGTGAATAGTTGTCAAAACGTTAATTACGTCACAAATTTAATGTTACACTGCGTAACTTTTCTACAATAACCCCACGCAGGTAACAAAATGAGTGAAGCTGTTGAACAAAAATCCCGCGCTGAGGCAAATTCCCGACCTAATTGGTCGGCGGTATTTGCCGTGGCGTTCTGCGTTGCCTGCCTGATAACCGTTGAATTTCTCCCCGTTAGCCTGTTAACGCCGATGGCGCAGGATTTGGGGATTTCTGAAGGCGTGGCCGGACAATCGGTGACCGTGACGGCATTTGTCGCCATGTTCGCCAGCCTGTTTGTGACGCAAATTATTCAGGCGACCGATCGTCGCTATGTGGTGATCCTGTTTTCGGTGCTACTGACGCTTTCCTGTCTGCTGGTTTCCTTTGCCAATTCTTTTTCGCTGCTGCTCGTTGGCCGCGCCTGCCTCGGTCTGGCGCTTGGCGGCTTCTGGGCGATGTCGGCGTCGCTGACCATGCGTCTGGTTCCTGCACGTACGGTGCCGAAAGCGCTGTCGGTTATTTTTGGCGCGGTCTCCATCGCGCTGGTAATTGCCGCGCCGCTGGGGAGCTTTTTGGGCGGCATTATCGGCTGGCGTAACGTGTTTAATGCGGCGGCGGTAATGGGCGTGCTGTGCACGATTTGGGTGGTGAGAGCGTTGCCTTCGCTGCCTGGTGAACCTTCGCATCAGAAACAAAACATGTTCAGCTTGTTGCAGCGTCCAGGGGTGATGGCCGGGATGATTGCCATCTTCATGTCCTTTGCTGGTCAGTTCGCCTTCTTTACCTATATTCGCCCGATCTATATGAATCTGGCGGGCTTTGACGTTGATGGCCTGACGCTGGTGCTGCTGAGCTTCGGTATTGCCAGTTTCGTTGGTACGTCGTTCTCGTCGATGATTTTGAAGCGTTCGGTCAAACTGGCGTTAGCCGGTGCGCCACTGGTGCTGGCGCTCAGTGCGCTGGTCCTGATCCTGTGGGGCAGCGACAAAGTGGTCGCGGCGGGTATTGCGATTATTTGGGGGCTGTTGTTTGCGCTGGTACCGGTCGGCTGGTCGACGTGGATCACCCGTTCGCTTGCCGATCAGGCAGAAAAAGCCGGATCCGTCCAGGTCGCCGTGATCCAGCTTGCCAATACCTGCGGGGCAGCGGTGGGAGGCTATGCGCTCGATACCCTCGGACTGCTGTCGCCCCTGATGCTTTCCGGCAGCCTGATGCTGCTGACGGCGCTTTTGGTGGCAGCGAAAGTTCGCATAAAAGGTATGCAATAATCTCGGTGTTGTTCGCCGGATAAGGCGTTCTCGCCGTATCCGGCACTTCACGACTCACTAATCAGAACCATGCTTCCCACATGGCACCAAGGTTAAAGTCGTCCAGCGTTTCATCCTGCGTGCCGTTGACCCGCGCGGTGCGATCGTTATCCACCTTGCCGCCGGTGACGTAGAAGCGCAGCATCGGGCGGAACTCCGGTCCCATGGCGATTGACATGTTCTGCGACAGCGTCAGTTTCCAGCCGTGGTTATCCCCGCCGTTGTCGTAATCTACGCGCTGATAGCCCGCTTCCAGCCAGGTGGAGTGAACGTCGTTCCAGAAGTACATTGGACGCACAATCGCGCCGTAGTTCTTACGGTTATCGCTCTTATCGGTGCTGTTGTCGTAATCATGGAACGCTAACAGGTATTCCACCTGCGCCTGGCGGGTAAACTTATGACTTCCCTCGAAGCTGGCGTAAACCGTAGTCAGGTCGTCGGTTTTGTTATAGACGCTGTTGTCGGAGTTATCAGAATAACGGGCAATCACTTTATTCACGCCGCTGTCGTTGGTGTGGCTCAGCACGAATGCGCCCTGCCAGGCTTTCAGGCGGTCATCGCTCTCGACGGCTTTGGAGTCAAAACCGTAGTTGGCGTAGATCTCCAGATCCAGCGGGCCCACTTTCATATTGTGAATTTTTGACGTCACAGCGTAGTTGCCTTTATCGCCGGTACCGGAACCGCCGGTACAGGTAATACGCGATGGGTTGGCTTCGTCTTCCATCACTTCCGGGCTGCACGATTCAACTGCGGCAACGGTGGCGACATCAAACTGTACGCCGCCGATGTCGAAGTTCTTCACCCCGGCGCCCTGGCCGTCGTGGTTCATCCAGAAGTAGTCGTTGATACCCTGTTGCGGACGCTGGTGGAAGTCGCGGCCTGCCCAGATATAGGCGTTGGGATTGGATTCCAGTACGTTGGTGACGCCCGCGTAGGCTTTTTTCAGGTTAACTTCGTCGCCCCAGTGGTCGATCATCACGTTGATGTCCCAGATGGCGCCGTTATCGCTTTTGAACGCTTTTGAGAGCTGGAACTCGCCGCCGTTGCCTTCGTTACCCAGGCGACCGATAGCGGAAGCACCGTTGTAGGAGCCATCAACGCCAACGTATTTCTGATCGCCGCTCTGGAAATGCGCGCCGTAACGCGCATAGCCGCTGAATTTCACACCGAACGGAATAGCCATATCCGGCGATTGCGCCGCACTTTGCGGCTCGTTAATGACATCGGTTTTTTTCGCCACGGCGGCGTCCATTTTTGCCTGACGCTCAGCCAGCGCTTTATCGACGGCTTTGGCAACGATGGCATCGATTTGTTCTTGTGTGAATTCCTGTGCGAGGACAGAAATTGGGCACAGCGCGGCGACGACCGCCAGCGTGACTGGAAGTTTTTTTATCATGTTCATGGTTATCTCATCGACACTTTACCCTTCAGTTTGCGTAGAGCATTCTGAATAAGCGTGTGCATTAATTTATTTTAAGATAATAACCATCCCGTCTTGGTTTAATTTGCTATCACCAAAACAAGTTGATTTGTCTATTTAATAACGGGTACAGGGCTGCTTTATTTAATCGTAATGCTTTCTCCGTTGTTGAATGTGTAATTAACGATTAACGCTGATACAGATGAATAATTTCTTCTGACAGTTCGCGGGCTAATAACGACGTCATTAAGTGGTCCTGCGCATGCACCATAATTAATGTCATTGGTTGCCGGGCTTCCCCGGCGTCCTGTTCGATCAATTTGGTTTGCATGTGATGAGCCTGACGGGCGTAACCGTCAGCCTCACGAAGCAGGCTTTTTGCCTCGTCAATATTGCCGGCGCGCGCGGCATGCAGCGCTTCAAAGCACAGACTGCGGGATTGCCCGGCATTGACGATGATTTCCATTACTGCTTCTTCTAATGCAATCATGTTGTTCTCTTCCTAATCGAATCCGTTATTTTCGGCGGTCTGGGCAAACCATTCGCCGCTTTTTTTCACCGTACGTTTTTGCGTTGCTAAATCTAACTGAACAAAACCGTAGCGGTTTTTATAGCCGTTAAGCCATGACCAGTTATCAATAAAGGTCCACATATGGTAGCCAAGACAATTACAGCCTTCGCTAATTCCTTTATGTAGCCATTTAAGATGCTCAGAAACAAATTCAATACGGTAGCTGTCGTTGATTTGCTCTTGCTGAATAAAACGCTGCTCATTCTCGACACCCATACCGTTTTCAGAAATAAAACAGCGCGGGTTGCCATAATTATCACGCAGATTGGTAATAATATCGTAAATACCCGGCTCATAAATTTCCCAGCCACGATAAGGGTTCATTTTCCGACCCGGCATTTCGTAATAATCAAACAGCCACTCCGGCATAAACGGTGCATTCGGGTTGACGGCGCTATCACGACATTTCACGCGACGCGGCTGATAGTAGTTGATGCCGAGCAGGTCGATTTTGCCCTCGGCGATTAACTGGCTGTCGCCTGGCTGGCATGTTGGTAACTGATCATACTCTTTCAGCAGTCCAACCAGATCCGCTGGATATTCACCCTTCAGCACCGGGTCGAGGAAGCTGCGGTTAAACAGCAGATCCGCATAGTGTGCGG
The DNA here is from genome assembly GCF_030332645.1 of Citrobacter sp. Cpo091. NCBI lineage: Bacteria > Pseudomonadati > Pseudomonadota > Gammaproteobacteria > Enterobacterales > Enterobacteriaceae > Citrobacter > Citrobacter sp. Cpo091. The sequence continues at coordinate 89,359 of NZ_JAOWHL010000017.1, forward strand.
CTTTTACATCCGCCGGATTTTGTGAGCGCGGGTAGGAAGGCGTTAAATTCAGCACCACGCCGATTTCACCGTCATGGTTTGCGGCACGATATGCCCGAACCGCCGTCGAATGCGCCAGTACGGTGTGATACGCCACGGTGGCTGCACGTTTGAAATCCACCACATTAGGGTAATGGAAGTCATACAGATAGCCGCCTTCAACCGGGACAATTGGCTCGTTAAAGGTAAACCAGTGCTTAACCCGGTTGCCGAACAATGTAAAACACGTTTGTGCATAGCGGCCAAACGCCTCGACCACTTCACGGTTTTCCCAGCCACCTTTCTCCTGCATCACCATAGGCATGTCGAAATGGAACAGGGTGATAAATGGCGTAATGCCTTGTGCCAGCAGCTCGTCGATAACGTTGTTATAGAACTCGACGGCTTCAGGATTAACCTCGCCGGTACCGTCCGGAATCAGGCGCGACCAGCTCAGAGACGTACGGAAGCTGTTGTGCTTCAGCTGTTTGAGCAGTGCGATGTCCTGTTTCCAGTGCTGATAAAAGGTCGAGGTAGTTGCCGGGCCAACTCCCTGATGGAAACGACCTGGCTGACGGTCGAACCACACGTCCCACGTGGTCTGGCTTTTGCCGCCGTTCAGGCTATCCCCTTCGGTTTGCAGCGCTGAGCAGGCACTGCCCCACCAGAAGTTTTCAGGAAAACGGTATCTCATTGTTCTGACTCCTTGATTCATTATGAGTTGCTACGGGCAGCGTTCGCCACGGAGACGGCATCCTGTGCTTTTTGCTCTTCGGTTTTCAGCAAAGAACGTTCGTAAGCACGCAGGAATGGAAGGTACATCAGCGCTGACATCGCCATACAGATAAAGCACATCACCACCGGACTTAATGCCCAGTTTGCGGCCCAGGAAGCACCGATTGGCGCAGGCGTAGTCCACGGCGTCAGTGAAACAACCTGTGCCAGCCAGCCGAGTTTGGTGGCGCTATAGGCCAGCACGGCGTTAACCAGCGGGACGCAGACAAACGGGATGAACAACATCGGGTTCATGATGATTGGCGCACCAAACAGAATAGGCTCATTGATATTAAAGAAACTAGGCACAATTCCCATTTTGCCGATAGTACGCAGATGCGCGACGCGACTGCGCAGCAGCAGGAATGCCAGCGGTAAAGTTGAACCGACGCCGCCAATCAGCAGGTAGTGATCCCAGAAACCTTGCAGATAGACATGGGGCAGCGCAGCGCCCGCTGCCAGAGCGGCCTGGTTAGCGGACAGGTTCGCCATCCAGAATGGGTTCATGATGCCGGTTACGATCAATGAGCCGTGAATGCCGGCAAACCAGAAAATCTGGCACAACAGCACGGAAAGTAGAATAGCGGGCAGTGAGTCAGAAGCGGAAACCAGCGGCTCCAGCAGGTGCATAATCGCCTGCGGGATGATCATCCCGGTTTGTGCTTCGATAAACAGGTTCAGCGGATGCAGGGTTGCAATCACCACCAGTACCGGAATGAGGATCTCGAATGAACGCGCGACGCCGGTCGGGACTTCCTTCGGCAGGCGGATTGTCACGTTATTCTGCTTCAGCCATGCATATATACGGGTGGAGTAAATGGCGGTGATGAGGGCGGTAAAGATACCCTGACCGGAAAGATACTGCGTCGAGATTTTACCGTCGGCATAGGGCGCAGCAACCAGTAAAAACGCCATAAAGGCCAGCAGGCCAGACATCACCGGATCGAGGTTAAACTGACGGCCCAGGCTGGCACCAATGCCCACGGAGATAAAGAACGTCATAACACCCATGCTGAGGTTAAACGGCAGCATCAGCTGTTCACGATAAGTTGCCGAGAAATCGAGCCAGCCCCGGGCAAAGCTGTTGGTGGTATCGGCAGAGAACGGCGGAAAAATAAACACCAGCATGAAGGAGCCGATGATCATAAACGGCAGCGCCGCCGTAAAACCGTCACGAATTGCAATCACATACTTTTGCTGCCCTAACTTGCCAGCGAGCGGGGTGATGGATTGTTCAATGACGGCAACCATTGACTGATATAACGAACTCATAATGACACCTTTCTAGTGTGTCGCTTCAATCAGCGACAGAGCATAATCCAGCACTTTGTCACCGCGTTGCATACCGTAATCCATCATATCTATGGCTTTTACGGGTATACCCTGGGTGGCAGCCTTTTCGGAGAGCGTATTAAGCATGTACTTTACCTGGGGGCCGAGTAGCACCACCTGGTAATTTGGAAACTGAATGTCAAATTCGGAAACACCGTAGGCCTCAATCTTCACAGGCAATCCGCGAGACTCTGCCTCTTCAACCATTTTGCGAACCAGCAAACTGGTGGACATCCCTGCCGAACAACACAACATAATCCTGAACATAGTGAACCATCCTTTAAATGTAAAAACTTATTGCGAGTCTGATTTGATATCATACGGAAACCGGTTTCCATTCATGGAAAACAGAACTGTGACGGCCATCAAGATCTTATTCTTATAAGGCTAATTATTTGGATTTAGCTCACGAAATTAGCTGTGAAGATCTCTTTTTGAGTCCAAATGGAAAATCGGTTTCCATGAAAAACGGAAACAGCTATACTGCGGATGGTGATTATTTGAGCCAATGTTAAATTCAGGATGGAAAGGGCCTGGCGGGTCCTGTCAGGGGAGAATGATGTCTACTATCAACGATGTATCGCGTTTGGCTGGCGTGTCAAAAGCCACTGTGTCACGCGTGTTGAGCGGATCGCGTGGCGTAAAAGAGGCCAGCCGCCTCGCCGTGTTGAAAGCGGTGGATGAACTCAATTATCGTCCGAACGTGATTGCGCAGTCGCTACTCAGCCAGTCTACGGGCTGTATCGGCGTGATATGCGCGCAGGACAACATTAATCAGACCACGGGTTATCTCTACGCGCTGGAAAAGCATCTTAGCCAGCATCAAAAGCACCTGCTGCTGCGTTTTGCCAATACCAAAGCGGAAGTCATGAGCGCTCTTGATGAATTAAGCTGCGGCTTGTGCGATGACGTCCTGATTATTGGCGCGCGTTTTCCGCTGAACATCAATCAGGAGAATGTCATTCTGGTGGATTGTCTGGATTCCGGCGATGACGTCAACAGCATCCAGTTCGATCATGAGTTCGCTACCGAAACCGCCTGTAACTACCTGATAAGTCAGAACCGACGCCAGATTGCTTTAATTCATCCGGACGGGATGGGTTTCTCCGATCAGGTGCTGTTGGGCTATAAACACGCGCTGGAAAAAAACTTCCTGCCGTTTAACCGTAACCTGGTATTTATGGCTGCAACGTCATCGTCAGTGGCCTTGCAGGAGCTGCTGAACAACGCGTCCACGCTGAATTTTAACGCGCTGCTGGTGGCGGATGAACAGCAGGCACAGCGGGTGATCCCGCAGTTGCAGGCGTTTAATAAATCAGTACCGCAAGACATTATGGTCTTTAGCCTGGCCGGTTCGCTGCATCTGCCGGGAATCCCTACGATCCCGGCGATTGAATATTCCATGGACGCCATGGCGTCGCGGATCGTCAGTTGGCTCAACGAGAAAACCCAGAGCGTGCTGGGGTCGTACGTGCTGCGCGGCGACTTAATTATTCCTCAGCGTTAACGCTTTCCCTCTGGCGTGGGGCTATTTCGCTTCACGCCTATAAATCCGGGCATTCAACTTTGCCAAGCGCTTCCCAGTAGTTGTTTTGATTGTTTCTTTGAATTGCCAGAATGGCTTCGCGGATGTGCTGCTGATTACGCGTATCAGCCATAATCGTTTTTTCCCACACCTCATCAGATGGCGACCCTTGCGGGGTGCAAATCTTACGTAAATCCTTCATAACAGTATTCTTTTCGTGTACAGCCTGCAGACTGCCATAAGCCGAGTCGGCATGTGCCAGACCGGGTAGCGTGAAAAGGACGGCAATAATCGGAAAAATGACTCGTTTCATGATAATAATCCTTGTTGTCTATGCGCATCATCTCAAGAGTAAGTGTAGACGGCATACGACTCACTCATCACCCTGTGTTAATGTCTAAAAATAAATCAGCCAGAAGTTGTAGTTATTTCAGGAGGATAGGATGCAAATACAGATTACAGATACGATTACCGAAGACGATCAAAATGCCCTGCTTGCCGGATTGCGCGCTTACAACCAACAGTTTCTGAGAACCACCAATTTTGGCGACCTGGCGGTGTACTGGCGCGATGAGCGCAATGACATTCTGGGTGGGCTGATCGGCAAAATCAAAGGCGAATGGCTGTGCATTGATTTTCTGTGGATGCATGACTCGCTGCGTAAAGGTGGTTACGGCACAAAATTGATGCAGGCCGCAGAACAGACGGCGCGTGAGAGAGGATGCCTGCATGCGCTGGTGGATACCATGAGTTTCCAGGCGCTGCCGTTTTATCAGAAAAACGGCTATCAGCTGCAAATGACCCTCGATAACTTCCCGGAAACCGGTTCCGCGCGCCATTATTTGTCGAAAACGTTTTGATGACCGGAAGGTCTGGATGCTGCCGCCAAAGAGGATTTAGGTACTTGCCCGGAGGTGATCACGCTTACCGGGCATTTTTGCGAGCGTTATTCCCTGAAAATGAATACATTGCAAAAGCATGTATTTATCCGCCAAGCCGCCTCGCAACTAGAAAAGTTCACAGATGTTGTGTGTGCGACTGGCGAGTATGGTTCCGTCATCTTGTTCTTCTGGTGACGGACCGCCATGAAAAAACCAACAACTTCTACGCCGCATGATGCGGTATTTAAAAAGTTCTTAAGCCATCCAGAAACGGCACGGGATTTTCTTGATAGCTATCTTCCCGCACCATTACGTGAACTTTGCGATCTGAACACACTGAAGCTGGAGCCAGGGAGTTTTATTGAGGAAGACCTGCGTGCCAGTTATTCCGATGTTCTGTGGTCGCTAAAGACGAGAACTGGTAAAGGCTATATCTACGCGTTGATTGAACACCAGAGTTCACCGGATGCTCATATGGCATTCCGAATGATGCGTTACGCCATTGCCGCGATGCAGAATCACCTTGATGCTGGCCACAAAACGCTGCCGCTGGTGGTTCCGATACTTTTTTACCATGGCGTTGCCAGCCCGTACCCTTTTTCGCTGTGCTGGCTGGATGAGTTTGACGATCCAGAGACTGCGCGGCAGCTTTATAGCGCGACCTTCCCGCTGGTCGATATCACGGTGGTGTCTGATGATGAGATTATGCAGCACCGGCGAGTGGCACTACTGGAACTTGTCCAGAAGCATATACGCGAGCGCGATTTGATGGTGCTGGTCGATAAACTGGTTGCCCTGTTGATTAAGGGACACGCTAATGACAGTCAGGTAGAAACGCTATTTAATTACCTGGTGCAGTCTGGCAGCGCACCGCGTTTTGAGGCGTTTATTCGAGAGGTTGCCCTGCGCGTTCCCCAGCATAAGGAGAGATTAATGACGATTGCAGAATGCTTACGTGAGTCGGGGCGAAGGACAGGGTTGCTAGAGGGCAAACTCGAAGGCAAACGCGAGGGCAAAAAGACGAAGCGTTGCGGATAGCCCATGCCATGCTTGAGAAGGGGATCGATCGTGAACTGGTGCTAATTATTACCGGGCTTGCAATTGATGAACTAACAGTATCTTCCGACTAATTTATCTTAGCCCCATTATGCTTTTTTCTTCTTGCTGATGCTTTTTCGTTTTTTAAACCGCAGCGGCCTTCCCGCTATAGTCATTTCATTACTCATCAGGCGGTTATTGCAAAAGGATAAAACGTGAAGCTGAAGATACCTTATTTCGGGGCCGGGGCGGCGGTATTACTGGCGGGATTATTGCTGGCAGGATGCGATCAACAGAGCAGCGATGCAAAGCATATCAAAGTGGGTGTAATTAACGGTGCAGAGCAGGATGTGGCGGAGGTCGCGAAGAAAGTCGCTAAAGAAAAATATGGTCTGGAGGTGGAACTGGTGGGTTTTAGCGGTTCTCTGCTGCCCAACGATGCCACCAATCATGGTGAGCTGGATGCCAACGTCTTCCAGCATCGCCCGTTCCTTGAACAAGATAATAAAGCACACGACTATAAGCTGGTTGCGGTGGGCAATACCTTTGTGTTCCCAATGGCTGGTTATTCGAAGAAAATCAAAACGGTCGCTGAACTAAAAGACGGTGCAACGATTGCGATACCTAACGATCCAACCAACCTGGGCCGGGCGCTGTTGCTGCTGCAAAAAGAGAAGTTAATTACGCTGAAAGCGGATACCGGCCTGCTGCCAACAGCGTTGGATATTACTGATAATCCGCGGCATCTGAAAATTATGGAACTGGAAGGTGCGCAGTTGCCGCGTGTGCTGGACGATCAGAAAGTGGATGTGGCGATTATCAGTACCACCTACATCCAGCAAACCGGGCTTTCCCCGGTACATGACAGCGTATTTATTGAAGACAAAAACTCACCGTATGTGAACATTCTGGCGGCGCGAGAAGACAACAAAGATGCCGAGAATGTGAAAGAGTTCCTGCAATCTTATCAGTCACCTGAAGTGGCGAAGGCGGCAGAAACTATCTTTAACGGTGGCGCGGTTCCGGGCTGGTAATCATAACCTTTTGCCGCGCCGGTTGGTGTTAAACCGCTCTGGCGCGGCGACGTGAGTCCATTGAGATAAGTATTACCGAAGAGAGGATCAAAAGCGTGCCCAGCCAGTCTGGCAGGGTAAAGGTAATACCTAACAGCAGCAGGGACAGCAACGCGCTGCTCAACGGTTCCGCGCAGCTTAAAATGCTCGCTTTCGGTCCGCCAATCATCTGCGCGCCTTTCAGGTACAGGCTAAACGTCAGCGACGTGCCGATGACCACCAGATAGAAAAACGCCAGAATCAAACTGCCATTCACCACGAAATTAGTGCCCTGTCCGGCATAAAACGGCAGCAGGATCATGCCGCCGATTAACATACTCCAGCCGACGACCGGCAGCGTGCCGTAGCGCGCGATAAGCGTTGAGGGGTAGGTGGTGTAGAACGCGGCGGCAAACGCCGAGGCAATTCCCCAGAACAGCGCGGCAGGTGAGATAGACAGCGACGTCGGGTTACCGTGGGTGACCAGCAAGAAGGTGCCGATAAGCGATGTGAAGATCGCAGTCAGCACTAAAATCCCCGGTCGTGCTTTGCGCACCACGGAAAACCACGCCACGATTATGGTCGGTGACAAAAATTGCAGCACCGTCGCGGTGGCTGCGTTGGATTTTTCAATAGTCAGCAGAAAGGTTAGCTGTACGGTGAGCGCCCCAACCACGGAAAAAATCAGCAGGCTGATGGCGTCTTTGCGGTTTTTGATAATGGAGAACACTTTGTCGCCGTGAACGAAAGAGAGCATCAGCAGAATGAGCCCGGCGAAAATCAGGCGCGTCATGGTCAGAAACTGCGACGACATCTGGCTTTGCTCCATGATGTATTGCGCGCAAACGCCTGAACTTCCCCATAATACGGCGGCAATCAGGACGTTCATCATCCCTCTTCTGGTGGAACTCATCTTTCCCTCGGCATGTTGTTTTGTTTTATTTGTGTGCAGGCATCATAGCAGAGATGGTTGTGATTTCTGCCAGCACATCCGCAATCAGCCAGTCATTAAAGACTTTTACCTCCGGGCGCATTACCGCGTGCTGTGGCGTAACAATGTAGTAAGACCACGCCAGAGGCCAGCGGGTGTTGGGATGAAGCTGAACCAGTTGTCCGTCTGTCAGTAGCTGCTGCACCAATGCCCTACGCACAATGGCGACACCTTGACTGCTGAGCGCCGCCAGAATCACTGCAGAGGTAGAGTTGATGTGCAATCCACTGTCGCGAACGGCAGGTGCCTGGGTGGCGGTCAGGACATCATTCCAGTCCGGGAAATTGGCGCCGGGGTGGGGAGTGTCATCATGGATAAGCTTCTGTGCGGCCAACCATTCTCCACAGGATATTTTATCTACTGGCACAATACGTGGGCTACAAACCAGAACCGCTTCTTCATCCATCAGCCAGGTTTTATTTACCTCAGGCCAGTCGCCTTTACCGCAACGTACGCCCAGATCCGCTTCGCCATGAGCAACATCCATCAGCTTTTCCGTCACGTTCAGGCGTAATTCTATGTTTTCATGCGCTTGTGAGAAACGATTGAGGCGGCTCATCAGCCAGTTCATCACCAGTACCTGAGAGGCCGTGATGATCACCACCGAGCGCGCCCGTCGGCCGCGTAACTTGTTCAGCCCGGATTCCAGGCTATCCAGTCCCTGGGTTATCTCGCGCAACGCGTCCTGTGCTTCGCTGACCAGCGTGAGACGCTCTTTGCCTGAACGGGTTCGATGCAGCAGCGGGTGGCCAACCCAGTCTTCCAGCGCACGAACCAGTTGCCCAACGGCAGCCGGAGTGACCCCCAGTTCCTGCGCCGCACCAGTAAAACTGCCGTGGCGGGCTGTGGCCTCAAAAGCGTGTAACCATTTAAGTCGATTAAGCGAGCGCATCAGGTCATTTCCCGTTTTGTGAATATCTTCAGTATATGCCATCGAGATAGATTTTCTTTCTCGGTTCGCTATTTCTTCTCATTCGTCAGCGCCTCAGGGGAGTGGCATTGTTAGCGCATTAACGAATACGTGAAACGAGGCTAGCGATGAACACATTATTTGTCGGCAAAAAACTGTTAGTGGTGGGCGGTACCAGTGGTATCGGATTTGAAACCGCAAAACTGATCCTCCAGGGTGGTGGTCGAGTGGTGCTGGTTGGCAATCGCGTCGAGAAAGCGGAACGGGCCCGTCAGGCGTTGGCGGAGCTGGGTGACGTCTCTGTCATTGTGGCGGATCTGATGTCAGAAGCGGGCGTTAAGCAGGTGATGGCAACGGTGAATGCTGAGCACAAAGACATCAACCTGTTAGTAAATGCAGCTGGGGTTTTCTTCCCAAAACCTTTCACTGATCATGAAGTTGAAGATTATGAACTGTACATGAGCCTCAACCGCGCGACGTTTTTTATCACCCGCGATGTCGTGCGTAATATGGTGGCGGCTAACATCCAGGGTGCCATCGTGAATATTGGTTCGATGTGGGCGCAACAGGCAATTGGCGCAACACCTTCTTCAGCGTACTCAATGGCAAAAGCGGGCCTGCATGCATTAACTAAAAATCTGGCCATCGAGCTGGGGGCGAATGGGATCCGCGTCAATGCCGTTTCGCCAGCAGTGGTGCATACACCTATCTACGAAGGATTTATCCCGAAAGAAGACGTACAAGGTGTGATGAGTAGCTTTGACAGCTTCCATCCGATTGGTCGGGTTGGTACGCCGCGTGATGTGGCTGAATCCGTCGCCTTCCTGTTGTCAGACAAAGCGCAATGGGTAACTGGCGCCATCTGGGATGTGGATGGCGGTGTTATGGCCGGACGCAATGGCTGATGTAAATCCCCCGCATAGCTGCGGGGGCGCGTCGAGACATTAAGGCTCAATCGGCGTCAGATAATCCAGCCGTAGCGGTTCGGCTAGCAGATCGTTCATTTGTAGAATGAACGCCTGGAAATGTGGCAGAGCGATATGCTCATCCAGACCGGCCTGACCGCGCCAGGATTCGCGCACGTAGAACACATCCGGCGTGTCGCGTAACTGGAACAGGGCATATTCAATATTGCCCGGCTCCCGGCGTGTGGGCAGCAGCAGAGCTTGTAGCGCCTGTTTCAGCGCGTCGATTTTCCCCGGTTTGGCTTTCAGTACCGCAATAATTGAAATCACGTCAGAATCAGACATGTTAAAACCCCTCCAGCACAATCTTGCCGACCGAGCGACCGGTTTCAATTTGCGTGTGGGCTTTTTGCAGATTTGCCGCGGTAATCGCGCCAAAATGTTCGCCCAGCGTGGTACGGAGGGTGCTGTCGTCGATCAGCTGCGCCACGCGGGTCAGTAACTGATGCTGCGCAATGATGTCGTGGGTGGTAAACATCGAACGGGTAAACATAAACTCCCAGTGCAGCGAAATGCTTTTGGCCTTCAGCGGGCGCGCATCGAGAGTTTGCGGATCGTCAATCAGCGCCAGTTTGCCCTGCGGCGCCAGTGCGGCAATAATTTGCGAATAGTGCTGCTCGGTATTGTTCAGGCTGGCAACGTGCGTCACCTCTTTAATGCCTATCCGTGCCAGCTCTTCCGTCAACGGCTTGCTGTGGTCAATCACATGATGAGCGCCCGCTTCACGTACCCATTTCTGGCTCTGCGGACGTGATGCGGTACCGATGACGGTCATTTTGGTCAGCTTACTGGCCAGTTGCGTCAGAATAGAACCGACGCCGCCAGCCGCGCCAACAATCAATAACACATCATCTTCATTGCCATTTTCCTCAACGCCCAGACGGTCGAACAGCATTTCCCAGGCGGTGATAGCGGTCAGTGGCAGCGCCGCAGCAGAAGCATTATCCAGTGTTTTTGGCTTCAGCGCGGTAATACGTTCATCAACCAGCTGAAATTCACTGTTACTGCCAGCGCGGCCGAGCGCTCCGGCGTACCAGACTTCATCGCCGGGTGCGAACAGGGTGACGGCTTCGCCCACGGACTTCACCTCGCCAACGGCGTCCCAGCCCAGTACGCGCGGCACATCAGCGTTAAAACCTTCGCGGACCTTGGTATCAACGGGGTTGACGGAAATGGCTTTCACTTCAACCAGCAGATCGTGCCCGGTAGCAACTGGCATGGGCAGGTCAATCTCTTGTAAAAATTCAATGTTATTGCCGTCGGTCGCGGCGCGGGTAATGGCGATGGCTTTCATATTATCTCCGGTCACAGGAATCAGTTGAATAATTCGATGGTAAACCGGTAACAGAACGGGAAAAATAGCCCTATGGCGACAGGACTTATACTCGGGGAGTGAAAATGTTCCGGCTTGAAGATCTCACGTTGTTTGTCCGCGCCGCGGCGCTGAATAGTTTTAGTGATGCTGCGCGCGAAGTCGGCGTTCAGCCTGCTCAGGTCAGTTCAGCTATCAAGCGCCTGGAGTCTACGTTGGCTATCCGCTTGTTCGCTCGCTCCACGCGCAGCCTGCGCCTGACGCCAGAAGGTGAAGTCTGGTTACCCTATGCCCGCCAGATGCTGGATGTAATGCATGCCGGGCTGCAAAAAATTCAGACCCCGGAAGATGAAGTTTCTGGCACGCTGCAAATCGCCGTGCCTTCCGATCTCGGTCGTAACCTGCTGCTGCCGGTCTTTCAGTCGTTTCGACGCCGCTATCCCGCGCTGCGCCTGCGGATTTTTTTCTCCGACCAGGTAACGGATGTCTTTAAAGACCCCGTCGATGTTGCGTTTCGCTATGGCAACACCGAAGACGCGTCTTACATTGCGCTGCCCGTTGCAGCGGGTAACCGACGCGTGCTGGTGGCATCACCGGAATGGGTTGAGCAAAACGGAGCGCCGCAAAAACTGGATGATTTAACACAGCTCAACGCCATGACTTTCGTATTACGCGGCCGCCTGCACGATCGCTGGACGTTTACGCGCAACGGCGAGGTCAGCAGTGTGCAGGTTAACGGCACCATTATGAGTGACGATGCGGAAGTGATCCGGCGCCTGGCGATTGCCGGAGAAGGTGTGGCGTACAAGTCGTGGCTGGATGTCAGCGAGGATGTGCGTGACGGTCGATTACAACTGCTGATGCCGGATTATCAGGGAGAGAAAGTCCCGCTGAATATGATTTGCCCGCATCGGAAGCAGCTTTCAACGGCGGTTCGTCTGCTGCACGACGCAGTGAAGGCGCGGTGTGAAACATTGATGATGCTTCCTTCTGAACATGTTTAACTGCAGGCATATTATTCTATAGTCATATGCATAAATTGTCGTTAATCTCTCTGGAATTAAACTGATCGGAACTCCGATCAGTTTGTGATAATAGGCTTGTTGTTTATTGTTGCCATAATAAATATTACTTTTGTAATAAGTTCAGTATTTATAATATTACGGGGGATAATATCTTGATTGACTTCTGATGTGTGTATATTTATTAAAAGGTATTTGACGGTATCCATCTCTCTGAGATATAAAAATAATAGCCTCGCTATAGGTTTTTTGCTGCTGTATCTGACTGTCAAATGGATTGACGGTCATTTATACCACATGGTTTATTGGGGAAGAGAGAGGACCTGTTGAAGTCAAATACTATTAATGATGTTTTGTTTTATATTGAGGATAATTTTGTTTCGGGTGTGGATATTGATGATATTACCCGCTTTTCTGGGTATAGCCGAAGGCATATTCAGGATATTTTAAAGCAGCGTATTGATATGCCGGTTGGCCTCTATATTCGTAAGCGACGCATCACCAAAGCTGCATCTTTATTGCGCCTGACCTGTATGGATATTATTGATATTTCCGTCAGGTTAGGATTCGATTCTCAACAATCTTTTTGCCGTGAATTTAAAAAGTTAACAGGTTACACCCCCAGAGAATACCGTAAAAATCTCAGTTGGGATCTCGCACCATTGTTTTCGCTTACACCACAAAGCGGTATTGTTGTTAGCGAATTGCAACTGTGTACTTTGCCTGTCGATGTGGTTCATGGTGTTCAGTACAACTATGACTCTCCTGTCCCGCCAGCCAGCGACTCACATCTGCATCGGTTAAACCTGATTTTTGAACAGCTTAACAGTTCGAGACAAAATGTGTGGGCATTAACTGAGTTTTCACCTAATCCTAACTCAACAACGCGTCTGAAAATAAAAAGCATCATTGGTATTAAGAATCACCATTCGGCTAATAGATATAATCGCTATGATTGCCCCTCGGGAAACTATGCTTGCGTTACGTTCAGATTCAGTAAGGAATCCTATCCTCAGTATTCAAAATATATTTATTTAAAAGTCATGTCGCAACATAAATTAAAACGAAATCCAGGTTGTGATATCGAAGTATTTCATTACAACGAACAAGACATTAATAATAAAATAATTACTTGTGATCATTATATCCCTGTGAATATATAATAAAAAAAGCTCCACTTGTGTGGAGCAAAGATTACGCATTGTACCTGATTTAGGGGGGCTATTCATATTCTGCATTGAAATACAAAACGGAGCGAACAACGCCCGGAGTGACTCGTTTCCCTGTCTGATAATATTGCGCATAAAAAGGAATAGAGTGCTTTCCCTGATCCCGGTGCGTTACATGGATATATGCAGGTGTATTAAAACTGATAGGTTGTTGTTGTTGATCTAAAACCTGAATACCGATACCGCCACCTCCTCCTGGCTGGAGATTCGGTAACACGCCGATGCGACTGTCATGGCCATTATCGGTATCGCGCCAGGTCAGTGTTACGCGGGATGGTGTTGTAAAATCGCTTTTACAGATAAGGTCGATGTTAAACGATTTTCTTCCGGCCGTACTGCCGCGACCGGTGAAGTTTTCTATCTGTACGCCAGGTAGTTTTACGTTAATCGTTCGGTTACCTTTTACCGTGCAGGAACGGTTTAGCATTGTGACATATTTTGCTGGCAGAGTGATATCTACCACGGGTAAGGATTGGGTCTCGCTGCGAATTTGCAGGTTGAGTGCGCCCGCTGCAGGGCTTACCGTAGATTGGGTATCCAGTTTGATGAGCTCAATATTGATTTTGCTGTTTCTGAATTCATCTGCTGAAGCCCTGAATGCCGATGGCCATTGGACTATTCTCCCGGTCGATGTTTCCAGGGTGACTTTGATGCCAATACCATGCACATTGCTGCGCAGAATACCGGGCTGTTTCATCACCGACCAATCACCGATAACCTGAGCAGTATAAGGATGGCTCTCAGTACAACCTGACGCCTGAATATTTTGCACCGCGAGCGTGCGCGTCTGAATAATCCCCCCTGATTGGACTGCACGTTTATCGGTAACGGTTACCGGTGTCACAATCACTTTCTGTGTGGTCAGGGTGCATGTGGCGTTGGCTGTCTGGTGAATACCTAATGCGCAGCCCAGGATAAAAGCAGTACGTATTACCGACATATGGCCTCCTGGCTTTTGAGTACAATCGTACATTTCCCGTTTTCCAAAAAAACAAACACTTCAGGTGATGAGTTTTCATCGATATAAAGTGCTCCACCTTGTCCCACGTAGCCAACATGCTTATTGGCATGGTCACGGATAATTGCGCCGAACGGCATTTTCCACTGCCCCTGAAGACGGGGATAAATAATCTTCTGTTTTCTTAGCGTTGTTTCGACGTTGACAGGAATGACGTTGCCCTCGTAAGGCGCAACTTTTCCCTGGGTTTTGTTGAAGTGCAGGCCTTCGGGAGCGCCTTTTGAATCGATGGTGACATCATTTACGCGCCACGGGCGAAGCCACGGCATAATGGCATAGCCACTTTTATCGAAGCGGGTTCCGGGCACGCCTTCCAGATGTGCGCCATAAGCATCTGGTGCATAGACCAGTGCGACGGTGTCAGAACGCTCCGGTGAGAAGGTTATCCCTCCTGCGTGCGCAACCAACATTCCGCTTACTCCGCTGCTCATCTGGTGCCATGAATTACTCTGGCTCCATGTCCCGTTAAGTGATGTGTAAGGTGTGCGCACCATCGTGTTTACCCCCCATTCCACATCGCCACCGCGGGCATAGCCGGTATTGACGCCCCAAACGATATTGTTTTCCTCGTCAGAAGAGGTCGTGAAGCCGAGTCGGGTGTTGCTGGCTTTGCCATTGTTGCTGTAGCTGTCGGAGGAAATCTGCGTAAAACCGGCGTTATTCCGTGGCAGGAAATAGTTAAATGAAAGCATGATTTGGTCGTCTTTAGTGACGGAACCACGTTCATCCTCATTCCAGAAACGCTGCGCAGATACACTCCAGGTCAAGTTACCCCAGGTATTGGTGTACCCTGCGGCATACTGACGATAATTATCCTGCTGATTCCAATACGTCTTTAGAGAGCCGGACAAATAGAAAGAACCCCATGTGGCAGCCAATGGCTGATTGATGCTGGCGCTAACTGACAGTTTTTCTCGTAATGACGAATACGTATTCATCGATGTCACTGCATCCAAGGCGTCAAGGGCGTCGCGTTGGCCGTAGAAATGGTGTGAGCCGTATTTTGCCTCCAGCCATAGTGAGGTTTCAGACCATTGGAGAGTACGATTCCACGTCAGACGATACTGTTGTCCCTGGTGCCGATCGTCGTTGAGATTCAAACGAGATTGAGTAACATCAATGGCAAATGCTCCCAGCCCGCTATTAAGACCGCTGCCGATGAGGGCCGACTGGTAGCGTTCGAATCCGGAGGCACCGGTATACAGCGTGATATAGTTATTCAGGCCGTATTGCCAGTAAGCTTGGGCGGTAAAGGGGTCTTCCTCATCATTATCTTCATCGACGGTACCGAGGGTGAAGCCATATCGTGAAACGCCGGGTTTAAGCAGTTGTGGCACGGAGGAGTAAGGTACGGTAAAGCGACGGATACGCCCGTCCGACTCCTGAATTGTAACCAGCAACTCGCCCCCGGTATTGGCGGGAAGTACGGATTCAATAGAAAATGGCCCGGCTGGAACGGAGGACTGATGAATAGTCTGACCGTCCTGGGAAATGGTCACCCGGGCGTTTGTCTCCGCAACGCCACGAATAATCGGGGCCCAGTTCAATGTGCTATCCGGGCGCATTAAATCCTCTGAAGCCAGTCCCATCCCGAGAATAGCGATACTGTCGAACATCTGGCTGTCGGTATAGAATTTTCCGGCGCTGAACATAGACTTCAGACTAGTTATTGGCCGTTTTAGCGTTGTTCGATTATTTGCATAATGGCTACCGGAATCGCTGTCCCAGTTCTGGCTACCGAAATGTTCAATTAACCATCCTCCTGCTGAACCGCGGATGTCCATGCCCAACCAGGCGCTGTCTGTACTGGAACGATCGTTACCCCGCTGCTGGGTGCTGTAATAATCTGCGTTGTAGCCGAGATTAATAGCAGGGATCCCCTGTTGCCATAATTCAGGTGGGACATAATTACTTTCCAGATTATCGACATAGGCTTGTGGGAGGGTAATGCGTAGATCAAGCTGGCTGGTGTTAAGCCGTTCTGCGGTTTTGCCACTGTTATCCCATTCCGACAGAGGACTACAGCGTAACGGTTGGTCAGCAAGCATCTTATTCATTTTAGCTGGGTTGATGCCAATACCCTGCAAGAAAGGTGCTGAGTAACAGCTGACTAACTCCCCATTGGTATTTTGTTTAAATTCCAGTTCGCGGCGTCCGCGCCAGTTATCATTGATATAAATGTCTACAATATACTTCCCGGGTAATAAACCAGCGGTATTAAATGAACGCAAATCATTTAGTGAGGCATTACCCATTAGAATAGCGTTATCAAACTCATAGCGGGTGTTGTTTTCTGCATACAGGTTAAGTGAAAATAATGAACCATGTAAAAATATAAAACAGGGTATGGTGAAGATCCTTTTACATAAACCCATTTTTTATTCCTTTCTATCCTTTTTATTTGTTTATAGCTGTTTTGAATTCCACGATACCGCCGTAATCACTGATTGCCTGTAAAACGACCGCCTCGCCACGTTCAACGTTTTGTTTTGCAATAATATGGGTCCTACTTTTGGGGGCGACCATGACACCTTCACTCAGCAGTCCATGGCCAGAGGCGGTTACAACATCTGCGATTGTAATGAAGAACGGTGTGGGGTTTACCAGCGTAAGGTCACGATGGTTGGCGATAATTTCTACCTTACTTTCTGCATTCTGACGGTCACCTAACCCGCTCGGTCGCCAAATAAATTTGAAGCGTGAACGAATGGCTAAATTGAGCAGGGCTGAATCCCCTGTGATGTTATTTTTATCTACAGAGGGAATGTCGAGCATGTTGAGCCACCAGAGTGACTCTCTATCTTTTGCGGCAATATATTTATCTGCTGCTTTTTTTATTCTGAGGGACTGTCCATTTCCAGCATCAACGCGGACAATGGGGGGCGATATTATAAAAGGAGTGGAGATTTCCTCGGGCAGTTTATCTGGGTTGCCTTCATCCAGCCATACCTGGGCTAGCGACGGCGATTTCCCCGTATTAGTCATTTGAATGGTAATTTCTGCGACATCTTCAGAATAAATAAACCGGGTACCATTAACAATAATATTACTTGCGTGTGTGGCATAAATTGAGAACACAGCCACTAAGGAAACAACGATTTTCATGAGGCCTCTATTGAAATAAATGCTATAGCGCAGGGGAGCTATAGCATTGAGTGCTTAGAGATAAGTAATGCTATAGTTTGCTTGGGCGCTTACCGGTCCCGGTTTGACGCGCTCCCATATTTGTGTTTCAGCAGGAATAATATAACCGACGCTAAATTTATAGGTTAGCGTCGGTTTGTCACCTTTGAGGTAATCTTTTTCTGGTTCAAAACGATTATTCTCATGGTGCAGATTAATATTCGCTCCCTCATTATCCTTCAATACTAACGCTACGTTTTCAGCACCATGACTTGCCATGTTTATAAGATACCCTTGTTCGGTCAATGAACCGTTATGATTCCAGGTGAGTTTGGGGACTAATTTTTCATGAATATAACAATCATTCACCTGGATGCTGAATGATTGAGATTGTGTCGCAGATAGTCTGTTCAGCTGTGTGTTTAATACCGGGCTCAATTTAACCTGTTTGTTTTCATCTCCGTTTGAAATCTTGCAAGACCCGGAATAAACATGGCCGTTGAACTGAACTTTTCCTTGTGGATTTTTATAGTGACCATTTTCAACCCCTGCCATAACGAAAGGTGTTGAAATAGTACATGCAATTAACGTCACAATGGATAATTTACTCATAATGTGCTCCTCATTGAGAGATACATTGTCTCTATTATCAGTAACATTGTTTTGGATACACTTGTTCTGTATCCGATCAGGCTGATGCCTGCTATCAATTATGTAAGATAACGTATTGTTGTACATCGTAGATTAAACGTATTTCACTCATCCGATGATATTAATAATGGTCGTTAAATATGAGTCTTCATGAAACATTATCATCTCTCGCCAACACAGGGCTGGGATTATTCTTAACGTAACGATTAAATGAAAAAATCATGTAATACATATGGTTATGATTGTTGTTTTATGATTCTAAAAATTGAAAAGAGAAAATTCGAATGTTGCATTCGGAAAAAGCGAATGATCGCATTGCACAATTAGCTAAATTTTCATAATTCAATCAGATTATCTTT
The DNA here is from genome assembly GCF_030332645.1 of Citrobacter sp. Cpo091. Classification (NCBI taxonomy): domain Bacteria; kingdom Pseudomonadati; phylum Pseudomonadota; class Gammaproteobacteria; order Enterobacterales; family Enterobacteriaceae; genus Citrobacter; species Citrobacter sp. Cpo091. The sequence continues at coordinate 107,559 of NZ_JAOWHL010000017.1, forward strand.
AATCTTAAGTAGTGACTTGTTGTTGGCTTTCTATGCAATAGCGACATGGAATATTTTCAATCATCATTTGAATGAAGGCTGCATATGCTTAACATGGATAGTAAGATAATACTTATTAGCAACCAATCAATACAGACACAGCTATTGTTGGATTACCTCAATAAGCAAAGCGATCTACTGGTTGATTTTGTTAATATTAGCAGGCCAGATATGTCATTTATCGCTGAGGGAAGTATCATCCTTTATGATATTCAGGCATCCAGTCGAAAATTAAAAAAAGTCTGGTCAAGATTACTCAATGACAGTAGGTGTGGTTTGCGTATTCATATCATTAATTGTCTGAGATCGCTGTCACTTTATGAGAACATGTCATGGCCAAATTTCGAGTCTGTTGTCCCAAATAACTGCAGTACTGAATATCTGTTGGACATCATTAAAAACGGATGTAGAACTCCTCGCATGCAAGTATCACTCTTACCACCAACAGAAAAATTAGATCTAATGCCACCAGGGGCAGAAAATGGAATTTTAACTGAGAGAGAATATGAAATTTTGACCGAACTGTCGAAAGGGGCATCTAATATGGAAATTGCTAGTGCTTTTTTTATCAGTGAGAATACGGTAAGAACACATATCTATAATATTTTTAAAAAAATATCGGTGAGCAACCGAACGCAGGCCGCCTGCTGGGCTAATGTGCATCTCCGGAACCAGGTGCTTGATGAACTTCCCTGGAAGTAATGGTACCTGTCTTACTGGCGCAAAGTGGTGATATCCATTTTGCGCCAGCATACTATCGCGTCGTTACTCAGTCTTTTTTCGTTGCATTCGCAAAGAAAATATCAGACTGAATGTCTTTAGTGCGGATGGTAAATAGCTGATTGGTTAGATCTTCCGTCAGCTTCTCGGCGTCGGCCATGATGCGCAGGTTGAAGTCATTCAGCATCTTATCCGCGGCGGGTTTATCGGTTTTCGCCATCTTCAGATACTCTGCTTCGACCTCTTTTTGCTCCTTCGCCACTTTGTCTTCCCACGCTTTGTAGGCTTTTTTGACGATTGGCGCGAGCTTCGGATAATCGGTCATCGTCAGCGTTTGTAATTTACGATATTTCCAGTAGATAGACTGATCGTCCGCTTTATCGGTACCCATCGTGTAGTTAGCCGGATACGCTTTCAGACCGCTGTAGTACGGAACGAAGGCGGTGAGGTCAGCCATGCCCAGGCCAATGTAGGTCGTTTCACCAATCTCTTTTGGCAACCACGGACGGACCTGCATGACGTGCGCTTCATAGGTACGGAAAACGCTGACCGGACGCCATGGCTCTTTGCCATTCAGACCGTTGGTGTACGGGTCATGGCTGGTCCCTTCATAGTGACTACGCAACACGGCTTTCACATCGTCCAGCGTCATTTTCTTCTCTGGCGTCATGAAGACCGGGAATTCGCGCCCTTTGGCCATATCCTGATTTACGGAAGGATTGAACTCTTTCTGGATGGTCCATACGCGAGGGTCGTTATACGTGCGGTCACGCTCGTCATCACGGGTATAGGCTTTGGAGAAGTTGAATTTACCGTCTTTCGCCGGATCGTACAGCCCTTTTTCAGTCGCAAATTGAATCAGGTTTTTTGACGCCATCATGTCCGGACTTTTAGGATCGTAATCCTGTAAGCGGCCCTGATTACCGGTGGCAAAATACTGGTTATTCGGCAGACGCTGCGCCATCCACTGGTGGCCGCTACCGGTTTCCAGGTACCAGATCTCGTTATCGTCGACGACGGCAACGCCAAAACCTTCGCCTGCGCCGACGGTCTCAACGATATGGCCCAACAGCGCCACAGCTTCACGTGCGGTTTTACTTTGTGACAGCAGAATATCCGGGATATCGTCTTCGGTGATCCCTTTATCCTCAACGTACGGGTCGGCGGCCAGTGCTTTCGGTGAGGCAAAAATGGATTCTGTACCGCTCACGCCGACACCCAGCTCGTTAAACCCGGTCGCGCCGTGCAGTTGGGTTTTCCAGTTTGGGACAGTGGTATAACGCAGAGAGTTTTTCGGCAGTGGCCAGGTAAAATCATTCGCACCATTATGTGCTTTGGTACTGTATACCCCGGTCTGATTTTGCTTTGCCGGATGAATGACAAAATGCTGTGCTTTCAGGGCATCGCTGTCTGCGCTACGGGCGACCAGCATGGAGCCGTCCGTTGATGCTTCGTTGCCGACCAGCAGGGTCGTACAAGCAAAACCTGATGAAACAACGGCCAAATTTATAGAAAGTGCAATCAGGCACTTTTTAAAAGTAAACATTACGTATCCCTCATATGTACGCCAAAAATACACCGGAAACACACCGTTTCCTGAAATGCGATAACGCCTGAACGCTCAGACATTGCTCGCGAGAGAGATAAACGCCCCTGCCCACGTCTTCTCCAAATATCCATCCGTAGGTTGAAGTCTTCTGGGCAAAATATAACGCCCATTTCGCTTAATTATTACGCAACGGATATTATGATATTCAGGATGTTTCCTGATTCGCGATGAAGAATAGCAATGGGTTATGTGTGGATTCAGTGACCCATGTCGCGTAAGTCAATGATGACAAATGTGAATTTCATTGAGGGGCCGTACTTTTTGTTTCCGGATATGACGCTACCTTTTGCGGCAATACAGCGAGGGCACATTGGAGCTGGCAAAAATCCATGCACCTTTATACTCCTCCATGACCAGGCTCAGGCTTCGTCCGCTTTGGCGGTAAAATCCAGGTAATGTGTTGTTAATATCCGCTTCATCAGCGGTGTCAGCGAAGGTTTTGACGACCTGCATCGCCTGTAGCACTCGGGCATCGCGCTTTTGGGTGTAGTTAAAATAGATGTTCCTGCTAATGTCTGAGGTATTACGCCCGTACAGTTTGCCGGTAATAGTGGCCAGGCCTTCACTGTTGTACATCCGAAACGATAACGTACCGGTAAAGCGGTTGCTGCCAATATTCCATTCCATGTTACCGATGCAATTCAGCGGTTTGTCGGCATAGCGTGAATGCCATAACCATCCGCCTGAACCGAGCACAGTAACCAGCCCGGCCACGAGCACTATAAGGTGGCGTGTTTTTTTCATTGCCCGCGCATCCAGTAATAATGAGTAGTACAAAATGCGTTAGCATCCACCCGTGCATCTTTATCACAGACAAATGCCACGATCCTTTCCGCTTTGCTGTAACCGGTAAGAAATACGTGCTTGTTGTTTTCACAGAGATAGGGATGTAACTGCATCAGATTGAAATAGCCTTGCTGGTCGTGTTCATTTGGTGAGTAATAGATTTTGCAATTTTGCCGCGATGGGGTCTGCATGGAAGCCTGGACAAATTTACTAAACGGCATAACAGGGCGCGTTTGATACCACACCAGCCAGATGATCAACGTGGCAATCACGACACTGGCGCTAAATAAAACCTCAAACCAGGGTATCTGCGTCGTTTGTTGTGGTGTCGAAGGAATTATCTTTGCGGGGGGGATTTCTTCAATAACCGGCGGCGGGGAAACTTCACTCTGTTGAAGCGTTATTGTCTCTACTTGCGTATTCTCATTTAATCTGAGCCCGCGTCGGGAAATAGTTTTCACCGTATCACGAGGCAACCCCACGTCCGCCAGCGCATTTCGTAGCGTCAGAATAGCCTGGTAAAATGTGTTGGTGGTGGTCACATTATTTCTTTCACCCCAACCAATTGTCATCAACGTGTTCTGGGAAACAATGTCACTTGCGTGAGTAATTAAATAGAGAAAACAGAGCGAGGCAGGGAGCTGGAGCTGAATTGCTCGCCCGGTCTGACGATTGACCAGACTTTTGCTATCAGGATTAAATTCGACCAACTGATTGATAAGGTACAATTGCCCAGCCCTCAGTAACCAAAACGAATCACAGCGTGTGCTAACGCATCCTTTAAATTTTACATCCAAATCGAAAATGCGCCTCACTCTTTGTTCATGAACGAAGATAAGAATTTCACCAATTCATTAAAACTTCTTTAAATACAACATGTTAGCAATCTTATTTCTTAGGTGAGAATTAACTAAGGTTAAATAATGAGAATTCATTACAGTTTTATCTGAATTATCTTTATATTTGTCCACAACATGACAAGGGTGATTGAGTTATCAGAATTACGTAATTAGTAAGTAACTTTTATGCAGGTTGTTTTTTAGCAAATAGTGCTTTTTTACTGTTTATCTTAGAGTCTGAATTTATGCATAAAATTCCTAAAGCATAGGTTGTTATTCTGAGATAAAGCGTAAATAAGCTTAGCGCAATCGTATTACTCACAGCCCATACATATTAGTGCATCAGGAGTTTATTACATTTTATTAGCGCCACTGTTATTAACTGACAAGGAACGTACAACGTGTTGGATTGACACATTTATTTACCAATGAAATATTTATGGAAAAATAACAGGAGTCATTTTTGATGAAGAGATCACCGTCACAGACTGTTCGTTGCATAAGCTGTGAATTATCCTGTCAATTATTTCCGGATACTGCGGTTCGCGCCAGTTACTGCCACCGTGCCGCTTTTGCGATCTGGCCTGAGGGGAATGGTTTTCTGCAAAAAGGAATTATTGAAAAGCTTCTGCTTAATAATCAAAACCATTTGTCGCGTGGGTTTATTTTTGTGGACTTTTCTTTCCCGAATCTGCGCTTGTTTGCCGACCCGCAATGGGTTGACCGGCTTGCCTACAGCGGTATGCATATTGTGTTGATAGCAGACAGGAACCTGGCGCCGTTAGCCAACTACTGGCTGTCCAAAAGCAATAAAATACAAGGGATTATATATTCTGATGATGATGACGAAGTTCAACATCAGAAAATTAGGCGACTCTTTACTGGTCATCTCGCTAACAGCAAACGTGGACGCTCACTTAACTATACTGAAATGATATTACTGAAGCGTTTTGTGTCAGGGAAAAGTATTCAGCAAATTACCAAAATAGATAATATCGATATTAAGAAAATATATGTCTACAAGCTCAGGCTTGAAGATAAGTTAGGCCATAGTATTCATCAAATATTGTCGAATATTTTATAACGTTTTTTTGAATTTTATTATTTCACATCCTTGCGATGTGGTGGACGCTCTACGCCTGAAAGCAGGAGGCTAATATGCCAAATCCCAAATCTTATTCTCGTATTGCCATAGCGGTTTCAGCCGCATTAACCTCTATGGTATTTTCAGCTCAAGCGGCATGGGTTGACGTTGATAGTCTACCCTCCACCGGACTGGTTAGCAGTCTGCCCCCGGAATTGCAGGCAATAATTCCAGCGCAGGCAAATGCCAGTTTCGCTAAAACCAGCGCCATGCCGAATTATGTTTATCAATGGAGTGCGGGCACGATTCCCGTTTATGGCAATGGATTAACGATTAATGGACCCGGCGCTGAAGCTTTTGAGCACTCAGTTACCGTTATTCAGAACAGTACAACGGGTAGTCCGGGCGTTATTTTTGGGGATGACCTGACGATTCGCACGCAGTCGAAGAATGCCGCCAATAATGGTAAAGATGTTGACGGTATCCGCACGCACGGGGCCAATACGCCGGATAACCCGGTCTTTATCATCACCGGGGATCGCACCAGCATTTATGTGGACGGTCAGGATGGTGACGGTATTAACGCCGGTTACAACTCCTATAGCCAGGGTTGGAAGGGCTCGGCCAGCATTTACGTCGGTGACGATCTGTATATTCAGACCACCGGTTCCCAGGGACGTGGTATCACAGCAAACGCGATGAAAGACGCCACGCAGGCCAAAAATACAATTGTCGTTGGCGACCGGGCACACATTGTGACGACAGGTGACAGTTCAGAGGGTCTTCGCACCGGGCAGAATGGTTCCTCGATACTGCTTGGCAATGACGCCACCATTGAGACTTCGGGTGCTTCTTCAACGGGGATTTATGCCGCCTCATCGTCCAAAACGGAACTGGGCAACAACGCGACGATTACGGTCAACGGCGTCAGCGCTCATGCGGTTTATTCCACCAACGCGACCGTGAATCTCGGTGAAAACGCAACGATCAACGTGAACAGTTCGGCGAAAGCGGCGTCATACAGCAAAGCGCCACGCGGCCTGTATGCGACTTCACGCGGGGCGATAAATCTGGCAGGCGGTGCCGCCATTACCATGGCGGGCGATCACAGCAACGAAAGTTATGCCATCAGCACCGAAACGGGCGGCATCGTAGACGGTTCTACTGGCGGGCGTTTTCTTATCGACGGCGATCTTCATGCCGCTGGCGCGACTGCTGCAACCAGCAGCCTGCCGCAGCAAAACAGTACCATTAAGCTCAACATGACCGACAACTCGTTGTGGAGCGGGGCGTCATACATCACCAGCGTCACTGCCGGGACGGGCGTTATCTCGCTGCAAATGAGCGACGCGACCTGGAACATGACTAACAGCTCAACGCTCACCGACCTGACGCTGAACGGCGGGTCAGTGGTGAACTTTGGGCATGCTGACGGCGAACCGTGGCAGACGCTTACCATCAATGAAGATTTTACCGGGAACGGCGGCAAACTGGTTTTCAATACTGTCCTGAATGACGATACCTCCGAAACCGACAAGCTGAAAGTGCTCGGCAACACCGCGGGTAATGCGTTTGTGGCGGTGAATAACATTGGCGGAACTGGGGCGCAGACCATTGAAGGTATTGAGATCATCGAAGTGGCCGGTAATTCTGACGGTACTTTTGAGAAAGCGGGCCGTATTGTTGCCGGTGCGTACGACTATAACGTGGTGCAGAAAGGCAGTAACTGGTATCTGACCAGCTTTATTCCTGCTCCGCCGGATCCGGAAGACCCGGACCCCGTCGATCCGCATGACCCGGACCCTGTTGATCCGGACCCGGTTGACCCTATTGATCCAGACCCGGTCGATCCTGTAGACCCGATTATCCCTGAGCCGGAAGAACCTGTTGCGCCTCCTGTCACTGAGCAGCAATACCGTCCGGAAGCAGGCAGTTATCTGGCGAACAACTATGCGGCTAACACGCTGTTTATGACCCGACTGCACGATCGTCTGGGTGAAACGCAGTACGTCGATATGCTGACAGGCGAGAAGAAAGTTACCAGCCTGTGGATGCGTAACGTTGGGGCGCATACCCGCTTCAAAGACGGTAGCGGGCAGTTGAAAACCCAAAGCAACAGCTATGTGATGCAGCTAGGCGGCGACCTGGCGCAGTGGAGTAGCGACGGTCTTGACCGCTGGCACCTTGGCGCGATGGCCGGTTATGCCAACAGCCAGAACCGCACGCAGTCCAGTCTGACCGGCTACCATTCACGTGGCCAGGTCACTGGTTACAGCGTGGGGCTGTATGGCACATGGTATGCCAATGACGCCGACAAGACCGGCACCTACGTGGATACCTGGGCGCTGTACAACTGGTTTGATAACAAAGTGATGGGCCAGGAGCAGGCAGCAGAGAAATACAAATCCAGCGGGATAACTGCTTCGGTTGAAGCCGGTTACAGCTTCAAACTGGGTGAAAGCGAACGCAACAGCTACTGGCTGCAACCGAAAGCGCAGGTGGTATGGATGGACGTGCAAGCCGACAGTCACCGCGAAGCGAACGGTACCCGCGTGAAGGACAACACCGATGGCAACCTGATGACCCGTCTGGGTGTGAAAGCCTTTATTAATGGTCACAACGCCATCGACGACGGTAAATCTCGCGAGTTCCAGCCGTTTGTTGAAGCCAACTGGATCCACAACACGCAGACGACCAGCGTGAAGATGGACGATGTGAGCAATGACATGCGCGGCACCAAAAACATCGGCGAGCTGAAAGTCGGCGTTGAAGGTCAAATCACTCCGCGCCTCAATGTGTGGAGCAACGTGGCCCAACAGGTCGGGGATAAAGGCTACAGCGATACCCGCGGTATGCTCGGCGTGAAATATAACTTCTGATGCATTGCAGTAATGTAAATGCCGCTGATTAACCGATCGGCGGCTTTATTTTTTCTGGGAATCGTAGGCCGGATAAGCGTTAGCGCCATCCGGCATTAAGGTGGTGGGTTACAAACGTTGTCCCAGATGTTTTGTTGGTACTCGGCTTTGGTGTAAGACTGCCAATACAACAATATTTGTGTCTTGTGCACAGTAGTAAATCATATGACTAACATAAGGAAAGCTGTAAACATCTGCACCAAAATCATCAATGCGATGCTGCCCCATGCCTGGCATTTCAGCTAACTGAGAGAGAACGACCTGTAATTTCCTAAGATAACTCCTGGACTGTTTAGCGCCCCAATTTCTTGATGTGTAATCACGGATTTCAATAATATCGCGCTGTGCTTCTCCAGTAAGTTTGTAACTCACTTTTTATCCTTTGTGTTGATCCATCAACTCATCAAAAAAAGCATCACCATCAACAATATTGCCCAAATGAATATCGTTTTGAGCACGCTGAATTTTGGCCTTCAGTAACTGGAGCTTCATGGCTTCCATTTGTTCATAGTCTTCAATGGAGACGACAACTGCAACAGGTTTACCGTTACGATTAATTTGCACAGGTTCTCGCTGCGCTTTAAGTAGCATATCGCCAAACTGGGTTTTGGCTTCATTTGCCGTAAGAGTATGCATATTGCCACCATTTCGCATGAATCGTTCGATTCGTTCATTATAGTCGATATCTTTCTGGGGGTCACTATGAGGTGGGTGGTCAGACATAGGGTATTGTGAAAGTAGGCCGGATAAGCGCAAGTGCCATCCGGCACCAGGTGAGCATGTAAGTGTCACTTACATGATTCTAGAGAGCTATTGATCCGAAAAATCTAATCTTTCCCTTCCCAATGAACTATCCGGAATTTCCGGATAGTTCATTTTCTATCAAATCCAGTTCAGTTGAGTAGGCCGGATAAGCGCAAGCGCCATCCGGCACCAAGTAAACCTGTAAGTACCGCTTGCAGGTTCAGCCGTGCTTCACTGGAGAGTCGCCAATGTGCTCTCGATTCTGTTCAGCTTCTGATGTGCCTCTTTCAGCTCATCCTGCAACCGTTGCTCCTGCTCGCCATAGACCATCAGGACGATACAGCCATTCATCACTTTTACGGTAATCTGTTGCCCCGTATCAAACCCCGCTTCGCGTAGCCACTTGCCGGAAAGAATAATTTTGGGTGTAGATTTGTCGAAAACATTAGGGCGGTATCCCACAATTACCGAACGCTCGGTTCCGGATTGGTCGGTGTCTGGGGTAGAATGCGAATCAGCCATAATCAACTCCTTGATAGTTGGTGAGGTTAGCTCTCGTCGGGTACTGCGAATACCATGCGAGGGCGTTATAAGTCAGGTCGCCAGATATAAAGGTACGTACATGTCAACAGCTAAACGCGATCCAAATCAGTCTAAATCCGGAAAAGCACCAACTTTCCAGATTCGTATCACACCCGAGTTAAAGGCGCAGTTCGAGGCTGCGGCAAAGGCCGAAGGGATGAGTTTGGGGAATTGGCTCAAAACTTTAGGGAGAAAGGAGTTGGAACGGTTAGGTATTGAGCCACAGGATAAATAGTGAATAGATTAATTGCCCTGTCTTGCGGGAATATTAATAATTTCCATTTTTAGGGCATTTTCTCCTGAGAATATTGCAGCCAACCCCTGTCTAATTTTTAATTTATCGTTTTCTATTGCCCCGTGGGCAATAGGTGAATATATGGCTGTTTGTAATTGAACTCGCTCAAAATCATAGCCAATATCTTTCGCTATCTCTGATAGCAAGTCTAGAAAAAGATTGTTGCTTGTTTGGTTCCATATGGTGCCAGATGCATTATCATTATCAGGGTAAGATGTATTTAAATGTGCAAAGTAAAGTTTCCACGAAGATAATACCTTACTTTCAGAATCGCTTCTCTTGGTTCTTCCTCTTTTTATTTTTCCGTAAAATGCTAAGTCGATCATATTTAATGCGCGAACATGTTCATTAGACAGTCGAGAGTTCTGAGATCGAGTAGCCATAAGTTGTTTGAATATATCAATTTTTAATGATTTTTTCTGAGAATATCTTTCTATAAATTTCTGTGTCTGAATGGCTAATAATGGGCTAATTACAGTAGCAGCAATGGCCATGATCGTAAGGGCTGTGCTCATATGGGATTCTCGTTAATCATAAATGAAAATAGATATTGTGGGCGAGAATTATAAAAGCATGCATATGCTGAGAATATATGGCAAATGGCTGGGATGATATGAGAATTTTGGCGGAAGATCACAGGAGTCGCATTTGGTGGTTAATCATGTTGAATTTATTGATTATTTTCATATGCGCTTTACTGACATGCCCCCGATTATGCCCCCACATGTTTTTCCTTAATGATCAGCTGGCTGATTTATGAGCGTTTCAAGCCAAGGTTGAACTGTGCCCGATGAACATCCAAAGATGTTATCCAGTGTTCTTGATCCTGCCAGGAGAAACCCTTCTGGTCAATGCGCACAAGATCGAATCGTTCCACAAGGAAATTAACAGCATCAGTAAGATTCACTCCCGCCTCTATATGTTCCTGAATCGTCGTATCGTTACTGAACGGTGTATCGTTGATCGTGAGGCCGTAATGATGCTCTAAAATATACGTTAATAGTTTTTGCCAAACTTGGACAGGAGACAGGCGTGACGAAACCGTCACCGTTGCCGGTACAGTTGAAATATGCATGTGTTGAGTCCCTGATAAAAGAAGAGGAAGGTGTTATCTGGTTAGAGCTGACTGGGGATATATGGCAATGTAAACGTAGCCATGAGAGCCGAGAGTGTCAGCTTCACAAGTAAGTCCGTTGTGATGCCTTGTGACGCAGTGCTGGCTGCGAGGATCAAGCTCGCCAGTCGTGAGCATCCGCTCAAGCTGTTTCATCATCAGTGGAAATGCCTGGTCCAGACGCAAAGCTTCATCGTCACTGAATGAGCCATCAAACCCAGCCCGATCAGTCAGAAAGTAGAGACGGTTGCCTTCCTGTACCAGGCGAGCGCCGAAGCACGGCTTGATATTACGTTTTAATCCCCACTGAAGGCAGGATGCGTTCTCCGTTGATGAGCCGGATAAGGTGGTCGATTGCATTAACATATTCCTTAATGACTGAGAGAAGTGATTAATTCATCGTCACGCTGCGAAGGATGGCATATGGGCCTGCCCGGTCCTGACGACGCTCAACAAAAACAGCGAGTACACCGCCGATGTCCTGAACTTCACGTCCGTAGTAATGGCAGACACTGCCATGCCACTGGTAATGACCTGTACAGAAGGCAGATAACCGGGATTCGGGATGCTGACGATAAATATGCATCGCCTGGCGCTTACTGATGATTTTCATTCTGCACCTCACAACCAACCACATTCAGCAAAAGACACCACTTCGTTCCCAACAACCAAATGATCCAGCACTCGCACTTCTACCAGTGCTAACGCTTTCATTATTCGCTGGGTGATGTGTTTATCCTGCTGACTGATTTCTGTCGTACCGGACGGATGGTTATGCGCCAGAATTACTGCAGCGGCGTTGTGCTTCAGGGCAGACTTCACAACTTCGCGTGGATGTACTTCGGTATGGCTGAGCGTGCCGGTAAACAGCGTTTCTCGCCCCAAAAGGCAGTGCTGGTTATCGAGATACATCACGATAAATACTTCTCGCTCCTGATGAGCCATCTGTAGCTGAAGCCAGGTCTTGGTGAAGCTGGTGGAGGTAAAAGACTCACTCGGTTGACGCTGATATTTTTCCAGCAGTCGTAACGCCCGACGAATAACGCGCTGCTCATTTGGCAGGAATATTGGGGATAAATTGAGTGCCGACATAATTGCTCCTTAAAACAAAATGCCCCGCTTGCTTAGTGGCAGGGCATGAAGAGATGGATGGTAAAAAGGTTCATGAAGCAAGCTGCAGCATATTCTCGGCCATCACCCAAAGTGCGCGGTTCAGCTTCACATCCCCGTCGATGCCTTTAACGGCACGTGTATGGGAGCGTTGACCTTTGGTCGTTCGCCCCGACAGACCGCCTTTAATCAGGTTTTCCTGAATACGCTGGTAAGTGGTCCAGAGATCATTGCTTTCGTCCTGCCAGCGGCGTGGGGAAAGTATCTGCGATTCTGTCACCGGCTGATGCTCTTCACCAAAGCGATAGGTTAATGCCGCTTTAGCCATTGCCTGCTGAGCGGGAGGCGGCAACAAAAGCGACTGCATGGCATCGCGCTTCTCTTCTACGCGGTCAAATATCCCCAGTACTTCGTATGCTCCTTCGATTACTTTCTCTACTACGTTGCCTTTATGTGGCACACGAACTTCACCAAAACTCTCACCGCAAATCAGCCCATTCTGGCAAACCGATCTGAATAACCCCGGTAACATCTGATATGAGCTAGAGCCGTCGTGGCTGTTTAGTAGAATAATTTCTGGAACCTGTTTGCCAGTAATCTGACCTTCACGACGCAGGCGCAGCATGTGCTTCGTATGCTCTCGTTTGCTCTGGTCTCGAACTCGGGTCTGGCAGGCAAAGAATGGCTGGAAGCCTTCACGTTGTAGGTTATCGAGCAGGGAAATAGTTGGGATATAGGTGTACCTGTCACTTCGGGATTCATGTTTGTCTTCGCTGAAGACACTCGGCACATAGTGCGCCAGTTCGTCACGGGTTAGCGGGCGGTCGCGGCGAACAAGATTGACTGAGCCGAAGCGGCTGGCTAAACGGGTCATAAAAACTCCTGTAGAAAATGGACATAAAAAAGGCCACCCCGAAGGATGGCCCTGTCTGTTATTGATTAGTCTGATTAGGTCGCTGGTGGTAACGTGGGCTCCAGGGCAGGCGGCACCATTTCTGCTGAGCCGTGCCTTTCGGCCCGGTAGAGCTGGAGCTGCGCCAGTAACGGGGCTTTCCGTGACTGGAGATAATCCAGACACCATTCCCTTCTAACAACCAGTCTGACCGGCACAGGCAGAAGCTCATAAGCCTTACTGAACATCGACTCGATAAACACATCGTCACTGAGTTTATCCTCGGCAATGGTCAGCAAACCGCTGATAACGATATTGTCGAGCAATCGCTTATATCGGGTAGTACGGGATTCTGGCCCTTCTGTAATTTGCTCACTGACATTTTCTTCTACCTGCTCATCCTTGTTATCAGTGGGGGAGATATTTCCCCGCAGATTTAATTTCTCTTTCAGTCCCTTGAGTTTTCCTTGGGTATTTTCAGACATATTGCTTTTTTCCTCTGAGCTTGCAGCAAGGGAGATCAGGCAAGTGTGGCGAGTTTTTTGATGATGCGTATCAGACTCATTGTGGTGAGGCTGGCACCCAGTGCTTTAACCGCAACAGAATTGCTGCGCATCAATGTCACACCGGCAACACTCAAAACAAGTTGCCAGGTACAGTCCACGGTTGGTAGCGTTTCCTGATGTAATGTTTTTCCCACTGAACCTCCGTTAGCTGAATAACGGTTAAAAATTTATCTCACTGATAATGTTATTTATAACCATTGGGAATCCACTGGCCTTGCTTACGGATATCAGTAATGATGTCTCCCTGGTCGACCGAAATTGTGCGCCAGCCCGGCTCTTTACTGGAGGCATTACCGTAGGTGTACCCTACTGTCATAGTGAGAGCTTCACCCGTTGTGGTGGTTAAGTCAGCTTCATATGCCGCTTCGGTATTTTGTTTGCGGATGAAACGCACGGTATTAATGGCACGACAACGCAGACTACTTTTGGCATGTTCAAATGAGTTATCCGCCATCTGGCAACCTTCAGATTTAATTTCATCCGTCAGGCTTGTCGAAGCATTAAAGTTTTTAGGAGCAGGTACGAAATTCGCCATATCGCTGCGCATGGTTGGCGGATCTGTCTGAAGCACAAGATAAACAGGACAATCTGATTTTCCGACTTCACAGGCTTTTGCCACATAATCACGTACCAGCCAGCCTTTATTGCCGAAATACTCAGCACCACTCTCGTCTTTACATTGTGACCACGTGGCTTTTTGTCCCATCATCACGCCGTCTACCAGGACGCAGGTGACAGCTTTTACAGGCTTCCCGTCCCAGCGAACAGCGTCAAAGGGTTGAATGCCGGTGTGATTCACATCAAGCGTATAAGCCTGCGGGTTCTTCGCTATCCGGTCATTTGCCTGTTTCAGTTGATTACTGCCTTCCTGAGTCAGAAAGAAGGTATAGCGTCCGGGATGTATGTCGCCGTGAATTGTCATTGCAGACGAGACCAATGGAATAAACAGTGCTGCAGAGCTGAGAGATAAAACAACGAGTTTACGCATAAGGTTTCCTTTCAGTTTATTAGTGATTAATACAGTCCTGCCATGTGGTATCAGCCAGTGCTTCATTCAGCCCTTTGGCGCTGAATTTTTTAGAGATAGCGGCATTCATTGAGGTCATTTTTATTACGTCTTTTTCACTTGTCGCTTTTAGCGCAGTAAAGGTCGTTTCATCCAGAGGATGGTTTGTACCATTGATACTGACTCCAGGATCAGAAAGCCCTGTTTGTGACGAGACGCGGTAATCCTCCGCAGGTACGCTGTAAGCAGCAGCCAGCTTTCCGCTTGTGCAGGTCAGTGTGAGCACTTCGCCTGAAGCATTTTGAGTATTGAGTTCAAACTCCATGGCACTGATGTTCCCGTACCAGTCACCCCATTGCTGGTCAGCCTGTACGGCGCTGGCACTGTGGCTAAGCAGCAGTAATCCAGCCAGAGTTGCATAATAGTTTCTGAGCATTTTGGTTTCCTTTCCTGATGATTTAGATACAAAAAAGCCCGCTTCCGTGTTAAGGGGAGCAGGCTGATCGTATTGATAAAATGAGCTAGCAGATAATCGTTAATACAGATCAGTTTCAGAAAATTGATCGTTTGAATCTATCATTAAAACGATCGATACATCATTATCAATAGTCATTGGCTATCATGATTTAAGTATCGATCGGTACAACAGATCAATGTACAGAAGCCACACCAGTAATACATACCGGCGCGGCTTCATGGGGGTAATATAGGTGTGAAAATATGTGGAGTACTTTCAAGGCACTTTTATGGGGTAATTTATCCTGAGTAATAAGATCGCCAATTCCCCACTAGTTAATTTATTAGCTGTAGTTTGTTACTGATTCTTTTTATTTTTTCTTTTACGGGTAAGGTATGTATCCCTGGCACGCTTAAACTGCTGATACAGTTCTGGTTCGATGTAAGTTCCTCCAACATAGAAAATCCAGACTGCATGGATAGCTAAATATGTTTCTTTTGGTGTCGATGGCTGAATGATCTCAAATGCATCATGCCAGCCAATTTTGTTAAAACTGGAAAGTAGACCGCCATCTTCCGGGGAAAGGTCTATGGTTCTGTAACTAACCTTTTTTGTGCCACTTTCATGCCCTGAATTCTTATCACTAGCGGCGTCATTGCCGGTTGATTTATCGTAATCTTCCTGTGAAGTACTTTCTGACATATTCTGATTGCAGATATCATCTTTGTTGTCAGCAGTGCATACTGAGTGGATATTATATTCACCAGATAATGCAACACTCTTCTCCGGGGTGTCTGTGCTTTGGTCGTAAATACGCATTCTCCTGGACGGTTTGTTTTTCATATATTCCCAGGCCCACTGGCATAACTCTGTATTGTCCATGGGAATGCTTAACTTACGTTTTGCTTTAAATTTATTATCCCATTGGGATCTTATGTTTTTTATAAATGATAATTTATCAATGAAGTATGCTGGGACTAAATCCATAAAATACAGAATGGAGTTATAACGTTCTTTATGGGATGTGGGATGTGTATGCAGCGATTTTATTTCTGAAAGAAATGATTCTAACGCAATCGCATACTGAGTATTTGGGTTGAAATTATCAGAAACGGATAGATCAGTCAGGGAATGGACATGACTAAATTTTTGTGGTGCAACCTCCTTTTGGATATTTATCATTTCAGAAGATAGTAGAGGATAATATTTTTTAATGCTTAACCACACAAAATAGCAGGCATGCTCATTTTTCCTGAACCATTCAAACTCTGACTCCGGAAGAAGTGAGTCAAGAAACAACTCTATTTTTCTTTCATAATAAAGTATGGCATCAAGGACACCTGAATAATAATCGCTGACAATTTCAGATAATAGTAAAGGGGCATCCCGTATATTCATTCGATAAATTGAATTTATTCTTTTCATGTTTTTTAGAGGTGAGGAACGGTAATGATCGACCATAGGTTTATTTTCCATTACAAACCAATAAAAAACGGATAGTTCTCTTTTTGTTTTTATTTTTAGCCGGTAATCCTCATTCTTACCTTTGCTTAAACTCATCTTTTACCTCTTCGAATGGCGGACTCAATTTACAGCATATCCATTATTTTTATACTGATAATAGATGTAGTGTATTACGTAGTCAACAAGTGGATTTTTCATAGTTTTTTTGTAGTGTTTTTTTTGATAGAAAGTCCAGTATTACTGACAAATTACACAGAAAGTAGCTTTTTTTAGACAGGTATGTAAGGAGAGTTTCCTTATCGCCATAGTGAAAGGCCATAACCTGTCCCAGCATGCCTTCAGTAATGACTCTTCAACCACGATGGAGACTCTCCTTAGAAATGTAAAACCATACATACATGACCTATCCATTTGAAAGGATGCCGCCCGGCGTCCTCATGATAAATTCTTTTGGAGAAGTCATGAAAGAGATTGATCTTTATAAAGACCGATTCGTTGATATGGTTTTCATTACCGAGCTGACCAGTCTGTCTGATAAGTGGTTTTATAAAATGGCACAGCAAGGAAAGTTTCCAAAACCTGTAAAATTTGGCCGCAGTTCCCGCTGGATAGAGCGTGAAGTAAAAGAGTGGTTGGAAGCTCGTGTTAATGAGCCGAGAACATAAAAGACTGCTAAAGATGGTGATGGTGAGGGTTACTAACTTTACACCATGTTTATATACTCTCACGCCTTATGCCGTGTGAGTTTAATGTGATTTATAAAGTCGGTTTATTTATTATTGTATTCAATGCATTATCAATTATTCTTTAATGCACTCAATCACAAGTCAATATCACTTCATATAAACACGTTTTATCACACTCATTATAGCGTCATACACTTACACTCTGTTATCACACATACTCTACCTCTGATGTCACTATTCATACTGAATATCAGACAAAGACACTCATCCAATAACCACACAAATACATTGCCAGTCAGTCATTCCTGACTGGCTTCAGAGAAACACATCATGGACTTACCTGAATCATTCCTTTTATCTCATACTGAATATCACATTGAAAATAACACTCCACACCTAATCATATCTGATGACAATGTATTCAGATTCAGATTAGAACAACTGGACAGTTGTCTTAAAACTATCAGTAGAGGACGTAAGTTACCTTTCACTATTCTGTATAACCGTTCAGGATACAAAGAGAGTGCTGAGTCAGCCACCATTCTTGATGCCATCCGTTATCTCAATATGTTGCCACAAGATGCAATGAAAGTACGAATAGCTAATCCACGTATAGCTACCTTCCAGCGTTTATTTACTAGCGCCGATTTATATTCGCGTGTCCATAACGGGAAAATAGCAGGGGCAGACACTGTTACCACAGCAGAAATGCTGAATAAGCTGATACTGGATTACCGGTTTACTGTGAGCCAGGCAGGATTTAAAAAAGCATGCAGAAAGTACCAGAGGGCTTCGGTTAAAAATCTGAAGGGAGTGATGAATTACATCAGACATCTGCAGGAGCGTCATTCGCGGCTGCTGGTCTTGCGGGTTGATTTATCATGGGCAAATGAGCACAAAGCTGATATCACTGCTGATGATGCCCGTAAGCACCGTCAGCAGCTGTTTCGCAATATGCAAAAGAATCCAATGTTTCGCCATGTCCTCGGGACGGTATGGAAACTGGAATATGGCCCACAACGTAAATTTCATTACCACATGCTATTTATCTTAAATGGTAATAAGGCACAACAGGATGGCGTGATTGCTCATGCTTTCGGGAGATACTGGAATGAAACTATTACTAAAGGTAAAGGCATGTTCTACAACTGCAACGCTTACAAAGAGCGTTATGAGGACTGCTGCCTCGGCAAACTGAAACGCGGTGACAGTAGTAAGGACAAGGGGTTACTTAAGGCGCTAAGTTACATCACCAAAATCGATGCCTGCGCACGTCTGGTTCTTCCGGGTAATGCCAGAACCTTTGGTCGCGGAGAAGTACGTTCATTGAAAAAAAGGAAGAGAGCATAAATAGGCCGGTAAACCTAAGCTGTTGTAACAGTCGGTAATGCTTCCTTCCCCCCTCTATCTACAAAGCCAGCTAACCATGCTGGCTTTTTTCATTTGTTACGGAGTTCATGATGAATTACTTCGTCTTAGCCACTCACGCCGTCACCGTAGATGGTGAATGGGTTACACCAGAATCTGTTCAACAGTTTGATTTTGATTCATTGCTTTGTATTTACTGCAAACTGCAGATCGGTGTTCAGTTTGATCCTCTGACATCTACAAGAACGTTTGTGCACATACCAAGGCATATCAACAATATTGCTCGGCTTAAAACATGTCGATTTAACAAGCTCCAAACAGTACCAGAACAAACCTCGCCAAAAACTATCCCGCCTTCAGAAATGCGCCTTCGACCTACTAACACGACGATACGGCAATGGCGATGCTGCTGGTGCGATACTCACTGGCATGGGGACAAGGTTTGTCCGAAATGTAGCGACTTGATTTATGTGTTAGACGTTTAAGAGACAGTTTCGGTCGGTAGAGTTCGTAGATTAAATCTGAGCGTGCCGACATCGACCATTGTCCCTCTTTTACCAGGAAAGGAAATTAGATATATTTCTATAATTCCGGAAATATAGAAATGAGATGCAAATGGAGCTATCGAAAGCAGCAGAAACCCTGAAAGAGCTGGGTCATCCTACGCGCCTAAGCGTATACAGAGAGCTGGTTAAAGCCGGGCATGAAGGGCTACCGGTTGGCGAACTGCAGAAGCTGCTCGAAATCCCAGCGTCTACGTTGAGCCATCATCTTTCCTCGTTGATATCAGTTTCTTTGGTACGCCAGGAACGTCAGGGTAGAACGCTCTTTTGCCACGCTCGATATGAAAACCTTGAGGCTCTGATTGCCTTCCTGACAGAAGAATGCTGCTCAGGGACTAACGACTGCCTCCCCCTGCCCCAGAAGACGGAGAAGTAAAATGACAGGTGATCTTAAGAATGTTGATGCGGGTTTGTTCGACACCTCAATCACAGAAGCAAGATTCGGTGTTCCTGCCGTTCCTCATCCGCCGCGAATCCTCATGCTATACGGCTCTGTACGTGAACGCTCTTACAGCCGATTGGCAACGGAAGAAGCGGCAAGATTGCTTACAGCCATGGGCGCAGAGGTTCGGAGCTTCAATCCCTCAGGCTTGCCTCTTCCTGATGATGCGCCTGACTCGCATCCTAAAGTCATGGAACTGCGCGAGCTGGTTCGTTGGTCCGAAGGGATGGTGTGGTGTTCCCCTGAACGCCATGGTGCGATGACCGGCATCATGAAAGCCCAGATTGATTGGATACCGTTATCAGAAGGCGCTGTTCGCCCTTCGCAGGGTAAGACACTGGCCGTTATGCAGGTCTGCGGTGGCTCTCAGTCTTTCAATGCCGTAAACCAGATGCGAATTCTTGGCCGCTGGATGCGGATGATCACCATCCCGAATCAGTCCTCCGTGGCAAAAGCCTGGCAGGAATTTGATGAAGATGGACGAATGAAACCGTCGTCTTATTACGACCGGATCGTGGATGTGATGGAAGAACTGGTGAAATTTACTCTGCTGACCCGAGGTAACTCAGCCTATCTCGTTGATCGCTACAGCGAACGAAAAGAGTCTGCAGAAGAACTTTCACGGCGGGTTAATCAGAGCAAAATTTGAGGGCTGGTATGAGTGATGTAACGGCATTCAACAACTGCATGAGCGTGTTCTGGCGGCAACATGAAGCCGAACTATCTCGCTTTCTGACATCGAAGACAGGTGATAGCGAAAAAGCAGCAGACCTTCTGCAAGAGCTATTCCTGCGTGCCCGCGCTCATTCAGACAGTTTCTGCGAAATGGAGAATCCGCGAGCCTGGCTGTATCGGGCGGCGAGGAATCTGCTGATTGATGAGTACCGCACCACCAGGGAATTCGTTGAGCTGGAAGATGATGCCCCATTAACTGATGCATCCCCTGATGCAATCTCAACGCTGGATATTTGCCTGCCTGAAACATTGCAGGCATTACCTGAAGATGAGCGGTGGTTGATTGAAGAATCCGACCTTAACCGGCGTCCCCAGCAGTCCCTGGCCGATGAACTGGGAATCACGCTTACGGCGTTTAAATCCCGACTACTACGGGCCAGAAAGCACCTGAAAGAAACGATGGCAGAACTTTGTCAGATTGAGGCGGATGACACGTCTCCCGTCTGCTGCCACAAAAAAATGAATTAATCGCGCATCTTTTCCCCACCACCTTCGTTTACCTCAGTGTAAAGCCAAATGACTAAACACTGAGGTAAACAGTCCATGTCAAAAATTGAGATCTTTGAAGCAGCAGGCTGCTGTGCAACCAGCAGCGTTGTAGTCAGTGACGAAGCCGTCAAATGGAACGCCAGCGCCGAATGGGCGAAAAAGAATGGCGTTGATATACAGCGCTACAGCCTTGCGAAGAACCCGCAGCAGTTCCTGAATTCGCCGGTCATTAAAGAGTTTCTGAACACATCAGGGATGGAGTCCCTCCCTGTCACCTTGCTCGACGGCAAACTCGTGATGGCAGGCAAACTGCCGACTCGTGAAGATATCGCCCGTTGGGCAGGTATTCCGCTTACTCAGGACTGGAGTAAAGACAGCGCACAACCACGCTGCTGCAGCATTCCACGTATGCCTTAATTCCAGAGGAGCAATCACTGATGAATATGCCATTTTTAAAAGACATTCCCCCGTTCATCTTCTTCACTGGCAAAGGTGGCGTGGGTAAAACATCCCTGGCCTGTGCTACTGCGGTATGGCTGGCCGATCAGGGTAAGAGAACGCTTCTGGTGAGTACCGATCCGGCTTCCAATGTCGGCCAAGTCTTTTGCCAGACTATCGGCCACCGAATCACAGATATCAGTACCGTAGAAAATCTTGCCGCGATGGAAGTTGATCCGATGGCTGCAGCACAGGCTTATCGTGACCGAGTACTCGACCCGGTTCGCGGGCTGATGCCAGCCGATGTGGTCAGCAGCATTGAAGAACAGCTCTCCGGTTCATGCACTACGGAAATCGCGGCATTTGATGAGTTTACTGGTCTTCTTACCAACCATGAGTTGCGGGAAAAGTATGACCATATCGTATTTGATACTGCGCCAACCGGTCATACCATCCGTATGCTTGAGTTGCCGGGGGCCTGGAGCGGTTATCTCGAAGCGAACCCTGATGCCGCCGCTAACCTCGGGCCGCTGGTGGGGCTGGAGAAACAACAGCACCAGTACTCAGACGCGGTTAAGGCGCTGTCTGATGCAGCTCTCACGCGCTTGGTTCTGGTTGCCCGAGCCCAAGCTTCAACACTGAAAGAAGTCTCTCATACGCACGATGAGCTTTCTGCTATCGGTTTGCAGCATCAACACCTTGCCATTAATGGCGTGCTGCCGCCGTTTGCGGGTGAAAATGATCCACTCGCGCAAAGTATTCTGGCTCGAGAAGAAAAAGCATTACAGGCAATGCCAGAGAACCTGGCGAACCTTCCCCGCTCGCAGCTGTATCTGAAGCCATTTAATCTGGTCGGTCTGGAAGCCCTGCGTCAGTTATTTACGGAGAACAAAGCCTCGCTGCCGCTCCCTGCTACCACGCTGAATACTTTGGATTTACCGAAACTTGCCTCACTGGTCGATGAACTCAGCCAGACAGGCAAAGGGCTGGTCATGACGATGGGTAAAGGCGGAGTGGGTAAAACGACCGTAGCGGCATCGGTAGCGGTATCGCTGGCTAAGCGTGGTCACAAGGTCCACCTGACCACATCCGATCCGGCGGCACATCTGTCTTACACTCTGGATGGCTCGCTGCCAAATCTTCAGGTCAGCCGTATCGATCCGAAGGTGGAGACAGAGCGCTATCGCCGCTTTGTGCTGGAAAATCAGGGCAAAGGATTAGACGCTGAGGGACTAGCAGTGCTGGAGGAAGATCTCCGCTCGCCATGTACTGAAGAGATCGCCGTCTTCCAGGCATTCTCGCGGATCATCAAAGAGGCAGACGATCATTTTGTCATTATGGATACCGCGCCAACGGGTCACACACTTCTGCTACTGGATGCAACAGGAGCCTATCACCGGGAAATGGTGCGTCAGATGGGGCAAACACATGACCATGTGATGACGCCAATGATGCAATTGCAGGACCCGGAGAAGACAAAGGTTATTATCGTGACGCTTGCCGAAACGACACCAGTACTGGAAGCGGCGAACCTACAGCAGGATTTACGTCGCGCTGGCATCGAGCCATGGGCATGGGTTGTGAATAACAGCCTGGCGGCAGCTGAACCATCTTCACCTTTCCTGAAGACCAGGGCGAACCGCGAGTTGCCTCTCATCTCTGATGTGGAAGAGCAGTATGCAAAGCGTATTGCATTAACTGCGTTACAGAGCGAAGAGCCGGTAGGTATTGACCTACTGAAAGAAATGGCTAAGTAACCATGAAGGGGGCAAATGCCCCCCTCATTTTTATTTCAGTCTTTTACCTGCATCATTAACGACTTTTTCACCATCTTCTTTGGTGAAAGCCCCTTTCTGAGATTCTGGCAGGATATCCAGAACGACTTCAGAAGGACGGCAAAGTTTAGTTCCCAGTGGCGTCACTACAATCGGACGGTTAATCAGGATCGGATGTTGCAACATAAAATCGATTAGCTGGTCGTCAGTAAATTTATCATCTGCAAGACCCAGTTCCTCATACGGTTCGACGTTCTTACGCAGCAAAGCCCGGACGGAAATGCCCATATCTGCAATGAGTTTGACCAGCTCATCGCGTGAAGGTGGGGTCTCAAGGTAAAGAATAACGGTCGGCTCATTACCGCTGTTGCGGATCATCTCCAGCGTGTTACGCGACGTGCCGCAGGCCGGGTTGTGATAAATAGTGATGTTGCTCATATCAGTATCTCATTACAAAGTGAAAGAGAGACGTAGCGCCAGCGCTGCCAGCGTTACAAACAGCACAGGCAGAGTCATGACGATCCCGGTGCGGAAATAGTATCCCCAGGTGATGGTCATATTCTTCTGTGAAAGGACATGCAGCCAGAGCAGCGTTGCCAGGCTACCAATAGGTGTAATTTTCGGGCCCAGATCGCAGCCAATCACGTTGGCGTAGATCATCGCTTCTTTGATAACGCCTGTTGCAGTGCTGCCATCAATAGAGAGAGCGCCAACCAGCACGGTAGGCATGTTGTTCATGATGGAAGACAGGAAAGCCGTCAGGAAGCCAGTACCAAGCGTCGCAACCCAGAGTCCTTTATCCGCCAGTACGTTCAGCACACCTGAAAGGTATTCGGTTAGCCCAGCGTTGCGCAGACCGTAGACCACCAGGTACATCCCCAATGAGAAGATGACAATCTGCCATGGCGCACCGCGAAGCACTTTGCCAGTGTTAATGGCATGGCCTCGTTTCGCCACCGCAAACAGAATGACAGCTCCTACAGCAGCAATCGCGCTGACCGGGATACCCACCGGCTCAAGGACAAAAAAGCCAACCAGAAGAAGGATCAACACTATCCATCCGGTTCTGAAGGTTGCCAGATCTTTAATCGCTTTTGCCGGTGCTTTCAGGAGAGCCAGGTCGTAAGTCGGCGGAATATCCTTGCGGAAGAACAGATGCAGCATCACCAGCGTGGCGATAATAGCGGCAATATCCACCGGCACCATTACCGACGCATACTCAGTGAAGCCCAGCCCAAAGAAGTCTGCAGAAACGATGTTAACCAGGTTGGACACGATAAGCGGCAGACTGGCCGTATCGGCAATAAACCCGGCGGCCATGACAAATGCCAGCGTAGTACCTTTACTGAAACCTAATGCAAGCAGCATGGCGATGACAATTGGAGTAAGAATCAATGCCGCACCATCGTTGGCAAACAATGCCGCCACCGCTGCACCTAGCAGGACGATATACGTAAAGAGCAAACGGCCACGACCGTTACCCCAGCGTGAAACATGCAATGCTGCCCATTCGAAAAAGCCGGATTCATCGAGCAGCAGGCTGATGATAATCACCGCAATAAAGGTCGCTGTCGCGTTCCAGACGATATTCCACACCACCGGAATATCGCTTACATGCACAACGCCAGATATCAAAGCCAGTCCTGCGCCTAGCATTGCACTCCAGCCGATCCCTAATCCCTTCGGTTGCCAGATAACCAAAACAATGGTCAGGACAAAAATAGCGCCTGCCAGTAACATACATCCTCCTGACAGGGCGGTTCTACCGCCCTGTAAAAACAAAAAATTAACTCGCCAACTCTCTGAGTTTTTCAATACCGGCTGGCTCAGAAGCCAGTACCGGAACGAGCGCTATACGGTTAGCGTGCTGATTCTTAACAGCCTCAATCTGAGGCTGTTCCTGCTGGGCGCGCTGGCAAAGCAACGGAGAACTCGTATCCGCAATGGAAAGGCTGTTATTGATAATCCAGCCCCACGGATGAATCCCCGCACGCTCAAGATCGGACTGCAGGTTTGCCGCTTCCAGTACCGGTGTGGTTTCAGGCAGAGTGACCAGCAGGACTTTGGTGCGTTCCGTGTCCTGAAGCTGCATCATTGGGGTAGTAAAATGACCTTTACTCCCCATTTTTTTGGCAATCTCTCGGTGGTAAGCCCCGGTCGCATCCAGCAGCAACAGCGTGTGTCCGGTAGGGGCGGTATCCATGACAACAAACCGTTTACCCGCTTCACGAATCACCCTGGAAAAGGCCTGAAACACGGCAATTTCTTCAGTACAGGGAGAGCGCAAATCCTCTTCCAGTAGCCGTTTCCCTGCTTCGTCCAGATCCCTGCCTTTCGTCTCAAGAACATGCTGGCGATAGCGTTCGGTTTCATCGTGAGGGTTGATGCGGCTGACCTGAAGTTTTTTGAGGCTGCCGTTCAGCGTTGTACTTAGGTGCGCAGCAGGATCAGAGGTCGTGAGATGCACGTCAAATCCCATGTCTGCCAGCCTGACGGCGATGGCAGCAGCCATCGTGGTTTTACCTACGCCACCTTTGCCCATCAGCATAATCAAACCGTGTTCACTACGGGCGATATCATCAACCATGGCAGACAGCGACACATTCTCTGGCTTGATCTGCATGCTCTCGCTCTGTACAGGAAGCGATGCTGATTCAGCATATTCGTTTAGCAGGCCTTTCAGCGCGGAGACACCAACCATGTTCAGCGGCTGAAGGTATAAGCTGTCTGTCGGCAACTCAGATAACCCGGAAGGAAGATTTGCCAGCGCTTCTTGTTCCCGTTGCCATATCGCAGCGGCCAGGGCGTCATGTTCAGCTTCAGTTGTAGGCAGCACACCATTAATCACTAGGTACTGGTTTTTCAGCCCAATCGCAGCCAGTTCTTCATGGGTGCGGGCGACTTCCTGCAGCGTAGATTTTTGCAGTCGTGCAACCAGAACCAGTCGGGTACGATCAGGATCGGATAACGCCTCTACTGCATGAGCATACTGCTCACGCTGCTTTTCCAGCCCGGCCATTGGGCCAAGACAGGAAGCACCATCTGGATTGCTTTCAATGAAGCTACTCCAGGCACCGGGAAGCTGGAGAAGGCGAATCGTGTGGCCCGTCGGCGCTGTATCAAAAATGATGTGATCAAAGCGGGTCAGCAGAGAAGCGTCGGTCAGTAAGCCAGTAAACTCATCGAACGCCGCAATCTCAGTCGTACAGGCTCCTGAAAGCTGTTCGCTGATACTGTTAACAACGTCATCAGGCAGAAGACCTTTGATAGGATCAACGATTCTGGAGCGGTATTGCTGGGCGGCTTCCTGCGGGTCAATCTCCAGAGCAGAAAGCCCAGGAACTGCCGTCACAGGGCGAATGGTGTTACCGATAGCCTGGTCGAATACCTGTCCGACATTGGAGGCAGGATCGGTACTGACCAGCAAAACCCGCTTACCCTGTTCGGCAAGGCGGATAGCCGTCGCGCAGGAAATGGAAGTTTTTCCTACGCCTCCCTTACCGGTAAAAAACAGATAAGGCGGGATGTTCTGTAAGAATTTCATATGTCCTCCTGACATATCAGCAACAGGAAGTATTACCACCACAGCAGCTGGTGGGAGCTAACCCTACCTTCTCCAGCGGAATACCGAACCAGCGAGCCAGCTCAGCACGTTTTGGGTACCGCCCTGCCATCACCGTTTCGCCATCCAACAGCAGTAGCGGAAGCCCTTCTGCTCCAGATGCTTCGAGGAATGTTTTCGCTTTCTCATTCTGAACAAAGCTCATGGGCTGCTGTGCCAGGTTGTAACGTTCAACCTGTACACCACGTCCTTTCAGCCACTGCACATCTGCAGAGAAATCAACCAGAACCTGATCGACATCTGAGCCACATACGCCGGTACTGCAGCACATTGCCGGGTCAAACACCGTTAACGTTTTCATTCTGAATACCTCACATTCGAAAAATCATATATGTTCAGGCAAATTTTTTAGATACAAACAGCCTTACCGCTACCAGAGCAGTTTGCCGATGCCAGCTTACGGGCGATGACCTGTACGTCGTCCTGTTGGCTTAACCAGGCCTGCTCAATCACCTGAGCGGCCCAGGAAGGAATATGCGGGGATAAGCGGTAGTGAACCCACTTGCCCTGTTTGCGATCCAGCAATAGACCACTTTCCCGGAGCATTGCCAGGTGGCGGGAGATCTTGGGCTGTGACTGTTCTAGTGCAGTGCAAAGGTCGCACACGCACAGCTCTCCCATCTCTCTAAGCAGCAGCACGATGCCCAGACGAGTTTCATCAGAGAGATTTTTGAAGAGTTGTAGGGAAGTGACTAGCATCTGTCCTCCGATAGGTTTAATAACAGGATACTCTGTAGGTCTAAAATCGCAATAATACATTCGAAAAAACATATATAATCATTGTCGTGAAAATTTTTTAACTGATATAAGTGATTTGATTAACTTATTGATATTAATATTTTTTATACAACTTCCTAAAGGATTTAACCTCCGTTCTGATATGCAAATAAAATCTTTAGGGATTCACGAAATGTTGATAGAACGAACTTCTTATGGCGTAACGCCGATGCTAAACTGAACTCAAGGTTTGATTTGTATGTGTATGTTCAGGGGAAAATAGATGGCTAACGGTAAGGTTCTCAGACAGCTTATAAAAGCTGGAGCGACAGGTGATGTCGCGGCCTTCCGTCGTGTTTCGGAAGTGATCATTGAAGAAGAACGACAAAAACAACATCATCTTCTTGCCAATGACCTTGAACATATTCTTTATGGTGATCACGCGATACAAACCTCTCGAGTGCCCGCTGCACCTCCAGTGCCAGTGGACAAAGAACGAGGCTTGCCCTTGCTAGATATTAGACAGCCAAGTCGTTCTTTAGATGAAATCGTACTACCTGAATCAAGTTCAGATGCTGTCGAAGAGATACTTGAAGAAAATCGTAGGGCTGATGTGTTACGCACTTACGGAATGAAAGCTATCAGCAAAGTTATTTTTTTTGGTCCTCCTGGGTGCGGTAAAACTCTTGCTGCAGAAGTAGTGGCTTGTGAATTGGATATGCCGTTGGCTATCGTCAGGCTTGATACTTTGGTTTCTTCATATCTTGGTGAAACTGCTGCTAACCTACGCCAAATATTTGATTTTATCTCTCAATACCCAATGGTTGTACTCTTCGATGAGTTTGATGCTATAGGTAAAGAACGTGGGGATAGTGGGGATCATGGTGAGTTAAGACGAGTTGTGAATGCTGTTTTACAAATGATGGATGCATACCAAGGAAAAAGCTTAATTCTTGCAGCAACAAACCATGAACATATCCTGGATAGTGCTATTTGGAGGCGTTTTGACGATGCTATCGAGTTTCCACTACCCGATAAACATCAGTTGTCAGAATTGATGAAACTCAAACTTCGTGGTATTCGCCGCCAGTTTGAGCTTGAAGACGATGAGGTTCTCTCACTATTCATTGGAAAAAGTGGTGCTGATTTAGAACGGATTGTAAGACGTGCAATCAAGAGAATGATTTTACGTAGCCAAGAGTTTTTGACTCTCAAAGATCTTAAGAATGCACTTTTACGGGAAAATATAAACAAAACTCGTCAGGGATAATAAATGACGGAACAATATCAACATCTTAGTATTGCTAAAGAATCTCTTCAGAACCCTAGACGCACACGCCAGTTCAAAATTCCGAGAACACAGCGTGCTGACTTGCGTTTACATGGACGCATTTTGTCTGAGCAATTACGAAGCATTACACAATTAGCTAATCCACAAATTCCAGGAAAGGATAATGATGGTCGGTATATGCTGAAGTTACAGTATACCGGGATGTTAGATATTGCTCATATGGATAGGCATGGAATAGAGTTCGTCAGTCAAGAAGATAAAACAATATGTATTGCCTTTGCTGATGAACGAGGAATCGCTCTTTTTGAGGAACACCTTTCACAGCTTGGTCACGCTCATATAACCTACCAGCAAATTTTAACCGCATTGGATAGCGTTGATGTTTGGACTAATGAGGATCGCAAAAGCTGGTCAGTGAAACAGTATGGGTTTCCTGATTCAGATTCCTTTGGTCTAGATGTTGAGCTGTGGCCGGTAGAAACGACACAACATCCTTCTCGAGCTCGGATCTGCGGAGAATTTGAAAACTGGCTCCGTGAAAATATGATTCATCGCTTGGATAGAATTAATCTTGATAGTTTGCTGATGTACCGGGTAAGAGTAAATTTAGAGCAAGCTGAAAAACTGCTTGAGCACCGTGATGTTCGAATGGTGGACCGTCTTCCTGTCAGTGGAATCTCGTATGAGAAACTGAACAAAGATATCAATTTTATCCCCGAATATATCCCATCTCCATTACCTAATGCCGTAAAAGTTTGCATCCTTGATAGTGGAATTAATACCGCACATCCATTATTGCGTAGTGCAATAGCTGAGAGTGCCTGCTTCGTGGATAATGAAGATGAATCTGACCATTTTGGACATGGTACTGCTGTTGCAGGTATTGCCCTATATGGTGATGTTGAGGCTTGCGATGCTAGTAATTTCTGGCAACCGTCAATGTGGTTATATAATGGCAAAATTCTTAATGCCCAAGGGGAATTTGATACTGCTACGATTGAAACAACTTTGACCGAAGCAGTAGAATATTTCGTTGGTCTAGGATGTCGTATTTTTAACTTATCACTTGGCAATGCAAATGCGCCTTACGATGGAAAGCACATCCGAGGTATTGCTTATGTGCTTGATGTGCTGGCGAGGCGTCACAATATTCTTTTCGTAGTTTCCGCAGGTAATTTTAATGGTAGCATTGACCCTGATGTTCCAGTAGAAAGTTGGCGGGCAGAGTATCCCAGCTATTTAATCCACGATAGCTCAGTTATTATTGATCCAGCGCCCGCACTCAATGCTCTAACGGCAGGAAGCTATGCAAGGCATAATGCAACATTTGACGCTCAACGTCGTGCTGATGAAATTAGCCATTTAAGCCCTGCAGGTGAATATCAACCTTCGCCATTCACGCGGCATGGACCTTCTGTGAAAGGTGCATTTAAACCAGAAATAGTTGCGCACGGTGGAAACTTTGCGGCACCTATGCGTAATGCTGGAGGTCAATGGCGACAACATGCCAGAGGACTTGGTGTGCTAAGCTGCCACCATCAATTCCAAGGAAGTACACTTTTCTCTGAACAAAGTGGAACTAGTTTTTCTGCTCCTTATATCACGCACCTCGCTGCACGTTTACTCAATGAATATCCAGATATGTCTGCTAATATGTTGCGAGCTATGCTTGTCAATCACGCAGCGCTGACACCGCAGATGGAGAATACGTTCTCAGAAGAGGTTACAGAACATTATAAATCTGAACCTTCAACCCGAAATCGTAGTGTTATTCGAGATGTCGTTGGATATGGAATTGTTGAGGAAGATGGTTTATATCGCTCGTCCGAGGAAGTAGTTGTTATGATGTGTGAAGAGCAAATCTCTGATGACACTCATCAATTCTTTGAGCTTCCATTACCTACATCTTTTTTAAGAACTCAGCGAGCAGTAAGAGAACTGCACATTACTTTAGCGTATTCACCAGCAGTCAGGACAACGCGATTAGATTATACAGCAACACAAATATCTTACAGGCTTGTTAAAGGTTCTTCGTTGCAAGATGTTCAGCAATACTTTAATCATGATATACAAGATGGTACTGATTCTAGGAATGACGATGCGGTAAGCAATCGTTCTATTACTGCACAACAACGTGATCATGGTACAGTACAATCCTCTAGTTGGACTTTTAAGCAAAGGTCTCCAGATGAAAAGTGGTTTGTGGTTGTAACTAGAAATGATCGTGAGTGGGGCACCCCACTTAATAGCCAACATGAACCTTATGCATTAGTTGTTACTGCAACGGACAGAGAAAACGCTGAAGCTAATCTTTATGCCGAAATTGAGGCACGAATTCGTGAGCAGGAGCGTTCCAGGGCTCGGGTAAGTTAAATATAAAGTATTTAGCTTTTAAGATAGGTGGAAAAAAAGATTCTCAATCTCTATTATAAGAATGCTAATAGGGGTTGAGAATCTTTATACTGCTGAATTTTCACACACCTCGAGAGGCTAATCTTTCTACATAATCTGCATACTTCTGCATCATTTCTCTCCGCCCCTCCAAATACTGTGCATGGTTGTAAGTCCCACGTATCGCGTTCTTATCCACATGTGCTAGCTGCGTTTCTATCCACGCTGAGTTAAAACCTTCTTCATGGAGGATGGTACTCATCGTGTGGCGGAAACCATGTCCTGTCAGCCTTCCTTTATATCCCAATAACTCAATAACCTGATTAACGCTTTCCTTTGAGATCGGCTTCGTTCGATCGTTGCGTCCGACGAATACCAGTGGGTATAGCCCGGTAATAGGTTTAAGTGACTCAAAGAGCTCGACAACCTGACCCGACATCGGAACGATGTGTGGTCGTTTCATCTTCATCACTTCAGCAGGGATCTCCCAAAGCCGCTTTTCAAAATTGATATCCTCCCAGCGGGCAAAACGTAATTCCTGAGTTCGTACCCCTGTAAGCATGATGATTTGAGTCGCAGTCTTGGTAATAACGCTACCGGTGTAACCGGCAAGATCCCTAAGAAAGTGAGGGAGTTCTTCGGCTGTCAGGAATGGAAAATGTGTTTTCTTTGGTGTTGCGAGGGCTGTGGCGAGATCGGGTGCTGGATTGTATTCAGCGCGTCCGGTCACAATCGCATGACGGAATACTTCACCGCAGCGCTGTCTGACTTTGCGCATCTTTTCTAATGCACCACGCTTTTCCATACGACGAAGGGTTTCCAGCAATTCCATGGGCTTAATTTCAGCTATAGGGCGCTTACCGATGTAGGGGAAAATATCCTTTTCAAAGGTATCAATAATTTCATCTCGATAGCGTAATGACCAACGATCCGCTCTCAACTGATGCCATTCACGGGCAATAGCTTCGAAGGTATTTTCATAGTTAAGCTTTTGGGCAATTTTCTCTGCTTTCTTTACTTCACCGGGATCGCTTCCAGCAGACAGCAGCTTTTTCGCAGCATCACGCTTTTCGCGTGCTTGAGCGAGAGAAACCTCGGGATAAACGCCGAAAGCAAGACGCTTTTCTTTACCTGCGTAGCGATACTTTAAACGCCAGTAACGTGAGCCGTTGGTAGTTACTTCAAGGTAGAGGCCTCCACCATCAGATAGCTTATACGGCTTCTCTTTAGGCTTGGCTGTGTCGATTTGTCTGACTGTTAGCTTCATTGGGGGCATCTCAAAATGGGGCTATAAATCATGCCCCCCATTATGCCCCCAGAATGCACTTGATTCTGGTAGAGACAGTAGACCTCGGGAGAACATAATCAGCTTTAATTGCGGGTATTATAGGGGATTTACTTGAGACAGTGGAGTTCAGTAGAGGCTAATTGGCGGAAGATCACAGGAGTCGAACCTGCCCGGGACCGCTGGCGGCCCCAACTGGATTTGAAGTCCAGCCACCTCACCGGAGATGACGATCTTCCGCGCCTCGATTGCTACATGGAGGCGGGGCGCATTATAGCTACTTCCAAACGTTTCCACACCCCCTCACTCACTTTTTTAACTTCCGTTTCTCCATACCATGACCAGTTTCAAATAAATCCCCGCAAAATCCATTACTTACACTTAGACACATTTTTTGACGCTACTCTGATCACAGAAAACAAGAATCGTAATTTGATAACGAGATATCGGAATACCCGCGCTCACAGGGATGGTTTACAAGAACTGTAACCGGTATCAGTGCGTGTGAAAGTGCTAACAAGGATGCGTAATGAAAAGTGAGATTTTGTCCGTTAAAGAGAAGATTGGCTACGGCATGGGCGATGCCGCCAGCCACATCATCTTTGATAACGTTATGTTATATATGATGTTCTTCTATACCGATATTTTTGGTATCCCGGCCGGTTTTGTCGGCACGATGTTCTTACTGGCTCGCGCGCTGGATGCTATCTCAGACCCTTGCATGGGACTGCTCGCCGACCGCACCCGTTCGCGCTGGGGGAAATTCCGCCCGTGGGTGCTGTTTGGCGCTCTGCCATTTGGTCTGGTCTGTGTGCTCGCCTACAGCACGCCGGATCTCAGCCTGCACGGCAAAATGATTTATGCCGCAATCACCTACACGCTGCTGACCCTGCTTTATACCGTGGTGAATATTCCCTATTGCGCGCTGGGCGGTGTGATAACCAATGACCCAACGCAGCGTATCTCCCTGCAGTCATGGCGCTTTGTGCTGGCGACGGCGGGCGGCATGCTCTCCACCGTGCTGATGATGCCGCTGGTGAATCTGATTGGCGGCGAAGATAAAGCGTTGGGCTTCCAGGGCGGGATTGCCGTGCTCTCGGTTGTGGCGTTCCTGATGCTGGCGTTTTGCTTCTTCACTACCAAAGAACGTGTGGAAGCGCCGCCGAGCAGCAACTCAATGCGTGAAGACCTGCGCGACATCTGGCAGAACGACCAATGGCGCATCGTCGGCCTGCTGACCATCCTCAACATACTGGCCGTCTGCGTACGCGGCGGGGCGATGATGTATTACGTCACCTGGATTCTGGGTACCCCGGAAGTGTTTGTCGCCTTCCTCACCACCTATTGCGTCGGCAATCTTATCGGCTCTGCGCTGGCAAAACCGCTGACTGACTGGAAATGCAAAGTCAGCGTCTTCTGGTGGACGAACGCCCTGCTGGCGGTCGTCAGTCTGGCAATGTTTTTCGTGCCGATGCACGCAAATCTCACCATGTTCGCCTTCATCTTCGTGATTGGCGTACTGCATCAGCTCGTGACGCCAATCCAGTGGGTGATGATGTCCGACACCGTTGATTACGGCGAGTGGTGTAACGGAAAACGTCTGACGGGGATCAGCTTCGCGGGAACGTTGTTCGTGCTCAAACTGGGTCTGGCGCTCGGCGGGGCGATGATCGGCTGGATGCTGGCGGGCGGCGGTTACGATGCCGCAGCGAAAACCCAGAACAGCGCCACCATTAGCATCATTATCGCATTGTTCACGATTGTCCCGGCTATTTGTTACCTGTTGAGTGCCGTGATTGCCAAACGCTTCTATACCCTGAAAACGCCGTATCTGACGGAAATCATGAGTCAGCTGGCTCAGGGGGCGCACCGCAATCAGCAGGATTTTTCGACGAAAGAATTACAGAACTAAGGAACCAACGATGAAAATTAGCGACGGAAACTGGCTGACGCAGCCTGGCCTGAATTTAACTCACCCGATTCAGGTATTCGAGGTCGAGCAACAGGGTAACGAGATGATTGTCTACGTTGCGCCGCGCGATGTGCGTGAACGTACCTGGCAACTGGATACTCCACTCTTCACCCTGCGCTTTTTCTCGCCGCAGAAAGGCGTGGTTGGGGTGCGTATGGAACACTTCCAGGGCGCGTTGGATAACGGTCCGCACTATCCGCTGAACGTGCTGCAGGACGTCAACGTAGAGATACAAAACACTGCTGAATTTGCCGAACTGAAAAGCGGAAATTTGAGCGTGCGGGTCACTAAAGGTGAGTTCTGGTCGCTGGATTTCCTGCGTAACGGCGAACGTATTACCGGCAGCCAGCTGAAAAATAACGGCTACGTGCAGGACACCAACAGCGGGAAAAACTATATGTTTGAACGCCTGGATCTGGGCGTTGGCGAAACAGTGTACGGTCTGGGCGAGCGCTTTACTGCGCTGGTACGTAACGGCCAGACGGTGGAAACATGGAATCGCGATGGTGGCACCAGTACCGAGCAGTCTTACAAGAACATCCCGTTTTATCTCACCAACCGTGGTTACGGCGTGCTGGTAAACCATCCGCAGTGCGTGTCGTTTGAAATTGGCTCTGAGAAAGTGTCAAAAGTGCAGTTCAGCGTTGAAAGCGAGTACCTGGAATATTTCGTCATCGACGGCCCTACGCCGAAAGCGGTGCTGGATCGCTATACCCGCTTTACCGGTCGTCCGGCACTGCCGCCAGCCTGGTCATTCGGTCTGTGGCTGACTACATCGTTCACCACTAATTACGATGAAGCGACGGTGAACAGTTTTATCGACGGGATGGCCGAGCGCAATCTGCCGCTGCACGTCTTCCATTTCGACTGCTTCTGGATGAAAGCCTTCCAGTGGTGCGACTTTGAGTGGGATCCGGTGACCTTCCCTGACCCGGAAGGTATGATCCGCCGCCTGAAAGAGAAAGGGCTGAAGGTCTGCGTATGGATAAATCCTTATATCGGCCAGAAATCCCCACTGTTCAATGAACTGAAAGAGAAAGGTTATCTGCTCAAGCGCCCGGACGGCTCCCTGTGGCAATGGGATAAATGGCAGCCGGGCCTGGCGATTTATGACTTTACCAATCCTGAAGCCTGCGAGTGGTATGCCAACAAGCTGAAAGGTCTGGTGAATATCGGCGTTGACTGCTTCAAAACTGACTTTGGCGAACGCATTCCTACTGACGTTAAGTGGTTTGACGGTGCCGATCCGCAGAAAATGCACAACCATTATGCGTACATCTACAACGAACTGGTATGGAACGTGCTGAAAGAGACCGTCGGTGAAGAAGAGGCAGTGCTGTTCGCCCGTTCGGCCTCGGTGGGTGCGCAACAGTTCCCGGTGCACTGGGGCGGCGACTGCTACGCCAACTATGAATCGATGGCCGAAAGCCTGCGCGGCGGCTTGTCCATCGGCCTGTCCGGCTTTGGCTTCTGGAGTCACGATATTGGCGGCTTTGAGAATACCGCCCCGGCGCACGTCTACAAGCGCTGGTGTGCGTTCGGGTTGCTCTCCAGCCACAGCCGCCTGCACGGTAGTAAATCCTACCGTGTGCCATGGGCGTACGATGATGAATCCTGCGATGTGGTGCGCTACTTCACTGAGCAGAAATGCCGCATGATGCCGTACCTGTATCGCGAAGCAGCTCGCGCCAATGAGCTCGGAACACCGATGATGCGCGCGATGATGCTGGAGTTCCCGGACGATCCGGCATGTGATTATCTCGACCGCCAGTACATGCTGGGCGATAGCGTGATGGTTGCGCCGGTGTTTAGCGAGGTGGGTGATGTGCAGTTCTATCTTCCGGAAGGACGCTGGACGCATCTGTGGCGTAACGACGAGGTGGCGGGCAGCCGCTGGCATAAGCAGCAGCATGAGTTCCTGAGTCTGCCGGTTTATGTGCGCGACAATACACTGCTGGCGCTGGGCTGCAATAACCAGAAGCCGGACTACGCCTGGCACGAAGGGACGGCGTTCCAGCTGTTCCATCTGCAGGAGGGTCGGGAGGCGATTTGTGAAGTCCCGGCGGCTGACGGTTCGGTTATCTTCACGCTGAAGGCGACGCGCACGGGTAATACCATCACCGTGCAAGGAAGTGGCGAAGCGCGCAACTGGACGCTGTGTCTGCGTAATATTACGCAGGTTAGCGGCGTGAAGGGCGGCTCATCTGTGGGCAGTGAGTGGGGAACGGTTGTCACGCCGGATGCGGATGTGCTGACGATTACCCTGTAAGTAAATCTCAACGTGGGCTGGATGGCGACGCAATGCGTTTTATCCGGCCCACGCTGCGAGCAGCATTCCAGATCTGAAAATCCAAAACATCCTGAATTAAATTTTTATCTCCCCATATTTGCGAGCGATATCACTCTGAATCCCGCGAAAAATGTGATCTGCGCCGTAAATATCTCACTATTTCTCGTTTTTGTCTTATTTCTGTCCGGAATACAGGACACGATTTAGTATTGTTGGCGCATCGTAGTCCTCTTATATTTATCATCACGGATTACACGTGGAGCATAAATGCTTCTTTATAACCTAAATAATTCGAGTTGCAGGAAGGCGGCGACGCAGCGAATCCCCTGAACGTACATAAGTACGTGACTGGGGTGAGCGAGGAAAGCCAACGCACATGCAGCTTGAAGTATGAC
Source organism: Citrobacter sp. Cpo091 (assembly GCF_030332645.1). NCBI lineage: Bacteria > Pseudomonadati > Pseudomonadota > Gammaproteobacteria > Enterobacterales > Enterobacteriaceae > Citrobacter > Citrobacter sp. Cpo091. The sequence continues at coordinate 144,243 of NZ_JAOWHL010000017.1, forward strand.
GGGTATAGATATTTAATCTGGTATGTAATAAGGGTAAATAATGCAAATGATTACCTCGCGACAAAACAGATTATTAAAATTTCTTCTGTCTAAGAAGGAATATGTCACGCTGCTGAAAATTGCCGAATATTTATCTGTTTCAGAGAAAACTGTGCAGCGCGATCTGCGCTTACTGGAACCATGGTTATCAGAATGGAAAATAGCCATCGATAAACGTGCTGGTGCTGGGGTGATATTAAGTGCTGATAATATTACAGACCTTTTATATATGGACCAGTTATTAGGAACGGAGGGTGATGATGCTGACGGCATGATGAATAATTCACGGCGAGTCAAGATAGCTTCACAATTATTAAGCGAAACGCCGCATGAAACGTCGATCAGTAAATTATCCGAACGTTATTTTATTAGTAGCGCATCGATTGTTAACGATCTGAAAGTAATTGAATCCTGGATTACCCCACTGGGCCTGTCGTTGATTCGCAGTCAGAGCGGCACGCACATCGAAGGCAGCGAGAGCGGTGTGCGCCAGGCGATGGCATCGTTGATTAACGGTGTGATTAACCATAATGAACCCGGCAGCGTGATTTATTCACGCCTGGATCCGGGCAGTTATAAAGCCTTAGTGCATTACTTTGGCGAAGAAGACGTTTTATTTGTCCAGACGTTATTGCAGGAAATGGAGAACGACCTGTGCTGGTCGCTCGGCGAGCCTTATTACGTCAATATCTTTACCCATATTCTGATCATGATGTACCGCATCACGCGGGGCAATGCGCTTCCGAGAAAAGAAGAAAGCATCTCTACCTGTGATGAGAACATATTTTCCATTGCCAGTCGCATGATTCAGCATATCGAAAAACGCATTGCCCACCCGCTGCCGGAAGACGAAGTCTGGTTTATATATCAATACATTATCTCCTCGGGTGTGGTGATTGAAGAGCATAATGACGTGAGCGTGATTGGTCATATGCACTCCAGCGACGAAGCGCGTTTGATTACCCATCGGTTGATTGCCACCTTCGCCGAGATGGTCGACAGCGATCTTAGCCAGGACACGGCGCTGTATGACGGATTGCTGATCCACATTAAGCCGCTGATTAACCGACTGAACTACCAGATCCGCATTCGTAATCCGTTGCTGGAGGATATCAAAGGCGAGTTGCAGGACGTGTGGCGTCTGACCCAGTGTGCGGTGAATAGGGTGTTTAGCGGTTGGGGCGAGCGGGCCGTGTCGGAAGATGAAGTGGGATATTTAACCGTGCATTTTCAGGCCGCAATGGAGCGTCAGATAGCGCGTAAACGCGTGCTGCTGGTCTGTTCAACGGGTATCGGCACTTCTCACTTACTCAAAAGCCGTATTCTGCGCGCCTTTCCGGACTGGACTATCGTCGGCGTGGTGTCGGCAGGCAGCCTGCCCACTGTACTGACGGACGATATTGAACTGGTGGTATCGACGATTAATTTACCCGCGGTTGCCATGCCGGTCGTGTATGTCACTGCCTTCTTCAATGATGCGGATATTAAGCGGGTAACAGAAACGGTTATTACGGAAAAATTACATCGGGCGACGTCGCTGGTCGTTGAAAATTAATGTCTGAACTCCATGAGGTATGATTGATGGACATCACGAAAATACTCAATACAAATCGCGTTATTTTGGACATGAAGGCTACAAGCAAAACGGAGGCTATTGAGGAACTGACGGATATTCTGCAAAAAGATGGAGCAATTAGCTGTCGTGAAACGTTTATTCAGGATGTCTGGCAACGTGAGTCAGAAGGCTCGACCGGCTTCGAAAACCATATTGCGATCCCGCACGGGAAATCCTCGGCGGTGGTCAATACCACGCTGGCGATTGGGCGTACCCGCGAGGATATTCCCTGGGAAACCCTGGATGGCAGCAACGTGCGCTGCATTATTCTGTTTGCCGTACGTCTTGAAGATCAAAACACCACCCATATTCGTCTGCTTTCGCAGGTTGCTGGCGCGTTGGCAGATGACGACATTATTGAACAACTATTAGTTGAAAGTAGTCCACAAAAAATTATTGAGCTTTTTAGCCAATATGCTGAATCCAATGTCTGCTAAATAAAATGTGGAGCATGTTATGAATATTGTTTGTGTTGCCGCCTGTACGGCGGGTATTGCGCACACCTATATTGCCCGTGAGAAGTTAATTAAAGGTGCTAAAGCGCTTGGTCATAATATAAAGGTTGAAACCCAGGGCACCATTGGCACAGAAAATGAACTGCTAACAGAAGATATTTCTGCGGCTGATGTCGTGATTCTTGCTGTCGATGTAAAAATAAAAGGGGAGGAGCGATTTTCAAACAAACGCATTGTGCGAGTAAAAACTGAAATCGTCATAAAATCGCCCATTCAGTTTCTTGAAAAGGTCGAAAAATCATTAGTTAATAATAACCAGTAGCGATCCTCATTCTGGAGGGGTTTCACATGAGTGAAAATAAAATTCCGCTATCTCAGGAAATAAAAAAACATTTATTAACGGGAATTTCGTGGATGATCCCGTTAATTGTCGCCGCCGGGATCTGTATTGCTCTCGGGCAAATACTTGGCGGCACTAACGTCGGTGAAAAAACAGGAACCATTCCCTGGATGCTCAACCAGATTGGCGGCTGGGGGATGGGGTTAATCGTACCGCTGATTAGTGCGGCGATTGCGTACTCCATTGCTGACCGTCCGGGATTCGCGCCGGGCCTGATTGTCGGCTTCGTCTGCGGAGAAATTCATACCGGTTTTATCGGTGGGATGCTGGGCGGATTTCTGGTCGGTTATACCGTCCTGCTGCTCAAGCGCTATATCCGTTTGCCGCAGTCGATGCAGGGGTTGATGCCCATCATGGTGCTGCCGGTACTGAGTACCGTTATCGGCGGCCTGTTGATGATGACGCTGATTGGCAAGCCGATTGCCTGGCTGCAGGACGCGTTGATTCATCTGCTGGAGTCCATGCAGGGCGGATCCCGCTTTCTGATGGGCGCTATCCTCGGTGCGATGGCGACATTCGACTTCGGTGGGCCGGTGAATAAAACCATGTCGCTGTTTGCTGACGGCATGTTGGTCAGCGGCGTGTACGGTCCGGAAGCGGTGAAGTTTGTTGGTTCGATGATCCCTCCATTTGGCATTACGCTCTCTTTCCTGCTGACGCGTCACAAGTACACCCGTGCGGAACGTGAGGCGCTGAAGGCCGCATTCCCGATGGGGATCTGCATGATTACCGAAGGGGTCATTCCGATTGCGGCGCGCGACCTGCTGCGCGTGGTGGGCTCCTGCGTGGTGGCCTCGGCGATTGCGGGTGGCCTGATTATGGTGTGGGGTGTCGAAAGCCCGGTACCGCATGGCGGCATGTTTGTGGTTCCGCTCTTTACGCATCCGCTGCTGTTTTGCCTGGCGCTGGGGATCGGTACGGTGATTTGTGGCGTCATGCTGTCGCTGTGGAAGAAACCGGTAACCGAGCGTGATGAAGAGTTTGACGAACTCAGCGATCAAAAGCTGAAAGACGAAGAAATCACCTTCACCCTGGAATAACCGGAGGCCGTATGTTTGCCGATATGAAAAGCATGGTGACCAAAGCCTGGCGCGAGCAGTACGCGCTGCTGGCCATCAACTGTATGAACCTGGAAAGCGCCCGCGCAGCGGTGCGAGTGGCGGAGAAACACCGTGCGCCCATCATTCTGAATTTGTATCAGGGGCATCTGGAGCATTTTCCGGCCCCGATAGCGGCAGCGGTGGTCAAAACGCTGGCAGAGGAAGCCTCGGTACCGGTCGCGCTGGCGCTGGATCATGGAAAGGATCCTGTACGCATTCGCCAGGCTTTTCGCGCCGGATTCAGCGGCTTAATGATCGACGCCTCCGCCTTTGCGCTGGAGGAGAATATTCGCCAGACCCGGGCGGTGGTTGAGCTTGCAGCCAGCGTTTCTCTGTGCGTGGAAGGCGAGCTGGGTCATCTGGCTGATGCTCCGTGCTATGACCACGCCGCTAACGCTGATTTGATGACCCAGGCCGCCGACGTGGAACCCTTTATCCAACAGACCGGGATCGATTTGCTGGCGGTGTCGGTGGGTACGGCACACGGCATGTACGCGCCGGGCATCACACCTGCTATTGATTTCCAGCGGCTGGAGGAAATAGCCCGGTTATCAACGGTTCCGCTGGCGCTGCATGGCGGCAGCGGGACGCCGTTTGACCAGCTACAACGCTGCCCGACGTTTGGTGTCGCCAAGATAAACGTTGGTGCGGCGGTTTTCGAAGCCGGAAAGGCTGCGCTACTGCATACCCTATGTCGCGACACATCCGGTGAACTCGTTGATGCCCTGGCCCTGATGGAACAGGCCTGCGAGGAAGCCATTATTCCGTACCTGCAGGCCAGCGGCGCTATCGGCAAAGCCTGATTCATTTTCTGTAACGCCTTCTATGCCTCTGCGATGACGCACTGGCAGGGCTTTCTACACCCTGAAACTGGAGAATTAACATGTTAGTTTCGATGAAAGAATTACTGCAACCTACCCGTCAGCACGGTTTTGCCATCGGCGCATTCAACGTGGCGGACAGCTGCTTTGTACGTGCAGTAGTGGAAGAAGCGGAGGCGACCAATACCCCGGCGATTATCTCCATTCACCCCAGCGAACATGATTTTGTCGGCGATGCGTTTTTTAGCTACGTCCGTGATATCACCCTGCGCAGCCCGGTTCCCTTTACTCTGCATCTGGACCACGGCGCTTCGGTTGAGCATGTCCTGCGGGCGATTCAGTGTGGGTTTACCTCGGTGATGATTGATGGCTCGCTGCTGCCATATGAAGAGAATGTGGCGCTGACCCGCGAAGTGGTCAAACTGGCGCATGCGGTAGGTGTTTCGGTAGAAGGGGAGTTGGGAACGATTGGCCAGACCGGGACGTCAGTGGAAGGCGGCGTGTCGAAGGTTACTTATACCGATCCTGCTCAGGCAGAGGATTTTATCGCCCGAACGGGTGCAGACACGCTGGCGGTGGCGATTGGAACCGCGCACGGGATCTACCCGAAAGGGATGCAGCCAGAGCTGCAAATGAACATCCTGCGCGATATCGCTGGACGTGTGGATATTCCGCTGGTGCTGCACGGTGGTTCCGCGAACCCGGATGCGGAAATTGCCGAATCCGTGACGCTGGGCGTTGGCAAAATCAACATTTCCAGCGATATGAAATACGCCTACTTCCAGAAAGTCCGCGAAATCCTGGCGAAAGAAACCTGGTGGGACCCGAACGTAATCTATCCGGAAGCCATTAGCGCCGCGCGGGACGTGATCCGCCACAAAATGAAACTGTTCGGTTCAACCGGCAAAGCATCACTTTACTAACGGCATGCAGGCGGGGCGACCCGCCTCTTTCGCAACAAGGAAAAGTGGAATGAAGCGTTCACACATTAATTATGCCGTCGATAAAGCGCATGCCATCGCTGAGACTTTTCGGGTCTGTCTGCCTGATTTTGCGTATTTTACGGTCGATGCCTGGCGGCAACAGGATCAAACTCTGTGGCGTGAAGTGCGCGATCTCCAGTTGGGCTGGGATATTACCGACTTTGGGCACGGAGATTTTGCGCAAACAGGGCTGACGTTACTAACGTTGCGCAATGGTCTGATGGGGTCAGCGGATTACCCCAAACCGTATGCCGAAAAGATGCTGCAAATTCAGCAGGATCAGCAAACGCCATGGCATTTTCATCGCCATAAAATGGAAGATATCGTTAATCGCGGCGGCGGTGATTTATGTATGCAGCTGGCGTGGGCCACGCCTGATGATGAGTATGACGCCCGACGCGTTGTTGAGGTTAGCGTGGATGGTCAGCGGCGTACAATTAACGCTGGCGAGACGCTGGTATTGAAACCGGGACAAGGAGTGTGTCTGCCGCCGCGCTTGTATCATCGCTTTTGGGCGGAGAAGGCGTTTGTGCTGGGCTGGGAAATCTCGATGGTCAATGACGACCAGCATGACAACCACTTTCTGGAACCTGGCGGTCGCTTCCCGGTGATTGAAGAAGACGAGCCGGTGAAATGGCTGTTGTGCAGTGAATATATTCACTTATGAGCGTGAGTAGGCCCGGTAAGCGAAGCGCCACCGGGCAATAAATCATTGTGCAGGTGGTGGTGCAGTGACTTCACTCCCCGAAACCACGCCCGCCTGCATGGTTTGCGTTACCTGCTGTTTCTCCACGTTCACCGCATGCAGCTGACCGTTGACCGTTGGCTTGAGCGGCGCATCGGCCTGAATATTGCCGCTGGCGGTAAGCTGGATGTTGCCATCGCCGGAAAGCGGCAGTGCGGGCCAGCCCCACTGCTGCAGGATCGTCATTGGCACGCCGCGCCCGTTCAGGCTGACCTGCGTCTGGCGCTGAGGTAGCTGCGAAATGCTGGCGGTGGCCTCCAGCAGTCCTTTTTCCGTATAGGCGCTCAGTTCGCTGATATTGATGGTGCTGCTGTTTGCCGTTAGCGCCAGAGAAGGACGACGCACATCCGTACGGTTAAAGGTGGCTGCGGCAGCGTTGAGGGTGGCGCTCCCGCTCCAGATCCCCCACTGATTGTTCTGTACCAGCCCGAGGTTAGCGCCGTAGCCGTCCAGCGCGGTGAGCTGCCACGGGAAATTCGGGTCGATATCAATCACCAGATTGCGGCTGGCGCTGAATTTCTTCAGCGTCAGGCTGTTTAGCCACGCTGGCAGGGGTTTCATCCACAGCTGCTTCCAGTTTTCCGGCAGCGTGTATTCCAGACCAGCAATAGCGGCATCGTCAAGGACCAGCGCTTTGTTGCTGCGCATCCAGTTTCCGGATGTTCTGACCATACCGCCTTCCCAGCGGGTGGTGAACTGGCGCAGCGCAATGCCCTGCGGTGAGAACTCGGCGTTCAGAATCGGATCGAAGAAGTGCAGAGAGCCGTAAATAAACTCGCTGGCATTCATCGACAGTTTGCCTTCCTGAGTTTGCCAGTCGTCCTTGCTGAAGGTCATGTTGCGCAAGCTCAGATCGAGATCCGTCACCGCCCAATCGGGGCCTTGCAGACGGGCATCCGTCACTTCCAGACGACCAATTTGCAGGGAAGGAATAGTGCTTAACGGGGCAAAAAAGTCGGCCAGCGATTTGTCGCTTTGCAGCCGGATATCGTTCAGGCGCAGATTCTCCACAACCCAGCTCCCGTCGGCATTGCGTTGCGCTACGCCGGTTAATGCCCCACGCGCCACGTCAGCGCCAATATTGCTTAGCGTCACCCGGTCATGGTCGATGCTGCCTTCAATCAAGACGTTGGTAGTTGGAACATCGTTGAGCGTCAACGAACTGGCGCTGAGCTGAATTTGCGCTTTGCTCCCGAGAATTTTACCTGCCTTAGGGCTCCAGGGAATGACGCCGCCGTTAACGCGCTGGGCGCTGAGATTCCACTCGCTGCCGGGGCTGTTAAGCGCCATATCCTGCAATTGCAGGCGATCGGCCTGGAACGGCAGCGGTGCGGTTTGCTGGGAAAGATTCAGCGTGCCGTTTTGCAACAAAATGGTGTCTACGTGCAGCGGGTCGGTGATTTGGCGGCTGCTCAGCCCAATATCGACCGTTTTAGCGACCAGCGTTGCGGGCTGACCATCCCGGCCAAAGGTGACGTTTTCCAGCAGAATATGGGAAGGGGAGGAAAACCGGTGATCGATGGCATCAAACGCCAGATGGTAGCTGCTGTTCTCCGAAACCCAGGCGCTGACGTGCTCTGCCCCCCAGCGGGTTTGCAGTAGAAAATAAAGGCCGAGAATCGCCACTGCAAGGGCGATCAGCACGTAAAGAAGCAGCTTTCCAATAAATTTCATGGTCTTCCATCCCGCGAAGTGCACATAGTCAAGTTATGCACGATTTAGGCGCAATGCTCAAGGCGGGAATGGTGAAAGAGCGTTACAGCGGCGTTGATTCAGAACCAACGCCGCATTTTGCTTATTGCTTTTCTGGTGGGAATACCAGATTCAGAACGATTGCGGTAATACCGCCAGCGGCGATACCGGAAGAGAGTAGGTTTTTCACCCAATCCGGGGCGAACTGGAGAATCAGCGGCTGCTGGGAAACACCCAGACCAACGGCCAGCGACAGCGCGATAATCAGAATCGCGCGGCGGTTCAACGGCTCGCGGGACACGATACGCACACCGGATGCTGCGATAGTACCGAACATCACCAGCGTTGCGCCGCCCAGTACCGGCTCAGGAATATGCTGTACAAAACCGCTGACTGCCGGGAACAGGCCCAGCGCGATCAACATCAGCGCCACCACAAAACCAACGTAGCGGCTGGCAACGCCTGTTAACTGAATAACCCCATTGTTCTGGCCAAAACAGGAGTTCGGGAAGGTGTTGAACACGGCGGAAACAAACGAGTTCAGACCGTTCGCCAGCACGCCGCCTTTCAGGCGCTTCATATACAGCGGACCAGAAACCGGCTGCTCGGAGACATCAGAGGTAGCCGTAATATCGCCGATGGTTTCCAGTGAAGTGATCATAAAGACCAGCATCAGCGGCAGCAGTAAACTCCAGTCGATGCCCAGGCCATAATACAGCGGTGTTGGCACCATCAGCAGGTCCTGACTTACCGGTGCGGTATTTTGCGGCAGCATGTCCATAAACCAGGCCAGCAGATAGCCTGCCGCCATCGCAATTACCAATGACGCAACGCGCAGGTACGGGTTGCGTTGACGGTTAAGCAGGATGATTAGCGCCAGCACCACGCCTGCCAACAGTAAATTCTTCGGCGCACCAAAGGTGTTGTCGCTCATTGCGGCATAGCCACCGCCAATCGATGTCAGACCCACCTGAATCAACGACAGGCCGATAATCATCACTACCACCCCTGAGACCAGCGGAGTAATAATACGACGCGCCAGGTGCAGGACACGCGAGATAACCATCTCGGTGCAGCTTGCCAGCATCAGCGTACCGAACAGCGCCGCCATCATGGTTGGGACATCTGCGCCACCGGTTTTTAGCGCCGTACCGCCCATAATCAGTGGCGCAACAAAGTTAAAGCTGGTGCCCTGAATGGATAGCAGCCCTGAGCCGACCGGCCCCCAGGCTTTGATCTGAATGATAGAAGCCACGCCGGAGGCGAACAGCGACATACTGATAATGTGTTGAGTATCCTGAGCCGGTAAACCAAGCGCCTGGCAAATTAACAGAGCAGGGGTGATCACCGCGACGAACATGGCCAGCAGATGCTGGCAGGCGGCAAACAGGGTCTGGGCTAACGGGGGGCGATCTTCAAGACGGTAAATCAGTTCACTGTTGTGAGTCTGCGCAACCGGTTGCGCATTTGTTGACTCTACGGCGTTAACGGACATCAGAGGCAATCCCATGGTGGAAAAGCGGTGATTTTATCTGACCAGGGCAGAAAAGCAAACGTTTGCTAGCAGGTATTCTTAATATTTAAAACGGATAAACAAACATTTTTATATAACTTTTCATCATTTTCTGCTTAAAATCCACTCCGAAAACTCAATAAGAGCTAAAAATCGGTCTGGAATGCATCGTGCGTGATTGTGCTAAACGCACTAATGGAGCTGTAAATGTTTTATCTCGATACGTTATCAACGCTGGTTGCGGCAACCCTTGTGTTGCTGCTGGGACGTAAGCTCGTCCAGTCTGTTTCCTTTCTGAAAAAATACACCATTCCCGAACCTGTTGCAGGCGGATTGCTGGTGGCGATTGCGCTGCTGGTGCTGAAAAAAAGCATGGGTTGGGAAGTGAACTTCGATATGACCCTGCGCGATCCGCTGATGCTGGCCTTTTTCGCCACTATCGGTCTGAACGCCAATATCGCCAGTCTGCGTGCTGGTGGCCGCGTGGTGGGTATCTTTCTGATTGTGGTTGTTGGCTTGTTGCTGATGCAAAACGCCATCGGTATTGGTATGGCGACCCTGCTGGGTCTGGACCCGCTGATGGGTCTGATCGCTGGCTCGATCACCCTCTCTGGTGGACACGGAACCGGGGCCGCGTGGAGCAAGCTGTTTATTGAACGTTATGGCTTCACCAATGCGACTGAAGTGGCGATGGCTTGCGCAACGTTTGGTCTGGTGTTGGGTGGGCTGATTGGCGGCCCGGTGGCACGCTATCTGGTCAAACACTCCACCACGCCAGACGGTATGCCGGACGATCAGGCCGTGCCGACCGCATTTGAAAAGCCGGACGTTGGGCGCATGATCACCTCGCTGGTGCTGATTGAAACCATTGCTCTGATCGCTATCTGTCTGACGGTGGGTAAAATCGTTGCGCAAATGCTGGTTGGAACAGTGCTGGAATTGCCGACCTTCGTCTGCGTGCTGTTTGTTGGGGTGATCCTCAGTAACGGTCTGGCGCTACTGGGCTTTTATCGGGTGTTCGAACGTGCGGTTTCTGTACTGGGTAACGTTAGTCTGTCGCTGTTTCTGGCGATGGCGCTGATGAGCCTGAAGTTGTGGGAACTGGCTTCACTGGCCTTGCCGATGCTGGCAATCCTGGTTGTGCAGACTATTTTCATGGCGCTGTACGCGATATTCGTCACCTGGCGCATGATGGGTAAGAACTACGATGCCGCCGTGCTGGCTGCCGGACACTGCGGTTTTGGCCTCGGCGCGACGCCGACGGCGATTGCCAACATGCAGGCGATTACCGAACGTTTTGGACCATCCCATATGGCGTTTCTGGTGGTGCCGATGGTGGGGGCGTTCTTTATCGATATCGTCAACGCGCTGGTGATTAAGCTGTATCTGCTGTTACCGATTTTCGCGCAATAACGGCTGTGCGGCGGGGTAACGTCCGCCGCCGCTATGAATTAACTACGCGTTGGAGTAGCGTTCGGTTTCCGGCATCCAGCGTTCTATCAGTGCCGCGGCCTGTTGCGGATAACGTTCGTGAATATGGCGGGCAATGCGCTGAACTTCCGGGATAATCGCCTGATCGCGCAGTAAATCTGCGACCTTGAATTCTGCTGTTCCGGTCTGGCGAGTACCTAACAGCTCGCCGGGGCCGCGAATCTCTAAATCTTTTTGCGCAATTACGAACCCGTCATTGCTGTCTCGCAGAACCTGCAGGCGTTTCTGCGCGGTTTTAGACAGCGGTGATTTGTAGAGCAGAACGCAGTGGGAAGCCACCGCGCCACGGCCTACGCGACCACGCAACTGGTGCAACTGGGCCAGACCTAAGCGTTCCGGGTTTTCAATAATCATCAGGCTGGCGTTTGGCACGTCCACGCCCACTTCAATCACCGTGGTAGCAACCAGCAGATGCAGTTCACCCTGCTTAAAGGCCGCCATTACTGACTGCTTCTCGGCGGGCTTCATGCGCCCATGTACCAGGCCAATATTGAGTTCTGGCAGCGCCAGTTTAAGCTCTTCCCACGTCGCTTCTGCCGCCTGAGCTTCCAACAAGTCAGACTCTTCAATCAGCGTACAGACCCAGTATGCCTGACGTCCTTCGTGGGTACAGGCGTTGCGCACGCGATCAATGATATCGCTGCGGCGGGTATCCGGAATGGCGACCGTAGTGACCGGCGTACGCCCCGGAGGCAGTTCGTCAATGACCGACGTGTCGAGGTCAGCATAGGCTGTCATCGCCAGGGTACGTGGAATCGGCGTGGCGGTCATGATTAGCTGGTGTGGGTGGAAACCCTGCTGCTGACCTTTTTCCCACAGCGCCAGGCGCTGATGAACGCCGAAGCGGTGCTGTTCGTCGATGATAACCAGCGCCAGCCCGTTGAACTGCACCTGTTCCTGGAAAATCGCGTGCGTGCCGACAATCATCTGCACCTGACCGCTGGCGATGGCTTCTTGTTGCGCCAGACGCGCTTTACCTTTCTGCTTGCCCGCCAGCCAGCCCACTTCAACGCCCAGTGGCGCGAACCAGTTGCGGAAGTTATTTGCATGTTGTTCAGCCAATAGTTCGGTAGGAGCCATTAGCGCAACCTGCTTACCATGTGCGATAGCCCGCAGCGCGGCCAGCGCGGCAACCAGCGTTTTACCGGAGCCGACATCACCCTGCACCAGGCGCATCATCGGCACATCCAGTGCCATATCGCGTTCAATCTCAGCGGTAACGCGGGCCTGTGCGCCAGTAGGTTTGAACGGCAATGCTGCCAGCAGCTTATCTTTTAGCGCGTTGTTAGCACTTAACGGCTGGGCGTGAAAACGCTGTGCCCCGGCGCGTAGTGACAGCATGCTGAGATTATGCGCCAGTAGTTCTTCGAGAATCAGACGTCGCTGCGCCGGATGTTGTCCGGTTTCCAGATCGCTGAGTTGCAGCGACGGTGGGGGGCGGTGCAACGTGCGCAGTGCTTCGGGTAGGCTCATCATGCCCTGTGACAGCTCTGGCGGCAGCAGTTCGGCAATGGCGCAGGTATCGAGTAGATCCAGTGCCTGATCGGTCAGCTTGCGCAGCGTGGCCTGCTTCACACCTTCGGTGGTTGGATATACTGGTGTGAGTGTTTCCTGCAATTCTGGCGTGCTGAGATCGCCTTGTACGCGGTATTCCGGGTGAATCATCTCTGCGCCGTATTTCCCGCGTTTGGCTTCGCCGTAGGCTAGTACCCTACGCCCGGTAGCAAGGCTGTTTTTCATCGCTGCGCTGAAGTTGAAAAAGCGCATGGTGAGAATCCCCGAACCATCGCTGATTTGACAGGTCATCATCCGGCGGCCGCCGAAGGTAATATTGCAGTTCAGCACTTCGCCTTCAACGGTGGCATAGACACCCGGCAGCAGTTCGCCAATTGGGTACAGATGGGTACGGTCTTCGTAACGCAGAGGGAGGTGGAGCAGGAGGTCCTGCACGGTGTGCAGGCCAATTTTCGCCAGTTTACTGCTTTGCGCTGCGCCAACGCCGGTCAGAGAGTTGAGTGGGATGGCATCCAGTAAACGGCCTTTCATCGCGTTTATCTCGCAGATTGCATAGTGGCCCACCACGTTGCATCGGCTTCAATTTCGCCCTGCGTGTTTACGTGAGGGTAGGGAAGACCTTTGCGCTTAGCGACATTCGCCAGCACCGGATAACCGCCTTCAAACAGTAAGCGCTGCTGCTCTTCTTGTGGCAGCATGCTGTTTTCTCGTCGGTACATCCCCGCGTTTTGCCGCTGGCGCTGTGCTTCGTACAGAATCAGCGCGGAGGCGACAGAAACGTTCAGTGACTGCACCATGCCAGTCATGGGAATGATGATGTCCTGATCAGCCAGATCCAACGCTTCCTGAGTGATGCCGGTTTTCTCCTGGCCCATCAGGATGCAGGTGGGGCGCGTGTAATCAATCTCGCGAAAATCCACGGCTTTATCTGACAGATGGGTTGCCAGGACCTGCATGCCCCGGCTTTTTAAATGTGTGACCGCATCGCCAATGGTAAGGTGAGTTTTCACCTGCACCCAACTGTTGCTGCCTGCGGCAGAAGAGGCCATGGTGCGCATACGGCTACCCGGCCAGACGGCGTGGACTTCATGCACGCCGACCGCATCTGCAGTACGAATAATCGCAGAAACGTTATGAGGTTTGTGAACCTGCTCCATGCAGACGGTCAGATCGGGCTGACGACGTGCGAGCATCTCGCGGATACGTGCATAGCGCTGTTCATTCATAAGACTAGTTTCGGTTACGGGTGACTTTTATCACGTCCGGCATGACGCGGATTTTGCGCATGATATTCGCCAGGTGCACGCGATCGCGAGCGGTCAGGCGAATAAAGGCGCTATAAACGCGGCCATCTTTCTCTTCCGTATTCAAACTTTGAATATTGGAGGTGGTCGTGTTGATTGCCGCCGTCAGGTTCGCCAGAGCACCCTGGTGGTTAAACATATCCACCTTAATCTCGGTGATGAATTCCTGCTCCGTCTCTTTATCCCATTCCACCGCCATAAACTTCTCTGGCTCTTTCTGGTAGCCACGAATATTACGGCAGGACTCATGGTGGATCACCAGACCTTTACCCGGACTGACGTGGGCAATGATTGGATCACCTGGAATTGGACGACAGCATTTCGCGAAGGTGATCAGCACGCCGTCTGCGCCTTTGATTGGCAGATGACCATGGCCAGATTGTGCTGGTACGTTCGCTGTTGCTTCGCCCTGCTGGAGGTTTTTCGCTACCACCACGCTCATGGCGTTACCCAGACCGATTTCTGCGAGCAGATCGTCAAGCGTGGCGAGCTTCATACGCTCAAGCTCACGCTGGATGCTCTCTGGCGGGATCTCAGCCAGTTTACGGCTACCGCCCAGGGCATGGTTGAGCAGTCGACGACCCAGACTGACGGAATCATCGCGCTTGAGGTTTTTCAACAGTTGACGAATCTTGGCGCGCGCTTTCGAACTGACGACGAAGTTTAGCCACGCTGCGTTCGGACGTGCACCCGGCGCGGTGATAATCTCAACGGTCTGGCCGCTAAAGAGCGGTTGTGAAAGCGGGTAAGGCTGTCTGTCGACGCGCGCGCCGACGCAGGCGTGACCGATATCGGTATGCACGGCGTAGGCGAAGTCGACAGGCGTTGCACCGGCGGGCAGTTCGACAATGCGCCCTTCCGGTGTGAAAACATAAATCTCATCCGGGAAGAGATCAGATTTGACGCTTTCAATAAATTCAAACGAGCTACCGGCGCTCTGCTGCAGTTCCAGCAAGCTTTGCATCCAGCGCTGAGCGCGGATTTGCGCAGTGGTGCTGCTTTCGCCGCCGTGCTCTTTGTAAGCCCAGTGCGCTGCGACACCCATCTCTGCCATCTGGTCCATGTCTTCAGTACGAATCTGTACTTCAACCGGGACGCCATGAGGGCCGATCATTGAGGTGTGCAAAGACTGATATCCGTTCGCTTTCGGAATGGCGATATAGTCTTTCACGCGACCAGGGCGTGGTTTGTACAGGCTGTGCATCTGGCCGAGTACGCGATAGCAGGTATCGGAATCATGAACGATGACGCGAAATGCGTAGATATCCATGATGGAGTGAAAACGCTGCTCTTTGAGCACCATTTTGCAGTAAATAGAGTACAGGTGCTTCTCACGCCCGCTTACGCGACACGGAATACCTGCCTCCTGCAAACGCCCTTCGATTTCCGAGAGGATTTTTTGGATCATCTCTTTGCGGTTGCCGCGAGCGGCTTTAACCACTTCTTTAATCACGCGATAGCGGTTTGGGTACAGCGCTTCAAAACCCAGCTCTTCCAGCTCGGTTTTAATGTGATGAATACCTAAACGGTGTGCCAGCGGACTATAGATTTCGAGAGTTTCACGGGCGATGCGGCGACGCTTGTCCGGGCGTAATGAACCCAGCGTGCGCATGTTGTGGGTGCGGTCGGCAAGTTTGATGAGAATGACGCGGATATCCTGCACCATCGCCATAATCATCTTGCGAAAGTTTTCAGCTTGCGCCTCTTTCTTATCGCGAAACTTAAGCTTATCAAGTTTCGATACCCCTTCTACCAGCTCTGCAACGCTTTTACCAAAAAGCTGTTCCATGTCCTGATAGGTGGCTGGGGTATCTTCAATCACGTCATGCAGCAGCGCAGCCATCAGCGTTTCGTAGTCGAGTTTCATCTCGGCCAGAATGCAGGCTACCGCTACCGGGTGCGTGATATAGGGTTCACCGCTTGAACGTGTCTGGCCCTCGTGAGCGTCACGTGCAACGAGATACGCCTGCCGAAGACGCTTAATCTGGTCTTCCGGCAGGTAGTTTTGAATCAGTTGATTCAGGCTTTCAAACAGATACAAGGGCGACCCGCTTTGTGATTAACGACGACCTTCAGCAATAGCGGTAACGGCTTGTAATTCAGCGGCTTCCTGCTCTTGCTGTTCCTGGCGCTCACGCACGTCGAGGATCTGGTTGTTGATCAGACCTTCTTCGATTTCGCGCAGCGCGATAACGGTAGTTTTATCGTTTTCTTCCGGTACGAGCGGATCCTTTCCGCCTACCTGCATCTGACGAGCGCGACGCGCGGCGACCAGTACCAGGTCAAAACGGTTACCAATTTTCTCTACAGCGTCCTGAACAGTTACGCGTGCCATACTTAAAATGCTCCACAGGTGAAGAAATGACTGGGCATGATACTGAATGTGGGTTCAGTCTGCCAACAGTTTGCTGATTAAAGCGTCATGACGCTGCTTTTGGCGGCTCATGCGCAGACGTTCGGCGCGAATGATGGTTTTCAAATCGCCCAGGGCGGTGTCGAAATCATCATTCACAATAAGATAATCATATTCGGCGTAATGGCTCATTTCTGCAACAGCTTGCGCCATACGTTTCGCGATCACGTCTTCGCTATCCTGACCGCGGCCACGCAGGCGGCGGTCCAGCTCAATCTTAGACGGTGGCAAAATAAAAATACTGCGCGCATGCGGCATTTTTTCACGAATTTGCTGCGCACCTTGCCAGTCGATATCTAAAAAGACGTCTACGCCGGATGCTAATACTTGCTCAATGGTTTCACGCGAGGTGCCGTAGTAATTACCGAAAACCTCCGCGTGTTCCAGGAACGCGTCTCTGCCAATCATGGTTCTGAATTCATCATGGTTCACAAAGAAATAGTGTTCACCGTGCACTTCCCCCGGGCGCGGTGCGCGCGTGGTGTGCGAAACAGAAACCTGGGTGTCATACAACGGTTGGGTCTTTAATAAAGCCTGAATCAGGCTGGATTTACCCGCGCCACTGGGGGCAGAAACAATATAAAGCGTGCCTTGAGCCATGAGTATCTTAATGTATGTGATTGTCGAAAGAGAGCCTACATACGGGCTTATTATACACGTAGCCGCTATGTGACGTAGCCCTTGTCACACTTTTTGCGCATGTTTATTGCGTTTTGCGTACCAGTTTCCTGTTTTATCGGTGATTTGCAGCAATACATGCAAATGTCCGGAAAGCTGTTCGCAGGATGAATTTTTGCCGCTCTGTTTCTATTTCACTTCGCGCTATACCTGCCGGGAAACGTATCGTTCAGCGGAGATAGCATGGGATTATGGAAATGCATAGGGCTGGTTTTACTGGTGTGGCATTTACCTGCGTGGGCGGTATGCCCCGTCTGGTCGCCTGCCAGGGCAAACGAGGAAATTTCACGACTTCAGCAGCAGATTACACAGTGGAATGACAGTTACTGGAAACAAGGGGAAAGTGCCGTAGACGACGGCGTTTATGACCAGCTCAATGCGCAACTAATTCAATGGCAGCGCTGTTTTGGCGATGAAGCCCCACCAGATCTTTCTGCGCCCCCAACAAGTGGCACCGTCTCGCATCCTGTTCCCCACACGGGCGTTCGAAAACTTGCTGATAAGCAAGCGCTACAGCAATGGATGCTCGCTCGCAGCGATCTCTGGGTTCAACCGAAGGTGGATGGCGTGGCGGTGACGTTAGTCTATCGCAATGGCAATCTGGTACGGGCGATTAGCCGTGGTAATGGCCTGAAAGGCGAAGACTGGACGCAAAAGGTTCTGCAGATCCCTTCCGTACCACATTCCACCAAGGGGAAACTCGCTAACAGTACGTTGCAGGGTGAGATATTTTTGCAGCAAGAGGGGCATATTCAGAAGCAGAGAGGGGGAATGAACGCCCGCTCGAAGGTTGCTGGATTAATGATGCGCCAGGGCAATCCGGAAATGTTACGCTCGCTGGCAATTTTTATCTGGGCCTGGCCTGATGGTCCGGCGGTCATGCCTGAAAGACTGGAGCAGCTCACGGCTGCCGGGTTTAGTTACACGCAACGTTATACTCAGGCCGTGAAGAATGCGGATGACGTCGAAAAGTCGCGCGCCAGGTGGTGGAGTTCAGCATTACCTTTTGTGACAGATGGTGTCGTGGTGCGAACGGCAAAAGAACCACAGGCGCAGTATTGGCTACCCGGGCAGGGTGAGTGGCTGGCGGCGTGGAAATATCCTCCCGTGACGAGGGTATCTGAGGTTACTGGTATTCAGTTCTCCGTTGGTAAAAGCGGGAAAATTGCGGTGGTTGCATTGCTGACTCCCGTCATGCTGGATGATAAACGCGTACAGCGCGTCAATATTGGCTCCGTCCGACGCTGGAATGAATGGGATATCGCGCCTGGCGATCAGATTCTGGTGAGCCTGGCTGGACAAGGGATACCCCGTATAGACGAGGTGGTCTGGCGCAGCACTCAGCGTACTAAGCCAATACCCCCCGAGGGGCGCTTCAATTCATTAACCTGTTTTTATGCTACAGCGGAGTGCCAGGAACAGTTTGTTGCCAGACTGGTCTGGCTGGGCGGCAAAGAGGTGCTGGGGCTGGAGGGGATCGGCGAGGCGGGATGGCGAGAGCTCAACCAGGTGTATCGCTTTGAACATATCTTTTCCTGGCTTGGGTTAACTCAGGAACAGTTAGAGTCTGCACTTGGTGTAATCAAAGGGGAGAAGCTGTGGCATCAGTTCAACCTGTCGCGCGATCTCCCGTTCACGCGCTGGGTGATTGCCATGGGAATACCGTTAACACAGGCAACGCTAAATGCCAGCCGGGATGGTTCGTGGCAGCAATTAAAAGAACGCGATGAACAAAGCTGGCGGCAGCTCCCTTTCATGGGAGAACGGCGGGCACGGCAGGTTATTCAATGGCTGGAGGATCGAGAGGTCACAGCGCTGAGCAACTGGTTAGCTGCTCAGCGGATCGCGGGCTTTATGCCTTAATGGCCTTCGTGGCGATAGTAAAATACCGGCAGACCTAACTTCAGGCGCAGCGCCAGTAATCGGGCGGTAAAGCCGAAGAGCAGAGTAGAGATAACCACTACATCATGACTGGAGACATAATGCTGTAGCACGATGTACAACACAGCAGCGGCGAATGATACGCCAGCATACAACTCTTTCTGGAACACTAACGGGATGCGTTTGCAGAACATATCGCGTAATACGCCACCGAAGACGCCGGTCGTGACCGCAGCGACCACGGCGATAATCGGTCCATGACCCATATCCAGTGCCACCTGAGCACCGATAATAGAAAAGACCACCAGGCCCAGCGCATCCAGTACGAGGAATATTTTGCGCAGATAGGGCATGACGGGAGCAATAATGGTGGTGAGTACCGCAGCGGTCGCCACGATAATGACGTATTCAGGGTGCTTTACCCAGCCAAGAGGATAGTGGCCGAGAAGAATATCGCGTACCGATCCGCCGCCAATGGCCGTTGCGGTGGCAATGATGATGACGCCAAATGTATCCATACGACGACGCCCAGCCGCAAGCGCACCGGTCATGGCTTCGGCAGTAATACCAATTAAATATAAAACGTGTAACAGCATGTATTCCCCCTGATTTGCTGGGGGCTAAGGTTAACGATTTGTGCGCCTTGTCACGATTGAGATTTTCTAAGGTGAAGTGATTTTAATAACTACAGCTAATGCGAGTTCGCCGAAAATGCGTGGTGATATGCGCTTTGTGTTATGAGCTTTAATAAAGAATGATGAGAAAATATAATTCGAATTGAACAAGGGAGTACCAAAGCGTCGGGAAAAATACGTAGCCTCGCCATTTATTGGCGGGCTACGTAGAATGGCTGCTTACTCGATGTTCTGAATCTGCTCGCGCATTTGCTCGATCAGTACCTTCAGTTCAATCGCGGAATTCGTCACTTCGGCATTGATAGACTTCGATGCCAGAGTGTTCGACTCACGGTTGAATTCCTGCATCATGAAGTCCAGACGACGGCCAACCGCCTCTTTTTTCTTCAGAATGTTGTAGGTTTCTTTGACGTGGGCTTCCAGACGATCTAATTCTTCTGCCACATCGATACGCTGCGCCATCAGCACCAGTTCTTGCTCAAGGCGGTTATTCTCCAACTGTACCTGGGCGTCTTCCAGTTTGGCTACCAGACGCTCGCGCTGCCATTGCAGGATTTCCGGCATATGAGCACGCACTTTTGTGACTTCAGCACTGACGCCTTCCAGACGCTGCTCGATCAGCGCCTTCAGCGCCTGACCTTCGGTTTCACGCGCAACGATGAAGTCATCCAGCGTACCGTCAAGCGCGGCGAGGATTTCGGCGGCAATGGCGTCCAGATCCTGCTCCTGGGCAGCCATTACGCCTGGCCAGCGCAGGATATCAACCGGGTTGATTTCACCTTCATCGCTCTGCATTTTGACCCAGTTAGCAGCGCTAACGAGCTGTTTAGCGAGTTTTTCATTCAGAATCAGCTCGCCTTGCGCGCTGGCATCAGGCTCAAAACGCAGCGTACATTCGACTTTACCGCGCGTCAGACGCGTGCGAATACGTTCGCGAACAACGGGTTCGAGACTACGGAACTGCTCCGGCAGGCGAAAATAAGTTTCCAGATAACGCTGGTTTACCGAGCGCATTTCCCAGGTGGCGCTACCCCATTCACCCTTGATTTCACGCCGGGCGTAGGCGGTCATGCTGCGGATCATAGACGTTCCTGTTTTTAAAGATGAGATGGGAGGATTATAGCCATCCGCGTCTTGTCAGGATAGGAATAACAGTCGGAAGTCCGTATAATGCGCAGCCACATTCGTTTCAAGCCGGAGATTTTATCATGCGTCCAGCAGGTCGTAGTGCCAATCAGGTGCGTCCCGTCACCCTGACCCGTAATTATACAAAACACGCTGAAGGCTCCGTGCTGGTCGAATTTGGTGATACCAAAGTGCTGTGTACCGCCTCTATTGATGAAGGCGTACCGCGTTTTCTGAAAGGTCAGGGCCAGGGCTGGATCACCGCAGAATATGGCATGCTGCCACGCGCTACGCACACCCGTAACGCCCGTGAAGCGGCAAAAGGTAAGCAGGGCGGTCGTACCATGGAAATCCAGCGTCTGATCGCCCGCGCGCTGCGCGCAGCTGTTGACCTGAAAACGCTCGGCGAATTCACAATTACGCTGGACTGCGATGTTATTCAGGCCGATGGCGGTACGCGCACCGCATCAATTACCGGCGCATGCGTTGCGTTGGCTGATGCGCTGAACAAGCTGGTGGCGAGCGGTAAGCTGAAAACTAACCCGATGAAAGGGATGGTCGCCGCGGTTTCCGTGGGCATTGTGAACGGTGAAGCACTCTGTGACCTTGAGTACGTTGAAGACTCTGCTGCTGAAACCGACATGAACGTAGTGATGACTGAGGACGGTCGCATTATAGAGGTTCAGGGTACGGCGGAAGGCGAACCGTTCAGCCATGAAGAACTTCTCACCCTACTGGCATTGGCCCGAGGGGGAATCGAATCCATTGTAGCGACGCAGAAGGCGGCGTTAGAAAATTGATTTTAAAGGCGACTGATGAGTCGCCTTTTTTTTGTCTGTAATAAAGTGAGATGAGGAGCGAATCCATGAAACCGTATCAGCGCCAGTTTATTGAGTTTGCGCTTAGCAAGCAGGTACTAAAGTTTGGCGAATTTACGCTGAAATCCGGGCGCAAAAGCCCCTATTTCTTCAACGCCGGGCTGTTTAATACCGGGCGCGACCTGGCACTGTTAGGCCGTTTTTATGCCGAAGCGCTGGTGGATTCCGGTATTGAGTTCGATTTGCTGTTTGGCCCTGCCTACAAAGGTATTCCGATTGCGACTACTACGGCTGTAGCACTTGCGGAACACCACGATAAAGATTTGCCGTACTGCTTTAACCGTAAAGAGGCGAAGACCCACGGTGAAGGCGGCAATCTGGTCGGTAGCGCACTAGAGGGACGTGTGATGCTGGTGGATGATGTTATCACCGCAGGTACGGCGATTCGTGAGTCGATGGAAATTATCCAGGCGAATGGCGCCACCCTGGCGGGGGTACTGATTTCTCTCGATCGTCAGGAACGCGGTCGCGGCGAGATTTCCGCGATTCAGGAAGTGGAACGCGATTATGGCTGCAAGGTGATTTCTATCATTACCCTGAAAGATCTGATTGCGTATCTGGAAGAGAAACCAGAGATGGCGGAGCATCTGGTGGCAGTACGGGCCTATCGCGAAGCGTACGGCGTTTAAGAACTGCCGGATGGCGCTGCGCTTATCCGGCCTACGTAACCCCGTAGGCTGGACAAGACGAAATCGCTACTGCAATTGAGCGGCAACCAACGGCCAGCGGGTGTCAAAATCATCCGTTGGGCGGTATTTAAATTCGCTACGTACAAACCGAGACAGCATACCTTCGCAGAAAGCCAGTAACTGGCTGGCCAGCAGCGTTTCATCCACGGTGTAGCCTTCACCTTCACGCATTCTTTTTTCTCGCAGAACCTGGCGCAACTGCGCTTCAATGCGCTCAAAAAGTTGGTTAATGCGACCTTGCAGACGGTCTTGCTCGAACATCAACGCGTGTCCGGTCAGAATTCGTGTCAGGCCTGGATTACGCTCACCAAACCCTAAAATCAGCAGAACGATCAGACGCAGACGCGCGTTGGTGTCTTTTTCATCTTTCAAAATCAGATTGATACGCGTAATCAGACTATCTTCGATAAACTCAATCAGGCTATCGAACATACGGGTCTTGCTGGGGAAATGGCGATACAATGCCGCTTCGGATACGCCAACTGAGGCTGCCAGCTTTGCTGTGGTGATGCGTTGGCTACCATCGCTGGACTCAAGCATCAGTGCCAGAGACTGAAGTATTTCTTCGCGACGATTCCTTTTCGCAGTTTGCTTTTCTACCATGTTACAAAATACCCCTGAAAATAAGCTCTTGCCAGGCAGGCATCCACACAGCGACCGCAAACTGTTGTTTGCGGTGTGTTATTGCGTTATTACGCTATGGGATGCTTTTCTGCGGGTTACTTGCGCCCGGAATGGCCGAAGCCACCTTCGCCACGATCGGTGGCTTCAAACTCTTCCACCAGATTAAATTCAGCCTGCACGACCGGTACAAATACCATCTGCGCGATACGTTCGCCCGGCTCAATAGTGAAGCTGTCCTGACCACGGTTCCAGACGGACACCATCAGTTGGCCCTGGTAGTCGGAATCAATCAAACCAACCAGATTGCCCAGCACGATACCGTGCTTATGGCCCAGCCCGGAGCGAGGGAGCATTACCGCTGCCAGAGAAGGATCGGCAATGTGGATAGCTAACCCGGTTGGCACCAGCGTTGTTGCGCCCGGCGCCAGCTCTACGGCGTCATCAAGACAAGCACGCAGGTCAAGTCCGGCAGAACCAGAAGTGGCGTACGTCGGGAGCGGAAATTGTTGCCCTACGCGCGGGTCCAGAATCTTAACGTCGATTTTTTTCATCATAACGGGTCACGATCTCGTCGAGTAATAATTGGCCCAGGAGTTCTTTACGCTCAAGCGGTAAGACTTTGTCTCCATCCTGCCAAAAAAGGTGTAATGCGTTGCTATCGCTGTTAAACCCTTGAGTTGACAGCGAAACGTCGTTCGCACAGATCACATCAAGGTTTTTGCGGATGCGTTTTTGCCGGGCATATTCTTCCACATTATTTGTTTCGGCGGCAAACCCAACGACAAAAGGACGGTTAACATCCAGTGCGGCAACACCGGCGATAATGTCCGGATTTTTGACCATTTTTACTGTTAATTCATCGCCCTGCGTCGCTTGTTTTTTTATTTTTTCGTGGGCGACAGTTTCAGCGCGATAATCAGCGACTGCAGCGCAGCCGATAAAAATATGCTGTTGTTGCACCGTAGACTGCACAGCGGCTTCCATTTCCAGCGCGGTCATCACATCAACCCGTTGAACAAATGGTGGTGTGGATAACGAAACCGGACCCGATACCAGTGTGACGTTTGCCCCGCGCTTTGCGGCAGCGGCCGCGATCGCAAACCCCATCTTCCCGGAACTGTGGTTGGAAATATAACGCACGGGATCAAGCGGTTCACGCGTCGGACCCGCCGTAATCATGATGTTGAGATGTTGCAGATCGTTGACAGGTGAAAAATGTTCTGCCGCCATATCCACAATCGTTAACGGATCCAGCATACGTCCAGGGCCGATATCACCACATGCCTGACTACCGCTGTCAGGACCCCAAATGAGCAAACCGCGTGAGGCAAGAATACCCAGATTGTGCTGGGTCGCGGCAGCGCGGTACATCTGCTGGTTCATTGCTGGCAGTACAGCAACAGGAGCAGGCGTTGCCAGACAAATCGTTGACACCAGGTCGTTGGCCATACCTGCGGCGACACGAGCAATCAGGTCTGCTGTAGCGGGTGCCAGGATGACCAAATCGGCCCATTTTCCCAGCTCAATGTGGCCCATCGCGGCTTCGGCTGCGGGGTCAAGCAGGCTGTCGGAAACGGGATAACCTGAAACCGCCTGTAAACTCAGGGGAGTAATAAATGCTTTTGCCGCTTCGGTCATCGCCACGCGGACGTCAGCGCCGCGTTCCCGTAAACGACGCACCAAATCAGGGGTCTTGTACGCAGCAATACCGCCACTGACGCCAAGTACGATTTTTTTACCGGCCAGGCTCATCATGATCTTTCCTGTTGGGTTTCACCAGAAGGCGGATATTTTATCACAATCCGCAATTTGTCGTGCTTTTGACCGTACTCCACTTTGCGAGGCGCTACGAAGAAGTGAAAACAGCACGTCGATTCACCGTCGGTGTTATGCCACTATGCGGACGCGAAAGGAGGGAGAAGCATGGAAAATACAGGAAGTATGATGCCCCGGGAAAAGCTATTGGCGCAGGGGGCCAGTTCTCTGACCGATGTTGAGCTTTTGGCTCTTTTTTTACGTACCGGCATGCAGGGTAAAGATGTGCTTACGCTGGCGAAAGAGATGCTTCAGCATTTTGAGTCGCTGTATGGCCTGTTGTCTGCTGATTACATGGATTTTAGCTATGTTCAGGGAATCGGTATCGCGAAGTACGCACAGTTGAAGGGGATTGCGGAGCTGGCAAGACGCTACTACAACGTGCGAGTGATAGAGGAGCGGGCTCTACTTAGTCCGGAAATGGCGCGTGAATTTCTGCAAAGCCAGCTTTCGCAAGAGGAACGCGAGATCTTTCTGGTGATCTTTATGGATTCTCAACATCGCGTGATTAAACACAGCAAACTTTTTTCCGGTACGCTTAGCCATGTCGAGGTGCATCCGAGAGAAATTGTCCGTGAAGCGATAAAAATGAATGCTTCTGCGGTGATCCTTGCGCATAATCACCCTTCGGGGTGTGCAGAGCCGAGTAAAGCAGATAAACTCATCACCGAGCGTGTTGTGAAATGCTGTCAGTTCATGGATATCCGGGTGCTTGATCATCTGGTCATTGGGCGCGGAGAGTACGTTTCTTTTGCGGAACGCGGTTGGATTTAACGCACTTTACGCGATCCATCGGGATCTTTGTCTGTTCGGGACTTGAGCACATCGCTGACTCAGCGTATACTACGCCACCTTTGAGAATCTCGGGTTTGGCATTTGGGCCTGGCAATCGAGAGTTCGCAAATACGCAAAATCATTCTTGTTGCGTCCAATGACGAGGCAACATTGAAAGATTAAGTGTATTGAACTGCGATAACCGGGCTGAGAAGCCTGACGAGGCGCCAATACCCCATACGAAGCTCGAGCTAATTTGATTTTTGGAGAATAGACATGTCCCGAGTCTGCCAAGTTACTGGCAAGCGTCCGGTGACCGGTAACAACCGTTCCCACGCACTGAACGCGACTAAACGCCGTTTCCTGCCTAACCTGCACTCTCACCGTTTTTGGGTTGAGAGCGAGAAGCGTTTTGTCACCCTGCGTGTATCTGCTAAAGGTATGCGTGTTATTGATAAGAAAGGCATCGAAACAGTTCTGTCTGAACTGCGTGCCCGTGGCGAAAAGTACTAAGTACTAAGAGGAAATAAATCATGGCTAAAGGTATTCGTGAGAAAATCAAGCTGGTTTCTTCTGCTGGTACTGGTCACTTCTATACCACTACGAAGAACAAACGTACTAAGCCGGAAAAACTGGAACTGAAAAAGTTCGATCCAGTTGTTCGTCAGCACGTTTTATACAAAGAAGCGAAAATCAAATAATTTTCGTTTCGATGTAAAGAAAAACCCTGCCTCGGCGGGGTTTTTTGTTTTCTGGCCGTCCCCATATTAATGAGACCTGACATACCGCCGGAGATACTATGCCTGAATTACCTGAAGTCGAAACCAGCCGCCGTGGTATTGAGCCGCATCTGGTGGGGGCAACGATTATGCACGCGACGGTGCGTAACGGTCGTTTGCGTTGGCCAGTATCTGAGGAAATCTATCGTCTGAGTGATCAACCTGTCCTCAGCGTACAGCGGCGCGCGAAATACCTGCTGCTAGAACTGGCGGATGGCTGGATAATCATTCATCTGGGGATGTCGGGTAGCTTGCGTATCCTTCCTGAAGAGCTTCCGGCAGACAAGCACGACCACGTTGACTTAGTGATGAGCAACGGCAAAGTTCTGCGTTATACCGATCCCCGTCGCTTTGGCGCCTGGCTGTGGACTAAAGAACTGGATGGACATAATGTCCTCGCTCATCTTGGCCCTGAGCCGCTGAGCGATGATTTCAACGCCAATTATCTACAGCAGAAATGTGCGAAGAAGAAAACGGCGATTAAACCCTGGCTGATGGATAACAAACTGGTGGTGGGTGTGGGTAATATCTACGCCAGCGAGTCGCTATTTGCGGCTGGGATTCATCCTGACCGTCTTGCGTCATCATTGTCGAAAGATGAGTGTGAATTGCTGGTACGCGTTATCAAGGCGGTGTTGCTGCGCTCTATCGAGCAGGGCGGGACGACGCTGAAGGACTTTCTGCAAAGTGATGGTAAGCCTGGCTATTTTGCCCAGGAGCTGCAGGTCTATGGGAGAGAAGGTGAACCTTGCCGCGCATGTGGCGCACCGATTGTTGCGACAAAACACGCCCAGCGTACAACGTTCTATTGTCGTCGCTGTCAGAAATAGTTTCATTGCTGGCCGGATGCTGCATCCGGCCTGGTGCATTACTTCAGTTTACTCATTAATGCCTGATGGACGTTTTCCGGCAAAAAGTGCGTCACGTCACCCTGGTGGCGGGCAACTTCTTTCACCAGTGACGATGAGATAAATGACCACTCTTTAGATGGCATCAGAAAAACGCTTTCCAGCTGTGGCATGAGGTGGCGGTTCATATGGGCCAGCTGCATTTCATACTCAAAATCGGCTACCGCGCGCAGGCCACGGATCAGAATGTTCGCCTGATTATCACGGGCAAAGTTTGCCATCAGATCGCTGAATCCCAGCACTTCCACATTGCCAAGATGCGCCGTTGCCTGTTGTGCCAGCTCAACACGCTCTTCCAGAGTAAACATCGGCTTTTTACTGGGACTTGCGGCTATTGCCAGAATCACGTGATCAAACATGCTTGTCGCACGCGTCACGATATCGAGGTGGCCGTTAGTAATAGGATCAAAGGTTCCTGGATAAATCGCCCGTTTTTGCATGACTTGCCTCAATGCGTTTTGGGTGGCAGGTAAGGTTCCAGCAGTTGCAGAAGACGCTGTAGCGCGCCCTGATTTTGATACAGAACTTCAACTGCGTGACGGCCATAAAAATTACGATAATCTGCATCGGTCAGTAAGGAAGAGACCTCTTTCACCAGCGTAGTTGCGTCGGTGACGGTGATCAATCCGCTTGCCTGTTCGAGACGGGCGCAAATATCTTTAAAATTAAACGTATGTGGTCCCATCAACACCGGAATAGCATGCGCTGCCGCTTCCAGCGGGTTGTGTCCACCACGTTCAACCAGTGAACCGCCGACAAAAGCAAGGTCGGCAATGCCATACAGCAACATCAGCTCACCCATGGTATCGCCGATCACAACCTGAGTACCTGATGACGGAACTTCACCCGAAGAACGAGTGGTATAGCTTAGTCCAGCCTGGCGTACGAGGTTAATGGCATCCGGGAACCGTTCTGGATGTCTGGGAACCAGAATCAATAAAAGATTCGGGAACTGATTTAATAACGCCTGATGAGCGGCAATGATGATGCTTTCTTCACCGTCGTGGGTGCTGGTTGCAATCCATACCGGGCGGTGAGGCGCCCATTGACGACGTAATGTCACCGCTTTTGCGGCCAGTTGCGGTGTGACGGATATATCAAACTTCAGGCTGCCAGTAACGGTGACTTGATTGCTTCTGGCGCCAAGCGTAATAAAACGTGCGCCATCTTCTTCGTTTTGTGCGGCAATCAACGTAATTCGACGCAGTAGTCTGCCAACAAATTTACCTAATTTCGCATAACCAGCGGCTGAACGAGCAGAAAGACGTGCGTTGGCAATGACCAGAGGAATGTGGCGCTTATGGAGTGCCGCGATCAGATTTGGCCACAGCTCGGTTTCCATAATTAACACCAGTTTGGGGTCAACTTTATTCAGAAAACGGTTCAGGGCATCCGGTAAATCGTATGGCAAATAAATGTGCTGAACGTCAGTGCCAAAAGCAGATTGTACGCGCTCGGAACCGGTTGGCGTCATGGTGGTTACCGTGATCGGCAAGTCGGGATAACGATGTCGCAGAGCGCGAACTAATGGGATTGCAGCCAGCGTTTCGCCCACAGAAACCGAATGAAGCATGATGCCGCCAGGTTTTAGCGGGCGGCGATAAAAGCCGTAGCGTTCGCCCCAGCGTTTACGGTAGGCCGGAGCCTTACGTCCGCGCACCCAAAGCCGTATCCAGATCAAAGGCTGAATAAGGTAGAAAAGGGCGGTGTAAAGCAATTCGAGCATAATGGTAGCTGACTTATGAATGTGCTGGGGATTCTATGTATTTAACTATGGCTTTACCATCATTTTTATCCAGGTTGTATCAAAACGATGGAATTGATGAGGGACCGATTTCGCTGATGGCTATTTCAAAAATGCACATGGCCGCATTTATATGTCTTAACCTCTTGTGCGGTGTACGTTTTCTGATGAACTGGTTTCTTTTTTTATCTATATGTTTTTCATGGCTTATTTTGTATTTTGTTCAAAAAATATTCATTTCGGAATGCGTGATAATAAATGATATACTACTGCGCAATTTCAGGTAGCTAGCGGGCAGAAACGTTTCGAAAGCTCAGAAAGTCATCTTTGGATGCTTTAGGCAAGGATTACACGATTCTGATGCTTCAAACCTGACATGCCTGGCGACGCGATGCGGATATTAATGCATGAATATTGCTTTTTGTTTGTACAAGTATTTTCCCTATGGTGGGTTACAACGTGATTTCTTGCGGGTAGCGCTGACGGTTGCTTCTCGTGGCCATCATGTTCAGGTATTTACCCAGTCATGGCAGGGCGAGCGTCCGAAAGGGCTGGAGATTATACTCGTCCCCGTCACATCCAGAACGAATCATGGGAAAAACGAGCAATATTATCAGTGGGTTCAGAATTATTTAACTCAACATCCCGTCGATCGTGTCGTTGGTTTTAATAAAATGCCTGGGTTGGATGTGTATTACGCTGCGGACGTTTGCTATGCAGAAAAGGTCGCCCGCGAGAAAGGCTTTTTCTACAAATTGACTCGCAGGTACCGACACTATTCTGCATTTGAAAAAGCCGTATTTCAGCAGGGTGCCGGCACTACGCTTTTGATGTTAACCGATAAGCAAATTGGTGACTTCAAACATCATTACCAAACTGAGAGCCAGCATTTTTGTATCCTGCCACCAGGAATTTATCCTGACCGAAAGTACAGCCAACAACCTGAAAACAGCCGGCAGGTTGTCAGAGAAAAAAACGGTATTGGTCTCGATCAGTACTTACTCTTACAGGTAGGTTCCGATTTCAAACGCAAAGGTGTGCCAAGAACATTACAGGCGTTGGCTTCTTTGCCTGATGTCATCCGCCACCGCACGCGATTGATGGTTGTTGGTCAGGATAAGGCCGATCGCTATCGCGCTCAGGCTCGTCAATTGGGGGTTGAAGAACAAGTGCAGTTCTTCTCGGGGCGAGACGATGTCGCAGAATTGATGTCTGCTGCTGATTTATTACTTCACCCCGCTGTACAGGAAGCTGCCGGTATTGTCTTGCTAGAAGCTGTAGTTGCCGGGCTACCAGTATTAACTACCGAAGTTTGCGGCTATGCGGGTTATATCAACGCCGCACAATGTGGGGTGGTGATTCCTGAACCTTTTGAGCAGGAAAATCTGAATACAGCACTTTTCGATGCGCTGCAAAATAATGAGCAGAGAAGCCGTTGGGCCGGGAACGCGCGGCATTTTGCTGATACAGAAGATCTCTACAGCCTGGCAGATAAAGCTGCAGATATCATTTTAGGTCCTAAGAATGATTGAATTAAAAGAACCATTTGCCACGCAGTGGCAAGGAAAAGACCCGTTTACTGAAGTCACTAAGCTGGATGGTGAGGTTTTTCGCGCTCTGGAAACACGGCGTACCCTACGTTTTGAGATGATGGGAAAGGGTTATTTTCTTAAATATCATCATGGAACCACGCTTAAAGAAGTGGTGAAGAACCTTATATCTCTGCGTATGCCTGTACTGGGTGCCGACCGTGAGTGGCTGGCGATTCACCGCTTAAAAGAACTGAATGTTGATACTATGACAGGGGTTGCATTTGGTCAAAAAGGTCTGAATCCGTTAGAGCGAACCTCGTTTATCATCACTGAGGACCTTTCTCCCGCCATCAGCCTTGAAGATTTTTGTGCCGGGTGGGGAGTTGAGCGTCCTGATTTTGTATTAAAACGGACCATTATTACCCGTGTGGCAGAAATGGTGGGTAAAATGCATCGGGGTGGAGTAAATCATCGGGATTGCTATATTTGCCATTTTTTACTCCAACAACCGATGCCAGAAAATATTGCGGATATCAAACTTTCCGTAATCGATCTGCATCGTGCACAAATTCGTCAACATGTACCGCGCCGCTGGCGAGACAAGGACTTGATCGGACTCTATTTCTCTTCACTTGAGATCGGTCTGACGTCCAGAGATATCTACCGTTTTTTACGTGTCTATTTTTCGATGCCACTACGTGAAATCTTTCGTCAGGAAGTCAGGTTGTTTGAACAGGCTGTCACAAAAGCGCAAAAAATAAGACGAAGAACAATAAGAAAAGCGCTATAAATCACATATAAAGTTTGAGGCCATTTTATTATGAACATTGATTTCCAGAAGCTAGTTATTCAAAAACACGTCATAGACAGCTCTACGCATGAGAAGAGTAAAAAACTAAGTGTTGCGTATGGTGTCGACCGTAATTTTTTATTTGGTTCTGGCATTTCAATGACCTCAGTATTAGTGAATAACCCTGATATTGATATTCACTTTTATATAGCAACAGACTATATAGATGACGATTATCTGGAGAGTGTAAAACGCCTGACCCAAATGTATAGTACGACTGTGACGGTTCTTGTGTTCGATAACGCGGCGTTTCGTGACTTACCGAGTACAAAAGCATGGACTTATGCAATGTACTATCGTTATTTCGCATTTGAATATTTAAGCACAGACTTAAGCTCCGTACTGTATCTTGATGCAGATGTTATTTGCAAAGGATCTCTCCGCGAGCTTACCGAGATTAATTTCTGTGGAGAATATGCCGCTGTTATTAATGATATTGATGAAGTGCGTATTAAATCCGGTAATAGACTCGGTATTCCTGAACTGAGTAACGGTTACTTTAACTCTGGCGTGGTATTTGCTAATCTCGAAGTGTGGCGTGAACAGAAGCTGTTGACCAAAGCATTTTCTATTTTAGAAAAACGTCAAAAGGAACTTCTATATTTTGACCAGGATGTGTTAAATATATTATTTGTAGGGAATGTGATTTTCCTGAGAAGAGATTTTAACTGTATTTATGGTGTGGATCAGGAACTAAAAAACAAAAACGATAAGATTTATCAGGATTATATTACAGATGATACTGTTTTAATCCATTATGTCGGTGTTACTAAGCCATGGCATACATGGGCTAAATATCCGGTGGCTAAATTCTTCATCGAAGCATATAAAAAATCCGCATGGGCGGAACAATCCTTGTTAAATGCAAATACGGCAAAGTTGTATAAACGTAAGTCACGGCATGAAAGAGTGCAGCGTAAATATATTCGCTCGGTACTTAGTCATGTAATGTATATAAAAAATAAGTTAAACAATTCAAAAGCATATTGAATATAGAAACAATAACTTATTGATAATAGATTAAATAGGTGTAGCGAATGAACTTTGATTGTCATCAGTCTATAAAAAAGATACTTGAGTTTAATCAAGCGCCGACCGAACAAAAAATACAACTTAACATCGCCTGGGGTGTTGACAGGAATTTTATGTTTGGTGCTGCAATTTCGATGACATCGGTACTATTGAATAATAAAGATTTAAATATCCATTTTCATCTTTTTACTGACTACATTGATGCTGATTACCAGCAGCGGATTTCTAAATTAGCAGAGCAATTTTCCACAAACATCTCAATTTATGTTATGGATGCTAATGGGTTAAAGGTTTTACCAAGTGGCCACGCTTGGTCACACGCAATGTACTTCAGATTTATTGCCTTTGAATATCTTGGTGAGAAAATTGATTCACTTTTATACATTGATGCGGATGTGATGTGCAAAGGTTCACTTTTTGAACTCACGCAGATTGATCTTGGAGAATATGTTGCAGCGGTAATTACTGATGTGGATGATAGCCCTGCCAGAGATATTGAGATAAATAAAGATTATTTTAATTCAGGTGTCATATTTGCAAACCTGAAAAAGTGGAAAGAGCAGAATTTTATCAATGCAGCTTTTGATATCTTATTAGACAAAAATAACAAACTTTCATTTCCAGATCAGGATGTCTTGAATATTCTTTTCTTTAAAAAAGTATTTTTTCTGGAAAGAAGATTTAATGCTATCTATGGTATTAAGCAAGAATTAAAAAGCAAGAACCTTTCAAAATATAAAGAGTATATAACGCCTGAAACGATTCTTATCCATTATATAGGTGTAACTAAACCATGGAATTCATGGGCTGACTATCCCTCTGCACAGTACTTTGTTGAAGCCTGGAAAGCTTCGCCGTGGGCGGATGTTCCACTGCTACCAGCCAGAACGCCAAAACAGTATAAAAAGAAATCACGCCATGAAAGATTACAAGGGAAGTATTTCACCTCGGTAATCAGTTATATTGGTTATTTGCGTGAAAAATTAAAAAGTAAGTAAAAAAACTCCCGTAAGGGAGTTTTTTATTAACGTAATTTAGTCTTAAGGTATTTCAAATACCATTTAAATGAGGCGTAATAATTCCCTTTTTTAGCTTCCTGGCGTGAATAGACCCGATAATCAGTAGGTCTCATACGTGGAGCGTAAGAACGCATTTCTGTGTTTCGCCATGGTGTGAAATGATGGTAGAAAAGATAAAGTTGCTGTGAAAGCCCAGTATGTTCTTTATACCAGGGTTTCCTTCCACCGGTGAAATGAATAATTCGAGGTAAGCTATCTTTTTGATAAAAAAAGGTATCTTTTTGCTGGTCTGTGAACCAGTTAAATAAGAAATTCCATCGCTTATCAATAAATTTAACGTTACCGTTCATTGCGATGTTCAGTGCATCCTGATCAAAGTAAGGTAAGGATTTACCTTGTTCAAATAACACTGTGTTTGCTTTATTTTCAATGTCATACTTGATCCAGTTTTCAATGTTAATATATAAAAAACCAGCATTGAAATAATGACCAGTATTAAGGCTCAGACGTTTGGCATTTTTTGTATCATGAATATCGAGAGAATCATGGCTGACAGCGCAAATGACATTGCTAATATCAATGCTGTTAATATCATTGAGCTTATCAAAACATAGTGTATCAGCATCTAAATAGATAAAATGTTCAACCTTATCCTTAAGTAAGCGCGGTACGGCCAGACGCATATAGGTAGAACGGTTCAGGTGTTTGATTGCAAAGTCATTGTTATACTTTTCAATCTCTTCCTTATCGATATTGATAACCTGAATTTTATCACTGGTAGAACGTAGTTTATTGATTTCTTCATCTGTAACGTCATAGACAAAGACGAAGAATGACAGATCCTGCCCCGGGTTGTTCATTATGACAGACATAATGGACACTGCTACATATTCCAGATAATTGGCATCTGTACAGTAAGCAATGTTAATAACGTTTTTTTTGCTGTCCATTTATGCTTTCTCATTACCTTTTATATTGTCACTATCATGAAGTACCTTATCGATAGCGTCAATCACAGCTTGCTCCGGTATCCATGTTAGATATTTTTTAGATCTGTCGAGTTCATCTCGAGAAGGCATCGGATGATAATCGCCAGCCCAAATCAATAAAGCTTTATCCGACCATGGCTTCCACTGTTGATAATTGGTGGCGCCAAACAGGCAGACCTGCGGTGTCTTTAGCGCCGCTGCCATATGCATAGGAGCAGAATCGACGCCAATGTACAGAACTGCATGATCGATCAATGCAGCCAACTGCAAAAAGGTGGTTTTACCTGCCAGCGTCAGATCAGGGGAAGATTGACACAGTTCAGCAATGCGCTGAACCTGCTGCTGCTCACTTAGCGCTGGCCCACAGGTAAGATAAACATGCAGACCACGCCGATGAAGGTGGTCTATAACATGCGCAAATTTTTCATCGCCCCAGCATTTAAACTCTTGTCTGGCAGTGGGTTGAATAACGACATATTTTTGTGAAGGCAATTCCGGGAGTAGGGTAACTAAATGTTGATAGTCGTCAGGGCGATAACAAAGAGACATCTCTTTCTTCAGTTCTGTTTCGCTAAACCCAATACCTTTTAGAATAGATAAATTTTGTTCAACAATATGCGTTCCAATGGATGGCGTTACTCGCGTAAAAAGTCGGTTCCACTGATCTTTTTCGCGCTCAAAAGCAATTGAAGGGCAACGCAAAGAGGCTATAAGAGCGCCGATCGGCCATTGTTCGGTGAGGTTAACGATCAGGTCGTAGTGATTTTTCTTCAGTTTTTGACGCACTGAAAGGTAATTTTTCACTGTTGACAGCAGGCCTTGCTTTTTCTCAATCAGATAAAAATTATTGATATCTTTATGGGCGGCTAAGATTGCTTTGGTATCTTTATAGAGCAGCAAATCGATCTTAGCTTGCGGATAACGAGCCCGAATGCTGGCAATAACAGGTGTAGTTAGCAGAACATCCCCATAAAACTTGAGCTTGCAAATAAGAATCCGGTCAACTTTTTCAAACATGTTAAAATCCCTTTCGCAAGAATAAGCTTTTGCAAGCAGATATTATCTTATATCTTGTTTCAGAAATAGAACGATCGATATGGGGATATTTCATTTTCAGAATTATTTTCTTCTTGACGATTTTCGTATCGCAGCATGCAAGTGCATTCTGAATGTCATTTAGCATACTCTCGCTATAGCGATAATAACCTTTTTTCTTGCGTAAAAGTTTACGTCCTTCGAGAAAGCAATTGATAATCATAAATGTCGCAACAGTACGCTTGGATCTATTTTCATTAATATAGTTATACATTTTTCGCATAGCAAAGAAGATGCTGTCAGCGTCACTATCAATAATGTTCTCGGTAATACTTTTATCGTTTACTCGGTAGTAATATAACTTATTCTCGATTTTTAGAATCTTATGGCATTTAAAATACTGGAATGGGCAAAAAATCATGTCTTCGTAGCGATGATGTTCCTCGAACTTATCGCTACCAATGATATTGCGGTGAAAGATTTTTGTCATCAGATGCCATTGCCCTGCCTTGAATGTTGGTAATAGAGGGGCGTAATTGTCATCTGATAAGGTTATTTCGCGCTGGGTAATGTTGTTTTCCATTTTCGGCGCGTTCTTATACAAATTGTTTATATCTCGAGTTAAGTTAAATTCGATGATGTCATATTTTTCGTCTCTTAACTTAGGCAAGAGAATTGTAAAATAATTCTGGCAGACAATATCATCACTGTCTACAAAGCCAATATATTTCCCTGTCGCATGAGCAAGCCCAACGTTGCGGGTGATTGCAACACCCTGATTTTTTTGACTTATATATTTAACATTATGACAATCTTTTTCACGGTAAAACGCATTTATACGCTCTTCGGTTAAATCCGTAGAGCCATCATTAACAATTATTATCTCCACATCATCAGTGATGCTCTGATGTATAGACGCCAACGTCGCTGTGATGAGTTCAGCGTTGTTGTATGTAGGTATAATAATGCTCAGTAAATAACCGGAAGCGTTAACCATGGCATCGTTCTCTTGTTGGACTCGAGCTCAGTACTGCTGCTACACATAACGCCAGCACGCTGCTCAGGGCTTCACCTTTGGCATACAATAATAAATCACTCAAGCCATAGACTGCGATAGCGCTTGAGACGACGAACAACAGAGGACTACGTTGCCAGTAAGCTATTAAAAACATGGCAGTATAGAGCAAGAGTAGCACAACAACACCAGGGATGCCTTTTAGTGAGAAGGTATCAACTATTTCGTTATGCAGGTGGACGTTAATGAACTCAAGTGCCCCTTGCAGCGAGGTGTCCTGCACCGCAAGTCGCTGAATTTCTGCTCCGCGTTGTTCGAGTGACTGTCCCCAGTGGTGCACTTTCCCGGCTTCAATACCTGCCCGTTGCATCGCCAGTCTCGCGCCGATAGAAGTATTACTATTGTTTTGATTATAAGAGTGCAGATCAACCAGGAAGTTCTGATAGCGGCTTTCAATGATTGGTTTTAAGGGGATTGCAGCAGCCCCCACCAGTATTACAAAACCCAGCAGTGCCCTTAATAGCATAGTGCGGTTGTGACGATAGTACATCAGGAATAGGCCGACACTCAGGATCGGGTATACCAAAATAGCAGCTCGAGTTTGCGTTGTGATGATGACTGCCAGCGATATCAAAAAATGTAACAGATAGAGTGCAACGGTGTGTTTTAGACGCAGATTAATAATGGCCTGAGAGGCTAATAATGCAATTAGCGTCAGAGCGTAGGCTGTGCCGGTTTGGTGTTCAAAGCCCAGCGCAACACGGTAGGTCATAATATCTGGTGCCCCGGCGACCTCGTAGCCTGCGAAAAGATACAGGCCTATTGCTGTAAGAATCGTCCAGATACTGGTGATGCGAGTTTTGTTGGCACATGGCTCTCGCGATGCCAAAGCGGTCATAACCAGTGCGGCAAAAATCATCACTTTGCCACCGTTCTGGTATGACCTATAGGCTCCGGTAAAAGCAGATCCTGGCTGTTTAAATATTTCTACCCAAATAATCTGGAGTAAACCGAAGAGCAACAACATAACAGGTAAAACCAGGTTTTGTTTGTTACTGCACACATGTTTTATATTTTTTCCTATAAGCGGTAGAGATAGCGCCGTGGAGAAAATAAATACCTTCAGCGCTTCATCTGGATTGACCAGCACCATCGCAAGCGTTGCCAGGATCCCAGCGTAAAATAAGAAGTATATAAAATCGAATGGATTATTTTTTATACTATAAATAAAGCGAGAAAACATGTGTTGGCGAAGCATGGTTCATCTCTTAAAGTTAGAGCAAATTATTATCAACTAGCGATATGTTGACTAAGTTAGCATCCAGATCCTGCAATTTTCCGGAATGGCTTTGCTGTGTGTATTGATTCTTCCCATATCCCCCAATCAGTCCGGGATCCGTTGGGCCATACAACGTAATATTAGGGCGATCCAACGCGGCGGTTAAATGGCTCAATCCTGTATCAACCGACACCACAAACTTTGCCCCCGCCAGAATGCGAGCCACATCTTCCAGACTCATTCGCGGCAGGACATCAACATAGGGAAACCCTTCTGCCAGCCTTTTGGCGCGCGCTTCTTCATGAGGGGCACCCCAGGGCAGTTTAATATGGATGCCGGTATTATTTAACAGGCCAATCAGCTCCCGCCAGTTGGCTTCTGGCCAGTGCTTATCATCACGTGTCGTGGCGTGCAGAAATACAGCATACTGGCCTGCATCAGCCTTATGTTCATTCATAAAATGCTGCGCAATAGCGTAATCACCCTGCGACTGCGGTTTAACATATCCCAGGCTTTTGGCGAACAATTCACGCGTACGTTCTACCGCGTGCTGCTGTTTGGCTATGTGATGTTTGCGATTATAAAACAGACTCGCCAGCGGTTCGCGGGCTGTGCTCCAGTCCATACCATGCTTGATGCCACGTGCCAGACGTGTCACCAACGCGGCGCTCTTAACCAAACCCTGCGCATCGATTATCGCGTCATAATGCTGTAAATGCACCGCATCACGAAACGCTTTACGCTCGGCTTTTATCGGCGCTGAAAACCAGGCTTTACGCCAGCGACGGATCGCTACTGGAATAACCCGGTCAACGGCTGAATGCCAGGAGGGGATTTGAGCGAACCCTTCTTCCACCACCCAATCAAATTGAATACCCGGAATAGCCTGCTGCGCATCGGTTAATGCGGGCAACGTATGCAGTACATCGCCCATAGACGACGTTTTAACGATCAGAACCCGCATCCGTCAGGCTTCCTCTTGTAACAACAGGTCGTTGAGTTCTTCCAGTACGCGCTGGGGTGTGATGTCAATCAGGCTCTGGTGATAGCCTTCTGCCGCATCGCCCTTACGCACTTTGTGATACCCCGTGATCAGGCGAATGACACGTGCCTTGTGGGAAAGCGGGGGCGTAAAATCCGGGCTGCTTGGACCATACAATGCGACCAGTGGACGGTTCAGTGCTGCGGCCACGTGCATTAATCCAGAATCGTTGGTGACGACCGCTTTGCAGGCGGCGAGCAGAATGACGGCCTGTTCCAGCTGTGTTTCGCCCGCCAGATTACGGCACCAGGCTTGCTGTTCAGTGCTCAGCGTTGCCAGGATCTCATTGCCAGCTTCATGGTCTTTTGCTGAGCCAAACAGCACAATCTGATGGCCTTCATCGATCAACTGCTTCGCCAACTCTGCGTAGTGGTAATGTGGCCAGCGTTTTGCTGGACCAAATTCCGCACCTGGGCAAAAACCGATGATGGGGCGTTCGGCTGAAAGGGAGAACTGGCTACAGGTTAGCGATTTTTCACCCTCGCTGACCTGCAACTGTGGCCATAGCAGAGGCTGCGGCAAATCTTTGGCCGTCAGCATCACGCCTTTATCATAAGCCAGAGCCACATAGCGCTCGACCATCAGTGGCCATGCGTCTTTATCCAGTACGCGCGCATCGTTCAGCAGACCGTAGCGCATCTCGCCACGCCAACCGGTACGATGGGGAATACCCGCAAAGAATGGCACCAGAGCTGATTTAAACGAGTTAGGCAGCACATAAGCGCGGTCATAGCGCTTCTCACGCAGACTGTGGCCGAGTTTACGGCGCTCGCCGATCTCCAGCGCGCCGTGCCCCAACGGCATGGCGATAGCTTCGTTGACTTCTGGCATGCGCGACAATAACGGACGGCACCATGCAGGTGCCATCACGTCGATTATCGCCTGGGGATAGCGCGCCTTGAGCGTGCGATAGAGACTTTGCGACATCATCATGTCGCCCACCCAAGACGGGCCAACCACCAAAATCTTCATTCACTTCATCCTTCAAGCTGTCTCTGCGTTGGCTGCCTGCGTTCACTCCGGTCACTTACTCTTGTAAGCTCCCGGAGGTTCACTTAGTTGCCGCCTTGATACCGCTCGAATGATTTTGTGAATTTGTAGCGTTGTCGCGGTTCAGCCAGGCCATATATTCCGTGACGCCTTCGGCGACGGTTTTAAACGGCTTGTCATAGCCCGCTGCGCGCAGGTTCGTCAGATCTGCCTGGGTAAATGCCTGGTAGCGGCCTTTCAGTTTTTCCGGGAATGGAATGTACTCAATGCTGCCTTTTTTGTGGTACGCCAGCGTAGCATCGGCAACGGCCTGGAAAGATTCCGCACGACCTGTACCGAGGTTAAAGATACCGGAAACCCCGTTTTCCAGGAACCACAGGTTTACCGCAGCCACGTCGCCTACGTAAACGAAATCACGTTTGAAGTTTTCACTGCCTTCAAACAGTTTTGGCGTTTCGCCATTGTTAAGCTGGGTGTTGAGGTGGAAAGCAACGCTTGCCATGCTGCCTTTGTGGCCTTCACGCGGTCCGTAGACGTTGAAATAGCGGAAGCCAACAATCTGAGAATTGGCTTCTGGCAGGATCTGACGCACGTACTCGTCGAACAGGAATTTTGAGTAGCCGTAGACGTTCAGCGGTTTCTCATATTCACGGGATTCGATGAAATCAGAAGTGCGACCGCCGTAGGTGGCGGCAGAGGACGCGTACAGGAACGGGATTTCACGCTCCAGGCAGTAGTGCAGTAGCTCTTTGGAGTATTGATAGTTGTTGTCCATCATATACTTGCCGTCCCACTCGGTGGTGGAAGAGCATGCGCCTTCGTGGAAAATCGCTTCGATATCGCCGAAATCTTCCCCGGCCATAATCTGGATCAGGAAGTCTTCCTTGTCCATGTAGTCAGCAATATTCAGATCCACCAGGTTAACAAACTTGGTGCCGTCTTTCAGGTTGTCCACCACCAGGATGTCGGTGATGCCTTTATCATTCAGGGACTTAACGATGTTGCTGCCGATAAAGCCCGCGCCGCCGGTAACGATGATCATAAATGTAACCTTCGAATTATGGAGTCAGAGACAATCTCAGACACGAATACTTCTATCATATCACTACATGGCTTAGGCTTCAGCCATTCACCGATAAGCCGTGCGGGTACACGTGATTTATGCTTCATTTTGAAGAAGTGATGATGCGTCATCTCGTATCAACGTATAGCTTTGGGTAATATGTGCTGAAATTTGCCCAGTCTGGAGAATTGAAATGCGTGGGGATTTTTACAAACAGTTAACGAACGATCTCGAAACCGCACGTGCGGAAGGATTGTTTAAAGAAGAACGCATTATTACATCTGCCCAGCAGGCGGATATCACCGTGGCGGATGGAAGCCACGTTATTAACTTTTGTGCGAACAACTATCTGGGACTGGCTAACCATCCGGAACTGATTGCAGCGGCAAAAGCGGGTATGGATTCTCACGGATTTGGTATGGCTTCGGTTCGCTTTATTTGCGGTACCCAGGACAGCCATAAGCAACTGGAGCAAAAACTGGCGGCATTCCTCGGTATGGAAGATGCCATCCTTTACTCTTCCTGCTTCGACGCCAACGGCGGCCTGTTTGAAACGCTGTTGGGCGCAGAAGACGCAATTATTTCCGATGCCCTGAACCACGCTTCTATCATTGATGGCGTGCGTCTGTGTAAAGCAAAACGTTTCCGTTACGCCAACAACGATATGGTGGAACTGGAAGCTCGCCTGAAAGAAGCGCGTGAAGCGGGCGCTCGTCATATCCTGATCGCCACTGATGGCGTGTTCTCTATGGATGGGGTAATCGCTAACCTGAAAGGCGTTTGCGATTTGGCGGATAAATACGACGCTCTGGTCATGGTTGATGATTCCCATGCCGTCGGTTTTGTCGGCGAAAATGGTCGTGGCTCCCATGAATACTGTGACGTGATGGGTCGCGTGGACATCATCACCGGTACGCTGGGTAAAGCACTCGGCGGCGCATCCGGTGGTTACACCGCAGCGCGCAAAGAAGTTGTTGAGTGGCTGCGTCAGCGTTCCCGCCCTTATTTGTTCTCCAACTCACTGGCACCGGCGATTGTTGCGGCTTCCATTAAAGTGCTGGAAATGGTTGAAGCTGGCAGCGACCTGCGCGATCGCCTGTGGGCGAATGCACGTCAGTTCCGCGAGCAAATGTCTGCCGCAGGCTTTACGTTAGCCGGTGCGGATCACGCGATCATCCCGGTTATGCTGGGTGATGCAGTAGTGGCGCAGGCATTCGCCCGCGAGCTGCAAAAAGAGGGGATTTACGTTACCGGATTCTTCTATCCGGTGGTTCCAAAAGGCCAGGCGCGTATCCGTACCCAGATGTCTGCGGCGCATACCCCTGAGCAGATTACGCGTGCTGTTGAGGCGTTCACACGCATTGGTAAACAACTGGGCGTTATTGCCTGAGGATGTGAAATGAAAGCGTTATCCAAACTGAAAGCGGAAGAGGGCATTTGGATGACCGACGTTCCTGAACCGGAAGTCGGTCATAACGATTTGCTGATTAAAATCCGTAAAACAGCCATCTGCGGGACTGACGTTCACATTTATAACTGGGATGAATGGTCGCAAAAAACCATCCCGGTACCGATGGTCGTTGGGCATGAATATGTCGGCGAAGTTGTTGGCATCGGTCAGGAAGTTAAAGGCTTTAAAATCGGCGATCGCGTTTCAGGCGAAGGTCATATCACCTGTGGGCATTGCCGTAACTGCCGCGGTGGACGTACTCACCTGTGCCGCAATACGACCGGTGTCGGTGTAAACCGCCCTGGCTGCTTTGCGGAGTACCTGGTGATCCCGGCATTTAACGCATTTAAAATCCCGGACAATATCTCCGACGACCTGGCGTCTATCTTCGATCCGTTCGGTAATGCAGTGCACACGGCGCTGTCGTTCGATCTGGTTGGGGAAGATGTGCTGGTTTCCGGTGCGGGTCCAATCGGTATTATGGCGGCAGCGGTCGCGAAGCATGTTGGCGCACGCCACGTGGTGATCACCGACGTTAATGAGTATCGCCTTGAGCTGGCGCGCAAAATGGGTATCACCCGCGCGGTCAACGTGTCGAAAGAGAATCTGACCGACGTGATGGCTGAACTGGGTATGACCGAAGGGTTTGATGTGGGCCTGGAGATGTCCGGGGCGCCGCCAGCGTTTCGCGCCATGCTGGACACCATGAACCACGGTGGCCGTATTGCTATGCTGGGTATTCCGCCATCTGATATGTCCATCGACTGGACCAAAGTTATCTTTAAGGGGCTGTTTATTAAAGGTATCTACGGTCGTGAGATGTTTGAAACCTGGTACAAAATGGCTGCACTGATCCAGTCTGGTCTGGATTTGTCGCCGATCATCACCCATCGATTCTCCATTGATGAATTCCAACAGGGCTTTGACGCGATGCGTTCAGGCCAGTCAGGGAAAGTGATCCTGAGCTGGGATTAATCGTATCCACCCTGTGGATTCTGTGTGTTA
The DNA here is from genome assembly GCF_030332645.1 of Citrobacter sp. Cpo091. Classification (NCBI taxonomy): domain Bacteria; kingdom Pseudomonadati; phylum Pseudomonadota; class Gammaproteobacteria; order Enterobacterales; family Enterobacteriaceae; genus Citrobacter; species Citrobacter sp. Cpo091. Next base: position 187,160 of record NZ_JAOWHL010000017.1, read on the forward strand.
TCCCCGGATGTTGATTATCATTACCGTCCGGGGCTTTTTTGCTTCCTCCTGCTCGGCGCATTTTCCGCTAAAGAATTAATATTTTTTTCTGAAAATCTACCGCTTAATATGCTAAAAAGTGCCGATAACTCTACTGTTTGGCAGGATTTGATATGACCTATACCCCTGGTCTCCTGAGCGTCATTATGCCGCTTTACAACACGGGTGAGCCGTTCATTGCGTGTATGGATTCACTGATTGCGCAAACCTGGAAGAACCTGGAGATCATTATTGTTAATGATGGCTCTACGGATAACTCTGCGGAGCTTGCTCAGTCTTATGCGGATCGTTATCCGCACGTTCATCTGCTGCACCAGCGCAATGGGGGCGTTTCTGCGGCGCGCAATACCGGTATGAAAGTTGCCAGGGGGGAGTACATCGCGTACGTAGACGGCGATGATATTGCCTATCCGGAAATGTATGAAACGCTGATGAATATGGCGCTGAAAGACAACCTGGATGTTGCGCAGTGCAACGCTGACTGGTGTATTGCTGAGACGGGCCACACCTGGGCATCCATTCCTACCGATCGTATTCGTTCTACCGGCGTGATGACCGGGCCAGACTGGTTACGCAAAGCGTTAGCCAGCCGCCGTTGGCGGCACGTTGTCTGGATGGGCGTATATCGTCATCAGACTATCCGCGACGCGGGGCTGACCTTCCTGTCTGGCCTGCACCACCAGGATATTATCTGGACAACGGAGTTTATGTTTAATGCGAAGCGCGCGCGTTACACGGAAGTCCCGCTGTACAAATACTTCCTGCACGGCGCATCTGTTAGCCGTCTGCCGCGCACCGGGCTGAAAAACCTCGCTTACCAGCGCCACTACATCAAAATTACCCGTCTGCTGGATAAGATGAATCACGACTACGCCGGACGTATTCCAATTTACCCGGAATTCAAACAGCAGGTGATTTACGAAGCGCTACGTGTTTGTCATTGCATACGCAAAGAGCCGGACGAGAAAATCCGCCAGCGCATGATTGCTGAAGTATTTGTATCGGGTATGTTCAAGCGTATGGTGAGTAATATCTGCAGCGTTAAGCTGGGTTATCAGGTGCTGTTGTGGGCTATCCGTTTTAGCCAGTGGCGCGATAAATCATTGACGCCGCGCCGCCTGGCCCATTTAACGCTGGATAGTAAAGACTGATTATTGCCAGCCCTGCCACTGCAGGCGCATATACTGCACCAGCGTGCTTTGGGTGATGCTTTCGCCGAGCACGCTGAAGAAGCGGCTGGCGTACACCGGCTCTAACGGCTGTTTCGGTTTGCATAATTTCACCCCGCGGAAAGGATTACGCGGAGCATCAGGCGTACCGTTCTTCGGTGGCGTGAGGTTTGGCTTGGAGGTATCCACCTGTGGTTCATTGAGCAAGCTGCTTGGGCGAACCAGCGTGATGTCGGCTGGCAGGCTATACAGCATCTGCTGCAGGACGCGAACCGTAGACGGGTGAGGGTGGCCAATGGCGATTGCGGAACCGTTGCGGCGTGCAAGCTCGACGGCACGATTAAACTGACGGCGAATATCGGCTTCATTTTGCGTGTCATCCAGGAAGACTTTGCGTTTGATGACCTTCACACCGGTGCCTGACGCTGCGCGCATTGCCTGGCTGTTACCGATGGTCATGCTGTCCAGGAAGTAGAGGTCGTAGCGTTCCAGCGCCTGCATCACCTTCTGCATGCCGAAAAGACTGGAGGTCATCGCGCTGCCCATATGGTTGTTCAGTCCGACCGCATTCGGCACTTTGCTTACCGCGTCGCGAATGATCCGCTCAATCTCTTCGCTGCTCATTTCAGGGCGTAACGTGTCTTTCTCTAACGGCTGCTTGCTCAGCGGCGCCATTGGCAGATGGATCAAGACTTCATGCCCGCTGTTATGCGCTTTGATTGCCATTTCACGCGCATGTGGGGCGTTAGGCAGAACGGCAACGGAGATGGTAGAAGGCATCGCCAGTACCTGGTTTTCAGTGTGTGGGCGATAGCCGAAATCATCAATGACGATGGCGAGTTTGCCAGCAAATACAGGTGTTGCGAAGGCCAGCAGACTGGCGAGAGAGAGTAGTAGACGACGAAATTGTTGTGGCAAAACTTATCTTCCCAACCACGGCTGTGGATTGACCGCCTGACCCTGGCGACGAATTTCGAAATAGAGTGCCGGCCTGCCCTGACCGCCGCTGCTACCCACAAGTGCTATAGGCTGCCCGGCGCGAACCTGCGTACCGACGCTGACCAGTGCGCTCTGGTTATAACCGTACAGGCTCATATCGCCTTTACCGTGTTCAACGACGACCACCAGGCCATAGCCCTGCAGCCAGTCCGCCAGAATGACGCGACCATCGGCAATGGCTTTAACTTCGGTGCCCTCGGATGCACCAATAACCATACCCTTCCAACGTAGCTCACCCTGCAGCTGTTCGCCATAACGATGTAGAGTTGGACCACGAACGGGCCAGAATGCCTGACCGCGTGGCGAACCTAAACCGCCGGTACGCGACATCAGTGATTTTTCACTTTCGGTCGGTTTATAGGTTGAGCCTTTTCGTGACGCATCCTTCTGCTTATCACGTACGGCCTGCGCCTCGCGCGCTTCACGTTCCGCGCGCGCTTTGGCCGCGGCTTCGGCGCGAGCAATGCTGTTGCGCAGACGGGATTCGTTGGCGCGCATTTCGCCCAGTTGCTGTTGACCCTGTTGAATCGATGATTCCAGACTCGAAAGTGTTTTCTGGCGTTCGTTACGTGCCTGTTCCAGCTTAGCCTGCTGAGCGCGCTGTTCGTACAGTAGCGTCTGCTGTTCGCTCTGCTTATCTTCCAGCTCGGCTTTTTGCGAGTCGACCTCTTCGCGGGTTTGTTTCAGCTGCGCGATGGTTTCCTGTCGCGCCTGGTTCAGATAGCCGAAATAGGCCTGCAGGCGTTGCCCACGCTGGCTTTCTTCACCGCTAAGAATGAGCTGAATGCCTGTGTGTTCGCCCTGGCGAAAAGCTGCGTCGAGTTGGGCTGCCAGGCTGCGTTCTTGCGCGGCCCGCTGTTTTTCCAGCTTCGCGAGTGCTGCGTTCATCTCTGCGATTTGCGCATTCAGCTGCGCCAGTGAGTTTTGCGTTTCGCGCAACTGCCTTGCGGCAACGGCGATGGCCTGTTCCTGCGCTTTAAGCTGAGCGAGGAGGGTGGCGCGTTGTTGTTGCTGTTGGCGTACCGCGCGTTCTTTTGCCGCGATATCAGCCTGAATAGATTTGAGCTGGTCGCGTTCGTCCGCGTGGGCGGAAAAGGCGCACAGCAATACGCCAGCGCTAAGCGCGCTGGCGTAGAACAAGGGCCTGACTGAAAACTTACGCGGTTTCACGGCCCGAGTGATGGTATTAATCGCCTTTCCCCTCATGGGGAGGGATTATTCCACGATGAACAGCGGCTTACCAGTCATCTCTTGCGGGATTTCCATACCCATCAGCGTCAGCATCGTCGGGGCGATATCAGAAAGTTTACCGCCTTCGACTGCTTTAACGTTCTTACCACCGACATAAATCAGCGGAACGGGCAGGTTGGTGTGCGCAGTGTGCGCCTGACCGGTGGACGGATCGCGCATCTGCTCTGCGTTACCGTGGTCCGCGGTGATCAGCAACTGGCCGCCAACGGATTCAACCGCTTTCGCGACCTGTTCAACGCAGTGATCCAGCGCTTCAACCGCTTTAACCGCTGCTTCCATCACTCCGGTATGACCAACCATGTCGCCGTTCGGGTAGTTACAAATGATGGTGTCGTATTTTCCGCTCTCAATCGCCGCAACCAGTTTTTCGGTCAGCTCAGCAGAGCTCATCTCCGGCTGCAGATCGTAGGTCGCAACTTTCGGTGAGTTGATCAGGATGCGGTCTTCGCCTTTGAACGGCTCTTCTACGCCGCCGTTGAAGAAGAAGGTCACGTGCGCATATTTTTCGGTTTCGGAAATACGCAACTGCGTTTTGTCGTGCTTCGCCATCCACTCGCCAAGGGTGTTAGCCAGAGATGCTGGTGGGTAAGCAACCGCAGTTTTGATGTCGGCCGCGTATTCGGTCAGCATCACAAAGTTGAGGTTAACGACTTTCTTACGGGCGAAGCCGTCGAAGTCAGCGTTAACAAACGCACGAGTGATTTCACGCGCACGGTCAGCACGGAAGTTCATGAAAATCAGCGTATCGCCGTCTTCCATGGCGGCTTCAGCCTGGCCTTCAGCACGGATCACGGTCGCTTTCACGAATTCGTCGTTTTCGTCGCGGGCATAAGCAGCCTGCAGGCCTTCAACCGCCGTAGCGAACTGGAACTCGCCTTTGGCCAACGTCATCAGGTCATAAGCCTGTTCAACGCGATCCCAACGGTTGTCACGGTCCATCGCGTAGTAACGACCGATGATGGACGCTACGCGGCCTTTGCCCAGTGCGGCAAATTTCTCTTCGAATTTCTGCAGTGAATGTTCAGCGCTGCGCGGCGGGGTATCGCGGCCATCAAGGAAAGCGTGCAGATAGATTTTTTCCGCGCCGCGTTCAGCAGCCATTTCTACCATCGCCATGATGTGATCTTCGTGGCTGTGAACACCGCCCGCAGAGAGCAGACCCATGATGTGAACCGCTTTGCCGCTATTTTTTGCCTGGTCGACCGCATTGGTCAGTACCGGGTTAGCGAAGAAAGTACGCTCTTTAATTTCGACATCCAGACGGGTCAGGTCCTGATACACGATGCGGCCCGCGCCCAGGTTGACGTGACCGACTTCGGAGTTGCCCATCTGGCGATCGGGCAGGCCAACTTCCAGGCCAGACGCATCAATCAGGGTATGCGGACGTTTTGCCCACAGGGCATCCATTACCGGGGTTTTGGCATTAAAGATGGCGTTATCCTGGCTGTCTTCGCGATAGCCATAGCCATCCAGAATCACCAGTACCATAGGTTTTTTAGAAACCGACATTGCGACAACCTCACACTTAATAGATAAAAATAATTGCGTAATTTTACTACAGCTGAATCGATAAAGTAGCCCCGGAAGATCAAATAATCGACCAGAGCGCGCCGCAGAGGGCGTGGTTTTAGGTTTTTTTTTCCGTAGCGCCCCGCAAAAATGCAATCCAATGCACGCTCTGGCTGTATTTGCGTCAACGCGCAGGTATACTCCTTTCCTGGTTTTTTTAATCACTGAGTCGGGAGTTGTTACCCCCCATGCAAGAAATTATGCAATTTGTTAGTCGCCACCCTGTATTGAGTATCGCCTGGATTGCGTTACTGGCGGCTGTATTATTTACCACGTTTAAGAGCCTGACTTCCAAAGTGAAGGTGATTACGCGCGGAGAAGCCACACGTCTCATCAATAAAGAAGACGCCGTTGTCGTGGATTTACGTCAGCGCGACGACTTCCGCAAAGGTCATATCGCTGGCTCTACGAACCTGCTGCCGAGCGAAATCAAAGCCAACAACTTTGGCGAACTGGAAAAACACAAAAACAAACCTGTGATTGTGGTTGATGGTTCAGGCATGCAGTGCCAGGATTCAGCAACTGCGCTGATCAAAGCCGGTTTTGAGCAGGTGTCTGTACTGAAAGATGGCGTAGCGGGCTGGAGTGGTGAGAATCTGCCACTGGTTCGCGGCAAGTAATTTACCCGTCTTCTTTCATGCCGCAGGGTAAAAAGAACACTGGAGATAAGTCATGGCCAATATTGAGATCTATACCAAAGCAACCTGCCCGTTTTGCCATCGCGCAAAGGCGCTCCTGAACAGCAAGGGTGTGAGTTTCCAGGAGCTTCCGATTGACGGCGATGCCGTGAAGCGTGAAGAAATGATCAAGCGCAGTGGCCGTACTACGGTTCCGCAGATTTTTATTGATGCACAGCACATTGGTGGTTGTGACGACTTGTATGCGTTGGATGCGCGTGGTGGACTGGATCCGCTGCTGCGTTAAGGCGTACCGAAGTATTTAAAGGACAACACTAAAGGGTTTTCTCAACATGTCAGAACAAAATAACACTGAAATGGCTTTCCAGATCCAACGTATTTATACCAAGGATGTGTCTTTCGAAGCGCCAAATGCACCGCATGTTTTCCAGAAAGATTGGCAGCCAGAGGTTAAACTGGATCTTGATACCGCATCTACCCAACTGGCAGATGACGTGTATGAAGTAGTGCTGCGTGTCACCGTAACGGCTTCCCTGGGTGAAGAAACTGCGTTCCTGTGCGAAGTTCAGCAGGGCGGTATTTTCTCCATCAGTGGTATCGAAGGGACTCAGATGGCGCATTGCCTGGGCGCATACTGCCCGAACATTCTGTTCCCGTATGCCCGCGAATGCATCACCAGCCTGGTTTCACGCGGTACGTTCCCGCAACTGAACCTTGCGCCGGTCAACTTTGATGCGCTGTTCATGAACTATTTACAGCAGCAGGCTGGCGAAGGTACTGAAGAACATCAGGATGCCTGATGAACCAAAGTAATGCTTCAATGACTGTGATTGGTGCCGGCTCGTACGGCACCGCTCTTGCCATCACCCTGGCAAGAAATGGCCATCAGGTTGTCCTGTGGGGCCATGATCCTAAACATATCGCGACTCTCGAGCACGATCGCTGCAACGTCGCGTTCCTTCCTGATGTGCCTTTTCCCGACACGCTGCGCCTGGAAAGTGATTTAGCCACAGCGCTGGCCGCCAGTCGTAATATTCTGGTGGTGGTGCCGAGCCACGTCTTTGGCGAAGTGCTGCGTAACATCAAACCATTGATGCGTCCTGACGCACGACTGGTCTGGGCGACAAAAGGTCTGGAAGCGGAAACAGGGCGTCTGCTGCAGGACGTCGCGCGTGAAGCGCTGGGGGACTCAATTCCACTGGCGGTTATTTCCGGCCCGACGTTCGCCAAAGAGTTGGCTGCGGGCATGCCGACGGCGATTTCTCTGGCCTCGACGGACGACACTTTTGCTGACGATCTCCAGCAGTTGCTGCACTGCGGCAAAAGCTTCCGCGTTTATAGCAACCCGGATTTCATTGGCGTGCAGCTTGGCGGCGCGGTGAAAAACGTCATTGCCATTGGTGCGGGGATGTCTGACGGCATCGGTTTTGGCGCGAATGCACGAACCGCATTGATCACCCGTGGGCTGACCGAAATGTCTCGTCTTGGTGCGGCGCTGGGGGCCGATCCTGCCACCTTTATGGGGATGGCGGGTTTAGGCGATCTGGTGCTGACCTGTACCGACAACCAGTCGCGCAACCGTCGTTTTGGCATGATGCTCGGCCAGGGGATGGACGTGCAGGGTGCGCAGGACAAGATTGGCCAAGTGGTTGAAGGCTATCGCAATACGAAAGAAGTTCGTGAATTGGCGCACCGTTTTGGTGTTGAGATGCCAATAACCGAGGAAATTTATCAAGTATTGTATTGCGGAAAAAACGCGCGCGAGGCAGCATTGACGTTATTAGGCCGTGCACGCAAGGACGAGCTGAGTCGCCACTAGCTGTAAGGAACTGTTGAATATAACGACCCGATCCGCGAAGAACGGATCGGTCGTTTTGCTACCTTCTGGAGTACGCAATGTCGTGTGAAGAACTGGATATCGTCTGGAAAAACATTAAAGCGGAAGCCCGGGCACTGGCGGAATGTGAGCCAATGCTGGCCAGTTTTTACCACGCAACGCTGCTCAAGCATGAAAATCTCGGCAGTGCGCTAAGCTATATGCTGGCGAATAAACTCGCTTCTCCAATCATGCCCGCCATTGCGATTCGCGAAGTCGTAGAAGAGGCCTACGCGGCCGATCCTGAAATGATTGCCTCAGCGGCCTGCGATATTCAGGCAGTACGCACGCGTGACCCGGCTGTAGATAAATATTCCACTCCACTGCTGTATCTGAAGGGCTTTCATGCGCTTCAGGCCTACCGTATCGGTCACTGGCTGTGGCATCAGGGGCGTCAGGCACTGGCGATCTTCCTGCAAAATCAGGTGTCCGTTACCTTCCAGGTAGACATTCACCCGGCGGCAAAAATTGGCCGTGGGATTATGCTCGATCACGCCACCGGCATTGTGGTTGGTGAAACCGCGGTGATTGAAAACGACGTTTCTATTCTGCAATCCGTCACGCTGGGCGGGACCGGTAAAGCCGGCGGTGACCGCCACCCGAAAATTCGTGAAGGCGTGATGATCGGCGCGGGAGCAAAAATTCTCGGCAACATTGAAGTCGGGCGCGGCGCGAAGATTGGCGCAGGTTCGGTCGTGCTACAGCCCGTACCGCCGCATACCACCGCCGCAGGCGTACCGGCGCGCATCGTCGGTAAGCCAGACAGCGATAAGCCGTCTATGGATATGGATCAGCATTTCAACGGGATTCATCATACTTTCGAATACGGCGATGGAATCTGATTTCGAGCTATCTTACTTGTCATCTTGAACCCGGGCTGTGCTCGCCATCCTCACGTACTACGTGTACGCGCAGGTCGGCAAGCGCAGTCCGTGTCCAACCTGACTGCGCCGATAACGCTCGAAAAATAACGGTAAATTCTTTCGTAGGTCGGATAAGGCGTCAGCCGCCATCCGACAAAAATCAACTACGCATTATCGCGCCGGGATAACCTAACTGGCGCCAGGCCTCATACACCACCACCGACACCGCATTCGACAGGTTCATGCTGCGACTGTCCGGCATCATCGGAATACGAATTTTTTGTTCGGCAGGCAGCGCGTCGAGGATGCTGGCTGGCAGACCGCGAGTTTCCGGGCCAAACATCAGATAATCCCCATCCTGATAGCTTACCGCGCTATGCGCTGGAGTACCTTTGGTGGTCAGGGCAAACAGACGTTGCGGATTTTCTGCGGCGACGAAGGCGGCGTAATCAGGGTGGCGTAGCACAGCGGTAAATTCATGGTAATCCAGCCCCGCGCGACGCAGGCGCTTGTCGTCCCAGGTAAAGCCCATTGGCTCAATAATATGCAGACGAAAGCCGGTGTTGGCGCAAAGACGGATAATATTGCCGGTATTTGGCGGGATTTCTGGTTCGAATAAAACGATGTTTAGCATGCTGCCCCCTTAAGTACGGGGCAGCATAGCAAATTAACGTTTACGCCGCATTTCCACGTTTGGGCTGCATCGGGTAGTCAGCCACCTGTTTGCCCAGTTCCTGTACCAGCGAATCACGGCTGATTTCGCTAATCGATTTCGCCCCGGTCAGGGTCATTGCCACCTTCATCTCTTTCTCGATCAGATTCAGCAGATTCGCCACCCCGGCCTGACCGTGGGTGGCCAGCGCGTACAGATAAGCACGTCCCAGCAGAACACTATCCGCGCCCAGCGCAATCATACGTACGACGTCCAGACCGTTGCGGATCCCACTGTCTGCCAGAATGGTGATATCGCCTTTTACCGCATCGGCAATGGCGGGCAGCGCGCGAGCTGAAGACAGCACGCCGTCTAACTGGCGACCACCGTGGTTAGAGACAACGATGCCGTCCGCACCAAAGCGTACGGCATCTCGGGCATCTTCGGGATCGAGGATCCCTTTGATCACCATCGGACCATCCCAAAATTCGCGGATCCACTCGAGGTCTTTCCACGAAATCGACGGATCGAAGTTATTCGCCAGCCAGCCGATGTAATCCTCAAGACCGGTAGGTTTACCAAGATAAGTCGAGATATTGCCTAAATCATGTGGGCGACCGTTCAGGCCAACGTCCCATGCCCACTGTGGATGGGTGACTGCCTGCCAGTAGCGGCGCAGTGCGGCATTTGGGCCGCTCATCCCGGAATGGGCGTCACGGTAGCGTGCGCCAGGGGTTGGCATATCGACGGTAAAGACCAGCGTAGAGCAGCCCGCCGCTTTGGCGCGTTCCAGCGCGTTGCGCATAAAGCCACGATCGCGCAGAACATATAACTGGAACCACATCGGACGTTTGATGGTTGGGGCGACTTCTTCAATCGGACATACGGATACCGTGGAAAGCGTAAACGGAATGCCTTTGGCATCAGCGGCGGCGGCGGCCTGAACTTCGCCCCGGCGCGCGTACATGCCGCACAGACCGACAGGTGCAAGGGCCACCGGCATGGAGAGCGTTTCGTTGAACAGCTTTGTCTCCAGGCTCAGGTCGGACATATTCTTCAGCACGCGCTGGCGAAGTGCCACTTCCGACAGGTCTGCCACGTTACGGCGCAGAGTGTGCTCTGCATACGCCCCACCGTCTATATAGTGGAACAAGAAGGGGGGTAGGATGCGCTGGGCTGCGGCGCGATAGTCGCTGGCTGCTGAAATAATCATGTGTTGTTCTCCCTGCTATTCTCACCAGGGTCACCGGGCAGGCGGGTGATACGCGCCTGGCGGGCCTGATCTTCATCAAATCGTTTAATCGTGGTGTGGACAAAACTGAGGTGCGCCATCATTGCTTTACGCGCTCCGTCGGCATCTCCGGCAACAATCGCATCCAGGACGGCCTGATGCTGCGCCGTCAGTTGCGAAAATACGGGTGGCACAAGGTACATACGCTGGCGGCTCTGTTTCACCGAAGACTGCAATACGTCGAAGAAACCGCGCATGGTCTGTAACAGCACCACGTTGTGCGAGGCTTCCGCAATGGCGAGATGAAAGCGAACGTCTGCCTGCGAGGCGAGATCTGGATCTTCGCTTTGTGTGGCCTCGAAACAGAGTCTGATCTTCTCTTTGTCGGCAGCAGTGGCACGCATAGCTGCATGCCAGGCGGTGCTGGCTTCGATGGCGTGGCGGGCTTCCAGAATATCGAAACTGTAATCAGGGTCGTCCGCCAGCAGAGTTTTCAGCGGCTGAACGATGTTTTGTTCAGACCAGGCCTCATGCTGCCAGCGGATAAACGTCCCGCCGCCACGACGGCTAATCAACACGCCTTCGCTCACCAGTTTCGCCAGCGCCTCGCGCAGCGAGTTGCGCGATACGCCGAGCTGTACGGCCAGTTGGCGCTCAGCGGGCAACTTCATGCCCGCCTCCAGCTGTTGTTCTTCAATCAGCGCCCGCACACGAGATGCGACTTCGTCTGACAGGCGTCTGGGCATCACTATCATGGAATCATCCAGGTTAAGACATAGGCCTGCAGCGTGGTAATCACACCCACCATGCAGGTGAAAATCAGACTGTGCTTCACGGTAAAGCGGAACAGATCAGACTCTTTCCCCACTAATCCCACTGCCGCACAGGCGATTGCGATAGATTGCGGAGAGATCATCTTGCCGGTCACGCCGCCGGTGGTATTTGCGGCCACCATCAGCACATCCGAAACGCCGATTTGCTGAGCGGCCGTGGCCTGCAGGGCGGCGAACAATGCGTTTGATGAGGTGTCGGACCCGGTCAGGAATACCCCCAGCCAGCCAAGGAACGGCGAGAAGAAGGTAAATGCGCTGCCGGTATGTGCCAGGGCCAGTGCCAGGGTGGATGAAAGCCCGGAGTAGTTAGAGATAAACGCGAATGCCAGCACCATCCCGATGGAGTAGATAGGCAGCGCCAGATCTTTCAACGTGCTGCCAAAGGTCTGCAGCGCAGCAGATGGCTTCATTTTCAGCCAGACGATAGACAGCAGGGCGGCAAACAGTATTGCGGTACCGGTCGCGGAGAACCAGTCAAATTTGTACACCGCCGCGTAGGCTGTAGCTTCGTGTACGACCGGTGGCATACGGGCAACCAGCTTGTCGAGGAACGGAACCGGAATATTGACCACCCAGTGGTACATCGCGCCGCCTGGCGCAAACAGCGCTTTAAACGGCGGTATGCTCCACAGCGTGACGGTAGCGGTCAGGAACAGGAACGGTGACCAGGCGCGTACCACCTGCCCAGCGGTGTAGCGGGTGCGTGACAGATCCATATCGACCTGCGAAGCGCCCATATCGCCAAAACGGAAGATGCGTACCGGCTGCCAGCGTTTCAGGAACAGCGTCAGACACACCAGTGAGACCAGAGAAGAGATGATGTCCGGCAGTTCCGGCCCGATAAAGTTAGAGCTGAGGTACTGTGCGATAGCAAACGAGCCGCCAGCGACCATCACCGCAGGCCAGGTTTCTTTGACACCACGCCAGCCATCCATAATCGCCATAATCCAGAACAGCACGATAATGGTCAGGAACGGCAGTTGACGACCTACCATCTGGCCAATCTCGAAGCTGTCCAGTCCGGTAACCTGACCGGCAACCAGAATCGGAATGCCCATTGCGCCAAAAGCGACCGGCGCGGTATTTACGATCAGGCACAAACCTGCCGCATACAGCGGGTTAAAGCCAAGACCAACCAGCAGTGCGGCGGTAATCGCTACCGGAGCACCGAAGCCTGCTGCTCCTTCGAGGAATGCCCCAAAGGAGAAACCGACAATCAGCATTTGCAGACGCTGGTCTGGGGTAATCGAGAGTATCGATGATCGGATAATGTCGAACTGTCCGGTCTTCACCGAGATTTTATAGACGAATACCGCGGCGATAATGATCCAGGCAATTGGCCACAGACCGTAGAAGAAACCGTACACTACGGATGCCAGCGCGTGATCGACCGGCATTTTGTAAAACAGCAGGGCGACTGCCAGAGCAATCACCACCGTCCAGGACGCCGCAACATAGCCTTTCAGCTTGAGCTTAATCAGGGCGAAGAAAAAGAACAGGATAGGGAGCGATGCGATCAGACTGGAAAGCCAGATATTACCGGCCGGGTCGTAGTTCTGTTGCCAGAGATTCATTGCAGGTCTCCTGGGGGCCGCCGACATAATGGAATGAGTCTTTGCTCAAATCTTCGTCACACTATGTGTAAAAGTGGCCCTGCCAATATTGTTGTGTAGGGGTAATGACAATGAATGGTTAATCAAATGTTATTTATTGGCAACGGTATTGTACTCACATTTTAATGAAATGTGAGGTGTTGGTATGATCTGGCTAAAATTGGTAGGGCCAATTGAGGGGTGAGGGCAACAAAGAGAAGTGAAAAGGCAATGGCATGATGCCATTGCCTTTGATGTCGGGAGTATTGTTACTTCATTACCACTGGAATCCAGCACCAATGGCTGCAGAGTAATCGCCCTGGCTGTTGCTGGTTCCTTGCAATTTATACACCCAGCCCCCGCTTTCACTTACCATGGAGACACCAATGGCGACGGCACTTTCACCATTAAACGTACCCCCAGCAATCGAGGTCATGTTGGCTCCCGGTGCGTAAGCTTGTGGAAGACCAGCCATGGCCATTGCTGAGGCAATACCGCCGCTCATCTTGTTTTCTACTCCTTTGATTTTACTGTTCATTTCACCCATTTTTTGATCGGTATAGGTGTTTGCTTCTTCTACGCTGCGTTTCAATTGCGCATAGTTCACCGCATCCGTATCGTTCACCGCCGCTGAAACATTGCCGATCCGAGTGGTACCGCCACTCCCGTCTCCCAGGTTGAGCACACTGTAGTTAACCGAGCCATCGGTATTGGTTTCATAACGAACGGAACCTGCTTCTGAAGCTTTCAGTTGCGCCACATTAACCGCGTCAGTGTTGTTCACCCCTGCGGCAACATTGGTAATACGACGTTGTTGAGTAGAAGAACCGACAGACACCGTATTCGCTTCATCTGCGACTGAATTTGTACCTAACGCCACGCTGTTTTCAGCAGCCGCAATAGATCCGGAACCTATCGCGACGCTGTCCGTACCTTGGGCATTTGCATCTACGCCATCGGTGTTGGTCTTGAAGTACTTGGTGCTACCGGTAGTGACAATATCGCCGACAGAGTTTTCGATATTGGTGACGCGGGTATCAAGACTACTCACCTGCGTGTTCAGGTTATTGATACTTTCGGTATTTGCGGCAACATGGCTGTCGGTGACTTTCAATTGACCAACGTTTACGGCATCGGTGTCTGCCGAACCCGCCGCGACGTTAGTGATCTGACGTTGACCGTCTTCACTGCCTACAGAAACTTCGCCCACCGACGTTTGTGGCGTATCCATGTTGTAAGCGGTATAGCTGCTTTGTGCGCCGACGGTAGTTTGTGAATTGCTGCCGAGCGCGATACTGTTGGCGTGATTTACCTGTGCGCTTGAACCAATTGCAATGCCGTTGAAGGCAGATTGATCCACGACTGCGCCATAGCCAATACCGACTCCTGAATCGCCATTGACGATGGTTGTAGCACCAACAGCAATCGCGTTTTCACCCACCGCCAGGGAATCTTCCTCATCCGAGTTGGCATGGAAGTATTGTGTCGGCGTCGTGGAAACGGCGGCGATAGCATTTTGTAACTGACGAACTGTTACTGCATCTTGCGCTTCAGAGCCGTCCGCAACGTTGGTAATTTGACGATAGCTTTCTCCATCCGTCCCCAATGACAACGCGCCCAGCAACTCTCTGTCTGTTGTATCGTAACCAATGACGACGCCATCGCTTGTTACGCTCGTTGCTTGTGTACCGGTTGTAATAGCGCGGTTAGAGCTGGAGCCACTGCCCAAGGCGATGCTGCCCTCAATGCTGCTGCTGCTGTTCTCTCCAAGAGCCAGACTCGAAGCACCGGATGCGACGGCGTTGTAACCCACTGCTGTTGCGCCGTCACCCGTTGCGTATGCATCCTGGCCTTCAAGCCCGCTATCATTCGTGCGGATGTATTTCACGCCGGTACCATTTTCCGTGATATAGGTTTCGCTGGTATCGCCGGTTATTTGGCTAATAGATTCGTTGTACTGAGAAATCAGCATGTTAGTTTCATAGAGCTGAGAGCCATTAACGGCGTCAGTACTGTCACTGGCGATTTCACCTGCTGCTACATTGGTTATCTTATTGGTACCGCTGGTACCGTGGTTTGCGCTGAAAGCTTCGATGTCTTCGTCCCATAACAGAGCATTATCAGTGAGGCCGGTAATGGACGTATTAATGTCGGAGACAGAAGTATTCAGGTTCTCAATCGCGGTGCTGTTCTGAGTGATGTTGGTGGTATTGGCGGCGATATCGGTCGTGTTCTGATCCACTTTTTCATTGGTTTCGAACAACTGCGAGCCGTTAACCGCGTCGGTACTGCTCTCAGAAAGGTCCCCGGCAGCAACGTTGGTGATTTTGTTTGCCGTACTACTTCCGTGGCTGGCAGAGAACGAACTCGTTGTTTCATCCCAGCTCAGTGCATCAGTGCTAAGGTTGGTGATCGTCGTATTGATATCTGCAATATCTGATGTGTTTTGATCTACTTTCTGGTTGGTTTCATATAACTGTGAGCCGTTCACCGCGTCTGTACTGTCTTCAGAAAGGTCGCCGGCGGCGACATTAATGATTTTGCTGGCGCTTCCGTTGCGGTTAGCGTTGAATGCGCCAGAGGCTGCATCCCACAAAAGGGCATCGTCAGTGAGCGTGGTAACTGAGTTGCTCAGGTTGTTGATATTGGTGGTGTTGGTGGCAATATCGGTTGTGTTTTGGTTGATGCTGTCGGTATTGGTGGTGATATCAGCAGTGTTCTGATCCACTTTCTCATTTGTATC
>NZ_JAOWHL010000018.1:0-219 GCF_030332645.1 Citrobacter sp. Cpo091
GGTGGGTGATGACGGGATCGAACCGCCGACCCCCTCCTTGTAAGGGAGGTGCTCTCCCAGCTGAGCTAATCACCCACTTCTCAATTTCTTACTCTACACGGCGGAGACTACATAAAGTAGTTGGTGGGTGATGACGGGTTCGAACCGCCGACCCCCTCCTTGTAAGGGAGGTGCTCTCCCAGCTGAGCTAATCACCCCCGCTGTGTGGAGTCGCATTAT
>NZ_JAOWHL010000019.1:0-124155 GCF_030332645.1 Citrobacter sp. Cpo091
AGCCCATCCTGACGGATGGGCTTTTTTGCGTCTGTGCGGGATGAAAACCGCCGGATGCGGCGTGCCGCCTTATCCGGCCTGCAGGGGCCGGGCTGAACGTATTTTGTAGGCCTGATAAGCGCAGCGCATCAGGCTCATCACAACACCACGGTTACCATCTTATCCATTGCGTAACAAAATCAGCAATTTGCTGTATGTCGTTGATATCTAACAATGGAACATCCACCGCCAGCGGAACATCACTGGCAACCGCGATAACATATTCGTCTATCGCCAATTCTTCAGGACTATGCCCGCAATCGTCACGAAAAAGCACGATCTTAGCGACAGGTTCATGCTTAAACCCTTCAACCAGCACTAGATCCAACGTCGCTGCATCCATCCGGCTTACCAGATACGCTAAATCCAGTTCGGGCTCTTCCGGTGTTTCTACCATTAATGCCCAACGTTGCTGGCTGGCGACCAGCGTTTGTGCTGCACCGGCTTTGCGCAGTTCATAGCTATCTTTACCGGGCTTGTCGACATCCATATTGTGATGAGTATGTTTAATCAATCCGGGACGTATACCTCTGGCACGTAGTTCCGGGATCAACTTTTTGAGCAGCGTGGTTTTTCCCGTCCCGCTCCATGCCGCAATGGCGAGTAATGGGATCATGATTTTTCCTGCCATTTTGCGAGCTCTTCGGGGGTGTTCACGTTTACGAACGCATCTTTATGATCGCTGAAATCGACAGCATGACCGCCAGCCAGACGCATAAAGACCATAACGCGTCGTTCACCGGACTGAAGATAATCCTGCAGCAAAGGCTGCATAGAGCGGTGCATCAGCGCAATGGTTGGGTGATCTCTTTCCCCATCATGCACCCAGACAACGGGTGCAGCTTTACGTTGCTCTTTTAGACGAGCGACCAGATCGTGAGGAATATAGGGCATATCGCACGGGCAAAACAGAAACCACTCCCCCGTTTGCTGCAGGAATACCGATAGCATCCCGGCCAGTGGGCCAGGGAAATCGGCCAAGGAATCGGGAATAACTTTCAGGCCGCTTTGCTGGTATATATCCCGGTGGCGATTGGCATTCACCACCACGGTTTCGACCTGCAAAGCGAGAATGTCGGCCACATGCCGCCAAAGAGGTTTACCGTCCAGTTCAAGCAGACCTTTATCGGTCCCACCCATCCGTCTGGCCTTACCGCCAGCCAGCACAACCCCTGTTATTGCACTATCCAGAATCACTGATATCGCCTCTTTTAATGTGGGATTGACCCTGCTAACGTATCTGTATTGAGCCTAAGGAGCACAACCATGAAATGTAAACGTCTGAATGAAGTTATTGAACTCCTCCAGCCTGCCTGGCAGAAGGAACCCGATCTTAACCTGATGCAATTTTTGCAGAAACTGGCGCAAGAGTCAGGTTTTGACGGCGAATTGGCGGATTTAACTGATGACATTCTGATCTATCACCTGAAAATGCGAGACTCAGCGAAGGATGCTGTCATCCCAGGTATTCAGAAAGATTATGAAGAAGATTTTAAAACCGCACTACTCCGCGCTCGTGGCGTAATTAAAGAGTAAAAGCTTGTAATCGCCGCCACCGAAAGCGCTGCGAAATGATATCCTGAATCATTCGTAGTATTTTCCGGATGATGGGATGAACGACAACGCTTTTAATTTCCAGACGCTACACCCGGATACCATCATGGATGCACTGTTTGAGCAGGGGATCCGGGTGGATTCCGGGCTTACCCCGCTTAACAGCTATGAAAACCGTGTCTATCAATTCCAGGACGAAGACCGTCGACGCTTTGTCGTTAAGTTTTATCGCCCTGAACGTTGGTCTGTCGATCAGATCCAGGAAGAGCACCAGTTTGCTCTGGAACTGGTAAGCGATGAAGTCCCGGTAGCTGCGCCGTTGGTACTGAACGGCCAAACGCTGTTAAGTCACCAGGGTTTCCATTATGCGATCTTCCCCAGCGTCGGTGGGCGCCAGTTTGAGGCCGACAACATCGATCAGATGGAGGCGGTCGGGCGCTATCTCGGGCGTATGCACCAGACCGGATCCAAGTGTACTTTTGCCTTCCGACCGACGATTGGCCTTGAAGAATACCTGACTGAACCGCGTAAAGTTTTTGAACACGCACAGCTTATCCCATCAGGGCAAAAAGCGGCTTTCCTGAAGGCAACGGATGCGCTTATCGCGGTGGTTACCGATCGCTGGCATACGCGTTTTACTACGTTACGCCTGCACGGTGATTGTCATGCCGGTAATATTCTGTGGCGCGATGGCCCGATGTTTGTCGATTTAGATGATGCCCGCAATGGTCCGGCTATTCAGGATTTATGGATGCTCCTCAATGGTGATAAAGCTGAACAACGCATGCAGCTAGAAACCATTATCGAGGCTTATGAAGAGTTTAGTGAGTTCGACATCTCTGAAATCGGACTGATAGAACCTTTACGCGCTATGCGTTTAGTTTATTATCTTGCCTGGCTGATTCGACGTTGGGCTGACCCTGCGTTCCCAAAAAACTTCCCGTGGTTAACCGGGGAAGATTACTGGCATCGTCAGACCGCGACCTTTATTGAGCAGGCAAAAATTCTGCAAGAGCCCCCCTTACAATTAACGCCAATGTATTAATCGGAGAAACTTGAACATGAAAAAAATATGGCTGGCGCTGGCTGGTATGGTCTTAGCTTTTAGCGCATCTGCAGCGCAGTTCCAGGATGGTAAACAATACATCACCCTGGAGAAGCCTGTTGCGGGTGAACCGCAAGTGTTGGAGTTCTTCTCCTTCTACTGCCCGCACTGCTATCAGTTTGAAGAAGTGCTTCATGTATCTGATAACGTGAAGAAAAAACTGCCGGAAGGCACCAAGATGACCAAATACCACGTCGAGTTTCTCGGGCCGTTGGGCAAAGATCTGACGCAGGCATGGGCGGTTGCAATGGCGCTGGGCGTTGAAGATCAGGTCACTGTTCCGCTGTTTGAAGGGGTTCAGAAAACCCAGACCGTTCAGTCTGTTGCTGATATCCGTAAAGTGTTTGTCGATGCGGGTATTAAAGGCGAAGACTATGATGCGGCATGGAACAGCTTCGTAGTGAAATCTCTCGTGGCACAGCAGGAAAAAGCAGCGGCTGATTTACAGCTGCAGGGCGTTCCGGCGATGTTCGTGAATGGCAAATATCAGGTCAACCCGCAGGGCATGGATACCAGCAGCATGGATATCTTTGTACAACAGTATGCGGATACCGTGAAATACCTGGTCGGTCAGAAGTAAAAGCAAAAGCCGGTCACTGACCGGCTTTTTTATTTGCAGCTTTAATCGCGTCGAGCTGCGCGTCTTTCTCACTCCACAGCGTATTCAACCACAGCTGAAAGCGGCGCTTGAATGCCTTATCGTTCACGTAATCACCGTGTAACTCTTCATGGATTGGCTCCAGATTCACCCGCACGACAATCCTCGTTAGCTTACCGCTCAGCATGTCGTAGAAAGGCCGACTGCTGTTTTCCGGATAGCATAACGTGACGTTCAACATTTTATCGAACTGTGACCCCAGTACGTTTAATGCCATCGCAATACCTGCCGCCTTGGGTGGGAGCAGGTTTTGATAGGGTGAGCGGGTTTGCTCACGTTTATCTTTGGTAAAGCGCGAACCTTCGACAAAATTCACAATGGTTGTCGGGTGTACGCGAAACTTCTCGCAGGAACGACGGGTTGTTTCGACATCTTTACCACGGCGTTCCGGATGGCGAAGCAGATAGCCACGTGAATAGCGTTTCATAAACGGCATATCCAGCGCCCAGCAAGCCAGGCCAATAAAGGGCACCCAGGCCAGCTGTTGCTTGAGGAAATATTTATTCATCGGGATGTGCTTACGGAACAGAACGCAAAGCACAACGATATCGGCCCAGCTGTAATGATTACAAATGAGCAGATACCAGTTTTTCTTGCTAAGACCTTCCAGTCCTTCAACATCCCACTTCAGCCGTGGATTAAGGTGCAGCAGTAGCGCCAGACCTTCACACCAGCAGTACATCATGAAATTACAGAAGACAGAAACCTTGCGCCAGACGACAGGAATGGGCAAAAGGAGTTTCACAACCCCGGCAAGGATGATCGGCACAGAACAAAAAATCGTGACCAATATGGTCAATACGATACTCAGCAACAGCGTTATCGCAGCGAGTATTCTCGTCATAATTAAATTATTCAAAAGGTTAGCCATAGACAGTGCGCGAAAGAGGCGCAAGGGGCTGATTTTATCAGAAAACGAACCAAATGATGGATCTTCCCTGAATAGAAAAAAGAGAATATCTATCCACATCAGGATATAAGCTGTAAAAATGGAATAAAATGCCGTGAGTTTATTTAACCAATTGAAATTGTTGTATAAATAAAATGGAGCATTAATTGCCTTGCTATATTTAAAGAGCTGAAAATTATTTATTCACAAAGTTATCCACAGCTGTCTTTGCGAGCAAAGCAGAAGATCTGCAAAAGTTTTTCGACAAATGCGGCGAAAAACTCATGTTTTCATCCTGTCTGTGGCATCCTTTACCCATAATCTGATAAACAGGCACGGACATTATGGTTCAGATCCCAGAAAACCCACTTATCCTTGTAGATGGCTCATCTTACCTGTATCGCGCATACCACGCGTTCCCACCGCTGACTAACAGCGCAGGAGAACCTACGGGCGCGATGTACGGTGTCCTCAACATGCTGCGTAGCTTGATTCTGCAATATCAACCAACCCATGCAGCGGTGGTATTCGACGCCAAGGGTAAAACCTTCCGTGATGAATTATTCGAACATTATAAGTCTCACCGCCCACCGATGCCGGACGATCTGCGTGCGCAGATTGAACCTCTGCATGCGATGGTAAAGGCGATGGGGTTGCCACTGTTGGCTGTTTCTGGCGTGGAGGCGGACGATGTTATCGGTACGCTGGCGCGGGAAGCAGAGAAGATCGGTCGCCCGGTGCTGATTAGCACCGGTGATAAAGATATGGCTCAGTTGGTGACGCCGAATATCACCCTAATCAACACCATGACCAATACGATCCTCGGCCCGGAGGAAGTGGTGAATAAGTACGGCGTCCCGCCGGAACTGATCATCGATTTCCTGGCGCTGATGGGGGATTCCTCAGATAACATTCCTGGCGTTCCAGGCGTAGGCGAAAAAACCGCTCAGGCACTGCTGCAGGGGCTGGGTGGGCTGGATACCCTCTATGCCGAATCAGACAAAATAGCGGGGCTGACCTTCCGTGGTGCGAAAACCATGGCGGGCAAACTTGAGCAGAACAAAGAGGTGGCGTACCTCTCTTATCAATTGGCTACCATCAAAACCGATGTTGAGCTGGAATTGACCTGTGAGCAGCTGGAAGTGCGTCAGCCCGCTGCAGAAGAACTGCTTGGCCTGTTTAAACAGTATGAATTTAAACGTTGGGTTACCGACGTTGAAGCGGGTAAATGGCTACAGGCGAAAGGGACGAAGCCGGCGGCAAAACCGCAAGAAACTATTGTCGTCGATGAAACGCCTGAGGAGCCGGCCACGGTTCTTTCGTATGAAAACTATGTGACGATTCTGGACGAAGCGACGCTGGAAGAGTGGATCGCTAAGCTGAAAAAAGCACCTGTCTTTGCCTTCGATACTGAAACTGACAGCCTGGACAACATTTCCGCGAATCTGGTTGGCCTGTCTTTTGCCATTGAACCGGGTGTGGCGGCGTATGTTCCTGTTGCCCACGATTACCTGGATGCCCCTGGCCAGATCGCGCGCGACCGTGCGCTGGAGCTGCTAAAGCCGCTGCTGGAAGATGAGAACGCGCACAAAGTCGGGCAAAATCTGAAGTACGATCGCGGCATACTGGCGAACTATGGCATCGAGCTGCGCGGCATCACCTTTGACACCATGCTCGAATCCTACATTCTTAACAGCGTCGCTGGACGACACGATATGGACAGCCTGTCGGACCGCTGGCTGAAACATAAAACCATCACCTTTGAAGAGATCGCCGGAAAAGGCAAAAACCAACTGACCTTTAACCAGATAGCACTGGAAGAGGCTGGCCGTTACGCTGCGGAAGACGCCGACGTTACGCTACAGCTGCATCTGAAAATGTGGCCAGAATTGCAGCAGCATAAAGGGCCGTTGAACGTCTTTGAAAATATCGATATGCCGCTGGTGCCGGTTTTGTCTCGCGTTGAGCGCAACGGTGTGAAAATCGATCCGGCTGTTCTGCACAAGCATTCAGAAGAGCTGACGCTGCGTTTGAATGAGCTGGAGCAAAAAGCGCACGAGATCGCCGGAGAAGCGTTTAACCTCTCTTCCACTAAGCAACTGCAAACTATCCTGTTTGAAAAGCAGGGTATTAAGCCGTTGAAGAAAACCCCTGGCGGCGCGCCATCAACGTCGGAAGAGGTACTGGAAGAGCTCGCGCTGGATTACCCATTGCCGAAAGTTATCCTGGAATATCGTGGTTTAGCAAAACTGAAGTCGACCTATACGGATAAGCTTCCGTTGATGATTAACAAGAAAACCGGGCGCGTGCACACCTCATACCATCAGGCGGTTACTGCCACCGGGCGCTTGTCTTCAACGGATCCAAACCTGCAAAACATCCCGGTACGTAATGATGAAGGTCGTCGTATTCGTCAGGCGTTCATTGCGCCAGAAGACTACCTGATTGTCTCTGCGGACTACTCACAGATTGAACTGCGTATCATGGCGCACCTTTCACGTGATAAAGGTCTGCTTACCGCGTTTGCCGAAGGGAAAGACATTCACCGCGCAACGGCGGCAGAAGTCTTTGGTTTACCTCTTGATTCCGTGACCAGCGAGCAACGCCGCAGCGCTAAAGCCATTAACTTCGGTTTGATCTACGGGATGAGCGCCTTTGGTTTGGCGCGCCAGTTGAATATTCCGCGCAAAGAAGCACAGAAGTACATGGATCTCTACTTTGAACGCTACCCTGGTGTGTTGGAATACATGGAACGCACCCGCGCGCAGGCGAAAGAGCAAGGCTATGTAGAAACGCTGGAAGGTCGCCGTCTCTATTTACCGGATATTAAATCCAGTAATGGTGCTCGTCGCGCTGGTGCTGAACGTGCGGCCATTAACGCCCCGATGCAGGGAACTGCTGCAGACATTATCAAACGAGCCATGATTGCCGTGGATGGATGGCTGCAAACCGAGCAACCGCGCGTGCGCATGATCATGCAGGTACACGATGAACTGGTGTTTGAAGTGCACAAAGATGATCTGGAAAGCGTCTCCAAAAAGATCCACCAACTGATGGAAAACGAGACTCAGATTGACGTGCCGTTGCTGGTGGAAGTCGGGAGTGGTGAAAACTGGGATCAGGCGCACTAAGGGTTTACTTAATAACGCTCCTTTTTCGTAACTAAGCAACATAAGAGAGAGCTTTTTGTGATGTCCATTAGAATTCCCTATGTAAGGAATGAAAAAAAATTACAAAAAGTGCTTTCTGAGCTGCTCAAAAAAGAGTAAAGTTATTCTCGTAGGGTACAGAGGTAAGATGTTCTATCTTTCAGACCTTTTACTTCACGTAATCGGATTTGGCTGAATATTTTAGCCGCCCCAGTCAGTAATGACTGGGGCGTTTTTTATTGTGCGAAAGAAAAGTTTTGCACATGCTGTAGGCCGGATAAGACGCGCAGCGGCGTCATCCGGCATATCGGTGGGTTATTCCCCTTCCTGCACCTCTTCAACCGGTGCCAGTTCACTAAACCAGCTATCCAGTTTTTGCCGCAGTTTGTCCACACCCAGTTTTTTCAGCGATGAAAATGCTTCTACCTGCACATCACCGTTAAATGCCAGTACGGCTTCACGTACCATATTCAGCTGCGCTTTGCGTGCACCGCTGGCCAGCTTATCTGCTTTAGTCAGCAGTACCAACACCTGAACTTTGCTCTCAACTGCCCACAGGATCATCTGTTGATCGAGATCTTTTAACGGGTGACGAATATCCATCAGTACCACCAGACCTTGCAGGCTCTGACGTTTTTCCAGATATTCAGCCAGCGCGCGCTGCCATTTACGCTTCATTTCTTCTGGAACTTCGGCATAACCGTATCCTGGCAAATCGACCAGGCGTTTGCCGTCAACGACTTCAAACAGGTTGATGAGCTGAGTACGACCCGGCGTTTTAGATGTACGCGCCAGACCTTTTTGATTCGTCAGGGTATTTAGCGCACTGGATTTGCCTGCGTTGGAACGGCCAGCAAAAGCCACTTCGATACCGGTATCGGAAGGTAAGTGGCGAATATCAGGCGCACTCATCACAAAGTGCGTCTGTTGATAATTCAAGTTAGTCAAAGCAGTCCTCTCCATCAATCAGGGCTTTGCAGCGATTATACCTGAACCCCAGCAAAAGGCTGGTTTTTCGACGAGTGGGCTGTGTAAGTAAAAACCTCGCGCTTTGTGAGACATTGCCGACAGTTTCTATACGAGATGACAGAGTAAAAAATGACAGAACTAAAATAAATCATATGGTTACATTTGGGCGCTATTCTTAAAATCAGAAATTGTTACCCAGGTTACTTGTACGTTTAAACCAAAACGGTAAAGTAGCGTCCATAGCGAGGAAGCTGAAAGGATAGACGACTCAGGATGAGGGTCAGGAGCGCCAGGAGGCGAAGACACAGGATTGTCAGGAAGACAAACGTCCGGAGACGTTAGTAAAAGGAAATGGAAACAACACGGAATGTTAGAGGCTAAGGGAAAAACAGGGTGTGTTGATAGCCAACAGGGATTGTAGAGCCCGTAAGGGTTGAGAGTCAGGAAAAAAGGCGACAGATTACTCTGTCGCCTTTTTTCTTTATTTCTGCTAGATTCCGGCGCAATTATATACTGAATAAAAACAGCCAAAGACGAATCATGATGAAACCAACTTCTACACCACGCGGTAAAGGTCCTGCAAAAGCGCGTCGTAAAACACGCGAAGAAATTAACCAGGAAGCTCGCGACCGTAAGCGCCAGAAAAAACACCGTGGTCATGCGGCAGGTAGCCGTGCGTCCGGTAGTGAAGGCGCATCTGGTGGCGGAAACCAAAATAAGCAAAAAGATCCTCGTATTGGCAGCAAAACCCCCATTCCATTGGGCGTGACCGAAAAAGTCACCAAACAGCACAAACCGAAGAGTGAGAAACCTATGCTTTCACCACAGGCTGAGTTGGATTTACTGGAAACGGATGAGCGCCTGGATGCGCTGCTGGAGCGTCTTGAAGCAGGAGAAACCCTGAGCGCGGAAGATCAGTCTTGGGTTGATGCCAAGCTGGACCGCATAGATGAGCTGATGCAAAAGCTGGGTCTTTCTTACGATGACGAGGAAGAAGAGGAAGAAGAAGAAAAGCAGGAAGACATGATGCGCCTGCTGAAAGGCGGCAACTAACGGTTTTACACCGTGGGTCTTCCCGTCCTGCTTATAACCCTTCCGGTTATATGTTATCTGGTGTGGTTATTCGTTAAACTACAGCGGTTGTCGCGGCGACAGAAGTGGCTGCGCAACCGACTTATCACCCGTACTGGGGTTAAGTCGGTACGCCGTACCCGCCAGAGACGCCATCGGAAGGAGTGAGCATGTCAGAGCAGTTAATAGACTGGGACCTGGCCCTGATCCAGAAATATAACTATTCCGGGCCACGATATACCTCGTACCCGACCGCGCTGGAGTTTTCTGAAGACTACGGCACTGAGGCATTTCTAAAGGCCGTGGCGCGTTATCCTGAGCGTCCTCTCTCGCTGTACGTTCACATCCCATTCTGCCACAAGCTGTGTTATTTCTGCGGCTGTAACAAGGTCGTGACTCGCCAGCAGCATAAAGCCGACCAATACCTCGATGTCTTAGAACAAGAAATTATTCATCGCGCACCGCTGTTCGCCGGACGCCATGTCAGTCAGCTGCACTGGGGCGGCGGCACGCCAACGTACCTGAATAAAGCGCAAATCAGCCGTTTGATGTCGCTGCTGCGTAGCAACTTTAACTTTAACGACGACGCCGAAATTTCGATCGAAGTGGATCCGCGAGAAATTGAGCTGGATGTGCTCGATCATTTACGCGCTGAAGGTTTTAACCGCCTGAGCATGGGGGTGCAGGACTTCAATAAAGAAGTTCAGCGCCTGGTGAACCGTGAGCAGGATGAGGAATTCATCTTTGCACTGCTGAATCATGCGCGTGAGATTGGCTTTACCTCGACGAATATCGATCTGATTTATGGTTTGCCAAAACAGACGCCGGAAAGTTTCGCCTTCACCCTGAAACGCGTTGCTGAGCTGAATCCAGACCGACTGAGTGTCTTTAACTACGCGCACCTGCCGACGCTGTTTGCCGCTCAGCGCAAAATTAAAGATGCCGACCTGCCCAGCGCGCAGCAGAAGCTGGATATCCTGCAGGAAACCATCTCTTCACTGACCGAAACTGGCTATCAGTTCATTGGCATGGATCACTTTGCCCGTCCGGATGACGAACTGGCCATTGCTCAACGCAAGGGTGTGCTGCATCGTAATTTCCAGGGTTATACCACCCAGGGTGATACCGATCTGCTGGGAATGGGCGTGTCAGCCATCAGTATGATTGGTGACAACTACGCGCAGAACCAGAAAGAGCTGAAGCGCTATTATCAGCAGGTAGACGAGCAGGGGGACGCGCTGTGGCGCGGAATCGCCCTGACCCGCGACGACTGCATTCGTCGGGATGTTATTAAGCTCCTGATCTGCAACTTCCGCCTCGACTATGCCGCTGTGGAACAGCAATGGGATCTGAACTTCGCTGACTATTTTGCCGAAGACCTGAAACTGCTGGCACCGCTGGCGAAGGATGGGCTGGTGGATGTCGATGAGAAGGGGATTCAGGTCACGCCGAAGGGCCGTCTGCTGATCCGTAATATTTGCATGTGCTTCGATGCGTATCTGCGCCAGAAAGCGCGGATGCAGCAATTCTCGCGGGTGATTTAACGCTTTTCCGGGTGGCGCTTCGCTTACTGTGCCTACGAAAATCTCAATACGTAGGTCGGGTAAGCGAAGCGCCACCCGGCGAACCCGCTAGCTGAACAGTCCAACCAGCGCTGCGCACAATACTGCGGCGACCGCAGTTTGTGGCGTATGGCTTTCGACCGCACCGCTCGACAGCAGATTAATGATTGATTCCAGCATGATGACTTCCCCCCGTTAGTCGGGCACGATCATACTTAACTCATCGGAACAGTAAAGCGCAAAATAGCAGCTATTTGCGCTCAATTATTAATCTTTACACAGTGACGATATATCACTCCATTCCGAGTTCTTTTAGCTTACGCGTCAAGGTATTACGACCCCAACCGAGCAAGCGTGCCGCTTCCTGTTTATGCCCCTGGGTATGACGTAGCGCGGTAGTCAACAGCGTGCGCTCCATCTCTGGTTGGGCCTCAGAAAGCAAGTTTTGATGACCGGAGCGTAATGCCCGATCCGCCCACTGTGCCAATAGCGTTGCCCAACTATCCGGCTGCATATGGGACGGTGCGTCTGGCACAGAGGTTTCAAACAGCTCGGTTGGTAAGTCCTGAATCAGGACTTCCTGCCCGGCGGCCATTACGGTTAACCAGCGGCAGGTGTTCTCAAGCTGACGCACGTTACCTGGCCAGGCCAGACGGGTGAGCGCAGCCTCAGTTTCCGGGTGTAATTGTTTGGCTTCCACCCCCAGTTCGCGGGCGGCCTCCTGCAGGAAATGTCGTGCCAGGCGGGGGATATCTTCCCGACGTTCGCGCAGTGGTGGCAGATGTACCCGGATGACGTTCAAGCGATGGAATAAGTCCTCACGAAATTTGCCTTCCTGCACGCGTAGTTCAAGATTCTGGTGCGTGGCGGCGATAATGCGTACATCTACCTTTACGGGCGCGTAACCGCCAACGCGGTAAAACTGTCCGTCGGCTAATACGCGCAATAAACGCGTTTGCACGTCCAGCGGCATATCGCCAATTTCATCGAGGAACAGCGTACCGCCGTCTGCCTGTTCAAAGCGCCCCTGACGAATGGTATTCGCCCCGGTAAACGCGCCTTTCTCGTGGCCAAACAGCTCAGATTCGATCAAATCTTTCGGGATTGCCGCCATGTTCAGCGCGATAAACGGCGCTTTGACGCGCGGGCTATGACGGTGCAACGCATGGGCGACCAGCTCTTTACCGGTTCCTGACTCCCCATTAATCAATACGCTGATTGAAGACCGGGACAGGCGACCAATAATGCGAAAAACGTCCTGCATTGCTGGCGCTTCGCCGATGATGTCGGTTGTAGGGCCGTTAATCTGAACATTGCGCGGCTGCTGCTGTTCCTGATAGTGACTGATGGCGCGCTCGACCAGCGCCACCGCTTCATCAATATCAAAAGGTTTGGGCAGATAATCAAACGCTCCTTGCTGATAGGCGCTGACGGCAGCATCCAGATCGGAGTGCGCGGTCATTATGATGACCGGAAGCATTGGATGCCGCTGTTTAATCTGTTTTAACAGCGTCAGGCCGTCCATACCCGGCATGCGGATATCTGACAACAGCACGTCCGGCGTTTTGCTGGCCAGCGCGTCCAGTACCTCTTTACCACTTTCAAATGTGGTACAGCTTAGCCCTGCCCCTGCGAGCGCACGTTCAAGCACCCAACGGATGGAACTATCGTCATCAACGACCCAGACTATTCCTCGTTGCATAAACGTCACCTTATTTCCTGATAGGCAGGTAAACCGAGAACTCGGTATGACCCGGCCAACTGGTAAATTCAATTTTGCCGGAATGTTGATCAATCAAATTACGGGCGATAGATAATCCAAGGCCGGTACCGCCTTCGCGACCGCTAACCATTGGGTAGAACAGCGTATCCTGCAAATGCGAGGGGATACCTGGACCGTTATCCTCTACATCAATTCGTGCCGCCAGACGGTAACGCATGCCGTGTAGCGTGAGCTGAAACGCGGTGCGGGTGCGCAGAATGATCTCGCCGCCTTCCGGTCCCAGCGCCTGCAAAGCATTGCGTACGATGTTCAGCAAAACCTGCTCGATCTGGTCCGGGTCGTGCAGTAATTCGGGCAGACTTGGGTCGTAATCCCGGATTAGCGTGACGTTTTCCGGCAGCTCCATCGAGACCAGCGCCACCACGCGTTCCGCCACTTTGTGAATACTTTCCGTGATGTGCATGCCGGGCTGTTGTGGCCCCAGCAGACGGTCGACCAGATTACGCAGGCGGTCCGCCTGTTCAATAATGACTTTGGTATATTCGGTCAGCGCCGGGTCCGGAAGCGCTTTACTGAGAAGTTGCGCCGCACCGCGTAATCCGCCCAGCGGGTTTTTAATTTCATGTGCCAGACCACGCACCAGATCGCGAGCGGCAATCTGCTGGGCGTGCTGGAGCTGTTCCTGACTCAGACGGCGCTGGTTATCCATAGGGGCCATCTCCAGCAAGATAAGGCCATCAGGCAGCCTCTGAGCGGTCACAGAGAGGATATGTGAGTGGCTGTCTATCACCAGCGTCACTTCGTTATCCGTAAAGCCCTGGCCTGCTTCCAGGCTCTCTCGCATCAGTCCGATGTTTAAGGAGAAATAACTCAACAGATCGGGAAGCGGTGTACCAAACAGTTTGCGGGAGCTTTGGGCGAGCAACTGCTGTGCCGCCGGGTTGGCGTAATGTACAGCCAGCTCATCGTCGACGAGTAAGATGCTGTTGATTAAAGAATTGAGGATCTGCCCAGCATCGGGCAGCGTGCCGGTTGCCATTCAGCAGTCTCCTGAAAAGTGTTGCACCAATTTAGTGCATTATAGCTTTTTACATCAAAAAAGCGCGAAAAAGCAGGTTGTTAGTGGAGAAAAAAGCCCATCCGGGGATGGGCTACAGATGACTGGCAAACATAGATGCCGGATGGCGGCTTTGCCTTATCCGGCCTACAAGGTAATGTTACCCTCCAGGCCTGATAAGTTTGCGCCATCAGGCGTCCTATCATTCACCATCGATCTCAAGCCTGCCTGAGCAGGCTAAAAGTTCCACGGCAACTCAAACGATTAAACGCTGTAGTACAGCTCAAACTCTACCGGGTGCGGAGTCATACGCACGCGGTCATCTTCTTCGCGACGCAGCGCAATGTACGCATCGATCGCTTCATTGGTGAACACGCCGCCTGCGGTCAGGAACTCGCGGTCCAGATCCAGTTCTTTCAGTGCTTCTTCCAGAGAACCAGCAACCTGTGGGATCTCTTTCGCTTCTTCCGGCGGCAGGTCGTACAGGTTTTTGTCCATTGCTTCGCCCGGGTGGATCTTGTTCTTAATACCGTCAAGACCAGCCATCAGCAGCGCTGCGAAGCACAGGTATGGGTTAGCAGCCGGGTCCGGGAAACGCACTTCGATACGACGCGCTTTCGGAGAAGCAACTACCGGGATACGGATAGACGCAGAACGGTTACGGGCAGAGTAAGCCAACATTACCGGTGCTTCGTAACCCGGGACCAGACGCTTGTAGGAGTTGGTGGTCGGGTTAGCCAGGGCGTTGATCGCTTTAGCGTGCTTGATTACGCCACCGATGTAGTACAGCGCCTGCTCAGACAGACCCGCATATTTGTCACCGGAGAACAGGTTTACGCCGTTCTTGGACAGGGACATGTGGCAGTGCATGCCGGAACCGTTATCGCCAAACATTGGTTTTGGCATAAAGGTCGCGGTTTTACCGAAACGGTGAGCGACGTTGTGAACGACATATTTGTAGATCTGAATTTCGTCCGCTTTTTTGGTCATGGTGTTAAAGCGGGTCGCGATTTCGTTCTGACCAGCAGTCGCCACTTCGTGGTGATGCGCTTCAACAACCAGGCCCATTTCTTCCATGATCAGACACATGGTAGAACGGATATCCTGAGAAGAATCTACCGGAGGAACCGGGAAGTAACCGCCTTTCACGCCTGGACGGTGACCTTTGTTACCACCTTCGTATTTGGTGGAAGAGTTCCATGCGCCTTCGATGTCATCGATAGCCACGTGGGAACCGGAAATAGTTGCGCCGAAACGGATGTCGTCAAACAGGAAGAATTCTGGCTCTGGCCCGAACAGAACGGTGTCTGCGATGCCGGTAGAACGCAGATACTCTTCAGCACGTTTAGCGATGGAGCGCGGGTCACGGTCGTAGCCCTGCAGCGTACCTGGTTCCAGGATATCGCAACGGATGATCAGGGTAGACTCTTCAAAGAACGGGTCGATGAGAGCAGTAGACGCATCTGGCATCAGAACCATGTCTGATTCGTTAATGCCTTTCCAGCCACCGATTGAGGAGCCGTCAAACATTTTGCCTTCTTCAAAGAATTCGGCATTTACCTGATGAGCAGGAATAGTGACGTGCTGTTCTTTACCTTTGGTATCAGTGAAGCGTAAATCAACAAACTTCACTTCGTGTTCGTTCAGCATCGTCAAAACGTGTTCAGCGGACATACTTACTCTCCCGGATTGGTCATTGTCGTCGTGGTAACGAAGTCTTCAATTCTGCAAAAATTGGCCGTGTCGCCATAAAAAATATAAAGCGAAATCTGTGCCAACTTTTAAATTGCCCCTAAAAGGCGTTATCATGCGCACCATCGTGCAAAGGGGCTGCACCATGAAGGTTGTATTGCACCATTATAGTGCTTTAATGTGAACATTAAGCACCATATTGGTGCAAAGCATGTCAGATTACCCCTTTTAACGCTCCGTGAATGTGATCACAAAGAAACTCTGCAATACTTGTTTGCGGAGGATGTTTGTGATCCTGTTTTGTACTGCGATTAATCCGTGTACAATAACGCGCTATTTCTAAAATGCCTGAGGCAAAGTTGTGATCGAAAATTTGCGTAACATCGCCATCATCGCGCACGTAGACCATGGTAAAACGACCCTGGTAGACAAGCTGCTCCAACAATCCGGTACGTTCGATGCACGTGCTGAAACCCAAGAGCGCGTGATGGACTCCAACGATTTGGAGAAAGAGCGTGGGATTACCATCCTCGCTAAAAACACCGCTATCAAATGGAATGACTACCGTATCAACATCGTTGATACCCCGGGGCACGCCGACTTCGGTGGTGAAGTTGAACGTGTAATGTCCATGGTCGACTCTGTGCTGCTGGTGGTGGATGCAATGGACGGTCCGATGCCGCAGACGCGCTTCGTGACCAAAAAAGCCTTTGCCCATGGCCTGAAGCCAATTGTTGTTATCAACAAAGTTGACCGTCCTGGCGCGCGTCCTGACTGGGTTGTTGATCAGGTATTTGACCTGTTCGTTAACCTCGACGCTACCGACGAGCAGCTGGACTTCCCGATCGTTTACGCTTCTGCGCTGAACGGTATCGCGGGTCTGGATCACGAAGACATGGCTGAAGACATGACTCCGCTGTATCAGACTATCGTTGATCGTGTACCGGCTCCGAGCGTAGATCTTGATGGCCCGCTGCAGATGCAAATCTCTCAGCTGGACTACAACAACTACGTTGGCGTAATCGGTATCGGCCGCATCAAACGCGGTAAAGTTAAACCGAACCAGCAGATCACTATCATTGATAGCGAAGGCAAAACCCGTAACGGTAAAGTCGGTAAAGTTCTGACCCATCTGGGTCTGGAACGTATCGAGAGTGATATTGCTGAAGCAGGCGATATCATCGCGATCACCGGTCTGGGCGAACTGAACATCTCCGACACCATCTGCGACCCGCAGAATGTTGAAGCGCTGCCAGCTCTGTCCGTTGATGAACCGACCGTTACCATGTTCTTCTGCGTAAACACCTCTCCGTTCTGCGGTAAAGAAGGTAAATATGTTACCTCTCGTCAGATCCTTGACCGCCTGAACAAAGAGCTGGTGCACAACGTTGCGCTGCGCGTTGAAGAAACCGAAGATGCGGATGCGTTCCGTGTATCCGGTCGTGGTGAGCTGCACCTGTCTGTTCTGATCGAAAACATGCGTCGTGAAGGTTTCGAAATGGCGGTTTCCCGTCCGAAAGTAATCTTCCGCGAAATCGACGGCCGTAAACAAGAGCCGTTCGAAAACGTAACGCTGGACGTTGAAGAGCAGCACCAGGGTTCTGTGATGCAGGCTCTGGGTGAGCGTAAAGGCGACCTGAAAAACATGAATCCAGATGGCAAAGGCCGCGTACGTCTTGACTACGTGATCCCAAGCCGTGGTCTGATCGGCTTCCGTTCAGAATTCATGACCATGACTTCCGGTACCGGTCTGCTGTACTCCACCTTCAGCCACTACGACGACGTTCGTGCGGGTGATGTGGGTCAGCGTCAGAACGGCGTACTGATCTCCAACGGCCAGGGTAAAGCAGTTGCGTTCGCACTGTTCAGCCTGCAGGACCGCGGTAAGCTGTTCCTGGGTCACGGTGCTGAAGTTTACGAAGGCCAGATCATCGGTATTCACAGCCGTTCTAACGACCTGACTGTAAACTGCCTGACCGGTAAGAAACTGACCAACATGCGTGCGTCTGGTACTGACGAAGCAACGGTTCTGGTTCCGCCGGTTAAGATGACTCTGGAGCAGGCTCTGGAATTCATCGATGACGACGAACTGGTAGAAGTAACACCAACCTCTATCCGTATCCGTAAGCGTCACCTGACTGAAAACGATCGTCGCCGTGCAATGCGTGGCGCGAAAGAAGAGTAATTAACACTCTTTTTCAGGTAAGCACAAAAAAGCCGCTGATTATCAGCGGCTTTTTTTATCTAAAAGATCAGGTCGTTTCCTGCTCTGCAATGACTAGCTCAATATTTTCTAAATCAAGCAATTGCTTGAATGAATTTGGTGGCTGGGAATCGGTAAAAAATGCCCGAATTTTACGCATATTACCGATGGATACAGCGGCTGAGGCGGTAAACTTAGTATGATCAGCAACTAACAGCGTATTACGTGCATGCTTAATCATCGTTTTGGCGACAAGCGCTTCGTTAACGTCAAATTCCAATAGTGTGCCGTCTTCCTCGATGGCACCAATACTGGTAATCAAATAGTCGGCTCTAAATCCTTCAATAAAGTTCACTGCTCCTGGGCCAACAATACCGCCATTATGAGCACGTAACGTTCCACCGGGCACCATAACCTCAAGATCTTGATTCTTATATAAGATCTGCGCAACACGAAGACTGTTAGTAATGATGCGAAGATCCCGACGGTTCAGCAAAGCTCGTGCGACGGCTTCCACCGTTGTACCAATGGTAATAAATACCGTACAGCGTTCAGGAAGATAATCAGCAACCGCTTCCGCTATCGCTTCTTTTTCCTGGGTAAGGGACAACTCTCGCTGTTCAAAGGCGGTATTCATGACGCTGGATACACGTCCGGCTCCACCATGATGTCTGGTGATCAAGCCCTGTTCGCTTAACTTACGAATATCCCGGCGCACGGTTTGCGTGGACACGTCCAGCAATTGTGCGAGCTCTTCGATATTCATATAGCCGCGTTCTGTAATGTAATGAACAAGTTGATCGTGTCGCGGATTACCGGTGACTTCAATGATGCTCATGAATACTCCTGGACTTCTTCCCCGTAATTGTTGGCTATTTTACGCATAAAGTGACAAAAATGATTCGGTTTGCGCACGATTAGGAATTCCGGCTCGTCCGCCCGCCTGAGTGCATTTCATCGCCGCCACCGCACTTGCGAAGCGAATCGCCTGGTCAGTCGGCATTTGCTCTGCAAGAGCTGCTGCCATTGCACCATGGAAAACATCGCCTGCACCGGTTGTATCCACAACATTGACAGAAAATGCAGTCTGTTGACACATATGACCATTTTCGATCCATAGTGACCCTTCGCCGCCAAGCGTAACGTACACTTTACCATTGGTTTGCTCAGCGGCCAGTTTAAGTGCCTGTTGTGCATCATCTTGCCCGGTCATTCTCTTCAGACCTGGAGTTGAAAAAACGGCATGATCGGCAAGCGCCACCAATGGGGTTATATCTTGTGGTGTCATATCGGCATCCAACAGCGTTGGAACTCCGGCGGCACGTGCCAGTTCGAAGGATTTCAACGTCCCTTCATGCCAACGTACATCGGCCAGAACGATGTCATAACGGGAAAAATCAATCGACTCCAGCCACCTTGCATCCGTATCGAGATCCGGGCTTGGATAGTTCACGATAATGCGTTCGCCATGCTGGTCGACCAAAATTGCGGACTGGGATGAACGGGAGTTCGGGTATTGCCGGCAGAACGCCGTATTGACCCCCCAGCTCTGAAGCTCGTTAAGCAAGGTATTCCCACAACTGTCATCGCCTACACGGCCTATAAAATCAACGTCAATACCAAGCCGGGCAATGGCGACAGCTGCTGTTGCCGCCGGGCCGCCACCTGTCTCCAGATATTGATTTGACTGATATTTTCCCCCGCCATCGGGCAGGTTGTTCAGAGAATAAATACGGTCCTGAACGGTGATTCCAACACATGCAATTCTGGTCATATTTGGTTAGTCCTGTGTGATCTTGTCTTCTTTTGTTCATTTTAATGACATAAATGATCAAATTAGTGACGCGTGTCTTGTTTTTAGTCATAAATTACAAATATGCTCAAAAACAGACGAAAACGAGTTTTTAATTGTAATTATTTTGTCAACCTGACACAGGAGAGCATTCATGACAACCGTTGCATTTTTGGGCTTGGGCCAGATGGGCAGCCCAATGGCTAATAATCTGTTGCAAAAGGGACATGCTTTGCGTGTGTTCGACGTAAACCAACAGGCAGTCAATGAATTAGTACAAAAAGGTGCGACTGCTGCTCAAACACCCGCTGAAGCCGCTAAAGGTGCCGAATTCATAATCACTATGCTGCCAAATGGCGACATCGTTCGGCAAGTTCTGCTGGGTAAAGATGGCGTCAGCGAAGGCCTGTCCCCCAATGCCCTGGTTATTGACATGTCCACGATTCATCCATTGCAGACCGATGAGTTGATTCATGAGATGAAAGAGAAAGGCATCAGCATGATGGATGCTCCTGTGGGCAGGACGTCAGTTAACGCGATTGACGGCACGCTGCTGATTCTTGCTGGCGGAACGCCTGAACAGGTTGAACGTGCTCGCCCTGTGCTGATGTGTATGGGGAATGAGCTGGTGGAAGCTTGCGGTCCCGGTATGGGGATCCGCGTAAAGCTCATCAATAACTATATGAGTATTGCGCTGAACGCCTTGTCAGCGGAAGCCGCTGTTCTTTGCGAGTCATTGGGTTTGAGCCTTGATGTGGCCATTAAGGTCATGAGCGGTACTGCCGCAGGCAAGGGGCACTTTACGACAACCTGGCCTGGCAAGGTACTTAAAGGAGACCTTTCTCCGGCATTCATGGTGGACCTCGCGTTGAAAGACCTGCGTATTGCCGTTGATGTCGCTAGTCAGACCGGTGCGCCGCTCAATATGGGCATTGCAGCAGAAACCTATTACACCCGTGCCAGCGAGAACGGTCGAGGCCGTCAGGACTGGAGTGCGCTGTTATCTCAGGTTCGTCAGCAGGCTGGCCGACCAGATTCACTCTAAATTTTAAACAGTTACAGGAGTTATTATGTCTTCCCACAATACCCCATACACGCTGAAAGATATTTCTCGCCCTGGCGGTGGATTTGCCATGCTGGCCGTTGATCAGCGTGAAGCAATGCGTCTGATGTTTGCAGCGTCTGGACATCCTAAACCTGTTGCCGACAGCGTATTGACTGATTTTAAAGTTGCAGCAACACAAATTCTGTCTCCCTACGCTTCAGCGGTTCTGGCAGATAAACAATTTTGTCTCGATCAGATTGTTTCTCAAGGTGCAGTCGCTGATTCATGTGGACTGATTGTGGCGGCTGACCATTTTGTTCCGGGTAATGGTATTCCGGTTGATAGTGTCGAAATTGACAGAGCAATTGATCCGCATAAAGCCCGCGAAATGGGTGCGAAAGCCATGAAGTTGTTAGTGCTGTGGCGTGAAGATGAACCCGCAGAAGAACGTTTGGCTATGGTGGCTGAGTTTGTTCAACGCTGTCGTAGCGCAGGGCTGGTCAGCATCATTGAGCCGGTCGTTCGTCCTCCTCGTCGTGGCTGGGAATTTGACCGGGAAAGCGCCATCGTTGCCGCAGCGGCTGAACTCGGCTGCACCGATGCTGACCTCTATAAAGCTGAAATGCCATTAGGCGGCAAAGGTGATGAACAGACCCTACTTGCTGCGTGTCAAAAGTTGCATGAACAAATGAAAATGCCGTGGGTCATTCTCTCTTCTGGTGTTGATGCGGACATTTTTGGCCGCGCGGTCCGTATCGCCATGAAGGGTGGAGCTTCCGGATTCCTGGCAGGGCGTGCCGTTTGGGCATCGGTTGTTGGTGCTCAAGATCCGCAAACAATGTTGCGTGATGTGTCGGTTCCACGCTTACAACGCCTGGCAGAAATCGTCGATGAAGGGATTTCTCAGCGTTAATCACCCATTTTAACGAATCTGGAGAAGAACCATGGATAAGATTACCCAAGTTCTATTTTCTGATATTGGGAAGGTGACCACCCAATATGTTGAGCTGCCGCACCAGGAACTTAAACCGCAAGAAGTCCGCATTGCTCCGGTGTTTTACGGAATATGTGGCTCTGATCTGCATGTACTGAAAGGAGGACACCCATTTGCAAAACCTCCGGTTGTGCCTGGACATGAAATTGCGGCACGCGTAACTGAAGTGGGCAGTGAAGTAACGAATGTTAAGCCGGGCGATCATGTCGTAGTCGACCCAATTATGGCCTGCATGGAGTGTCGTGCTTGTAAAGCGGGTCGCTTTAATCTGTGTGAGCCGCCACAGGTTGCTGGCTTCCGGGCGCCGGGTTTTGCCCGCTCGCAGCACATTGTACCTGCACGAAACTGCCATGTTGCACCTGCTTCGTTACCACTAAAAGCACTGGCTTTCGCTGAGCCCGCAGCCTGCGCGCGTCATTGCGTGAGCCGTATGCCGAAAGCGTCATTGGAAAGTGTATTAGTGATTGGTG
This sequence comes from Citrobacter sp. Cpo091, assembly GCF_030332645.1. Classification (NCBI taxonomy): domain Bacteria; kingdom Pseudomonadati; phylum Pseudomonadota; class Gammaproteobacteria; order Enterobacterales; family Enterobacteriaceae; genus Citrobacter; species Citrobacter sp. Cpo091. The sequence goes on from NZ_JAOWHL010000019.1 coordinate 21,973, forward strand.
CAGGGACAATTGGTTTATCCATCGTTCAAGCATTGCGCATCATGGGTGCGGGAAAGATCACCGTCATCGAGCCTGATGCCGCCAAGCGCGCGTTGTCGTTAAAACTAGGTGCCACGGAAGTCTGGGCTCCGGGGGAATTGGATGCACAGGTCCGTTTTACGGGGGCAATTGATGTTGTTGCCGCCCAGGCCACGCTGAATGATGCATTTACCCATGTTTATGCTGGCGGAACGGTAGTGTGCATGGGGGTACCGAGTGGCCCACGTGAAATTCCTCTTCCGATGATGCAGCGCTTCGAACGCGATTTGTTGAATTCCGGCATGTACATCCCGGAAGACTTCGATGCCGTGATTGAATGGCTTGCGGATGGGCGGTTTGACACCAGCGAACTGGTGACCGATCTCTTCCCTGTCGAAGATGCGGATAAGGCGTTTGAACGTGCGCAGCAAAATGACTCTATAAAAGTCATGCTGCAATTTGCTGAGGTTTGATGCTGTAACCCTCTGTCTGGCGCTGCTTAAGGGTAGCGCCATCCTACAACAATGAAAAAGGATGCTGCGATGAGTCACATCACCAGTCCTACACCTTACTCGATCGGTCGTCCCCAGGACGTGATTGATATTGTTAATAAACATTCAGCAGTAAACACCAGTGTCGGCGTCATTTTTATCGCTCTTGGTGGCATTCTAATTGATGCCTATCAGGCGGCGATGGTGGGTTTTGGTAATAAATATATCGCATTGCAATTTGGTATTTCACCGGGGCTGGCGGCGACGGTTAACGCCTCTGTTTTAGTCGCCGCCCTGATTGGTGGATTACTGGCGAACCGTGTGATTAACCGCTTTGGTCAAAAGCGTGCATTTATCATCGGAATGGGCCTGTGCACAATAGGTGCCGCAGCTGTCGCGATAGCCCCGAACATCTGGTGGGTGCTGGTGTGTCGCGTAATCATGGGATTTGGCTTGGGTATTGATTTCCCGCTGGCAACAAATGCGGTGGCAGAACTACGCGGCTCAACATCTAAGAAAACCGGTTCGTCAGTTAATCTCTGGCAAATGGCCTGGTATGTATCAACTACGGTTGTCTATCTTGTGCTGCTTCCACTGTTGTTGTCGGGTATCGCGGAAGAGCAATTATGGCGCTATGGTATTTTCATTGGTGCTATTTTTGCCGTCATTATCATGATTCTGCGTTATTTCTTCATCGGTGAGTCTGCAATGTGGGCCGCACGAGTCGGACGTTATGATAAAGCCTGCGATATTCTGGCTAAACGCTATGGTGTTCATGCTCGCGTTGCTGCCAAACCAAAAAACGATGATTTTTCTGCTGAAAAAACAGAAAGTAAGTTTCATGGCGGCTATGGGATTTTATTTAACTCACGTTATCGCAAACGTACTATTCTCGGCTGCGTTGTGGCGACGATGCAAGCCTGGCAATATAACGCCGTGGGTGTTTATTTACCGCTGACTTTGGCGGGAATCCTAAGTGGCGGATTAACCGGGGCTCTTAGCGGTTCTGCGGTAGTGAATGCCCTGTGTGGCATTACAGGTGGATTGATTGGTTCTCTTATCCTCCAGCGTTTGGGAACTCGCCTTCAGTCGATGTATGGTTTCGCCGTCGTAACGGTTGCATTACTGGCTTTAGGTGCATTAGCAACCACCAACCCATGGCTTTCTTTAGGTTTGTTGGGCGCAATCATTTTCTTCCATTCAGCGGGCCCGGGCGGCCTGGGAATGACCATTGCCACACTTTCTTATCCGCCATCTATTCGCCCGACAGGCGTAGGATTTGCTCGTGCAATTATGCGTACTGGGGCGATTGCCGGACTTATTTTCTGGCCTATGTTGTGGGGTGCATTAAAGACAGAAGCGTTCTATTGGCTGGCAATTGTTCCTTTTCTCGGCTTCCTGACATGCGTGTTGATTAAGTGGGAACCACTTGGTGCAAACGTTGACGCTGAAGACGCTGAGGTACTGGCTGAGTTGGATAAATAACAAGCAAGCGCGTCGCAACATGTCGACGCGCTTTTTCGTATAAATCCGCCGCTTTTTTAGTGATTTTATTGCGCAGATTTCTCGCCGACCCGGAGAGGAAAATTATGGCTGAAATAGAACATGTACCAGGGAAAGAGCTATCCGGCAAAGCCATGAGACGCGTTGTCATGGGCAGTTTCGCTGGCGCGTTGATGGAATGGTACGATTTTTTTATTTTCGGAACGGCGGCAGGGCTAGTCTTTGCTCCCCTGTTTTTCCCTGATAGCGATCCTTTTATTGGTTTAATCGCCGCATTCGCCACCTTTGGTGTGGGTTTTCTGTCACGTCCGCTTGGAGGCATTGTTTTTGGCCACTTTGGCGATAAAGTCGGTCGCAAAATAACGTTGATTTGGACGTTAGCGATAGTTGGTTCCTCAACGTTTTTAATCGGTTTCATTCCAACATACCAGGATATTGGTATCTGGGCCCCGATTATATTGATGGTTCTGCGCCTGGTTCAGGGGTTCGGTCTGGGTGGGGAATATGGCGGGGCTGCATTGATGACTATTGAATCTGCGCCTGAGGCGAAGCGCGGGTTTTTAGGTTCGCTCCCACAAACGGCAGCCTCAGTTGGGATAATGCTGGCGACAGGGGTGTTTGCATTATGCAATCACTTCCTGACTCAGGAAGAGTTTCTGGCCTGGGGATGGCGTATCCCTTTTTGGCTATCTGCCATCATGTTAATTGTTGGGATGTTCATACGGTTACATACTGAAGAAACACTGGATTTTAAAAAACAAAAAACGGCTGTCTCACAGGAACAATCAGCACCACCGTTGATTGAACTTTTCCGTAAGCATCCACGGAATATTCTGTTAGCGCTAGGGGCCAGGCTGGCGGAGAGCGTTTCGTCGAACATCATTAATGCCTTTGGTATTGTCTATATTTCCAGCCAGTTGGCATTATCAAGGGATATTCCACTCAACGGCATGCTAATCGCCTCAGCCATTGGCATTGTGTGTTGTCCATTAATTGGTTGGATCTCTGACCGCGTTGGGCAACGGAAGATGTATTTATTTGGCGCTGGTTTTTGCATCCTTTTTGCATTCCCATTCTTCCTGCTGCTGGATACGAAAAGCACACTTATCATCTGGTGCTGCATGATCCTTGGCTATAACCTGGGGCCAACGATGATGTTTGCAGTACAACCCACCTTATTTACTCGTATGTTCGGAACACGAGTGCGCTATACGGGTCTTTCCTTTGCCTATCAGTTCTCAGCAATTCTGGGTGGGTTAAGCCCGCTCATTGCCTCCAGTTTGTTGGCGCTGGGAGGCGGGAAACCGTGGTATGTAGCACTGTTTCTGTTTGTTATCTCAATACTTTCATTCAGTTGCGTCTGGCTTATCGAGCCACATTCAGACAATAAAAATGACGCTAATAACATTTAACTTCTTACCGAAATATCAGAGAGCAATAACATGAACAATGAATTGAATACTGAGCATTATCAAGCATTACAACGTGCTTTTGATACCGCCTGGCCGGGACCGATCGGCCAACCTATTTTTCTGGAAAAAGGACATCTACGTCTGCAAATTTTTCCGCGCGATGGTGCCAGAATCACCTCGCTTCAGGCGTTTGGTTTTGAAGTGTTACGTCAATGGGAGCCACAGCGTAAAGCATTTCAGTATGGCTGCTTTCCTATGGTTCCTTGGGCAGGCCGCCTTGGCGATGCAACATTGACCGTGGGGGAGAAACAGTACGTATTACCTGCTAACAAACCGCCTCATGCTCTACATGGTATGGCCTGTTATTCATCATGGGAAATTGTCGAACATAAAGCGGATACCTTGAAACTGCGCATGCCACTGGGCGCTCCTTGGCCCTGGGAAGGAGAGGTCCTGCAGACGCTGACTCTTGAAGACGATGCGTTAATTCTGCGACTTGAAATTCACACCATGTCTGAAACTTTTCCGGCATCTGCTGGATGGCACCCCTGGTTTGCAAAACAACTGGGCCAGCAGAATGAAGAAGATGAATTACTGGTATGTTTTAAGGCCGACTGGCAGGAAGAAGCCGGGAATAATGAGTTACCAACAGGTAATAAAATCCCCCCACAATCAGGCCCGTGGGATGACTGCTTTGGTTTTAATGATGGTCTCAATGTCAGATTACAGTGGCCAGGTAAGCTGAGTATGACGATGACATCGAGTGCGCAAAGCCTGGTCGTTTTTGACAAACAGCCCGACGCAACATGTGTCAATCCGCTTACTCAGGCGCCAAATGCGATAAATAGGACACCGCAGTTTGTCAGTGCAGGTCTTCCGTTGGTGATTGAGTCGCGCTGGCAATTTACACAGGAATTCTGATGGCTTAGCCAATAATCCCGACAGGGACTCATAGTCAAACTTCTCCTTTCCCGCTACAGTTATTCATCCACGGCGAATAAGGAGAAGGGCATGCTCTATATCTTTGATTTGGGTAATGTGATTGTCGATATCGACTTCAATCGCGTGTTAGGTACTTGGAGCGATCTGAGCCGTGTACCGCTGGCTTCGTTAAAGCAAAGTTTCACCATGGGAGAGGCTTTTCACCAGCACGAGCGAGGTGAAATAACGGATGAAGCCTTTGCCGAAGCGCTATGTCATGACATGGCGCTACCGCTAAGCTATGAGCAGTTCTCCCACGGCTGGCAGGCCGTTTTTGTTACCTTGCGTCCTGAAGTCATCGACATCATGCAAAAGCTGCGTGAGCAGGGGCATCGGGTGGTCGTCTTGTCGAATACTAACCGTCTGCACACGACGTTTTGGCCGGACGAATACCCCGAAATCCGTCAGGCTGCTGACCATATTTACCTTTCCCAGGATCTGGGCATGCGTAAACCGGAAGCGCGGATTTACCAGCATGTCCTGCAGTCTGAAGGTTTTTCTGCGCATGAGGCGGTATTTTTCGACGACAACGCCGATAATATTGAAGGGGCTAATCGGTTAGGGATTACCAGCATCCAGGTTGTCGATAAAACGACCATTCCGGACTATTTCGCGAAGTTGCTATGCTAAAAAATGTTCAGCAACAAGCCAGGCACCATACGCGTCCTGTTCGGGCCTGGCTGAAGCTACTATGGCAGCGGATTGATGAGGACAACATGACGACGCTGGCAGGGAATCTTGCCTATGTCTCATTGCTCTCATTAGTGCCGCTTATTGCCGTAGTTTTTGCGCTTTTCGCTGCATTTCCGATGTTTTCTGACGTCAGCGTCCAGCTACGTCATTTCATTTTTGCAAACTTTATCCCGGCGACGGGAGATGTCATTCAGCGTTATATCGAACAGTTCGTTGCCAACTCGAACAAAATGACCGCCGTTGGGGCGTGCGGGCTGATTGTGACAGCGCTATTACTGATGTATTCCATTGATAACGCGCTGAATACTATCTGGCGCAGCAAGCGTACTCGCCCCAAAGTTTACTCTTTCGCCGTCTACTGGATGATTTTAACGCTGGGGCCGCTGCTGGCAGGGGCCAGTCTGGCAATCAGCTCTTATCTGTTGTCATTGCGCTGGGCCAGCGACCTCAACACGGTGATCGATAACGTCCTGCGTATTTTCCCGCTGGTGCTCTCCTGGCTCTCTTTCTGGCTGCTTTACAGCATCGTACCGACTACACGTGTACCTAACCGTGATGCGGTTATTGGCGCCTTTGTGGCCGCTGTGTTGTTCGAAACCGGAAAGAAAGGATTTGCGCTCTATATCACGATGTTCCCGTCTTATCAGCTCATTTACGGTGTCCTGGCTGTGATCCCCATTTTATTCGTCTGGGTATACTGGACCTGGTGTATCGTCTTGCTAGGCGCGGAAATAACTGTCACTCTCGGGGAATACCGCAAACTTAAACAAGCCGCAGAACAAGAAGAAGCAGAGCAACCATGATTGCATTAATTCAGCGCGTAACCCGTGCCAGCGTCACCGTGGAGGGCGAGGTGACGGGTGAAATTGGCCCAGGACTTTTGGTTCTGTTAGGTGTCGAAAGGGATGATGACGAACAGAAAGCGAACCGCCTGTGCGAGCGCGTACTCGGCTATCGAATCTTTAGCGATGCCGAAGGCAAAATGAACCTTAACGTGCAGCAGTCAGGGGGCAGCGTGCTGGTGGTTTCACAGTTCACGCTGGCGGCAGATACCGAACGCGGCATGCGCCCAGGATTTTCAAAAGGGGCTGCGCCCGATCGTGCAGAGGCGCTGTATGAGTACTTTGTTGAGCGTTGCCGCCAACAGGAAATGAATACGCAAACCGGTCGATTCGCTGCGGATATGCAGGTTTCACTGGTTAATGATGGCCCCGTGACGTTCTGGTTACAAGTATGAACCAGCTACCGGTGTGGCCGCGGACAACAAGAGAGAATACGACGATGTATCACCTTCGTGTACCGCAAACAGAAGAAGAATTGGAGCGTTACTACCAGTTTCGCTGGGAGATGCTGCGTAAACCGTTGCACCAGCCTAAAGGCTCCGAACGGGATGCCTGGGATGCGATGGCGCATCACCAGATGGTGGTGGACGAAGAGGGGAATCTGGTCGCAGTAGGACGTCTGTACATCAATGCGGATAACGAAGCCTCCATACGCTTTATGGCCGTTGACCCCTCCGTGCAGGAGAAAGGGTTGGGCACGCTGATGGCGATGACCCTGGAGTCTGTGGCGCGTCAGGAAGGGGTAAAGCGCGTAACCTGTAGCGCCCGTGAAGATGCGGTCGAATTTTTCGCCAAACTGGGGTTTGTGAGCCAGGGAGAAATCACCACGCCGCAAACCACGCCGGTGCGTCACTTTTTGATGATTAAACCCATCGCGACGCTGGACGACATTCTCCATCGCGGGGACTGGTGCGGACAACTACAGCAAGCCTGGTACGAACATATTCCATTGAGTGAGAAAATGGGTGTGCGCATTCAGCAATATACCGGGCAGAAATTTATCACCACGATGCCCGAGACGGGCAATCAGAATCCGCACCATACGCTGTTTGCCGGTAGCTTGTTTTCCCTGGCGACGCTAACGGGCTGGGGACTTATCTGGCTGATGCTGCGTGAGCGTCATCTGGGCGGGACGATAATCCTTGCTGACGCGCATATACGGTACAGCAGGCCGATCACCGGGAAACCTACCGCTATCGCCGATCTGGGCTCGCTGAGCGGAGACCTGGACCGTCTGGCAAGAGGTCGTAAGGCGCGCGTTCAGATGCAGGTCGGGGTATTTGGCGACGACACGCCGGGCGTGGTGTTTGAAGGCACTTACATTGTGCTACCCGCAAAACCGTTTGGCGCATATGAAGAAGGCGGGAACGAGGAAGAGTAAGTCAGAGGGTATCTTCTCTACTCGATGAATGCGTCTGCCGGAAGATTAAAGCGTTCTGCAAGCGCTTTAATATGGCTTACAGTCAGTGCTCTGCGACCATTTAAGATGTTGCTGACGTTCGATTTTGAACCGAGTTCGTTGGCAAGGTCTGCTGCTTTGAGACTGTATTGGTCCATGAGCGTACGCAATACTGAAACGCCAGAGGGTGTTTTCTCCAGGTGTTGGTTGAGTGCTTTGAATTCCGGCGCATGTTTTTCATATTTACTGATTCGGGCACAGAGCAATTCAAATAGTGGGTTTTCAAGATCGTCGTGGTCGACCAGATACTCCACTAGCGCAAGTGCCCTGCGATACTCAGTGTCATTTCGGTCTTCCCCCAACAGTGGGATGGTTTTTACCGCATCGCTGAAGGTATCAACAATCTTTTTTGCGCTGGCTGCATCCATATGACGATGCGTTCTCATTCTTTATTACCCCGATAATATGCTGTCAGTTTGTCATATTCGGCATGGGAAACGATATGTTTGACAAATATCTTATGTGACCTGAAATCTATGTAGGAGATGAGTCTTAGGCTGTTACCAGAAACATCAATCACCCACCATTTATCTCTGTACTTAAAATTATCCAGTGAAGGAATATACTGCTTCATCTCTTCAGGCTGAATGAATGTTTTTTTCTCCAAAACATTCAGTAAATCAGCGAGAGCAAGCTGATGATTTGGATACATGAGCATTGCCTCGTTAAAAGGTTTTCGGCTGATAACATGCACGGTGTAGTTCCATTACAAGGTTTTCAACCTGTAAACAAAATAACGCAACGCAATTAAGTTTACAAGATGAAAACACTATATTAATTAAGCATGTCTTACTGCTGTAGAATTTATGGCGCGCCAGGCAACATCCCGCATTGCGCTTCGTGCCGCCTGACTCACCCCTGCTAGCTGGAAAAATCCGTGGATAACACCGAGATAGCGTTGGCAGGTGCAATCCACGCCCTGCTCCTGGAACCGTTGATACAGGGCCTCACCTTCATCTCGCAGTGGGTCGAATTCAGCTGTAATGATGTGCGTGGGCGGTAAACCGTTGAAGTCTTCGCGCCAGAGCGGGCTGACCTCGGGATGCAGTGGATCGGTTTGCGGCATATACATCTCGTAGCCCGACAGCAGTGTGTCGCGGGTGATAATGTAATCCTGTCCATTATGGTCATAGCTCGCAAAGCTGGCGGTTGCATCCAGCATCGGGTAGATCAGCATAAGCTGCGCAGGTTGCCATTGCCTGGTAGCTTTCAGGCGTAGTGCGGTGACCAGCGCCAGATGCCCGCCAGCGCTGTCGCCAGCCAGCGTAATGTTGTCCCGGTCTACTCCCAGTTTCTTGGCATACTTCCAGATAATATTGGCCCCCGATTCAGCATCGTTATGTGCTGCCGGGAAGATGTGTTCTGGTGCGAGGCGATACTGCACCGCAATGACCCGACAGCCGCTGTACCAGGCGAGTTGCCTTAGCTGGTTATCATGAGTGGTAAATCCGCCGCTGACAAAGCAGCCGCCGTGATAATAGATAACGCAGGGGAGATTTCCCGTGCAGCCCCGCGGCGAAACTACGCGAAACATCATGGCATCGAGTTCAATATCTTCAACCTGTACGCGGGTTTCAGTGTCTCCGGCCAGTACCGTGCTGGCGATGTAGCCTGCTCTCCGGTCATCAATATTCTGCTCGCGCGAAGAAGGACGTCCCGCCGCGATAAATGCCTCAACCAGCTGTGCAATCCCGCTTTCCAGTGCCATTTTCACATCTTCTTATCTGTATGGATATACAGGGTTATAACCTGGATAACTAAGAATGAAAATGGGAAAAATGGGGGTGGTTATGATTCTGGAAAGTGGCTCGCAAAAGTAAAAATCGTTCGTGTGAAGGCTACTTTCCCGCTTTTCTCAGGTGTATGTTGTGTGGAAATTAATCGCCGATGATATACTGGAGGTATATGTGAGTATGATGGTTGGGATGGATATGGGCAGAATTTTACTCGATTTATCAGATGAGGTGATTAAACGTCTTGATGACCTCAAGGTTCAGCGCAATCTGCCGCGAGCAGAACTCTTACGGGAGGCCGTTGAACAGTATCTTGAGAGGCAGGATCAGGCTGAAACAACAATTTCACGCGCTCTTGGGCTGTGGCAAGGCTGTGAGGAAGATGGTGTTGAATACCAGCGTAAACTCCGTGAGGAATGGTAATGGTCAAAGGATCAGCGCTTTTTGATACCAACATCCTCATCGATCTGTTTAGCGGTAGAAATGAAGCAAAACTAGCGATAGAAACATGGCCGCCGCAGAATGCAATCAGCCTCATTACATGGATGGAGGTGATGGTGGGCGCAAAAAAATACCATCAGGAAGCCCGTACTCGCGTTGCGCTAGGCGCTTTTAACGTGATCGGCGTTTCACAGGATATTGCTGAACGAAGCGTGAGTATCAGGCAGGAGCATGGGATGAAATTGCCGGATGCCATTATTTTGGCCACTGCGCAGATTCATCGTCTTACACTGGTTACGCGTAATACCAAGGATTTTGCAGGCATATCAGGCGTGGTCACGCCGTATACGTTATAACCCGGGCGACTTACGCCGCCCGGTGGTGCGAAGTACTTACTCCCCTTCACCTGGGAACAGGAACGGGTTGATGGAGCTGCGGGCAAAGCCCTCTTGCTCCATGTGCGCGTCCAGCATCAGTGAGGCGAGATCGTCAGCCACGGCCTCAACTTTAGGGTCTTTTTCCTGATAGAGAATCTTCAGGTAAGTCCCACAGTCGCCGCAGCTTTCAGCTTTAATTGCCGCCTGTTCGTTATCCAGCGACCAGTAGTTCAAATCACGGCTTTGCTCGCAGTTGCTGCACTTCACGCGCACCACGTGCCACTCGGTTTCGCACAGGTTGCAGTGCAGATAGCGCAGCCCCTGAGTGGTACCGATTTGCACCATGCTGGAGACCGGCATTGAACCACACACCGGGCAGTACTGACGCTGTTCGCCGTATTCCGCACGGGCTTTGCCGGGGATCAGGCTTGCCATCTGCGCCCAGTAGAGCGACAGGGCAGCCCAAATAAACGGCGCTTTATCGCTGCTGACGGAGGCGAAATCAGAGGCAAACAGCGCGCTGGCCATCAGCTCCAGTTCCTGCTCTGAGGCTTTTTCCAGATTTTCGATCACGGCAAGCGCAGGACCGCTCATTTCTGGTTTCAGCTCAGCAATTAACGACTGCAGCAGTTTTTGCCAGTGCTTGTCGCGTGGCAGAACGTGGATATCCAGCGGCGGTTTGCCCTGATCGTTCGCTTCTTTGATGCGAGCGGTCAGATCCATCTGCAGCGGATGGTCGTACAACACCACTTCCTGCGCGTGTGCGATCAGCGCGGCAAAGCGCAGATAATCGCCCAGCGGGTTGTTCTCGGCCAGCTCGCGCAGGCGCTCAGCGCGGCGGTTATACAAATTTTTGAGTCTGGGGAATAATAACGGCGGAATCATATCCGCCGTGCGTTTCTCGCTCTTCTCCAGCTCATCTTGCGGGATTATGCGAATACTCATTCAGATGACTTTTCCTGTTTCTGGCGGACTTCACGGTACCAGCGTGGGTGATGTTTCTTCGCCCATGAACTGGTAACCCATCCTTCCACCATCGCGGTAATGGTGCCTTTCACCCAAAGGGCGGCGTAAATGTGCACCATGATAACCACAATTAACGCTACTGCGGCAAATGAATGCAGCATTAACGCGAATCGGATCACCGGGATTGAGAAAGCAGGCGCAAAATACGGACGCCAGATGACCACTCCGCTCACCAGCAACAGGACCAGGAAGATAATCGCCGCCCAGAATACGCATTTCTGGCCGAAGTTATAACGTCCCGTGTCACCTACTTCCTCGTTGACGACAATCTTACGAATATTCTTCGCCCAAAAGATATCATCCCGATTGATTAGATTGTGGTGCCAGTAACGGAAAAACATGATGATAAACGAGGCAAACATGATCACGCCGACAAACGGGTGCACAATTCGCGCCAGTTGTGGAGTGCCCATGATGTGCATCAGCCAGTTAAAAGACGGGAAGAGAAAGCCCATCCCGCTCACCGCCGCCAGAATGAAGCAGAAGGCGGTGATCCAGTGGTTGATGCGTTCCGGCGCCGTGTAGCGCACGATGGTGTCACGTCGTTTCATTTGCGCACCTCGTCGTCTTTTTCATGCAGATTGTCTTCTTCTTCTTCCGCACGGTTCGGGCCTACGCCGACGTAGTGGAAGATGCTGGCCGCAAATGTCGCTGCAAAGCCGACGGCTGCGAGGGGTTTCCAGATGCCTTTCCAGAACTTAACGGTTGCGCTGATCTCCGGGTTCTCCGGCAGGCCGTGATACAGATTCGGTTTGTCCGCATGGTGCAATACGTACATTACGTGCGTACCGCCAACACCCGCCGGATCGTACAGACCCGCGTTTTCGTAACCACGCGTTTTCAGCTCCGCCACGCGCTCGCCTGCCAGCGTTTTCATCGACTCTTTGGTGCCGAAATGAATGGCGCCGGTTGGACAGGTTTTCACGCAGGCCGGTTCTTGCCCGACCACAACACGGTCAACGCACAGCGTACATTTGTAGACGCGGTTGTCTTCCGGATTGAGGCGCGGCACGTCGAACGGGCAGCCCGCGATGCAGTAGCCACAGCCGATACACTGCTCAGACTGGAAGTCGACAATACCGTTGGCATACTGAATGATTGCGCCTTCAGCCGGACACGCCTTCAGGCAGCCCGGATCGGCGCAGTGCATACAGCCATCCTTGCGGATAAGCCATTCCAGTTTGTCGTTTTGTTCCACTTCCGAGAAGCGCATCACCGTCCAGGATTTGGCGGTCAAATCGGCCGGGTTGTCGTACACCCCAACGTTGTTGCCCACTTCATCACGGATGTCGTTCCATTCAGAACACGCCACCTGACACGCTTTACAGCCGATACAGGTGGTGACGTCGATAAGCTTCGCCACTTCTTCCTGATGGTCCCGCGCCTGAGGCGCGGGGGTGAAACCGTTAGTGGCGGAACGACGAATGATGTCTTGCGATTGATAAGCCATAGGTCGTCTCCGTTACACCTTTTCCACGTTCACGAGGAAGGACTTAAATTCCGGCGTCTGCGTGTTCGCATCACCGACGAATGGCGTTAACGTGTTAGCGATAAAGCCTTTTTTCGCCACACCTTCGTAGCCCCAGTGAATCGGAATACCGATAGTGTCGATATCCTTACCGTTAGCCTTCAGCGTGCGAATACGTTTGGTCACCACCGCCTTGGCCTTAATGTAGCCGCGATTAGAGGAGACTTTGACGGTATCGCCGTGGGAGATACCGAGCTTATTCGCCAGCTTCTCGCCAATTTCCACAAACTGTTCCGGCTGAGCGATGGCATTCAGCAGCGCATGCTTGGTCCAGTAGTGGAAGTGCTCGGTCAGACGGTAGGTTGTACCGACGTACGGGAACTTATCTGCTTTACCCAGTGCTTCTTCGTCACCTTTAAAGATGCGCGCGGCAGGGTTAGAGATAACGTTCGGGTGCAGCGGGTTAGTCCCCAGCGGTGTTTCAAACGGCTCGTAGTGTTCCGGGAACGGACCTTCCGCCATCTTATCGATAGCAAACAGGCGTCCCATCCCTTCCGGCTGCATGATGAACGGCCCTACGTTGCTGCCAGGTGCGGCAGCACTGTAGTCCGGAATATCCATCCCGCTCCACTTCGCCCCATCCCATTTCAGGATCTGACGTTTTGGATCCCACGGATTCCCCTGCGGATCAGCGGAGGCGCGGTTATACAGAATGCGTCGGTTAAGCGGCCACGCCCAGGCCCAGCCCAGCGTATTACCAAGGCCTGACGGGTCGGCGTTATCGCGACGTGCCATCTGGTTGCCTTCCGGCGTCCAGCTACCGGCAAAAATCCAGCAGCCGCTGGAGGTCGTGCCGTCGTCACGCAGTTGGGCGAACGAGCTAAGCTGTTGGCCTTTCTTGACGATAACCGCACCGGTTGCCGGGTCGGTAATGTCGGCCAGCGCTTTACCGTTGCTCTCCATCGCCACTTCTTCCGAAGCCGGTTCGTGCGGGGTGGAGTAGTTCCAGGTCATGCTCAGCACCTGTTCCGGGTTTGCGCCACCTTGCTCGGCATACATCTTGCGCAGACGCAGGAAGATACCGGCGAGGATTTCGCCATCGGTAACGGCAATCCCCGGGGCATCCGCGCCTTTCCAGTGCCACTGCAGCCAGCGACCGGAGTTAACGATAGAACCGTTCTCTTCAGCGAAGCAGGTGGACGGCAGACGGAATACTTCGGTCTGGATTTTCGACGGATCAACATCGTTTGACTCACCGTGGTTCTGCCAGAAGGTGGAGGTCTCGGTGTTGAGCGGGTCGATAGTGACCAGGAACTTCAGTTTGGACAGTGAAGCCACAACTTTGTTTTTGTTCGGGAATGACGCGACCGGGTTAAAGCCCTGGCAGATATAGCCATTCACTTTGCCCTGATTCATCATCTCGAAGTACTGCAGGACGTCGTACCCTTTATCCCACTTCGGCAGCCAGTCGAAGCCCCAGCTGTTTTCCGCTGTCGCTTTATCGCCAAAGAAGGCTTTCATCATCGAAACGAAGAATTTCGGGTAGTTGCCCCAGTAGTTCACCTGACCTTCCAGCAACGGTTTTGGCGTGTTGGCGGCAAGGTAGGTTTGCAGGTCAGTCTGTTTCTCGCTTGGCAGCGTCATATAGCCTGGCAGGCTTTGTGACAGCAGGCCTAAGTCGGTCAGGCCCTGAATGTTGGAGTGACCGCGCAGGGCGTTAACACCGCCGCCAGCCATCCCCATGTTGCCAAGCAGCAACTGGATCATCGCCATGGTACGGATGTTCTGCGCACCCACGGAGTGTTGTGTCCAGCCCAGGGCGTACAGGAACGACGCGGTTTTATCTTTGGCGCTGGTTTCTGCGATGTACTCACAGACCTTCAGGAAGTCGGCCTTTGGCGTACCGCAGATGTTTTCTACGACGTCCGGCGTGTAGCGGGAGACGTGCTGTTTCAGCAGGTTCCACACGCAGCGCGGATGTTGCAGGGTGACATCGCGTTTGGCGAAGCCTTTTTCATCCAGCTCGTAGTTCCAGCTGGTTTTGTCATACTTGCGTTTGTCCGCGTCGTAGCCGGTGAACAGGCCATCTTCGAAACCGTAATCCTCACGCACGATCAGGCTGGCGTTGGTATAGGCCTCAGTGTATTCGCGGTTAAATTTTTCGTTGTTCAGCAGGTACAGCAAAACGCCTGACAGGAAAGCAATGTCAGTACCGGAACGAATTGGCGCATAGAAATCAGCCACCGCAGCGGTTCGCGTAAAGCGTGGATCGATAACAATCAGCTTCGCGCCGTTGTGAATTTTGGCTTCCATCGCCCAGCGGAATCCGACCGGGTGAGCTTCAGCGGCGTTACCGCCCATCACCACGACGAGGTTGGCGTTTTTAATGTCGACCCAGTGGTTGGTCATCGCACCGCGACCAAATGTTGGAGCAAGACTTGCTACCGTTGGTCCGTGTCAGACGCGTGCCTGGTTGTCGACCGCGAGCATACCGAGCGCGCGGGAGAATTTTTGCGTTAAATAGCCGGTTTCGTTACTGGAAGCGGAAGCACACAGCATTCCGGTGGAAAGCCAGCGGTTAACGGTTACGCCTTCAGCGTTTTGTGCAACGTAGTTAGCGTCGCGGTCTTCTTTCATCAGCTTAGCGATGCGGTCAAATGCCTCATCCCAGCTAATCTGTTGCCACTTATCTGAGCCTGGTGCGCGATATTCCGGGAATTTCAGGCGGCTTTCGGAGTGGATGAAGTCCACAAGTCCTGCCCCTTTTGGGCACAGCGCGCCACGGTTCACCGGGTGATCCGGGTCCCCTTCGATATGGAAGATGGATGCTTTGGCGTTTTTTGCGCCGTCACCGAGGCTGTACATTAACAGTCCACAGCCAACGGAACAGTAAGTGCAGGTGTTACGGGTTTCGCGGGTGCGCAGCAGTTTATATTGCCGTGTTTCCGCGAGCGCTACGCCGGGTGCAAAACCCAGTGCCGCTGCCGTGGTGCCTGCCATACCGCCAGCGCAGATCTTAAAGAACTGCCTTCTGCTGACCTGCATGGTTCGCTCCTTGTTTCGACATTGTCACGTTCCCTTCGCTTTTCTGTAACGCGAACGCGAGGGAAGTGGTTGTTATTTTTCTTTGCGGACGGGACCGCAAAGGTCCAGAATTGGGTGAATTTCCCTCCGTCCAGGAGGGATTTGTAAAGAATACCACAATGTTGGTATGCGTGTTCCAATATGGTTAAAAGAAAGTGAATAAGATTATTCAAGAAAACATCAAGAATGTGACATCTCTGACAGGATCGCGTCAGTTGACCCTCTGGAAGCGCGAGGATTTGCAACATCCTCAGCCTGATGAGGTAGCTGAAGAAGTGCCTGTTGCGCTGGTATACAACGGGATTTCGCACGTGGTGATGATGGCATCACCGAAAGATCTTGAGCACTTCGCGGTGGGTTTTTCACTTTCTGAAGGCATTATTGAGTCCCCGCAGGATATCTACGGAATGGACGTAGTGCCTTCCTGCAACGGATTGGAAGTGCAGGTTGAACTGTCCAGCCGTCGCTTTATGGGGCTGAAGGAGCGTCGTCGCGCGCTGGCTGGTCGCACCGGTTGCGGCGTTTGTGGCGTGGAGCAGCTCAATGACATTGGCAAGCCGGTCCAGCCGCTGCCGTTTACCCAGACATTCGATCTGGCGAATCTTGATAACGCTTTACGACATCTCAACGATTTTCAACCCGTGGGGCAACTGACAGGCTGCACGCACGCGGCTGCCTGGGTACAGCCGTCAGGTCATCTGGCGGGCGGGCATGAAGATGTTGGACGTCATGTTGCGTTGGATAAACTGCTGGGACGACGTGCAATCGAAGGGGAAACCTGGCAACAGGGCGCGGTATTAGTCTCCAGCCGCGCCAGTTATGAGATGGTGCAGAAGTCGGCGATGTGCGGTGTGGAGGTCCTGTTTGCTGTTTCTGCGGCGACAACGCTCGCCGTGGAAGTTGCAGAACGTTGTAACCTGACGCTGGTGGGTTTTTGCAAACCGGGCAGGGCGACGATCTATACGCATCCGCAACGTCTGGTCGCGCAGTGACGCCACCAGGCGGCCAGAATACTGCCGGAAAATGCCAGTTCCATGATTACGGCAACTGGCGAGCCAACAATCACATTGTTCAGCAGCCAACACAGGCTGCCACACAAGGTGTATCCCCGTAATTTTCCGCTGCGTTTTTGAAATGACGCAAAGGTCATCAGCAGGCTTCCCATCAGCGGCAAAATACTCGACAGATTTTGCCAAAGATAAATGCTACACAGCAGCGACCCCAGCATAAATCCCCACATCACCCAGCGGTGAAACGTGACGATGGCTGTCGCGTAGCGGCATGCGGCAATGATCATTAACCCAGCCGCAGCGTGTTGAGCCAAAAGATAGAAATGGATAGCTAACAGAGAAGTAGAGCTGGTGAGCAGCGTTAAAGTGATAGCCCGGCGTTGAAAATGAAAAGCGGAAATATCCAGTAAGAAGCTGATGCCAGCCAGCATCTGAGAAAGAAGAAATGCGTTCATTGTGGTCGCCATCTATTAAAGAGTGACGGGACAATAATCGACACATCACCGTAAGGCGTTAACCTTTGTTAAGACGCTGGCGAATACGGGACAGGCTAACGGGGGTAATGCCGATATAGCTGGCAAGATCGCGCTGGGTGAGCTGTGACTCCCAGTCCGGGAAGTGTGTTTGTACGTACTGATAGCGTTGCTCTGGGGTATTGAGCAGCAGCATTTGCTCTTTTTTCTCTTTGTAGATCAATTGCTGGACCAGTAGCTGAGTCTTAATATCCTGATTTTCCGGCGCATCAAGCAAAGCCAAGGGTATTTCAGTGGTTTCTCCCGCGGTTATCATTTGCAGGCTGTAATCGGCAGGTGTGTTAGTTAGCCAGTTCAGGTACAGAAAGCAGTATTCCCCGGCAAAGTAGAACTCTTTAACCCTTTCAACGCCGTTGTCCGCGTGATAAACCGCACGAGCCACACCATGATGTAAAAGATGAATTTTACTTTGTGGTTCACCCTGACGAAGTAACCAATTACCCGCCAGTTGCGTTTTTCTACGGCTGCCAGCAAGCCATTGTGATTCCTGATTACGTAACATCTCATCTCTCAAATAATTTGAATAAGACTGGCAAATCCTTCCGCTTTCAGTTGTTCGGGTATCAGCCTATTATTTATCACATCAAGGCACGGTGCCTTACTCAAACAACTAAGTTAAAGGGTTTATATCATGAAAAGCATCAAAACTTTTGTCGCAGTTATCGCTCTGGCTACTTCTTTCGGTTCTTTCGCTGCTCAGACAGTGACCGCAACCGGTTCTACGCTGGAAAGCGCTGAAGCAAAAATCGCCGCTCAGGCTGAACGTGCAGGCGCCAGCGATTACAAAATCACTCAGGCATACACCGGTAACCGCGTGCACATGACCGCCGAACTGCTGAAATAAGATACCTTAGTACTGTCGAAAGAGCGCCCTTGAGGCGCTTTTTTAGTTTATACCCGCCATTCGCAGCAATGCGGTCACCACTGCGGCAGCGACGATCACCACGATTAGCGGCATCTTGCGCCATGCGAGAAATACCGCAAAAGCCACGCCCAGCACGCGCGCCATGCCAGCGAAGTGTTCGCCTTCGTAAAAGGTAGTCGCCAGCGCAACGGAGAACAGTAATACCGTTGCGGCGTCGGAAAGCAGCGCCTGCGAGCGTTCCGAGAACGCTAAACGGCTCCCAAGCTTCGCTCCTCCTAAACGCATTAAATATGTTCCCAGAGATAACATGGCGATACCGACGATAAACAGCGTCATGTTGCCCATTATTTTTTCCTCGTCAGTAAGCCAAACAGTGAGAGCAAAACAGGTAAACCGACCGGCGCAAAGGGGATGGCGGCAAGCGACAACCCGGCGCCGCTACAGGCGCGAATCAGCGTGGTGCGGTTTTTAAAGGCCGGGACCACTAAGGCTAATAAAATTGCAGGGAAGACGGCATCCAGACCGATGGTTTCCGGGGCGGGGAGCAGTTTGCCGACGCCCGCGCCGATCAGTGTGCCAACAGGCCAGAAAATCGCGACGCCCAGACCGCACAGCCAGAAGGCGGCTTTACGTTGTTCGGGCGTTTTTTGCGACAGGCCAAAGACTACGCTTTCGTCGTTCATGATATGACAGCCGAGGAAACTCGCAGCCCGGGAGCCCACCAGATCGCGCACCGTGACGCCAAACGGCACGTGTCGGGCGTTGACCAGTAAACCGGCAGCCGCTGCCGCCAGTGGGTTACCGCCGCTGGCGACGATACCGATAAACATAAACTCGGACGCACCCGCCAGTACCGTAATCGAAAGCACAAACGGTACCCACAGCGGGAAGCCGTAGGCCATCGCCAGCGAGCCGTATGACATGCCGACTACGCCGACGGCCAGACAGACTAAAAAAATTGCTTTTATCGTGTCGCCTTTGAGACTGGAAAAATAATGTTTCATACCGTTTTAGCCATATCGAACGAATTTCCATTATAATGAACGCGACCAGTCAATATTACAAGTCGAACGATTCGTTCGATATAAAGAACATGGAGTCGTGAATGACCCAGCCCATCAGTATGATCGCGAAAAGCCTTGTGCGTGAACGTCAGCGCACCGGTTTGTCATTGGCAGAGATTGCCCGTCGCGCAGGGATTGCAAAATCGACACTCTCGCAATTGGAAGCGGGCAATGGCAATCCTAGCCTGGAAACGCTCTGGTCGCTGTGTGTGGCGTTAGATATTCCCTTTGCTCGCCTGCTGGAGCCGCAGGAACAAAAAACGCAGGTGATTCGCCGCGGCGAAGGAACAAAGGTGGTGGCTGAGCAGGCCCACTATCAGGCCATTTTACTGGCCGCCTGCCCACCGGGGGCGCGGCGGGATATCTATCTGCTGCTGACGCAGCCGGGCGCGGATCGTATTTCACAGCCGCATCCACCGGGATCGGTTGAACACATCATCGTGACGCAGGGTAAGGCGATGGTAGGATTGACGGAAGCGCCGGAGGAGTTAGGCGAGGGGGACTATATTTGTTACCCCGCCGATCGGGCGCATATTTTTAAAGCGCTGGAGCCTGACACCCAGGCGATTCTGGTTTCTGAGCAGAACTAACTGTTCTGTTGCGTTGTGCCGGATGCGGCGCGTTAGCGCCTTATCCGGCCTACAAGTCTATTGCAAATAAAACACTTCTTTTAGCTCTGCGCTAACCGGGCTGTTGTCCGGGTTTGCTGGCATGACGTCACGCATATGCTTCCACCAACGTTGGCAAACGTCGGTGCTGGCAACGGCATTCCAGCGTTCTTCGGACTCAATCTCAACGGTGGCGAACAGCAGATTGCGCGCCTGATCGAGATAAATCGCGTAGTGATGGGCGCCGTGCTCTTTCAGCACCGCTTCCAGCTCTGGCCAGATGGGATTGTGCCGACGTTGATATTCAACGTGCGCGTCGGCATTCACCTGCATCACAAAGGCCTTGCGGATCATAACGCCTCCAGATACAGCTCGCGGACCTCGTCGCGGCTGGCGGTGCGCGGGTTGCATGGCGCACACGGATCGGCCAACGCTTTATCCAGCCAGCCTTCAATATCCTCTTTCGTCACGCCAAGGGAACTAAAGCCCGCAGGAATACCAACACGCTTGCTGAGTGCACGAATCGCGTTGATGGCCTCCATACTTGCCGCTTCATCGCTCATGTCACGGGTATCGACGCCCATCGCCTGCGCCACGCGGGCAAAGCGCGCCACGGCGTTCGGACGGTTAAAGTTTTCGATTACCGGCAGCAGGATGGCGTTGCAGACGCCGTGTGGCAGATTATGGGTTGCGCCCGGCTGGTGCGCCAGCGCATGCACCAGACCCAGACCAGCGCTGTTAAATGCCATCCCCGCCAGATACTGACCAAACGCCATTTGCTCACGAGCTTCGAGGTTATGACCGTCGTCGACCGCTTTTGGTAGCCACAGGTTGATCAGGCGAATCGCTTCCAGTGCGTTAGCGTCGGTGAGCGGATGAGCACCAACGGAAACATAGGCTTCCACCGCGTGGGTCAGGGCGTCCATACCGGTTGCGGCGGTGACGGAGGCCGGGATTTCCAGCATTACGCTGGCATCATCCACAGCGATGTCCGGGATGATATTCGGGTCGATGATCACCTCTTTAACCTTACGGGCAGAGTCGATAATGACCGCGTTGCTGGTCATCTCTGCTGCCGTACCGGCGGTAGTGTTGATGGCGACCAGCGGGACGCCAGCATTTTTCACTTTGCCCACGCCGGAGTAAGCGGTAGAAGGGCCAGGGTTGGCTGTCAGGATTTTTACTGCTTTGGCGGTATCGATCGGGCTGCCGCCACCGAAGGCGATGATGTAGTCACATTCTGCGTTCTGATAGGCCGCAAACCCTTTCTGTACCAGCTCTTCTGTCGGGTTCGGGAATACTTCATCAAACAGGTGGTAAGACATTTGATGTTTATCCAGCGCGGCAAACAGGCTATCCAGCAGGCCCAGTTTTACCAGTTGACCATCGGTGACGATCAGCGCTTTGCCCCATTGTTTATTCGCCACGAGATTCACCATATCGGCAATCGCGCCGGCGCCATGCAGGCTAATTTTTGGCAGTGCCAACATAAAGCTCATCATTATTCTCCTTAATAATAAAATCCTGTAGGCCGGAAAGGCGAAGCCGCATCCGGCGTTGCGTTGGGAGGTATCAGTACAGCTCTATGGCGCTTGCCAGCGGCGTAACACCAAAGCGTTTGCCAAGTGCGACCAGCTCTTCACGTGAGATGGTCTGCTTCATACCGCCCATCGAAAAGATTTTGACCAGAACTTCGGCGGATTTCTCTGCGGTATCTATCAAACCGAACGCTTCGTCGAGGGTAGGTCCGCTTCCGAACACGCCGTGGAACGGCCAAAGTACCAGCGAGTGTTTCTGCATTTCCTCGGCGGTAGCCTGACCAATTTCATCTGTACCCGGCACCATCCACGGGAGAATGCCAACGCCATCCGGGAACACCACCAGGCACTCGGTGCTGCCTTCCCACAGCTTGCGGGTAATCAGCGCTGTGTTGTTTTCCAGTACGTAGGTCAGAGCGATCAGGTTGGTGGCATGGCAGTGCATGATCACGCGGTCTTTACCGTTCGTCGCTTTAATGCGTTCGCAGTGAGAGAGGAAGTGAGCCGGCAGTTCAGAGGTCGGCACGGCCTCGTGGGTCAGGCCCCAGAGGATGTGGTAGCCCGCACCGTCGCTGTCTATTTGTACCACGCCCAAGTTTGCCGCGGGATCGAGCTGGACGTTACGGAAAAACTTACCGGAACCGGTGACGATAAACGGTGTGTTTGCCAGCAGCGGCATCGGCTGACTTAGCGCAATATAGCGTGGTTTTTCGTGGAAATCGGCGCTAAACGGCGCGATATCTGCTTCATCAAGACGCAACGTCAGGTTGCCGCCATTACGCTCGTCCCAGCCTTTCAGCCACGCATCAGAAGTGGCTTTGATCATCCCCTGGACGAACCAGGAAGTCGTAATTTTTTGCATGTTCGGTGTTCCTGTTTATTGCCCGAACGTTATCGGGTCTTACGTAGGCCGGATAAGCGAAGCGCCATCCGGCAATCGTGTTTCATTTTTTGCCGGATGGCGACGCGGGGCGTCTTATCCGGCCTACAAGCCTGGCGTCACGGTTAGCTACGTTTGCTCAAAATCTCTTTTTCATAAGCGCGCACGCTGTCCAGCCACTGGCTGCCCGCAGGCGTGTCGTGGCGCTGGCAATACATCTCCCAGACGGCCTGCCACGGCAGCGATTTTTGCTCTTCCAGCAGGGCCAGGCGTGCGGTGTAGTCGCCGCTGGCTTCGAGCTGACGCAGTTGCTCGGTGGGTTCTAACAGCGCGCGCAGCAGGGCTTTTTTCATATTGCGGGTGCCGATCACCCACGCGGCGATGCGGTTAATGGAGGCGTCGAAGAAGTCGAGGCCAATGTGTACGCGGTCAAACAGGTTGTGGCGAACGATCTCGCTGGCAATCGCCTGAGTTTCATCATCCAGCAGCACCACGTGATCGCTGTCCCAGCGCACCGGACGACTGACGTGCAGCAGCAGGCGCGGTACATACAGCATGGCGGCGGAAATTTTGTCGGAGATCACTTCAGTCGGATGGAAGTGGCCCGCATCCAGACACAGTGCGGTCTGGCGGCTGGTGGCGTAACCCATGTAGAACTCGTTAGAGCCCACGGTGTAGCTTTCCGCACCGATGCCAAACAGCTTGCTTTCGACGGCATCGATATGGTGCGCCGGGTCGAGTTTCTCGCTGATCACTTCGTCCAGTGCGTCCAGCAGACGCTGGCGCGGCGCTAAACGGTCAACGGTGATGTCTTTCATGCCATCCGGGATCCAGATGTTCATCACCGATGGTGTACCCAACTGCTCGCCAAAATACGCCGAGACGCGACGGCTGGCTTTGCAGTGATCGATCCAGAACTGGCGAATGGTGTCGTCGGCGTGCGCCAGAGTGAAACCGTCGGCGCTCAGCGGGTGTGAGAAGCAGGATGGGTTGAAATCCAGCCCTAACTGGTTCGCTTTCGCCCACTCCACCCAGTTTTTAAAGTGCTCAGGTTTGATTTGGTCGCGTGCAACCGGCGTATCAGATTCCAGATAGATCGCGTGCAAATTCAGACGTTTTGGACCAGGAATCAGGCTCAGCGCCTGCTCCAGATCGGCCCGCAGTTCGGTGGCGTTACGCGCTTTACCCGGATAGTTACCGGTAGCCTGAATACCGCCAGTGAGCGAGCCTTCCGGGTTTTCGAAACCGGCGACATCATCGCCCTGCCAGCAGTGCATGGAGACCGGCAGACGATCGAGCTGGCGTAAGGCCGCCTCGACATCAATGCCTACCGCGGCGAAACGCAGTTTTGCCAGTTCCCAGGCTTGTTCAAGTTGAGTGGTCATGCGCAAAGCTCCTTTGTCTGTCGTAGTGATTGAAACTGCGCCTGGTAGCGGGCAATTTCACTTTCAGGATTGGGAATGAAGGTGGTCAGTTCGTAGTTGGCGCGCACCACCTGACGGAAATCATCGACGTTGTTCAGCTCGTCCAGCGTCATCAGCTGGATGCCAATATTGCCGAGCGTGGAAGCCTCAATCGGCCCGGACATCACGCGAATACCGCAGGCATCCGCACATAGCTGGTTCAGTAAGGTGTTCTGGCAGCCGCCACCGACAATGTGCAGTTGGCTAAATGCTGCACCACGCAGTTGTGCCAGTTCTTGCAGGATGTCGGCGTACAGCAACGCCAGGCTGTCGAAGATACAGCGCGCCAGTTCGGCGTTTTGCAGGGGAACGGGTTGGCCTGATTCACGGCATGCTGCCTGAATTTCTGTACTCATATCGTCGGGGTTGATAAAGCGATCGTCGTTCGGGTTTATCAGGAACTGGCAGGCCGGCAGCGCTTGCGTTTGGCTGATAAGCGTTGGCAGGTCGGTAATCTGGCGCTCTTTTAATACGCGCTGGAGCAGCCACAGCCCCATAATATTTTTCAGGACACGGTAGCGTCCTTCCGCGCCGCCTTCGTTGGTAATATTCGCCGCCAGCGCCGCATCGTTGGTATACGGTGTTCTGCTCTCAAAGCCCATCAGCGACCAGGTCCCGGAAGAGAGATAGGCGCTGTTTTTGTCGGCCAGCGGAGAAGCAATGACCGCGCTGGCCGTGTCGTGACTGGCGACGGCGACAACCGGAATTTGGTTTTTCTGTGGGCAAATCCAGTGGCCGATCACGTTCCCTGGATGCGTCGGGTGACCAAACCAGGCTTTGTCTGCCCCGGTCCACGCCAGCAGTGTGTCATCCCAGTCGTCGGTATTGATATTGACGAGCTGGGTGGTGGTGGCGTTGGTGTATTCCCAGTTCATTTTGCCGGTCAGGCGAAAGCTGAAGTAGTCGGGGATCAGCAGGGCGTGGGCCACCTGCGGGAGCAGTTCTGGCTGCTGTTCAACCAGCGCACGCAGTTGATACAGGGTGTTAAAGGGCAGAAACTGAATGCCGCTACGGCGGTAAATTTCACCTTTACCCGGCTGCTCCATCGCCTGCGCCATAATGCCGGTCGTGCGGCTGTCACGGTAAGAGACCGGCAGACCGACACGTTGACCGACGTTATCGATCAGAACGTAATCCACGCCCCAGGTATCAATGCCGATGCTGTCTATCCGAATGCCTTCATCGCAGACTTTTTTCAGGCCAAGACGAATATCGTTTTCCAGGCTGTCGATGTCCCAGGTGTCAAAACCGTCTGTTTTTTGCAGGCAGTTCATGAAGCGGTGGATTTCACGTAGCGTCAGGGAGCGGTGTTCACTGTCGTAACGCGCCAGCATTACGCGCCCACTGGATGCGCCGAGATCGACTGCGACACAATGGCGAAAAGTCATAGCGAGGTCCTTCTGAGTTTTATTGCACTCAGTCTAAGAACCCCAGATAACGCGTACCTTCTTGACAGTGACAGCCACAATTAGCGGCTGGCAACATGGCAAAGGTGAACGTGACGCTGTTCACAATTTCTATTAATAGGACCTGTTTTAGCGGATGTGACGCCTTCCGCAATTCGCGATCTTTCCCGCCATTTCTTGAAGAATTGACCGTGTTTACGCACTTTGGCGTCAAAAATTTAAGGTGAGGGTGATAACCCTTAATTACTATTCAGCCATGTTCATTTGATCGGGAAGGATGTCATCATGACGGTATTGCATTGCGTGGATTTTTTTCCGACAGGTAAAGCGCCAGTGGCTATTGAACCGCGGCTTCCTCAACCTGCGTTTCCAGAGCATCATCATGATTTTCATGAAATTGTGGTGGTCGAACATGGAACGGGGATCCATGTGTTCAACGGGCAGCCTTACACCATCAGCGGCGGTACGGTGTGTTTCGTTCGCGATCATGACCGGCATTTATATGAACATACTGACAATCTGTGCCTGACCAATGTGTTGTATCGCTCTCCGGATGCGTTTCAATTTCTGGCTGGGCTGAATCAGCTTTTACCTCAGGAACAGAACGGGCAGTATCCCTCCCATTGGCGGGTGAATCAGGGGGTGTTGCAGCAGGTTCGACAATTGGTGGGGCAGATGGAAGCGCTCGGTGAGGGGATGGATACACCAACGGCGGCAAATCGCGAGATCCTGTTTATGCAACTGCTGGTGCTGCTGCGTAAAAGCAGCCTGATGGAAGCAGCGACCGATAACGACGCGCGGCTTAACCTCCTGATGGCGTGGCTGGAAGATAACTTTGCCGACGAGGTGTGTTGGGAGGCGCTGGCCGAGAAGTTTTCCCTCTCTTTGCGCACTCTGCATCGCCAGCTCAAACAGCAAACCGGATTGACGCCGCAGCGCTACCTTAACCGCTTGCGTCTGATCAAGGCCCGGCATCTGCTTCGTCACAGTGATGACAGCGTGACAGACATCGCTTATCTCTGCGGATTCGGCGACAGTAACCACTTTTCGACGCTTTTTCGCCGTGAGTTCAAGTGGTCACCACGCGATATTCGTCAGGGGCGCGATCTCGTTGTGGCAAGCCGCCTCCAGTAACGCGAAAGCTATCAACGTTTTTTACCGCCGAATCTCAGATAATCATGTCCCTTAACGCCGGATGGTGGCTACGCCTTATCCGGCCTACGTGTCACGTAATCTGTAGGTCGGATAAGGCGTAGCCGCCATCCGACAGGGAATATTGTGATGGCGAATCATCTGGTCCTTCTGAAATCAGACTTCTTTGCGCATGAGCAGCAGGCTGTGGCCGTGGCTGACCGTTATCCGCAGGATGTCTTTGCTGAGCATACCCACGAGTTTTGCGAGCTGGTTATGGTCTGGCGCGGTAATGGTCTGCATGTCCTTAACGATCGCCCGTACCGGATAACCCGTGGCGATCTGTTTTACATTCGCGCCGAAGATAAACACTCCTACACCTCCGTGAACGACCTGGTGTTGCAAAATATCATCTACTGCCCGGAGCGGTTGACGCTGAATGTTGACTGGCAAGGGGCGATCCCCGGATTTAACGGTACGCCGAGGCAGCCGCATTGGCGACTCGGCAGCGTTGGCATGAGCCAGGTCCGACAGGTGATAAGCCAGCTTGAACATGAAAGTAATCAACGTGATGCACAGGCTTTTACCATGGCTGAGCTGCTGTTCGGGCAACTGGTGACACACCTTAAGCGGCATCGTTATGCCACGGATACGCTCCCGGCGACCTCCAGTGAAACGCTGCTGGATAAACTGATCACCGCGTTAGCCGGTAGCCATGAGCATGCGTTTGAACTGGATACGTTTTGCGAGCGCGAACAATGCAGCGAGCGCGTTTTGCGCCAGCAGTTTCGCAGCCAGACCGGGATGACCATCAACCAGTATCTCCGCCAGGTGCGGGTTTGCCATGCGCAGTATCTGCTCAAACATAGTCGGTTGATGATTAGCGAGATTTCCATGCGCTGCGGCTTTGAGGACAGTAACTACTTTTCGGTGGTATTTACGCGGGAAACCGGGATGACGCCGAGCCAGTGGCGTCATCTCAGTACTCAGCATGCTTAGCTGGCCATTCCCAGACCGACAATGTTTGCCGCGACAATGATCACTACGCAGCCGAGGCTTAGCACGCTGACCGGACGACGACCCGCGTTTTTCCACTCTTTCAATACCAGACCGACAATCCCGCCGCACAGAACATAGAAGCTCATGTGCAGCATCCAGCTTACATAGTCATACTGCGCCGGAATACGTGCGTGGCCCCAGGCGTAGAAGAAGAATTGCAGATACCACATCAAGCCACCAAGCGCAGAGAGCAGCACGTTGGTGATAATCAGCGGTTTGGCTAACGAGAAGTCGGCTTTTATCGACAAGTTCTTCACTTTTGCCAGACGAATGAAGCAGAAGCCCAGGTTAACAAGCGCGCCACCGCCCATAATGACCACATAGCTAGGCAGGGCGACATACAGCGGATCGACGCCCAACGCGGCGGCGGCATCGTGCATCGGTTTCGCCGCGTTCATCGCAAAGGACATCCCGGCGGAGAAAATACCGCACATGACGGCCAGAACCAGACCTTTTTTCAGGTTGAAATCTTCCGCTTTGATGCCCATTTTGCGTTCTTTTAACTGACCGGCACGGGTAACAATACCCACGCCAATCAGCGCGACCAGTACGCCAAGCAGCGTCATGCGGCCACCAGAGGTATTGATCAGTACATCAAAATTGCCGTTGATAATCGGGGTCATCAGCGTGCCGACAATCAGCGTAATACCTATCGCAATCCCGATACCCATCGACATACCGAGATAGCGCATGGTCAGGCCATAGTTGATATTTCCAATCCCCCACATTGCACCAAACAGAAATACCGGCGCCAGCGTGGAGAGGCTGAAGGAGCTGAAGTAGGCCCAGAAATCGGGAAGTAACATGGCGCTGATGGTCCACGGCAGGATTATCCAGGAGACGATCCCGCCAACCGACCACATCGTTTCCCATGACCAATGTTTGACTTGCTTGAACGGGGCATAGAAACAGGCGGCACTGGCTGCCCCTATCAAATGCCAAAAGATACCCATCGTAATCGCGTTACTCATGACTTAATCCTCGTTATTTTTTATCGTCGGTAATGACCCCTCCGACCTAACGAGTTTAAAAATTACGCAGGTGGTTAACCTTTTGACGATTGCCGCCCTTTTGCGCATGTTGGCAATTATCACGTTAAGTGGGTGATTCGGCTCACATCTTTAACAATGGGTTTGATTCATTAAGACCCTGTAAAAAGTACGGCATTGATAATCATTTTCAATATCATTTAATTAACTATAATGACCCAACTGCTTACGCGGCGTTAACACTGGCCGCCCGACAATACTGGAGATGATTATGAGTTATACACTGCCATCCCTGCCGTACGCTTATGATGCCCTTGAACCGCACTTCGATAAGCAGACGATGGAAATCCACCACACCAAACACCACCAGGCTTACGTAAACAACGCCAACGCTGCGCTGGAAAGCCTGCCTGAATTCGCCAGCCTGTCCGTTGAAGAGCTGATCACCAAACTGGATCAACTGCCAGCAGACAAGAAAACCGTACTGCGTAACAACGCGGGCGGTCACGCTAACCACAGCCTGTTCTGGAAAGGTCTGAAAACCGGTACTACGCTGCAGGGCGACCTGAAAGCGGCTATCGAACGTGACTTCGGCTCCGTTGACAACTTCAAAGCTGAATTTGAAAAAGCAGCGGCAACCCGCTTTGGCTCCGGCTGGGCGTGGCTAGTTCTGAAAGGTGACAAACTGGCTGTTGTTTCCACCGCCAACCAGGATTCCCCGCTGATGGGTGAAGCTATCTCTGGCGCTTCCGGTTTCCCAATCGTGGGCCTGGACGTTTGGGAACACGCTTACTACCTGAAATTCCAGAACCGTCGCCCGGACTACATCAAAGAGTTCTGGAACGTCGTGAACTGGGACGAAGCTGCCGCGCGTTTCGCAGCAAAAAAATAAGTTCTACGCTTTAACAAAGCCCTGCAAGCGATGCTTGTGGGGTTTTTTTGTGATCAAACTCAATATAAAAACAATGATCCACTTAAATTGAAACAAGGTTTTATTATGCGAGTGGGATCACTTTTATAGTCTCTATGAATGTCTATCTTCTTTTCATCAAGACGGGCGCATCTCAAAGCAAGATGCAATCGCCCATAAAAATTGCCCCATTTTTATGTCTACAGGTGATGGAAATGCAGATCAAACGTACGATAGAGAAAATCCCAGGCGGTATGATGCTGGTGCCGCTTTTCCTGGGCGCGTTGTGTCACACCTTTTCCCCCGGCGCCGGGAAATATTTCGGCTCTTTTACCAACGGTATGATCACCGGTACGGTGCCTATCCTGGCAGTCTGGTTCTTTTGCATGGGGGCGTCGATCAAGCTAAGCGCCACCGGCACCGTGCTGCGTAAATCAGGTACGTTAGTCATCACCAAGATTCTGGTGGCGTGGGTGGTTGCAGCGATTGCTTCACGCATTCTGCCGGAACATGGTGTAGAGGTCGGATTCTTCGCTGGGTTGTCTACGCTGGCGCTGGTGGCTGCGATGGATATGACCAACGGCGGGCTGTATGCCTCAATTATGCAGCAGTACGGCACCAAAGAAGAGGCCGGGGCGTTTGTCCTGATGTCGCTGGAGTCTGGCCCGCTGATGACCATGGTGATTCTGGGAACCGCCGGGATCGCGTCGTTTGAACCACACGTATTTGTTGGTGCGGTATTGCCGTTCCTGATTGGCTTTGCGCTGGGGAATCTGGACCCTGAACTGCGGGAGTTCTTCAGCAAAGCGGTGCAGACGCTGATCCCGTTCTTTGCCTTCGCATTAGGTAACACCATTGATTTGAGCGTGATTGCGCAGACCGGCGTGCTGGGTATTCTGCTGGGCGTGGCGGTGATTATCATCACTGGTATTCCATTGATTATCGCCGATAAACTGATTGGTGGTGGCGATGGTACGGCGGGGATTGCCGCTTCCAGTTCTGCGGGGGCGGCGGTTGCTACGCCTGTGCTGATTGCTGAAATGGTTCCGGCATTTAAACCGATGGCACCGGCAGCAACTTCCCTGGTCGCCACGTCGGTGATTGTGACCTCCATTCTGGTGCCGATTATCACGTCTATCTGGTCGAAAAGGGCCAAAGCAAGGGCGGCAGAAATTGATATTCGTGGCACCGTGAAGTAAGTCTCTTAAGCCGGATGGTCTGCACCATCCGGCTTAATTATTTACCCTTTGACGACAAACACCTCATCGATTGTTCGACACTCACTCTCGTTCAACTCTCCACCGGCATTACGTGACACGCTGGTACAATAGCCAAACTTACGCGATACCACGGTTTTGATGGTAGTGACAAAATCTTCGCCGATGGCATAGATGGACATGTAGGTGCCAATCTGGTCCTGAATATCGCGAAGCGCTGCCAGGTCTCCCTGTTTGAACGCTTCCCGCGCGCTGACAAACAGTTCCGGCATGACGTTGTTCAACCCTGAAATAATCCCCGCGCCACCTGCTAACAGGTTGGGAATGTAGTATTCGTCATAGCCGGACAGCACGGCAAAATCCTCCCGCACGGCGCGGGTGGTCTGAATCATACTGCGGGTATGGGACTGGCAGTCGACGGTGTCTTTAATGCCAGCGAAATTCGGGAACTCGGCGGCGAGGGTGGCTACCAGTTCGGGGGTTAAATCGCAGCCGGTGCGTGCCGGGAAGTTATAAGCAAACCATTTGCCGCTGAGTTTCTGCCCCAACTGACGGAAGTAGCTCAGCAGCTGTTTCGCCGTTTGTCCGTAGTAGTAGGGCGGCAGGATCATCACGGCATCGTAACCTGAGCGATACGCTTCCTGCGCCATCAATAAAACATCATTCTGGCAGGTGGATGAGACGTTGGCGACCATCTTCAGCGAGCTCATGGCGCGGGCCTCGCGGATCAGCAGCAGCCTTTCTTCGAGCGTAAAGGAGGCAAATTCCCCGATGCTGCCCATCAGCAAAATCACGTCGATTTTGGCCTCGGTAAGGCGTTTGAGATGCAGGCTTAGACCGTTGAGATCGATCTTGCCATCATTGTCCATTGGCGTAATGGAAGGACACCAGACGCCAGCAAATTGCGATTGACCAGTCACGTTGTCGACTCCTTATTTGAAATGATGTTTCAAAACCAGATTACATTGATAGCATGTGTCCCTAAGTTTCATGTGAACCGTGCTCTCATTTTGAGCGACTGGGGTAAAATAAATATGGTGTAATGGGGGAAATTTATCGGGAGAGGGAACAGATGCGATATCCGGTCGATGTTTTTACAGGCAAAGTTCGGGACTACACGGGAAGCCGTCCCAGCGCGATTGCTAAAGTCCAGATTGACGGTGAGTTGATGCTGACCGAACTGGGGCTGACGGGGGATGAACAGGCGGAAACGAAAATTCACGGCGGGCCGGATCGCGCGCTGTGTCACTATCCGCGTGAACACTATCAGCACTGGAGACAAGCATTTCCGGAGCAGGCGGAGCTATTTGTCGCGCCTGCGTTTGGTGAGAACCTCTCTACTGAGGGGCTAACTGAAGAGAATGTGTATATTGGCGACATTTTCCAGTGGGGAGAGGCGCTGATTCAGGTCACGCAGCCGCGCTCGCCGTGCTTTAAGCTGAATTTCCATTTTGGCATCAGCGATATGGCCAGCCAGATGCAAGATGCGGGCAAGACGGGCTGGCTGTGTAGCGTCATCGCGCCTGGTCAGGTGTCAGCAGACGCGCCGTTGATCCTGGCGTCACGCGTGAGCGACGTCAGCGTACAGGAGGCAATTGCTATCGCCTGGCATATGCCGTTTGATGATTCGCAATATCATCGTTTGCTGTCGGCTGCCGGGTTATCAAAAAGCTGGACCAGAACGATGCAAAAGCGCCGTTTAAGCGGCAAGATCGAAGACAATTCCCGTCGTTTGTGGGGAAAATAAACCTACCTTCATCTGGCAGTTAAATCAGGTGGAGACACCTGATTTACCTCTCCCCCGTGCTTCATCCCCCCTGTGTACAAAACCGGGCAAAAACCTGACGGTCTCGGTTTGCTTCAAAGCCATTCTTGATACCTGGTCCACAAAAAGAAACTCTGCGTTGAAAAAAAACTTGAGTATTTCCTGCACTCAAATATCTTAGCTTCAAATTGGTTTAAACCAGATGAGCGAAATGAAAAAGAAAAACAATGTTGATGTGCTCAGGGAGCGCTTTGAAAGCTGGTTAAACGAGAAGAATTTACCAGCGGGGTCCAAATTGCCTTCGGAAAGGGAGTTATGTGAGCTGCTGGATGCAAAGCGTATGACCTTACGTCAGGTTCTGATTGAGCTTGAGATCGATGCGCGTATTTTCCGCAAGAACCGCAGTGGTTGGTTTATTTCGTCGAAGCGATTTATTTATAACCCTAAATCACTTTCCAGCTTCAATGCTGAAGCCTGTGCTCAGGGACGTAAGCCTTTTTGGGATTATTTAACCAAAGAAACCATTGATACAGTTCCGCATCATGTTGATGATGTTTTTCTCTCCTCCGGTGACCGCTATTTAGTTACCGGCTGGTGCGGTCTTGATTCACATAAAGTGTTTTACCATGAATCCTATATTGATGCTGATGTTGCGCCAGGATTCATTAATAAATTGGGCAATCAGTCTTTTGCCAGCGTCTGGGAAGATGCGTTTGGCCATGTTTTAAATATCAAAGAAATGATTTTTAAACCGGTCAATATGCCAGAAGTGGCCTGCAAAGAGCTGGGTGTTGCGCCTAATACGTATGGAATTTTAGTAGAAAAACATCGGGCTACCCGAGATAAAAAAGTGGTTCAGGTTGATTTCGAATACTGGAGACTTGAATCAGTGGAACTTGTTATTCGCGATGAATGAGAAAAATAATGGGAAAATGTAACCAAGAACTTCTTGCGGAACGCGCGAGAAATATACCGCTGTACCTACATGCTTATGCTTTTCATCTGAATATGCGCTACGAGAGAGTCCTGCCGGGGGATCTTCTGGATATTGCGCATCAGCAAAAATTGAAGGGTGTAAAAATACATGTTGAGGATGGTGAGTCCCAATCACTGCAGAAACTGAACGATCAGCAGCTACACGATTTTAAAGAGAAGGCCAAAAAATATAATCTGGATGTGCATATCGAAACGAGCGCATCGGATAAGGCGACATTGACGGATGCCATCCGTATTGCTGTTGCTACTGGTGCAACTTCAGTGCGTTTCTACCCGCGTTATGAAGGGCATCTCAACGATGTTATGGCGAAGATTGCCAATGATATTGCATGGCTGTCTCAGTATGACGATTGCGGACTAAGCTTTACTATCGAACAGCATGAAGATCTGCAAGGCCATGAGCTGGTGACGCTGGTTAACAATAGCGGGATGAAAAATCTCTCTATTCTGTTTGATTTTGGCAACATGATTAATGCCAATGAGCAGCCGCTTTCTGCGTTAGAGGTTATGTCTCCTCTGATCACTCAGGTGCATATCAAAGACGCAAAAATTATTAAAGAAGGTAAAGGCTGGGGGCATGAGGCTTGTCGTTCAGGACACGGCGATTTACCCATGGAAGAAATGCTTAAGGCATTATTACTTTTAGGTGAAGATAAACCGCAAGTACATGCTTTTGGCCTGGAAGAAGAAGTTGAATATTATGCCCCTGCATTTCGCTTCGACGATGAGGGTGATAATCCATGGATCCCATGGCGCGATGCAAGTTATACGCCGCTGCCTGACAGCAACATGATTGATGCGCGACTGGCGCAGGAAAAAGAACATGCTCTTGCCCAAATAAAATACATTCGTGATATATGTGACAAGTTTATAGACAATTAATTAGTTTTCTTAAAATATTATTAAATGCGGAAAGGATTATGAAAGTAATCCCCTGGCTTTATTAATTATACAATTTAATTTAGATATTTCTCTCAACAAGCAATGAGGGTTTAATCATGTTCATGAATAAATGGGCAAGGCTCTGTTTTTTGATTTTAGGCGGCGGCACGATATTCAAGCTTTCAAGTATGAAAGATGTTTTCTATGTGCCAATGCAGAATGACTGGGGTTTAACTAATACGCAAATTGGGTTGAGCTTTACGGTTTATACGATTGTTCAGACAACCGGACTTTTTCTTTCTCTCTATATCGCAGATCGTTACTCCAAGAAAATATTATTACCGTTCGGTCTGATTGGCGTTGGGTTATGTGGCTTATATCTGGCAACGCTACCGTCATTTACTGGTTATCTCATTTGCTTTGCCGCGATGGCTTTCTTTGCCGATGTGGTTTATTGGCCGGTATTGCTGAAAGCCGTTCGTTTGCTGGGAACGAAAGAAGAACAAGGACGCATGTTCGGCTTTTTAGAGGCCGGACGTGGCGTGGTGGATGTTATCGTTGCATCTGGCGCTCTGTTTGTCTTCGTCCAGTTTGGTGAAGGTAAAGCGGGGATGCAGGCGGGCCTGTTGTTCTATACGGTAATTACGCTTGTGGCAGGTATTGTGACGTACTTTATTGTCGATGATGACAAAGTGAAAGGCGGCGAGAAAACCAGTGCCAACATGGAAGTGTTAAAGGGTATCAAACATGTTTTGTCCTGCCCTAATGTTTGGCTGGCTTCTTTAGGTATTTTCTTCGTTTATGCCGCGTACTGTGGACTGACTTACTTTATCCCGTTCTTAAAAGATATCTATATGCTGCCGGTAGCTCTCGTCGGTGCGTACGGCATCATCAACCAGTATGCGTTAAAAATGGTAGGTGGGCCGATTGGCGGAATGTTGGCAGATAAAGTTGCTAAATCACCGACAGTGTATCTGAAGTGGACGTTCCTGATCTCTGCTGTGGCGATGCTTGTGTTCATGCAGTTACCGCATCAAACAATGAACGTGTATATCGGTATGGCTGCGACATTAGGGTTCGGAGCGATTATCTTCTCACAGCGCGCCATTTTCTTCGCGCCGATGGATGAGATCGGTACCCCACGTGAGTATGCGGGCTCGGCAATGGCATTTGGTTGCATCATCGGTTATATGCCAGCGATGTTTGCGTACACGTTGTACGGCTATTTGCTGGATACCAATAGCGGCATCACTGGCTACAACTATGTCTTTAGCGTGATGATTGCGTTCAGTTTAATGGGCTTTATCTGTTCGACAATTCTGGTGAAGCGGATTAAAAAGCAAAAGCTAGCGGCTGCGGCTGCGGCGGCATAACGTGAATGCTTCCCCGGTAATCATGTCGTACCGGGGAAGCCTGTTAAGCGCGTTTATACAGCGGTAACCAAATCACCAGCCGTAAACCACCCAGCGGGCTGTCTTCGGCCTTCACCCAGCCACGATGCTGCTGGATCGCGGTTTCCACAATCGCCAGACCCAGACCTGTTCCGCCAGACTCGCGATCGCGCGCCTCATCGGTACGATAGAACGGACGGAAAATCTGTTCTCTGTCTTCAGGGCTAACGCCTGGGCCATCGTCGTCCACGGTGATGGTAATCCCGTCGATATCCACCGCGAAGCCAACTTCAATCTTCGTATGTGAATAGCGCAGGGCATTGCGCACAATGTTTTCCAGCGCACTTTCCAACGCATTTGGGTTACCGTACAGCGGCCACGGACCCGGCGGGAAATTCACCGTGAGTGATTTACCCATCTGCTCAGCTTCAAAGGCGGCGTTATCCAACACTTCACCCCAAAGCTGATTAGCTTTCACTGTTTCGCTGACCAGCGCGTTTTTCTGCTGATTACGTGACATCACCAGCAGGTCGTTGATCATGCTGTCCAGTCGGTGAGCTTCTGTTTCAATGCGCTCCAGCTCTTTGCTCTCACCGCTACGACGGCGCAGCAGAGCGGTGCCCAGTTGCAGACGCGTTAGCGGTGTTCTCAGCTCGTGAGAGATGTCCGACAGCAGGCGTTGCTGTGTGGTCATCATCCGTTCCAACGCCGTCACCATCTGGTTAAAGCTCGCGCCTGCCGCCAGGAACTCCTGCGGACCGGCTTCCAGCTCAGGATGTTGACGCAGGTTACCCTGAGCTACTTCATCCGCCGCGTTTTTCAACTTACGCGCCGGTTTCGCCAGACTCCAGGCAAGCCAAAGCAATAGCGGTGAGCTGACTAACATGGTGACGATCAGCAACAACAGCGGTCGGTCGAACAGCAGGTTGATAAAGTCAGATTGTGAGCTGCTGGCAGGTCGTATGAGATACAGCTGGTAGTTATCTTCACCGTCTCTGACGGAGAAAGGCCCGACCATCTCAACGCGACCGTATTTTTTCTTTTGCGGATGGTCGGCGTTATCGGCCTGACCAATAAAGTTACGAATGATCTGCATTTCGTTGCGTTCTGCGCCGATCACGCGTCCTTCCGTCGTAACAAGTAATAACCGCTGTCCTGGCGGCGCCCACTTGTCTATCGCCCGAAACAAGCGACGCCACCACATCAAATCGTTGGGTGGATCGTTCGCCAGTTCAGCTTCAACATGTTGCTCAATCATTAACCCCTGGCGCTGCTCGCTGTCCAGTAGCTCGGTCATCTGGCGTGAGTCGAGCTTGGGTAACATCAGTACCAACATCAACACCAGTGCCAACGTCAACCAGAAGATGGCAAAGATGCGTGCGGTTAAGCTCCCTATCATGAAGCGGAGACCATCAGGTAGCCGCGACCACGCAGGGTTTTAAACCACGGGTGTCCGTCTTTACGCTCTGGCAGCTTACGACGCAGGTTCGAGATATGCATGTCGATCGCGCGATCGAAAGGCGTCAGGCGTTTGCCCAGCACTTCCTGGCTCAGGTGCTCACGCGAAACCACCTGACCGAGATGCTGAGCCAGCAAATAGAGCAGGGTGAATTCGGTGCCGGTTAACTCCAGAATTTGCCCGTCAAAGCTGGCTTCCTGGCGACCCGGATTAAGGCTTAACGCATCAACTTCCAGCGTCGGCGAACCGTTATCGCTGTTCTGCTGCTGTTCGCTCCAGTGTGAGCGACGCAGAATAGCGCGGATGCGCGCGACCAGTTCACGGTCGTTAAACGGTTTAGGTAAATAGTCGTCCGCGCCCAGCTCAAGGCCAAGTACGCGATCCAATTCGCTGCCGCGAGCGGTCAGCATGATTACAGGTGTCTGGTGTGTCTGACGAAGTGCTTTCAGCGTATCAATGCCGTTTTTCTTCGGCATCATGACGTCGAGCAAAAGTAAATCGATGCTGTCATCCAGAAGCTCAAGCGCCTGTTCCCCATCATAGGCAACCAGCACATCGAAACCTTCCATTTCGAGCAACTCCTTTAACAGGGAAGTCAGCTCTCGGTCATCATCAACTAACAGGATTTTATTCATTGTTTACGTACCTCCGAGGCAGAAATTACGTCATCAGGCGTCGCTAATCTATGACTTTACGTTGTTTTACACCCCCTGACGCATGTTTGCAGCCCGAATCGTAAACTGTCTCTCGTTGAATCGCGACAGAAAAGATTTTGGGAGCAAGTGATGGGCAAAGTTACCGCTGCCGTCATGGCCTCAACGCTGGCACTCAGTACATTTAGCCATGCAGCTGAAGTCGTCACAGGCGATCACTGGCACCTGGGTGAAGGCTCATCGCAACGCAGCGTTCAGAGCCACATGTTTGACGGTATCAGTTTAACCGAACATCAACGTCAACAGATGCGAGATTTAATGCAGCAGGCAAGACACGAACAGCCTCCTGTTAATGTTAGCGAAATGGAGACAATGCATCGCCTTGTCACCGCAGAGAAATTTGATGAAAGCGCAGTGCGCGCTCAGGCAGAAAGAATGGCGCAAGAACAGGTTGCCCGCCAGGTTGAAATAGCCAGGATCCGCAATCAGATGTATCGCCTGTTAACGCCAGAGCAGCAAGCGGTTTTAAATGAGAAACATGAACAACGAATGGAGCAACTGCGCGATGTAGCGCACTGGAAAAAAAGCTCATCGTTGAATTTATTGAGTAGTAGCAACTCACGTTCCCAGTAGTAACCCTGTTTTCCTTGCCATAGACACCATCCCTGTCTTCCCCCACATGATGTGGGGGTTTTTTTTGCCCAAAATTTGTCCCTCGGTTATTGCCTGACTGTTTTACTTCATCCGTTATACTAGCGGCATATCCTGGCAGGAGTGTTTATGAATCAAACCTATGGGCGGCTAGTGAGCCGGGCGGCAATCGCGGCAACCGTGATGGCATCGCTGTTACTTTTGATCAAAATTTTTGCGTGGTGGTACACCGGATCGGTCAGTATTCTGGCAGCACTGGTGGATTCTCTGGTGGACATCGCGGCGTCGTTAACCAATCTGTTGGTGGTGCGCTATTCGCTGCAGCCCGCAGATGATGAACATACGTTCGGACACGGAAAAGCGGAATCGCTGGCGGCGCTGGCGCAAAGCATGTTTATTTCTGGTTCGGCGCTGTTTTTATTCCTGACCGGGATTCAGCATCTCATCCAACCCACGCCGATGAAAGATCCGGGCGTTGGGGTGGTTGTCACCATCATTGCGTTAGTGTGTACAATCATTCTGGTCTCGTTTCAGCGCTGGGTAGTGAAGCGTACGCAAAGTCAGGCCGTTCGGGCAGATATGCTTCATTATCAGTCTGATGTTATGATGAACGGTGCGATTCTCATTGCGCTCGGGCTGGCATGGTATGGCTGGCATCGTGCAGATGCCTTGTTTGCGCTGGGGATTGGCATCTATATTTTATATAGCGCATTACGCATGGGGTATGAGGCAGTGCAATCTTTGCTGGATCGCGCTTTACCCGATGAGGAACGTCAGGAAATTATTGATATCGTGACGTCATGGCCTGGAGTCAGCGGCGCTCACGATCTTCGCACGCGGCAGTCAGGGCCGACCCGCTTTATTCAGATTCATTTGGAAATGGAAGATAATCTGCCGCTCGTTCAGGCGCATTTAGTGGCTGAACAGGTTGAGCAGGCAATTTTACGGCGTTTCCCGGGATCGGATGTCATCATTCATCAGGATCCCTGTTCAGTCGTACCCAAGGAAGGCAAGATGTTTGAGCTTTCATAATTCGTTGTAAAAAAAGTGAACCGGGCCAGCATTTTGTGTATAAATTACCACCATTTGGCCTGACCTGAATCAATTCAGCAGGAAGTGATTGTTATACTATCTGCATATTCGTTGGATCGTTTCGATATGCGGAATCGACTTCCGGCAGCAGATTTCATTTTGCATTCCAAAGTTCAGAGGTAGTCATGATTAAGAAAATCGGTGTGTTGACAAGCGGCGGTGATGCGCCGGGCATGAACGCAGCAATCCGTGGTGTTGTACGTGCAGCGTTGACGGAA
This sequence comes from Citrobacter sp. Cpo091, assembly GCF_030332645.1. Classification (NCBI taxonomy): domain Bacteria; kingdom Pseudomonadati; phylum Pseudomonadota; class Gammaproteobacteria; order Enterobacterales; family Enterobacteriaceae; genus Citrobacter; species Citrobacter sp. Cpo091. The sequence goes on from NZ_JAOWHL010000019.1 coordinate 61,281, forward strand.
GGGCTGGAAGTCATGGGGATCCATGATGGCTACCTGGGTTTGTATGAAGACCGTATGGTCCAGCTTGACCGCTACAGCGTGTCCGACATGATCAACCGTGGCGGTACTTTCCTCGGTTCTGCTCGCTTCCCGGAATTCCGTGATGAAAACGTACGTGCGGTGGCGATCGAAAACCTGAAGAAGCGTGGCATCGACGCCCTGGTTGTTATCGGGGGTGACGGTTCTTACATGGGTGCAAAACGCCTGACCGAAATGGGCTTCCCATGCATCGGTCTGCCGGGCACTATCGATAACGATATCAAAGGTACCGACTACACCATCGGTTACTTCACCGCTCTGGGTACCGTTGTCGAAGCGATTGACCGCCTGCGTGATACCTCTTCTTCTCACCAGCGTATTTCTATCGTTGAAGTGATGGGCCGCTACTGTGGTGACCTGACCCTGGCGGCTGCAATTGCCGGTGGTTGTGAGTTCGTAGTGGTTCCGGAAGTGGAATTCAGCCGTGACGATTTGGTTACTGAAATCAAAGCGGGCATCGCGAAAGGTAAAAAACACGCAATCGTAGCGATCACTGAACACATGTGTGACGTTGACGAACTGGCGCATTACATTGAGAAAGAAACGGGTCGTGAAACGCGTGCAACCGTACTGGGTCACATCCAGCGTGGTGGTTCCCCGGTTCCTTACGACCGTATCCTGGCATCCCGTATGGGCGCCTATGCCATTGAACTTCTGCTGGAAGGTCACGGCGGTCGCTGCGTAGGTATTCAGAACGAGCAGCTGGTTCACCACGACATCATCGACGCTATCGAAAACATGAAGCGTCCGTTCAAAGGTGACTGGCTGGACTGCGCGAAAAAACTGTACTAATTGCAATTGCCGGATGGCGACTTGCGCCTTATCCGGCCTACATGATGCAAATCGTAGGCCTGATAAGCGTAGCGCCATCAGGCAAAAACTCGACTCCATATATTCCCCCAAGTTATAGCAAATCTTTTTTTATTCTTTAATGTTTGGATGCCTTTCTGGCACGCTTTGCTCATCACAACACTACCTAAGAGAGCTGGGCGATGAACAAATGGGGCGTAGGGTTAACATTATTGCTGGCATCGACCAGCGTTCTGGCAAAGGATATTCAGTTACTTAACGTATCGTACGATCCAACGCGTGAATTGTACGAGCAGTACAATAAGGCCTTCAGCGCGCACTGGAAGCAGGAAACGGGCGACAACGTTGTGATCCGCCAGTCGCACGGCGGTTCGGGTAAACAGGCGACTTCCGTCATCAACGGCATTGAAGCCGATGTTGTGACGCTGGCACTTGCTTACGACGTGGATGCCATTGCTGAACGTGGCCGTATCGATAAAAACTGGATTAAACGCCTGCCGGATAATTCTGCGCCTTACACCTCCACCATCGTGTTCCTGGTCCGCAAAGGCAATCCCAAACAAATTCATGACTGGAACGATTTAATCAAACCGGGCGTGTCGGTCATTACGCCAAACCCGAAAAGCTCCGGCGGAGCTCGCTGGAACTATCTGGCGGCATGGGGCTATGCCCTGCACCACAACAACAACGATCAGGCCAAGGCACTAGACTTTGTGAAGGCCCTGTATAAAAACGTTGAGGTACTCGATTCTGGTGCACGTGGCTCAACCAATACCTTCGTTGAACGTGGTATCGGTGATGTGCTGATTGCCTGGGAAAACGAAGCGCTGTTGGCAACGAACGAGCTGGGCAAAGATAAATTCGAGATAGTGACCCCGAGTGAATCTATCCTCGCGGAGCCGACCGTGTCCGTGGTTGATAAAGTGGTGGAAAAGAAAGACACCAAAGCGGTGGCGGAAGCTTACCTGAAGTATCTCTACTCGCCGGAAGGCCAGGAAATTGCGGCGAAAAACTTCTACCGTCCACGTGATGCAGAAGTCGCGAAGAAATACGAAAACGCATTTCCGAAGCTGAAGCTGTTCACTATCGACGAAGAGTTTGGCGGCTGGACGAAAGCGCAGAAAGAGCACTTCTCTAACGGCGGTACGTTCGACCAAATCAGTAAACGATAAATAAGTCTGTGATTTACCGACCCGGTGGCCAAGCGCGACCGGGTTTTTTATTTGTCATGGTTTTGCGTTACTCTTGCCCTTCAATGGGATACAGGAAACGCGTAATGAAAAAAGCAGGCTATCTTTTACTGGCGGTGATTGTGGTCGCCGCCGCTGCAGGTATCGGGTACTGGAAATTCACCGGCAACCCGGACGCATTACGCCAGATCGTTCTTCAGCAATGCCTGCCGCACCAGTTGCAGCAGCAGGACCCCGCCCCATGCGCTGAAGTAAAGCCGGATGCCGGATATGTGGTGTTCAAAGACCGTAACGGCCCACTGCAATATCTGTTGATGCCTACCTGGCGGATCAACGGTACGGAAAGTCCGCTGTTGTTGAAATCAGGCACACCGAACTTTTTCTGGCTGGCCTGGCAGGCGCGTAGCTTTATGAGCCAAAAATACGGCCAGGAAATCCCTGACAAAGCAGTCTCTCTGACCATTAACTCTCGTAGCGGGCGTACGCAAAATCACCTGCATATTCATATCTCCTGCCTGCGAACCGATGTCAGAAAGCAGCTGGATGACAACCTGGCGAAAATCAGCACCCGCTGGCTACCATTACCGGGTGGGCTGCGCGGTCATGAATATCTGGCGCGTCGCGTCACGGAAAATGAACTGGCACAACGCAGCCCGTTTATGATGCTGGCGGAAGAGGTGCCGGATGCGCGTGAGCATATGGGCAGCTATGCGTTGGCGATGGTGCGCCAGAGCGACGAATCCTTTGTCCTGCTGGCTACTCAGCGCAATCTGCTGGCTCTGAATCTCGCCTCAGCTGAGGAAATTCAGGATCATCAATGTGATATTCTGCGTTAACCCCACCTAATCTGGCGTTTACTCCGCATGCCTGTCCCCGTATTCTTGTTGAAAAAAACAACAGGAGACAGGCATGTCGCTCTGGCTTACACACCCTCTGTTTATCCCCTCTCTGGTGGTTGGTATCACCATTCTGCTCTGGGCTACGTCGCTGCTGCCGGAGTTTATAACGGCGCTGCTGTTCTTTGCCGTGGCGATGGTGGCCAAAATCGCGCCACCGGATGTGATTTTTGGCGGCTTTGCGTCCTCCGCGTTCTGGCTGGTGTTTAGCGGCTTTGTACTGGGTATCGCGATTCGTAAAACGGGGCTGGCGGACAGGGCGGCGAGGGCGCTGTCATCGAGGTTGACTGATTCCTGGCCGTTAATGGTGGCGAGCGTAGTGCTGCTGAGTTACGCGCTGGCATTTGTAATGCCATCCAACATGGGCCGCATTGCGCTGCTGATGCCGATCGTCGCGGCGATGGCGAAACGGGCTGGAATTAACGACGGCACGCGCGCCTGGTATGGTCTGGCACTGGCCGTCGGGTTTGGGACGTTCCAGCTTTCTGCGACGATTTTACCCGCTAACGTACCGAATCTGGTGATGAGCGGCGCGGCGGAAGGCTCTTACGGCATCCACCTCAATTATCTTCCCTATTTGCTGCTGCATACGCCGGTTCTGGGTTGGCTTAAAGGCGCGGTGCTCATTGTGCTTATCTGCTGGTTGTTCCCTGGCAAGCCGCATGCGCCGCGCGATCTCACGCCGCCGGAGCCGATGAGCCGGGATGAAAAACGTCTGGCCTGGATGTTAGCGGTGGTGCTGTTCTTGTGGGTAAGCGAAAGCTGGCACGGCATTGGTCCTGCGTGGACCGGGCTGGCTGCGGCAGTTATCACATTGCTACCACGGGTTGGCTTTATCAATGGCGACGAGTTTTCCACTGGGGTCAACATTCGTACCTGTATTTATGTGGCGGGTATTCTGGGGCTGGCGATCACCGTCACGCAAACCGGTATTGGTAGCGCCGTTGGCGAAGCGCTGTTACAGGTGATGCCGCTGGATGCGGAAAAGCCGTTTACCAGTTTCCTCGCGCTGACCGGTATTACCACAGCGCTTAATTTTATTATGACGGCGAACGGTGTTCCGGCGCTGTATACCACGTTGGCGCAAAGTTTTGCCGATGCGACGGGATTCCCGCTGCTGTCGGTGATTATGATCCAGGTGCTGGGTTATTCAACGCCACTGTTGCCTTATCAGGCTTCACCGATTGTAGTGGCGATGGCGCTCGGGAAAGTGCCTGCGAGGGCGGGGATGCTGCTGTGTATGGTGCTGGCGGCGGCAACGTATCTGTTGCTTCTGCCGTTGGATTACCTCTGGTTCAGTATACTGGGGAAATTATAACTGTATATAAATGTTAATTTTTTGTTTTGTGAGATGATGAATTGTTTTATTTGGGCTGATGGCGGTTAATACCGGGGCGCAGATTTGCGCACTGGAAACTCAAGGATTGATTCATGGACAGTTTGACCCCTATCCGCTGTTGGCCTGCCATCATCTCGCTCGTGATTACGCTGACCATCTGGTTTGTTATCCCGTGTCCTCCTGACGTAACCCCGCAAGCGTGGCACCTGCTGGCACTGTTTATTGGTACGATCGCTGCGATTATCGGTAAGGCTATGCCCATTGGCGCAATTGCGATTGTGGCGATTATGCTGGTGGCGATGACTGGCGTTACTAACCCCGGCAAACCCTCCGCGGCGTTGAACGATGCGTTGAGTGGCTTTTCGAACCAGTTAATCTGGCTGATTGGTTTATCCATTATGCTGTCGCAAAGTCTGTTAAAGACCGGCCTGGGGGCGCGTATTGGCTACGGGTTTATTGCGCTATTTGGTAAAAGAACGCTGGGTATTGCGTGGGCATTAACCCTTGCGGAAACGCTAATTGCACCCGTAACGCCAAGTAATACCGCGCGTGGCGGCGGCATTATCCACCCGGTAATGCGGGCGATTGCGGAGAGCCTCGGCTCGCAGCCAGGCCATGCCGAGAATGGCTCAACGGGCCGTTATCTCGCGCTGGTGAACTACAACATTAACCCGATCAGCTCGGCAATGTTCATCACCGCGACCGCACCTAACCCGTTAATCGTCAGCTTTTTGACGAAGGGGACGGATGGCGTGCTGAACATGACCTGGGGAATGTGGGCTATTGCGGCGCTTCTTCCTGCTCTGGTATCACTGGTTGTCATGCCGATTGTAATCTGGTGGCTCTATCCGCCAGCTATCACGCGCACGCCAAATGCGCCGCAGTTCGCGCGGCAAAAACTGGATGCGCTGGGTCCACTATCACTGGCAGAAAAAATCACCCTGGCAGTGTTCATTTTGCTGCTCTGCCTGTGGGCGGGTGTTCCAGCGATGCTGATGGGCAGTGCCTGGAGCGTAAACCCCACTAGCGCCGCGTTAATTGGTTTGTCGATTCTATTGATGGCGGGCGTATTGAGCTGGGATGACATTCTTAAATGCCGCGGGGCATGGGATACGATAGTCTGGTTTGCCGCGCTGGTGATGATGGCGGATTTTCTCAGCAAACTGGGGTTGGTGGGATGGCTGGCAACCAGCGTTGGTAGCGCAATCGACCATCTTGGCGTGCACTGGAGTGTTGCAACGCTGCTGTTGATTCTGCTTTACGTCTACTCGCACTACTTTTTCGCCAGCACTACTGCGCATATTACGGCTATGTTCGCTGCGTTTTTCGCCGCAGGATTAGGCCTCGGCGCGCCGCCAGCATTGCTTGGTTTAATGCTCGGTTTCTCCTCCTCCCTGATGATGTCGCTCACGCACTATGGCACGGGTACTGCGCCGATCATCTTTGGTTCGGGCTATGTCACGCTGGCAGAGTGGTGGAAAACGGGGCTGGTGATGAGTGTGGTCAACCTGACCATTTGGGGTGTGACCGGCGCCTTCTGGTGGCACTGGTTGGGATACTGGTAGTTAATACAGCGGGAGGAGTGCTCCTCCCGCCTTAACAACTTAAGCCTGTTTAGCGGCTTCTGCTGCTTTAACGATGACGGCGAAGGCGTCTGCTTTCAGAGAAGCACCACCAACCAGCGCACCGTCGATGTCCGGCTGAGCAAACAGTTCTGCCGCGTTAGCTGCGTTTACAGAACCGCCGTACTGGATGATTACTTGCTCAGCGATTTTCGCGTCAGCTTTAGCAATGTGGTCACGAATAAATTTGTGAACAGCCTGAGCCTGAGCAGGAGTTGCAGATTTACCGGTACCGATAGCCCATACTGGTTCGTAAGCGATAACGACGCCTTCGAATGCTGCTGCGCCCTGAGTTTTCAGAACCGCGTCGATCTGACGTGCACAAACTTCTTCAGTTTTGCCCGCTTCGTTTTCTGCTTCGGTTTCACCGATGCATAGAACTGGAGTCAGACCCTGCTCTTTCAGCACGGCGAATTTTTTAGCGATCAGCTCGTCAGATTCTTTGTGGTAAGTACGACGCTCAGAGTGACCGATAATGATGTACTGTGCGCCGATGTCTTTCAGCATTTCAGCACTTGTTTCACCAGTGAATGCGCCAGACAGGTTCAGGTCAACGTTCTGCGCGCCCAGAATGATGTGGCTACCGGCAGCGGCGTGTTTCGCCAGGTCGATATACATTTCCGGCGGAGCAATCGCTACTGCACAGCCAGCAACGCCAGCCAGTTCTTTACGCAGATTAGCAACCAGTTCGTTTACCATGTGGCGGCTGCCGTTCAGTTTCCAGTTACCCATCACTAAAGGATGTCGCATTTCATTTCTCCACGCTTGTCAGCGAATTAAGGAATATGGCCGCCCCTCAGGGCAGCATGGTCTGTGAAACAGTATAGAGATTCATCCCCCGAAAGGCTTTGCTTTTTGTCACTTATTCGACCCTTCGAGGTTTTCAGATAGAGCCAGCTTAATCGGTTCAACAGCGAAGGTCAGCCCCTTTTCACCGTTATCTGCTACGACATAGCGAATTGCGCCTTCTGTTTCGGCGTAATAGTGCTTACCTTTGCCTGCGGCGAGCAGTTTTTGTAGCTTTTTCTGGCTCTGTTCCTTCGTCAGTAGCGGTGCGACGGTGCGGATGACGGCGGTCATGTATTCCAGCGCTTTCGCTTTAGCTGCCTTTTGCTCTGGTCCCTGAATTGGTAACCAGGTTATTTGCATGCTTTTGATTTTCAGGGTGCCGCGCTCAAGGGCGGAAGACGCATACAGGTTTTCATTGATTTTGCTGGCCGCGCGGGTGAGATTTGCCCGATCGCGACTGCTGTCGATGGCGCGGAACTCATTCAGGATCAGCTTCGGATTCTGTGTATTAAAGTTTTCGCGAAACTGGCTAATCGACAGGTCAAAGGTCGGCGCGCCCGCCAGTAAATAGGGGGCTGTGGTTGCCGTCGATGGCTCTTCCGCCAATGCCGCAGTGCTCGCGGTTAAGGCTGAAAACAATAATAAAAACAGTGTAAATCCGTGCTTCATCAATCGTACCTTTCATTCTCACTGCTCACGATTAAAACGGTAACCGTCGAGCTTGTCAAAAGGGTAAACTGTTCTGGACGGTAATAATAAAGGAACTTACATGACCATACAGCAGTGGTTATTCTCATTTAAAGGGCGCATCGGGCGCCGTGATTTCTGGATTTGGATTGGCCTATGGATCGTCGGCATGCTGGTTCTGTTTTCGCTGGCGAGCAAACAATTACTCGATATTCAGACCGCGGCTTTTTGTCTGGTGTGTCTGCTATGGCCAACGGCGGCAGTGACGGTAAAACGTCTGCATGACCGGGGGCGTTCCGGAGCGTGGGCGCTGTTGATGATTCTGGCGTGGATGCTGCTGGCCGGAAATTGGGCGATGTTACCCGGCGTCTGGCAATGGGCGGTAGGCCGCTTTGTTCCAACGTTGATTCTGGTCGGCATGCTTATCGATCTGGGTGCGTTCATTGGCACCCAGGACGCAAATAAATATGGTAAGGATACGCAGGACGTAAAGTACAGGGCTGACTCGTAGGCCGGATAAGTGTATGCGCCATCCGGCAAAATGCCCGGGTGTTAACCGGGCATTGAAACGTTCTTACCAGTAGTGCTCTGCGGTCATATGGCCCGGTCGGCGGCGCAGGTGTTTGGTCATCTGCCGGGTGTCCTTCAGCAACTGCTGGGTATCGCGCACCATCTGCGGGTTTCCGCACAGCATCACATGACAGGTTTCTTTATCCATTGGCAGCCCGACCGCTTTTTCCAGTTCACCGCTTTCAATTAGTGCCGGTACACGCCCGGTCAGCGAATCTGCCACGGTTTCACGACTGACCACCGTCTGGATGCGTAATTTACCTTCGTAGCGCTTTTCCAGGGCCTGCATCAACGGTAGATAGCTCAAATCGGCGGCATAGCGCGCGGCATGGACCAGCACCAGATTTTTGAAGCGATCCAGGTCTTTGCCTAATTGCAGAATCGACAAATATGGGCCGATAGCCGTGCCGGTTGCCAGCATCCACAGCGTGTCGCAATCGGGGACTTCATCCAGCACGAAGAAACCAGCAGCTTCACTCACCACCTGGACTTCATCGCCAGGCTTCAGTGCTGCCAGACGAGGACTGAGTTTGCCGTCGGGAACCGTCACCAGATAAAACTCTAAATCGGGGTTATCAGGGGCATTGACGTAAGAATAAGCACGCTGGACGCGCTCGCCCTCGATCTCAAGGCCAAGCTTGGTGAATTGACCTGCAGTGAAAGGAAGAACCGGAGCTCGCACGGTCAAACTAAACAGGGCATCGGTCCAGTTCTGTACCTTCGTGACTTTGCCTGTTACCCAATCTGCCATGGTTCTCTCCTGTCTGCTTTGATTGCCTTATCTTCGTTCGTTGGACGAAAGATTTCCAGCCCATATGGGCTGGAAGGCTCTATTGATCAAATCAATTACAGGATGTGCGCCTGCACATCGGGATCTTTGCGATCGAGGTAGTGAATCGACTGAATGCGACGGATCGTACGTGATTTACCGCGGATCAGCAGCGTTTCGGTGGTCGCGATATTACCTTTGCGGCTAATCCCTTCCAGCAAATCGCCTTTGGTGATGCCGGTGGCAGAGAAAATGACGTTGTCGCTACGCGCCATTTCATCGAGACGCAGCGCTTTGCCCGCTTCAATACCCATGGCGGCGCAACGAGCGAGTTCCTGTTCGCCAATGCGACGGTTCTCTTCGCTGTCGCCTTTGACGTCATGACGCGCCAGCAAACGACCCTGCATGTCGCCGTCCAGCGCGCGGATAACGGCGGCAGAAACGACACCTTCCGGTGCGCCGCCAATGCCGTACAGCACGTCAACTTCACTGTCTGGCATGCAGGTCAGAATGGAGGCCGCAACGTCACCGTCTGGAATAGCAAAGACACGCACGCCCAGTTTTTGCATTTCGGCGATCGTTTCATCATGGCGTGGCTTGGCCAGAATGGTGACGGTCAGTTCACTCAGCGGCTTATTGAGTGCAGCGGCAACGTTATGCAGGTTGGCTTCCAGCGACAGGTTCAGGTCGATAGACCCTTTTGCGCCTGGGCCGACAATCAGCTTTTCCATGTACATGTCTGGCGCGTTCAGGAAGCAGCCTTTATCGCCAACAGCCAGTACGGCCAGCGCGTTTGCCTGACCCATTGCCGTCATGCGTGTGCCTTCGATAGGATCGACGGCGATGTCGACCGCATCACCAAGACCGGTCCCGACTTTCTCACCGATAAACAGCATCGGTGCTTCATCGATCTCACCCTCGCCAATCACGATGGTGCCGTCGATATTGACCTGGTTGAGCATAATACGCATGGCGTTTACCGCCGCGCCGTCAGCGGTATTTTTGTCGCCGCGGCCCAGCCATTTATAGCCAGCCAGCGCGGCCGCTTCGGTCACGCGTGAAAATTCAATGGCAAGTTCTCGTCTCATTGCAAACTCGTAGCTGAAAGGAATGGCGCGAAGTGTAGCACAGGGGAGGGGGCGAGATTATTGATGTGTGTGCGGGGTTGTCCCCGCACGAAGATATTGCCGGATAAGGCACAGTTGCCATCCGGCTATGACGTATTACTCGTCGTGATCTTCCCACGCCATGGCGCGTTTGACCGCTTTTTTCCAGCCGCTGTAACGGAAGTTACGTTCGGTGGTTTCGATGCCTGGGCGGAATTCACGCTCGATGACCGCTTTTTCCTGCAGCTCATCCAGATTCTGCCAGAAGCCTACTGCCAGACCAGCCAGGTATGCCGCACCCAATGCGGTGACTTCGCGGACTTCCGGGCGCTCAACGCGCGTGCCGAGAATGTCGGACTGGAACTGCATCAGGAAGTTGTTGGCGACCGCACCGCCATCGACGCGCAGGGCGTGCAGGCGAATACCGGAGTCAGCCTGCATTGCTTCCAGAACATCACGGGTCTGGTATGCAATAGATTCAAGCGTGGCGCGGATGATGTGGTTGGAGTTTACCCCACGGGTCAGACCAAAGATGGCACCGCGAGCATACGGGTCCCAGTACGGTGCGCCCAGGCCAGTAAATGCCGGAACGACGTACACGCCGTTGGTGTCTTTCACTTTGGTGGCGAAATATTCGGAGTCGAACGCATCGCTGATGAGTTTCATTTCATCACGCAGCCACTGGATAGATGCGCCAGCCATAAATACCGCACCTTCCAGCGCGTAGTTCACCTCCCCGGTCGGTCCGCAAGCGATGGTGGTCAGCAGTCCGTTTTCGGACTTAACGGCTTTCTCGCCGGTGTTCATCAGCATGAAGCAGCCGGTACCGTAAGTGTTTTTCGCCATCCCTTCCTTCACGCACAGCTGGCCAAACAGCGCCGCCTGCTGGTCACCGGCGATACCGGAGATAGGAATACGAATACCGCCTTTACCACCGATGTTGGTCTGGCCGTACACTTCAGAAGAGCGACGAACTTCAGGCAGCATTGCACGCGGAATATCCAGCGCATCCAGCATCGTGTCATCCCAGTCCAGGGAGTGGATGTTGAACAGCATGGTACGTGAGGCGTTGGTGTAATCCGTGACGTGTACACGTCCCTGCGTCATTTTCCAGATAAGCCAGGTATCTACGGTACCGAACAGCAGTTCGCCGCGACGAGCGCGCTCACGCGAGCCTTCTACGTGGTCGAGGATCCACTTCACTTTGGTGCCGGAGAAGTACGGGTCAATGACCAGACCTGTATTATTACGGATGTACTCTTCCATACCGTCGCGCTTGAGCTTTTCGCAGATATCCGCGGTACGACGACACTGCCACACAATCGCGTTATAGATAGGTTTACCGGTTTCGCGTTCCCAGACAATGGTGGTTTCACGCTGGTTGGTAATACCGATCGCTGCAATTTCATCGGAACTGATATCGGCTTTCGCCAGAACTTCTACCAGCGTGGAGCTTTGGGTCGCCCAAATTTCCATCGGGTCATGTTCTACCCAACCTGCTTTCGGGTAGATTTGCTCGAATTCGCGCTGTGAAACGGCAACGATATTCGCATCGTGGTCCATTACGACCGCGCGGGAGCTGGTGGTGCCCTGGTCGAGCGCAACGATATATTTTTTTTCAGTCATAATTTTTTGTCCCGTAGTCACATTACTGCGAAGCTTTTTGTTGAGTGTTGGCCGCAACGTCTTTTTCTTCAATCGCGCAGACATCGCACGGTAAATGACGACCAATCAGTTTGCGATATGCCCATGCGCCCAAAATCGCGCCGGTAATCGGGCCAAACACCGGAACCAGGAAGTAAGGGATATCGCGACCACCCGTGAAGGCAATCTCACCCCATCCGGCCATCCAGGCGAAGAGTTTCGGTCCGAAGTCACGTGCCGGGTTCATCGCAAAACCTGTCAGCGGACCCATGGATGCACCAATAACGGCAATCAACAAGCCGATCAGCAGTGGTGCCAGCGGACCACGAGGAACACCGTTACCATCGTCGGTCAGAGCCAGAATCAGCCCCATTAGAATAGCGGTAATGACCATTTCAACCGCGAAGGCCTGCACAAAATTGATATGCGGGTTCGGGTAGGTGGAGAAAGTACCTGCCAGACCCAGGCTCTCGGTACTGCCGCGTACGATATGGTTAGTTTGTTCGAAATCGAGGAAAAGATTGTAATAAAGCCCGTAAACCAGTGCCGCTGCGCAAAAGGCGCCGGCAATTTGCGAAATAATAAAAGGAACAACTTTGCGTTTATCAAAACAGGCGAACAGCCAGAGTGCGATGGTTACCGCGGGATTCAGGTGTGCACCAGAAACGCCTGCGGTCAGATAGATAGCCATCGCTACCCCCAGACCCCAGATGACACTGATTTCCCACTGACCGAAAGTAGCCCCAGCCACTTTAAGTGCAGCGACACAGCCCACACCGAAGAAAATCAACAACCCGGTACCGAGGAATTCAGCAATGCACTGGCCTTTTAAGGTTGATGTTTGACTCATAATCGGATCCTGAAGAGAGTTTAATGTTTATTGTGTGCGAGAAGGTCACTGACATCCCCGGAGCCGGTAGGCACACTGTTAATTTATCGTTAACGCGCAAAAACGAGAAATATCGAAATTAAAATGTGTGTACTGCATCAACAAAATGAGCGTTTTCGCGCCATTGTGAGGTATTTGTTATACAAAAATAGTGTGAGCTGAATCATTTCACTGATCAATCTGTTAACACTTAAGAGTTATGACAGTAATGTCACCAGGAGAAAGACTAAAAGTGTTGCAAACCGCAATCTGCGCGGGATGCCGCTGGACAGGGATGACGCGGCTTCATACAATCGGTGTTAAGTAGAGTGCGCTCGTTTTTATTAAGGCGTCGCCGGTTATCGGGACGAGGATTTTTATCCATCAACGCCTTGCAATTCAGGAGAGGTATGACGATGTCATTAGAAGTGTTTGAGAAACTGGAAGCAAAAGTACAGCAGGCGATTGATACCATCACGCTGTTGCAGATGGAAATCGAAGAGCTGAAAGAAAAGAACAACTCACTGTCGCAGGAAGTTCAGACTGCACAGCAGCAGCGTGAAGAACTGGAGCGTGAGAACAACAGCCTGAAAGAACAGCAAAGCGGCTGGCAGGATCGTCTGCATGCCCTGCTGGGTCGCATGGAAGAAGTCTAATCCTCGTCATATTTCACGTTATGGCGGCGTTGGCTGCGTGCATTCACCCCAGTCACATAGTGACCTATGCTCCTGGGGATTCACTTACTTGCCGCCTTGCCCTGACGTGAAATCTTTAGAGGATTTAGAGTGCGAGTTTGTAGGCCGGATAAGGCGTAAGCCGACATCCGGCAATCAGCGACAACGCATAAAAAAGGCACCTTGCGGTGCCTTTTTCGCTTACTCGATATCGAGCGGGTCTTCGGAGAGGATTATCCCGGTGTTATCGGCGTACAGGTGGTCGCCGGAGAAGAACGTCACGCCGCCAAAGTTGACGCGCACATCGCTTTCCCCAATGCCTTCACCTGAGGCACCTACCGGAATAGCGGCAATCGCCTGAATGCCGATATCCAGTTCTTCCAGATCGTCTACCTGGCGTACTGAGCCGTAGATGACCAGACCTTCCCATTCATTCTGTACGGCCAGCCGCGCCAGCTCGGCATCGACCAGCGCACGACGGACAGAACCGCCGCCATCGACCAGCAGAATGCGACCACGGCCGTTTTGTTCGAGCAGATCGTACAGCAACCCGTTGTCCTCGAAACATTTTACCGTGATGATTTGTCCGCCAAACGACGACCGTCCCCCAAAGTTAGAGAACAGCGGTTCCACGACGTTGACATCTTCCTGATAGATGTCACAAAGCTCGGATGTATCGTATTTCATAGGCTTAACGTTCAGTTGCTGCGAGAATTTTTAGTATATCGCGCTATGTGTACTGTTGGCAAAATCATCAATTGTTAATTGATATTTGTCAGTTAAAGAGACCACTGACTTAAGAAAATTCCAACGACAAACAGCAGGTTAGTTAACAATGCCGCTTTTACGGTGCGTTCCAGCATCGGACGCATTGCAGCCGGGTCCATCTCGCGCATTACATAGCGAGCCTGTTTGATCAGCAGCGGAGCGGCGAGGATAAACAGCCATCCCCACAGGCTTTGCAGTGAAAACAGGTTGAACAGTGCCAGACAGACCAGCGTGCCCATCAGCAGACAGGCGTGGTAGCGGCGGGCATTGACAGCGCCTAAACGTACGACCAGCGTGTTCTTGCCGTTCTCTCTGTCGCTGTTGATATCGCGCAGGTTGTTGACGTTGAGCACGGCGGTTGCCAGCAGGCCGCAGGCGGTGGCAGGCAGAATCAGCGCTGGAATCAACGTATGCGCCTGCAGATACCAACTTCCCATTACGCTGAGCCAGCCGAAGAATACCAGCACAGAAATATCGCCCAGGCCGATATATCCGTAAGGGCGATTACCCACGGTGTAGGTGATCGCGGCGATAATCGACAGACCGCCGAGCACCAGGAAACCGACAAAATCCGCCAGCGTGTGACAGGCTACAGCAACCAGAGCCAGCCCGGACAGACAGATCAGCACCACGGTGACGATCAGCGCGCGCTTCATCTGCTGTTGGGTGATGACCCCTTTTTGCATACCGCGCAGCGGTCCAATACGGTCGGGTTTGTCGCTGCCTTTAACGGCATCGCCATAGTCGTTAGCGAGATTGGACAGAATTTGCAGCAGTCCTGCCGTAATCAATGCCAGCAGAGCAACCAGCGGATCGAAGTATCCTTGCCACCATGCTAATGCCGTACCGACGATGATCGCCGCGAAGGCGAGCGGTAAGGTCTTAGGTCGTAAACTTTCCAGCCAGGCTTGTGAGCGGCTAATTTGTTGTTGTTCAGTCATATTTAGCGCCAATAAAAATGGGGCTTTATCAGCCCCATCAACAGTGATGAAAATGCATTGAACGCGATTATAGGATAAAACGGCTCAGATCTTCATCTGCGACCAGCGCATCCAGATGTTTGCTCACATATTCGGCATCAATTGTGATGCTTTGGCCGTTCAAATCGCTCGCATCATAGGAAATATCTTCCATCAGACGTTCCAGAACGGTATGCAGACGACGTGCACCGATGTTTTCGGTGGTTTCGTTAACCTGCCAGGCCGCTTCGGCAATGCGTTTAATACCGGATTCAGTGAAGTTGATGTCCACACCTTCAGTCGCCATCAGCGCTTTGTACTGGACGGTGATGGAGGCATTCGGTTCGGTAAGGATACGCTCAAAATCGCTGGTGGTCAGCGCCTGCAGCTCGACACGAATCGGCAGACGACCCTGCAGTTCTGGGATCAGGTCGGACGGTTTGGCTACCTGGAATGCACCAGAAGCGATAAACAGAATGTGATCTGTTTTCACCATGCCGTGCTTGGTGGAGACCGTGCAGCCTTCAACCAGCGGCAGCAGGTCGCGCTGTACGCCTTCACGGGACACGTCCGGGCCGGAGGATTCGCCGCGCTTACAGATTTTGTCGATTTCGTCGATAAACACGATCCCGTGCTGCTCAACGGCGTCGATAGCTTCTTGTTTCAGCTCTTCCGGGTTCACCAGTTTGGCCGCTTCTTCTTCAATCAGCAGCTTCATCGCGTCTTTGATTTTCAGCTTACGCGGTTTTTGCTTCTGACCGCCCAGGTTCTGGAACATGGACTGCAGCTGGCTGGTCATCTCTTCCATTCCTGGAGGCGCCATAATTTCAACGCCCATCGGTGCGGCGGCGAGATCGATTTCGATCTCTTTATCATCCAGCTGGCCTTCACGCAGTTTTTTACGGAATGCCTGACGCGCTGCAGAAGGTTCCTGCGGCTGCTCTGACTGTCCCCAGTTATTTTTAGCAGGTGGGATCAGCACGTCGAGAATGCGCTCTTCCGCCATCTCTTCGGCACGGAAGCGGTTTTTCTCGATTGCCTGCACGCGGACCATTTTGATGGCAGCATCGGTCAGATCGCGGATGATGGAATCTACTTCTTTACCAACATAGCCGACTTCGGTGAATTTTGTTGCTTCAACTTTGATGAACGGCGCGTTGGCCAGTTTTGCCAGACGACGGGCAATTTCGGTTTTACCGACGCCGGTCGGGCCAATCATCAGAATGTTTTTCGGCGTGACTTCATGACGCAACTCTTCGTTGAGCTGCATACGACGCCAGCGGTTACGCAGGGCGATCGCCACGGAACGCTTAGCGTTATCCTGGCCGATGATGTGTTTGTTCAGTTCGCTGACAATTTCGCGTGGGGTCATTTCAGACATGGGGGATCCTTACGCTTTGGAGTTCAATTCTTCGATGGTATGGAAGTGGTTGGTATAAATGCAGATATCCCCTGCAATATCCAACGCTTTCTCAGCAATCTCGCGAGCGCCAAGCTCGGTATTTTCAAGCAGAGCGCGTGCAGCAGCCTGGGCGTAGGGACCGCCGGAGCCGATGGCAATCAGATCGTTTTCTGGCTGGATGACGTCGCCGTTACCGGTGATAATGAGCGATGCAGTTTCATCTGCGACGGCCAGCAGCGCTTCGAGTTTGCGCAGCATACGGTCGGTACGCCAGTCTTTTGCCAGTTCAACGGCCGCTTTCACCAGGTGACCCTGGTGCATTTCCAGCTTGCGTTCGAACAGTTCGAACAGCGTGAATGCATCCGCAGTACCACCCGCAAAGCCCGCAATGACTTTGTCGTTATACAGACGGCGGACTTTCTTCACGTTGCCTTTCATTACGGTGTTACCCAGTGTGGCCTGACCATCACCGGCGATTACCACATGGCCGTTACGGCGTACGCTTACTATTGTTGTCACGAGCAGACCCCTTGGTTACAAATGCAATGTACAGGCCCCGCACAGTGTACGGGGCGTAATGCAAGTATAGATGGGGGGGATTTTGGGGGTTTCAACCCCCAGTGGAGAGTCGAATGCAGTTTGTGTGACCAGCAACCTTCAGGCGGCTGATGGTGTTGTCGGCATTCTCTTTGCCTTTGACCGGACCAATGACCACGCGATTCCAGCCGTTATTGGTGGTAATACGGGAGTTAAAGCCTTCAAAGGCCAGCTGCGCACGCACAGTTTCTGCCTGCTCAGCGCCTTTAAATGATCCGCACTGAACCATCCAGCGGCGTTCATCTTTTTTCTCAGCAGTCTGTTTTGGCGGCTGCGTTTCATTCGTTATCGGCGCGGCCGGCTGCGGTTTTGGCTGAGCAGCGGTGGTATGCGCTGGCGTTTGCAGCAGATCCTGATACGGCTGTTGCGCCGCCGGTTTTGGCTGCGGTTTCGGCTGCTGTACCGGCGCGGCTTGTGCTGTACGCGTTTGCTGCTGCTGATACGGCTGTTCTGTTGCCCGTGGACGCGGCTGCTGAGCCTGCTGCTGTGCGTTATTCCACTGCTGCTGTTGCACCTGACGCTGACGCTGCAGCGTTTGCTGGCGTTGTTCAGGCGTTTGCTCGTTCCACGGTACTTCGTTGAGCTGCGTCGGCTGTTGACGCATATCAGCCTGCATTTGCGCCAATAGCTGGCGCTACTCATTGGTTAGCTGGTCGGCATTCAGCACCTCGCCGCCCGCAGACGGTTCGGTAGGCGCACGTACGCCAGGCTGACGGCTTTCCAGCTCTTTGATGTATCGCCAGCGCTCTTCTGGTTTTGGCGGAATGCCATTACCGGTGACTTTCTGGTTTTGCAGCGTTTCGGACTCTTCTTTCTTGTGATGCGTAATGAAGTACAGACCACCGATAAAGGTCACGAGTACGGCTGCAGCAATAGCAACCATTGCGGGCGATACCGCAGGCGTATTGCGTTGTTTTTTCCGTGATGTGCTCTTCTTGCGCCGCGAAGGTGCCGGTTGGCCGCGACGTACATAATCTCGTTGTGCCACTATCGTTTCGCTGTATTTATTCGTTCGTCAGCCCGCCATGTTACTTAAGCGGCGGGCCTTTGACCAGACAGGGGAGTCCGAAAGCACTTTACTTTACGTCAGTGCCCGGGTAGTACCCCGAATAATAAGCTCGCAGTCCAGTAAACGTGAGCCACTGCTGACGCTCTGCCCTTGTAATTGATCGAGCAGTAACAGCATAGCTTCACGTCCGATATCGAAACGCGGCTGTGCGACGGTTGTCAGGGGTGGATCACAAAATTCCGTGAGCGAAATGTTATCAAAGCCAATAATGGATAAATCATCAGGGACTTTCAGACCCTGACGTTTGGCGTAAGAGAGTGCACCCAGCGCCATGACGTCGCTGTGACAAAAGACAGCGGTAGGCGGCTGCGGTAGTTCAAGGAGCTGCTTCAACGCATTGGCTCCCGCTTCATAGGTAAAGTCACCGCGCGCGATGAAATGCGGATCGACCGTAATTCCGCTGCGGCGTAATGCCTGAACGTAGCCTTGCAGACGGTAATGGCACAGCGGCATATCTTCGGGTCCGGCGATACAACCAATGCGTTTATGTCCCAGTTCCAGCAGATAATTCATCGCGTTAAAGGCGGCGGTGAGGTTATCAATGTGCACGGTAGGGAGTTCCAGCTCTGGCGCGAACTCGTTCGACATGACCATCGGCGGTAAATTGCGCTGTTCTTCCACGCTGGCATCAAACGGCAGGCGCGAGCTGAGCAGTACCATGCCATCGATCTGCTTGGTGATAATGAGGTTAAGAAACGTCTTTTCCTGCTGGTTCTGGTGCGCGCAGTCGCCAATAAGCACCAGGTATCCCTGTTCTGCGGCAGTCACTTCGATGCCACGAATCACTTCGCTAAAAAACGGATCGCAGATATCCGGCACAATCACCAGAATGGTACGTGACTCATTACGCTTAACGTTACGTCCCATTGATTGGGGTAGATATCCCACTTCCAGTGCTGCCTGCTCAACCTTGTTACGGGTTGACTGTGAGACTTTGTCCGGGTTCATTAATGCGCGGGATACGGTTGCCGTTGAGACTTTCGCCTTCAGAGCAACATCTTTCATCGTAGCGGCGGCAACCTGCTTATTCGGTTTCACTCTTTCTCCTCGCCAGAGAGCTGCTGGCACAGACTCGTCCCTGGATAACCTTCATCTGAAACATTTTTATCAGATAGTGAATGGAAGCGGTTACAGAATTTTCATAAAAAGTGTGATGGATCTTTAATTTTACGATCCGCCTCGCATCGTGAGGGGTTATCCCTCGATGGGATCGACATCCAGCACCCATTTAACCTTGCGTGCATCGGGTAGCGTATTGATCAGTGCCAGCGTGCCGCTGACGATATGTTGCAGACGAATTCGTGATGGATGTTGCAACAATATTTGCCAACGATAACGACCACCGCGTTTGGGCGCCAGTGCGGGAACCGGGCCGAGCACCCAGAGTTTGTCATCGGCCAACGGGCTGGCTTGAATGAGATTCCGTAGTTGCTGCAAGAACATTGGTGCATGCTGGTTGTTATGATCTTCTGCCCGCACGATCACATGGCTGGTCCACGGTGGAAGCTGGAGCGTTTGTCGCTCGGCCAGCGCCTGTTCGGCAAACGCGTCATAGCCTTTATACAGCAAGGTTTGCAGCAGCGGATGTTCAGGATGGTGCGTTTGCAGCACCACTTCGCCTTGCTTCCCGGCGCGTCCGGCACGGCCAGAGACCTGCGTATAGAGCTGGGCGAAGCGTTCTGCTGACCGGTAATCTGCGGAGAATAGCGCGCCGTCAACGTCCAGCAGCGCCACCAGAGTGACGTCCGGGAAGTGGTGGCCTTTGGCCAGCATTTGCGTGCCTATAAGAATTCGTGCGCCGCCGCGATGCACTTCCGCCAGATGCTGCTCCAGCGACCCTTTACGGCTGGTGGTGTCACGATCGATACGTGAAATTGGCACACCGGGGAAAAAAGGTGCCAGAGCCTGCTCAAGCTGTTCGGTGCCGAGTCCTACCGGAACCATATGCGTCGAGCCGCAGGAAGGGCACTGACGCGGTATTGGGCGCTGGCTGTCGCAGTGGTGGCAACGCAGGTGGTGCTGCGCCTGATGTAGCGTGTAGTAATGATCGCAACGCGGACATTCGGCAATCCAACCACAGTCGTGGCACAGCAGCGCAGGCGCAAAACCGCGACGGTTCAAAAACAGGATCACCTGGTTATCCGCCTGCAGGTGCTGACGCATACGGGCGATTAGCGCAGGGGCGAGTCCGGCCTGCACTTGCTGACCTTTGAGATCCAGCACGTGCTGAGTGGCTGGGCGCGCATTTCCGGCGCGGCGCGTCAGGCGTAGCATGCGATATTTGTTCTGCCGCACGTTACACAGCGTTTCCAGTGCCGGAGTGGCTGAGCCGAGAATAATCGGGATTTGCTCGCTATGGGCGCGGTAAACCGCGAGGTCGCGCGCATGATAGCGCCAGCCTTCCTGCTGTTTATAAGAGCTGTCGTGTTCTTCGTCGATGACAATCACGCCGAGATTTTTAAACGGCGTAAACAGCGAAGAACGCGTGCCGATAACTATCGCCGCCTCGCCATTTTTTGCTTTCAGCCAGGCTGAAAGACGTTCACTGTCGTTTAAACCGGAGTGCAGGACTTCGACCGGCGCATTAAAACGTTCGCGAAAACGGGCAATAGTTTGCGGCGTCAGGCCAATCTCCGGCACCATCACCAGAGCCTGCTTGCCCTGGGCAAGGACGTTTTCCAGAACGCTAAGATAGACCTCTGTTTTGCCTGATCCCGTTACGCCCGCTAATAGCCAGGCGCTAAAACTGTCTGAGGCGCTGTGAATCGCCCCGACGGCGGTGGCCTGCTCGGTGTTCAGCCGCAGACGCTCACCGGAAACCGCGTAGTGCGTACGCCAGTCGCTAAAGCCTGGTGTTTCGCTCGCCAGATCGCACAGCCCTTTTTTCCGCAGTGCCTGTAATGCGGCATCATTAAATTCCAGTTCAGCCACCTGGTCGCGCCAGATTTTCCCCTGGCGTAGCGCAGCCAGCGCCTGTTGCTGCTTGGGAGAACGCTTCAGGCTGTTGAGGTCAATAATATGGCCTTCTTCAGTAGCAAACCAGAACCACATGGGCGCGTTTGTCGCCGGGCGTCCCTGGCGCAGTAAAATTGGCAGAGCGTGAAACAGTACGTCACCGATGGGATGATGATAATAATCAGCCGCCCACAACAGCAGACGCCAGACAGAGGTCGAGTAGACCGGTTCGCTGTCCAGCACTTCGATAACGGCTTTCAATTCGCTCCGCGGCAGTTCACTGTGCTCGCTGACGGAAAGGACGATACCCACGCGCTCCTGCTGCTTGCCAAAGGGCACGCGTACACGACACCCGGCTTTGGCACTCAAGCCTTCCGGCAGGAGGTAGTCAAAGGTGCGAGGTAGCGGAACAGGTAAGGCAACGTGCGCAACGGGCATTGAATCATCCTGACTTGAAATCTGGCGGGTTAGTATACACATTAGTGGAGGGTAGAATGCGGATCAGTTTGCATGAGCAGGTTAATTTCTGTATGATTCGCCGCCTTTGATGCAAATTGATTGCGTCAAACAATGACCATTACCCGAGAGTTTCAGGCTGTTGATGCAGCGTGAAAGGTGACGGGGAATAATTAACATCGCGTGGTGTCTGGCGTTAGGGCTGGAAGAGCGACGCGGCCTTAAACCGAGGTTTTCCCATGAAAAAAGATATTCACCCGAAATACGAAGAAATTACTGCAAACTGCTCTTGCGGTAACGTCATGAAAATCCGCTCTACCGTCGGTCACGATCTGAACCTGGACGTGTGCGGTCAGTGCCACCCGTTCTATACTGGCAAGCAGCGTGATGTTGCTACCGGTGGCCGTGTTGATCGCTTCAACAAGCGTTTCAGCATCCCAGGCAGCAAGTAAGTTTCAGCTGTCAGAAAAAAGCGCCTTATGGCGCTTTTTTTGTTTCTGCGCTTCAGAACTGAAATATATATTGATGTATTGAATAATCTATTTTATTTAATAAATAAAACGGTGTTTTATTTTTTCGATAAAATATTGCAACTGGTGATCTGCGTCCTTTTTATCTTCTGTCTTTTGCCATTTTTAGCAGTTCCTGGCAAAATACCAAAGGTTTCTGCTTTCTTTCTAAAATACACTTTCGTGGAAATATAAAATTAATCTAAAAGCCTTTTTGTTTTCCCATTTTATGGACAAACGAGATGGATTATTTCCGTTGTTGAGTGTGAAGAGGGATTGTCATGAAATTTAAATCTGCGTTATTACTGATTCCATTATTCTCTGCGGCCGCACAGGCGGGTTATGTTGATTACCGACATGAATATTATGACGATGGACGTAATTACGATCGTGTGTATATGTCTCACCGTTTTGCCACGGGTTTTGGTGTGGCAGTAGAAGCCATTTCTCGTTCCGAAAACACGCAGTCAAATGATGCGTGGAATAATATGGAAAGTAACGGCAACGAGTATACCGCAAGCTATCAGTTCACCTGGCAGGGTCTTGTCTGGCAGCCCGGCATTGCGATCGAAACGGGCGATAATATCGCGATTTATAAGCCTTATATCCGCGTGCAGTACAACATCAACGACAACTGGTGGACCGCGTTCCGCTATCGTCAGGAGTACATGCGCAGAAACACTGACGGCAAAGATGACCGCATGGTCTATCGTCCGGAAGCCTGGCTTGGTTATAACGTCAATGACTGGATGTTTGAGCTAAATGGTATTTATAAAATTGCCGATAGCGAAGATTTATATAACAACCGGAAAGATGATTATGAATATAACTTCCGCGTGGCGTACAAATTAGGCTCCTGGGTTCCATTTGTTGAGGTTGGCAACGTTTCCTCGGGTTATAACACAACAACGACAGACGATCGTCAGACCCGTTATCGTGTCGGTCTTGGTTATAACTTTTAATCGGTAATAGTTTTCGTATCGGCTGATTACGTCGATAAGCATAGTTTGTGTGAATAATATGTCTAAGGAGTTGACATCATGTCTAATGATGGAACTATTATCGGAAATAATGAAACCACTGCTGTCAGGCCTTTCGGAATTAGAGATAAAATTGGTTATTTATGTGGTGACCTCGGAACCTGTTTTATTCTTGGCTTAGTTAATAGTTTTTTAATGATTTATTACACTAACGTCCTCGGTATTTCCGGCGTTATTGTTGGCTCACTCTATTTTGTGACCAAACTCTTTGATGCGTTCGTTGATGTTGGTGTAGGGCGCTTATGCGATACCTCTAAACTGACGGTACATGGACGTTTCAACCCGTGGGTGCGTCGCATGAAGTATCCATTTTGCATCATTGCGGTTGTCCTGTTCCTGCCGTTTGTGAATGATTTTTCTTATACGGCGAAAATCATCTACATCTGCTGCTCCTATTTCATTTACGGTTCGCTGTTATCTACCGTGAGTATTCCGTACGGCGCTATGTCTGCGGCGATTAGCTCGAATCCTGAAGATCGTGTATCGCTTTCAACCTGGCGTAGCGTTGGGTCAGCAATTGGCGGTGGGGCAACTGGCTTTTTCATTCCAATCCTGATGTACACCACCCTGGTGGATGGAAGCCAGGTGATTTCCGGGCAACACTTCTTCTGGATTTCCATTGGTTGCGCAGTGCTGGGCTTGATCTTTTTATCCTTGACCTGTCATTTAACGACGGAGCGCGTGCGCGTGGAGAGAAAAGAGAGCATGCCCGTTTCGGTGTTGCTGAAGGGACTGGCACGCAATAAGGCGCTGATTGTTTTAGTGGTTGTGGATTTGCTGATTGTAATTAATCAGGGGTTGTCCGGTACCAACATGACTTACCTGTTTAATGACTATTTCCACAATAAAGAGGCGATGTCAGTCGCGTTGCTGTTTACCTTTGGTTCCCTGGTTTTGCTGGCGCCATCGGCATCCTGGCTCACGAAGCGGTTTGGTAAAAAAGAAGCCAGCGTAGGCGCGTTGCTTTTTGCCGTGGTCATGTATGTGATTATGTACTTTGTCCACATTACGGATGCAAAGGTCTATCTGGTTTTCTTGTTCCTGGCGACGCTGGGTGCAGGGTTATTCAACCTGATGATTTGGGCGTTTATGACTGATGTTTGTGACTACCATCAGTATGTCACTGGCGATCGCGAGGATGGCACGGTTTATGGTGTGAACTTCTTTGCGCGCAAGGTTGGTCAGGCATGCGCAGGGGCGATTGGTGGCTTTATGTTGGCTATCATTGGCTATCAATCATCGTCAACAGGTGGTGCAGTGCAAACCAGCATTGTGCAGGAAAATATTTATACGATGGCGAATCTCTTGCCGGCGCTATGCCTGTTTTTGGCGGCGGTCATTCTGATTTATTTCTATCCATTGAACCGTACGGAAACGCTCAAAATGGAAGAAACATTGAATAAACTCAATGGTATTAGTAAGTAACACTGTGAGAAAAGGCGGGAGCATTCCCGCCTCTACACGCCCATTGCTGTTCTAACTATCAGTATTCCCACGTTTCCGGGTTGATACCCAGTTCACGCATGATTACCTTTGCTTCTTCCGGGATTTCATCACTGCGTTCTTTACGCAGGTCGTCATCGTTGGGTAAGGGTTGCCCAGTAAAAGCATGCAGAAACGCTTCACACAGCAGTTCGCTGTTGGTGGCGTGGCGCAGGTTGTTCACCTGACGACGCGTGCGTTCATCGGTAAGGATTTTTAACACCTTCAGAGGAATGGAAACCGTAATTTTTTTGACTTGCTCACTCTTCTTACCGTGCTCAGCGTATGGGCTGATATATTCGCCGCTCCATTCAGCCATGAGATACCTAATCCTCTTCGTCATTAATATTGAGGCCAGAACCTGAGCCCGGACCATAATTGCGCGTAGTTTATCGTAGTGGCGTGGCCCTGACACGAAGTAAGCCGACGCAGATGTACGCTAATGCATATAATTTTAACGGCTATTTCCAGTTTGCTCAATCTATACGCAAAGAAGTTTAGATGTCCAGATGTATTGACGGCTATCGTAACTATGATTACTCTGGTGTCTGACTTTTCACCGACTCAGCCAGGATCTCCTCAATATGACGCGTAAACAGGCCACCATCGCAGTGCGTAGCGGGTTAAATGACGACGAACAGTACGGTTGCGTTGTCCCGCCGATTCACCTCTCCAGCACCTATAACTTTACCGGATTTAATGAACCTCGCGCCCATGACTATTCGCGTCGCGGCAACCCAACGCGCGATGTTGTTCAGCGTGCGCTGGCGGAACTGGAAGGCGGTGCAGGTGCTGTGCTGACCAATACTGGCATGTCGGCGATTCATTTGGTAACCACGGTCTTCCTCAAGCCAGGCGATCTGCTGGTCGCACCACATGACTGCTACGGCGGGAGCTACCGACTGTTTGACAGTCTGGCAAAGCGTGGCTGTTACCGGGTCCTGTTTGTCGATCAAGGAGATGAGCAGGCATTGCAGGCCGCATTGGCGGAAAAACCGAAGCTGGTGCTGGTAGAAAGCCCAAGCAACCCGCTGCTGCGCGTGGTGGATATTGCGAAAATCTGCCAGCTGGCGCGTGAAGCTGGCGCGGTCAGCGTGGTCGACAACACTTTTTTAAGCCCGGCATTGCAAAATCCACTGGCATTGGGCGCCGATCTGGTGTTGCATTCATGCACGAAATATTTAAACGGTCACTCAGATGTGGTGGCTGGTGTTGTGATAGCGAAAGATCCGGAAACGGTCACTGAACTGGCATGGTGGGCGAATAATATTGGTGTGACCGGCGGCGCGTTTGATAGTTATCTGCTGTTGCGCGGCCTGCGTACTCTGTCTCCTCGAATGGAGGTGGCGCAACGTAATGCTCAGGCGATAGTCGATTATCTGCAAACTCAGCCGCTGGTGAAAAAATTGTATCACCCGTCATTGCCGGATAATCAGGGCCATGAGATTGCCGCGCGTCAGCAAAAAGGCTTTGGTGCGATGTTAAGTTTTGAACTGGATGGTGATGAGCAAACGCTGCGCCGCTTCCTTGGCGGGTTGTCATTGTTTACGCTGGCGGAATCGTTAGGGGGTGTTGAAAGTCTGATCTCCCACGCCGCAACCATGACACACGCGGGCATGGCGCCAGAAGCGCGTGCTGCTGCCGGAATTTCCGAAACGCTGCTGCGTATCTCCACCGGTATTGAAGATGGCGAAGATTTAATTGCCGACCTGGAAAATGGCTTCCGGGCTGCAAACAAGGGGTAAACATGAGTGTGATTGCGCAGGCAGGGGCGAAGGGTCGTCAACTGCACAAATTTGGTGGTAGTAGTCTGGCAGACGTGAAATGTTATCTGCGTGTCGCAGGCATTATGGCGGAGTACTCGCAGCCTGATGACATGATGGTTGTTTCAGCCGCAGGCAGTACCACTAACCAGTTGATTAGCTGGCTGAAATTAAGCCAGACCGATCGCCTTTCTGCGCATCAGGTTCAACAGGCGTTACGTCGCTATCAGAGCGAGCTTATCAGCGGTTTGTTACCGCCTGATATAGCGGATGGACTAATTGGCGCGTTTATTCAAGATCTGGAGCGTCTGGCTGGATTACTCGACAGCGGCGTGAACGATGCCGTCTATGCTGAGGTTGTTGGGCATGGTGAGGTATGGTCCGCGCGTTTGATGTCTGCGGTCCTTAACCAACAGGGGCTGGAGTCAGCCTGGCTGGATGCGCGCGATTTTTTACGTGCTGAACGCGGTGCCCAGCCGCAGGTAGATGAAGGTCTTTCTTACCCGCTGCTACAGCAACTGCTGGCGCAGCATCCGGGTAAACGGCTGGTGGTTACCGGCTTTATTAGCCGCAGCAATGCCGGTGAAACGGTCCTGCTGGGGCGTAACGGCTCCGACTACTCGGCGACGCAGGTTGGCGCGCTGGCGGGCGTTTCTCGCGTAACTATCTGGAGCGATGTCGCCGGGGTTTACAGCGCGGACCCGCGTAAAGTAAAAGACGCCTGTTTGCTGCCGCTGCTGCGTCTGGATGAAGCCAGCGAGCTGGCGCGTCTGGCGGCACCGGTTCTCCATGCCCGTACCTTACAGCCGGTTTCCGGTAGCGATATCGATCTCCAACTGCGTTGTAGCTATACGCCGGAGCAGGGTTCAACGCGCATTGAACGCGTACTGGCCTCCGGTACCGGGGCGCGTATTGTGACCAGTCATGATGACGTCTGCCTGATTGAGTTTTTGGTTCCGACTGGTCAGGACTTTAAGCTGGCTTATAAAGAGATTGATCAGGTTTTAAAACGTACCCAGGTGCGTCCGCTGGCAGTGGGTGTGCATCCTGACCGCCAACTGCTGCAATTTTGCTATACCTCCGAAGTTGCTGACGGCGCACTGAAAATTCTTGATGAAGCTGGTCTGCCAGGCGAGCTGCGTCTGCGCCAGGGGCTGGCGCTGGTGGCGATGGTCGGGGCGGGCGTCACCCGTAATCCGCTGCATTGCCACCGTTTTTGGCAACAGTTGAAAGGTCAGCCGGTTGAATTCACCTGGCAATCGGAAGAGGGTATCAGCCTGGTCGCGGTACTGCGTACTGGGCCAACAGAGAGCCTGATTCAGGGTCTGCATCAGTCTATTTTCCGCGCGGAAAAACGCATTGGTCTGGTGCTTTTCGGCAAAGGCAACATCGGCTCACGCTGGCTGGAGCTGTTCGCTCGCGAGCAGAGCACGCTCTCGGCGCGCACCGGATTAGAGTTTGTGCTGGCGGGTGTGGTTGATAGCCGTCGTAGCCTGCTGAATTACGAAGGGCTGGATGCCAGCCGCGCGTTAGCTTTCTTTGATGACGAGGCAGTAGAGCAGGATGAAGAGTCTCTATTCCTGTGGATGCGTGCTCACCCGTATGATGATTTAGTGGTGCTGGACGTAACTGCCAGCGAGCAACTTGCGGATCAGTATCTGGATTTTGCCAGCCATGGTTTCCACGTTATCAGCGCCAACAAACTGGCGGGGGCAAGCAGCAGTCATAATTATCGCCAAATTCATGATGCTTTTGAAAAAACCGGTCGCCACTGGCTGTATAACGCTACCGTAGGCGCAGGCTTGCCGATCAATCATACCGTGCGCGATCTGATTGATAGCGGAGATACCATTCTGTCGATCAGCGGGATCTTCTCCGGTACGTTGTCGTGGTTGTTCCTGCAATTTGATGGCACGGTCCCGTTCACCGATCTGGTGGATCAGGCGTGGCAACAGGGGCTGACTGAACCCGATCCGCGCGTAGATCTTTCCGGCAAAGATGTGATGCGTAAGCTGGTGATTCTGGCGCGTGAAGCAGGTTACGACATCGAACCGGACCAGGTTCGCGTGGAATCGCTGGTGCCTGCGCACTGTGAAGAAGGCTCTATTGACCATTTCTTTGAGAATGGTGATGAGCTGAACGAGCAGATGGTGCAGCGTCTGGAAGCGGCGCGTGAAATGGGGCTGGTGCTACGCTATGTGGCGCGTTTTGATGCTAACGGTAAAGCGCGCGTTGGTGTTGAGGCGGTTCGTCCTGAACACCCGCTGGCGGCGCTGCTGCCGTGCGATAACGTATTCGCTATTGAAAGCCGCTGGTATCGCGATAACCCGCTGGTGATCCGTGGACCGGGCGCAGGTCGTGACGTCACAGCCGGCGCTATTCAGTCAGACATCAACCGTCTGGCGCAGCTGCTGTAGTTTTTGTTGCCGGATGACGCTTACGCTTATCCGGCCTACATATTTCATGAATCGTAGGCCCGGTAAGCGGCAGCACCACCGGGCAAATCGTGCTGGGTGATCAGGGCGTTGTATTGATCTACCAGCGTCCTTATCGTCTGAAATACCGAATGGGCGGAGTAGCGGGGGCTTTGCTGAAATTCCGTCTGCTGCCGCAACCAGGCGAGAAAATGATGGCTTGCCGCCAGAGTTTTTGACGCGCCTTCTTCAACACGCCCCTGCGTTAACAAACACACCATTTTACGCGTATCGCCTCGTTGTCAGATTTGTCACTCATTTTGCCACCATCCCTGATAGGTTAAGTGGTTGCAACGCTATATCGATGAGCTTAAAGGCAAAGTCGATCTCACCGTGGCACTCATCCACGAAGGTACGCCAGCACGTCAGTCCAGTCTGGGGGGCACCGATGTGCGCCGTGCGCTGGATAAATATATCCAGACCGCAGGCCAGGTGCAGGGGCTGGATATCCTGATCACCGGCCATGCGCATGTGGGCACGCCGGAGCCGATTAAAGTCGGTAATACCTTAATTCTCTCCACCGACAGCGGCGGTATTGATGTGGGTAAACTGGTGCTGGATTACCAGCAAAAACCGCATCAATTTACCGTTAAGAACTTCGAACTGAAGACCATTTTTGCTGATGAGTGGCAGCCAGACCCGCAAACGAAACAGGTCATTGATGGCTGGAATAAAAAGCTCGATAAAGTGGTACAACAAACGGTAGCCAACTCTCCGGTTGAGCTGACGCGTGCTTACGGTGAATCTTCTTCCCTGGGAAATCTGGCGGCAGATGCATTGCTGGCTGCGGCGGGCAAAGATACCCAGTTAGCACTCACTAACTCGGGCGGCATCCGGAATGAAATTCCGGCGGGTGCTATCACGATGGGTGCCGTCATTAGCACCTTCCCGTTTCCGAACGAGCTGGCAACCATGGATCTCACCGGGAAGCAGTTACGTAGCCTGATGGAGCACGGCGCGGGTTTAAGCAACGGCGTATTGCAGGTGTCCAAAGGACTGGAGATGAAGTATGACAGCAGCAAACCGGTTGGCCAGCGGGTCACCGTATTGACGCTTAACGGTAAGCCAATTGAGGACGCTGTGGTTTATCACATTGCCACCAATAGCTTCCTGGCAGACGGCGGTGATGGTTTTACGGCATTCACCGAAGGTAAAGCGCGTAACACATCCGGCGGTTACTATGTCTCTAATGCTGTCGTTGATTATTTCAAAGCGGGAAATACGCTGACGGATGAGCAACTCAAAGGCATGCGTGTGGAAGATGTGAAACCGTAGTGAGGTCAGGCCAGCAGATATTCCGCTGGCCTGTTGTTTTAGCCTTTGTGGGAGGCAAACACCTCTTTTGCGGCGAACAAGCCGTTGAGTGCCGCGGGGAAGCCAGCATATACGGCCATCTGCATAATCACTTCAATGATCTCATCCTGCGTTAAACCCACGTGTAATGCCGCGCCAATATGCACTTTCAACTGCGGTGCGGCGTTACCCAGCGCAGTTAATGCCGCGACGGTAGCGATTTCTCTACTGCGTAAATCCAGCCCCGGCCTTGAATAGATGTCGCCAAAAGGAAATTCAATCAGGTATTGGGCGAAGTCTGGCGCAATATCCTGCAGACTTTCGACGACCGCATCGCCCCCTTTACCATCCACTTTTTGCAACATCTCCTGACCGGTAATAAAGCGTTCTGAAGGCATCATTCCTTCCTCTTTCGTGTGGTTTGTAGTGTGAGGATAGGGCGTGCGGAATGATTGGGATAATACCGTTTCCGTGATACCTTTTCGGTATGACAACATCGTCTTTGCACTCTCTGGACATTCGCCTGCTGCGTTACTTTTCCGTAGTAGCGGAAGAGAACAATATGAGCCGGGCGGCGCAGCGCTTGTTTATGTCGCAGCCGCCGCTGAGTCGCCACATTCGCCAGCTTGAAGAACGCCTGGGAGTGACGCTTTTTGTCCGTCATACCCGTGGGCTTACGCTGACGGAGGATGGCCAACGCGTACTTGAAATCGTACGCCCGCTATTGGCGCTACAGGATAAAACCTGGGCGGCGCTGGGTCAGTTAGTGAAAACGGGGGAGCAATCTCTGCGCTTAGGGCTAAGTACGGCGTTTGAGCAGGGTGTCTTTACGGCGCTTGAGTCCCGGCTTAATATGCGCATACAGAAGCTACATATTGTCCGGCATGGTTCGCCTGAACTGGCGCGCCAGGTGCGTCGGGGCAAACTGGATGCCGCTCTGGTGGCACTACCGCTTGAAACTTCGGGGCTTAGCGTCACGCCGCTTGGCTGGCAAGAATCGATGATTGCCGCCTTACCCGCGCAGTGGGCAGAAGCGGCACTGTCGTCACTCTCATTAACCGCGCTGAGCCACCGACCGCTGTTCTGGTTCAAACGCGAACGTAACCCTGCCTTCTTTGATTACACCCGACACATTTTTCGTCGTGCGGGTTACTCGCCTGCCTGTATTGAAGAGCCGCTGGAACATGACGTGCTGCTGGCGCGGATCGCGCAGGGTGACGGCCTGAGCCTGATTCCGGCCTCCTTTTCCGCGATCCAGCGTCAGGGCGTGATATTCCTTCCTCTTACCGATACCGAGTTGCGTATTAGCATGGGGTTGCTGATGCTGCCTGAGAACGTAACAAAATTAGCGTGGCTGCAGACGGTCGTGACGCAATCCCTCATCATTTCAGGCTGATGTGAATTTTTTTCACGTTGGCTGAGTATTCCTCACCTTTAACGATGATTTTTGTGTTGACGCCAGCATGCTTTTCCGTCATTTTTACATCTAGACGTCTAAACGTATAGCAGTTCACAACACAACATATAACGACAAAAGATTGATGAGGTAAGGTATGAGCTTTTTTCACGCCAACCAGCGGGAAGCCCTGAATCAGAGCCTGGCGGAAGTACAGGGTCAGATTAACGTTTCGTTTGAGTTTTTCCCGCCGCGCACCAGTGAAATGGAGCAAACCCTGTGGAACTCCATCGATCGCCTGAGCAGCCTGAAGCCGAAGTTTGTTTCAGTCACCTATGGTGCAAACTCTGGTGAGCGCGACCGTACGCACAGCATTATTAAAGGCATTAAGGATCGCACTGGCCTTGAAGCGGCTCCGCACCTGACCTGTATTGATGCTACCCGCGATGAGCTGCGGACCATTGCTCAGGACTACTGGAATAACGGTATTCGTCATATTGTTGCTCTGCGCGGTGACTTGCCGCCGGGAAGCGGTAAACCGGATATGTATGCCTCTGACCTGGTGGCTCTGCTGAAAGACGTTGCGGACTTTGATATCTCCGTTGCGGCTTATCCGGAAGTACACCCAGAAGCGAAGAGCGCTCAGGCCGATTTGCTGAACCTGAAGCGTAAGGTTGATGCCGGTGCAAACCGCGCCATTACTCAGTTTTTCTTCGATGTGGAAAGCTATCTGCGCTTTCGCGATCGCTGCGTGTCTGCGGGAATCGATGTGGAAATTATTCCGGGTATCCTGCCAGTCTCCAACTTTAAACAGGCGAAAAAATTTGCCGATATGACCAATGTTCGTATCCCTTCCTGGATGTCGACCATGTTTGATGGTCTGGATGATGATGCGGAAACCCGCAAGCTGGTAGGTGCAAACATCGCTATGGACATGGTGAAAATCCTCAGTCGCGAAGGGGTGAAAGATTTTCACTTCTATACCCTTAACCGTGCCGAGATGAGCTACGCTATTTGTCACACACTGGGTGTAAGACCGAATTAAACAGATGCCCCAGCCCTCTACGGAGGGCTTTTTATTGATCATTTTGATCTACATCTCTGTAACTTTAAATATAAAAGGAATTAGCTATCGAATCTGTGGGTTTTTTCGACTATATCTTATCTCTGGTGGTGTATATCGTAGTCAGAACACTGTAAAGGGAGCATATAGATGAGCATGTCCGACGATAGCCAAAACGCATCAACTGCCGGTAAGTGTCCTTTTCATCAGGGCGGTCACGATCAGAGTGCGGGAGCAGGAACGAACAACCGCGACTGGTGGCCCAATCAACTCCGTGTAGATCTTTTAAACCAACATTCCAACCGTTCTAACCCGCTGGGTGAGGACTTCGACTACCGTAAAGAGTTTAGCAAACTCGACTATTCTGCCCTGAAAGGGGATCTCAGAGCCCTTCTGTCCGAATCTCAACCGTGGTGGCCCGCTGACTGGGGAACCTATGCCGGATTATTTATCCGCATGGCATGGCACGGTGCAGGGACCTATCGCTCCATCGATGGACGCGGTGGCGCGGGTCGCGGACAGCAGCGTTTTGCACCACTGAACTCCTGGCCGGACAACGTCAGCCTGGATAAAGCGCGTCGTCTGCTTTGGCCAATCAAGCAGAAATATGGCCAGAAAATTTCCTGGGCCGACCTGTTTATCCTTGCGGGTAACGTGGCGCTGGAAAACTCAGGCTTCCGCACTTTCGGCTTCGGTGCCGGTCGTGAAGACGTCTGGGAACCGGATCTCGACGTAAACTGGGGTGATGAAAAAGCCTGGCTGACCCACCGTCATCCGGAAGAACTGGCAAAAGCGCCGCTGGGCGCAACCGAAATGGGCCTTATCTATGTGAACCCGGAAGGGCCGGACCATAGCGGCGAACCGCTCTCTGCGGCCGCGGCTATTCGCGCGACCTTCGGTAACATGGGTATGAACGACGAAGAAACCGTAGCGCTGATTGGCGGCGGTCATACGTTGGGTAAAACCCATGGTGCAGCACCGGCTTCGCACGTAGGCGCCGATCCAGAATCCGCACCAATTGAAGCGCAGGGCCTGGGCTGGGCCAGCAGCTACGGCAGCGGCGCGGGTGCAGACGCAATTACTTCCGGTCTGGAAGTGGTCTGGACGCAGACGCCGACCCAATGGAGCAACTATTTCTTCGAGAACCTGTTCAAATATGAATGGGTACAAACCCGCAGTCCGGCAGGTGCGATTCAATTTGAAGCGGTTGACGCACCGGAAATTATCCCCGATCCGTTCGATCCGTCGAAAAAACGTAAGCCAACAATGTTGGTTACCGACCTGACGCTGCGTTTCGATCCGGAGTTCGAGAAGATCTCCCGTCGTTTCCTGAACGATCCGCAGGCCTTCAACGAAGCATTTGCCCGCGCATGGTTTAAGCTGACGCACCGTGATATGGGGCCAAAAGCACGTTACATCGGACCGGAAGTGCCAAAAGAAGATCTGATTTGGCAAGACCCGCTGCCGCATGCGTTCTTTAACCCAAGCGAAGAAGATATCCTGAAACTGAAGGCGACCATTGCCGCTTCCGGGTTGTCCGTGGGCGAACTGGTATCGGTAGCGTGGGCTTCGGCATCAACGTTCCGCGGTGGGGATAAACGTGGCGGCGCTAACGGTGCGCGTCTGGCGCTGGACCCACAGCGTGGCTGGGATGTGAATGCTACCGCGGCACGCGTACTGCCTGTGCTGGAAGGCATTTATAAGTCAGCCCATACCGCTTCGTTAGCCGATATTATCGTGCTGGCCGGTGTTGTCGGTATAGAGCAGGCGGCTAGCGCTGCGGGTGTCAGCATTAAAGTACCTTTTGCGCCGGGCCGCGTGGATGCGCGTCAGGACCAAACGGATATTGAGATGTTTGAACTGCTTGAGCCGATCGCCGATGGCTTCCGTAACTACCGCTCCCGTCCTGACGTATCGACCACCGAGTCGCTGCTGATTGATAAAGCGCAGCAACTGACGCTGACCGCACCGGAAATGACCGTGCTGGTGGGCGGTATGCGCGTACTGGGCACCAACTTCGACGGCAGCCAGCATGGCGTCTTTACCGATCGTCCTGGCGTGCTCAGCACTGACTTCTTCGTCAATCTGCTGGATATGCGCCATGAGTGGAAGGCGGTTGATGAGTCAAAAGAGCTGTTCGAAGGTCGTGACCGTCTGAGCGGTGAAGTAAAATACACGGCAACCCGCGCCGATCTGGTGTTCGGTTCTAACTCCGTACTGCGCGCAGTGGCTGAAGTTTATGCCTGCAGCGATGCTCACGAGAAGTTCGTGAGAGATTTCGTTGCCGCATGGGTGAAAGTGATGAACCTGGATCGTTTCGATCTGCTGTAACAGATAATGCCGGATGTCGCTTGTGCGTATCCGGCATAGTATGAATAAAAAAATCCCCGCGATTGCGGGGATTTTCTGTTTGCAGGTTATTCCCACTCTTGCAGGTAACGTTGACCGTACTGATCAGCCACCAGCAGGGCGGCATACACCTGGTCCGGCGTCGCGCCGCCAGGCATGTTGTGGATGGTTTCGCCTTCGGCACAGGCCTCAGCCACAATGCGCATTTTCGCCGGGATATCCTGTTTGATGTCCAGTTGCGCCAGGGTAATCGGCAGGCCAACGGAATGGCACAACGCGGCAACGGTTTCAATTTCATCGACCGGTGCGTTTTCCAGCACCAGCTGCGTCAGCGTACCAAACGCCACTTTCTCGCCGTGATAGTAGTGATGCGCATCCGGGATTGCGGTCAGACCGTTATGAATGGCGTGAGCCGCTGCCAGACCACCGCTTTCAAAACCGACGCCACTCAGATAGGTGTTGGCTTCAATAACACGTTCCAGTGCTGGTGTCACCACGTGCTGCTCGGCTGCCAGCATCGCTTTTTCGCCTTCTTCGATCAGCGTATTAAAGCACAGCTCTGCCAGCGCCAGCGCCGCCTGAGTACACTGACCGCCCGCCATGGTGGTTGCGCCGCTGCGTGAACAGGCACGTGCTTCGAACCAGGTTGCCAGCGCATCGCCAATACCCGCAGCTAACAGACGCGCCGGTGCGCCCGCGACAATTTTGGTATCCACAATGACCCTGTCCGGGTTGTTGGGCAGCAGCAGATAGCGATCGAATTCACCGGCATCGGTGTAAATGACGGACAGCGCGCTGCACGGCGCATCGGTAGAGGCGATGGTTGGGGCAATGGCGACAGGCACGCCCATAAAGTGCGCCAGCGCTTTGGCGGTATCCAGCGTTTTACCGCCGCCAATACCAAGTACTGCGCCACACTGCGCTTTTTCCGCTACGCCGCGCAGACGGTCGATTTCGTTTTGTGAACATTCGCCGCCAAACGGTGCAATTTCCAGCGCCAGTCCGGCATCCTGGAAGCTTTTTTCCAGTGCGCCCTGGGCAAAGCCTAAGACAAACTTGTCCCCAACGACCAGCCAGCGTTCTGCCAGTGGTTTGAGGTAGCTACCAAGACGGGTAATAACATCGGCACCCTGGATGTACTTACCAGGTGATTGAATAATGCGATCCATACTTTATTTCCCTCACAGGTTGATGTGACCAAATGCGTTGTTCCAGTCCTGCTCAAACTTCTCTATTGCTGACTCTACCGCAGGGGTATTGAGCATTTGTTGCGCTACGTCTAATGGCAGGGTGATAGCTTCACATCCTGCCAGTAAGCAATCCAGCGCCTGACGCGGGGTTTTAAAGCTGGCTGCCAGTACCATGCTGTTTGGCGCATGCAGCTCCAGTAACGTTTGCAGTTCCTGTACTGTGCGAATCCCGTCGCCGCCCTGTGCGTCGATACGGTTAACGTAAGGCGCGATATATTTAGCTCCTGCCAGCGCAGCCAGTAGCCCCTGAGATGCACTGTATACGGCGGTTCCCAGCGTGGTGATACCCTCTTTTTTCAGCATCTTAATCGCGGCCAGACCTTCGGATGTCACCGGGATTTTCACTACCAGACCAGGCACCGCGTTGCTCAGGCGTTTGGCTTCTTCCACCATGCCCTGTGCGTCTCGGCTCATGGTTTGGGCAAACAAAATACCCTCTTCGCCGATGGCGTTTTGCAGGCGTGGCAGTACATCCCAGATAGATTCTTTGCTTGCCGCCACAATGCTTGGGTTGGTGGTAACACCCGCGATAGGGAAGATGCGTGCCAGACGTTCAACTTCCGCGACGTTGGCGGTATCAAGGTAAAGTTCCATACAAAAACATCCTCTTTAAAGTTCAAGTTCATGTTGCAACAGGCTGGCGATAGCGTCGGCTGAGGCGGCACTAACCAGCGCGTTACGGAATTCTTCATGCATAATGCGGCGCGCCAGACGCGAGAAAATACGCATATGCTGATCGCCAGCGGCATGTTTGTTGAGCGTCAGCATAATAATGAACTGTGCATCATCATCACCCCAACGTACCGGCGCTTGCAGGCGAGCTACGCTGATGGTGGACTGCTCAATATGTTCGGATTTGCTGTGTGGAATGGCGAAGCTAAAACCTAATCCGGTAGAGAAGACGGCTTCGCGTGCCCACAGGTCTGCTTCCAGTTTACGTGGATAGCGACAACGGCCTGCCAGCAGGAGGTTGTCGGTCATCCCTTTGATGACCTCTTCTTTACTGCGCCAGTCGCTGTCCAGTGTGATGCATTCGGCGGTAACCAGAGGCGTATCCTGTTGGGTCATGCGGAACTGGGCCAGCAGATGTTCGACCTCCAGCGAGGTTCGACAAGCCATCGCTTGATTCAGCAATTGACGGCAGGCACGGCTGTCGAGTTGCGCCATCCGTGCTTTGGCGGCGGGAATGGAGGGAGCGCTCATACTGATTTCGTCCAGACCCAGTCCCACCAGCAATGGCAGCACCGAACCTTTGGCACCCAGTTCGCCGCACAGGCCAATCCATTTCCCCTGCCGATGTACTGCCTGCACGGCGTAATCCAGCGCGCGCAGGAAGGCCGGATTCAGGCTGTTGTAGTGGCGGGTAACTTTGGCGTTGTCACGGTCGACCGCCAGCAGGTATTGCGTCAGGTCATTGCTGCCAATACTAAAGAAATCAATCTCTTCACAGCATTGGTCAATGATGAACATCACAGACGGAACCTCCAGCATAATACCGAGCTGGATCTTCTCATCAAACGGAATGTGTTCACTTCGCAGTTGCTGCTTGGCTTCTGCCAGTTTCTCTTTGACCCACAGGATCTCTTCCATCGAGGAGATCATTGGGATCATGATTTTCAGGCTACCGTGCGCTGAGGCGCGCAGGATCGATCGCAGTTGCGTAGTAAACAACGTGGCATATTCTTCATAAATACGCACCGCGCGATAACCGAGAAATGGGTTGGTCTCAGCAGGAATATTCAGATAATCAACGGGTTTATCACCGCCGATATCCATGGTGCGTACAATAATGCTGCGTCCCTTTGCGGGTTCCAGCGCCTGGCAGAAAATGTTGTATAGCTCGTTCTCATCCGGGGCGCAGGTACGGTCCATATACAGCATTTCCGTACGGAACAGGCCAACCGCTTCCGCACCGTTACTAAAGGCTGCTTGTGCTTCCACGGAGTGGGCGATG
The DNA here is from genome assembly GCF_030332645.1 of Citrobacter sp. Cpo091. NCBI lineage: Bacteria > Pseudomonadati > Pseudomonadota > Gammaproteobacteria > Enterobacterales > Enterobacteriaceae > Citrobacter > Citrobacter sp. Cpo091. The sequence goes on from NZ_JAOWHL010000019.1 coordinate 99,102, forward strand.
TTGGCGGCGACTTCCATACGGATTCCATCAGCCGTGCGTGCCTCCTGGGTCAGCCAGATACGTTGCTGTTCCCGAATGGCATCCTGGATACGGGCTTCTTGCTGATAATAACGTACGATGGATTCATCAGGGGCAACGACGACTGCTCCTGCGTTACCATCGATATAAACCGTTTGCTGTAGCCATGGCATCAAAGATTCAATATCTACGCCAACCAGCGTAGGGATGTTGAATGACCGGGCGAGAATCACCGTGTGTGACGTAGTACCACCGCTTTTTAACAGCAAGCCTTTCAGCAATGTTTTGTCCAGTTCGAGGAACTGGCTCGGTGTTAGCTCATCCGCCATGCAAACCGTAGGCTGGGTCAGTTTTCCCGGTGCAGGGAAGCGCTGTTCCCCATAAATTTGCTGCAGAAGCTGGAAGCAAACATCGCGTACATCCAGTGCACGCTCCTGTAAATAACTGCTGCTTGAACGGGCGAATTCATCACAAAAATGTCCGGCACTTTCGACAACCGCCTGGGCGCAGCTTAACCCGCGTGATACGCCAGCGAGCAGGTGCTGGCGCAGTGAGAGGTCGCTTGCCAGCGAGCGGTGTGCTTCCAGAATCGCACTGGTAGCGCCGTCGCTGTCGAGTAATCGAAACTCAATATTTTTCATCAACAGCGTTAAACCGTTATCCAGTGCCGCTTGCTCGGTTTCAATATCTTGAGCGGATGGAAGGTTACTGAGCGCGTTAAGATCCAGCGAAGAAAGCAGACTCAGAACGCCTCCTGCGCTGCCGCTGCAGACGGTGCGAGCGCGGAAAAGCTGTGGATTTAAATGGGTGAGCGATGCCGGAAGTGGCTCCAGCTCGTTGTTTTTGGCTTCCGCTAGCGGTGCATCGCAGTGCGGAAATTCATTTCGTAACCATTGGCTCAGATGCTGGTGGGCTGCCTGTTCATCTGTACCGGAAATCAGCAACTGGCAGCTATCACCTGCCAGAGTATCGGTGCCAATCAACGATAGTGCGCTCTTAGCGTTGCCCTTACGTTCGGTACGCAGGTTGTGCCACTCAATGTGTGAGGTAAAGGTGTTGCACTGCGTTTCTATGTGGCTTGCCGGGCGTGCATGTACGCCATTGGGTAGCTCACAGGTAAATTCCACAATCAGGGCCATAGCCTCATCTCCCATAACGATTTCTCGCTACAGGATAAAAGGGCAACGCCTGAGCCTGCCATGTGACAAATCTGCCAAAAACTGGATAAATGTAATGTAACTATCAAAGTGAGACATCCCTCACAAGTCAGCGTATCCACTATAAATTCCGAGAAACTGCAAGTTATGAGGCGGATCGCATTTTTGTACTGACATTACAAAAGTCCAGCAAATGGCCTTTTTATCCACTGTTTGCGTCGCGTCAGATTGCCTATTGTTTTCCGCAACAAGTTTATGGATATGGGCTTTAGGCAGCCCGGGAGCGACTTATGAAAGAGTTGGTACAAATCCTGAAAAATACTCGTCAGCACCTGATGACCGGTGTTTCGCATATGATCCCCTTCGTAGTAGCGGGCGGTATTTTGCTGGCTGTCTCCGTCATGCTGTATGGCAAAGGCGCGGTACCGGATGCTGCGACCGATCCTAATCTTAAAAAGCTGTTTGATATTGGCGTCGCCGGGTTGACTTTGATGGTGCCATTTCTTGCTGCTTATATCGGCTATTCCATCGCTGAACGTTCTGCTCTGGCCCCTTGTGCGATTGGCGCATGGGTGGGAAACAGCTTCGGTGCAGGTTTCTTTGGCGCATTAATTGCTGGGATTATTGGCGGTATCGTTGTCCATTATCTGAAGAAGATCCCCGTACATAAGGTGTTGCGTTCGGTAATGCCTATCTTCGTTATTCCCATCGTCGGCACTTTTATCACCGCAGGCATCATGATGTGGGGGCTGGGGGAGCCTGTTGGCGCGTTAACCACTAGCCTGACCGAGTGGCTGCAGGGTATGCAGCAGGGCAGCATTGTGCTGCTGGCGGTAATTATGGGACTGATGTTGGCCTTCGATATGGGAGGGCCAGTTAACAAAGTTGCCTACGCCTTCATGCTGATTTGCGTGGCGCAGGGGGTTTATACCGTCGTGGCAATCGCCGCAGTAGGGATCTGCGTACCGCCGCTGGGTTTAGGTTTAGCGACGCTGATTGGTCGTAAGAATTTCTCTTCTGAAGAACGCGAAGCCGGTAAAGCTGCGCTGGTAATGGGCTGCGTTGGCGTAACGGAAGGCGCGATTCCGTTTGCTGCAGCCGATCCGCTGCGTGTCATTCCATCGATTATGGTGGGTTCCGCCTGTGGCACGGTAACCGCCGCCCTGTTTGGTGCGCAGTGTTATGCCGGCTGGGGCGGGCTGATTGTTCTGCCTGTAGTGGAAGGAAAACTGGGTTATATCGCGGCGGTTGCCGTTGGTGCTGTAGTGACCGCCGTGTGCGTTAACGTACTGAAAAGTCTGGCGCGGAAAAAAGTGTCTCAGGTCGATCAGAAAGAAGATGACCTGGATTTAGATTTTGAAATGAATTAAGTGAGGAATGAGTCATGACCAAGATTATCGCAGTAACCGCATGTCCTTCTGGCGTTGCCCACACCTATATGGCAGCCGAAGCGCTGGAAAGCGCCGCTAAAGCTAAAGGTTGGCAAGTAAAGGTTGAGACTCAGGGTTCGATCGGTCTGGAAAACGAACTGACCGCGGCGGATGTGGCGGAAGCCGACATGGTCATTCTGACCAAGGACATTGGTATTAAATTTGAAGAACGTTTTGCGGGCAAAACTATCGTTCGCGTCAACATCAGCGATGCAGTGAAACGTGCCGACGCCATCATGAACAAGATTGGCGCGCATCTGGCGCAAACCGCTTAACCGTTTGTTTGCCGGATGGCGGCTTCGCCTTATCCGGCCTACAGATGCGTAGGCCTGATAAGCGTAGCGCCATCAGGCAACTATTCCCGCAGGAGTTCCTCATGACGAACCGTATCCAACGTTTAAAAACCGCTCTGTTTCAGAACAACCGTGAAATTTCGCTTGAACGTGCACTGTTATATACCGCCAGCCACCAGCAGACGGAGGGAGAGCCGGTTATTCTGCGTCGGGCGAAAGCCACCGCATATATTCTTGAGCACGTTGAGATTTCGATTCGTGATGAGGAACTGATTGCCGGAAACCGTACTGTTAAACCGCGTGCGGGCATTATGTCACCGGAAATGGATCCTTACTGGCTGCTTAAAGAGCTGGAGCAGTTTCCAACCCGTCCGCAGGACCGTTTTGACATCAGCGAAGAGGATAAACATCTCTATCGCGATGTGCTGTATCCGTACTGGGAAAAGCGGTCGATGAAAGATTTCATCAACGGTCAGATGACCGATGAGGTTAAAGCTGCCGTCAGTACCCAGATTTTTAGCATTAACCAGACTGACAAAGGTCAGGGACATATCATTATTGATTATCCACGCCTGTTGAATCATGGGCTTGGCGAACTGGTAGCGCAGATGCGAGCGCATTGTCTGCAGCAGCCGGAGAATCACTTTTATCAGGCTGCGCTGCTGCTGCTTGAGGCTTCGCAAAACCATATTCTGCGTTACGCTATGCTGGCAGAGAAGATGGCGGAAAGCTGCCCGGATGCGCAGCGACGCCAGGAATTACTGACGATTGCTGAAAACTCTCGGCATAACGCCCAAAGCAAGCCGCAAACCTTCTGGCAGGCATGTCAGCTGTTCTGGTACATGAACATTATTTTGCAATATGAATCCAACGCCAGTTCTCTTTCACTTGGACGCTTCGACCAGTATATGCTGCCGTTTTATCAGGCTTCGCTGACGCAGGGGGAAGACCCAGCATTCTTACAAGAGATCCTCGAATCCCTATGGGTGAAATGTAATGACATCGTACTGCTGCGATCCACCAGCAGTGCGCGCTACTTCGCTGGCTTCCCAACAGGCTACACCGCGCTACTGGGGGGATTGACGGAGAATGGTCGTAGTGCGGTAAATGTATTGTCTTTCCTCTGTCTTGATGCGTATCAGAACGTACAGCTACCACAACCAAACCTCGGTGTGCGCACGAATGCATTGATCGATACACCGTTCCTGATGAAAACAGCACAGACCATTCGCCTTGGTACCGGCATCCCGCAAATCTTTAACGATGAAGTGGTGGTGCCCGCGTTTCTGAATCGCGGTGTTTCGCTGGAAGATGCGCGGGATTACGCGGTAGTAGGCTGTGTCGAGCTGTCTATTCCAGGCAGAACATACGGTTTGCACGATATCGCTATGTTTAATCTGCTGAAAGTGATGGAAATTTGTCTGCATGAGAACGAAGGCAACCGCACTCTGACGTACGACGATCTCCTGGCGCATATTCGTGCCAAAATCAGCCACTACATCACGTTGATGGTGGAGGGCAGTAATATCTGCGATATCGGTCACCGCGACTGGGCGCCGGTGCCGCTGCTCTCCTCGTTTATTAGCGACTGTCTGGATAAAGGGTGCGATATTACCGACGGCGGTGCGCGTTATAACTTCTCCGGCGTACAGGGGATCGGTATTGCAAACCTGAGCGATTCGCTGCATGCGCTCAATGGGCTGGTATTCGAACAACAGCGCTTATCTTTTGATGAACTTTTGTCGGTGCTAAAAGATAACTTTGCTACCCCGGAAGGCGAGAAAGTTCGCGCCAGGCTGATCAATCGCTTCGAAAAATACGGCAACGATATCGATGATGTAGATAACATTAGCGCCGAACTGCTACGTCATTACTGCAAAGAGGTAGAGAAATACCAGAATCCGCGCGGCGGGCAATTTACGCCGGGTTCGTATACCGTCTCTGCACACGTGCCGCTGGGTTCGGTCGTTGGGGCAACACCGGATGGCCGCTTAGCCGGGGAGCAACTGGCAGATGGGGGGCTGTCGCCGATGCTGGGACAGGATATGCAAGGACCGACGGCGGTATTGAAGTCGGTCAGCAAGCTGGATAACACACTGCTTTCCAATGGGACGTTGCTGAACGTGAAGTTTACGCCAGCCACACTGGAAGGTGAGGCCGGTTTACGCAAGCTGGCGGATTTTCTGCGGGCATTTACCCAGCTCAAACTCCAGCATATCCAGTTTAACGTGGTGAATGCCGACACATTGCGCGAAGCTCAGCAGCGCCCGCAGGATTTCACCGGGCTGGTGGTGCGCGTGGCGGGTTACAGCGCCTTCTTTGTCGAGTTGTCGAAGGAGATCCAGGATGACATCATTCGCCGCACCGCGCATCAACTGTGAGGTAATTGACCCTCGTGGCGAGGAAGTCGCGCGTATATTCAACATTCAGCGTTACTCACTGAATGATGGGCAGGGTATTCGTACGGTCGTCTTTTTTAAAGGCTGTCCGCATACCTGCCCTTGGTGTGCTAACCCGGAATCACTCTCGCCACGTATTGAAACGGTACGGCGGGAGAGTAAATGTCTGCACTGTACACCCTGTCTGCGTGATGCCGACGAGTGTCCCTCTGGGGCATTTGAACGTATTGGTCGTGATATCACGTTGGACGATCTGGAACGTGAAGTGATGAAAGATGATATTTTCTTTCGTTCTTCTGGTGGGGGGGTAACGCTTTCCGGCGGTGAAGTGCTGATGCAAGCGCCCTTTGCCACACGGTTCCTGCAACGTCTGCGGCGCTGGGATGTGCGCTGTGCAATTGAAACGGCTGGCGATGCGCCGGCCGGTCGCTTGTTATCGCTGGCAAAAGAGTGTGATGAGGTGTTGTTCGACCTCAAAATAATGGATGGAGATCTGGCTCGTGAGGTCATCAACATGAACCTACCGCGTGTACTGGCGAATTTACGGCTATTGGTGGAGGAAGGGGTTAATGTCATACCTCGCCTGCCGCTGATTCCGGGCTTTACGATGAATTCAGATAACACGCAGCATGTGTTGACGATGTTGTCATCACTAGGCATAAAACAGGTACACCTGCTACCGTTTCATCAATATGGCGAGCCCAAATACAGCCTGCTCGGTTTGCCCTGGTTGATGAAAGAAGTGCCCGTACCGACGGCGCAAGAGGTGGATATTATACGTAAGATGGCAGAATGCGCCGGATTTCAGGTAACAGTAGGAGGATAGTATGACCATCGCACCTGTACGATATCTGGTTGCTGTCACCGCGTGCGTAAGCGGCGTGGCCCATACCTATATGGCAGCTGAGCGGCTGGAGAAACTCTGCCAGCAGGAAAAATGGAGCATCAAGATCGAAACTCAAGGGGCATTGGGAACCGAAAATCGCCTGATGGAAGAGGATATTAACCGCGCTGATGTGGTGTTGCTCATTACTGATATTGAACTGGCAGGAGCAGAGCGTTTTACGCAGAGCCGATACGTTCAGTCGGGCATTAGCGCATTTCTGCGTGAGCCGCAGCGGGTGATGAGCGCCGTACGAAAGCTGCTTTCAGCGCCACAGCACACACATCTTACTCTGGATTAGCTTCTTTCTCCGTCAATTGGCTGTGGTACTGCCGACGGTATTCTGATGGTGAACGTTCGGTATTTTTGCGAAACAGGCGGCAGAAGTAGTTGCTGTCAACAAACCCACAAATGTGCGCCACCTCTTTAATCTTCAATTCGTAACCCTTCAACAGCGTTTTTGCGTGTTCCAGTCGCGTGTGGTTCAGGTATTCGTTAAAACCGATAGCGCCCGTTTTTTGAAAAAGGTGGGAAAGATAATTGGGTGATATGTAGAACGCCTGCGCGACGGATTCTCGGGTGAGCGGTGAAGCGTAGCGTTCGTCAATATAGTTGCGAATGGCTTCGAAAAGCGCCTGGCTGCGTGATGCGGTTTGGATCTGGCTGCCGAGCAGATCGCGGCAGTGGCTCAGTAAGCTTGCAACGATTAGCCTGGCGGTTTGCTGCTCCTGCGGCTGCATCTGCATTTCATTGAGCGTTTGCAGCAGGAATGAGCCAACACGCGGTCCACGCCGCGCGACGTGCTGGCGGGTAAGGTTTTGATATTGCTTACCGTCCCACTGAACGATGCTAAAACCCAGTTGCTGTTTGCCAAATAAGATACTGAGCGTGGTCACCGGTGTGAGCCACTGTGGAAAGTTCCAGCCACCAGCCGGAACGAACAAGGCATCGCAAGGCTGTAACGTCGCGGATGTGCCAGCAACACCATTATCGGTGAATTCACCTTCCAGCACAATCTCTAGTCGGGGAAAATCGACCTGATACGCCAGTTCCGGCGTTGAGCTACTGGTGCTGGCAAAGTAAATCTGCCGCAGCGGTGTGGGGCCGTTGATCAGGCGAGAGAGCAGGTGGCTGATGTCGTGATACATGTTAATCCCTTGCAGGCAGCAGACAGGGAAACAGTAACGTTGAAAACAATCGCCCTCAAGTGATTATTGCCGGATGGCGGCTAATGCCTTATCCGGCCTACAAGTCTTTGCGAGCTGTAGGCCGGATAAGCGTAGCGCATCCGGCAGACTGTTACTGATTACCGATTTGATCGCCGTAAGGCAGGGTATCGTAATCAATCAGGGCATTCTTTTTGTACGGGTTGCCAATCCAGCGGGTCGTCTCTTTGAACTGCGGGCTGGTAATGGCACGAGTTGGATCGAAACCATCATAGGTGAAGCCCGCTAAATCAGACCAGGTGTGGATAAGCTCTGAGCTGCTGTATTTACGATTCACATCCTGTGAGAAGTCACGTGGGTGTGCGGCCTGCCATTTTTCCGAGGTCCACAGCAGGAACGGCACCGTATACATATGGCGCGTTGGGTTGTCTTCATTACGACCCTGCGTTTTATGCGGCGGCGTATCGTATACCTCTTCTCCATGATCGGAGAAGTACAGCAGGAAGCCGTTCGGATCGGTCGCTTTATAGTCTTTGATCAGACTGGCAATGATATGGTCATTGTAAACATTCGCGCTGTCGTAATCGTTGTAAGCTTCCAGCTCATCGTTACTCAGGCCAGCGGGCACATTGTCGATATTATTGTCGAACTTACCCTGACCATCCGGGTAACGGAATTTGTACTTAATATGCGTACCCAGCAGGTGAACGATGATGAACTTTTTCGGTGCAGGGTCAGCCAGTACTTCTTTAAATGGCGCCAGCACGTTGCTGTCATATTCGCGCGCACTTTGGGTACGCTGCTGGTTCATATAGAACTGTTTATCCGTCTGCTTAGAGAACACCGTCAGCATGGTGTTGCGGGCGGTCATCGTCTGCTGATTGGTGATCCAGAAGGTTTTATAACCTGCCTGTTTCATCATGTTCATCAGGGACGGCTGAGTCAGATACAGATCCGGGTTCTTCTCGTTGGCAAAAGTCAGCGCCTGCTGCAGGATTTCAATGGTGTACGGACGTGAGGTCACGACATTATTGAACACGGTGAAGTTAGGATCGGATTTATGCAGCGCATCCAGTTCCGGCGTTGTTTCGCGTGGGTAACCGTACAGGCTCATGCGGCCACGTTGCGTTGACTCGCCAATCACCAGTACCAGCGTACGCGGCGCATCACCGGAGTTGTCTTTAAAGTTGGCCAGCGGCGGCAGGGCATTGTTCTCATTCAGCAGGCTGTTCAGCGCGGTTAACTGCTGACGATACTGATAATACCCGGAGATGAACTGCCACGGTGCGGCAGGCTCCATGCGTGAGGCGAGACCATCCAACGTTTTTTCAAACGGCTTATGTTTGATAAACGTGTTCACCGCCATCGGATGCAGAATCAATCCGTATAACAGTGCAAACGACACCAGATAGCGCCAGGGTGATGGAATATGCACAGGACGCAGACGTGTCCATAGCAGAATTGCCACAGCTGTATAGGCCAGCGCAATTAAGACAATCTTCAGGCTGAAATATTGGCTCAGATATTCGCTGGCTTCGTTCGCATTGGTTTCAAACATTACGTACAGAACGCTTTGCGAGAACTCTTGCCCGTAGATGACGTAATAGCTCAGAGCAGCCAGCGAGGCCGCCCATAACACCACGCCTATCACTGCAGCAATAATGCGGATACGGTTTGGAAATAAGAATACCGGAATCAACCACAGCGAACTAAACAGCAAGGAGTCGCGTAAACCGGTAGATCCGCTGTAGCCACTAAAATAGATAACGGCCTGCAGTAATGAGGAAAAAAACCAAAAATAGAGGAGCGCCCAACCCAGGGCTTTCCAGCTAAAGGCGGGTTTAGACTGGAGTTGTAAGGATTGCATAATGTGAGCCTGTCTTTAATCGTAGCGCCAAGAGTAGCGACTAAACATTAAGAGGAACTGAAGCATCACGATCTTAGGATCGTGTTTTGTTGTTGATATATTCATGGAGTGAATATATTCAGGCGGGAATATATTGAAAAAGAAGCGGTTAGGACAGCAGTTTTTGCCGTCGCCTTCATACAATAGCACGAAGGCGACGAGAGGGGTCGTTAGCCAGTATTACGCATACCAGCGGCGACACCAGCGATTGTGACCATCAATGCTTGTTCCACGCGTGGGTCCGGTGCATTGCCTTGCTCTTCCGCCAGGCGTGAGCGGTGTAACAGCTCTGCCTGTAAGACGTTCAGTGGGTCAGTATAAACATTCCTTAACTGAATGGACTCGGCAATCCACGGCAGGTCGGCCATCAAATGCGAGTCGTTGGCAATCGCCAGTACGACATCGATATCTGCTGCCAGGCGTTGGCGTAGCTCTGCACCCAGCGGCCACAGATCTTTTTTGACCAGGCGCTGATCGTAATACTCTGCCAGCCACAGGTCTGCTTTCGCGAAAACCATTTCCAGCATGCCAAGGCGTGTGGAGAAGAATGGCCAGTCGCGGCACATGGCTTCAAGTTCGCTTTGCTTGCCGTCTTCAACCACTTTTTGCAGCGCGGTACCTGCACCCAACCAGGCCGGGAGCATCAGGCGGTTCTGCGTCCAGGCGAAGATCCACGGAATGGCGCGCAGAGACTCTACCCCGCCGGTCGGACGGCGTTTTGCCGGACGTGAACCGAGCGGGAGTTTACCCAGTTCCTGCTCCGGTGTCGCTGAGCGGAAATAAGGGACGAAGTCTTTGTTTTCACGCACATATCCACGATAGAGCTCGCAGGAAATATCGGAAAGCTCATCCATGATATGACGCCAGCTATCTTTCGGTTCTGGCGGTGGTAACAGGTTGGCCTCCAGAATTGCTCCGGTATACAGCGACAGGCTGCTGATGGTCACTTCCGGCAGGCCGTACTTAAAGCGGATCATCTCCCCTTGTTCTGTCACGCGCAGACCGCCTTTCAGGCTGCCCGGCGGTTGAGAGAGTAGCGCCGCATGTGCAGGCGCGCCGCCGCGACCAATGGAACCACCGCGACCGTGGAACAGCGTCAGTTCGATACCGGCTTTTTCGCAGGTTTTGATTAGCGCGTCCTGAGCCTGGTATTGCGCCCAGGAGGCCGCCATCACGCCCGCGTCTTTTGCGGAATCAGAATAGCCAATCATGACCATCTGTTTGCCCTGAATAAAGCCGCGGTACCAGTCGATATTTAAAAGTTGAGACATGACGTCATCGGCATTGTTGAGGTCGTCCAGCGTTTCAAATAGCGGAGCGACCGGCATAGCAAAACCAATTCCGGCTTCTTTCAGCAGCAGATGCACGGCCAGCACATCCGACGGAGTTTTCGCCATCGAGATAACATAGGCGGCAATGGAGCCATATGGGGCTTCGGCAATGACCCGACAGGTGTCGAGCACTTCACGGGTGTCGTTGCTCGGTTCCCAGTTACGCGGCAGGAGCGGACGCTTGGAATTCAGTTCGCGGATCAGGAAAGCCTGTTTATCCGCTTCCGACCAGTTTTCGTAGTCGCCAATACCCAGATAACGGGTCAGTTCGCCCAGGGCTTCAGTATGACGGGTGCTTTCCTGACGAATATCAATACGCACCAGCGGTACACCGAAACACTTCACGCGCCTAAGGGTGTCGAGCAATTCGCCATTGGCGATAATACCCATGCCACAGGCCTGCAGAGACTGGTAGCACGCGTATAGCGGGTCCCAAAGCTGTTCGTTTTGGGTGAGCAGTCCCGCAGGTTTCGGCAATTTCTCGCCTTTCAGACGGGCTTCAAGCCAGGCCTGAGTTGCCATCAGACGAGAACGCAAGGTTTTCATCAGATAGCGATAAGGTTCAGCTGCGCCTTCTTCGCCTACCAGCGCCATCAGCTCCGGCGTGGCATCCACCATTGAAAGCTCAGAAATCAGAAACTGGATGTCTTTCAGGAACAGATCTGTTGCTTTCCAGCGGCTGAGCAGCAGCACGTGACGGGTGATATCTGCCGTTACGTTCGGGTTACCATCACGGTCGCCGCCCATCCAGGAAGTAAATCGAACCGGGACAAAATCAACCGGCAGCTTATAACCCAGATGCTCTTCCAGTTGTTCATTCAGCTCGCGCAGGTAGTTCGGTACACCTTCCCACAGGCTGTTTTCAACTACCGCGAAACCCCATTTGGCTTCATCAACCGGGCTTGGGCGCAGCTTGCGGATCTCATCCGTATGCCAAGACTGGGCAATGAGCTGACGCAGACGGCGCATCAGTTGGTTGCGTTCATAATCGACGAGGTCTTTGTTATCAAGCTGCTTGAGGCAGGCATTCACTTCACCCATTTTATGGATCAGCGTACGACGAGTGATCTCGGTCGGGTGGGCGGTGAGTACCAGCTCCAGAGAGAGTGATTCTACGGCTTTCTTGATGGTGGCGTCATTGAGGTTGGGCTGCTCTTTCAGTTTACGCAGAGTGCGAGCAATCACTTCCGGGTTGCTGGCTGCTTCGCCTTTTGGCGAAATGCTGTGGTATTGCTCGGCGGTGTTGGCCAGGTTCAGGAACTGGCTAAATGCGCGGGCAACCGGCAGCAGCTCGTCGTTAGACAGATTTTGCAGTGTGGTGAGCAATTCCTGGCGATTAACTTCATTGCCAGCGCGAGATGATTTGGACAGCTTACGAATTGTTTCTACGCGATCAAGAATGTTCTCTCCCAGCGCATCCTTGATGGTCTCTCCCAGCACTTTGCCGAGCATACTGACATTACTACGCAACGCGGAATATTGTTCGTTCATATTAACCCAGACACCCCATCTATTTTGAATATGTCCTGTATCTTTCACGCCTGACTATCACGCGAAATCTTGCGGACTTAATTTTTTAGCCGTCTTTTATAAAGCCACGTAAAACACGTGACGTCAATTGCTGCGAAATCGGTTCAGCAAACGAATAAATGCCGTGAATTTACGTTATTTAATTCACATCCAATCAAATAAGCGTTGCTTATGGAAATGTTAAAAAATCACCCCGCTTACCACTAAAGGATTGGCGGGGTGACAAGCAGTTAATGCCAGCAGAAATGATGCACAACCTGGGTGATTAATTCGCGAGTTGGCTTAATAAAGCGTGTTTCCAGATATTCATCCGGCTGATGCGCCTGATTAATAGAACCAGGACCCAATACCAGCGTCGGGCAAAGCGTCTGGATAAATGGCGCTTCGGTGCAGTAGTTCACCACTTCAGTCTGTGCGCCCAGCAGTTTCTCAACCACCTCTACCAGTTGATGGTCAGGCGGACACTCATAGCCTGGAATCGGTGGATGCAGTTCCGATACGGTCAGGCGGCCCGGCCAGCGTTCGCTGACAGGGGCCAGCGCTTCGTTAAGTAACCCATTGAGATCGTTTAGCGTCATACCTGGTAGCGGGCGAATATCCATATGCAGTTCGCAGCAGGCGCAGATTCGGTTGGCGGCGTCGCCACCGTGGATGTGGCCCAAATTTAACGTTGGATACGGAACGGTAAAGGCATCATGGTGATAGCGCGCTTTCAGGTCATCGCGCAGATGCATGATATGGCCGATGGCATCATGCATCAGTTCAATCGCATTAACGCCACGTGCCGGATCGCTTGAATGACCCGATTGTCCCAGAATGCGTATCGCATTAGAGATATGACCTTTGTGCGCGCGAACCGGTTGCAGTGAAGTGGGTTCGCCAATAATCGCGCAGTCTGGGCGCAGAGCAGTGGTTTCAGAAAAGTAGCGAGCTCCCGCCATGCTGGTCTCTTCGTCAGCAGTGGCCAGAATGTAGAGGGGCTTTTTCAGCTTCGTGACGTCGACATCACGCAACGCGTCGAGGATAAAGGCGAAGAAGCCTTTCATGTCCGCCGTACCCAAACCATAGAGCTTATTGTCATGCTCGGTCAGGGTGAACGGATCGCGCGTCCAGCGTCCGTCGTCAAAGGGTACGGTATCGGTATGGCCCGCCAACAACAGACCACCAGCGCCCTGTCCAATGCTCGCCAGCATATTGAATTTATTTCGCGTATCGGGAACCGGCTGGACCTCCACATTGAAGCCTAAATCTTTAAACCAGCCCGCCAACAGAGTGATTAAACCTGCATTGCTTTGATCGAGCGCTTCTTCGGTAGCGCTAATCGATGGCGTGGCAATCAGAGCGCGGTAAATCTCGATAAATGGCGGTAAATTGTTTTTCATTGTTGACACACCTCGGGTCATGATAGTATCAATATTCATGCAGTATTTGTGAATAAAAATACATTAACGTTGAGCGTAATAAAACCCACCAAGTGTAAGGTGAGGTGATAAAGGCTTATACCTGGCAACAGAATCTAAGAAGGTGAGCAGCCCCGATGTTGAATACGCTGATTGTGGGCGCCAGTGGCTATGCCGGCGCAGAGCTTGTGACCTATGTAAATCGCCATCCTGATATGACCATAACCGCTTTGACCGTCTCAGCGCAAAGCAATGATGCAGGAAAATTAATCTCCGATTTGCATCCGCAGTTGAAAGGCATTGTCGATTTACCGTTGCAGCCAATGTCAGATATCAGCGAGTTTAGCGCAGGGGTGGATGTTGTGTTCCTCGCAACGGCTCATGAGGTAAGTCATGACCTGGCTCCGCAGTTTTTGCAGGCCGGTTGCGTGGTGTTTGACCTCTCTGGCGCGTTTCGCGTAAATGACGGCGCGTTCTATGAAAAATATTATGGTTTTACCCATCAGCATCCCGACCTGCTGGAGCAGGCAGTTTACGGGCTGGCGGAATGGAACGAAGACCAGCTGAAAGAAGCGAATCTGATTGCTGTGCCGGGTTGTTACCCGACGGCGGCGCAGCTTTCGCTGAAACCACTGATTGATGCCGGGCTGTTGGATCTCAGCCAGTGGCCGGTAATTAATGCGACCAGCGGCGTGAGCGGCGCGGGCCGTAAAGCGGCTATCTCTAATAGTTTTTGCGAAGTAAGCCTGCAACCGTATGGCGTGTTTACCCATCGTCACCAGCCGGAAATCGCCACTCATCTGGGGGCTGAAGTGATTTTCACCCCACATCTGGGCAACTTCCCGCGCGGAATTCTGGAAACTATCACTTGCCGCCTTAAAGCGGGCGTAACTCATGCTCAGGTGGCTCAGACGCTACAACAGGCGTATGGCGATAAACCGCTGGTGCGTCTGTATGACAAAGGGGTTCCAGCGCTGAAGAATGTGGTTGGATTACCATTCTGTGATATCGGGTTTGCTGTGCAGGGTGAGCATCTGATCGTTGTGGCGACGGAAGACAACTTATTGAAAGGCGCGGCGGCACAGGCGATGCAGTGCGCAAATATTCGTTTTGGCTTTGCCCAAACGCAGTCTCTTATTTAAGGGTGCAACAATGAATCCATTAATTATCAAGCTGGGCGGCGTTTTACTGGATAGCGAAGAGGCGCTGGAGCGTCTGTTTACCGCACTGGTGAATTATCGTGAGTCGCACCAGCGTCCGCTGGTCATTGTGCACGGCGGCGGCTGCGTGGTCGACGAGCTGATGAAGCAGCTGAATCTGCCGGTGAAAAAGAAAAATGGTCTGCGCGTCACGCCTGCCGATCAAATTGACATTATTACCGGTGCCCTGGCGGGAACGGCGAATAAAACCTTGCTGGCCTGGGCGAAAAAGCATCACATCGCGTCTGTTGGTCTGTATCTTGGCGATGGCGACAGCGTAAAAGTGACGCCGCTCGATAAAGAACTGGGTCATGTTGGACTGGCGCAGCCGGGTTCGCCTAAGCTGATTAACACGCTGCTGGAAAGCGGTTTTCTGCCGGTAGTGAGCTCTATTGGTGTCACTGATGATGGTCTGCTGATGAACGTGAATGCCGATCAGGCTGCAACGGCGCTGGCGGCAACGCTGGGTGCGGATCTGATCCTGCTCTCTGATGTGAGCGGTATTCTGGATGGCAAAGGCCAGCGCATTGCCGAAATGACCGCGGCGAAAGCGGAACAGCTGATTGAACAGGGCATTATTACCGATGGCATGATCGTGAAGGTGAATGCAGCGCTGGATGCCGCGCGTACGCTGGGCCGTCCGGTGGATATCGCCTCCTGGCGTCATGCAGAGCAACTTCCGGCGCTGTTTAACGGCACGCCAATTGGTACGCGTATTCTGGCTTAACCATTAATGTGCCGGATGGCGGCTTCGCCTTATCCGGTCTACGTGGGTTTTGTAGGCCCGGTAAGCGCAGCGCCACCGGGCAAAAATATCATATTAAGGAAATTCGTTATGGCACTTTGGGGTGGGCGTTTTACACAGGCAGCAGATCAGCGGTTCAAACAGTTCAACGACTCGTTGCGTTTTGACTACCGCCTGGCAGAACAGGATATTGTTGGCTCTGTGGCCTGGTCCAAAGCGTTGGTAACGGTAGGTGTACTGACTGCCGATGAACAGCTGCAGTTGGAAGAGGCGCTGAATAACCTGCTGGAAGAGGTTCGCGCGAATCCTCAGCAGATTTTGCAAAGCGATGCCGAAGATATTCACAGTTGGGTGGAAGGTAAGCTGATTGATAAAGTCGGCCAGCTTGGTAAAAAACTGCATACCGGGCGTAGCCGTAATGACCAGGTCGCGACCGATCTCAAGCTGTGGTGCAAAGACACGGTTATCGAATTACTGTCGGCCAATCGTCAGTTGCAAACTGCGCTGGTGGTGACGGCGGAGAATAACCAGGACGCCGTCATGCCGGGTTACACCCACCTGCAACGTGCGCAGCCGGTGACGTTTGCTCACTGGTGTCTGGCCTATGTTGAAATGTTGGCGCGTGACGAGAGCCGTTTGCAGGATGCGCTCAAACGCCTGGACGTCAGTCCGTTAGGCTGCGGCGCGCTGGCGGGTACGGCGTATGAAATCGATCGCGAGCAGTTGGCGGGTTGGTTGGGCTTTGCCTCGGCAACGCGCAACAGCCTGGACAGCGTTTCTGACCGTGACCACGTGCTGGAGTTACTCTCCGACGCCTCTATCGGCATGGTACACCTGTCGCGTTTTGCTGAAGATCTGATTTTCTTTAACACCGGCGAAGCGGGCTTTGTTGAACTCTCCGACCGTGTGACTTCCGGTTCATCTCTGATGCCGCAGAAGAAAAACCCGGATGCGCTGGAGCTGATCCGTGGTAAATGCGGTCGCGTGCAGGGTGCGCTGACCGGCATGATGATGACTTTAAAAGGCCTTCCACTGGCATACAACAAAGATATGCAGGAAGACAAAGAAGGGCTGTTCGACGCGCTCGACACCTGGCTGGACTGTCTGCATATGGCCGCGCTGGTGCTGGATGGAATCCAGGTGAAACGTCCGCGTTGCCAGGAAGCGGCGCAGCAGGGTTATGCTAACGCCACTGAGCTGGCGGATTATCTGGTGGCGAAAGGCGTCCCGTTCCGCGAAGCGCACCATATTGTGGGGGAAACGGTGGTCGAGGCGATTCGTCAGGGCAAACCGCTGGAAGCGCTGTCGCTTGCCGACTTACAAAAGTTCAGCCAGGTGATTGGCGATGACGTTTACCCGATCCTCTCGTTGCAATCGTGTCTGGATAAACGTGCAGCGAAAGGTGGCGTGTCGCCGCAGCAGGTTGCGCAGGCGATCGACTACGCGAAGGCACGCCTGTAGGTCGGATAAGGCGAAGCCGCCATCCGGCACTGTGCGCCGTTCTGCCTGATGGCGCTACGCTTATCAGGCCTACCAAACCATAACCCGGCCGAGCTTTGCGACGCCGGGCTTTTTTTATGCAAAAAAAATGCGGACTCAAGGTCCGCAAAAGTTCACGTTGGCTTTAGTTATTTCGAGTATGAGAGAAACTCTCAAACGGACAGTAGCTTCAAGGGTTAAAGGGGTACCGTTCCGTTTCTGTGGTGCATTATTAAACAGAAAGCTTGATAGGGATAATCGTTCGTTGCTATGCTACCTATCGCTACGAACTATCGTGGCGATGGAGGATGAATAATGAATATTCGTGATCTTGAATACCTGGTGGCACTAGCCGAACATCGTCACTTCCGACGAGCGGCAGACTCCTGTCACGTTAGCCAACCAACGCTGAGCGGGCAGATCCGCAAGCTGGAAGATGAGCTTGGCGTCATGTTGCTGGAGCGTACGAGTCGCAAGGTGCTGTTCACCCAGGCCGGTTTGCTGCTGGTGGATCAGGCGCGCACCGTGCTGCGCGAGGTCAAAGTGCTCAAGGAGATGGCAAGCCAACAAGGCGAGACAATGTCTGGCCCGCTGCATATTGGTTTGATCCCAACGGTGGGGCCATACCTGCTGCCGCATATTATTCCGATGTTGCACCAGACCTTCCCAAAACTGGAGATGTATCTCCATGAAGCGCAGACACATCAGCTGTTGGCGCAACTGGATAGCGGCAAGCTCGACTGCGTCATTCTGGCGCTGGTCAAAGAGAGTGAGGCGTTCATCGAAGTACCGTTATTTGATGAGCCTATGATGCTGGCGATCTATGAAGATCATCCGTGGGCAAACCGTGACTGTGTACCGATGTCCGATCTGGCGGGTGAAAAACTGCTGATGCTGGAAGATGGCCACTGTCTGCGCGATCAGGCGATGGGTTTCTGCTTTGAAGCGGGTGCTGATGAAGATACCCATTTTCGGGCAACCAGTCTGGAAACGCTGCGTAACATGGTGGCGGCAGGCAGTGGTATTACCTTACTGCCTGCGCTGGCCGTTCCGCCGGAGCGTAAGCGTGATGGTGTCGTTTATCTGCCATGCATTAAACCCGAACCGCGTCGTACGATTGGTCTGGTATACCGTCCTGGTTCGCCGCTGCGCAGCCGTTATGAACAGCTGGCAGAGGCCATCCGTGGATCAATGGATGGCCATTTCGACAGTGCGTTAAAACAGGCGGTTTAAGCCATTTAGCGCCGCTACCCGATAGGCTTCTGCCATGGTTGGGTAGTTAAAGGTGGTGTTAACGAAGTACTCGATAGTGTTACCACCACCTTTTTGCTCCATTATCGCTTGTCCGATGTGAATAATTTCGGCCGCGCGCTCCCCAAAGCAGTGGATCCCCAAAATCTCTTTGGTTTCGCGATGGAACAGGATCTTCAGCGTTCCGACACTCATACCCACGATTTGTGCACGTGCCAGATGCTTAAACTGGGCGCGGCCAACCTCGTATGGAACTTTCATTGCCGTGAGCTGCTGTTCTGTTTTACCAACGGAGCTGATTTCCGGAATGGTATAAATCCCGGTTGGGATATCTTCGATCAGATGCGCAGTGGCTTCGCCTTTTACCAGTGCCTGGGCGGCAATGCGTCCCTGGTCGTAGGCCGCCGATGCCAGGCTCGGATAACCAATCACATCCCCTACGGCGTACACATGCGGCAGCGCCGTCTGGTACATACTATTCACTTTGAGCTGCCCGCGGCTGTCGGTTTTCAGACCAATGTTTTCCAGCGCCAGCGAATCGGTATTACCGGTACGGCCATTGGCGTACAGCAGGCAGTCGGCCTTCAGTTTCTTACCGGACTTCAGGTGCATGATGACGCCGTCATCGCAACCTTCAATCTTCTCATACTCTTCGTTGTGGCGAATGACCACACCGCTGTTCCAGAAGTGGTAAGAGAGCGAGTCGGACATCTCCTGATCGAGGAATGCCAGCAGACGATCGCGGGTGTTGATTAAATCAACTTTGACGTCCATTCCACGGAAGATCGACGCATATTCACAGCCAATGACCCCTGCGCCATAAATCAGCACATGACGGGGTTCGTGGTGCAGGCTCAGGATAGAGTCACTGTCGTAAACCCGGGGATGCGAAAAGTCGACATCAACAGGGCGATAAGGACGCGAACCGCAGGCAATAACAAACTTATCCGCAGTCAGCGTTTCCACCGTACCGTCGTGACATTCCAGGGCGATCGTGTGTTCATCAACAAAACGAGCATTTCCCTGCAAAATTTCGCAGTGGTTGCGCTCGTAAAATCCTTGCCGCATACGCGTTTGCTGATTAATAACGTTATCAGCGTGGTTGAGAATATCGGCGAAAGAAGAACGAAGGAGTCGGGAGTGGTCGCTGTACAGTGGGTTCTGATTGAATTCAATAATGCGGCTGACGGCGTGGCGGAGAGCTTTCGACGGGATGGTGCCCCAGTGGGTACAACCTCCGCCGACGTTATGATAGCGCTCAATTACCGCGACGCGCGCTCCTTGCTTAACCAGACCCATTGCCGCGCCTTCGCCGCCGGGACCGGAACCTATTACTATTGCATCGTAATCGTAAGAATGTGACATGGTCAGGCTTACCTGTTCTTATACATAAAAGCAACAGAATAGTAACATCGTTGTTGAGATAACCCAATTATCGTTGTGCTTTTTTGCGAAGTCGAAGCACAAACTGCGCGTAAACAATCATTCACAAAGCCATGCCAACCGCCTAATCTCTGGTATAGTGCCAGCAAGGTATGTGGAAGGATTCAGACATCGTGATGGGCGTTAGAGCGCAACAAAAAGAGAAAACCCGGCGTTCGCTGGTAGAAGCCGCATTTAGTCAACTGAGCGCTGAGCGTAGTTTTGCCAGTCTCAGTTTACGCGAAGTTGCTCGTGAAGCGGGCATTGCGCCAACCTCGTTTTATCGCCATTTCCGCGATGTGGATGAACTCGGCTTGACGATGGTGGACGAGAGCGGTCTGATGCTGCGTCAGTTGATGCGCCAGGCGCGCCAGCGTATCGCGAAGGGCGGGAGTGTGATCCGCACCTCGGTCTCAACATTTATGGAGTTCATCGGCAACAATCCCAACGCCTTCCGTTTATTATTGCGCGAGCGTTCGGGGACATCCGCAGCGTTTCGTGCAGCGGTCGCTCGTGAAATTCAGCACTTCATCGCGGAACTTGCGGACTATCTGGAACTCGAAAACCATATGCCTCGTGCGTTTACTGAAGCGCAAGCCGAAGCCATGGTAACCATTGTGTTCAGCGCCGGGGCAGAAGCACTGGATGTTGGCGCTGAACAGCGCCGACAGCTGGAAGAGCGGCTGGTATTGCAACTACGCATGATCGCGAAAGGCGCATTTTATTGGTACCGCCGTGAACAAGAGAAGATGACGCACCACTCCGAGTAACGAGAAGGACAAGCAATGAAACAGTCAGGTCAAGATAAAGGTACGCTGCTGCTGGCGCTGGTTGCTGGCTTATCGATCAATGGTACATTTGCGGCGCTGTTTAGCTCCATTGTGCCATTCTCAGTATTCCCGATCATTTCGCTGGTGCTGACGGTTTATTGTCTGCATCAACGCTATCAGAACCGCACCATGCCTGTGGGATTGCCGGGCCTGGCTGCCGCCTGCTTTATCCTCGGCGTTTTGCTGTACAGCACCGTGGTACGCGCTGAATATCCGGATATCGGCTCTAACTTCTTCCCGGCGGTACTGTCGGTGATTCTGGTGTTCTGGATCGGCTTTAAAGTGCGTAACCGTAAGCAGGAAATAGCAGAGTAACAGTTGTAACTGTAGGCCGGATAAGGCAAAGCCGCCATCCGGCAATCTGAAGCGGCCGGCCTACGTTCAGTTTTACTTCTTGGTTAACAGTACGCCGCATTCCATATGGTGCGTATACGGGAACTGATCGAATAGCGCCAGACGTGAAACATTGTGCGTCTGGCTTAACGTTTCCAGGTTTTTACACAGCGTCTCCGGATTGCAGGAGATGTACAGAATGCGCGGATACGCCTGCACCATTTTCTCCGTTTCGCTGTCCAGACCGCTGCGCGGTGGGTCAACGAAGATAGTTTCACACTGGTAACTCTTCAGATCGATTCCCTGCAAACGGTTGAACTCGCGAACGCCGTTCATCGCCTGAGTAAACTCTTCGGCCGCCATGCGGATTATTTGTACGTTTTCAATCTGGTTAGCCGCAATGTTGTACTGTGCAGCAGCAACGGACGGCTTGGCGATTTCCGTTGCCAGTACGCGGTTGAAGTTTTGTGCCAGGGCTAACGAGAAATTGCCATTGCCGCAATACAGCTCCAGCAGATCGCCTTTTGAGCCCCTGGTGACATCAATCGCCCACTCCAGCATCTGAATATTCATGGCGGCGTTCGGCTGGGTGAAGCTGTTCTCAACCTGGCGATAGATAATCTCTTTACCCGCAACCGGCAGGCGTTCGTCAATGTAGTCCTGATCCAGCTCGATTTTGGTTTTGGTTGCCCGGCCAATCAGATGCACATTCAGGTTTTTCGCCCGTAGCGCATCCCGCAGCGCTTCAGCTTCCTGACGCCATTCATCATCCAGCTTTTTATGGTACAGCATCGATACCACCGCCTGACCGCTCAGGGTTGTGAGGTAATCAATCTGAAACAGTTTGTGACGCAGGACGTGGTTGTTGCGAACGCCTTCGATCATTGCCGTCATTAGCGTGTTGATAAGCTCACTGGCTGCCGGGAAGCTGTCGACACGGATACGGTTTTTGGTCTGGCTGTCGAACATGATGTGGTACAGATCATCACCGTCATGCCACAAACGGAATTCCGCGCGCATACGGTAGTGGCTGACCGGTGAGCGAAACACTTCCGGAGCCTGTGCATAAAATGGCGTCATTAAGCTCTGCAGACGCACCACTTTTTCAGCTAACTGTGCGTCGTACTGTTCTGTCGGAAGGTGTTCGGGGGTCATGATGCGTCCTGAAAAATAAAAGTACGCGGGGATTGTAGGGATTGCTCATCAGATGTCCAGTCATTGATGATTTCCGATATTGTGATACGCAGTCTGGACAGTGGGTTGTAACAAACTGTAGCATCCGTTTTCCGGTCCTGTGAGTTAAAAGGGAATCCAGTGTGAATCTGGAGCTGACGCGCAGCGGTAAGGAAGGTAGGGGATGAGTGCACCTGGTGCAGACACTGCGGCATGCCGTGGGAAGTCATCGTCTCTTTAAGTTGCCTCCAAGCCCGAAGACCTGCCGGCTAACGTCGCATCTGGCTTTCATCATCGCGTACTATCGGTGGGACCTGCGGCATCCTTCTTATATTGTGGATGCTTTACAATGATTAAAAAATCGTTGCTGTGCACGGCACTTTCCGTCACAGCATTTTCTGGTTGGGCACAGGATACTAGCCCAGATACTCTCGTTGTTACTGCCAACCGTTTTCAGCAGCCTGTTAATACTGTCCTTGCCCCCACTGATGTGGTGACGCGTGAAGATATTCAGCGCTGGCAGTCAAAAGATCTCAATGATGTCATGCGCCGATTGCCGGGCGTAGATATTTCGCAAAGCGGCGGTATGGGGAAAAGCTCCTCGCTGTATGTTCGCGGTACTGAGTCCAGGCATGTCCTGGTATTGATTGATGGCGTGCCGATGGCGCGTGCAGGCATCGGTAATGCGATTGATATTGGTCAGATTCCGGTATCGTTGGTGCAACGTGTTGAATATATTCGCGGGCCGCGTTCAGCTGTGTACGGATCTGGTGCGATCGGTGGTGTGATGAACATCATTACGATGAGTAATGAAGAGAAATCACAGATCAACGCAGGTATGGGGACTGATGGTTATCAGACCTACGACGGCACGATAAATAAACGATTTGGTGACACGATGGTGACGGCGGCTGGCGCTTACCAGACGACCAAAGGTTTTAACATTCAACCTGATTCCCCTTACAGCGGTGACAGCGATCGCGATGGTTATCGCAACAAACTGTTCTGGGGCGGCTTGCAGCACAAGTTTAACGATAACTTCTCCGGTTTCTTCCGTGGTTACGGCTACACGGCGAATAGCGATTACGATCAGGGCTCTTATGGCTATGCTGGCGGTAATGACGAAGCTCAGAATTACACTCAGTCCTGGGATTCCGGCCTTCGTTACAGCTCAGGTATCTATTCCGCCCAACTGATTGCTAACTACCAGCATCTCAAAGATTACAACTATAGCAATCAACTCGGTCGTTATGCGGGGGATGCTACGCTGGATAATATGGAACAGCGCTATATTCAGTGGGGAAATAACGTTGAGGTTGGGCATGGAGCGATTAGCGGTGGTGTCGACTGGAAACAAGAAAAGCTGACTTCCAGTAGTACCACGAAATCGGACGCTTATAAACGTGATACGACCGGACTTTATCTAACTGGGCAACAACAAATTGATAGCGTCACGCTGGAAGCCTCAGGCCGTGAAGATCATGATGAACAATTCGGCTGGCATGGCACCTGGCAGACTGCTGCAGGCTGGGAGTTTGTTGATGGCTACCGTGCAACGCTCTCTTATGGCACAGGTTTCCTGGCTCCTTCACTTGGTCAGCAATACGGGGCTACTCGTTTTGCCTCTTCCTATGGGCCGGGTATTGCAGCCAACCCGAATTTGAAACCGGAAGAATCTAAACAGTGGGAAGCAGGGATTGATGGATTGACAGGGCCGCTTGATTGGCGTCTTTCTGCATATCATTATGAAATTCAAAACCTGATCGATTACAAGAATAACCAGTACGTCAACGTTAAGTCAGCCACGATTAAAGGGCTGGAATGGACTGGGAATGTTACGACTGGCCCGGTAGATCATCACCTGACGCTACAGTATGTTGACCCGCGGGATGATGATACGAATAAGGTACTCTATCGCCGAGCAAAACAGCAGGTTAAGTATGAGTTAACTGGGCAGGTTCAGGACTTGGGGTGGAACGTTGCTTATCAATATATAGGTGAACGTTACGATAATGATTACGACAATAATCGTGATGTTAAATTGGGCGGCGTCAGCTTGTGGGATATCGGAGTGTCATATCCAATCACCTCACAGCTGACAGTTCGTGGTAAAATCGCCAACCTGTTCGATAAAGATTACGAGACAGTTTATGGCTACGCAACTGCAGGACGGGAATACACCTTGTCTGGCAGCTACACCTTCTGATCCCCGTCCCACCGTGCTGGTGTTTGATTCCGGCGTCGGTGGGTTGTCGGTCTATGACGAGATCCGGCGCCTTCTGCCGGATCTCCACTATATCTACGCTTTCGACAACGTCGCCTTTCCTTATGGAGAGAAGAGCGAGGAGTTTATCGTCGAGCGTGTTGTTGAGATAGTGACTGCGGTCCAGCAGCGCTATCCCCTCTCTCTTGCGGTCATCGCGTGTAATACAGCAAGCACGGTGTCGCTCCCTGCGTTACGTGAGAAATTTGCTTTCCCGGTTGTGGGCGTGGTGCCTGCGATTAAACCGGCAGCGCGACTCACGGCGAACGGTGTTGTGGGGCTACTGGCTACACGTGCAACGGTGAAGCGCTCGTATACCCATGAGCTGATTGCGCGATTCGCTAACGAATGCCAAATTGCAATGTTGGGTTCTGCTGAGCTGGTGGAACTGGCGGAAGCGAAGCTGCACGGTGAAACAGTTTCTCTGGAAGAACTGCGGCGTATTCTGCGTCCATGGCTGCGGATGTCTGAACCACCTGACACAGTAGTGCTCGGTTGCACTCATTTCCCTCTATTACAGGAAGAGCTTTTACAGGTCCTGCCCGAGGGGACGAGACTGGTGGATTCTGGTGCCGCGATAGCGCGCCGCACGGCCTGGTTGTTAGAGCATGAAGCGCCAGATGCGAAATCAACCGATGAGAACGTCGCATTTTGTATGGCAATGACGACAGAAGCTGAACAATTATTGCCTGTGCTACAGCGCTATGGCTTTAAAACGCTCGAAAAACTGTCAGTTTAAGTGGTTTTGATGAAAAAATACGCACTTGGAAGATTATTTTAAATTTCCCCTTGTCAGCCTGAAATAACTCCCTATAATGCGCCTCCACTGACACGGAACAACGGATT